>PSMU01000008.1:0-51580 GCA_040290255.1 Candidatus Australarchaeum erebusense | reverse complement strand
CGCCGTCCACGGCCCTCACGTAGCGCCTGCCGGCCGCCGAGCTCTCCTGAAAGAACTTCACCAGGCCCTCAGCCCTTATGAGCTCGCCCATGCTAAGCTTCCCCGGCATGAAGCCAGCAGCGCACCACGGTGCCATCCTTTCGCAGTTCAGGAGGGGGCTTTCGCCTGCAGACCTCCATGGCGAAGGGGCAGCGCGGATGAAAGCGGCAGCCTAGAGGGGGGTTCATGAGGTCGGGGGGATGGCCTGGCAGCTCAAGGGGGGTGGTGTCGGCCCACGGGTCGGGCACGGAGCGCAGCAGGGCCATGGTGTAGGGATGCCCGGGCGACGAGATGACCTGCCTCGTAGGGCCCATCTCGGCGACCTCTCCAGCATACATCACGCAGAGCGCATCGCACCTTTGGGCGGCGAGCGCCAGATCATGGGTGATGAGGAGCAGGGAGGTCCCCTTGGCCTTGAGGCCCAGCAGCAGGTCCATGACCTTCTCCTGGACCAACACATCGAGGGCCGTGGTGGGCTCGTCGGCCACCACGAGTGGCGGTGAATGCGCTATGGCCAGCGCTATCGCCACCCTTTGCCTCTGCCCCCCGCTCAGCTGATGGGGATAGTAGGATAAGCGGTCGGGCGTGAGGCCCACCTCGGCCAAGAGCCTTAGGGCCCTCTCCCTCGCCTCGCGCGCTTCCACGCTCTCGTGGACCATGATGGCCTCCATCAACTGCTCGCCCACCCGTTCTAGGGGATCGAGGGAGGTGAAGGGATCCTGAAAGACGTAGCCGAGCCTGCGGCCCCTTATCCTCCTCATCTCCTCCTCCTCCAGCGCCAGAAGGTCACGGCCCTCGAAGAGGATCCTGCCGCCCATCACCCTGGCGGGTTCCCTGATGAGCCGCGCGAGGGCGAGCGCTAGAGTGGTCTTGCCCGAACCGCTCTCGCCCACGATGCCCATCGCCTCCCCGCGCCCTAACTCCAGGTTAACGCCGTCCACGGCCCTCACGGCCCCGCGGCGCATAAGGTAGTAAACTCGAAGGTCCTCGACCCTGAGCAGGGGGCTCATATTCTAACCCTGTACCTCTCGTTCAGGGCCTCGCCCACGAGCGCGAAGCCCACGGAGAGCAGCACGACCATCAGGCCGGGAAAAAAGCTCATCCAGTAGTAGCC
Organism: Candidatus Australarchaeum erebusense; assembly: GCA_040290255.1. Taxonomy (GTDB): domain Archaea; phylum Thermoproteota; class Nitrososphaeria; order PSMU01; family PSMU01; genus Australarchaeum; species Australarchaeum erebusense. The sequence goes on along the minus strand of PSMU01000008.1, from coordinate 50,427 downwards.
CGCCTGCAGGAACTCGCGCCCGCTGTAGAGGTCATAGCCCCAGTCGGGCGTGGGAGGGGGCACGGAATAGCCCAGGAAGCTCAGGCCCGCCTCGGTCAGGATGGCATCGGCCGCGCTGAGCGAGAAGATGACCACCAGCGTGGGCAGTAAGTTAGGAACCAGGTGCGAGAACAGGATCCTCCTGACCCTTAGCCCCAGGGCCCTGGCCGCCTCAATGAAGGGCTGGGCCTTCAGCGAGAGCACCTGGCCCCTGACCATCCTGAAGTAGGTGGGCACGTAGACGAAGGCTATCGCCAAGGCGGTATTGAAGGGGCTGGGGCCGAGGACGAGAGCCACGGCGATGGCCAGCAGTAGGCTCGGGAAGGCGTAGAGGCTGTCCATGATTACGTTGAGGGCCCTGTCCAGGACTCCCCCTATGTAGCCTGAGAAGAGGCCCAAGGGCAGGCCCGCAGCTACGGCCAAGAGCACGGAGAGCAGCACGATGTACAGCACCGTCCTGCCTCCATAAAGCAGCCTGGCGAGCAGGTCCCTACCCAGGTTGTCCGTGCCGAGCGGGTGGCCGGGGCTCAGCGGCGGCAGCAGCGTATCGGCGGAGCCGACGGTGGGCGAATAGGGGGTGAAGAGCGGCGCCCCCAGGCTGAGCACGATGAAGGCCGCTATGATGGTCAGGCCCACGTACATATAGCTCGTGGCCCTGGGCAGCAGGAGCTCCAACGGCTTCAGCAGCAGCCTGGAGGCTCGCAGGCGAAGCATCAGTAGCTCACCCTCGGGTCGGCCAGCGCGTAGATTACATCCACGAGGGCGTTCACGAAGACCACGAAGATGGCGAAGAAGACGATGGCCCCCTGCACCGCCGTGTAATCCGTATACTGTATCCGCTCCACGATCATGGTGCCCAGGCCCGGCCAGGAAAAGGTGGTCTCCGTCAGGATGGCCCCCGTGAGCAGGATGGCGAACTGAAGCCCCGCGAGCGTAATTATCGGTATCAGGGCATTCTTCAGCGCGTGTGTCCAGAGCCGAAGGCCATCGACCCCCCTCGCCCTGTATGCCAGCGCGAAGTCCTGCGCCAGCATCTCCTTCAGGTTGTTCCTGACCAGCCTCGTAAAGGCGCCCGAGAGGACCAGGCCCAGCGTTAGCGAGGGCAGCAGGAGGTGCCTGAGCGCGCTCAGCAGCATATCGGGCCTTCCAGCCAGGAGGCTATCCAGCGTGTAGAGGCCCGTGAGCGTGGGGGGCGAGAGGCCAGGATCAGCCCTCAGTCCTGTAGGAAGGATGCGGAGGTATACTCCGAAGAGGAGCTGCAGCGTGAGGCCCAGCCAGGGTATGAAGAGAGCATAGCTTACGATGCCGAAGAGCCTGACCCCTGAATCCATATTTTTGCCCCTCCACGCGGCCAGCGAGCCCAGCGCGATCCCGAGCAGCAGGCTCATGAGAAAGGCTCCAAGCGTGAGCTCGAGCGTGGCCGGGAACCTTTCCTGTATCACCGCCAGGACAGGGCGATGGTCCACCGCCATCGTCACGCCGAAGTCCCCGCGGAATATGCCGGCCAGATATCTTATGTATTGAAGCCAGAGGGGGGCGGTTAGGCCCGCCTGCTCCCGCATCTGCTGAAGCACCTGCGGGGGCACGCGCATGCCCACCATGGCCGTGATGGGGTCGCCGATCGCCCTGAGCAGGATGAACACGGCCGTCAGCAGAATGAGGAGCGTAGGCACTACCAGCAGGAGCCTCGCCGCCAAGAAGCGGTAGACACCCATGCCTAGGCCTTGCGGCTTAAGAGGTAATAAAAAGCGCTTAGGCCCAGCGCACCAGCCAATACCTGAAGAGCATATCGGGCCCTAGCACTATGCTTGTCGGGTCGATGGCCTTGCTCGTGACCAGGCTCAGCTTGCCCTGCACCAGGGGCACGAAGGGCGCCTCCTGGGCCAGTATCTGCTGGACCTGCTGATACAGCGGCGTCCTCTCCTCTATCGTCACCTTTGCCCTGGCCTGGGCCAGGAGCGCGTTGACCTGCGTGTTGTTATAGCCTGAGCCCGTCCACCTGTTGGAGCCGGCCTCGAGGAAGGGGCTAAGGTAGTCGTCGGGGTCAAGATAATCGGGGTACCAGCCGAAGAGGCTGACCATCATCACGCCCTGTTCGGCTTTGTTGACATACGCGCTCCACTCGGCGCTCTTTATCGTTACGCTCACCAGGCCCGTACTCTCCCACTGCTCCTTGAGCACCTGGGCCAGGTTGGCCTCCGTGCTCCCGTAGTGGCTGGGCGTGTACCAGAGCTCTATGGAGAGCTTATTGGTCGCGCTGTAGCCGGCCTGGCTCAGCAGCTGCTTCGCCAGCGTCACGTTGCCGTCGCCGTAGGCGCTCTTAAAGACGTCCACATGGCTCCACATGCCTATCGGCACGAGCGTGAAGAGCGGCGTGACGGTGCCCTGGAAGACGCGCCGGGCGATGTCGGTCCTGTTCACGGCCGCCGCCAGGGCCTCCCTAACCCTAACATCGTTCAGGGGCGGCGTCCTGGTGTTGAAGATGATGTAACGTATGAAGGCGCCGGGCACGCCTATCACGTTAAAGTTGGGGTTCGTGGACAGGCTCGCGATGTCGGTGGGGTTGAGCGTCCTCCACGCGATATGCACTTCGCCCGCCTCCAGGGCAGCCCTGAGCGAAGCGGCGTCCTTGTAGAACCTGATCGTCACGTTTTGAATGGAGGGAGCCCCTCCCCAATAGTAGGGGTTAGCCGTCAGGTCCAGCTCCTGGTCCCTCACCCACTTAACTATCCTATAGGGGCCCGCTCCCCCGGCGGTTTGGTCGGAGTCCACGGCGCTGGGCTTGTAGCTCGGATGGATGGGGAAGTAGGGCGGTGTGGCCAAGAGGGCAAGGAAGTAGGAGACGGGGTTGATCAGGTGGAAGACCACGGTGCTATCGTCGGGCGCTGTTACATCCTTGACGAAGGAAGAGATGAGCCAGCCGGGGCCCCCAGGGGCATTGATGGTGATCACCCTGTTGATGGAGCGCATCACGTCCGCGGCCTTGAGCGGCGTGCCATCGGAGAACTTCAGGTTCGGCCTCAGCTTGAAGGTGTAGGTGAGTCCGTCGGGGCTCACGGTCCAGTTGCTGGCCAGCCCCGGTATGATATCTGCCGTACCCGGCTTGTATTGCACGAGCCCGGCCATGATGTTGTTGAGCACCTCCCACGTGAAGAAGTCGTAGGCACTGGCCGGGTCTATGTCCGTCACCTTGTCCGTCACGCCTATGACAAGCCTCGAAGGCTTTGGCGGAGCCGGGGGAGCCATGGTGGTAAGCGCGACGGCGAGGCCTATGACTGCGATGAGCACCACGATGATGATGCCGATGGCGGCCGACCTTGCTAGGGCAGACCTCATCACGGCTTGGGCGACGCCTGCATTTAAAAACCCTTGCCCGGCCCGCGGGAGAAGCCTTAAAGCGGCCCCCCCTAGGCCGGCGACGAGGATGGGGGTTGAAACAGGGCCAGGGGGGCGAGGTGGGCCTAAGGAGGGAAATAGGGGCATGGGGTTCCTTCTCCATGGGCTATGCGGACGTGGGCGCGGATATTTACATCGCCCTGGGCGTGCTGGCCCTCTATGCGGCCCAGGCGGCGCCCCTGGCGCTGCTCATCGCCGCGGTGACCTACGTTAGCACGGGGCTCTGCTACGCCGAGCTGGCCAGCAGGTATCCCATCGCAGGGGGAGGGCAGTACTATGCGCAGAGGGCCTTTGGCCCCCTTCATGGGTTCCTCGTCGGCTGGGGACTCATGCTGGACTACACCATCGATATAGCGCTCTTTTCCCTGGCCACGGTGGGGTACCTGGGCTTCCTGGTGCAGAGGTTCTTGGGCAGCGACCTGCTCTTCAGGTCGCCCTACTACGGGCTCGCCGCGGTGGCACACACGCTCATGCTGGCCCTGCTCAACGTCTTCGGCATCAGATACTCGTCCAGGTATAACGAAATCGTCGTCATGCTCGACCTGGCCACGCTGGGCATCTTCGCGCTCGTGGGCCTGCCCTATGCCCTGCTGAGCGGGGCGGCCTCGCGCTGGCTCTCCGAGGTGAGCAACAGCCTGCTCAGCGGAAGCTTCGGCCAGAATGGCTGGGGCTCCTTCATCTACGGCGTCACGCTGGCCATGGCCTCTTACATAGGCATCGAATCCATATCGCAGGCGGCCGAGGAAACAAAGGAGCCCTCGAGGGTGATACCCGCCGCGAGCAAGTGGTGCATCGTGGCGGTGATCGTGGGCGCGACGCTCTTCTCCTTCTTGGCGGTGAGCCTGCTGCCGTGGCAGGAGGTCGCCCGCCGCTCCCAAGATCCCCTGGCCTCGGTCGCGCAGGCGCTGCCCGGAGTGGGCCCCTATTTTTCCGTCTGGGTGGCCTTCATGGGCTGCATGATCTCCTCCATCTCGGCCAATGCGGGCGTCGTGGGCGTCTCCAGGGTGAGCTTCGCCATGGCCAGGGCCCACCTTCTGCCCTCTAGGCTATCGGCCGTGAGCATCCGTTTTCGAACGCCCTACCTAACCATCGCGCTCTTCTCGGCGGTGAGCTCGCTGCTGCTGCTGGCCTATTCATATCTAGGCGGCGTGGAGCTGATTTCGCTCGTGGCCTCGCTGTATAACTTCGGGGCGCTCGTGGCGTATATGTACGTGAACCTGGCGGCACTTTCGCTCAGAAGGAAGGATCCTTCCAACGCGGGCTGGAGGATGCCCCTGAACATCTCCTGGCGAGGGGCCAAGATATCGGTCATACCCCTCTTCGGCTTCGCTTCAAGCCTGCTGACTTGGATAGCGCTGGTCGGCACGCATGAGCTGGGGCGCCTCATAGGAGCGCTCTGGTTCCTCGTTGGGCTGGCGCTCTTCGCCGCGCTGGCCGCATCTCGGAGGCGCAGCGCTAGGCCCTCAACGCGCGCAGGGCCTTAGCTATGCAGCCATGCTTGGGGCTGAGCAGCAGCTCCTGGGCCACATTGGCCAGCGAGAGCATAAGCAGGAGCTGGCCGGGCAAGCTCGAGGGCTGGGCCGCCAATAGCCTGGCGGGGGCCAGAAAGGGCAGTGCGATGGTGGCCAAGGGGCCCGCCAGATACATGGCGAAGAGGCCTCGCCCGGAGGCACGGCTCCTGCTCTTATCCACCTTCACGCCCAGGGCGGGGAAGAGGAGCCTGTAAGCAGGCCTTAGCCTTAGCGCCCTCACCAGGTTGGAGAGGCCAAGGTAGAAGTACGAGAACCGGACGCCGACCGCCCAGCCGGCCAGCACATGGGCCAAGTCATGGGTGAAGAACCAGAGCAGGGCCCAGGCGAACAGCCCAGCTAGCAGCTGGGGGAGAAGGGACAGGCCCGGCGCCGGCCAGAGCAGCAAAAGGGCTCCAGCTCCGGCGCCAAGGCAAAGGCCAAGGCCCTCCGCCAGCGACAGGCGCAGGGGATCCCTGTATTCTAGGCCGGCCCTTGGCCTGCCCGTCAGCGCGAGGCTGGCCAGCTGCTCATTTCTGAAGCGCAGGAGGGCGCCGATGGCGCGGCGCGCCGCGCCATCCGCCAAGGGGCCCAGTATGCTGCTGAACTCCACGACATCCCTCAAAACCAGGCCCTGGGGGGAGGGCTGTAGTTGAATGCTGTGCCTCCAGCGCACGAAGGGGGCCTCGATGGCCTCGAGGACCATCTCCTCAGGCGGCCTCAGGGCGATGACCCTTAAGCGCCAAAGGAAGTCCTGGCCCAGTAACCTGAGGCGGAGCCCCAGCTCCGCCCCCTCCTCAAGCCTTGGCGGCGCGTCGAGCAGCCTGGCGCGAAGCTCGCGCGGGAGCAGGAGGGGAAGGTTGCGGGGCTTCGCCAGCAGCTCGAATGCTTCCTGAGGGCTGGCCGCCAGCCTGGAGGTCAGAACAAGCCTGGCCACGGGAGCCAGGGCCCGAGGAGCCTTAAGAGCGTTCGAGGGGGCGCCTTATCAGCAGGCGCTCGGGGAGGGAAAAGCCCACCACCCAGTTGGGCCTGTCCACCACCTCGTGTATTCTCAGGTCGCCGGCGACGCTGCAGAGCACATAGGCCTCCTCAGCGGATAGGCCCAGCCGCTCGATCAGCTCCTGTATCATGGCCCTTACCGCCTGCTTGGCGGCCTCCATGAGGTCGGGGCCTATGCCGGCGGTCGTATACAGAGCGCCCCTGGCTTGCCTGAAGCGCGCCCTGAAGCTGGGCGCCCTGATGCCCGCGCCCTTAAGCACGTCGAGCCGCACCTCGGCCTCGCCGGGGCACTCGATGGCGGTGACGCAGACCTCGCCATCACCCTGCGCGGCATGAACATCACCCAGCGAGAAGAGGGCGCCCTCGACGAGTACGGGCAGGTAAAGCGTGCTGCCCCGCGTGAGATGCCTGATGTCCATGTTGCCGCCATGGAGGCCCGGGGGCATCACCTCAAAGTACCCCTCTTCCTTGGGCGCCACGCCCATGACGCCGCAGAAGGGCGCCAGCGGCACCCTGATGCCCTTGACGAACCGCGCGTAGCGTCCCTCTCCCAAGTCCCAGATATAGAGGTAGGGCGCCTTGAACTCCTCCAGCAGCCCAAACCCGGGTATTATGCCCGACCAGCCCCATTCGGCGCAGCTTACACGCAGCACCTCGACCACAAGGACATCGCCGGGCCGGGCGCCTTCGACGTAGACGGGGCCCGCAAGAGGGTAGAACTTCTCCGCGCTGAGCGAGGTCAGCGCCTCAGCTGTGCTGGTGCGCGTCACCTGCCAGCTGGTGACCTCGTTCACCTCGAACAGAACCCTATCGCCAGGCCTTACGTAGGCGGCCGGCTTATGTTGACGGCTCCACTTATAGTGAAACTGATCCCTGCCGATCCTGTGCCGCGGCAAGCCCCGCACCCCGTGCCAGGGCGCATAAATATCCATGCCTACTTTGTCCCAAGCGGAGAATGCCCGTTTTGTGAACCCTTAATCGTTAGGGCGCGATGCGCCGGGGGAGATACCAGCCTCGGAGCCAAGGGGCTTTATCTTACGAGCTCCTCCACCGGCCTGTACCAGGGCTTGCTGGTGCCGGCCTGAGCCCTCTTCATCCATCTTTTGGTCTTCGGCTCCTCATCTATCAGGGCCTTCAAGCGCTCGAGGCGATCTTCTATGCTCTTCGCAGCGGCTTCGTCCAGCTTGCCCAGGCCCTGGCATTCGCGCACTAGGGCCCTCACCTTGGCCAAGTTGTTCACCGCATCGTACCAAAACCCCCAGTCATCGGCCAGCACCCTAGCTACATACGCTCCATCGATGGCATCCCTCTCAAGGCCCTTCCTGACGTCGTGGCCTAAGAAGAGGATGGCCAGGTCCACTAGGTCCTTTCTGTTGGTTTGGTGGATCTGAAGCTTCTCGAGCACGATGTCCGCCAGCGAGATGGTGGGGTAGTCCAGCTCGAGCCTCCCGTTGCCAGGCTGCTCGCCCAAGGTGACGTCGTGGCTGAACTCGAGCTTATCCATGAAGACGTCCACCTGATAGGCGCCCTTCGGATGGTAATAGATGAGCCGCCTGTTCCCGAAGAGCGCGTTCACCATGGCCGCGGGCCTAAAGCCCAACCCCTCCAGCAGCCTGCCGATCTCCCTTCGCTGCCGGCTGTAGGCCGCAAGGTCCAGGTCCGTGAAGAGCGGCGCGCCTTCGGAGAACCTTCCAAGGCGCCTGAGGGCTGAGAGGCAGGCGGGGATATCCAGGCTGTGCACGTAGACGGCGAGGCTCCCGAGCAACCTCAGCGTGAGGGAGGCCTCCCGGGCCCTCTCCACGATTGAAAGGGCCTCCTTCACGAAGGCCTCCTCCGGAAGCTCCACGAAATGCGGCGAGCCCATCGCGGTCCCCGTTAAGCCGCCATTTTTAACCTGGCCGCTAATACCTTAGCAGCGTGGGGTCTACCTCCTGCGCCCATGCATCGATGCCGCCCCTGAGGTGCTTCACACGCCTGAAGCCCAGCGAGCGCAGCAGCTGCAGCGCCATGGCGCTCCTCTCGCCCATATGGCAGTAGACCACGATGGTCCTGGCCGTGTCCAGCTCGTTTGCCCTGGCCGCCAGCTCCCTGAGCGGGATCAGCACGGCGTTCGGCAGCGCGCCCAGCTCATATTCGAAGGGCTCCCTCACGTCCAGCAGGACTAGGTCCCGGCCCTCCTGCAGCCACCGCCTGAGCTCCTGCGGCTCGACCTCCATGCCCTGCTCGAGCAGCGCCTGCTCGCTCGTCCTGCAGAAGTCCTCGTAATCTATGAGCTGCCTTATCGTGGGATTGTGCCCGCAGACCGGGCAGTTGGGGTCCTTGGGCACCGCGAACTCATGGAACCTCAGCTTCAGCCCATCGAAGTACAGCAGCCTGCCTATGAGGGGTTCGCCCTTGCCCAGGATGAGCTTGATCGCCTCCAGCGCCTGAAGGCTGCCCATGATGCCCGGCAGCACGCCCAGCACGCCCCCTTCGGCGCAGGACGGCACGAGGCCGGGCGGAGGCGGAAGTGGGTAAAGGCATCTGTAGCAGGGGCCCCTCTTTGCATCGAAGACCGAAGCCTGGCCCTCGAACCTGAAGATGCTCGCATAGACATCGGGCTTGCCCAGCAGCGCGCAGGCATCGTTGAGCAAATAGCGCGTGGGGAAGTTGTCGGTCCCGTCGATTACTACATCGTAATCCCTGAGCACGTCCAGCGCGTTTGAGGAATCGAGCTTGACGGCGTGCCTTCTCACCTCCACGTGCGGGTTGATCGCCCTGAGCCTCTCCTCCGCCACATCGAGCTTGCTCCGGCCCAGGTCCCTTTCGCTGTAGAGCACCTGCCTCTGCAGGTTGCTCCTCTCCACCTTATCGAAGTCGGCGATGCCTATGGTGCCGACGCCGGCGGCTGCGAGGAAGATGGAGGCGGGATTGCCGAGCCCTCCCATGCCCACCACCAGCACCCTGGCCTGCTTGAGCCTCCTCTGCCCCTCAAGGCCCACCTCCGGCATGAGCAGGTGGCGGCTATAACGGACCAGCTCCTCCTGCGTGAAGCCATGAGGGGCTAGGGCTGCGAGCGCTGAAGGGCCCTCCGAGCCTCCCGCTATCGAGGGCAGCAGCATCAGCGTGTCCCCATCCTTGAGCGGCGTGTCCTCGCCCTGCAGCTGCCTTAGGCTCTCGCCGTTGACGAAGACGTTGACGAAGTTCCTGAGCCTGCCGTCCTCCTCGAAGAGGTAGCGCCTGAGCAGCGGAAAGTCCGAAGAGAGCTTGGCGAGCGCCTCCCCCACGCTCCTGGCCTCTAGCTGCAGCTCCGCCTTCTGGCCGGCGTAGGGCCTGAGCGCTGTCGGGAGCAGGATGCGCACGGGCATGCTATAACACCGTTATCGGCGTCAGCGGCTCCTCTATAAAGCTTCGCTTCGCCTCATCGAAGTAGAAGCAGCGCATCTCGTGCAAGGTTCCGCCGTAGACCGAGAGTATCACATATGCATACCACGGCCAGGCATGCTGGGCATCGAAGGCCGAGGGCAGGGCGGGATGGTCGGGATGCGAGTGGTATATGCCCACCACCTCGATGCCCTCCCTGAGGGCGCTCTCCTCGGCGGCGGCATACTCTAGGGGGTCCAGGCTGTATCGGTTGTTCTTGGGGCCCGGGTAGGCGTTTCTCATCCTCCATGCCTTAACGGCCTTCCTCTCGGAGGCCGAGCCGAGCAACAGGCCGCAGCACTCCTCAGGATAGGAGCTCTCCGCATGCTGTTTCATGTGCTCGAGCGCCGCCAGCGCTATCTTCAGTGCCATGGCCACGCTGCGCGCCGGCTTTTTTAGGGCTTACATGTTCGCCGAAGACCAGAAAATTGCTGGCTAGCTGATGAGTGAACGGCAACCTTCCCGAAAAACGGCAAAAAGGGCCTTAAGGCATGGCCTCAGAAATATGCCCCATGATGAAAAGGGGCTGGGCCCTCGTAGCGCTGGCCCTACCGCTGTCGCTGCCGGTCGGCGCCGCGCAAGCCAAGGTCGCTAAGCAGCTACAGGTATCCTTGGTGGGGGTTATACAGGACGTAGGAAGCTACGAATACTCCCACGAGGCCAACGTGTTGATCTTCGGGAGCGCGCTGGGGCAGGTGGTAACGCAGCCCGCACAGCTCTCCTACGAGCTCAAGGCCCAAGTTAACGGCCTCAACGTGCAGGGAAGCGCCAGCATCGAGCTTCACACATCTGACAATGGGGGCGATTCGCGGGGCCAGGCCTTCGGCAGGGAACTTTCGCTTCACGCGAAGGTGAGGATATCTGGCATGGTGGCCGCGGAGAGCTTCCCGCTCGGCTGCACCACAAACTGCCAGAGCGCGGTGGCGGGGTTCTGTACAGGGCTTGCGGAGCTGAGGATGGGGGAGGACGATAAAGGTAAGGTGCTTCAGGTGCCCTTGCTGCTCGAGAGCGCCTTCCTTAATCCCTTCGGGGGCCCATCGTCCTCCTCTCAGCCGACTCGCAGGGAAATCCGAATGGCAGGCTAGTGCTCGTGGTGGCTTATCAGAGCGCCATCATCAAGTGGCAAGGCGTAAGGCTCAGCGGCAGCGTCATGGGCATGCTGGGAGAAACCCCCATGCAGGGCGCCTTGAACATCAGGGCCGTGGTGAACCCCCTCGCCGGAACGGAGCTCGATGAGGGCACCATAATCTTCACTGGCCAGGCCTCGGCAACCGTGATTTCAAAGTAGGAAGGGCACGGGCGCCGTCCTACAAGCACTCGCTTGGCGCTAGAGCCCTAGCAGATGGTCCAGCGAGGCCAGGCCCGGCCCTAAGCTGAGCAGCACGAGGCAGGCCGCCAGCACCAGGGTATCCAGCTCCCAGCCCCCTATATAGCCATGCGTCTGCTTAAAGGCAGGCTCTAGGAAGCCTCGGGGCAGGGGGGCCTTCCAGAGCCTTGTGTTATAGAGGATGATCGTGCCCACCATCTCAAGTGCGAGCAGAAGGGCCGCGATGCGAGTTAAGAACCCAGCGAGCAGCGCGATGCCGCCCAAGACCTCATTTAGGGCCACGAGGTCAAACACCAGACCGGGAACTCCGATTCTCTTCATGCCCTCCTTCATGGCCGCCCGCTGGCCCCCCAGCTTGGGCAGGCCATGCACGACCATAAGCCCTCCAGCCGCCACCCTAAGAGCCAATAGGGCGAAGTCCTGCAGGGAACTGAGCGCATCCAGCACCTAGCTCACCTCCGGTGACCGGATGGCCAGGTGAAACTTATTAAAACCCTTGCTCGCACCTCTGCCATCTGGTGATCAAGACGTCACCTGATGGGGAGCAGCTTTGCCCGATCGTGGAGTCGATAAAGGCCATAGGGAGCATGTGGCGCCTTATCGTGGTACGCTACCTCATGGAGGGGGAGAAGGGCTTCAACGAGCTTCTGAGAAGCAGCCCGGGCCTGCACGCGAAGACGCTCTCCAGGACGCTCAAGCAGCTTGAAGCGCAGGGCATAGTCGAAAGGCTGGTCGTGAGCACGAGGCCCTTCTCGGTCAGGTATAGGCTCACGCCCAAGGGCGAGGCGCTGAGGCCCGTCTTCGAGGCCCTGCGCGAATGGGGGAGGGCCTGGCTCCTTCCAGCGGAGCAAAGGGCCAGCGCCGTGCTCTCGGGCGTAAAGAGGCAAAAGCTGGACATCTGCGAGGCCTAGGCGGCTTGTTGGACCTGCGCGGAAGGGTGGCCATCGTTACGGGCTCGGGCCGAGGGATAGGAAGGGAAGTTGCGCTGAGGCTGGCCGAGGAGGGCATGAAACTCGTCGTAAACGCGAAGAAGGGCCTCGAGGAGGCCCAGGAGACGGTCCGCCTCATCAGGGAGAGGGGGGGCGACGCGGTGCTGGTCATGGCGGACGTCGCCACGCGGGAGGGCGCCCGCGGACTCATCGAGCGCGCGATGAACGGCTTCGGCCGCGTGGACCTCCTGGTCAACAACGCGGGCGTCGGCTTCCTGAGGCCCTTTTCACAGATGGAGGACTGGGCCATCGATAAGATGCTCCAGGTCAACCTGAAGGCGGCCATCTACTGCTCGCAGGAGGTCCTGAAGGTCATGAAGGAGGGGTGCATCGTGAACATGGCCTCCATCGATGCGCTTGCGCCCGACCCGGGCCTTTCCGTATACGCGGCCGCGAAGGCGGGCCTCATCGCCCTGACCAAGGCCTTGGCCGTGGAGCTGGCGCCGAGAATCCGGGTCAACGCGGTGGCCCCTGGGCTGGTGAGGACCAAGATGGGGGAGAGCCTGTTGAGGGTCCTAGGGACGGATGAAGCCTCCTTCGCGCGCAGGATGACGTTGCTGGGGCGTCTGGTCGAGCCCCGCGAGGTGGCGGAGGCGGTCGTGCTGCTGGCCAAGCTCCCTTCGCTCACGGGGCAGGTGCTCGTCATCGATGCCGGCAGGGAGCTGCTGAAGCCCGCGCTCAGCGGGCAAGCGCAGGCCTAGGCCGCCAGCCTCTGTATCCTTTCGTAGAACTTCGCCCACGAATACCTCACCTTGTCCCTGTACACGATCTACGCCTTAGCCTGGCGTACAGCGTGCGGACCAGCAGCTTCTTAATGATGAGAGGATATCCGTAGGCGCTCATAGGGAACTGTGGCGCGCGGGCCATTTAACCCCTTTGGCCCGCTGAGCGGCGAGAGGTTCTTATTGCCCGAAAGGGAAAGTGCTGGAGTGCCTCGCGCGAGGCTCGTGTATAGGGAGGCCTGCCTCAACTGTGAAGGGGAGATCGAGGATGTAGAGCTGCAGGAGAGGGGTCTCTGTGCCAAATGCCTCTCCGAGGAGGAGCTGAGCGCCTTAGGCGCCGCGCATGGGGAGCAGCGGCCCCGCTTGGTACTGGAAGTCCTGAGCAGGAAGGGAAGGCTGGGGCCCTATGCGCGGCTGCTGGAGCTGGAGCTGCGGCTGCGGGACTTCCTCGACTTCTTCTCAAGGGTTGTGGGCCACCCGCCGTGGGCCCTACAGAGGACCTGGGCGAAGAGACTCATCAGCGGCAGGAGCTTCTCTATGCTGGCGCCCACGGGCTACGGGAAGAGCACCTTCGGCCTCGCCTTCGCGCTCTATCTGGCCCTTGGCGGAAGGAGAAGTTACATCATAGCGCCGACCGCCCTGCTGGTCCAGAATTTGGCCGATAGGGCCAGGGCCATGAGCTCCTCTCTCCCTAGGGATGTGCGCATCCTGGCGTATCACTCAGGCCTATCAAGCCGGCAGAGGCAAGAGGTGCTCCGCCTCGTCGACGCGGGGGCCTATGACGTGCTCCTCTCCACGGACCGCTTTCTCTACCGGAGGGCCGAGGTGCTCAGCGGCCATCGGCTGAGCTTTATCTTCGTGGATGACGTGGAGTCCTTCCTAAGGTCCCCGCTAAACATCGACAGGGTCCTGATCCTGCTGGGCTTTACCCAGCAAGAGCTCTCAGAGGCGCTTGAGGCGATAAAGAGGGGCGTGAACGCGGAGCCGCGACATGCAGTGCAAAGGGAGCCACTGCTCGTGCTCTCGGGCTCCACGCTGAGGCAGAGGGGGCTGAGGCTCAAGCTCTTCAGGCACCTGTTGGGGTTTGAGCCCGCTTCGGTGCCCGACCTGGCTAGGAACGTGGCCAACTTTTACATGCCATCAGGTCAGCCCGCGGAAGCCACGGCCCAGCTGATAGCCAGGCATGGGCCGGGCTGCCTGGTCTTCACGCCCTTCGCGCTGGGAAGGGAGTTCGCGCTCGCCCTGGCGGAGGAGCTGCGCCGGAGGGGGATAAGGGCGAGGGCCTATGAACGGCCGGATAAGATGCTCTTGGCCGAGTTCACCTCCGGGGGGCTGGAGGCGCTCGTGGGAATAGCGAGCACGCGCGGGCCCCTGGCCAAAGGCCTCGATTTGCCCGCATCCGTGCGCTATGCCATCTTCGCGGGCGTGCCCCGAAGGGAGTTTAGGATACCGCGCGAGCCAAAGGAGGCGAGCCCCCGGGCTCTCTTGGCCTTCTTAAAGCTCACGCTACCGCTGCTGGACCGGCAGCTAACGGCGAAGGACCTTCGCACGCCTCAAGTGGAGGGCCTTCTCGAGAAGGTGAAGGCGAAGCTGGTGAGTCCCGAGGCGGCGCGAAGGCTGAGGGAAGCGGGCATCACGCTCCGCTTGAGCGAAGACGAAATAAAGCTCACGCTGCCCGACGTGGCGGGCTACCTGCAGGGCTCCGGAAGGACCTCCAGGCTCTTCTGGGGGGGCCTCACGAGGGGCATCTCGATCCTCCTGGTGGACGATGAGGAGGCCTTCGCGGGCCTGGCCAAGAGGCTGAAGGTAGTGGCGGAGGAGGTGCTTGAGCCCTATGAGGAGCCGAAGGTAGCCCGGGAGTTCAGCGCCGTGGACCGTGACAGAAGCCTTCTGCGCGACCTGCGCCGGGGAGGGGTGTCCCTCGATGAAGTTGGCCTGATGGTGCGCCCCTCGCTCGTCATCGTCGAGTCCCCCACAAAGGCCAAGGCCATCGCCTCCTTCTTCGGCAGGCCCGCCAGGAAGAGGGTGGGGCCGCTTCAGGTCTATGAGACGGCCTCGGGGAGCCGGGTGCTCAGTGTGGCTGCATGCCAGGGCCACGTCTATGACCTCACGACGGGGGTAGGGTTGCACGGCGTGCTTATGCTCGACGGACAGTTCATGCCCCTCTACAGCCCCATAAAAAGCTGCCGGCGCTGCGGCCACCAGTTCACCGATGCGGAGCGCTGCCCGCGCTGCGGCAGCCCTGATATCGCCAGCAAGAAGGAGCTGGTGCAGGCGCTCAGGCAGCTCGCGTGGGAGGCGGAGGAGGTGCTGATAGCGACGGACCCCGACACCGAGGGCGAGAAGATAGCCTACGACCTCGCCTGTCAGCTGAGGCCCTATGCCTCATTGCTGGCCAGGCTGGAGTTTCACGAGGTCACCAAGCGGGCCTTCATAAGCGCGCTGGCCCAGCCAAGGCAGATAGCCCTGCCAAGGGTGGAGGCACAGCTCGTCAGGAGGATAGAGGATAGATGGATAGGCTTTGGCCTAAGCCAAGAGCTCTGGAGGGCCTTCGGCCGCACGAACCTATCGGCGGGCCGGGTGCAGGGGCCCGTGCTGGGCTGGATCGTGCTGAGGACAGAGGAGCTGAGAGAAAAGGTGCCGTACCTGTGGGTGAGCCTGGAGAACGGCCTGCAGGTGAACTTCGCGGGCGTGGAGGGGGCCCGCGAGCTCGCGTCACGGGCAAAAGGGGGCCTCCTTGCCAGCGTCAGCATCCTGAGCAGCGGCGAGAAGAGGCTGGAGCCCTTGCCGCCCTTCACAACGGACTCCCTGTTGAGGGAGGCCAACAGGATGGGCTTCGACGTGGGCTACGCCATGAACCTCGCCCAGGATCTCTTCGAGGCCGGCCTGATCACCTACCACAGGACCGATGCGACCAGGGTTTCGGAGGTGGGCCTTGAGGTGGCCAAGCAGTACCTGCTCGAAAGGGGCCTGGCCTTCGCGCCGAGGCGCTATGAGTTAGAGGGCGCGCATGAGTGCATAAGGCCCACTAAGCCGCTGGATGCACAACAGCTAAGGCTCTACCTGAGACTGGGCCTCTTAAGGCCCCCTATACCGCTGGGCGCGGATCACCTTAGGCTCTACGACCTGATCTTCAGGAGGTTCATGGCCAGTCAGATGGAACCGGCGGTGGTCGAGTGCCAGGAGCTGCTCGTCCGCCTTGAAGGGCTCGAGGCCAGAAAGGAGGTATGGGTTAGGCCGCTGGGGCAGGGCTTCCTGGCCCTGTTTTCCCCCGCGCTTCGCTTCGAGGGGCCGTATCACGAAGGCACGTTCAGGGTTAAGGACGCCCGGGCCTGGCTCGCCAGTCCCGTAAAGCCATATACTCAGGCCGACGTGGTGGCCCTCATGAAGGAGAGGGGAATAGGCAGGCCCAGCACCTACTCCAAGATCCTCGAGGTGCTGCTCAGCCGGGGCTACGTCGTCAAGAAGGGCAGGGCGCTGCTCGCGACAAGGCTAGGGAGAAGCGTCTACTCTTACCTGCGCGGTAACTTCGGTCCTCTGATCTCGGAGGAGAGAACGAGGCGGTTGGAAGGCCTCATGGATGCGATAGAGCGCGGGGAGGCCCGCTACCTCGAGGTGCTGGGCCCCCTGTACCGGGAGCTGCAGGAGGTGCTAGTGCCGTTAGGGCAGGCCCCGGGGCGCAGCGGAAATATCCCTTTGTAAACAGGGCTGCGCGTCCTTGAGGCATCACATTATAGTCATCGGGGGAGGGGTTGTTGGCCTATTTTGCGCATACTTTCTTTTAAGGAGGCAGTTCGAGGTGACGGTGCTGGCGGGCCGGGATCCTAGGAGGGCAGCTTCGTGGGGCAACGCGGGCTATCTGGCGGCGGGCTTCGGCCCCTCCCACCCCCCTCCGAAGAGCCTGCTCACCTTGGCCCGATGGGCCCTCAGCCCCTCCTCGCATGTAAGGGCTTCCCTGCGCTTTATGATAGGAGAGATCATGCCGGGGGGATGGCTGTGGGAGTTCCTGAGGGGTGGCAGGCAAGGAGAGGGACGGCCGCTGGGCCTTCTGAGGCAGCTGTGCGTAAGGGGCGTGGAGCTCTTCAAGGCCATCGTGCGCCGCGAGCAGCTCGAGTTGGAGCTGAGGGAAGAGGGCCTCCTGGAGGTCTTCAGGGATGAGAAGAAGCTCACGGCGGCAAAGCTTGGGGCCCAGGAACTGAGGCGGCTGGGCGCTAGGATAAGGGAGCTGAGCGCGGAGGAGTGCCTGAACATGGAGCCCTGCCTGAGCAGGGAGATTACGGGCGGCCTGCTTTACGAGGAGGACGCTTGGGCCAACCCCCAGCGAACGCTCTTAGAACTCAGGGGGCTGGTCACGCGCTCGGGGGGCGAGCTGCTGGAGGAGGAGGCCGTGCTGCTGGACGTGAATGCCCGGAGGATAGAGCGGGTAAGGACGGAACGGAGGAGGCTCCGCGCGGAGAGCGTGGTCTTGGCCGCGGGCGCGCGCTCCTCCGCGCTGCTCAGGGCCCTAAACCTGAGGCCCCTGGTCGCCGCCGCCAGGGGCTACGGCATCATCTGCACGCCCAGCGAGGAGAGGCTCGCGAGGCCCGTGATGTGTGGCGACCTCAGGATAGCGACCTCACAGCTCGGAGATGGAAGGCTAAAGGCCACGGCCTCCTTCGAGCTGGACAGCGAGGGCTCGCCAGGTCGGCCGGGGCGGCACGAGCAGATCGCCAAAGAGGCAGGGCTCTATCTGCCACCCTTTACGCGGGCAAGGATAGAGGAGAGGTGGGTGGGATACAGGCCCTGCACGCCCGATGGATTTCCTTTGGTAGGGCGCTCCACGAAGATAGAGAACCTGCTCATGGCAACAGGGCACTGCAGGCTCGGCCTTACGACGGCGGCCGTCACGGGTGAGCTGTTGGCGAAGGCGTTGGCAGGAGAGGAGGATGAGCTGCTTCGAGCGCTCTCGCCCTCCCGCTATGGCCTTTGAGGGCCCTTATGCTCATCGCGCCTGCCTCGCGTTGACGTCGGGCAGAGCGACGCCGGGCGCGTCGTTGGGACTGGAGCTCGTTTATCCGCGCCGCTGGGCCGGGTAGGCCACGCCTGGTTGGCTGGGCTCATCCCTTTAAGCATGGGGGCCGAGGGCTTCGCGTGCTGGCGGTAAGGCCCAGAAGCAGGCTGGAGGCCGAGGTCTTCGAGCTTTGGAAGGAGCTCAACCCCGCGGGAGCTTACCTGGAGGGCGTGGAGGAGTGCGTGGGAAGGATCTTCGAGGGCTCAACTTCGCAGATCCAAACGCTCTTGGAGAGGATAGGCGTGCTGAAGATGAGGGCCAGGGGAAGGCTTGTGAAGAAGATGCTGGACTCCTTCGAGATAGCCCTGCAGTACGAGGAACCTATGAACGCGCCCAGCGCCCTGCTGGGGGCGCTCTTCGGCTACTTGGTGAAGGAAGGGGTCAAGGAGGACCACCTTGAGCCCCTGCTCGAATCGGGCATCAGGTCCTTTGCCAACGCGAGGGCGAGGATGGCCTCGAAGAGCTGGCCGCTGACGCTTCGCATCCTCACCACCCTCGCCTGCAGGGGCCTCGTGGGGGCGCTGGAGGTGGTGAAGCGGGAGGCGAAGCGCGAGCGGCTGAAGGAGCTCTGCTCCAGGGTTAGGCAGGAGGCCGAGGAGTATCTAAGGGCGCTGAAGGCCCCGGAGCTAAAGGAGGGCACCTACGAGGAGGTGATGGGGCTCCTCGCTCAAGGAGATGCGGGCATGGGCAGGGCGCACATCTACGAGCCTTGGTTGCGTAAAGCCCTGGACTATGCCGAGGACCCGAGGAGGCTGGCCGAGAAGGCAAAGGGATGGATAAGGAGCGAGCTGCCAGCGCTCAGGAGGGTGATGCGGCGGCTGGCGCGGATTTATGGCTGTGAGCCGAGCTTGGAAGAGGTCAGCCGAGCGATGGCCAGGGCCGATGGCCTAAGGGGTTCGGCGCTGATAGAGAAGACCAAGGAGCTGAGGACGCTGCTTCAGCCCTACATCGACAGGTACGTGGTAAGGGTGCCGCGCAGCTACAACGCGGAGGTGATGGAAACGCCGCCCTACTTAGCCAGCATGCTTCCCACCGCCGCGGCCTTCGGTGTGGATTCGCTCACGCAGAGGCCTCGCCAGCTGTACCTAGTCACCACGGATGAAAGGTTCTCGCCCATGGCCAGCCTGGCGGACCTGATCAACGTCTACGTGCACGAGGAGATGGGCCACGACCTGCACTTCGCCAGGAGCGCGGTAGGGTATGGCAGGAGGCCGAGGCTGCTGGAGAGGATCTCGACCACCTTCGCGGGCCCTATCTCCGAGGGCCTCTCCTTCCAGAGGGAGATGGAGTTCCTCTGGGCGCTGAAGGATACGCTGAGGAAGGCGAGGCGCTCAAGGGTCGAGGAAAACCTCCTGGCATACCTAGAGAGAAATGGCGGCCTAAGGAGGAGGCTTCTCGAGCTCGAGTTCGTGACGAGGAAATGGAGGCTCATTCGCTTTCTGCGCGTCGTGGGCGATGCGAACATTAACTCGGACATGATGACGCTGCCCGAATTTCTGGAGTGGGCAGAGAGGGAGACGGGGATCGATAGGAAGACGGTCTACTATCAGCTCTTTCCCGCACACCAGCTCAACGGCCCCGGCTATGCGACCAGCTACGCGGTGATAGGGCAGGAGATAGCGGCCATAGAAAGGAGGCTCAGGAGGAGCCGGCGGAAGCTGGTCAGGCTGGCGACCTATGGCTGCTCCCTTGGCTATCCTCCCAGGTCGCTCTACAGGAGGAGGTTGAGGGAATTCGCCAGGGCCCTGTTGGCGCAGGAAAGCGGGGCCTAGGCTAGGCCAGCTAGCCCTCTGCGGCCCGCGCGATAAGGGCATCTATTTCCCTCTGCACCTCCGCATCGGGCTTCTCCGTCTCCAGCAGCTGGTGCTCCGCATAACCCTTCTTGCGCTGCTCCTCCGCCAGCCTCGCATAGCGCAGCTCGAGCGCAAAGCGCTGGGGATGGTCATAGACCCAATGATAGGCCCTGGCCAGGTTGGCGAAGGCCGCCTCCTCAAAGATCAAGACCTCGCCCTCCAGCTCTATTATGACCCTGAGCCTCCTTTCCCCGCTCGGCCTGCCCACCAGCGCCCTCCTTATCTGCTCGTTCCTGATCAGCCTTACCTTCACGCCGTATAGATGGAGGGCAGCGCATAACAGCCTTTCGCCCCTTGTGAAAGCCGGCAATGGGAATTGGGCTAGGCCACTTGCGAGTAGCGCAGGAGCCTCTCCGCCTTGGCCTTCGATATGCCCGTCCTGCCCAATATGGTATACCAAGGCCTGGTCAAATGGGCCTTCGATAGGGCTTCGGCCAGCTCTTCCCTCGAGAGGCCCAGCTGCCCCCCGCTCGTGGGAGCGCCCACCCTCTGCAGCAGCTCCCGAACCCTCCTCCAGCCCCTCCCCTGTAGATAGGCGGCCATGATCGTGCCCAGCCCCACCTCGAAACCATGCAGCCGGCCCGGGCCCTTCAGCTGCTCGAGCGCGAAGGCTATGAGGTGTTCGGAGCCCGCGGCCACGCGGGTGGTCCCGGCGAGCTCCATAAGGTAGCCGTCGTGCACCTCCGCGTAAAAGAGCGTCTCTACGCCGATGTAGTTCTGCGCCGCTATATCATCCACCCTCCCCACGAGCAGCCTAAGCACCGATTCCGCCAGGCGGGCGGCGAAGTCGAGGTAGGGCTCATCCGCCAGCCAGAAGGCCAGCCTCCAGTCATAGAGCGCGGTATGCTTTGCCAGCATGTCCGCGAAGCCGGCCGCGACAAAGGCATGTGGCTCCTTCATCAACACATCGTAATCGCCTATGATGTAGTGGGGCACCATCGTTCTATGTGCCTTTGAAGTGCCCCTGCTCCAAAGCACGCTGAAGGGCGAGGCCAGGGCGTCGCTGGCCAAGTTCGTGGGCACCACGGCGAGGCGCAGGCCCAGGGCCCTCGCGCAGTACTTCGCTAGGTCCATCACGGACCCCCCGCCCACCGCCACTATGCCGCCCACGCCCTCCATCCTGGCGCGCTGCAATACGAGCTCGGCGTTCTCCTCGGTCGCGCCGCCCTCCACCTCCAGCCGTCGCAGGCTGAAGCCCCTCTCCTTCAGGCCCTCCGCCAGCTGCTCCCCGATGGCCTTCGAGTGCACCTTGCCCGTGAGGAGCAGGGCCTGCTTGGGAAAGCGCTCCTCCTCCAGGAAGGGAGGCGCATCCCCGAGCGAGCCCAGGCCAGCCACCATGCTGGTGGTGAAGCGGACGACCTTCAAGGCGGCGCTAGCTCAGCGCCCTGAGCGCCTGCTCAAGGATACCGAGGCCCGCTTCAAGGTGGCGCCGGGAGAGGACC
Source organism: Candidatus Australarchaeum erebusense (assembly GCA_040290255.1). Lineage (GTDB taxonomy): Archaea > Thermoproteota > Nitrososphaeria > PSMU01 > PSMU01 > Australarchaeum > Australarchaeum erebusense. The sequence goes on along the minus strand of PSMU01000008.1, from coordinate 29,700 downwards.
AGCGGGGCCATGAACCTAAGCACGTTGGCGTAGTGGCCGCAGGTGTGCATCAGCAGGCCCCTCTCGAGCATCTCCCTGCGAAGCCTGGCCGCGGCCTCGGGCCATGGCTCCTTTGTCCCAGGCTTGACCAGCTCTATGCCCACCATAAAGCCCAGCCCCCTTACATCGCCTATGAGGGGGTAGCTCTTGGCGAGCTCCGCGAGCCTGCCCTTCAGGTATTCGCCCAGCTCCCAGGTGCGCCTCAGCAGGTCCCTGCCTTCTATATACTCGACCACGGCCCTGCCGGCGGCCATGGCCAGGGGATTGGCGCGGTACGTGCCCAGATGAAACATCTCCTCGAGCCCCTCATCCAGCTCCTCCCTGTAGGCCACCAGCGCGAGCGGTATGCCGCCCCCTATGGCCTTGGAGATGCAGATGATATCAGGCACGACGCCGAAGTGCTCGACGGCCCACCATCGGCCCGTCCTTCCTACGCCGCTCTGAACCTCATCGGCGATGAGCAGGAGCCCGTGCCTATCGCAGAGCTCCCTCAGCCCCCTGAGGAAGTCCCTGGGGGGAATGATATACCCTCCCTCGCCCTGAATGGGCTCCACGATGACCGCGGCGGGCTCCCCTATGCCCGTATAAGGATCGCTCAGCAGGTGCTCCACATAGGATAGTATGCGGGCGCCGCACTCCTCTCCGCTTCCACCGCCGAAGGGGCAGCGGTAGGGGTAGGGGTACGGGAGACGCACGACGTTGACCAGCGGCACGCCCGCGAGCCTTTGAAGCTCCCTCTTGGCCGTGGCGACCACGATGCCCTGGTGGACGCCGTGATATGCCCCCTCAAAGGCAAGGATCACGGGCCTGCGCTTGGCCCACCGGGCAAGGGCCACGGCGGCTTCGCAGGCATCGGCGCCCGTGATGCAGGTCATGAACTTGGCCCTGTCCCTTAGCCCGGCTGGCAGGATGGAGTTCACCTTCCTCAGGAACTCGATGCGGACCTCGCTGGGCACCTCCGAGAGCCAGTGCCAGTACCTTTCGAGCTGCTCCCTGACGGCCTTGGCCACGTAGGGGTTATTATGGCCCGCGTTGAGCACGGCGATGCCCGCGGCCCAGTCAATGTAGTAGTTGCCATCTACATCCCTGAGCGTTGCGCCCCTGGCCGCGTCTATTGCGAAGGGAAAGAGCTTGGGGTAGATGAGCGAACGGGTCTCCAGCCGCTCCTGCACCTGCAGGAGGGCTCGGGAGCGAGGCCCCGGCGGCTTAACCGCTATGCGGGGCGCCTCGCTGAAGCTGAGCTGCTCGAGCTCCTGTTCTACGTTCAGCTGCACCATGAGGGCTCAGGCCCGGCTCGTTATAAAAGCCTGCGCTAGGAGGCGAGGGCCCGTGAAGTGGCGAGCAGCTCGGCCCTTAAGTCCTCGCGCAGGCCCTGCGTAAGGTCCTCTAGGCGCCTTATACATCCCTTCAGGAGCTCCTCCCTGGCCAGCCTGCGCTGCCTTGCAAGCGCCCTGGAGTGGACCTTGAACCAGCCCCCCAGAAAGCCCTTTCTGTAATAGTAGACGTCCACGTCACAGACCTTGACGTATGCATCGTCCCCGAGCTTCAGGACGAAGGGCGAGTGGCCCGGGTTCGAGGGCAGCCTCACGTATTCGGCCCCCATCATCAGCTCCTTTAGGTCTTCAGGCGTGCCGTCCCACTCGTACTCCCTCTCGAGGGTCTCCGCGTAATATGCGCTGGTCAGCGCCGTGCCGGCATCCATGCCCCTCCTCCAGGGCCCCAGGGGCTTGGCTCCTATGGCCTCCAGCAGGAGGCCCAGCCTCTTGGCGTGCAGCTCATAGCGCCTGTAGGCGTCGTTCACCGAGATCTTTACCCTCAAGCCCTCAGCTCCACCACCCTGTCATATTGCCTGCCCCCCCTGATGAGCGGGTCGATCAGCTTGGAGAGCGGGTCCTTGCCGCCCAGCCTCCTCTTTTCTATATCCACCTCGACGAACCCCTCATGCTCCTGCACGAGCAGCACGAAGTAGACCCAGTGCTCCAGCGTGCCGTGGTTTAGGCAGATGGTGGCCTCCCTGCCCTCATATATCCTGAACAGGAACCTTTCATAGGCTCTGGTGGGCAGATCCAGCAGCAGCTTGCCGGTCCTCCAGTCGAAGACGGAGACGCCCACGCCCTCGTGCACATGGCCGCAGATGTGCAGCAGAGGCCTATACCTTGATAGCGCCTCGCGCAGGGCCGTGCTGCCCACATGCCTGCCCCAGTACGTCTGGGGCAGGCCGAACATGCCCAGCTCATCCCTTTTGCCGCTCTCATAAGGCGGAACATGTGTTACCAAGATCAGCCGGCGGGGCTCAGGGGAGCTGGGCAGCGTGGCCTCCAGGGCAGAGAGCAGCTCCTGCTCGCTCCTCTCGCCGGGATGTTGGCCGTTGATGGGGTTGCTCCCGTCGATCCCCGCGAGCAGGTAGCCCTTGAGCTCCAGCCTATTTCCCCTGAGCCCTGAGGGGTCGGAGCTGCCCAGGGGAAAGAGAGGAAGTTCCCCGCCGGCCTTCTGGCTGGCCAAGTAGCTGCTCCCAGGCGGCTCGTAGTTGCCGGAAAGCGCTAGGAAGGGCCTGTCGCTCTGCCGGGCGGGCTGAAAGAGCGAAGCGATCGCCTCGGCCGCCCTCTGCTTATCCTTCTCATGCTGGGCTAGGTAATCGCCCTGCAGCAGCACCGCATCGGCCTGCAGCGACCTGCAGTCCTGGAAGAACTTTTCCAGCTTCCGAGCGTCCTGATGCGGGTCACCGGCCGCCAGCAGCCTCAGCACGTCCCTTCGCGCGGCTTTCGCCTAATAAGTCTGGCCCCCTTGCCTCCTGAAGGCAAGGGAAAGCGGGCCCAAGTAGGCCGCGTAGAGGGCGGCCGCCAGGAGCAGTACCATGAGCGTGAGCGGATAAGCGATGACCTGCACGGGCACCTTGTTGTAGTAGATCAGGATGCGCCCCGCCCTGCTGCCATCGACGTAGAGCTGTAGCGTGCCAACGTCATCGAACATCACGCGCAGCTGCGCCCTCCCATCGGGCCCGGTTCGTGCGGAGGCGTCGCCTATGATGTTGCCCGGGCCCACGATGGTCAGCGCTATCATAGCGTTGGGCCTTGGCGCGCCCGAGTCATCCAGCACCGTCACCGTCAGCACGTAGCTGGTATCGGTGTACAGCTGTGGGGGGGCTTCGATAACGGTGCCGCCCTTCACCGTGATGCTCACCTCGTCCTGAGCGAGGGCGAGGGGAAGGGAGATTACGGACAGGAACATGAGCACGAAGGCCAGGAGGTGCCTTAGGCTCATCTCCTCCTCAGCGCCGCGGCCAGGCCCACGAGGGCAGGTACGCCCACCTGCATGAAGACGATGCCGATGCCGGCCAGGTCGGCATAGTGGTTGGATGTTCCATCATATAGGAGGGTGCCCACATCGTAGGGCTTTACGCCAAAGAGCCCCAGGGTGCCCGAGAAGATGTAGACCAGCAGCACCAAGCTCAGCAGAAAGCCCACGGCGACGAGCGCCTTGAAGAAGCCCTTGGACAGCTTCAGCGTGGAATTCTCGTTCAGGATCTCGACTATTTTATCGAAGCCAAAGTACCTGGCCACAAGTATGACCTCGGCGACGACGCCGATCGCAGGCAGCAGGGCCTCCCAGTAGATAGCGGCGAAGAGCAGCGTGAAGCCCCAGCTGTTCCCGTTCACGGGGTCGTAGATCGGCAGGCTGTATAATACGAGCAGGGGTAGGCCGACGGCGAAGAAGAGGAAGGTTATTGTCCTGCTCCTGGGCCACCCGAGCTCATCCATGACGGCCGCGGCATAGGCCTCCGTGTAGCCCACCATCAGCGGATACGCGGCGGGCAGCGCCATGATGTAGAAGAGCACTGCCATGACCAGGCCTGCTGGAGCGGCACTCCAGGCATGTGGCAGGCCAGAAAACGCGAGCCCTATGCTGCCGGCGAAGAGGGGAGGAATGCCTACGCCCAGCGCCAGCGCAGGGAGGGCCAGAGCGGCCAGTACAATTACAAGGATGTCCCAGAACCCCGAGAGGAAGAGGGTGGTGGAGATATCGCTGCCCTTGGGCAGGTATGAGGCGAAGGCCACGATGTTGCCCTGGCCCGGCGCGGCCCTCCAGAGCACCCATAACAGCGCCTGGCTGAAGGCTATGAAGCTGAGAAACTGCCCCGGCTTAAAGGAGAAGGTCTGGCCCCAGGCGTTGGGCCAGTTGGGGAAGTTGACCAGCGTCCACATGAGCAGGACCACGATTATGATGCTCGTCACGGGCTTTGCCCAGAGCGCGAACCTCACCCATCTGTTCACGGACTTGTACATCAGGAACCAGGCGAGGAGCCAGAGCAAAAGGCCAAAGGCTAGAGGCCTGAGCGTAACCCCGTAGGTATCCCAAAAGAAGCTGCCGGGGCTTGTGCCCCAGAACTGCGACGGAGCGTTAATGGCGTAATCCAAGTATACGCCCAACAGCACGACATACCAGGTCACGAAGAGCAGCTGCCCGTTGGTGGCGATGAACCAGATCAGCCAGACGAAGAATCGGTTGCCTTTGCTCACCTGCGCCCAAGTTTGCGGCGCGGCCCTCCTGCTCCAGTAGCCGAGGGCGCTGTCGATAAGGTAGATCGGTATGTTGATGAAGAGGTAGCCCAGTACGAACCAGAGCATGAAGGCTCCGCTGCCCCAGGCGATGGCCCTGAAGCCGAGGATGGTCATGGTGCCTATGCCGGCAAGTATGGAAGTTGAAGCGGCCAAGAAGCCATATTTAGTTGCGAAGGTCTCGCGGGAGACCTGCACGGCGTGGGCTCATAACATCGCTATAAAAGCTTCCTGTAAAGCGACCTTCTAGGCAAGCGCAACGCGAAGAGCGCTTAAAGCCATGGCCTTTAGGCTAAGGCGTGGGCCCGAAGCCCATCTCGAAGAGGCTGCAGGGCATAAGGGAGTCGGTCATCAGGGAGATGACCAGGCTGGCGGAGCGCCACGATGCGATAAACCTGGCCCAGGGCTTTCCCGACTTCGATCCGCCTGAGCAGGTCAAGGAGGGGGCGATAAAGGCCATCAGGGGGGGTGAAAACCAGTACTCCTTCACCTGGGGGCTGCCCGAGCTGAGGGCGGCGGTGGCCCGCAAGGTCAAGAGGTTCAACGGCATAGATGCTGACCCCGACCTTAACGTGACCATCACCTGCGGCTCCACCGAGGCGATGTTCGCCTCCATCCTGGCCCTGGCCAATCCGGGCGATGAGTTCATCGTCCTCGAGCCCTCCTATGAGAACTACATCCCTGCCATCCTGCTTGCGGGCGCGAGGCCCAGATGCGTGACGCTGAGCGGCGAGGACTTTGGCCTGGATGAGGAGGCTCTGAAGGAGGCCTTCGGGCCCAGGACCAAGGCGATCATCGTGAACACCCCCCACAATCCCACGGGCAAGGTCTTCGATAAGAAGGCCCTCAGGCTCATAGCCGATCTATGCGCCGAGCGGGGCTCCTATGCCCTCACGGATGAGATCTACGAGCATATAATCTACGATGGGCTGAAGCATATGAGTTTAGCCGCCTTGGGCGACATGTGCGATAGGACGATAACCATCTCGGGCATTTCTAAGAGCCACAGCGCCACCGGTTGGCGGGTGGGATATGTCGTGGCGCCCGCGGAACTCACCGCCGCCATCAGGAAGGTACACGATTACATGACCGTCTGCGCCCCGACGCCGCTGCAGTGGGCCGCGCTCCATGCTCTTTCGCTTCCCGAGAGCTACTACAGCGAATTGGCCAGCGAGTATGAACGGAGAAGGAATTACTTCGTGCCAGCGCTTAGGGAGCTTGGCTTCGTGGCCCCGATGCCCCAAGGGGCGTATTATGTGTTGGCGGACTTCTCTGCCCTGAGCGGGGAGGATGATGTCGCCTTCAGCCTTCGCCTGGTCAGCGGGGCGCGCGTGGCCGTCGTGCCAGGCTCCAGCTTTTACCTTAACGGAAAATATGGCGCTAGCAAGATCAGGTTCGCCTTCTGCAAGCAGCTAGCTACGTTACGTGAGGCCGTGAGCAGGCTGAGCTCCTTCCTTGCCGGGCGTGATGGCCGTGGAGGCGACAAAGCTTAGGAGCCTAAGGACTATGGCCCTGAACCCCTGGCAGGGGAACAGGCATCTGCCGCTTGAGTAGACCTGCGAAAGGCCCTTTGGAAGCGAGCCGGGCCTGACGAGTCCGACCAGCACGTATGGCAGCAGGGCCGCCAAGACGAAGAGCCCTGAAAAGTTCCATCCTCCCACGCTGAGCCGAGCGCCGAGCCGGGCCTTCCCGGGCTGGCGCTCACTCAGAGGCCTCAGCTCGACGTAGCCCCTCGTGAGCCTCGCGAGGGCAAGCGCGGCCACGCTGCAGGCGTAGCAGTGCTGGTCGTAGAGCAGGGCCGGCACGGACTCCTTATCTGCTATCAACGATATAAGGCATCGCCCTGCGCCATCGAAGCCCACACATCTGACGCTGCGCGCCCCAAGGCAAGCGCCTGTCAGGCCTCAAGGATCCTTTTTGTGCTGCAGCGCGCCAGGTGCTGCTGGGCCTCGTCCTAAAAGGTCGGCCAGCCACGAGCGCGTACCCCGTTGGCCCTGCCCGCCTTGGCGCAGGCTTAGGGCAGCGCGAGGGCCGGGAGCGGTCATGGCCCACGGAAGATGTAAGGAGCCGGCGGCACCGAAGCGATATATGGGCCCGGACCCGAGCCGGCGAGGTGCCCAGCAATAACCGCGCCTTCCTCATAGCCTCCATAATAGCCACCAGGGGCATCTACGGGCTAAATTGGTACAACATGGCCCCACTGTATCTCGCCATCAGTTCGGAGCTCTCAGTGCGGCTGGGCTACCTGGGCCTCGTGCCCAGCTCCTTTCTCCTCGGCGCCGCGCTCTTCCAGCTGCCGGCGGGGCTTCTGGCGGCAAGGTATGGCGCCAAGAGGATAGCCATGCTCGGCATGTACATGCTCGGCATCTCCACGCTCCTGTCAGGCCTTGCCCGCAGCCTTGGGGCGCTGCTGGCGCTTCGATTCCTGGTGGGCGTGGGGGCTGCCTTATACTTCTCGACCGCGATAAGGCTGCTCAAGGATATCTTCGAGGCCAGGAGGGAGGGGCTGGCGCTGGGCCTTTATAACGCGGCCTTTAACTTGGGCGCCGGCATCGGCGTTGCGGGCTGGGCCCTCGTCGCCCAGCTCTTGGGTTGGAGGGGCAGCCTAATCCTGTCGGGGCTGGCGGCGTTGGCCTTCACGGTGGAGAATGATATCGTATTGCCCAGGGATCCGGTCGTAACGACGGCCAAGCTGAGGCTGGCCTTGAGCAGGGATGTGGCCCTCTTGGGGCTCGCCTTGGCGGGCTTCTGGGGCTCGTATTTTGCGGCCTCGCAGTACCTTCACTCCTACTTCGTGCTCAAGGGGCGGCTGGACGAGTCCTCCTCGGCCCTGATCACCTCGCTGGTCCTTTTTGGGGGCTGTGTGGGCGGCCCTCTCCTCGGCCACATCTCCGATAGAGTGGGCAGAAGGAGGGCCCTGCTCCTGGCCTTTACCACCGCCCTGGCCCTCTCCCTCGCGCTCACGCCCTCTTATCGAGGAGCGTTAATACCCGCCTATGCGCTGCTGCTGGGCCTCACAGCGGGGGCCATCTTCTCCATCATGTACGCCATCCCCACCGGCTATGAGCATGTGCCGGGCGAGGTCCTGCCGCTGGCGCTGGGCCTCATAAACGCGATCCAGATCGCGCTGGGCTCGCTGATCGCGTTCGTGTTTCCGCTACTGGCCGAAGTAGCCTCCTTCGACCTGGCCTGGGCCGCGCTCGCCGCCTTCGCGCTCATCCCCCTGCCGCTCCTGGCCCTTGTCAGGGAGAGGTAAACTAGGGGCTCATCCTCGGCCCGCGGCGCCGAGCTCCTTCAGCAGCGCCTCGTGCGCGGCCCTGACCTCCTCCACCGCGGCTTCGTCCTCCAGCGTGGTGATATCACCCACGCCCTTCCCCAGCGCCACCGCCCTGACCACGCGCCTCATGATCTTGCCGCTCCGGGTCTTGGGCAGTTTGCTCACGATGAACACGTGCTTGGGCTCGGCGATGGGGCCCAGGCTGGTCCTTACCCACTTCCTCAGCTCCTCGGCCATGGAGCTGCCGGGGTCGCTTCCCTGCTTCAGGACCACGAAGGCGATGGGCACCTCGCCCTTCACCTCGTCGGGCACGCCCACCACGGCCGCTTCGGCCACCATGGGATGTGCGACCAGCGCGGACTCCAGCTCGTAGGTGCCCAGCCGGTGGCCGGCCACCTTGAGCACCTCATCGGCCCTGCCCGCCACCCATATGTAGCCATCCTCGTCCTTTATGGCGTAGTCGCCGGTATAGAAGACGCCGAAGCGGGAATAGTAGACCTGCTGGTACCTTTCCGGGTCGCCCCACATGCCCGTGGGCGGTCCCGGCATGCCCGGGAAGGGGTTCCTAATCACCAAGTAGCCCCTCTCCAGGGGCCTGGCGGGCCTGCCCTCCTCATCGAGCACATCGGCATCTATGCCGGGCAAGGGGGGCCCGTTTGTGCCGGGCTTGAGCGGGACCAGCATGAGGCCAGGGGCATGGGAGATGAGGATGCCCCCCGTCTCGGTCATCCACCAAGTGGAGCCCACAGGACAGCGGCGCCCTCCCACCACCTCGAAGAGCCAGCGCCAGGCCGAGGGGTTCAGCGGCTCGCCCACGCTATGAATGAGCCTGAGGCTTGAGAGGTCGTGCTTCTTGACGGGCCCCTCGCCATATCTCATGAGCCCCCTGATGGCGGTGGGCGTCGTGTAGAAGATCGTGACCCTGTTCCTCTCTATGATGCTCCACCAGCGCTCGGGGGATGGATAGTCCGGGGCGCCCTCATACATGATGACCGTGGCGCCCTCCAGCAGGGGCCCGAAGACCACATAGGAGTGTCCCGTTACCCAGCCTATGTCGGCCGTGCACCAGTAGATGTCCTCATCCCTGATGTCGAAGACCCACTTCATAGTGGCATGCAGCAGCACGAGATACCCGCCGTTATCATGGATCTGGCCCTTGGGCTTGCCCGTCGTGCCGGATGTATATAATACGTAAAGCGTGTCCGTGCTCTCCAACCGCTCCGGTTCTACGTAGGCGTTCGCCGGCACCTCGCGCAGCAGCTCATCCAAGTAGAAATCCCTGCCCTGACTCAGGGCAATATCCCCTAGCCCCAGCCTCCTGGTCAAGACCACCTTTTCCACCTGGGGGCACTGCTCGAGGGCCTGGTCCGCTATCTCCTTAAGCCTGATGGCCTTTCCGCGCCTATAGAAGCCGTCCGCGGTGAAGAGCGCCTTGGCCCTAAGGTCGTTGATCCTGTCCGCGAGGGCCTGGTAGCTGAAGCCACTGAAGACCTGGGTGAAGATGACGCCCAGCCGCGCGGCGGCGAGCATGATGATGGGCAGCTCGGGCACCATGGGCATATACAGGGCGATCCTATCCCCCTTCCTAAGGCCCAGCCTCTCCTTCATGAGGTATGAAGCGCGGTTGACCTCGCGCCAGAGCTCCTGATATGTAAGCACCCTGCGCTCCGCTGGGCAGAGGTCCTCGCCGGCCGGTTCCCCCTCCCAGATCAGGGCCACCTTGTTCCTCCTCCACCCCCTTATGTGGCGGTCCAGGCAAAGGTGGGATGCGTTGATGAGCCCGCCGGGGAACCACCTGTAAACGTTAGGATATTCGGCCCTTTCCAGCGGCCTCTCATAGGGCCTGAACCACTCCAGCTCCCTCGCCACTTCGCCCCAGAAGCGCTCAAAGTCGCGCACGGTGCCCCTTTGAAACTCCAAATAAGCTGCGGCGCTGATATTCCTATGTGCCCAGCTGTCTAGGACCACGCTCTCCCTAAAGGGAAGGGATTCCTGAAGGGGGAAGGCTTCCCCCTCATCGGGCATAGGCCCTTTGTATGCCGAGATGTTATTTAAGGCTTAGGAGCCCGCTGCCGCCCGCCCCTAGAGCACCCCCTTAGCGGCGGCATAAGGGGCCGGGTCGCTTTGGCCGGTAGAAGTGAGGGCATAACGGCGCTACCGGGCCTTATACGGCATGAAGGGCCTCCGCCATCGGCCCTCAAGCAAAAAGAGCATGTCTAGGAGCCCTGGGCCGGCAGGACGGTGATGATGCCCTTCATCCAGGGATGGTAGACGCAGACGTACTCATAGGTGCCCGGCGCGGTGAACGTGTAGCTCCATGTATCGCCATAATTCAGGTCGGGGGACTTCACGTTCAGGCCAGAGATGTACTCGTCATGAATGGCATTGTCTAGGTTCTTCCAGACGACGGTGTTGTTGACGCCTATGACCACGGTGATCTTCGCGGGGCTGTAGCCTGGGTCCTTCGTATTGACTGCCGCGCCTTGCTTTATGAAAACGGTCACCGAGCTGGGCGCCGAGGCCGGAGGGGAGGATGTAGTCTGCTGCGAGGAGGGGGCCTTGGGCGCCGTGCCTAACAGGAGCATAAAGGTGAGGACGATCGCCACCAGGCCCAGGGCCGCACCGGCCGCGACCGCCTTGGACCTCATTCCCTGCACCTCGAGCAGGCGAAGGCGTACCAGCATATAACGGCGTCCGTGAACTTGCGGGCTTCTGCGCGCAACGTTGTGCCGTTGAGAAAGCTTATCTACATTTGCGCCGAGGTCGCTAAGGTGCCCAGGACGAACATCTCAGTCGAGGACAGGATTGCTAAGGAGCTCGCCGACCAGGCGAAGCTGATGAATAAGACGCTCTATGCGCTGGCGAACGAGTGTCTGGAGGCCATGATCGCGATCTGCAGGCAGGGCGGAACGCCTCAGGAGGCCTTCCCGGCCTGGAGGCTCTCGAAGATGCTAAAGGAGGTGGATGCCGTGCCCATCCCCGGCTCGCTGCTGGAGAAGATGATCCGCAGGCTCTTTGAGCTGGACCGGGAGGGGCTCCAGCAGGCCTGGTTCGAGCAGGGCCAGAGGATCGGTACCTACCTGCAGATGTTCTACCAGGACCTCGAGCAGCTACTATCCGCAGCGAGGGAGTTCGAGGGGCTGATGCCCATAAAGAGGCTGGACGTAAAGAAGACGGACAGGGGCGGGAGGCCTCAGTATGTGCTGAGGGTCGTGGGGGCCGGCCTTTCGGCCGAAGCTACCACCTGCGCCCAGCATATCATTGCGGGCGTGCTGTCCGCCTACTCCTGGGCTATAAAGTCGAGCAAGGTATCAGAGGGCATGCTAGAGCTCGAGCTCGAGAAGGGCCAGGGTCCGTGAGCGCCCAGCCCGAAGCTCTCACTTCCCCTGCAGCAGGCTGGTAAGGCCCAGCGGTATGCGCTAGGTAAGCTAAGGAGGCGCTGGGTCCCGGACCGCGAACTTTGGTCCCGGGCGGTCTTAAAGATAAAGGCCTCTGGTTAAATGACGCGCTCATGAGGGGGCTCCGCGTTAGGGCGCTGCTCACGGACTATGATGGCACCATAGCCCATGAGGGCTCTCAAAGGGTTTCCTCACGGGTCCCGCTGAGAGTATTGCGCCCGCTGCAGCGCATAGGCTCGCTCATCCCCGTGGCCATAGTATCCTCAAAGGACTACGAGTTTTTGCGCCCCAGGACCCCCTTTGCCCGCGCATGGGCCTGTGTTTCAGGGCTAGAGATAAGGCTCCACGACGGAGGAAGCGAGGTGGGCGAGCTCAGAGGAGACGTGGAGCGGGCCCTGCTGGAGCTTGGGCAGCTGTGCTCGCTCTTCGAGGTGGAACTTAAGAAGATAGGGGAACGCGCGGCGGGCCTTTGCCTTGATTGGAGCCACAGGGAGATGCCTAAACCTAGCCAACTGTGGGCCGCCATTTCAGTGCTCAGGCGCCACGGGCTCAAGGTGCTCCTACATGCCCACAGGAAATACCTGGATGCCTATGCGGGCGAGCCCGACAAGGGGAGGGCAGTGGAGAGGCTTAAGGCCTTGCTGGGCGTGGGCCAAGGGGTGCTCTATCTTGGGGATTCCGAGCAGGACAACGCGGCCTTTGAGAGGGCGGATATAGGCATAGGAGTCCTGCACGGGCAACCCGCCGAGCGCTTGAGGTGCGATTACTTTGTGAGGTATGGGCAGCTTCACCTCTTTCTGCGCGCCCTGCTGCACAACGGCCTTATCTTCAAAAGGGACATGCCCGGGCTGGTGAGGCGTTGACATGCTGAGGGTGGGGGTCCTCATGTACCAGACGAGCGCCTCTAAGGGCCAGGAGCTCGTGGCCCAGCGGATGGTCAGGGAGCTCAGGCGGCTGGGGCACGAGGCCTACCTGATCACGAGCCAGTTTCATGACGGGGAGCCGGTGGTGGAGGAGTCCGAGATAGCCGCGCGAGGCGGCTTTATTCATACGTACGATGAAGGGCTGGGCATTCCCGTCATCAGGCTGGCCGGCTGGAAGATCACCTGGCCCCCTCGCCGCATCTTTATCAAGGACCTGACGGCGGCGCTCGATAAGATCGTGGAGGACCTGAGGCTGAACGTCTTAGTCACGCACTCCACGCTGTGGAACGGGCCCGAGGAGGTGGCCAACTACGTGGCCTGGAAGAGGGCGCTCGCCAGGTCCGGCGTACCGCAGAGGCCCCTGCTCTTCTGCCATATGAGCCACTACCAGGACCCATATGATCCTAGGTACTTCGTCGAGGAAAGGACGTACAGGCAGACCTGGAATGAATCCGCGCTGCCGCGGATCCTGGCGGAGGCAGACCTGCTGCTCTGCGTCACGCCCTTGGAGCAGGAGGCCATGGTCAAGGCCGGGGCGAGACCGGAAAGGTGCTTCCTCTTCCCCGGCGGGATCGATGCCGAGTCGCTGCAGCATTTGCCCGACACGCAGCTGCCCAACGTGCCGAGCGGGAAGAAGCTCATCAGCTACTTGGGCACCGTTGAGGAGAGGAAGAACACCTTGGCCGTTCTGAAGGTTGCCAAGGAGCTGCTGCATGAGCGCGACCTGCACTTCGTCATAGCCGGCAAGTTGGAGGGCGAGTATGGGGAGAGGGTGAAGCAGGAGGCGCAGGGCCTCAGGAACGTCACTCTCTTGGGGGCAATAACGGATGCGGAAAAGGCAGCCCTCATCAAGGCCTCTTACGCGAACATATTGCTCAGCCGCTCCGAGGCGTTGGGCCTGGCCCAGCTGGAGCATATGTACATGGGCGTGCCCATCATCACATCCGGCGTAGGGGGCCAGGCCTGGCTCATCAGGGACGGCGAGGAGGGGCTCGTGGTGAGGGGGCCCGACGATCTTGAGGGGGCCGCCCGAGCGGTTCTGCTGCTCGCGAGGAATCCCAAACTGAGGGCCAAGATGGGAAGAAGGGCCCAGCAGAGGGTCAGGCACTTCACGATCATGGAGCTGACCCTTGCCCTGTCCAAGAGGCTGCTGGACCTGCTGAGGGGCAAGCAGGCTGAAGGCGAGGCGCGGCTAGCGCCCCCGGAGAAGGTGCTGGAGGCATGGGTTAGGGGACGCGAGAGGATCCTCTCGACCACTAAGAGGCTCATCCTTCAGAAGGACGCAAGCATCATCAGCATCCCTTACAGCGAGATCGTGCGCATCAGGCGCCATAAGAGGCCGCGCTGGTGGGTGCTGGGCCTGGGGCTCCTTATTACCGCCGCCCTGGGGGCTGCTGGCCTGCTGCGCCTGGGCCTTTACACGAGGCTCAGCCTGCTGCTGGAAGGGATGGGGCTCGCGAATCCGCTGCTCACGGTTGAAGCCATGAGGGTTTCGCTGCCGCTGCTGAGCCTGGGGTTAGGACTGCTGGCCTTCCTGCTGAGCCGCGAGAGGGGCTTTCTTGTGAGCTGCGCATCGGGCCTGAGGGTTTTCATCGGCGAGGCCTATGAGAGGGCGCTGAGGATAGCGGACAGCCTAACGCCCCAGGAGCTCTTCGAGGAGTAGCGAGGTCTTCTGCGCCCCCCCTCCCCCCTCTCCTCCGGTGGGCTATAGCTGGGCAGAAGGCCTTTAGGAAGGACGCAGGTCCATGAAGGAGGCCTTATAGGCCTGCCCCTCCCCTCTTCCCATGGGCCAAGAAGCCCTCTGGGAGGGAAGCGTGCAGGAGCTCGCTGGCGTTGGCCCCGTCACTGCGAGAAAGCTGGAGGGGATGGGCGTCTACACCATAGCGGACCTGGCCACCAAGGCGCCCGGCGAGCTGGTGGAGCATGCAGGGCTGGAGCCAGCGCTTGCCTACTCGCTCGTGGCCGAGGCCGTTCGCATCCTGGAGAGGGAGGGCTTTCTTCAGCAGGGCATCGTCAGCGCGGGCGAGCTCCTTAGGAGGAGGGAAGCGCTGATGCGGTGCACCACGGGAAGCGGAAACCTGGATGGGCTGCTTGGAGGAGGAGTGGAGACGCAGGCCATCACCGAATTCTTTGGCGAGTATGGGAGCGGGAAGACGCAGATAGGCCATACGCTCTGCGTCACCTGCCAGCTTGATGCCAGGCAGGGGGGGCTTGGGGCTAAGGCCCTTTACATAGATACGGAGAATACCTTTAGGCCCGAGAGGCTGTACCAGATAGCGCAGCATCGGGGCCTTAAGCCGGAAGAAGCGCTAGAAGGCGTGCTGGTGAGCAGGGCCTATAACGCGGGGCAGCTGGAGCTGCTCGTGAGGCAGCTCAGCTCCATCGTGAGGGAGCATGGGATAAAGCTCGTCGTGGTGGACAGCGTCATCTCCCTACATAGGGCGGAGTTTACGGGCAGAAGCACGCTGGCCGAGAGGCAGCAGAGGCTCAACGGCATACTTCATGCCCTCCTCAGGCTGGCTGAGGTGCACGGCCTGGCCATCATCATAACGAACCAGGTGCAGGCCCAGCCCGATGCCATAACGGCGGACCCCCTCAGGCCCACCGGGGGGCACGTCCTTGCCCATGCCGCGACCTACCGCATTTACCTTAGGAAGGCGGGAAGGGAGAGGGTGGCCAAGCTCATCGACTCCCCCTATCATCCTGAAGGCGAGGCGCGCTTTGTCATCAACGAAAGGGGGGTTAGCGACCCAGAGGGTTGATGGAGGACAGCGCCACCCTCGCTAAGAGCGCGCTGGAGCTCTACAGGAGGCTGGGAGAGGGGAACATCTCCACGGGCTACGAGGAGGTGGATGCGCTGATAGGGGGGATAGAGGGGGGCATGAGCTACCTCTTCTATGGCGAAGGGAAGAGGGTGAACGAGCTGGTCCATAGCCTCCTGGTGAGCGCGGTGACCCCTAAGGGGAATAGGGCGGTCTACTTCAACAACACCGATTATTATACGGCAAAGACGCTGCTCTCGCCCCCCCTGCTGGGAGAACTGGCGAAGCGCAGGGGGCTGGAGCCCCTGGAGCTCCTGGAGAGGATCTACGTGGTGGCCGCCTACAATGCAGGAAGGCAGGAGCTCGCGGCGCAGGAGGCCAGGGGGCTGCTGAAGGGGGAGCCGAGGATAAGGCTGGTGCTCGTGCACAACGCGAGCTGCTTCTTGGGAAGGGAAAGGGGGGCCAAGGAGGCCCTGGCAAGGGCCCTGGGCCTGCTCAAGGAGGCCTGCGCCTCCCGCGTAAGCCTTGTGGCCACGGCGGGGGGCAAAAGGGCGAAGGGGGGCCTGCTGGAGCCCCTAGGAGGGGCTTTTTTTCGAGCACGCCTTTGGCGTCCTGGTCTGCCTCACGAAGGAGAGGGCGCTGCTGCTCAAGCATCCCTCGCGCCCCGCGCCCCGCTCCGTGCCCTTGGTGAGTAGGAGGGAGGGGATAAGCGCCTTGGGCAGGATGACGCCCTCCTTTAGGCAGCTCTACGAGGAGCTGCTGAGGAGGCTGGAGGAGGATGGCTACGTGGGCGCGCTGAGGGAGGCGGAGCACAGGGAGGCCTTCAGGCTGCTCCTGGAGGGGGCCTGGGAGAAGGAGTATGCGGCGATGGCCAGCGCGGGCCTTCCCACGCTCCTCGATGTCCTGAACCTCACGGCCAACCTCCATAACCGCGCGCTCTTGCTGAGGCTGGAGAGGAGGCTCAGGGCCCTGGAGGAGAGGCTGGGCGGTGAGGGTTAGGGGCTGGCTCCTTGAGGTGGGCGTAAAGGGGGATAAGGCCCTCCTCTGGCTTAAGGGGGAGGATGGAAGGGCGAGGAGGCTCCTCGATGATTACCATCCCGACCTCTATGTGGAGCCAAGGGGAGAGGAGGAGGGGTGGAAGCTGCTCAGGGAGTTGCGTGAAGAGGGGGTAGAGGGCAGCTGGGAGGAGAGGAGGGTCTCGCTCACCGAGGCCGCGCCCAAGAGGCTCCTCAGGGCCTCCTTTAGCTCCTCGGAGCAGCTGGACAGGGCCAAGAGGGCGCTGGAGGCGAGCCCCTTGGTAAAGCGGCTCTACAACGGCGACCTGCTTCACGTGCAGCGCTACCTCTTCACGCGCCTCGGAATAGAGCCGACCAGCCGTGTGGAGGCGGAGGAGGCTGAAGGGCGCCTGGTGCGCATGGAGAGGCTGGAGGAAGGGGAGGGGCTGGAGCCGCCCCCCTTCACCTGCCTTTACTTTAACCCCCTCCTCGAGGGACAGCGGGGAGCCCTAAGGGGCATCGAGGTCTTCTTCGAGGGGAAGGGCTGGAGGCTAAGGGGAGAGGAGGGGGCGCTGCTGGCCGAGTTCATGGGCCTCGTGAGGGAGCTGGACCCCGACCTCCTCCTCGCGCCCGAGGCCTGGTCCCTCACGCTTCCTTACCTAAGGTCCAGGGCGGCGCTGCAGGGCCTGAGGCTGGAGCTGGGGAGGGAGGGGGGCTCCCCTTGCGCCGGGAGGGCACTTTTGAGCTATGAGGGCTACGGCAGGGCCTTCGATGAAGCGGGCTGGGGCCTCGCCGGGCTCGTGGAGCGGTGCCGCTTTGCCTGCCTCCCTCCCAGCTTAGCGGCCCGCTGGACGGCCAACAGGGTGAACGACTCCAGGATCTGCTTCGAGCTGATAAAGAGGGGCTATGTGATACCGCCCAATAAAGGGGCCTTTGAGTTCGCCAGGCCTCTGACCCACCTTTATGCCAGGGACAGGGGAGGAATCATCTTCTCGCCTCCGCCAGGCCAGATCCTCCATAACGTGGCCGAGCTGGACTTCAGCAGCCTCTACCCAAGCCTCATCGTGGCCAGGGGCATCAGCTTCGAGAGCGTGAGGCCGGAGGGGCTGCTGCGCGCGGAGGGGGCCATACTTCCCCACGTTGTAGGGGCCGCGCTGGAGAGGAGGCTGCGCCTGAAGGAGTTGAGGGGGCATCTGCCCAAGGGCTCCAGGCAGCGGGAGTGGTGTGAGCAGAGGCAGCTCGCCCTGAAGCTCATCCTCTGCTGCTGCTACGGCACCTCCGGCTGCTGCTGGAACCGCTTTGGCAACGTGCTGGCCTTCGAGGAGATCAACAGGGCCTCCAGGGAGGTGATGGCCAGGGCCAAGGACTGCGCGCGGGAGGGGGGCTACGAGGTGGTCTACGGCGACACGGACAGCCTCTTCGTGAGAAGGGAGGGGGCCACGCGGGGGGATTACAAGCGGCTGGCCGAGGAGATCTCGGGAAGGGTGGGCCTGCCGCTGGCCCTGGACCACCACTATAAGTTCCTCGTCTTTCCCCCGCTCAAGGGGGAGGAAAGAAGGGGGGCGCTGAAGCGCTACTATGGCCTCCTCTGGGAGGGGGGAATCGTGGCCAGGGGCCTCGAGCTCAGGAGGAAGGACATGCCCAGGCTGATAAGGGAGCTGCAGCTGCGGATGATCCGCGTCCTGCTCGACCACAGGGATGAGGAGGAGATAAGGCGGGAGGGGGTGGCCAGCTGCCTAGCGCTCGTAAGGGAGGCCAGGAGGCAGGTGCTCAGCGGCGAGCTGGGGATGGGGCAGCTGCTCATGGCGAGGAGCCTCAGGAAGCCGCTGGAGGCCTACAGCAGCCTCGCCCCCCACGTGGTCGCGGCCCTGCAGCTGAGGCTCAGGGGGCTGGAGGTGAGGGAAGGGCAGGAGGTGAGCTTCATCCTAGCGGGCTCCAGGCAGGAGGTGCGCCTGCTCAGGGCCGCGCCCTATGAGCTGATGGCCGGGAGGGCTTACGATAGGGAGAGGTATGAGGAGCTGCTCCTGAGCGCGGCCCACACCATCCTCAGCCCCTTCCTGACGAAGGAGAGGCTGAGGGAGCTGGTGAGGCGCGCATGAGGACCTTCAGGTGCGCCTGTGGGGAGCTCTTCGAATCGCTGCTCGAGTACATGGAGCATAGAAGGCGCTGCGCCTGGGAAGGCGGGGCCTAAGGCTGCACATAAAAGCCCGCCCGCGTTACCCCGCGCATGGAGTACGCAACCTTCGGCAGGGCCGGCATGAAGGCCTCGCGCATAGGCGTGGGCACCTATTACGACCCCCTCTTCATTCTCAGCGCCGCGCTGCTGCGCTTCAGGAGGGGAAGGCGTGAGAAGGTGGCCGCGATAAGAAGGGCGCTGGAGCTGGGCATCAACCTGATCGATACGGCCGAGCTGTATAGGACGGAGGACCTGGTGGCCGAGGCCATCGAGGGCTTCAGGAGGGATGAGGTGCTGATCTGCGGCAAGGTCTGGCCGAGCCACCTGAGGTATGAGGCGGTGCTGAAGGCCTGCGAGGCCAGCCTCAGGCGCCTGCGCACAAGCTATCTGGACCTCTACCTGGTGCACTGGCCCAACCCCAGGGTGCCGCTGAGCGAAACGATGAGGGCTCTAGAGAGGTTGGTGGATGAGGGAAAGGTGAGGGCGATAGGTGTCAGCAACTTCAGCGCCGAGCAGGTGAGGAGCGCGCAGGAGGCGCTCTCGAAGCATGAGCTCACGGCGGTGCAGGTCGAATACAGCCTGCTGGAGAGGCGCGCGGAGCAGGAGCTGCTGCCGCTTTGCAGGAAGGAGAACCTGGCCCTCATGGCCTATAGGCCGCTGGCCCATGGCCTGCTCTCGCAGCCCACGGGGGCCCTGGGCAAGGCGCTTCGAGCGGTTGCGGCTAAGTATAAGAAGACGGCCGCCCAGGTGGCCCTGAACTGGCTGCTCTCCAAGGATGAGCGCATCTTCCCCATCCCGAGGGCCTCCAGGCCGGCGCGCGTCGAGGAGAACGCAGGGGGGGCGGGCTGGAGGCTTCAGCCTCAGGACCTCGAGGGGCTGGAGGGGGCACTCGCACGGGCCCAGGGGGCGTAGCGTCATCAGGCGGCCTCCACGTACTTGCCGGGATTCATGATGCCGTTGGGGTCAAAGAGCGCCTTGATGGCCTTCATGAGCCTGAGCCCCTCGAGCCCCCCGTGGGCCTCCAGCTGCCTCCTCAGGTGGGGCACCTTCTGAAGGCCTATTCCATGCTCGCCGGTGATGCTGCCCCCCACGCGCACGGCATACTCCAGCAGCTCCTCGAGTGCGGCCTCCGCGGCCTGCTTCGTGCGCTCATCATACAGCAACGTGGGATGTATGTTCCCGTCGCCCGCGTGGCCGTGCAGCACGATCGTGATGCCATACTTGCGCTGCAGCTCCTGGGCCTTCTCCAGGTACTCCACGATCCTGTCTATCGGCACCACCACGTCCTCCGTGATGTGTGAAGGCGAGGCCTTCGCGGTGGCCAGGTAGGCGCTGGCCCTAGCCAGCAGGAGCTGCTCGGCCCTCTCGCCCTCCACGGCCTCCGCCTTCCACGCTCCCTCCCTTCGCAGAAGGTCGAGGAAGAGCGAGGCCTCGCCGCCCGCGTACTCCTCCACGTCCAGCAACAGCATCGCCTCCGCGACCTCGAGGTTAAAGCCGTAGGCGTTCAGCGCCTCCAGGCTCGGCCTGTCCATGAACTCCAGCATCCTGGGCAGGAGCCCCCGCCTTCTTATCTCGAGGATCGCGTGGCCTGCGCTGGGCCAGTCGTTGAAGAGCGCGTAGAGCCTCACCACCTTCGCCCGCGGCTGAGGCAGGATCCTAAGCCATGCCTCCACTATGATCCCCAGCGTCCCCTCGCTGCCCACGAAGAGGTGCACGAGGTCGTAGCCCGCCCTGTTCTTGGGCAGCGGCTCGCCCAGGATGGCGACCTCGCCGTTCGGCAGCACCACCTTCAGCGCCAGCACCCAGTCCTTCATCGTGCCGTACTTCACGCACCTCATCCCCCCAGAGCCCTCGGCTATGGCTCCTCCCACCGTGCAGAGGAAGCTGCTGGCCGGGTCGGGCGGAAAGAAGAAGCCGCGCTCCGCGAGCGCCTTATTGAGGTCATCCAGCACCACGCCCGCCTCCACGTGCGCATACCAGTTCACATCATCTATCCTGAGCACGCGGTTGAACCGGGACATGTCGACCAGTATGCCTTCGGTAACCGCCGCGCCCGTGAGGCTGGTGCCGGCCCCCCAGGCGCATACGGGCACGCGCAGCTCGTTGGCCAGCCTGACCACGCCGCTCACCTCCTCCACGCGCCCAGGCCTCACCACCACCCTCGGAAGCCTTGTGAAGCCGGCGTAGTCCCTCGAGAACCTTTCCCTTGCCTCGCGCCCTTCGAGCACGGCCTCCTCCCCAAGGATCTCGCGCAGCCTCTGCACCAATTCACCCTGGCTCACGCACGGGCACTGGTCAGGCGCACAGAAAAACTGAGCGTTACGCCTTTTAGGGGCGCTAGGCGAGGAACTTATCCCTCACGGGCGCATAAACCTTCTCATAAAAGGAGCGCTGGCCCTCCAGCACGCTCCTTTCGAAGCCCTTCAGATACTCGAGGGCCCTTCTCCATGCCTCTTCATAGGGCATGGCCGCCTCTATGCGCCGCACGACCTCCCTCTCATAGTCCTCGGGCCTCTGCTCCTGCCGCCCTATCTCGAACCAGCCGTTGTCCGAGAGGAAGGCGACCTCATCGCCTATCCGCACCGCCTTTTCCTGCTTGGCCGGCGCCTTGGCGAGGGGCCTCTGGGCGCGGCCCATCGCCGCGCGAGCCCCTGCCCTCTTGGCCCAAGCATAGAAGATCGCCCTATTGAGCCCAAAGGACTGGGCCCTCTGGAGGTCGCCGTAGAGAATATAATACCTCGCCGCCTGCAGCAGGGCCATCACCTGAAAACGGCCCACCCTGGGCATGGGGCTTTCAGGAGCGGCGCCGGGCTCCGCGGCCAGCACGGTCCTAGGGCCCGAGGCATGGTAACCCGTGACGTGCCTTAGCGCCTCATCCGCCGCCCTATCCGCTTCGCCCGCCAGCGCCTCGCGCCAAGAGGGGTCATGCCTGGGCGAGGCAGGGTTCGTCCAGGAGAGCTCGAAGTCATCGAGGCGCTCGGGGCGAAGGCATACGGCCGCGCGGTCCAGCTGCCTATGAAGCGAGAGGGGGGCCGTGAAGACCCTCTTGACATCCATCAGGTTCTCCACCCTGAGCGAGGGATGCGCCGCGAGCAGGGAGGCGAGCTGGGGCCTGCAGAGGCGAAGCACGTGCTCGACCAGGGCATAGGAGAGGTCCAGGGGGTTTCTCCTGGCCTTGATCTCCCCGCTGAAGGCGCCCTCATGGACCCTGACGTGCAGGCCCGCGCCCGACCAGAGCAGGTAAACGGACTTCACTACCCCCAGCTCCCTAAGCTTCTCCACAAGGATGCGCGCCGCCTCCAGGGTTGGGCGGGGATCCTCGGCGGGGCCATCGACGTCCCAGACCGCCGTGCAGGCGGTGAAGGAGGAAGGGTCCTCTAGGCGGTCGGCGCTCTCGAGCGATGAATAGAGGTTCGCGGAGCCGTAGAAGGAGCGGGGCTTGGCCCAGAAGAACCTACGAAGCGCCCTGAGGATGTCCTCGGGCGCGCCTATGGTGAGCGGCCTTTGCCGCCTGGCATCCCAGTAACGGAGGAAGCGCCTTCCCTGCCCCTCGCCCGCGCCCTCCAGGGCCGCCCACCTGCCCCTGCAGAACTCGGCTATCTCAAGCCTGACTTCTTCCCTGGAGTAGTATGCCTCGGCGTCCAGCGGCAAGCCCCGCAGGACGGCCCATCTGCGTAGATAAGGCCTTGGCATCTGCCGCGGCGCCAGAGGCCGGGGAGGGATTCGAACCCTCGTAAAGCCGCTCTGCAGGCGGCCGCGTCTACCTCTCCGCCACCCGGCCGCCCCTAAATCGAACCTCGGCTATTTTTCCTTTAGGGCGCGCTTAGTCGCCCGCGAACTCTTCCTCCTCCAGCCTCCTGAGGGCCTCCAGCACCAGGGCCTCCGCGACCAGGTCCCTGATGGAGAGCACGCCGGCCAGCTTTCCCTCCTCATCGAGTACCACCAGGTGCCTCACTTGGTGCTCGTGCATCAGCTGGGCCGCCCTGCTCAGCGGCGCCCCCTCGGAGATGGTAATGAGGTCCCCCATCTTGGCGTAGGCTGAGACCGGGCCTGCCAGATCCCTGCCCTCGGCCACGGCCCTGAGGATGTCCCTCTCGGAGAGCACGCCCAGAACCCTGCGCTCGTCCTCGGGGCTCACCACGGGCAGGAGCCCCACCCTCTCCTTTGCCATGAGCCGCGCGGCCTTGATCAGGGGCTCCTCGGCGCAGATGACGACCGGTGGGCGCCTCAGGAGATCCCTCACGCGCATGCGCTCAGCTTAAGGGGGGGCTTTAAACGCTTTCCTCATAGAGGCCAGCTCGGGCGGTAAAGCAGAAATAGCTGCTTCGCCTGAAGGGTTCGCTTTGGCTGATCTGCTCGTAGTTGCTCTCGGAGGCAATGCCCTTCTCCCCGCCTCCTCCTCGATGAGCTATGAGGCGCAGCTGGAGCGCATAAGGCGCACGGCCGGCCTGCTGGCCGACCTAATACAGCGCGAGGGCGCGAGGCTCGTGCTTACACACGGAAACGGCCCCCAGGTGGGCCTGCAGCTGCTCCGCTACGAGCATGCCAAGCACATCGCCGAGCCCTACCCCCTCTATGTCGCCGTGGCAGAAACGCAGGCGCAGATAGGGTTCGCGCTGCGATTGGCCCTCGAGCAGGAGCTGCGGAAGAGGGGCATCGAAAGGGAGGTGGTCCCGCTGCTCAGCCTAGTGAGCGTGAAGGAGGATCAGGCCCTAAGCAGGCCCACGAAGCCTGTGGGCCCCTACTATTCCGATAAGGAGGCCGAAAAGCTGAGGGCTGAGCACGGCTGGGCCTTCATCGAAGAGAGGGGGATGTACAGGAGGGTAGTGCCCTCCCCCGAGCCCGTCGAGGTGCTGGAGGCGCCGCTCGTGGCTGAGCTGCTGAAGCAGGACATGGTCGTCGTCTGCTGCGGAGGAGGCGGAATACCCGTTCTGCGCAGGGATGGCCAGCTGGTGCCCGTGGAGGGCGTCGTGGACAAGGACCTGGCCTCCGAAAGGCTCGCGAGCGCTTTACATGCTAAGGCGCTCATCATGCTGACCGACGTCAGGGCCTGCTACCTGAACTTCGGCAGGAGGGGGCAGAGGGCGCTGCGCAGCGTGAGCCCGGGCCAACTGAAGAAATATTATGAGCAGGGCCACTTCCCCGAGGGGAGCATGGGTCCTAAGGTGCGCGCCGCGATAAGGTTCGTGGAGGCGGGAGGCAGGATGGCGGTCATCGCCCACCTGGAGGACCTGTTGCCGGCCGCGCGAGGCGAGGCGGGCACGGTGGTAAGACAGGGCCCATGAGCGAGAAGGGCCGAGAAAGGTTGGCCCGGCTGATGGAGCAGAGCCTGGCGGGGGCGGGGCAGCACACCAGGCGCATCTTCGGGGAGCATCGGCTCAGCCTCGAGGAGGTGGAGCAGCTGCTCCTGAGCAGGGGGGATAGGGCCGTGATCGCCACGGCCGACCTGCGCGCAAGGCCCCATGCATCGGTGGGCAGCGTGCTCTGGCTCGATGGCCTACTTTACCTGCTGGGAAAAAGGGACAGCAGGCGGCATAGGAACCTGCTCGAGAATCCCCGAGTGGCCATCGTGGTGATGGAGGGCTGGAAGAGGCAGGCCCTCATAGAGGGCGACGTAAGGCCCCTGGACGAGCGGGATGCCAAGGCAATCCTAGACGAGGAGGAGAGGCGCTACGGCTGGAGGGATGACGCCGTCTTCGTGGTCGAGCCCCGGAAGATCTTCACGTACCGCTCCCCGCGGGCCTAGGCGGCCCCTCCGGGGTGCCAATTAGCGCCCCGAGGGAGGCCTCGAAGGGCGGGTAAAGGATCCCCCGCTCGGTGATGTAGGCGCTGATCAGCTGGGGAGGTGTCACGTCGAAGGCCGGGTTGTACACCTTGGCATCCCTGGGCGCGATGTATCTCCCCCCGATGCTAAGCACCTCCTGCGGGCTCCTCTCCTCTATCTTTACATCCCTTATCGTGGCCCTGGGATCTATGCTCGAGGTGGGCACGGCGCAGAAGAAGGGCCTTCGGTGCTCCTTAAAGAGAAGCGCGAGCACATAGGTGCCCACCTTGTTGAAGAGGTGGCCATCGGGAAGCACCCTGTCGCCGCCCACGATGGCCTTGTCTACGCCTGCCCTCTTCAGCAGCAGGCCCGCGGCCATGTCGGAAAGGAGCGTATATGGAATTCCGAGCTGCCGTAGCTCATAGGCCGTCAGCCTGGCCCCCTGCAGCATGGGCCTCGTCTCCGTCACGAAGACGTGCAAGCGCTTGCCCCGCTCCCAAGCGGCCCTGATGACCCCTAGCGCCGTGCCGTAGCCCGAGGTGGCCAGCCCACCCGTGCTCTGCCGCGCTACGCGCGTTTGCAGTGGGTGAGCACCCTGTCGCCGTCCTCGAGCAGCTGTGCGCCCAGCTCCCCCATGCGTTTGCAGGCCTCGTAGTCCTCCCTCTCAATCGCCTTGGCCTCCTCCAGCGCGGCCTCGTAGGCGTCGTCGCTCGCCTCCTCTATCCTCCTCAGGACCCTATATACGGCCCACCTAATGTTATAGGCCGTGGGCCTTGTGGCCAAGAGCAGCTGGGCTGCCTCCGAGGCCCTCTTCACGGCCTCCTCGTGACCTCCCTCGAAGCCCCGCAGCGCGAGCGCCATCGCGTATGCCGATGCTATCCCAAGGGCCGGCGCGCCCCTGACGGCCATGCTCCTTATCGCCTCGGCCACCTGCTCCGGCGTGGAGCAGCGCAGGATGCGCCTCCTCAGGGGCAGGGCCCTCTGGTCGAGGATGCAGAGCGCTTCGCGCTCGAGCCACAGCGGCTTTAGTTCCCTCATGGGCCTGCTATATGCGGGGACCGATATCTGCTTTACGAGCTCGGGCGCTTCTCCGCAGGCTGGCCCTCCTGGGCATAGAGCCAGCAGGCCGCCCAGCGGCCCGCTCCCACCGGCAGCTCCGGCGGGTCCTCCCTTTGGCACAGGTCCCATGCATAGGGGCAGCGGGGATGAAACCTACAGCCGGAGGGTATGTATACGGCCGAGGGTATCTCGCCCGTGATGGGCACCTCCTTGAGCTTGAACCTGCCGCTCGGCTCCGGCTGCGGCACCGCGGCGAGGAGGGCGCGCGTGTAGGGGTGCTTCGGGTCCAGCAGCACCTCGTCCACGGGCCCGGATTCAACTATTCTGCCCAAGTACATGATGTTAATCGCGTCACAGATGAGCCCCGCCACGGCCAGGTCGTGGGTTATGAAGATGTACGTGAGCTTGAGCTCGCGCTTAAGGTCGAGCAGCAGCTTGAGTATTTCGGCCCTTATCGACACATCGAGCATGCTCACGGGCTCATCCGCGACGATGAGCCTGGGGCCCAGCACGAGTGCCCTGGCGATGGCCACGCGCTGCCTCTGCCCGCCGCTCAGCTGATGTGGGAACCTGTATAGAAATTCCTCGGGCGGCATCAGCCTAACGGCCTCTAAGACCTCCTTGACCCTGCGCGCCCTCGCCTGCTGATCGCCCACTTCATGTATGATCAAGGGCTCCTCCAGGATTTCCTTTATCGACATCCGGGGGTTCAGCGAACCATAAGGATCTTGAAAGACGATCTGGACCTCCCTGCGCAGGGCGCGGGCCTCCCGTTCGGGCAGGCCGGTCAGGTCATAAAGCTCCCCCCCGTTGGTGCGCAGGGCGGGCAGCATGTGGGCCCTTAGCCTCTCCGCCAACTGCTCGGAGGGCCTATAGAGGAGGTTGCCTGCCGTGGGCCGGTATAGGCCGGCGATCGTCTTGCCCAGGGTCGTCTTGCCGGAGCCGGATTCGCCCACGATCCCAACTATCTTTCCCTCCTCTACCTCCAAGTTCACCCCGTCCACCGCCCTGACCACCCTTACGGGCCTCCTAAGCAGCGTTTCCAGGAAGGAGCGGCTCAGATGAAAGTAGGTCTTAAGGCCCCGGGCCATCAGGATCGGAGCGCCGCGCGACATGCCTACCGTGCTGCCCCACCGTCCTTCAAGAGCCAGCAGCTGGCCAGGGTCCCCTGAGAGGAGCGGAACAGCGGCGGCTCCTCCCTTTGGCACAGGTCCCATGCATAGGGGCAGCGGGGATGAAACCTACAGCCGGAGGGAGGTACCAGCAGGTCGGGTGGGTAACCCGGTATCCACACGAGCTCCTTCTTGCCCCCTATCCTGGGTATGCTCCTTATGAGGCCCTGGGCATAGGGGTGCGAGGGCGCCTCGTAGAGCACATCCGTCGAGCCCTCCTCCGCCACCTTTCCCGCATACATTATCAGCACCCTGTCCGCCAGCTCCGCCACGAGCGAAAGGTCATGAGTTATGAGCAGGACGTGAAGGCCCATTTCCTTCTTCAGCTGCTTCAGCAGGTTCAGGATCTGCGCCTGCACCACCACATCTAGGGCCGTCGTTGGCTCGTCCGCGATCAGGATCTCGGGCCCCAGAGCCAGCGCCATGGCTATAACGACCCTCTGCTTCATCCCCCCGCTGAACTCATGCGGATAGTTGGTGATGCGCGAGGGGTCTAGGCCCACTAGCCTGAAGAGCTCACGGGCCCTTTCGAGGGCGGCCTGCTTGCTCACGCCCTCATGCGCTACAATCGCGTCCGCTATCTGGTCGCCCACCCTCTTCACGGGGTTTAGGGCGTTCATGGCGTTCTGAGGGACCAAGCTTATCCTCCTCCACCTAACCTCCTTCCTGAACCGCTCCTCGGGCATGTCCAGCAGCTCTAGGCCCTCGAGCTGCACGCTCCCGCCCACGATCTTCCCCGGACTTGCGACCAACCTCATCAGGCTGGCGCCCAGCGTGCTCTTCCCGCAGCCGCTCTCGCCCACTATCGCCAGGGATTGGCCCCTTTCGAGCCTAAAGCTAACGCCGTCCACGGCCCTCACCGGCCCTTTCTGGGTAAAGTAATAGGTGCGCAGGCCCTCCACCGCTAAGAGCTCGGCCACGCCCCGCTCACCTCTTCCTCAGCCTTGGGTCAACGACGGGCTCCAGCGTGAGAGCCAACAGCACGAATGTAACCGCGGAGAAGATGATGAGCAGCCCCGGCGGGAGGGCCCACCACCAGGCTATCGAGACGGCGCCGGCCCTCAGCACCCCCTCGAGGACCTGGCCCCATGTGGGTATGCTGGGATCTCCCAGACCCAGCACGCTCAGAGCGGCCTCCGTGAGGATAGCCCCGGGGGTCAGGAAGATGAGCTGGGCTACGGCATAGGGCAGGACCTGAGGCAAAACATGCCTGAACATGATCCTTCCGTCGGTGGCCCCCACGGCCCTGGCCGCCTCCACGTAGCCCTCGGCCTTGATGGAGAGCACCATCGACCTGATGATGATGGCAAGGCCCGCCCAGCCGAAGATGACGAGCACGAGCAGTATCGTCACCAGCCTTTCCTGTGTAGGGACCAAGAAGGTGAGCAGGATCAGCAGGGGAAGAAGGGGGAAGTTATTCAGCGTGTCCGAGGACCTCTGTATCACTTCATCTATCCTGCCGCCGAAGTAGCCTGAGATGAGGCCCAAGGAGGTCCCGATGCTGCTCGCCGCCAGCGAGGTGACGACGCCGATGAGCAGGGCAACGGGGAAACCAAAGAGGAGGACCTGTGCGAGATCCCTTCCTAGGTTGTCGGTGCCCATAAGGCCATAGGCGCGGCCTATGATGGCCAGCGTCACCTTATCTACGGTATCCTTCGTGCTCGTAAGGGTGAGCGTGACGGTGAAGGTATAGTGTCCGTTGAGCGGAACTAGGGTTAAATTCCCTTCAGCGCCCATGGGCCTGGCGAAGAGGGCCCTCTCCACGCCAACCCCCAACCCAAGCAGCGTGGACGGCGCGACGGCTATCCCGTATTTCATCGCATAGAAGGAGGCCAGCGCGTTCGCCATTATGCCATTGCCAAAGGCATTTATGCCCTTCGCGTAAGGATAGAAGGTCTTTTCGCCTTGCTGGTCCGGCGGGACGGGGATGAGCTCGCTATAGAGCTGGGGCACCTCTCCGTCGGGCCTCGTCACGCTTACGCTCAACACGACGGGTTTCGTCGCGTTGTAGGCCGTCAGTCCATAAACGGCAAGCCTTACATCCTGGGGGAAAGTCGGATAATTATAATCATACTCGAAGGTATAGGTGAAGACCGCCACGCTCGTGCCTGCCAAGGTGGCCGTACCCGTTAGCGTAGGGCGCTGAGCGACGAGAATCGTGTTCGGCAAAAGGGAGCTGTCAAAGTACCTGTACCAGTCGGGCGGCGCAAGCCTCGGGTAATCCTTCCAGACCTCGGCGTTGCTCCAATAGTTGGTGCCATAGTTGGGCGGCAGGACGGCCAAGGCGTAGAGGGAAAGCGCCAGCATTACGCCCAGCATCGCCAGGCCCGCCTTCCCCGTCCTATAAGAGAGCAGGATCCTGAAGAACTCCCTGACGCCTATCTTACCGGGGACGCTCACCTAGTATCTCACCCTAGGATCCAAAAAGACGTAGGCCACCTCTAGGGCTAGCCTGGTCATTACGTAGACCGATGCGAGGATGTAGGTGAGGCCCAAGATGAGGGCCTCGCTGTTCGCCTCGATCGCCTGAAGGGTCAAAAGGCCCAGGCCCGGCCAGTTGAAGATGGTTTCCGTGATCACCGCTCCTCCCAAGGAGCCGGCCAGGTTGAGGGCCGCGATGGTGACCAAGGGAGGGGCCGCCGCCCTCATCACATAACTTCTAAGGATCGAGTTCTGTGGCAGGCCCTTGGCCTTCGCTAGGTAGACGTAGTCCTCCTCCACTATGCGCAGCACGAGCGTCCGAGTGATGTAAATGAAGGCGCCCAGCGTGGCGAAGACCAGCGCTGTGATGGGAAGGGCGGCGTGGGCCATCAGGTCCAGAAAACGTAGCAGCGGGGCCGCCGGAGGATGCGGCGAGTAGAGCCCGCTGGGGACAGGAAAGATCGGAATTCTATAAACAAAGAGGAAGATGAGGAAGAGCCCTAGCCACCAGGCGGGCGTAGCGTACGAGACGGCCGCGTAGACGCTGAAGAACCTGTCCAAAAAGCTGCCCCTTCTGTAGGCAAGGAGGGTACCAATGTAAAGGCCCACCAGTATCTGTATTACGGTGGCCGTAGTGACCACGGCCAGCGTGGGTGGGATCCTCTCCAAGATGATATCCCTAACCTGAATGGACCCTGAAAACGATTGGACCTCCGTGGAGGTGCCCAGGTTCAGCGTTAGGATCGTAAGGGCAAGAGGGAAGATGCGCATATACCAAGGCCTATCCAGTCCATACGCCCTTATCAGGCTCTCCCTGTACTGGTCGACCGCGAGCTGAATCTCCGTCAGGTTTTGCGTCCCTGCCGCCCTGGACCTTAGGGCCTGGGAGAAGGCCCTGACCTGCTCGTTGATTATAGCGCCCAGCACCCGGTCCGACGTCGGCCCCACGATTATGGCCGTTATCAAGACCACCCCTATCAGCGTAAGGGCTAGGCTCGCCGCCCTCAGGGCCACCACTCTGCCGACGCCCATCGCCCAACGGGTAGCCGGCTACCTTAATGACCCTTTTGCCCACAAAAGACTAAAAGAAAAAGCTAGGCTTGCGGTCTCCTTCTTACGAAGACGACGCCCAACGTCACCAGCTGTAGGATGATGACT
>PSMU01000007.1:0-53144 GCA_040290255.1 Candidatus Australarchaeum erebusense | reverse complement strand
CTGTCCTCGCCATGGCTCTAGGAGCGCCTGCAGGTTTGGGGATGTGACTAAGAGCACCGGTCGACCGCCGCTCTCGCCCGGCATATCGCGTATCGAAGAGAGGGGCTTATGAGAATTACTTGATGTGCTTGCTATCTCATTCGAGGTAGATGGAGGCGTAGTACATGCCTGCCAGCATAGGGTTGAAGAAGACCCCCTTTACGTTGTCCCGATACACATAATATCCCTTGAACTGTCCGAGCCAGATGTACGGCACCTCCTCATAGAGGATCCTCACGATCTGATGGTACATCGCTATGCGGTCGGTTGTGTTTATCACGTAGGGCGCCTGCGCTATCAACTGATTGACTCTATCATCGCTCCAATAGGCTGGGTTCCAACCAACGGGCGGGAAGCCGGGGTTGGTAAAGGGCACCACATAATCGTCCGGCGCGGCATAATCGGGATACCACTCCGTCCAACCCATTTCAGGCGTACTCGGGGCGGAGGGGCTTCCCAGCAGCGTATCGATGTAAGTGGAGAAGGGAAGACCCACAACTCGAACCTCGAGCCCTAGGGCTGAGAGGTCTTCTTGGACCTTTTGGGCTATCAGCGCCACGGAGGCATCACGCGCATAATAGATGTATGTGAGCGGTGGAATTCCCCTGCCGTCAGGAAAGCCCGCCTTCGCTAGCAGCTCCTTGGCGAGCGTTATGTTGTAATCATGGGGTTTCAGAGAATCATCATACCCTTCCATGCCCTTGGGTATTGGGCCCACGAACCTCACCGTCAGGTTCCTGTTTATCTCGCGCATTATCGAATCATAATCTATCGCGTGGGCCACCGCTTGCCTTACCAGCGTTATATTGAAGGGGAATTTCTTGGTGTTAAGAAAGATGAAGTCTATGTGGTATGTCAGCCCCAGCTCCTGCAGCACGATGTTCGGTTGGCCCGCTATGTCAGCCACATGGTTTACATCCACCACAGCGACTTGCGCCGTCCCTCTTTTAAGGTCCAGGAGCCTGCTCTGCACGCTTGGCTTAAAGTAAAGCACGACCCGCTCTAAATAGGGCTGGGGACCCCAGTAGTAAGGATTTCTTTCGAGCGTTATGTGGTCGCCCTTGACCCATTCCTTGACGTAAAAGGGCCCCGTGCCCGCCGTATTGGTGTCCATCCAAGGGTTCGTTTGGTTCGCCTTTACTCCACCATGTGACTCAACGACGGCGGGGTCAACGATAGATGCCGTAACGGTGGAGAGAAGGGCAAGGAAATTGGAATAAGGTCTCAGCAGGTGGATCCTTACCGTGTAGTCGTCGACCACTTCTACGCTGCTGAGGTTGAGCACCTGTGATAGTATCCAGGAGGGCGGTTGGTTCATGAGCAGCACCCGGTTGAAGGAATACCTTACCGCTTCGGCCGTGAGGTTATTTCCGCTCGAAAACCTGACCCCTTTTCTGAGATAGAAGGTATATGTAAGCCCGTCGCTGCTGACGCTCCAATGAGTGGCCAGTACGCCCTTGTAGACATTGGTCGAGCTCCCATTGTACCAGACTAGGGTTTCGTAGACGTTCTGCAGGATTTCCCAACCTACATATTCATAATCGAAGGCAGGATCAAGGCTTTGCAGCTCGACCGCCTTGTCGACTATTAAGGTGCGGGAGGGAGGGGCCCTCCTAGGGCCTAAAGAGGAAAGCAAGGAATACGTGGCTATGCCGGCTACGGTTACGACCGCGATGAGGGCAATGGCCAGGGCAAATCTTGAGAGCCCCCTATGTCCCCGTGACCGGCATTTATGGTCGGCCAACGCGCGGGGGCTGTACCAAAGCTTAAAAAAGCTTAAGCCGGCCAGGCGCAACGCAATGATGTTCTTCCTGAGATTCGTGATAAAACGTTTGATAACGTTGGCGCCCGTGATCCTAGGGGTGACGTTCTTGACGTTCGTCACCTCGAGGCTAGTGGTCCCTGATCCGGCGCGTGCATGGGCAGGGCTCAGGGCTAGCCCCTCTACGCTGGAGGCCTACGCGATAAGGTATCACTTGAGGGATCCTATCTATATGCAGTACCTCTACTTCCTGCTCGATCTGTTGAGGGGCGACTGGGGGACCTCGCCCGTGAACGGGCAGCCTGTGCTCGAAGAGCTGCTGCGCTATTTCCCGGCCACGTTGGAACTCTCACTAGCATCGCTAATAATTACCGCGTTGCTCTCCATAGGCTTAGGCGTGGTGGCGGCAGCGCGCAGGGAGAGATGGCAAGATAGGCTGGTAAGGCTCTTCGCGCTCGGCACCTACTCCTTTCCACCCTTCCTGCTGGCGCTCTTGGTTCAGCTCGTCCTGTTTTACGCCCTTGGGCTCCTTCCTTCTGGGGGCAGACTTTCACCCGATATTAGCCCTCCCACGGGCATAACGGGCCTATATCTTATCGATTCGCTGCTCACGGGCAACCTCTTGGCATTCAAGGACGCATTGCTTCATATCCTAATGCCAGCGTTGACGCTGGCGCTGGCGGTCTTTGGCTTAGTGACGAGGCTCATTCGCTCCTCCATGATAGAGGTATTACAACAGGATTACATAAGGACGGCTAGGGCCAAGGGCCTCGGCGAGGGCCTCGTGCTCTTTAAGCATGCTCTTAGGAACGCGGCCATTCCAGCGGTAACCGCCCTATCGCTGATCTTCGCGTATATGTTGGGGGGAGCGGTGATTGTCGAATTCGTCTTTAATTGGCCTGGCGTGGGGAGGTTCGCGGTACAATCGGCCCTATCGCTCGACCTCCCTGCCGTGATGGGCGCGACCGTGCTCTACGCGCTGAGCGTCACGCTTCTGAACTTGGCGGCAGATCTAGGCTACGCTTGGTTGGACCCCAGGATAAGGGAAATCCGAGCGGGATGACGCTGCCTCAGCTTACCGCGCTGAGGGATATCATCGCTCAGATAAGGCGCGGCCGGCTTTATCTGGTCAGCCTTACGATCGTGGGCGCTTATGTGGCTGTCACGATTATTGTCTTGATCCTAGGCTACGGCTTTCTCCCCTACGACCCATATGAACAGAACCTGGCCTCACGGCTCAGCCCGCCTTCATTTACGCACCTCTTAGGAACAGATGAGCTGGGGAGGGATATCTTCAGTAGGATCCTGGCGGGCGCCCCCTATGACTTCCTCATCGGGTTGACCGTGGTGGTTACGTCTTCACTTCTGGGTATGGCGCTGGGCATAGTGGCCGGCTACTTTGGCGGCATCCTAGATGAAACGTTGATGAGAATCACCGACATCTTCCTTTCGTTCCCCCCTCTCGTGCTGGCCATGTCGGTTTCGATAGCCCTGGGACCTGGAGTTCAGCAGGCGATACTTGCGCTATTAGTAGTTTGGTGGCCCTGGTATGCCAGATTGAGTAGGGCGGAGGCCCTCACGCTAAAGGGCAGCCTCTTTGTGGAAGCCGCCCGTCTTTCGGGGTTTGGAGGTCTATCGATAATTTACAGGCACGTTTTGCCCCACGTGCTCCCCACCGTCATAGCTTACGGCACTATAGACCTGGGCAACGCGATCCTTACAGCTTCCGTGCTCAGCTATGTTGGCTTGGGGGTACAACCCCCCTTTCCTGAATGGGGTAGAATGACGCTAGAGGGACAGGACTTCCTTTCGACGGCCTGGTGGTATCCCCTGGCGCCCGGCTTCGCCCTCTTTACCATCGCCCTTGCCTTTTCTTTGTTGGGCGATTCCTTCAGGGATTACCTAGATCCGCGCCTACGCCACATAAGATAATGATAGCCCGCGGCCTACCTCCTGATGAGCTCGCCGACGAAGTGGCAAGCTACCATATGTCCCCTGCTCACTTCGGTTAGTGGCGGCTCTGCTTGACCGCAGAGCCTTGTCGCAAGGGGGCACCTATTATGGAACCTGCATCCGGTGGGCGGCCTAAGCGCGCTGGGCGGTTCGCCCAGCAGTTGAAGCTCCTGTAGCTTGCGCGCCTTGGGGTCTATCGAAGGGACGGAAGCGAGCAAGAGCCTTGTGTAAGGATGAACGGGCCTCTCGGCCAACTCTGGAGTGGGGCCCACTTCCACGAACTTTCCAAGGTACATGACGGCCAGCCTGTGGCTCATATATTTCGCGACGTCGAAGTTATGCGTGATGAAAATATAGGACATTCCTAATACCTTCTGTAGACGTTTTAGCAGATTGAGGATTTGCGCCTGCACCGATACATCTAGGGCGCTGGTGGGCTCGTCTAGGACTACTAAGTTAGGCCGGCCGACTATGGCCCTGGCTATGCTTATTCTTTGCCGGCCGCCTCCGCTAAACTCGTGAGGATACCTGTTTAAGCTCGTCTCGGGCAACCCGACCGCCCTTACGGCCTCCATGGCCGCATCATGCAAGGAAGTCCGATCCTTTATCCCCGCCCCTCTGAGGGGCTCAGTTACGATATCGAGGACCTTCATGCGTGGATCCAAGGACCAGTTGGGATCTTGAAACACCATCTGGGCCTTCGGGCGTAAACTACGAAGGTTGCGCTCGGGGACCAGGGTTATGTCCCTGCCCATGAAGAATATCCTGCCGGCATCTGGCCTTAGCAGGAGCAGCACCGTACGGGCAAGTGTAGTCTTGCCACTGCCGCTTTCGCCTATTATCCCAAGGCTTTCTCCGGGCAGCAGCTCGAAGGTTACCCCGTCTACCGCCCTTATGGGCTCGTTTTTCCCCCTGAGCAACGCAAAAAGCGCGCGACCTGTCCCAAAGTGTTTGACCAGGCCCTCGACTTTTAGCACCGGTTCCATTTCAACGGCTCACGGGCCTTCATATAGGAAACAGGCCACGCCTCCCTTTCTCTCGATGGCTCTCATGGGCGGTTCCTCGCGCTTACACCTAGAGAAGGCCTGAGGGCAACGGGGGTGGAACTTACACCCCGTAGGCGGAAAGGCAGGGTCGGGCACGGAGCCGGGTATCGCATCTAGGGGCGGTGAGTCATAATAGCCGCGCGGCAAGGCGCCCAGCAGCATCTTGGTATAGGGATGTAGGGGCTCTTCGAAGATCCTTTCGGTCAGCCCTTGCTCGACGACTTGACCTGCATACATCACGGCCACTCTGTCGGCCGTTTCCGCTATGACCCCGAAGTCATGCGAAATGAGGAGCACGGAGGATCCGTGGTCCTTTGTCAGCTCCCTGAGCAGCTTGAGGATTTGCGCCTGTGTGATCACGTCTAGGGCACTCGTGGGCTCATCCGCTATCAAGAGGCTTGGCCGGAGGGCTAGGGCCATCGCCAGCATGACGCGCTGCCTCATGCCCCCGCTCAGCTGATGAGGATACTTGTCCACGATACGCTCGGGGTCGTATATTCTCACCATGCGCAGATAGCGTATGACTTCTTCACGTAAACCGGCGTCCAGTATCCGAGCGGGCCTCCTGCGCGTGAAGCGAACGCCAAAGAGCCTCGTCATGAGGTTAGACCCCCTCAGCTCCTGTGCCTTGGCGGCTGCTGGGTAAACATATGGCTCTTGAACTCCAGGCCCCCGATAACGTGCCCTTGTTTCGCGGGCACGGCGAATGATCACAGCCTCGGCAACCTGCTCCCCCACAGTATATACCGGGTTGAGCGAGCTCATGGGTTCTTGAAATACCATGGCAATCTCGGTGCCCCTTAGTTGCGTGAACATCGGCTCACTTAGGCGGGTCAAATCGATGCCCTTGTACCATATGCTGCCGGCCACTATGCGGGCCTGCGGAGGTAGGAGCCCTATCAGCGAAAGCGCCAACGTGGATTTACCGCAGCCCGTTTCGCCCACTATGCCGTGAACTTCGTTGGAGTAGATGGAGAGGTTTATGTTTTGTATGGCCTTCACTTCACCGAAGGCGGTGCGGTAAGCGACCGTCAAGCCGTTCACGGACAACAGGGGCGAGCGGCTCATACCCTGCTGCTAGCCTTCGCGACCTCCAGCTCTAGCCGATCGGAGCGCGCTCGCCCTCTTCCATAGTCCTGCGCTGCGAGAGCACGGAGTCGATGAACTCCTTTACCACCTTCAGGTACCTGTCTCTTTCTTCCCAGAAGGCCACATGTGAGCTCCTCTGGAATATGACGAGCTTGGAGCCCTTTATCCTTTCGTGTATGACCTGCGCTACCCTCGGCGTCACCTCGTCGTACTTGCCGACCGTGATGAGCGTGGGTATAGTAATGGATGAGATCTTTTCCGTTATGTCGTAGTCCTTGAGCTTGCCCGTTATCGTAAACTCGTTCGGGCCGTTAATTTCTAGGTAGATCCGCTCGCTAATATGCTGAAACGTGTATTCAAGCTCGGCAGGCCAGGGGTTGAGCCTGCAGAGGTGCCTCTTGTAGAACTCCTTTACCGCGGCCTGGTACTCCTCATTCCGATAATCGCCCAGGCGCTCATATCTCTCTATCACTTGCCTTACTCTCTTGGGCAACCCATCCTTTAGGCGCTGCATCTCCTCCACGGTGAGGGGGACGCTGGATAGGCCGCTCGCCACGATGAGCCCAAGTAGGTTATGCTGGTACTTGACAGCGTAGGCCAGGGCCAACAGCCCCCCGTAGGAGGAGCCGAGGAGGAAGGGCCTGCCCAAGTCCAGCTTCCTCCTAACCTCTTCCACCTCCTCAACGCCATAATTCACGTAGGCCTCGCCCGATGAGAGGAAGCTCATGTCCTCGGGGAACGTGGATCGGCCACAGCCCGCCTGGTCATAAAATATTACCTGTAGATCATCGCCGGCTAGGTCGGCAAGCGGCAGCAGATAATCATGTGTAGCGCCGGGGCCGCCGTGAAGGCAGAGGAGCTTAGTATTACCACGCCCAAAGCTCTTATAGTAGAGCCGTGCGCCGAAGACATCTAAGTATCCTTCCTTGACGAAGCTCACGGCGGGGCGTGATGTGCCCCGCCTCTTAAGCCTGAAGCTGTGGTCACGCTGTGGCAATTATAGATAGCAACGGCACGTCGCTCGCCATCAAAATGGGCCAGAGGGTCTTCGTAAGGGAGGCGACGGGCCTAGTGAAGGAATTCGGCTCGGTGGATGCCCTCCTGATGGCCTCGGCCGCCGTCTTCGCGCTGGTCTTCACAACCCTACAGTTCCCATGGTTTTACGGCTTTAATCCTGGCGCCAACCTTCCGCTGGCGCTAGTGCTGGCCGCGATTCCCTTCCTGATCCTGATGCTCTGCTATTGGGGCATAGGCGTGTTGATGCCCAGGGCAGGCAACGATTATATCTGGGTCAGCAGGCTGCTGCATCCAACAGTTGGCTTCTCATGGTCGGCCCTATACATGTTCTCGGTCTTCGTAACGGCCTATGTGGGAGGGACGGCCGCATATGCGTATGCCATATCGACTTCCCTGAGCATTTGGGGGCGCCTTTATGGCCTGACCGGCCTTAGCTCCGCGGGCGATTGGCTCAGCGCCCCCGTCGGGGAGCTGGCGCTCTCCGTCCTACTGACGCTGCTCTTTGCCGTGCTCTCGCTCTTTGGCAGCCGCGCCGTAAGGCGCTTTCTCTACATCTTCTGGGGGATAGAGATAGTCGGGATAGTAGTGATGTGGGGGCTTTTGGCGGCGGCCTCTCCGGCGCTTCTGGCCTCAAACTGGAACAGGGTGCTGGGCCAGTTCGTCACCTATGATGGGCTCGTAGAACAGGCCACCCGGTCCGGCTGGAGCGGTGCTCCCGGCGGGCTACAAGCCACGCTGGCCAGCCTTCCGCTGGCCGCGCTCTTCCTGTTCGGTGGCAACTTCGTGGATGTCATAGCGGGAGAGATAAAGGGCGTGAGGAGGGCAATCCCGTTGGCCCTGCTCCTCTCACTGTTCTTCGGGATAGCCTACTGGAGTATCACGGCAGCGCTAACGCTGAAGGCCACGGGCGAGAACTGGATGTATGCGGTGGGCTACCTCTGGGATAATAACCAGACGGCCTACAGCAGCGTCATGCCCTACCCTCCGACCGAACCGCTGCTCTTGGCACTGATTTCCTATCCTAATCAGGCTCTCACGGCCCTGGCCATACTGACCTACCTAGTCGGTTCGGCGGTGGCCCCCTTTGTTTACTTCTGGATTCCAACGCGTTACTTCTTCGCGTGGTCCTTTGATAGGATCATACCGACACGCTTCGCGGACGTGCACCAGAGGTATCATGCCCCTCATTACTCGATAGCGGCCATCTCGGGACTCGCGGCCGTGCTCTTTGTGCTCTACTACTTCACTTCTTGGCCCACGGCCTTTGCGCTTGGCACGTTCCTCTGGGGCATATCCTTCGTTGTGCCGGGAATAGCTGCCCTGCTGCTGCCGCTTAGGCGGCCTGGCCTGCTGGAGGGAGCGCCCGGCTTCCTGCGCAGGAGGCTCTTAGGCATGCCGCTGCTGAGCCTGCTGGGCCTGCTGACCGCCCTTTCGTTCGCGTATTTGGGCTATGTAGCGATCACCAACCCGCTGATCAGCACGCCAACGACGCTCGGGGTCGCCGTGGTCATCGGCATCATATTGATAACGCTCGCCATCTACTTTCGCAGCAGGGCCTATCATGCAAGAAGGGGGCTAGACATAAACCTGATCTTCAGGGAGCTGCCGCCGGAATAGGCGCTGAGGACAAGGCATATCTATATTCCGCGGGCCCCCTCGCCATGCACCAAAGGGACTTCATTGGATATGGAAGGCGCCCTCCTAAGGTTACTTGGCCAAATGGCGCACGGCTGGCTCTCACGATAGCCGTCAATTATGAGGCGGGGGGCGAACGCTCGGTGATCTACGGCGATCAGGGGCCCGAAACCTACGGCGAATTCGCCGCCTATGGCCCTTCTCCTAAGAGGGACCTCGCGATGGAGTCCATCTTCGAGTATGAGACGAGGGTTGCGATATGGCGCCTGCTCCGCCTCTTCAGGAAGCACGGGGTCAAGGCGACCTTCTTGGCCACGGCCAAGACGCTCGAGGCGAACCCTGAGGCGGCCAGGCAGATCGTGGAGGAGGGACATGAAGTATGTAGCCACGGCTACCGTTGGATAGAGCACTATACGATGTCCAGGGAAGAGGAGCTGAACTCCATAAGGAGGGCCGTGGAGGCCATCGAGAGGCTCACGGGCCAGAGGCCGCTGGGCTGGTACTGCCGGGAGCCGAGCGAGAATACGCTGGAGCTCCTGGCCGAGGTCGGCGGGTTCCTCTACGATTCTGATGCCTATAACGATGACCTGCCTTACTACGTGCGCATAGGCGCAAAGCCGCTGCTGATCATTCCCTATACGCCCGACGTCAATGACTTTCACTACTTCGCCAACAGGTTTGCCAACTCCTCGGACTTCCTGCAATACCTAAAGGACACGTTCGACGTGCTACTCGAGGAGAGCCTGGAGAACGGCAAGCTGATGAACGTGGGCATACACGTGAGGATCAGCGGAAGGCCCGGCAGGATAAAGGCCCTGGATGAATTTCTGGCCTACGCTAAGCGCTTCAAGGAGGCCTGGATAGCCAGGAGGGTGGACATAGCCAG
The DNA here is from genome assembly GCA_040290255.1 of Candidatus Australarchaeum erebusense. Lineage (GTDB taxonomy): Archaea > Thermoproteota > Nitrososphaeria > PSMU01 > PSMU01 > Australarchaeum > Australarchaeum erebusense. The sequence goes on along the minus strand of PSMU01000007.1, from coordinate 43,717 downwards.
ATGGTGGCTGGAGAACTACCCGCCTTGAAGAAAGCTCCCAGATAGGGCTGGCTCCTGGCGTCAAAGCGCGTCGAGGGCAGGGGCCCAAAGCGCCTGGTGGCCACTCCGTAGAAATGAAGCGCCTAGGCACGGCTTATCCAAGGCCTGTACGATGCTCAAGCAACCTGATGGCCCCATCACGCGCTAAGGGAGCTCTAAAGGAAGGTAAGGGCAGCGCTAGAGGGTCGGGAAGCTGAATCAAGCGGGGGCATGGGCGCTTATATGTGGGCGCTGGGCTGCCCAAGATGCGCCTAGCGCCCTGGCTGGCACGCGAGCTGGCGTCCCTAATGCAGTTCAGCCCCGGCTCAGATCAGCTCAAGGAGATAGAGGGCCAGATCGCCACGTTCTTGGACAGGCTCTTTCAGGCCATAGCGGACCTGGCGAGCCTGGTGGCGCTCAGGTTGTTGGGGTTAGTTGCCCTCCTCAGCGGGCTCCTCTCGCCGGCCCTGTTGGCGCTGGGCGCGCTGCTCTACTTCACGAACATGAATAGGCGCCGGGGAAGGGAGTTCATCATGGGCGGCCTGGTGCTCGCCGCGCTGGCATTCGCATGGAACCTCCTTAGATAGGACCCCAACGAGCTGCCGGGCGGGCCTGCGCCGGCCGAAGCCAGAAGCGCCCGGGCGTATCGTATAACGCGTAAGCTCCGGTCTTCCCCTACATGCCCTGAAAGGCATAAACGTTAATTAACCCTTCGCTAAAGGGGCGCAAAAACCTTGCCTAAGTACAAGACCACGGCGGAGGCGCTGAGGATCATCTCCAATAAGGACCAGATAAGGAACTTCGGCATCATAGCTCACGTGGACCATGGCAAGACGACGACCAGCGATTCTCTGCTGGCGGCCTGCGGGATGCTTTCGCCTTCGGTGGCGGGGCAGGCGCTCGCGCTCGACTACATGCAGCTCGAGCAGCTGCGCCAGATGACCATTAAGGCCGCCAACGTGACGCTCTACTACGAGTATGGGGGCACGCCCTACGTCTTCAACATGATAGACACGCCGGGCCACATAGATTTCACGGGCAAGGTCACGCGGAGCCTCAGGGCCATCGACGGCGTCGTCGTGGTGGTGGACGCGGTGGAGGGCGTGATGACCCAGACCGAGACCGTCACGCGCCAGGCCCTGGAGGAGCTCTGCAGGCCCGTGCTCTATATCAACAAGATCGACCGCCTGATCAAGGAGCTGAGGCTCACGCCCGATAAAATGCAGGCCTGGCTGGCCAACATCATCGCGGACTTTAATCGCCTGATCGATACGTATGCGGACCCCGAGTATAAGGCGAAGTGGAAGGTGAACCCCCAGGCCAACAGCGTGGCCTTTGGCAGCGCCAAGGATAGATGGGGCTTCAACCTGGCGATGGCGCAGCGCTATGGCATAAAGTTCAGCGACGTCTACAACGCCTACACGGCCGGGGGCGCGGCCGTCAAGGAACTGAGTGAGAAGGCCCCGCTGCACGAGGCCATCCTGGAGATGGTGATACAGCACCACCCGCCTCCGCACGTGGCGCAGAGGTATAGGATACCCAGGATCTGGAAGGGCCCCGTCGAGGGCGAGGTGGGGCAGGCGCTGCTGAACTGCGACGATAACGGCCCCATCGTCATGATGGTGACGAACGTGGTGGTTGACCCCGCCGCGGGGCTGGTAGCCACGGGCCGGCTCTTCTCGGGCACGGTAAGGGATGGGGACATGGTCTACCTGATCAACTCCAAACGGCAGGAGCGCGTGCAGAGCGTGCAGATGTTCATGGGCAACGTGAGGGAGATCGTCGGCATGCTGCCGGCGGGCAATATACCCGCGCTCCTGGGGCTCGAGCACGCCAGGGCCGGGGAGACGCTTTCGAGCGTCAAGGACATCGTGCCCTTCGAGGCGATCAGGTACGTCTCCGAGCCCGTGGTCACGGTGGCCGTGGAACCCAAGCACCCGAGGGACCTGCCTAGGCTCGTCGATGTGCTGCAGAGGATAAGCATCGAGGACCCCAACCTGATCGTACATATCAACGAGGAGACGGGCGAGACGTTGATCTCCGGGATGGGCGTGCTGCACCTAGAGATCGTTACCACGCTTATTCAGCAGCCCCCTCCCGAGGGCTATGGGCCCGTCGAGATCGTCGTCTCGCAGCCCCTGATCAGCTACCGCGAAACGATCAGGGACAAGGCCGGCCCGGTCATGTCCAAGTCGCCCAACAAACACAACAAGGTCTTCATAAGGGTGGAGCCGCTGACGCCGGAGGTCATAGAGCTCATCCGCTCGGGGAAGCTGAACGAAAACCTGGACAGGCGCGAGATCGCCAGGCTGCTGAGGGAGGCGGGCTGGGAGGCCGATGAGGCCAGGAGCGTGGTGGCCATAGAGGAGCACGGAAACCTGCTCCTGGACATGACCAAGGGCGTTCAGTTCATGCAGGAGTCCATAGACAGCATCAGGGCTGGGTTCGTGGATGTCATGAAGAGCGGCCCCCTCTGCCTTGAGTATGTGAGGGGGGTCAAGGTGGTGCTGCACCATGCTGTATTCCACGAGGACCCCGCGCACAGGACCTACGCGCAGCTGATGCCCGCGGCCAAGAGGGCGATCATGGGCTCCATGCTGCTGGCGGATCCCACGCTGCTCGAGCCCATTCAAGGCATAGAGGTGAAGTGTCCCAGCGACCTGGTGGGCGTGGTGGCCGGCATCATCTCCTCCAAGAGGGGCAAGATCCTGAAGGTCGAGCAGCGGGGCCTGCTGACGGTGGTGGAGGGCGAAGTACCGGCGGCCGAGACCTTTGACCTTTCGGAGGTCATGAGGGGAGCCACGGCGGGCAGGGCGCTCTGGAGCACCTACTTCAAGAGCTGGGCCCCCGTTCCCAGCTCGCTACTGCCCAACCTGATAGCTGGCATCAGGAAGCGCAAGGGCTACCCGCCCACCCCTCCATCGCCCGAGGAGTTCATCGACAAGGAATAGCACCTTTATGCTCGTCCAAATCTAAAAATCCATTAATATTCTTGTGTTTTAGGCACCTTTGAGTCACATGTCGGGCCCAGAAGCGGGGGAAGGCCCTCTGGGCAGCGAGCTCTGGAGGGTGGCGAGGTCGCTGGTGGCCACGGCGCTGGGGAAGGAGAAGGCGAGCTTGGTGATAAAGAACGGGCTGCTGGTGAACGTGAACTCCGGCGAGCTCTTGGAGGGCTGGGATGTGGCCGTGAAGGGCGACAGGGTCGCGTACATAGGGCCGAGCGCGGACCACACAATAGGGCCGGAGACCGAGGTCATAGACGCCTCGGGCAAATACGTGGTTCCCGGCTTTCTGGACGCCCACGTGCACATCGAAAGCAGCATGGTGACCGCCACGGAGTTTGCCCGCCTCGTGCTGCCCTACGGCACCACCGGCGTCTTCATCGATAATCACGAGATAGGGAACGTGCTCGGGCTCAGGGGGATCAGGCTGATGCTCGAGGAGGCGCGCGGGCTGCCCCTGCGCGTCTTCCTGACAGTTCCCTCCTGCATCCCCTCCTCCTCGGGAGGGCTTGAGACCCCCGGCGCGAGCCTAGGGCCGGAGGAGATAGCCGAGGCGCTGGCCTGGGAGGAGACCGTGGCGCTGGGAGAGATGATGAACTTCCCCGGCATCCTCTCCTTGGACGAGAAGATGCATGCCGAGGTGGCGGAGGCGCACAAGGCGCGCAAGCCCGTGGAGGGACATGACTCCTTCCTGCTGGATAGGGAGCTCACGGCCTATGTCGCCGCGGGCATCACATCCTCACATGAGTCCGTCAGGAAGATAGACGCGGTGCAGCGCCTTCGGCTGGGCATGTACGTCTACTGTAGGGAGGGCTCGGCCTGGCTGGACGTAAAGGAGGGCATAAAGGCGGTGACGGAGGCGCGGCTGGACTCAAGGCACGTTTGCTTGGTCACGGACGATAAGGAGCCTCATTCCATCCTGCGGGACGGCCACGTAAGCCATTCGGTGAAGAGGGCGATAGAGGAGGGCGTGGACCCCATCACGGCCATCCAGATGGCGACGCTGAACCCCGCCGAGCATTACGGCCTCTCCCTGCACCTGGGGAGCGTTGCTCCCGCAAGGCTCGCCGACATAGTCCTGCTTGAGGACCTGACGAGGGTCAAGGTACATTCGGTGTTTGTGGGGGGAAGGCTCATGGCCCAGCAGGGGAGGCTGCTGGCCCCGCTGCGCCGTTTCGAGTATCCCTCGTGGGCCAGGGGGACGGTGAAGCTGGCCAGGCCGCTGAGGCCCGAGGACTTTATCATCGAGGCGCCCATCAACAGGGGCTACGTGAGGGCGCGTGTAATAGGCGCGATAGAGGGCAAGGTCCACACGAAGGCCCTGGAGGAGGAGCTGGCCGTGGTGAACGGGGATGTGAAGGCGGACCCCGAGCGGCAGATCTACAAGGTGGCCGTGGTGGAGAGACATGGGAGGAGTGGGGGCATTGGGAAGGGCTTCCTTAAGGGCTTCGGATGGCGCGGGGGCGCAATAGCCAGCACGGTGGCCCATGATAGCCACAACCTGTTGGTGGTGGGCGCCAATGAGAGGGATATGAGCATCGCCGCGAACAGGCTCGCCGAGGCCGGAGGGGGCGTGATCACGGTGCTCGACGGAGAAGTGCTGTCGCTGGTGGAGCTGCCCATCGCGGGGTTGATGTCCGATGGTCCCTGCGAGGAGGTGGCGATGAAGGTGAAACAAATGTATGAGGTGTGGGGGAGGCTCGGCTGCACCTGGGTTTCCCCCTTCATGACGCTGAGCCTGATGGCCCTCGTGGTGCTGCCGGAGCTGCGCATAAGCGATAAGGGGCTCGTGGACGTTCGCACCTCGACGATCGTCCCGCCGCTCTTGACTTAGCCGCTAAGGGAAGCCCTCGACTAACGTGATGCCCCCCTGCTGCTCGTAGTAGAAGGTCGCCTTCGAGTCATCGTCGAACACGAGCTCGATGAAGTTCGTGCCGCCTTCGTTGAGGTAGCTCACGTGCACCACCTTCTTGCCCACGAGCTTCTCGGCCAGCAGCCTTGCCTGCTGTTCATCCAGCTGGCCCGCGAACCTCAGTATCACGCCCCAGCAGCACCGGCCTGCCTTTAAGGCCTTGCTACTCGGGCACCGACTCGGTTTCGAGGCGGTTGTTGTTGACCCTGATGAAGAGGAACCTGTTGTCCGCGAAGACCAACGTGAGCTCGTTATCGCCCTCCGTGACGGCCAAGAGTGTCTTGCCTATTATGCCATCATACTTGGCCATGGCCCTGGCCCCTTCATGGCTTGTAAAAGCTTTTCGATGCTACAGGACCTCTATGCGCAGGGGCGGCGATGCCCCCTCCACGCTTCCCTTATCGGCGAAGCTATGGCGCCCCCAAGAGGCCCTTACCCTCGCAAAGAGCTGCCTAGCTCCCTTGGCCAGCGCGCCAGGAGCGAGCGCGAAGGCCCACTCAACGTCCATGAGCATGGCCCTGGCCTCCTCCACATCCTTCGGGAGCCGGGGCACGCCGGCTTCGTCCACGACCATGACCCAGATCCTGTAGGGCAGCAGGGGATCCCTGCTCCAATAGAACGTGGCCCTCCTCCTGAGCCTTACGGGCCCGGCGATCCTCCTGGCGAAGAGGGGCCCCTTGCTATAGAGCGCCAGCGCATACCTAAGCGTGAAGTGCTCATCATAGGCCTCATGGGCCCTGGCCCAGGCCTCGGGCGTGAGCGCCTGTCTCAGCTCCCCGCCCAGCGAGAGCCTTACCCTTATGCTCAGGGGCTCATCCTGCCTGACCTGGGCCGGGCCCTCACAGAGGAACTGCGCTATCTCGGCCCTGAGCCTCGGCGCGCCCGCAAACCTAGGTTCCGCGCTCATCCATACACCGGGTAATCAAGGGGATGAAACCCGCGGCCCTTCCTTCTGCCTATGGACACCCTCCAGGCCAAGGAGGCCATGAAGCAGGCGGCGAGGAGGGCCATGCCCACGAGGTCCGCATAGCTATAGCGCCCCAGGCCCAAGGTCGCCCAGGCCGTGAGCCCCAAGGGGCTAAGGGCCAGCACCAGCAGCCCCAGCCTGCGGCTGCCCAGCCAGATGAACGGGACCGAGGCGATGAGTAGCAGCCCGAGAAGCAGCATGGGCAGCCCCAGCCAGCTCCCCCTCCAGGCCACCCCCGGCAAGGCGCCATAGGAGAGGATGAGGTCCAGGCCGGCCAGCAGCTGCAGCGCATAGCTCCAGCCCTCCAGCCTCATCTTACCACCTCATAGCTCACCTCGATGCTCCTGTTCAGGAACTTGCTTATGGGGAAGAGGTGGTGCATGCGGCCCGCCTCCGGGCCCAGGCGGGGCTCGAGCTCGAGCCGCTCGTTGACCCTGGCGGGGGCCCCTATGGGGCACTTGTGGTCAATATATTGGCCGGGCTCGGCCTCCACTAGGCGCCACTGCACCTCCTCGGGCCCGCTGCACACGAAGATCGCCCATTCGCTGCCCGGCTTTGCCTCCTTGAAGCCCACATAGGGCGCTATATCGAGCACGCCCAGCCTCCTCTCCTCGGCGAAGAGGCGGCCGCATTTAGCGCATCTCCACACATCGACGGCGCCCAGGAACCATCCCTGGCTGAGCAGGTTGACTATGCCATAGTACACCGCCTCATGCGCGCAGGAATACGAGCTCATGGCCCCTCCCTGAGCCTTGAAAGGCCCGCCAGCATGGCCACGACCCTGTCCACATCGGCCCTGAGGGCCTTCAAGTTCAGGGCCCTTATCAGGTTGGTGACGGCCATCCTGGGGTGCAGGGGTACGATTCGATCCTCTGCGCGAACCGCCATGCCCAGCTCCAGCAGCCTCCTGGAGCTGGCTCGCCCAGTCGCCCTTGTCCCTCCCTCATAGTATAGCTTGGCGATGGCATCGGCCAGGACCTTATCGACCCCCCAGCGGCTCTGCAGGAAGAACGAAACGCCCTTCAAGAGGCTATAGTCCTCCTCCAGCTCCACCGGAACCCGTCCCAGCACCCTCATCTCGCCATCTACAAGGCCGGCCCTGTAGGCGAGGAGCGTGACGCCGTTGCCCGCCGCGGAGACCAGGGCCCTCGAGAACCGCTCATCCACCTCCCAGTATGGCCTTAGCCTCTTAGCATCGCTTCTCTGTATGAACCACACGATATAGGCCCTATAGCCCTCCTGCACGGCGTGAGTCAAGGCCCCCAGCTGCCTAGTGCCCCTTTCGGTGGGCGCATCGGGGAAGAGGGCCTCGCCCCCGATCACGAGGCTGCAGTTCTTCACCTCCACCAGGGCCCTCTCGCTTCCGCGCTGAAGTAGGAAGTCCAGCTTGGAGCCCCCATAGCTGGGCTCCTTGGCTAGTATGGAGTAACCCTCGAACTCGGGCAGCAGGCCCTGCTCCAGCGCCTCGGCGAAGAGGGCATTAGGGAGGCGGGCGTCGAGCCCTATGGTGAGGCCCTCCAGCCTAGCCCCGAAGACCTCATATGCCGTCTTTCTGCCCGGCGGGCCCCTAGCCTTAACGAGGAGGAGCCTGGTGGTCCTAGAAAAGAGCTCGGGCAGCCTGGCCGGGTTGGGTATATAGGCCTTGACCCGCCTTCCATGCACTAAGGCCTCGAGGCTGAAGCGGCTCAGCCTTCTGAGCAGCTCGCCCTCCACGAGAGGTCCGGGCACCTTCACTGGCCACTCACCCCGGCAAGGGACCCGAAGGGAACTCGGAGGAGGACCACAGATAGTTGAAGTACTCCTCGGCGAACTTGGCCAGCGCCATGTGCTCCGTCCATACCCCTAGGAGGCTCTGCCCCTCGATGAGCAGCAGCAGGACCTTCGAGGAGTCGGCCACGATGCCCCCTCCGTAGAGCCTATCCCTGACCTTCACCGCCCCCAGAACCTGCAGCTTCTTGATGAGCGGCGGCGCGATGGAGGATGAGGCAAGCACCCTTATCTCCACCCCCCTGGCCTTGGCCCCCTCGAGCGGCGGACGCAGGAGGCCCCAGAGCTCCTGGCTCAGCGCGGGCAGGGCCATCAGCAGGCTCTGCGCGCAGAAGCTTATGAGCTCCAGGGCCTTTTCGGCTATGGCGCTCGGGCCTCGCACCATCCAGATCTCCGGCCTCTCCTTGTAGTCCGCCTTGCCGAGCAGGGGGCTGAGCTCCTCCAGCAGCTCCTGCTCCAGCCTCCTGAACTCGATCTCCTTCGCCAGCCTCAGGCTCTCCAACGCCACCTGAGGGGGCCTTGCGTAGTAAAGCGTGGGCCTCCCCTCCCGCTCCTCCACCCATCCCTTTCTTATCAGCGCGCGTAACACGCTATAGATCTTGGAGTAGGGGACCTTAGTATGCTGGGCTAGGTCAGGGGCATTGGAGGCCCCCTTCTCCAGCAGGCCCAGATAGACCCTAATTTCATTATACGAAAGGCCCAGCTCGGCCAGCCTCTCCAGGATGCGGTCGCTGACCCTTAGCTCGGGGCCCACCACGAGGGCGTGGCCGTAGGCCATATGAAAACTTAACCGATAAAAATGGCCCTTGCCTAGGCCCGCCGCTTCCTCGCCACGGCCCTCACGGGCACGGGCCTCGCCTGCTCCGGAGGCCTGCAGCCCCTGAGGTGCTCCTCCGCCTCGTACCAGCTCAGGAGCGCGCCGCAGTTAGGGCACGCGATCATATGGCACAACTCGCCCCTCATCCTCACCAGCTTATAAGAGCCTTTGCTCGGGAGCTTCGCCGCCTAAGATAAGGATAAATTCACCCTCGACGATGTGCGGCTTGGGATGAGGATCAACCGTCCCAGGCCGAGCGCAGCCATGAGGACCTCGCGACGATCCGACCTACCCCTGATTCGGCCACGGCGCCCTAACCCGCCTTGCCCAAGGTGTTGCACGTAGGCAGTTCCTCTTGGAGCACGCCCGCCACGAGCTTCCCGCTTAGATCGCGCGGCAGGGCCCGCATCGTCAGGACCTTCTACACCAGAGGGCTCTATCACATGGAGGGCATAGGGGGCTACGATTATTACTATGTGGAGGACGTGATACCGATCACGACCCTGAAGGTGGGCGGAACCGAGTGGATGGTGGACGATCCCCCTCACTGGCTGGGCATGCAGCTCATAGCGCGGCGCTGTGCTGGCCGGGTGCTGTGCGCGGGCCTTGGGCTCGGGCTCATCCTCTTCGCCCTGCGCGGCAACCAAGGCGTTACGAGCGTGGACGTGCTCGAGAAGGAGGAGGACGTCATCAAGCTGATGAAGCCCTTGATCCCCCGCTGCCGCATATTAGAGGGGGACTTTTGGCGGTTTGAGGACTTTCGCGCCTATGATACGATCTTCGTGGACATCTGGAGCGGGTACGAGACCGGGGAGAAGGTGGCGGAGATGAGAAGGGCGCTCAGGATGATCAAGCTCAATGCGCCGCGTGCCTCCGTCTTTATCTGGGGCCTGAAGGATATGACGGCGAACCCCGCCCTCTGTGGCCCGCTGCAGGAGGGCGAGCAGGGGCCTGGCAGCCGCCCCGATGGCTAAGGCTTTTAAGAGGCCGCGCGGGCCAAGGGCATGGCGCTTCCGCCTCAGCAGAACAGAAAGCTCGTGGGCTTTGAGCCCCTCGAGGAGAGCTGGAACTATTACGGCCTGGAAGATGGCCGCGTCTTGGCCGTCAAGCTCGTCGTAACCAAGGTCTTCAAGATCTTGGATCCTAGCGGGGCTGAGATGAGGGACTTCGAGGGAAACCCCATCTACTTCGTGCTGAGCCAAAATGTAATGCGCGTCTTTAGCCCTGAGGAGTGGAAGGAGGTGCGCGCCAGGGACCTCAAGAGATAAGGAGCCCGATGAGGCGCCGCGTCCTTGTGCCGCTCGCCCTGGTCAGCCTCGCTTTCGTGCTCTTGGCCCTACAGGCTGACCGATTTAGGGGCCTGCTATTCATCCTACCACTTCCGTTCATCTTTGTGGGCAGAGGGCCCAAGGCCGTCCTGCTGGCCCTCGCGATTTTCGCCGTCGTTTTCGTACTGCTCATAGCGGCCCTCAGCTTAGGCGGCTGAACGCGAAGGCTTTAAATAAGCTCTTTTCAGGTGAAAAATCATGTCGTCCCTGGCGATACAGCGGCTAGCCAGCTTCACCGAGACCTTCTTCGGCTACGAGCAGGAGTTGCTGCTGGCGCCGGTGGAGGCGCTGAGCGTGATAGCTCACCAGAGAAAACCCTCTGATTTTCACGTGAAAAGGCTCGCCGAATCGATGAAGAGGGTCGGCTTCGTGACGCCGCTCACATGCGTGAGGTCGGCGGAGGGCAGGCTCATCGTGATCGACGGCCAGCATAGGCTCTTGGCGGCGAAGATGCTAGGAGCAAAGCTGCTGCCCTGCCTTGTAATTCCTGAGAAATATGCGGTCAAGCTGATGGAGCTTAACGTGGAGAAGACGATGAACCTGAGGGAGAAGGCCTATGTGGCCTATAACGTCTACAGGGAGCTGCTCACAAAGCGCCCGGAGCTGCAGGAGAACGATGCCCTCGTGCTGGATTCGATCGAGTTCCCCTATTATGTGACGGTGGGCATAGCGTACGAGCAAAACGAAAGGCTCTACGGCTCCGCGTTCGAAAGCATGCTGAGGAGGGTGGACGCCTTCACCTCCCTGCCGCTGGCGCGGGCGCTAGAGGCGAGGAAGGCCAGGGCCTCCCTTCTAAACCTCTGCGATGCTGAGCTCAAGCACGTAGTGGAGGTCCTCAGGGCGACGGGCATCGACCACCCCTTCATTCACAAGGAGGTCGTTTCGTTCTGCAGCCCCATCGGCAGGAGGAGGAAGGTCGGCGAGAGCTACGAAGAGGTACTGCAGAAGTTGCTTCAGAACCTGAGGGAGCTGGCCTCCAACCCGCAGCGCTTCAGGCCCGCCCAGGGCGAGCCCCTTCAGTAGCCGGGCGATCCGCTTAGCTCCTGCACCCAGGGCTCCAGCCCTCCTAGGGCCTCGAGGAGCTTCTTGGCTATTAGGGGCCAGCTCGTTGGTGAGCTCCCAGACGAGGACCGAGAGGCTTCCTTCTCCCTCAGGCCTGAAGGGGAGGGTAGGCATGCCAGGGATGAGCAGCCGCAGCGAGGGCATGAACGCCTAAGGCCAGGACATAAATAAAGTTGCCCTCAAAGACGTGATTAAGAGGAGGGCGCCAGGCTCTCGGGCGGCAGTGGCAGCGGCGGATAGGAGGGCGGCCAGCGCGGCCTATTCCTTTCGTCCTGCTGCCGGAGGCTCCGCTCTATCGTGGCCCTGTGGGGCTCGAGCCAGGGAGGCAGGATGAGCTTAGAGCCCAGCAGCTCGGGGGGTTCGTCGACGGTATAACCAGGGCCCCTCGTGGCTATCTCTAACAGGTTCCCGTGGGGATCCCTGAAGTACAGCGACCTGAACCAGAACCTGTCGATGATGCCCGAGGTCCTTATGCCTGCGGCCTCGAGCCTCCTCATAATTCTAAGCTGGTCCTGTGTATCCTCCACGGCCATCGCGATGTGGTGCACGCTGCCTGTGCCCACAAAGCCCACGGGCGCGTTGGGCGAAGAGAGGTAGCTCATGAAGAGGTGTCCATCAGCACCCCCGATGAGCGCCAGGCTCGTCCCTGGCTGATCAGGGTTAGGCCTGAGCGAAAAGCTCCCCAGGCCGAGGAACTTTTCGAAGAACCTTCTGGTTATCTCATGATCGCCGGTCACAGGGGCCGCGTGTTCGAACTTTAGCAGCTTCATATCGGGGCCTATCGAGGTGACCTCCGGCACTTCGCGCGCCAGCTCCTCTACATAGCCCTTCCCCAGCCGCTCTAGGTTGGGGGCCGTGATCTCGATCAGCACGCCATCGGGGTCCCTAAGATACAGGGAGACCCTATCCTCCCTCACCACGAGCTCGGAGCAGGGCACCCCATTTGCCCTGAGCCATGCCCTCCACTTGGGCAATGCCTCGACCCCGGCCACCTGGTATGCCAGGTGATGAGGGGAATGGAGGCCAACTATGCCCCTCGGAAGGTCCGGCCACTCGAAGAAGGTAATGACGCTGCCCGTGCTACCTCGCTCATCTCCGTAGAAGATATGACGGTGAAAGATATCGTCCTGGTTCACGGAGAGCTTTACCCTCCTGAGGCCGAGGACCTCCGTGTAGAACCTCCTGTTCACCTCCTCGTTGGAGGTGACCAGCGTGATATGATGGAGGCCCTTCACGAGCCCCGCTAGCTCCTGCACGCCGCAGCTGGGCGGTAGGGGGTTTTAAAGTTGTTGTTTTTTACTTAGTAAAAAATTTGTATCATGCCCAAAGGCCTTTTAGGGAGCCGAGGCCCTCGGAGGCCATGAAGGCGGCCTGCCTAAGGGGGTGGGCGGCTCCGCTGGTGCTCGAGGAGCTGGCGAGGCCAAGGCCTGGCCCCGGCGAGCTGCTGGTGAGGATCAGGGCGACGGGGGTATGCCGCACGGACCTGCATCTATGGAAGGGGCACTGGCCCGGCGCCAAGCGTGACATGGAGAGGCTGGGGGTGCGGGTGCTGGGCCACGAGGGCGTCGGGGAGGTGGAAGAGGTGGGACTCGGGGTGAGGCGCTTCAGCGAGGGCGATAGGGTAGGGATCGGCTGGATGAACCACTGGTGCGGGCTCTGCTACGCATGCAGCTCGGGCGCGCCCCAGTGGTGCGAGGAGCTCAGGGAGACCTCGGTTCACCTGAACGGCACCTATGCGGAATACGCCATTGTGAGCGAGAGGGGGGCCAGGGCCATACCGGCCTTCCTCTCATATGAGCAGGCGGCGGGCCTGCTCTGCGGGGGGCTGACCGCCTATGGGGCGGTGCGTAAGCTCGTTACGGATGTAGGTCTTCCTCCCGGCAGGAAGGTGGCCGTGCTGGGGGCCGCCGGGGGCCTGGGCCACTATGCCGTGCAGATCGCGAAGGCCTTCGGGTACGCCGTCCTGGGCATAGAGAAGGGCGCCGCCAGGGTTCGTTTTGTGGAGGAATTGGGGGCGGATGTGGCGCTCGACGCGGAGGAAGGAGTGGGTGCGCTTAGGGCAAAGGCAAAGGACGTGCACGCGGCGCTCGTCCTTGCGCCCACCATAGAGGCCTACGGCCTAGCGCTGAGGCTGCTCAGCCCGCCGGGCGCGCTCATAGCGGTGGGCTCGCCGGCCGAGGAGCAGGGACCCCTGCCCGCCTCGCCCGACTTTTTGCTGGCCAAGGGGATTCGAGTCCTGCCCTCGCTCGTAGGCCTTCCTCACGAGTTCGAGGAGCTGCTGGCGCTCTATGAGCAAGGCAAGGTGCGCTCGCATATCGGCAGGCTGGCGCCGTTGGAGGAAGTGAACCGGGTGCTGCAGGAGCTACAAGGGGGACGCTATCTAGGCCGGGCGGTGCTGAAGCCCTAACCGCGCGCAATTTTAAGGAGCCCTTAGATGGGGCCGCCGTGCAGAACGCCGGCTTCGACGCAATAATCATAGGAGGCGGGCACAACGGGCTGGTCGCGGCCTGCTACCTGGCCAAGGCCGGCCTCAGGACGCTCTTGGTCGAGCGGCGCCCCGTGCTGGGCGGGGCCAGCGTGACGGAGGAGCTCTGGCCGGGCTGTAAGATCAACAGGCTGGCCTATGCGTATGGCCTCTTCAGGGAGGAGATCGTGGAGGAGCTGCGGCTGAGGGAGAGGGGCCTGGAGCTCGTGGTGCACGAGCCCTTTTCCTTCATACCATTTCCGGACGGCAGGTACCTCTTCCTCTGGAACGATAGGCGCAGGACGGCCCGGGAGATCGCCAAGTTCTCGGAGCGGGATGCCAGGGCCTATCTCGAGTACGCCGCCTTCTGGGACCGCGTGGGCGAGCTCTTCGACCTGCTCTTCCTCTCACCACCACCTCCGGTGCAGGCGCTGGGCGAGCTGCTGGGCGATATAGAGGCCCAGGAGGTGATGAGGCGCCTGCTCTTCTTCAGCGCGAAGGACCTGCTGGACGAATACTTTGAGTCCGAGGAGGTGAAGGCGGCCTTTGCCACGCAGGCCATCATAGGCACGCTGGCGGGGCCCATGAGCCCCGGCACGGCCTACGTGCTGGGCCACCATGTGCTGGGCAAGGTGAACGGCGTGAGGGGGGCCTGGGCCTATGTGAAGGGGGGCCTGGGCCGGCTCATAGACGCGCTCAGAGATGCAGCGATATCTTATGGCGCGCGGATCCTCACGGGCGTGGCGGTGAGGCGCGTGCTGGTGAAGGAGGGCACGGCAAGAGGCGTTGAGCTCGAGGACGGCAGGAGGTATGAGGCAAAGCTAGTGCTCTCGAGCGCGGACCCCAAGCAGACGCTGTTGAAGCTGGTGGGCTCCGAGCACCTTGACCGGGAACTGGCCAGGAGGCTCGAGTGGGTCAAGGACGAGGGGTGCGTGCTCAAGATCAACGGCGTGGTCAGGGAGTTGCCCGATTATAGGGCCCTGCCGGGCAAGGGTCCGGGCCCCCAGCACCAGGGCACGACGGACATAGCCCCGAGCCTAGAGTATCTGGAGAGGGCCTATGATGATGCCAAGTATGGCCATATGTCGAGGCGGCCCTTTATGGAGGTGGTCTTCCACTCGGTCTCGGACCCTGGCCTCTGCCCGCCCGGCCTTCACACGATGTCCATCTTCGCACAGTACTTCCCCTATCGCCTGAGGGAGGGGAGCTGGGAGGAGAAGAAGCAGGAGGCCGCGCGCAGGGTGCTGGAGACCTTTTGCGAATACGCGCCCAACATGAGCGGCGCCGTGGAGAGGATGGAGGTGCTTACGCCGCTGGACATGGAGCGCATCTTTTCGCTGCCCAAGGGGAACATCTTTCACGTGGACATCATGCCCTCGCAGCTGCTCTTCTTCAGGCCCCTGCCGGGCCTCAGCCAGTATAGGACGCCCATCAAGGGGCTCTATCTCTGCGGCTCCGGGGCGCACCCAGGGGGAGGGGTCACGGGCGCGCCCGGCTATCTGGCCGCGCGCACGGCGCTCTCCGATCTCCAGGCTTCTTAGGCTACTCGGGCTCCTCGGGAAGGTTATACCATCGAATCCTTTCGCCGAGCTTGGCCCTTAGCCTCCAGCGCAGTCCCTTAGGCCGGCTCTCAATGAGCTCGAGCAGGAGCCCGAGCCGCCTGGCGATCAGCTCCCCTTCGCCCTGCCGCAGGGGGATCTGGGGCAGAAGGGCCATGCATCGTTCGGCCGTGCCCCTGCTCGTCCTGTAGAGGCCCCAGTCCCTAGAGCACAGCTCGGCGATGTAGGGCCCGTTCACGACCTCGTGCCCCTCCTCCAGCGCCACATCATGGTCGAGCAGGATGGCGGCGATATCCAGCACGTCCTTCTGTGAGGTCTGAAAGACCTGCAGCTTGGTCAGCAGGAGGTCGGCGAGCGGCAGCGTGAGGCGGCCCAGCGGAAGCCTTGGGCGCAGGTCTATGGTATGGCACATGCTGAACTTGTCTAGGAAGACGTCGACCCGTCTCCTGTTCTTCAGGTCGAAGTACATTAGCCGCCTGCCTCCCCTTATTGCGTTGAACATCTCGTTGGGCCTATAGCCCCTTGCCTCCAGCAACCGCTTTATGGCCCTGGCCTGGCGCCCATAGCCGGCAAAGTCTATGTCCACATACTCCCTCGCCAGGCCGGGCCTGGAGGCGCTGTTGCAGTGCAGCGCCACGGCCAAGCCCCCGAGGAGCCTTATGGTAATTCCCTCTGCCTCCGCGCGCTCAACCAGCTCCCTGGCCTCCAGCCTTATGTCCTCGAGTGCACCGCTCACGCTCGATAGGCTTAGGGCGGCGGCACCTCCTTATAGAGCTCCGCCACCTTGATGCCCTTCTTCTCGGTCTTGTGCACGTAGTAGACGAAGATGAGGATGCCTATGAACATCCAGAAGACGCTGACGTTCCACGCGGTCAGGCTTATGCCCAGCGTGCTGAGGCTGAGGATCCACAGCATGCCGGCCGCCGAGAGGGCGCCCAGCAGGGTCGTCTCGGGTACGCCGAAGATGGCCTTCTTGAGGCCCTTCTCCCAGAGCTCCGGCCTCTTATACGGCAGCATCATGGCGGCGATGCTGAAGATCAGGTAGTAGAAGGCGGTCCAGAAGCTGGTGTTCGCGGCGCTCACGAAGTACCCAAAGGAGGTGTACATGATGGCGGCCCAGATGAGCGAGACGACGATGTTGAAGAGCGTGGCGTAGATGGGCGTGTGCGTCCTCTCGCTGACCTTGCCGAAGGCGGAGGGGAACATCCTGTCGAAGGCCATGCCGAAGATGCTCCTGGTGGCGACTAGATAGCTCACCATGATCACGTTCAGGGGCCAGAACCACCACGCCGCTATCACGCCCAGAAGCCCCCCGCCGGCCAGCGTGGCGGCGAAGAGCGGCATGCTGGGGCTTATCATATAGGAGGCAACGGCCGCGCTTTCGTTCGAGGAGAGGGAGCCCGAGCTATATAGGTTATAGACGAAGTTGTACTTGAAGATGAAGTCTCCATAGGCCCCATAGGCGAGCCCGGAGACGAGGGCGTACCAGACCACGGTGCCCACCATGCCGGCCAGATACCACTTTAGGAAGGCCGGCCGCGGGCTCCTGACCTCGCCTGCAACGTACGCCAGGCTTTCGTAGCCCGTCACGGCCCAGAAGATGTACGCGACCGCGCCCAGCGTGTCGCCCCAGAGCCCGGCCGTGGTCTTGGCGACGTAGCCGGTCGCGTTATATTTGGCCGCGAGGTTCAGGATCGTCTGGTAGGAGCCAGCGCCCCAGAAGGCGTCCCACCGGGCAGGTATGGTGGAGGGCGAGTTGGCGGCAAAGAGCACCATGGAGGCGATAAGGCCGAGGGCGTTGAGCCCCCAGATCACATACAGCACCTTAAGATAATGCTTCAGCTCCAACAGCGATAGCAGGCCGAAGATGATGATGAGCAGGAAGACGAACTCGAGCTGGGCCGTCGTGTTGGTCGAGAGCGCGAGGCCATAAGACTTCAGGGCCTGCGAGCCCAGGGCCACGCCCATCACCGTCAGGATGGTCGAGTAGACGCTGGCCATGACGTAGGCCACCAGGGAAACGGTAAAGATGTATGTGAGCCAGTAGATCCAGCCCGCGCCCAGCCAGCCCAGCGCGGGGTCCACGAGCCTGGTCGACCACACGTACCCGCCCGCGGACCTGGGCATGCAGATGGCGAGCAGCGCTATGATGATGGCGTTAACGATGGACGGAACCCCCACGATGAGGAAGGCAAGCGGAACGCTCGCGTTGGGGTAAAGGTATATGAGCTGAAGGGAATAGAAGGTGATGCCGCTGCCCGCCATCGTCGCCCAGGGCAGGATGAAGGCCCCCGCGGGCCCTATCTCCTTAACGAGGCCTGTAGCCTTGCGAAGGAAGAGCTCTACCTTAATCTCTTCCCCCACATCTGGGCCGGTGCGCACGGGCTCTTTATTTAAACCTAAGCCCCTATAACCGGCTTGTAGTCTAAATTATGGCCTAAAATTACGAGGTAGCCATGCATAATTCCCTCCTCATACTCCGAGCCCGGGTTAAGGCATGTGGTTCTGCCCAGCGTGTAGGAGCCCGGCGATTCGTGAATGTGCCCGTGCAGCGAAAGCAGCGGTTGGTACTCCTCGAGGGCCTTCCTGACGGCCTTGCTGCCCACATGCTCGAACACGGGCTGTCCGAAAAGGTTTCTCTTAGGCCTCAGGTTTCTGTCGAGCTTGGGCGCCAGGTCCAGCGTGGTCCTGAAGGGAGGCGCATGAAAGTCGCAGAGCAACCTCTCGGTGGACCCCGCCCTTTCGAACTCGGCCTGGAGCCTCTTCAGGAGCTCATCCTCCTCACACTCCCGCGGTGAGTTCCAGGGCGTCGGGTTTACCCACTCGCAGGAGATCAGCCTGAAGTCGCCCAGCTCCTCGACTTGGCCTATCGTATACTTAACGCGCTCGGCACGCTTCAGCACGTCGTCCACGAAGAATTCGTCGTCGTTGCCTGGGTTCATGATGACGGTGACCTCGGGAGGCAGCTCCCGCTCGAGCTGGGCTATCTGCGCCTCCAGCCTCTCGACCATAGCGCTGCGGAATGCTTCGGCGCGCAGCCTTTCGTCCTCCTTCATCCTCTGATAGTCCTGCTGGGTGCACACGCGGGCATAGTAGCCCGCCCGGGCTATGGCCTGCTTCATGGCGGGCAGGGCCTCTTCACCGAACCTCTCCTCCCTCCCGAAAAGCTGGGCCTTATATGAGCCATCGGGGAGCCTGACGATGGGCACGAGGGCCTTGCCCGTTAGGTCCCCCGAGATGATGAGGACATCGACCTTGAAGCTCTTCGCGTAGGATATGATTTTGAAGAGGTACGCATCGCTGGCATGCAGGTCCGTGCAGAAGAGGAGCTTCAGGCCGGGCACGGTTTCACGCGGAGGCGCCTTATAGCCTTTTGGGCCGGCGCAGGCTATCTCTGGGCCAGCTGCTCCCTATCGAAGCAGGGCCCCTTGGGCTCGCGCTCCTGCCTGAGGAGGTACTTCGCCACCCTTCCGGTGGGCGTCTTGGGCAGGGCCTCGCGGAGTTCTATGAAGCGCGGCACCTTAAAGGAGGCCATCCTCCGCGAGCACCATTCGAAGAGCTCCCTTGCGTCGAGCTCGACGCCGGGCATGGGGACCACGTAGGCCTTTACCTCCTCATCGCTCAGCTCGGAGGGCACGGGGATCACGGCGCACTCCCGGACCTTGGGATGAGAGGCGAGCACGACCTCGACCTCCTGGGATGATATGTTCTCGCCCCTTCGCCTTATGATGTCCTTCTTCCTGTCCACGAAATAGAAGAACCCCTCCTCATCCCTGTAGCCAAGATCGCCCGTGTGCAGCCAGCCATCCTTCAGCGCCTCCTTCGTGAGCTCGGGCTCGCCGTAGTAGCCCTTCATGATGGCTGGGTTCCTGAACACGATCTCGCCCACGCTGCCAGGCGGCAGCTCCCTGCCCTGCTCATCGACGATCTTAGCCTCGTTGAAGCTCTGCAGGGGATGCTGTCTTGGGAGGCCTACGCTCATGGGCCTCCTGGGACCCTCGAGGGGCTCGATGAAGCCGAAGGTAGATTCCGTGAGCCCATAGCCGAAGACTATCCTCAGGTTGAAGCGCCTCTCCAGCTCCTGCCTCTGCTGCTCCGGAAGACAGGGGACGCCGTAGGCCAGCCTGACGTTGTGGGCCCTCTCGGCCTCGCTCGGGGGACGCTTAGCCAGGATGAGCAGCATCGCGCCTATGAAGTTGAACTGCGTAGCGCCGTACTCCGCGAGCTCCTGCCAGAAGCGGCTCGCGCTGAAGCGCTCCGAAAGCACCACGCTTGCCCCCAGCGCGAGGCCGCCCATTATTGTATAGGCCTGGGCGTTGATATGGTACAGCGGAAGGCAGGTATAGAGCCTGTCCTGCTTGGTGAGCCCCAGCCAATAGGGGAAGGCCTCGCCCGTGAGCGTGTACGTGCGGTGCGCCAGCACGACCCCCTTCGGCCTTCCCGTGGTGCCAGAGGTATAGATGATACAGGCATCATCCTCGGGCGTTACGGCCACGGGCGGGGGGAGGGGCTCTTGGCTCTTCATCAGCTCCTCTAAGGAGGGGCCTGGGGCTCCTGAGGCATTGGCCCAGATGATGTGCTCGAGCTGAGGGCAGGCTTCCCTCAGCAGGTCGGCATAGCTCGCCATCCCCTGTGAGACGACGAGGGCCCTGGCGCGGCAGTGGCGCAGCAGCTCGGCCGCTTCATGAGACTTCAGCTGGATGTTGATGGGCACACAGACTATGCCGGCCTTAGAGGCCCCAAACCAGGCGTAGAGGAATTCGGGGCAGTTGGGCAGGAGAAGGCCGAGCTTATCTCCCCTCCTGAGCCCCAGCTCGAGCAGCGCGTTGGCCACCGCACTTGAGCGCAGGTGAAGCGCCCTGAAGCTGATCCTGCGCCGCCTATAGTAGAGAAATGTGGCCTCGCCCCCTCGCTCCGCCGCCTCGGCTATGAGCTGGGGTATCGTTCTCCAGCGCACATGTGAGAGGAAGGCTTAGGCAAAATAACCCTTGCGCCGGATGGACGTGAAGGGGATAAGGGATTTATAGCGAGGGGCGCCGGTTCATGGGCATGTCGTCCGATGAGCTTGGCGCGCTCGCGCCCCTACAGCAGGCGCAGACGCTGCCCGGGCGCTTCTACTGGGATCCCGACATCTATGCAAGGGAGCTCGAGGCGATCTTTTACCGCTCATGGCTCTATGTGTGCAGGGAGGAGGACCTCCCTTCGCCGGGCTCTTATGTGACGCGAGCCATAGGTAATGAGAACCTCATCTTGGTCAGGGATGAAAGGGGAGAGGCGCACGCCTTCTATAACGTCTGCCGGCACAGGGGCTCCAGGCTGCTCAAGGAGGAGGCGGGGCAGGGCCTGAAGAACATCCGCTGTTCATACCACGCCTGGACCTACGCGCTCGACGGGCGGCTGATAGGGGCCCCTCACACCTCCTCGCTCAAGGACTTCGACAGGGCAAGGTATGGCCTGCTGGAGCTCCCGCTGGCCAGCTGGGGCGGCTTCATCTTCGTGAATCTAGATGAGCGCGCCCGTCCGCTGGCCCAGCAGCTAGGGGACTTCATGAGGAGATGGAGCGCGCTCGACCTCTCTTCCCTTAAAAGGGCGAAGAAGGCCATTTATCAGGTGAGGGCTAACTGGAAGATCCTGGCCGAGAACTACTCGGAGTGCTACCACTGCCCCTCCATACACCCGGAGCTCAACAGGATTACCTTCTACAGGGACAGCTTCAACGACAAGTTCTTCATGGAGGGAGGAGGAGAAGGCGAGTACAACGGGGGTTGGATGCTGCTGGCCGAGGGGTGCGAGAGCATGACGCTGACGGGCAAGAGCGCCAGGCCGCCGCTGAAGGGCCTAAGCGAGGAGGACCGCAGGCGCATCTACTATTACCTCATCTTCCCCAACATGTTCTTCAGCCTTCACCCTGATTACCTGATGGTGCACACCGTCTGGCCGGAGGGACCGCTGAGCTCAAGGGTTGAGTGCGAGTGGCTCTTCGAGCCGGAAGTCCTGGCGTCAGGGCGGTACCAGACCTCCGATGCCACGGACATGTGGGATATGATCAACAGGCAGGACTGGGAGGCCTGCGAGCTCACGCAGCAGGGCGTCATGTCGAAGGGCTACAGGCAGGGCAGGTTCAGCGAGATAGAGGGCATGGTGCACGACTTCGATAGGTTCTATCTGATGAAGATGGGCCTGAACAAGGCTGCCGGTTAGGCATCCTTTATTACTCCCCCTCCCGCCGGGGGATATGGCGCTTCGCCTCGTGCTCTTCGAGCCGGGCCCGAAGCTGGGAGCCCTTCTTGAGGATGGCCGCATCGTGGACCTTGCGGCGGCCCACGCGGCGCTGTTGGGCGAAGGGGACAGCAGCGAGAAGAGGGCCCGGGCGCAGGCCCTCTTTCCGCCGGCCTTATCCTCCTTCATCGCCAGCGGCGAGGAGGGGCTCGAGCAGGCCCGGCGCGTTCTAGATGCCCTGGGCAAGGGCACAGAGGCGAACTACATACATAGGCTGGGGCAGGTAAGGCTGCTGCCTCCGCTGCCCTCGCCCTCCAGCAAGCTGGTGTGCGCGGCCGTGAACTTCGCATCTCATACGGCCCGCGTGAGGAGGATGACGGAGGAGCAGGCCCGGCGCTGGGTCCTGGGCCAGCTGCCCGGCGCCTTCCTGAAGCTGCCCCACGTGCTCGTGGGCCCCTACGACGATGTGGTCTATCCCGCGAGGACTACGAAGCTGGACTATGAGGTGGAGGTGGCGGCGCTCGTGGGCCAAAGGTGCAGGGACGTGCCCAAGGATAGGGCCGGCGAGTTCATCTATGGCTACTCCGTCTTCATAGATTATTCGCTTAGGGATGACCAGGACCCGAAGGAGACGCTTTCGCTGCCCATGAGGAAGAACTTCGACACGGGCGCCTGCCTGGGCCCCTGCGTCGTGCCCAAGCAGGAGGTGCAGGACGTGTATGCCCTGCGGATGGAGCTGCGCGTAAACGGCCAGCTGAGGCAGCGCGGCAGCACGGCGGAGATGATAAGGAGCTTTGAGGAGCTGCTCTCATGGTTTTCGAGGGACCTCACGTTCTTTCCAGGCGACGTTCTCACCTCCGGAACCTGCGAGGGGACCGCGCTGGAGAGGGAGCTGGAGGCCGATGATGCTTCTTGGTACCTCAGGCCCGGCGACGTGGTGGAGGCCGAAGTGGAGCGGCTGGGGCTCATAAGGAACAGGATCGTTAAGGCTTCTCCCGGGGCTAGTGGACGAAGGGAGGACGGTCCGAGAGGGCCTTAGGGCTGCTCGTGGGCACGGGCGTGCCGCTCCTGAGGGAGAGCACGGGCGTTGCATCCTGAAAGAACGATAGAGGGGGCCTATGCCCCCAGAAGTTCGTGTACCTGCGGTCCTTGATCGACCACCTGATGGGCTTCCAGTTCGTGTCGGCCACCAGATAATCGCCCGTGTAGAACTCAACCCTGTGCCCCGCGGGGTCCCTGACGTAAAGGAAGAGCGCGTTGGAGAGCCCATGCCTCCCCGGCCCCCTCTCCATGGCATCCTGCAGGTCAGCGGAGGCGAGCAGGTCGCAGAGCCTTATCACGCTCGTGATGTCGTAAAGCCAGAAGGCGACGTGGTGCAGCCGGGGGCCCTCGCCTGTCATGACGGCGATGTCGTGGACGTTGTTTTTCCTCTCGAGCCAGATGGCCCACTTCGAGCCGTCCACGTCCTCCACGTATTCCGTGAGGGTGAAGCCTAGGCCCTGTGTGTAGTACTGGTATGCCCGCTCCACGTCCGGGTAAAAGACGTTCACGTGGTCGATCCTCGCGGGCGCGACCCCCCTATGCCGGTGAAAGCTCTGGAGCTGCCTCTCGACCTCCTCCATCTCGTAGTAAAGCTCGATGGGGAAGCCCAGGGGGTCCTGGAACCTGATGGCCTCGCCCAGGCCCTTTTCCGCTCCGGCCTTCAGCCTCTGCACCTCTAGGCCCATGCCTTCATAGTACTCGGCCGCCCTATCGATATCCTCGGGGCTGGAGAGCTTGAAGGCGATGTGGTGCAGCAGCGGCGCCTGTCCCTTCTTGAGCGCCAAGGAGTGGTGCCAGCGCTCCTCTACGCCCCTCAGGTAGAGCTCGCTGGAAGAGCCCTCGCTCTCGACGAGCCCTATGAGCTCGGAGTAGAACCAACGACATCGCTCCACATCGGGCACGAAGAGCTCCACATGCCCTATCCGCGTGATCGTAAACGGGGCCCTCTTCATATGGCCCAGGCGCAGGAATGAAATTTAAGGCTTGCCCGCTGGGATACATCAATTTTATATCCCCGTCACTACAGCGCGGGCCATGGGCGTAAGGACGGGGGCCCAATATATAGAGTCGCTGAAGGACAGCAGGACGGTCTATCTAAGGGGCAGAAGGGTGGAGGACGTTACGTCCGAGGAGGCGTTCAGGCACATCATAGGGACGATCGCGTCGCTGTATGACCTGCAGCACCATCCTTCACACAGGGAGGCGATGACCTACGAGGAGGGGGGCGAAAGGTTCGGCAATATCTTCAGGCTGACGAGGACCCTAGAAGACCTGTCCGCGATGAGGAGGTATTGTCAGCTCTGGCATGAGGAGACGGCCGGCCTGCTGGGCCGCGCCCCCGACTTTCTCTCGGCGATGATGGTGGGGCTGTATAACATCAGCTTTGAGCTAGAGGACTTCAATCCCCGCCTAGCTAGGAACGCCAGGGAGTTCTACTTCTTCTGCAGGAGGGAGGACCTCTGCCTCACCCATGCCTTTGTGCCGCCCCAGGTGGACAGGACCAAGAGCCGGAAGGAGAACGGCGACGTGGCCGTGGTGGACGAGAACGAGAAGGGGATCGTGGTCAGGGGCGCCAGGCAGGTGGCCACGCTCGCGCCCATCTCCAACGAGCTGCTGGTCTTCGCCTTCATGCCCAGGGAGGATGAGGATGAGATCTCCGCCTGGTTCTGCATTCCGCTCAATACGGAGGGCCTGAAGGTCATCTGCAGGGAGGATTACGTGAGGGGCCGCTCGCCCCTGGATCACCCTTTGGCCGCGCTCTACGACGAGGCGGATGCCCTAGTGGTCTTCGACGACGTCCTAGTGCCCTGGAACAGGGTCTTCCTATACGGAAGGGGCGCCGCCAAGTTCAGCTATAGGATAATACCGAAGTTCATCGCCTGGGCGGGCTATACTGCCCTGATCAGGGCGGTGGTCAAGCTTAGGTTCCTCTTCGGCCTGGCCTCGCTTATGGCGGACTATATAGGCATCGCGGACGTGCAGCATGTGCAGGAGAAGCTGGGCGAGATGCTCTTCTACACCGGCCTCCTTGAAGACGCGCTTAGGGGCATAGAGGTCTCCCCGCTTCCGCAGCCTCGCTCGGGCCTGCTCATGCCCGACTACCGCAGGATAATCTTCGCCAGGCTCATCGCCGGCACCCACATCTTCCCCCGCTTTGCGGAGATAATAAGGCAGCTGATGGCCAGCGGGATGGTAATGCTGCCCACGCAGGCTGACCTAAGCAACCCAGAGGTGAGCCAATACCTAGAGAGGTACATGAGGGGCAAGGGGATCAGCGCCAAGGAGAAGCTTTCGCTCTTTAGGCTGGCCTACGATGCCGTGGCGGACCAATTCGGGGCCCGGCAGCTGCAGTACGAGACGTTCCACGCGGGCGACCCCGTGAGGCTGAAGATGGCTTACTACTCGATGGCGGACAAAGCCCCGTATCAGGACTTGGTGAGGAAACAGCTGGCAAAGTTAAACGCGCTTAGCGCAATGCACGGCATCGGCTAAGGTTTATAAATAAACGAGGCTATCCTTAGCTATTGAAGAAGCGTGGCCTAAGCCCGGCCATCGCTCGCTCCTCGGCCATCGCCCTGATCGTGGTCGTGGTGCTAGCGGTGGTCATCGGCCTAACCTACTACTATACCTCGCTCCCGCCACCGCTGAAGGGCACGATCAAGATCGGCCTTATGACTTCGCTCACCGGCGCGGGCAGCGCTTCGGGGCTCGACCAGCAGCGCGCCGCAATGCTCGCGGTGGAGGAGATAAATGCCGCGGGCGGCATCTTCTTGAGCAAGGAGGGCGGGAGGTTCAACCTTACTCTTGTCGTGGCCGATGACCAGTCGAGCACATAGGGCGGCGTCAGCGCCATGACCAAGCTCGTCGTCCAGGATCAGGTGGACATAGTCATAGGAGGGCTCGGGAGCGCCTTTGCCCTGGCGGCCTTGCCCGTGGTCATCCAAAATAAGATACCCTATATCGCGACCCCCTCCACGCCCCAGCTGACGAGGATGGCCAACTACAGCGCTGACCCAACCAAGTACATGGTCTTTCATTACCAGGCCACCGGCCTGCAGTATGGGCAGGCCATCGCGGACTTTTTGGCCCAGGTCGTTCGGCCCTCCGTGGCGCCCACCAGGAACCTGACGGTGGCCTGGCTGTACCAGGACTCCGCCTTCGGGAGGGACTTCTTCACGGGCTATGTGCAGCGCGTGGCCCAGAAGGGCTACCCGCTCACGCTGGTGGCCAGCGAGAAGTTCAAGATAGGCGAGACGGACTTCAGGGCCGTGCTCACCAAAATAAAGGCGCTGGGGCCTGATGTGCTGATCCCCATGGGCTTCACCTCCGAGGCGATCAATATGATAAAGCAGGCCGTGAACGAGGTGCAGATCAAGGCCCAGATAGGGCCCATCTGCGCCTGCAACGACGACCCTAGCTTCTACAAGAACGTGGGCCCTGCCGGCAACGGCGTCACCATCGTCAGCCTTTACGCGACATATGCAATTCCCAAGGGGGACCAGTTCAAGAAGTGGCAGGAGATAAGGCAGAAGTTCCAGCAGCGCCACAATACGCTGCCGGGCCTGCTCGGCGTCTCGGCCTACGATGCCGTGTATATCGCTGCGAAGGCCTTCGAAGCGGCAGGAACGAAGGATAAGGCCGCGGTGATACAGGCGCTGCAGGGCCTCAGCATGCCCCAGCTCACGCTGCCCGTGCAGGGCGGCACGCTGAGATTCGACCCGCAGTTCAGGGAGGTGCAGTGGCTGCTGTTCGCCCAGCAGTTCTACTGGAACGCCTCGCTGGGTGAGGTTAGGGCCAAGGTCATCTGGCCGAGCGATGTAGCCGAGGCGAGCTTCTCGCCCATCTCCTAGCGGGCCTTGGAGCCCCTTTTTCTTCTTCAGCTCTTACTCTGGGCGGCCGTCACGGGCAGCGTGTATATGCTGCTCGCCACGGGGCTGACGCTGATCTTCGGCGTCCTCAGGATCGTCAACTTTGCCCAGGGCGAGTTCATGATGGCCGGCGCGCTGCTGAGCTTGGTGCTGACGGGGCGCCTGGGCCTCAACCCCTATCTCTCGCTTCCGCTCACGGCGCTCGCGGTGAGCCTGGCGGGCCTCGCCGCCTATCGCCTGGCCTTCAGGCCGCTGCTAGGGACGACCAAGGTGAACGAGATCCTAGTCAGCATAGCCCTCATCCTCATCATACAAAATGCGCTCGCCTCCTATTTCATCCCCACCTACAGGGAGGCCGCACAGATACCCAGCCCCTACGCGGGCAAGGGGCTGGCCTTGGCCGGCGGGCTCATGCTCACCTATGACTTTATCCTGGTGCTGGGCATCGCCTGGGTGAGCCTAGCGCTGCTGTACCTCTGGCTCTACAGGAGCAGGACCGGCCTGAGCGTGAGGGCCCTGAGCCAGAACCCCACGGGCGCGCTCCTCGTGGGCATAAACTCGGAGGCGCTCGGCGCCGCCGCCTTTATGCTGGGTGTGGCGCTGGCGGCGGTGGCCGGCTCGCTTTACGGCATCATCACGCCCTTCGACCCCTATTCCGGCACGCTGCTCGCGGTGAAGGCCTTCGCCATAGTGATACTGACGGGGTTGGGCAACGTGGAGGGCACGGCGCTGGGCGCGCTGCTGCTGGCCTTAGCGGAGAACCTAGCGAGCGCGGCCCTAGGCCCCGCCTGGAGGGATGCCTCGGCCTTCATAGTGCTAACCCTAGTGCTCGCGCTGAGGCCCACAGGGCTGCTCGGCGGGAGGTCCTAGGGATGCGGCTCAGCCCATCGGCGCTATATACGCTCCTGCTGCTCGCCATCTTGCTGGCGCTCTCCCAGCTCACCAGGGATGAGTACGCACTACAGACGCTGACGGGCGCGCTTCAGATGGCGCTTTTCGCATACTCGTGGATGCTGCTGGCCTACTCGGGCCAGGTCTCGCTGGGCCATGCGTTCTTCTTCGGCGTGGGGGCCTACAGTTCGGTGTTGTTATCGCTGGGCCCCCTCGGGAGCCCCCTGCCGGCGCTCTTCGTGGGCCCCTTGCTGAGCGGGCTCCTGGGCCTGGCGGTGGGCCTGCTGGGCGCCAGGCTCAGGGAGTGGTTCTTGGGCATGTACACCTTTGGGCTCTCGGTGATCGCGCAGACGCTCGCGCTCTCCGACCAGCTCGCCTGGCTCACGAACGGGGCCTATGGGCTCTTCCCGCCGGCGCTGCTGCCTGGCCTGAGCTACTCATCGGGGCTTCACTACTATTATCTGCTGAGCGCGGCCCTCGTCACGGCCACCTACCTGCTGACGAGGCTCATCCTCGGCTCAGGCCTGGGTCTCACGCTATCCTCGATACATGATAATGAAGCGGCGGCCAGCTCGGTCGGGGTTAATGTGAAGAGGTATAGGACGCTTATCTTCGGCCTCTCGGGTTATATGGCGGGGCTGGCGGGCGCACTCAACAGGCTCACGTTGGTCAGATATCTGGACCCATCGATCTTCGGCCTCGAGAACAGCGTATGGCCTCTGCTCCTCTCGGTGGTGGGAGGCATGAGATATGCGGAAGGGCCCTTGGCGGGCGCGCTTCTCCTTATACCCCTGGCGGAGCTGCTCAGGAATAGCCTGGGCGGGTTTCTGGCGCTGGCCACCTTTGGCCTACTGCTGGGCCTCGTGATCCTATCCTCGCCGGCGGGCCTATATCCTCTTGTGGCCCGCTGGGCCCTCAGGCTCGCGCCGCGAGGGGGGGTAAGGCTTGGCGCTGCTCCGCGCGATTAACCTTACGAAGGCCTTTGGGGGGCTCAGGGTGCTGGACGGGGTAAGCTTAGAGGTGGACAGGGGGGAGCTGGTGGGCATCATAGGGCCCAATGGAGCCGGCAAGACGACGCTGCTGAACGTCATATCGGGCCTGCTGAGCCCCGATGGCGGCCAGCTCCTCTTCTTGGAGAGGGACATTACACGCCTGCCGCCTCATGAGCGTGCGCGCCTCGGCATTGCCAGGACCTTCCAGATCCCCCAACCCTTTCACAGCCTCACGATACTGCAGAACGTGACGCTCGCCGCGCTCAACGCGCTCGACAGGCCCGGACTGCAGGCGGCCAAGAGCAGGGCGCGCCAGCTGCTTGAGCTCGTAGGCTTGGCCGCAAGGGCGGACGCCCATCCGTCCTCGTTGAGCCTGGTGGAGCTGAGGAAGCTGGAGCTCTGCAGGGCCTTGGCGCACGGCGGGGTTTTGCTGCTGCTGGATGAAGTGAGCGCCGGCCTGACGGCCAGCGAGCTAACGGAGTTCATGGAGCTCATAAGGGACGTGCGCTCAAAGGGAACGGCCGTGGTGCTCGTGGAACACGTGATGAAGGTCATCCTGGGCCTCTGTGAGAGGGTGGTCGTCATGCATGAAGGAAAGAAGATAGCGGAGGGCCGGCCCGAGGCGGTGGCGCTGCAGGAGGAGGTCAGGAGGGCCTACCTAGGCGAGTAGCCAGCCGCGGGCGGAAGGCTTTTAGCGGCAGCAAGGGCCCATCTGCGGCCTTGCTGAAGGTCGATGGGCTCTCGGGCGGCTATTCTGGCATCAGGGTGCTCTGGAACATCTCCCTTGAAGTGGGGCAAGGCGAGCTGGTGGGCATCATAGGGCCCAATGGAGCCGGCAAGACGACGCTGCTGAAGAGCATCGCGGGGCTCGTGAAGCCCTATGCTGGGGAGGTCTGGCTGCTGGGCGAGAGGGTCACCCGGCTGCCGGCCCATGTGCTGGCGCGCAAGGGCGTGGCGCTGGTGCCCGAGGGGAGGGAGCTCTTCCCCTACCTAACCGTGGAGGAGCATCTGAAGCTGGGCGCCCGGTTGGCATCGCTTAGGGGCGAGGATGGCGATGCGGAGCTGGCGCTGGAGCTCTTTCCGTCATTGAAGGGCAGGCTGCGCCAGAGGGCGGGCACGTTGAGCGGCGGCGAGCAGCAGATGCTGGCCATCGCCAGGGCGCTCGCGTCTAGGCCCCGTCTTCTGATGCTGGATGAGCCCTCGACGGGCCTATCGCCCCTAGTGGTGAAGGAGCTCGTGAAGGCCCTGGGGGGGCTGCGAAGCAAGGCGATGGGCCTGCTGCTCGTCGAGCAGAACGTGCGCGTAGCGCTTTCGCTCTGTGACAGGCTGTACGTCTTGGAGAAGGGCAAGGTGGCCTATAGCGGAACGAGCAAGGAGCTGCTGGAGCATGAGGCCATTAGGCAGGCGTACTTGGGCGTGTAGGCCTCGTAAGAAACTCTTCGACGAGCCGGTTAAATTCATCCGCCCTCTCTATCATCGCCCAGTGGCCGCACCTTGAGAAGATATGGGCCTCGGCGCCCGGTATCTTCTTCAGGAGCACCAGGCAGTGCTCCAGCGGCACGAACCTATCATCGCTGCCCCAGATGAGCAGCGTGGGCGCCCTTATCCTGTGCAGCTCCTGCGTCAGCTCCTCACTGGGGGGGAGATGGCGGTAGAACTCTATAAAGGAGGGGTCGAGGGCGATGCGCAGCCTCTCCTCGAGCAGCTCCTCGTCCAAGGATGAGGGGTCATAGACGAACAGGCGCATCAGCTCAAGGAACCTCTCCTTCGTGGGAGGCTTCTCATAGAAGGCCCTCATGGCGCGAATCCCCTCGGTGGGCGTGGGCGTGAGCGCCGCCTCGTAGCCCAGCGCCGAGGGGCCCATGAGGACCAGCGCCCTTACGCGCTCCGGGCGCTCTATGGCGACCTTACAGGCCACGCCTCCCCCCATCGAGTTGCCGATGAGGCTTGCGCGCTCCAGCCCAAGCGCGTCCATGAAGGCCACGACGAAGTCCGCATAGTACTTGACGCGGCGCTCCTTTATCAGGGGCCTCTCGCTCAGCCCGAAGCCGGGCAGGTCGGGCGCGATCAGCCTGAAGCGATGGGAGAGCCCCTGCAACGTCCTCCTGTAGTTGCTGAGCCCGCTGGCGCCCGGCCCGCTGCCGTGAAGGCAGAGGACGGCTTCGCCCTGGCCCGCCTCCACGTACCGAACCCTGAGCCCATTCACGACCACCCTCTCATCCCTGATGGCGACCATAAGCCCTCATCACGGGCCGTTTAATAAGCTACCATTCGCCCAGCTCCGGCCCCGCGAAGAGCAGGGCGGCCTCGCGCTCGGAGAGCGCGGCGTACCTGCGCCCATAATACACCAGCGGCCTGCCCTCGGGCCCTAGCCCGCCGTCGAGGACGCGGCCCACCAAGATCGTGTGGTCCCCCCCATCATAGACCGCCCATCTTTCGCACTCGAGCCAGGCCAGAGCTCCCTCCAGCAGCGGCAGCCCCCTCGCCGTTAGCCTATACCGCACTTCGGAGAACCTATCGCCCTGTACCTGCCTTCTCCCGGCGAAGAGCTCGGAGAGCTCCGCCTGGTCCTCCGCCAGCACGTTCACGCAGAAATAAGGCGCGCTGGTGAGCGGCCCATGCACCTTGGAGGACTTGGAGATGCAGGCGAGCGCCAGAGGCGGCTCCAGCGAGAGGGAGGTGAAGGAGCTGACGGTGAGGCCCCATAGCCTGCCCAGGTAGGAAGTTGCGATCACGGTGACGCCCTGCGGGACGCGCCTCATGACGGCCTTGAGCTTCTCCTGCTCGCTCAACGAGGGCTCTTGGCCAGGGAAGGCCTTTTAGCCTTTCTTGGGCGCGAAGGCCACGCCTTGCTCCAACAGCCGCTGTATCTCGTGCCTAGAATAGCCCAGCTCCTCCAGCACCTGTTCCGTATGCTGGCCCAGCCTCGGAGGAGGGAGCCTTGCGGGCGGCCTGGCGCCATCGAAGAGCGCGGGGAAGAGCAGCTGGGGCACGGGCGCCCCCTCCACCTGAACCTCCTGAAGCAGGCCCCTGGCCCTGACGTGCTCGTCGCGGAGCGCCTCGCCGACCTTTCTAACGGGCGCGCAGGGCACGCCCTCGGCCCCCAGCCTGGAGACCCAAAAGGCCACATCGGCCTTGGCCAGCTCCCGCTCCAGCAGCTCGGCCAGCTCGGCCCTATGCCTTACCCTTGCCTCGTTCGTGGCGAAGCGTGGGTCTCGGATCAGCTCCGGCCTGCCGAGGGCCTCGCCAAGCCTGGCGAAGAGCCTGTCGTTGCCCACGGCGAGGATCAGGTATCCGTCGCGGGCCCTGAAGGCCTGATAGGGGGCTATGCTGGGATGCGCGGAGCCCATCCTGGAGGGCTCCTCGCCCGTCGCGAAGTAGTGCATCGCCTGATGCGTGAGGATCGCGAGCTGCGCCTCGAAGAGCGAGGTGTCTATGAAGGCGCCCCTGCCGGTCTTGGCCCGGAGCAGCAGCGCGGAAAGGATCGAGAGGGCAGCGAAGAGGCCCGCGGTTATATCGGCGATGGGCACGCCGAACTTAACGGGCGGGCGCCCCGGCTCGCCCGTGATCTCCATCAGCCCGCTCATGGCCAGGGCGACCAGGTCATATCCTGGCCTATCCCTTAGGGGGCCCTGCTGGCCAAAGCCGCTGATAGAACAGTAGATGAGGCCCGCGTTGCCCCGGGCGAGCTCGTCATAGGAAAGGCCCAGCTCCTTGGCCACGCCGGGCCTGAAGTTCTCCACGAGCACGTCGCTGCGCGCGGCCAGGCGCCTCAGTACCTCCCTGGCCTCCTCCCTTCGCAGGTCCAGAGCCAGGCTCCTCTTGTTCCTGTTCACGCTTAAAAAGTAGGCCGCCTCCCCCGCCATCTCGGGGGGCCTCCAGCTTCTGGTTTCGTCGCCCCAGGGCGGCTCCACCTTGATGACGTCGGCGCCCAGGTCGCCCAAGAGCATGGTGCAAAAGGGCCCCGCCATCGCCCTGGTCAGGTCGAGCACCCTGACCCCCAAGAGCGGCAGCTCCATGCGCCTGAGCACCATCGTTAATAAATTGGCGCGCAGCCCTTATGCGTTGGGCCAGCGGGCTCCGCATGCGTTGGCCTTAAGGGTAAGGCTGAACGAGACCGATGCCTTGGGCGTGGTGTACTACGCCAACTACTTTGTGTACTTCGACCTGGCCAGGACGGAGCTGCTCAGGGGGCTGGGGCTTGGCCCGCAGCAGCTGGAGCTGAGCGGCCTGCGCTTCCTGGCGGCGGAGGCGCGCTGCAGGTACTTGGCCCCCGTGGGGCCCGATGAGGAGCTCGTGGTGGAGACATGGCTGAAGAGGATCGGCAGGACCAGCATAACCTATCGGCACCGGGTAAAGAGGTCCGGAGGAAAGCGGGTGGCGGAGGGGGAGGTTAGGGATGTGCTGGCGGATAAGGCCGGGAGGCCCGTGCCGCTCCCACAGGCCTGGGTGGAGAAGCTTAAGCCCTACTTGCGGGGGGAGGACGGGGATGGCGAAGCCGGGCGGTGAGGTAAGGAGGACCATAGAGGAGGACCCGATCGCGAAGAGCTTCGGCATAGAGCTGCTGGAGCTGGGCCAGGGCTACTGCAGGGCCCGCATGAGGGTCAGGGCGGATATGCTCAACTTTCACGGCGTGGCCCAGGCGGGGGCGATCTTCACGCTCGCCGATTATGCCTTCGCCGGCGCGAGCAATTCGCATGGCACGAGGGCCCTGGCCCTCTTCATGGACATCGCGCTGCGCAGGCCGGCCTTCGAGGGGGAGGAGCTCATCGCCGAGGCGAGCGAGGAGCACCTCGGCGAGAGGACCGCGCTCTACAGGATCGATGTGAAGAACGCGGCCGGCAAGCTCGTGGCCACGCTGCAGGGCCTGGCATTCCGGACGGGCGAGCCGCTAACCAAGAAGCTCGAGAGGAGGGACCGCTAGAACCTGGCTTCGCTGCGCCTTAGGGCCTCAAGCAGGGCCTTTATGTGGCTCATGACATGTAGCAGCGTCCTCTCAGCTCCATAGAGGCCGCCCTGCCTGGCGAGCAGCGCCGCGCGCTCGAGCGCCTGCAGCTGCTCCTCGAGCTGCCTCGCAAGCACAAGGGGGCCTTTCATGTCAGCTGCGCCTCCTTTACGATCACGCGCCTGCTCTTTCCCTCATACCTGGGCAGCGTCCCCTCCTTGACGAACTCGAGCTCGGGGTTGACGAAGATGAGCGTTCTTCTGAGCTCCCTTGCCACCTCCTCCCTGAGCTGGGGGGAATCGGTGCCTTCCTGGAGCTCGACCCTGATCAGGAAGCGCCCGGCCGTGGGGGATCTGTCCACGAGCACTTGATACTCCTTCACCTCGGGGAACTTCAGCAGGGCCCTCTGGATCGCTTCGGGCCAGACCTTGGCCCCTTTGTAATGTATCACATCATCGACCCTGCCCCTTATCCACATGCAGCGCGGGAAGGCCCGCCGCCCGCAGGCACAGGGTTCCTCGTCGAGCAGGGTTATGTCCCTCATCCTATATCTGATGAGCGGCATTGCCTCCTTGGTCATCGTGGTGACCACCATCTCGCCCTCCTCGCCCGGCCCCACGGGCTCCCCGGTCTCGGGATCTACGAGCTCCAAGTAGAAGTGGTCCACCCAGAAGTGGAAGCCGTTCTCCTGCTCACACTCCTGCCCGCTGCCCGGGCCGAGCAGCTCGGTGGCCCCATATACGTTCCTGGCCCCCCCTCCTTTCTCCTTAAGGCCAAAGCCCTCCTCGAGCCTCCTCCTGAGCTGCTCGGTCCACATCTCCGCGCCCGGTATCGTGATCCTGAGCGGTAGGCGCCTTGGGTCGATACCCCTCTTTCCGAGCAGCTCCAGGATGTACAGCTCATACGAGGGCGTGCCCGTCATCACCGTCACGCCGAAGTCGGAGAGGACGTCGAGCAGGGCCTCCGTGCGGCCCACGCTCCAGGGTATTACGCCAGCGCCCACCAGGTGCGCGCTCTGGTGAAAGCCCAGCCCACCCGTGAAGAGGCCGTAGCCGTAGATGTTGAGCAGCACGTCCCCCTTCCTCACGCCCGCCGTCACCAGCGTCCTGGCCATGAGGTTCATCCAGGTCTCATGGTCCCTCAACGTGTAGGCTCCTACGGTGGGCTTTCCCGTGGTGCCCGAGGTCATATGCCAACAGATCAGCTCTTCCCGGGGCACGCACAGGAAGTCGCCGCCGTGAGGATAGCTGTGCAGCCTGAGGTCCTCCTTCGTGGTGAAGGGGAACTTGCGCAGGTCCCTGAGCGCCGCTAGGTCGCTGGGATGCACTCCGCGCTCCTTGAAGCGCCGCCTGTAGAAGGCGCTCCTCTCGTAGACATAGCTCAATATGTAGCGCAGCCTCTTGAGCTGCAGGGCCCTCAGCTCCCGCGGGCTCATCAGCTCCACATAGGGCTCCCAGTAGAGCCGCTGCCCAGAGCCCACGCTCGTCTGCTTAGCGCCCTTACTTTATATCCCTGCTCCCATTGCGCTAGAGCCTCCTCAGCACCCTGGCGCCCGCTATGGTGAAGCCGGCGCTGTACCAGGCGCCATAAAGGACCTCACGCGGCCTAAGGGGAAGCAGCTCTTCGTTCCTCGCCTCGCCCAGCTCGAGCTCCGCGTCGCCCACCCACACATTCGCGACGCCGCCCGGCTCCCTGAGCACTTCCACGAGCTCCCTGACCTCCGCCTGCTCCTGATGTGTGGCCGGGAAGAGCCTCAGCCCAAAGACGCTGCCGAACCTCCTGAGGTCGGCCTCCCCGCCCTGCCTGCGCAGCGTGAGCCTGAGCCATAGGAGCCTGCTGCCCTGCCTCACGCAGTAGCCGGAGAGCCGGAGCCCCGGCCTGGCGGGCCCTATCAGGGGGTTTAGCGGATGGGGCTTGCTCATGGCGATCTCGTCGGCCATCTTCTTGGGGTAACCGTTGAGCAGGCCCCTGACCAGGGACCAATCCTTGTCCACCCACATGCAGGGGAAGTAAATTCCCTCCCTTCCCTCGTACGAGCAGCCGAGGCCTATGGCCGCCTCCCTATACAGCGTCCCGGCTGGGTTTTCGTGCAGCGCCTCGGGATCAGCCTCGCTCAGGGAGACGATCTCGGTCACGTAGGCCACGGCCAGCTCCTCCCTGGGCTCCAAGGGCTCGGGCAGCAGCCGCCTGGCCTGTTGCGCGCTCACGCGGTAATAGACGGCGATGTAGTCCGCGCCATAGTGCCACCTGCCCCGCTGCACCAACGAGGCCCTATGCCCCAAGGAGAGCGCGTGTGGGAGCATGACATGGCTCGTGGGCCCTTATATTAACGCTTGCCGGCCGCGGCCTATGGGTTGGGGATGGCGTCCAGGAAGCTCTTGGCCAGCCTGATGCACTCCTCCCTCTGCTCGTCGAACTGCTCGTACATCTTCGCCCACATTATCGTGGGGTCCCCCCTGCTGAACCTATCGTACAGCTCATACCGCTGGCCCAGCTCGCTGGCCACCGCATCCCAGGCCAGGTTGAAGAGCTTCACCCTCTCCACGGCGGAGAGGGCCGAGCCGGCGAAGTACTTCTCCAGGTAGGGCCTCAGCTCCGGGTTCTTAAAGTCCTTGGCCGAGGACGGGAGCGCTATGAGCGAGCCCGCGGCCAGCAGCTTTATTATTTCGAAGGCCCTGGGCATCGCCTTCATGTTAAAGTGACTGCCGGAGACGCTGATCTGGGGGTTGGGCCTGAAGAGCCCGTTGGGCAGCTGCTCGCCCAGCTCCTCGGCGGCCACGACCGAGGCCTCGGTGAGGTTTAGATAGATCAGCAGCTCGCCTATCTTCTCTTGGACGTTGATGAACTTATCGATGCCCACCGCCTTAGCGATGAGCGCGGCAAGGCCCGTGAGGAACTTGAGCCTGGCGTAGTACTGTATGCAGAAGTGGTAGTTGAACCAGGCCTTCATGTAGACGCCGCCCCACATGAGCTTGGGGATCTTATCGGGCCGGCGATAGAGGAAGACGTTCTCCCACGGGATGAGCGCATCATCGAAGATCACGAAGGCGTCGCTCTCCTCATAGCGGGAGCTGATGGGGTACTCGAACTCGGTGAAGCCCTCGCGCGGCGTGAAGGCCCTTCTGGCGATGAACTTTATGCCCCTCAGGTTGGTGGGGCAGGCAAAGGCGAGCGCATACCTAGGGTCCGGGTCCCTGAGCATGTTGGGGAAGTAGATGAGCTCTTCGGCATAGGGCGCGGCCGTCGAGACCATCGCGGCCCCCCTCACCACGATCCCCTCGGGCCCCTCCTCGACGCAGCCCACCTGGACGAAGGGGTCCCGGAGCTCCGAAGCGAGCTTGGACCTGTCCACGGACGGAGCCACGATTGCATGCGTGAGGAAGAGGTCCTGCTCCCTGCACCTCCTGTGATACTTCACCACGTTCTCGCCGAAGCGCGGCTCCTGCTCGCCGAAGAAGTCCCAGGCATGGGCGGCGAAGATGGCCGTCCACATGTTGAGGTAGTCGTAGCACCTGCCGAAGAAGCCGAACAGGTGCTCATAAATGAGCATAAGGGCCCTCCTGATCCTGGCCAGGTCCTCCTTGCTGCGGGGTATCATGTAGGTTATGCCCACCGGCTCGCCCGTATCGGGCGACCTAAAGGTGAGCCGTTCATGATAGCGAGGGTCCCACTGCAGGTCATACATGCGGGCCAGCGTGCTCACGGCCGTGCAGAAGGCCTTGTGTGAAGTGACATCGCTGACCCTCTCGCCCTGGTAGTATACCACGGGCTGCCTCTCCCTTATGCTCCTAAGGTAGTCCTCTCCCCTCCTGGCTGGCATGGCCTCTCCCGGGCCCCCTGGGCCGCGGCCCCCCTCCCTTCATTCGGCATAAAATGCCCGCTTTGTTATTTATCCTTTCCCGACGCTCCGTGCGAGAAAGATCCCAGCTCGGCCAGCTCGGGCCATGGCTCCAGAGGGGGTCGGGCGGCAGGGCCCATCACGGCTCAGCGCTTTTTACCCTCCTCATCCCCCGGCGCTCATGGCCCGCGGCGTATATACGTTAAGGCCATAAGGCAAGGAGGGCCGGCGAGGCCCTTCAGCGGTGATGCATCTCCTCATCTCGGCGATCGGCGCAGGTTAGTCTCATCACCGCCAGGTTTTGGCGCACGCCGGCATTTTAGCTTAACTCCCGCGGGCTATGAAGCCTAGAGCTCGTGCACCGCCTCGCCGCCCACATAGGCCTTGAGCGCCTTGATTCCCCTCAGCTCGCCCTCAAAGGGGTCCCTATCCAGGACTATGAAGTCGGCCCTCTTGCCCGGCAGCAGGGAGCCGAGGTCCTGCCTTCCTATGGCCTTGGCGGCGGCCTCCGTGTACAGGTATAGCGCCTCGTTCAGAGAAAGCCCTTGGTCGGCCGTCAGCTCCGCGAGGGCCCCCCTCTTGAGCGCGGCATGTACCGTCTCCCATGGGTCGATGGGCTCCACTGGAGCATCGGTTGAGAAGGCCTGCTCCAGGCCCTCGCGCAGGATCCTCGCGAACGGGTAGACGCTTCTCGCCCTCTCGGGGCCCAGGCGCCGCTCCATCCAGAAGTCGCTCACCGTGAAGTGGGGCTGCACGACGAGCAGGGCCCCCACGCGCCTTATCCTTTCATACTGATCATCCCTTATCAGCGACGCATGCTCTATCCTCTGGCCCCTGGCCCCGCACCTTTCATAGACCTCGAGCACTACGTCGAGCGCCCTATCGCCTATCGCGTGAATGGCCGCCTGAAGGCCCTTGGCCCTGGCCCTTAGGCAGTACTCGATGAGTTCCTCCTTGGAGCTCACGCCGAGGCCAAAGTTGCCGGGGTCATCGGCATAGGGGGAGGAGAGCAGGGCGGTCCGAGAGCCGAAGGAGCCGTCGGCGAAGAGCTTCACGCCCTTCACGCTCAACAGCTCATCATCATCGGCCATGCCGAGGGCATCGAAGGCCTGTGGCGTGAGATAGGCGGAGATCCTCAGCTTAAGCCTGCCCTCCCTCCTCAGGGCCCTGAGCGCCTCCAGCGACCTGGGCCCGCAGCTCACGAACCCTATGCCTGTGACGCCATGCCTTAGAAACTCGGCCTGCGCCTTGAGGAGGACCTCCTTCTCCTCCTCCAGCGTCCTATCCTCCAGCGCCCTCTCCCTGGCGAAGTCGAGCGCGCGCTCCTTTATGACCCCCGTCGGCGAGCCCCCAGGATCCCTTTCCACCCCTTCTTCAAGGCGCTCCAGGGCCAGCAGCTCCAGAGCCCTCGTGTTGACGACCCCTGAGTGCCCATCGACCCTGACCAGCAGGACGGGCTTCTCGGCCACATATCCATCTAAGTCCCACCTGGTGGGCATCCGGCGCTCCCTGAACTTTTCATGGTCCCAGCCGACGCCCAGGATCCAGCCGCCGCTCAGGCCCTTATGCGCGGCGAGCGCCTCGCCCAGCTCCTGGATGGAGGTCAAGCCCCTGAGGTTCAGGCAGCTGAGCGCCGTCCCCACGCCATCTAGGTGCGCATGGGCGTCGATGAAGCCCGGCATGACCACGCGCCCGCCCAGGTCTATCACCTCCAGCCCATGAAGCACTGGGGGCCGTTGGGCATCCGATGGGCCCACAAGGTCCCTTACATAGGGCCCCTCGACCAAGAGCCCCCGGCATCTCCTGAGCGGCCTGAAGCTCGCGTAGACGGTGCAGTTGATGTAGAGCTTCACGGCGGGTCCTCCTGGTCATGTTTAATAGCCTTCTTGGGCCGGGGACCTGCAGGGCGCCCCTCAGCAGATGCAGGGCCTTGGGGCCCTTGCGTAAAGAGGCTAAAAAGAGCGGCGCCATAAGGAAGCCGGTGGCCGAGGACTACTATGGCGAGGTGCTGCGCGCGCTGGCCAGCCAGAGGAGGAGGCGCGCGCTCAGGGAGCTGAGCGGGAGGAGGATGGGCCTCAGCGAGCTGGCACAGGCGCTGGAGTCCCACAACCTGCCCAACGTGCAGCGCGATGTCATAGAGCCCCTGCTCGCCCTGGGCCTGATCAAGGCGATGGAGGACCCCAAGAACCCCAGGAGGAGGCTGTATACGGCCACCGAGCTGGGCCAGGCGTTCGTCGCATACTTGGAGGAGGGCGGCAAGCTGGTGGCGGGCCTGGGCAGGGCCCCCATCGTTTCGCGGCGGAGGGGCTGGCCAAGGTGGGCGCGGGCGGGCATCTCGCTAATGCTTTGGGCGCTCTTCGCGGGCTCGGTCCTGGGCGTGGCCAGGGGCGTGACGCCTTCTTGGGTGCCGGCGGTATGGTTCGCGCTCGCGGGCTTGGGCAGCTGGAGGCTGATGAGGCGGGAGAGGGGGCGCGGTCAGGCCGGCGGCTAGGCCCTGTCGAGGTTGAGTATTCGGGCCCGACAAGGGCGGCCCTTAAACCCGCACGGGCCCCGTGGGGCCCATGGGCATAAGGCTCGGCCACACATGCTCGGGCGAGGAGGTCTGCCTTGAGCCCTCGGACCTCCGGGCGGGCCTGCTGCTGCTCGGAAGGGGCGCCACGCGCCTGGCCTGCTCGGTGGCCAAGGCGTGTCAAGAGGCGGGCCTCAGGGTGCTGGCGCTCGACCTAGAGGGCGCCCTGGCAAGGCAGCTGCGGGGCCATCTGCCCACGGTAGAATGCCAGCAGGTGCTCTATGACCTCCAAAGGGTGGAGCCGGGGGATAGGGAGCACGCGAGGCTGGTGGTGCTGGGCTACTCCTCGTGCCTCTCGCTGACCGCGGCCCAGGAGGGGCTCTTGGCGGCGCTGGCGGAGGTGGCGCTGGCCCAGGGCCCCATCCTCAGCCCCGCCGCCCTCGGCGATATGCTGCTGGACAGGGGAGGAGTCCTGGGCGAAGAGCTCAGGGACAGGCTCGCCTCCTTGAGCGCGCTGAACGCCTTGGGCGTGAGCCGGCTCAGGGATGTGATCGAGCAGGACTGCGTCTTCGACTTCAGCCCCCTGAGCCCCTTTGAGGCCAGGGCCCTCGGGGGCTGGCTGCTGCTCGCGAAGCTGTCGCGCACCATCGGCGAGGTGAGCCCCTCGCCCTCCGCCGCCGTCCTCATAACCCCCTCCCACGCCCTCTTCGCGGGCAGGGGGCCGGGCCCCCATAGGCCCGATAGGCTGCTCGAGGCGCTTTCATCGCTCGGGCTGGGCCTGGCCTTCGCCTCCGAGCTGTGGTTCCTGCTGGATGAGTGCCTTGGCCACTTCTGCAGGCTGAAGGTGTATACATCGGAGGCCTGGAATAGGCTGGGCCGCGGGCGCGGGGAAGAGGCCGTGCTGGAGGGCGAGGCCGTGCTGGAGGACGCGCAGTTCTCCTCCCACGTGACCTTTTACCCCTCCTGGGCGGAGCCAAAGGGCCCGCTGAGCGCGGCGGTCCCTGAAGCCGGGCCGCCGGACGAGGAGCTGCAGCTGCAGCTCCTGGCAGAGGTCGCCAAGAGGGGGCAGGTGACGAGGGCGGGCCTGGTCAGCTACTTCGCGCCCCGCCATGGCAGGGCAGGCTGCGAGCGGGCCCTGGACAGGCTCATGCAGGAGGGGCTCATCGGGCTTCAGGTGAGGGAGGCCGCGAGGGGCGTGCGCGTGCTGATGCTGGTGCCCACGCAGAAGGGGCTGCTAAGGCTCAAGGGCCATGGGCTTCAGCGCTAGGCTCAAGACGGGCTGCGAGGCGCTCGACCTCGCCTGTGAGGGAGGGCTCGTCGTGGGCACCATCTCTCAGGTCTTCGGCGAGAAGGGGCTCGGGAAGAGCATCCTCTCGCTCCAGGCCGCCTGCTCCGCCGTGGCCCAGGGATACTCGGCCATCATCTTGGACACCGAGCAGTCCTATGCCTCCAGCCTCGTCCCTTACTGGCTGAGCAGGCTTAGCGCCAGGTTCTCATGCGAGGTATGCGTTGAGAGGGCGGCGCTGGAGAGGGAGCCGAAGGCCCATCGCAGGAGGGTCTCGAGGAGCCAGCTGCTCACGGCGCTGGCCGGCGCGCTCAACGGGCTCGGCATCTCCTACCACGAGGAGCAGCTTCGCCTGGCGGCGGATGCGCTGTGCCAGGAGCTGACCGTGAGGCATGAAGCCAAGCCTCCCTGCATGCTGCTGCTGGAGGCGCCCGATGTGCTGGACCTGCTGGCCCTTCATGGCGTGGAGGCCGCGCTCGAGGTGACGGGGGGAGGAAGGGTGGACATAAGGCTCAAGCGCGCGCCCTTGGCGGCCTCGCCGCTACGCCGCCTCGCCTCGGAGCTGGGGGCGAAGCTGCTCATCTACGACTCCTTTTCCTCCCCCTTCAAGGGCCTCTTCGGGGCGACGCAGAGCCTCCCGGCCCGCAGCGCGGCGATGGCGATGGCCCTCTCACATGCGCAGAGGCTCTGCAGCGAGTTGGGGCTGGCCGTGCTCGCGATAAGCCATGCCTCGATAAACCCCACACAGCCCTTCGACAGGAGGCCCTACGGGGGACTCGTGCTGGGCCATGAGGCCAAGTTCGTCTTCGAGCTGAGCAGGCCCGGCCTGCGCGGCCTGCAGGGGGCCGAGCCGCTGAACTCGGCGCGAGAGGGCGAGGGCGCGCGCCTGCTCTGGGTCTGCCGCCATCCGGCGCTCCGCGACTATTCGCGCTTCGGCTATGTGAGCATCACGGAGGCCGGCGTGGTCTGATGGGCCTCCTGCTCAGGCTTCTTACGCTCCTCTTGGCGCTCTGGGCCCTGGCCCATGGGGCCTGGCTCCTGGCCGTGCCCCTGCTGCTCTACGCGAGCCATCCCTGGGGGTTGAGGGCCCTCCTGCTCTTGGGCGCCTTGCTGAAAGGGCTCGCCGGCCTAGGAGCCCGGGCCTGGCGCCCGCTCCTGCTGGCGCTGGCGGTATTCTCGCTCTACCGCGGGGCGATCAAGGGAGGCCTGCTGCTCCTGCTGGCCCTTTTGCTCCTCCACCTGCTCTTCGGCTCAGCGGGGCGCGGGTTCACGCTGCGGGGCGATGAGAGGTGCTCCCTGCTCCTGAGGAGGTTCGGCATCCGTTGGGCGCTGGTGGCGGAGGTGAGGCCGGCCTCCCCGCGGCTGGCGGCGCTGCTGGGCCAGGAGGCGATGCCTCTAATGCTCGTGGCGCAGCGCACGGGAAGGCTCCTCTTGGTGCTCGAGGGCACTCACATAACGCGCCGAGGAGCGGAGGCCTCGCTGCTGAGGAGGCTGGGCCGCCTAGCGCTGGCGCTGGCCCCGCGCCGCGTATACCTGCTTCCCTTGCCCACATCACGGCTACGCGAGGCCCTGCTGCCCGGCCTTCGCAGGCTAAGGCTGGTGAGGGGGCAGGAAATGGATTCGCTGGCCCAGGCCCTCTACGATGTGGCCGTCCTAAGGCTGAAGAGAGGGCGCATAGGGGCGCTTGGCCTCTACAGGCAGGAAGCGAATGATGAGGAGGTCAGGCTGCCGAGGCCTTTTGCTAAGCTGCGCGCACAACCGCCGGCCGCACGGGCCTTGGAGGTGCTGCTGAGCAGGCTGCCGCCGCGGGGCCCCGACCACCTGACCTCGCTCCTGGCCCGACTGGCCGCCGGCGCGGCGGAGCAGGAGGAGCTGAGAGGGCTCGACCTGGCCCCGGAGCTCCTGGGGGCCCTGCTGGCCGTATACGGCAGGCCAAAAAAAGCGCGGCGCGCTATAGAGACCGCTGACCAGGGCATGGCGGGGGGCTTGCCATAGCCTCGCCATGATCGAAGGAGGGGTTAAGTGGCGTGAGGAACAAGCCTAAGAAGGGGCGCGAGCCCAGGCCCCGGCCATGCTGGGGCTGCTCAAGCGCTTCAGGGAAGCCCTCGTCATAGGCATAGGAGGCGCCGGCGACGTGCTGGGCACAATACCCACGAGAAATGCGCTGCTTACGCTGGGCCTCAGGGCCAGGATCGGCTCGGTGCTGTGGGAGAGGATGGTGCTGGACCCCAAGCCCGGCCCCCGCAGGCTCGAGGAGGTGGCGGAGGCGGAGAAGGTCTCGCGCTCGCTGGCCCTCGTGGGCCCCACCTCTAGGCTCCTAGATGGGCCCGTTCCTCAGGCCTCGGTCGTGGCCGGAGCCTTGGGGGAGAAGGTGGCGGTGGTCGATATAACGGCCGGCCCCAGGGAGACGGCCCGGGGGCTGAGGGAGGCCATGGAGAGGCTGGGCGTCGACCTGCTGATCGGGATCGATGTGGGCGGCGATGTGCTCGCTCGGCCGCAGGATAGGGAGGTAAGGTCCCCGCTCACCGATGCCTTGATGCTCTCCGCGCTTTGCCTGGTGCCTAACTCGCTGCTGGGCATCTTCGGGATGGCCTGTGATGGCGAGCTGCCCAGGGAGGTGGTGGAGGCAAGGCTCTCGGAAGTAGCGGGCAAAGGAGGATACCTGGGCGCCCTCGGCATGGCCCCACAGGACGTGGCGCTGATGGAGAGGCTGAGCCAGGGGCTGGTCACGGAGGCGAGCCGGCTGCCCATAGAGGCCGCGAAGGGCTTCAGGGGCACCAGGCTCATCAGGGATGGCACGAGAAGGGCGGAGGTCTCCATCATCTCCAGCATTACGTTCTACCTTGACCCGCTAAAGGCCTATGAGCTCTGCCCCCTAGCGCAGGCGGTGAGGGAGGCCCGCTCGCTGGAGGAGGCCAACGAAGCCCTTCATGGGCTTGGCCTCTTCACGGAGCTGGACAGGGAGCTGGAGGCGGCGAGGAGGGGCAGCACCTCCTACAGGGGCCTTCCTTAGCCCGTGAGCGGGCAGGCTCAAGGCAGGCCAAAGTACTCGAAGATGGCCAGCAGGTAGGCCTTGGCCGCCACCACATCCTTTACGCTGACGGACTCGTTATATCCGTGAATTCCCTCGAAGGTGCCGGGCCATAATGGCAGGTCTCTATGCCATGCCCGCGGAAGACATTGCCGTCGCTCGTCGCCTGCCTTACATATAGCTCGGGCCTCCTGCCGGTGG
>PSMU01000006.1:27698-59633 GCA_040290255.1 Candidatus Australarchaeum erebusense | reverse complement strand
GTGAAGGAGCCCGACCAGGTGAGGAGGAGGCTGGGGGTGGTGCTGGAGCCCACCAAGGGCTTCTTTCTAAGGCTCTGAACCATGCTGCAGCTTTGGTTGAACCTACCCTTCCTGCTCCGACAACAGCTACCTTCTTCATTTCTTCATCTCTATTTGAAGATTCTGATTCTCCCATCCAGTCTGGTTTCTATTGACATGTGTATAAACAAACAGCGTGGTTAACAAGTAATTGGCGCAATATATAATAGAGGTTATTGTTGATGCTAGAATCATGAAAGACGGGAAAGAAACAGGGAAGAAGGATCACAGGCTGGTCGTAGTAAACGACTGTGCGCACGTAATGGAAGACCTTATCCCTCATCTTTCGAAGTATTATGACATAACCTTCATAAAAAGGACAAGAAATCTCTATTCAAAGACGCTTGGTATTGCAATCAAGATAGCATTTTCAAAAGGAGATATTTATCATGTTAATTATGCTCTTCAGGATGCATTCCTTACGAACCTTTTGAAAAGAAGACTGGATATTCTGCATGTGCACGGCTCGGACGTGAGGTCAACGTTACATTCAAAGCTAGGATGGATTGTAAAAAGGAATTTGAAAAATGCGACGAAGGTGCTCTACGCCACCCCTGACCTTGGGGTTATAATAAAAGATTGGAGGCCTGATGCCGTTTACTTGCCTACTCCTGTCGACACACTCAGATTCGCATTCAAGAATCACTATAATGAAAGGCCGAAAGCGCTTTACTTCAAGCGTAATTATGAAAAGCTCCCCGAAGAGGTTGTGAAGTTGATGAAAAAATACGGAATAGAATTGGAGATACATGAAAAAAACATACCCTACAGTGACATGCCATCTTTCCTTTCAAACTACGATATATTCGTCGACCAGTTTTCAATACCCTCGTTTTCAAAGACTGCTCTCGAGAGTATGAGTGTTGGACTGGCAACGATAGACTACAGGCACAGAGGAAATCTGGAGGAGATTGTTGCTAAACTCTCAGACCCATCCCAGGTGAAGTCGGTAGGGAAGAGCAATAGGAATTACGTTGTTGAGAAGCACGACTCAAGGAAAGTAGCGTTAATCTTGAAAGAAATTTATTCACAAATACTTAATGAACGAGGAGAGTGAGCATAGACTTTCCTTGAGGCTAATGGATTTTGTTTCATATTTATACTCGGTTATGAGGGGTGTGAAGATATCTCGGATAAGGCGACGGAGATCTGCTAGCGATTGTTCTTGGAACCAGGCCAGAGATTATAAAACTGAC
Organism: Candidatus Australarchaeum erebusense; assembly: GCA_040290255.1. Taxonomy (GTDB): domain Archaea; phylum Thermoproteota; class Nitrososphaeria; order PSMU01; family PSMU01; genus Australarchaeum; species Australarchaeum erebusense. The sequence goes on along the minus strand of PSMU01000006.1, from coordinate 58,359 downwards.
TCCTTTGATCGAAATACTAAAAGAAAGGCGTTTGCAGTTCGATGTCATACATACGGGGCAACATTATTCATACGAGATGATGCTGTATTCTTCGAGGAACTGGAACTTGAGAAGCCAGAATACAGGCCTGAGGTAGGGTCGGGGGCGCATGCTGAGCAGACAGCAAGGATACTCGTGTAGGTCGAAGAGATCCTGACGAGGCTTCAGCCAAAATTAGTCCTTGTTCAGGGTGACAGTAACAGCACTCTTGGTGGAGCACTTGCTGCTGCCAAACTGAACATAAAGGTGGCGCATGTCGAGGCTGGGCTCAGAAGCTTCGATATGCGAATGCCAGAGGAGGTGAACAGAAAGCTAGTTGACCATATCTCAGATTACCTTTTTGCCCCTCATCGATATCGAAGAGTAACCTGCTCAGAGAGGGAATAGAAAGATCGAAGGTCTACGTAGTAGGAAATACCATTGTTGATGCCATCAATCAATATTCAAGAGTGGCAAAAGAGAAGAGTCAGATAATTGCAGACCTTAATCTGGTGCCTAAAGGGTATATCGTCACCACTTTGCACGGACAAGAGAATGTTGACAACATAGAAAGGCTAAAGGATATCATTTACGCTTTGGGTCATCTGATAAGGGAATTTGGTTACAAGATCGTATTTCCCGTGCACCCCAGAACTCTGACCAGGATCAAGGAGTTCGGGATTAAGCTGAATGATTCAATAGAGGCAATAAAGCCACTTGGTTTCTTTGATTTTCTTTGCTTAGAAGAAAATGCTAAGCTGGTCATGACTGATTCTGGAGGTGTACAAGAAGAATGCTGCATTCTGAAAGTGCCTTGCGTAACATTGTGATATAATACAGAAAGGCCCGAGACGTTAAAGGAGGGGGCAAACATCCTTGCAGGGACTAAACCGACCGATATTCTGAACGCAGCCAGAAAGATGCTGGTTGTTCAACCGAACTGGACGAATCCATTTGGAGACGGCAAAACTTCTGAAAGGATTGTAAAAATCATTCTGGAAGACCTGAAGCAGGAATATTGAGGAACCTCAGAACAAGACTCATCAGTTCTACTCTGTTTGTACGAATCCTGGAAAAGCCTTCCTCAGCGGCTAAGTCCATGATTTCAAGATAAGAATCAGGTATTCGGTCTTCCTTCGTATCGACGAAGAATTTCTTTGCGTCTTTCCCATAATATACATAACTTGGCTTTGAATGAAATTTATATTGAATCTCTTTCCCCTCTGAGCTATTGATGAAGTAATGACTAGATATCTATATTCTTGGGGGACCCTTCGATAGTAAGGCTCCAAGACCTTCCTTACGAATTTGGCCGCATTATCCGGATAGTTGAAGGGTGTCAACGTGACTGGTTGAATAGCGAACCCTGCTATTTTCTGCAGTGCTCTCAGAAGATTATACCGCAGCTTGTAAAAAGGAATATCAAGGTAGCTTGACAGTACCATAACAGTTCTCAATCTTCCGTTTGCCGTTTCGAACCGCCCCGCTTCTGAAGTGATGTAATTTTCAGAATAAACTCTGTACTTATACCACGGAGCAACTTTCACAAGCTTTCCGACGCATAACTGCTTCTCTTTAACCGAGAGATAGTATGGCATATTCCAGAGAGCGTAATTTTGAAGTATGCAAGCATCGAAGAAGACACGCCTTACAGATACCGCTTGTAGGGGTAGAGGGTGGCTTCTCCCTCACAATGCTGGTGCTCGTCTTTTGAAGGCATCAACGGGCCTCCTATCTTCCACTACGAGATCTTCATCAGTTTAGTTTGTACCTCTCGTAGAGCGGTTCGGTGCCATGGCCTTTGATGGTGAACTCGGCCGTGTGCCTAACTCCCCCCACGAGGGCGTAGAAGAGGGTGTGGTCGTCCTCCAGCTTCTCAGGTATCAGGGGCAGCACCTACTCAGTGTATCTGTCCCTGCTTTCTAGGTAGAGCAGGTCCCCCTCTTCTTGATTGTGAGCTCCATGGTTCCCAGTAGGTACGGTATCCCCGAGGCCCTGCCTCAACAACCCTAGAGCTATTAGGCCTACAGTGGATCCTGTCACCGGAAAACTAACGCCGCTAGAGCTGATGATCTTATAGGGTGTGTAGGGCGGCCGCCCCGGGTATAAAGCGTTCTCGGCATACTTCAACGGAGGGAAGATCGATTTTGACGGATAGACGCGACGCCTTATATGAGCCTATCTCAATGGGCCCTTAACAGATATCCCCCTTCGGGCGCTATCTCCTCCAGCTTCCCCCTTTCTGATCCACCTTGAATCCAAGTGTTTCCAAGGCATGGACTCCAAGGAGGGGCTTTGGCGTATCAAGTTCCGCTATGAGTGTAGGCCCCCTCCTTCCACCCACCTCTACCTCGGCTAGGAAGAGCCTTGCCTCCACAGCCCATCTATCCGCCAGGGTCAGCTTAACTTTGTATGGGGTTTCTATGAGCCCCAGCTCCCTGATCATGTCCGGCCCCATGACGATGTATGTAGAGCCCGTGTCTGTGAGCATCTCGATGGCCTTCGCCCCCTCAACCCGTGAACTATGACGCCCACGTATGTAAAGCCCATCAGTGCACCAGAACTAAGCTTGCGCCCTCAATTTTTAAGTCTGTCAGGTCCACATCTGAAGTACTCCTACAGTTGAAGGGTGTGTTCTCTCTGAGACCGTGTAGGAGGAGGCGTGGGGCTAGTTTCCTGCCCCCTCCCCCAGGCGCCGGAAGTGTCAGATGGATAGGAGCGAGCCCAGGTAGGCGACCCGCTCCCCCTTGAAGCCGGCCTTCTCCATCCTATGGACTATAGGCGCCTCCGAGCCGTGAACCTCTATTATGTACTCCTCCGGCTCTGCCCAGGAGCCGGCGCCTGCGCTCGCGGTTCGCGATATGGACAGTGGTTTGCGCAGAAGCATTAGGAGAGGTTAGCCTTGCAGTAGCGAGAATGGCTATACTGGGGGGAGCGGGTATGCAACAGCGCCTGTTCACGCGTGAACAGTGCGCATTTCCTGATCATCTCGCTCTCGGTGAGGAGCAGGGCGTATTCGCCCCGTTGGGAGTCCATCTTCACCAGGTCCGGCCCGCACTCCAGAATTGCTTCCCTCAGGGGCTTTAGCGAGACCATATGTGGGCCCACATGGAGGCCGCTCTCACCATCCTCCTCGATCTCTCTCCTACGCTCTTCTCGCCAGAACCATAGGGATGGACTATCATCCTGGCTTCGGTCCGATTCACACCGGCATTCAGCTCACACAGCGAAAGTAGAGCGGCTCGTATACGTGGACGTTCCTCGCACCCATGGCCAGAAACATGAAGGCGGTCTCCCGGGGAAGCCCCCGATGTCGGCGACAACCCTAGCATCCAAATCCTTGAAGGGATACATGCGCTCCATATCCTCCTCCGCCAAAAACGGCGAAGAGCGATAGGCCGTCCGATGCCAGCTCACCGTAGCGGGTGACCGCCCAAAAGCGACACCCCTCCAAGAAACCCTGATCCCCCTGAGCGCACAGTCCCTTAGGGGCCTGAAACTCACAGTATCCCCGACCACAACACCATTAATCGAATACTTTAGACCAAAGAGCCCCCTCACCGAGATGAGGGGGCCCAGGGCCGTGACAGTTTTTGGATCCCGTCGAGCCGCAAACCCGCAATATTTCCCTCGAGGCCTGGCCCTTATTAAGCAGGACGCGTGGGTGCCTTAAGGGCCCGAGCGCGACCTCACCGCAGTCCCACTTCCGTCTCCAGCTTTGCGTGCCCGTGGATGGCGAACGCCGCGCCTTAGTGGGGAAAGGACGACGCATTGCTTCGGCCAGGGCTCCGGCTCGGAGGAGGACCCTCTAAGAGAAACCTGACTACGCCTTAGGCTCCTTCGACCCGACTCTTATGTAGCGCGGAGCTGAGGGAGAAAATACCTAAAGGCATTTATACCTTTCTTCCTTTATCCCTCAAACCCGGTGGTCACGGTGGGTGGAATCAAGGTCTATGTTCGGGATGCCGTTGAGCAGAAGTTCAGACGGCTGGCGATGACGGTTTACGGTTACGGAAGGGGCTCCATCAGCAAGGCGGCCGAGGAGGCCTTCCTGTGGTGGATGGCGCGGCACGAGGCCCTCCTCAAAGAAGTGGGCGTCCCCGAAGACCCAGTGGGGGCCATTAAGGGCCTGCTGGCCGGGGTCGACAAGAATGGCGTAGAACTTCAGCACGAAGCGAGAAGGGCGAGGGCGGCTAGAGCCCTTGCAAAGGACCCAAGGGCCTGAATATCTGGTAGATGCCAACATCCTCCTAGAGGTGCTACTGGGCCAGCAGAAGGCCGAGGTCTGCGAGAGGGCGCTGAGGAAGTTCCGAGATGGTAAGCTCAAGGGGTTAATGGTCGACTTTGCGGTGGATACCATTGTAATCGTAATGGAGAACTACGGGAAAGGGGCGGATGAGATCAGGACCTTCCTCTCAAGTCTGCTGGGCTACAAGGGCCTGAGCATCTACTTCTCTTCGCTATTAGACAGAATCGCGGCCGCGGGCCACATGAGGGATCACGGCCTGGATTTCGACGATGCGCTAACCCTCCAGGCTATGCGCGAGAACGGAGTAGAGAGGATAATAAGCTATGATCGCGACTTCGATAAGGTCTCCATTGTGCGGAGGGTTACGCCTGAAAGCGTCGCATGAAGGCCCCTCCCTTAAGTGGGGTGATCCCGGTTCCGCTTCATTCACCTTGACATGTATCGGTCGGCGGAGGCCCCTCGCCTTTGACCGAGCCTAGATCCCCACCTCGATATCTTGGCTTCAGAGCCCGGCGTTTACCATGATAGAATGCGTGAATCGCGTAGGGTGGAGTGCGTGGCCATAGGTCGTAGCAGGTGAGCCTGATCCGCCTCGTTGCATCCGAAATATCCATAGGCCCTTGGAGCGCATCGGAAACGGCCTAGTCGTTACGCGCGATGTGATCGTGCCGGGAGGGGGGTGATAGCCCGGGAGGCGGGACGGAAGGTATAGGAGAGCCCCAATAAAAGGCTAATAGGGAACATACCTACAGGCCCCGGGCTACGCTAAGAGCGCCTTCTGGTAGGCCCTTAGGTCGAGGAACCCGTGCCCGCTGATGTTGACCAAAAGGACCTTCCTTTGCCTTCTCCTTTCAAACTCCAGCGCCCTGTCGATGGCCGCCCTCAGCGCATGCGCGGATTCGCCCGCGACCAGCCAGCCCTCGGTCCTGAGGAAGAGCCTGGCCGCCTCGAACACCGCCCGCTCATCGGCCGGATACGCCACCGCGTCGATGAGGCCCCTATGCCTCAGCAGGCTTATGATGGGCGCCGCGGCATGGTAGCGAATCCCATCCGACCATATGGGCTTCAGCCGCGCATCATGGCCCAGCGTGTACATCTTGAGCAGGGGCGTGTAGCCCGCGGCATCGGCAAAATCGTACCTGTATGTGCCCTTGATCAGGTTAGGGGCGGCCTCGGACTGGGCGGCCAGGAATTCACACTCATACTCCCCCCTGAGCACATCTCGGATGAACGGCAGGCATATCCCGCCAAAGTTGGAGCCCCCTCCCAGGCAGGCCACCACCAGGTCGGGCTTCTCGCCCAGGGACCGAAGCTGCTCCCTGGCCTCCAGCCCTATGATGGTCTGATGTATTAGAACATGGTTCAGCACGGAGCCCAGCGCATAGGCATATCCCTCGTGCTCGTCCGCATATTCCAGCCCCTCGGAGACGGCCATGGCGAGGGAGCCCGGCGAGGAGGGGTCCCTGCGCAGCTGCTCTTGGCCCACCCTCGTGAGCCTGCTGGGCGAGGGGTGCACCTTTGCCCCATAGAGCTTCATCAGCCAGCGCCTCTCCCTCTTCCACCGGTAGACGTTGCGGACCCAGAAGATCACGCAATCTAAGCCCAGCAGGGCGCAGGCATAGGCCAGGGCCGTGCCCCACTGCCCAGCCCCCGTTTCGGTGACCAGGCCCTGGCAGCCCTGCTTTGAGGCATAATAAGCCTGGGCCAGCGCGGTATTGACCTTGTGGGAGCCGGTGGGGCTCAGGTCCTCCCTCTTATAGTAGATCTTCACATATTCGAGCCCGAGGCACCTCTCGAGCCTCTCGGCCCTGTACAGGGGCCTCGGCCTGCCGGCATGGATGTACAGCTCCCGGATTCCCTCCGGGATGGGTATCCACCGCTCCTCCGAAAGGTCCTGCTTAAGGCACTCGCCTATCAGGATCCTGCGCAGCGCCTCCTGGCGCGAAGGCCCCTCCGGGGGGTCCATCGGCCTTGGCAAGGGTTCCGGCAGGTCCGGCAGAGGGTTGTACCAGAACTTGGGCAGGGAATCGGGCGGGAGCGTTATGGGCCTCAACGCCCCTCCTGGCCCGAGCAGGGTCTTGTACTTTTCCATGCACTCGTCACAGCGCCGCATCTAGGCCCCAAGTGCATAGAACTGTACAGAACTGCATCCTCTCAGGCGATCATTTGGAGGCTAAGGTGAAACGCGGCAAGGGCTGGGTCACATCCCTTGGCCGGCCCTCAGCTCGTCGATGACCCCTTTGCACGAGCTATATGTGCGCTCCGCTCGCGCGAGGGCGTCCTCTGCATCCGCCCTATTGATCACCTGCTCGGGGGACAGGAGCGCTTCCTCTCCCCCATAGAGGCTTATTTCCCTCTTCTTCACCAGCACCCTGGAGGATTCGCATAGGTACTCCAGCTCGCCCCTGAACCACCCCGGAAACCTATCCCTCACCTCGAGGAGCAGGTCTGAAACATCGTGCACCTTAGGATACTCGATTCCGACCGCCTTCAGGACCGCCTTGAGGGAGAGCTCCACGCATTCCTGGCTTAACCTCACGGCATAGGGATAGTTTTCTTCCGCCAACGCATCCCTTGCATCCTCCAGCCTTGCCCGGGCTTGGCGCAGGTACGAGCTGGCTATCCTAAGCAGCGCCAACCCTCCCCGCGAACGTAGGGCTCGCCCTCAAATCCCAATACCAATATCCTCCCTTGACGAACACCCTCCTGGCGCCCTCCACCGTAAGCCTGGCCCTTAAGTTGGCCAGCAGGCCTTCCAGGAACCCCTTCCTATCGTACATGATCACCGCCTCGTCGGTCATGTCCAGCAGCAGAAGCGGGAGCCTCTCCGCCTCGCCTTTCCTGAGGGGATAGAAGCTCAGCCCCGTGTAGATCCCGCGCTTCCTGAGCCATCTAAGCTCATCCTTTACCTCCTCCTCGAGCTTGCACATCAGGTCCATCCTCGAGGCCAGGCTGCCGGTGAAGGAGTCGGAGATCAGGAGGATGTCCACGTCGCTGTTCCCGGTGGCCGTGCCCCGGGCCACGGAGCCATATACCGCGAAGGACTCCAGGTCCAGCATCCGCAGGGCCCTTCTGAGGGTCCCAAGCACCAGCTCAAGATACCTCTCCTGAGGGATCCTATCAAAGTTCCTGGCCGTGCCCGAAGCCAGGAGGAGCACATTCTCAGGGCTGAGGAGCCTATAGAGCCTGGGCCTGCCGCGGTGAAAGAGCAATAGAAGCCTCAGGGAGTGAAGCTTGCTGAAGGCCACGGAAAGCCTATTCCTGTCCCAAGAAAGATGGCCCATCGCCTCGGCGAAGGTGAACGGCTCCCCTCCATACTTAATGTAAAGCCTCGAGTAGCACTCCCCCAACCACCTCGGAGGCCACACAGCTGCCGATAGCCGAAAGCCTTGTTAAGCTTAACTCTTTGTTAATGTCAGGCCAGGTAAGAGGGCAGATGGGAACCAACCTACACCTCACGCCGGCTGCCAAGCCCCTAGCCGTGAAAGCCGGGGCTGAAGCATTTAACCCTGGGCGCCAATACAACTCGCGATGGGCCTACTCTACGTGGAGGCGGCGGTCAGGGCCGGAGGCAGAAAGGAGAGGGTAAACCCGCACGTGGATTCGGGTGCAACATGCACGGTCCTGCGGCGCAACATTTGGTAGAAGCTGGGCCTAGCACCAAAGCGCCAGGTGGAGCTGATGCTGGCCGACGGGACGACGATAACCCGAGCCCTATCGGAGGCCGTGCTCGAGCTCCCGGGGTATGGCGAGTACCACACCCCCGTGCTCCTGGGCGAGGGGGAGGATGAGAACATCCTCGGTACTGTAACGCTGGGAATCTTCGGGCTTGTGCTGGACCCCCTGAGAAGAGAACTGCACCCCATTCGCGCGCTCCTAAAGGAGAGCCACGCCTTATGCCCGGACGTCCCACTTCGGTGGCAGACCTGAGGTTCCTCAAGCCTCCTGGATGGCGCACTTTCTGACATGACATTCTATGACCTTTCAGGCTAACCTAACGAGAAGGGCTTTGATTTGGAATAAATTCGTATACGTTGTGAATTCCTAGGTTACGGTCAACTTGAACAGAAGCAGGGATGGCTCTAACGAGCATAGGGCAAGGGGTCCAAACCTCGGTGCTAGGCGTTCAAAGGCGCGTATGCGGCCTGCTGGCTTGTCGCCTTAAGGCTATCTTGGTCAAATTTTATCCAAGTTCTAATAATGGCCGCTACAGGTGGCGGTAGGGGAATGGCGCAGATCTTGGTCTTACATAACACTCTGAACTCCACGGGAGGAGAAGAGAGGGTCTGCTTGAACACCATCGAATGCTTGGAGGAGGCAGGCCACGAGGTAGTTCTGGGAACAGCCGATAAGACCGATTGGCAGAGAGTGGAGAGGCACTTTGGGCGGAAAGTCATGGTAGACGGGGAGCTGGCGCTGCTGCCGTTCAGGCTTGGGGCCTTTGGCATATACGCCCGGCTCATGACAGGGCTGATAGCCCTTCGGCTGCGCGGCGAAGTCGACCTCATCATAAATACACATGGGGACGTAATCCCAGCACCGGCGGACATAACCTACGTGCATTACCCTCTACCGGCCTTAATGGTGGAGAGCCCAGAAACCTTCTTCAAATACCAGCGGAACCTGTTCTGGAGGCTCTACTATACGCCTTATGGGCTCCTTCAAGGGGGCTCCCGGCTTATCTTCAAGGGCGGGCTGCTGCTCACCAACAGCAGCTATAGCAGGGAGGCGATCTGGAGGTGGTTGAGAAAGCGGGCGGTGGTCGTCTACCCACCCGTCGATGTGGAATCCTTTGTGTTCTCGGCGAGGCGGAAGGAGGACCTGGTGCTGACCGTCTCCAGGCTCACTCCCGAGAAGGGGCTGCACCTCATCCCTCACATAGCCAGGAGGGTGCCGGAGGCCCACTTTGTGATTGCCGGAGCCACCCAGAAGGGCTCGGCGGCGCTCATCGCTCGCCTTGGGCACCTCTGCGATAGGCTTGGTGTGCGAAACGTGGAGGTTAGGCCCGATATCTCCTTCACTGAGCTAAGGGAGCTTTATGCCAAGGCACGCATATTACTCCATACCATGGTGGGGGAGCACTTCGGGATATCGGTGGTGGAGGGTATGGCTAGCGGCTGTGTGCCCGTGGTCCACAGGAGCGGCGGCCCCTGGACGGATATCGTGAAGGATGGCGAGTACGGCTTCGGCTATGATACCATCCATGAGGCGGCCGATACGATACGGGCGCTCATCGCTTCGGACCTCACTGAAATGTCGAGAAGGGCAATCGTGAGGGCGCAGGAGTTCTCGGAGCAGAGGTTCAAGGAGAGGATGAGGGGCGTCGTGGCTGCCGTCCTGGCGGCACGGGACAAGGGCCCCTAGCGACATTCCCAGGCCCCGCTTTGGCGTAATCATACGAGCCATAACAGGGGCGCCGCCCTTCGCGCGGCGAGCGCAAAGGCTTATTATCGCTATTACCTCCGCGGGCGCGAGCAGGAGATTGAGCGAGGCAGGGAATGCGGAGGCCATCTCCGTGGTGGGCCTGGTGGTGAGGTATGGGGATAAGGTGGCCGTGAACGGCCTCTCCTTTACCGTGCGGAGGGGCACCGTGTACGGCCTCCTGGGGCCCAACGGCGCGGGCAAGACCTCCACGATAAAGGCGCTCGTGGGCCTGGTCGAGGGCGAGGGCACCATCCGCATCCTGGGCAGGGATGCGAAGAAGGATCCGATTTGGGCGAAGCAGCAGATAGGCCTCGTGCCCGAGAGCCCCGCGCTCTTCGACTCCCTTACGCCCAACGAGTTCTTCGAGCTGCTCGCTTCCATAAGGAGGCTGAGGGATACGACCAGGCTCAGGTCGCTCATCAGGGCCTTCGCCTTCGAGGAGCACCTCGACACGCCCATAGGGGCTCTCTCGCTCGGCAACAGGCAGAAGTGCGCCGTGATCGCGGCCCTCATGCATGAGCCGCCCATCCTGCTCCTGGACGAGCCCTTCAACGGTCTTGATGTCAGGTCCGTGAAGATCTTCAAGGACCTGATAGCTAAGCACAAGGAGGCAGGGGGCGCCGTGCTCTTCTCCACCCACATAATGGAGGTGGCCGAAAGGATCTGCGACCGCGTCTGTATCCTGAACCAGGGCAGCGAAGTGGCCGAAGGCAGCGTGGAGGGGCTGAAGCGGATGATACATGGCTCCACGCTGGAGGAGGTCTTCCTTAGGGCCACGCACATGGAGGAGGAGATAAAGGAGGTGCTGAAGGGCCTGGAGTAGCGGGGCCTGGCCGGGGGAAGGCCCTTGATGGAGGAGGCGGGCAGGAGGCTGGTGCGCTCCTTGGTCAAGGAGCTGCTCTACCAGGGCTACGTGGCGACCAGGCTCACGGGCCTCTCGCCCCAGGACGTGAGGAGGGCGGTGCGCGCGGCCCAGAGGTCGCAGTACATCGCGGCCGTGGCCCTCTCGGTTGCCTGGCTCACGGTGGTGGGCACGGGCGGCCTCTTGCCCAGCACGAGCCCGCTCCTCTATCCCCTGATCGTCCTTGCAGGGGCCTTCATGCTCCTCTTCACGTCGCTTCAGCTGCTCTCCTATGGCGCCTCCGCGGGCCCGCAGCTGAGGGAGCTCCTGCTCTCCTTACCCCTGCGGGAGAGGGAGCTGAGGGAGCTCATCGCCAGGGCGGTGCTCTCCACGCTGAAGCTGCCGCTCATGGCAACCTGCCTCATCGTGGCGGTGGGCGCCTGGTGGCTGGGCCCCTGGCTCGGCGCGGCGGGAATTTTGGCCGCGCCCGTGGGCGCATCGCTGGCATCGCTGGCCTCCTATGGGCTCCTGAGCGCATATAGGAGGCTGGGCCGCTCCAGGGCCCTGAGGGAGCTCGTGCGCGTCGCGGGCCTTCTGCCCCTCGTGCTGCTCATGCTCCTCTTTGCCCTCGCGCCGCGCGTCGAGCTGCCCATGGGCTCCGCACTCATGACCTTCGTGCCGCTGCTGAACCTGGCGGGCGTGGCCGAGGGCAACCCCCTGGCCGCCGCGCTCGCCGGGGCATATTCGGTGGCGCTGGCCCTGGCGGGCATCATGGCGCTCAGGCGTGGCGCCCTGACCCTGCTCTCGCCGTCCATCCCGGCGCCCAGGGGGGGCAGCGGGTTCAGGGTGAAGCTCAGGCGCCCCGTCATAGCCCTGGCCCTGGCCGACTTCAGGCAGATGCTGCGCTCCCCCAGGCTGATTGGCTTCATCACCGTGCCCGTGATCTACATCGTCATAGGGCTGCTCGTGCGCTGGGGCGGCCCGGCGGAGGGGAGCAGGGGCGAGCCCAGGCTCATAGACTTCGGCGCCAACGCAGGGCCCCTGGTCTTGCTCAGCCCCTTTCTGGCCTACGCGCTCTACATGACCGAGCTGAAGGCGCTGGCCTACTTCGATACGCTGCCCCTGGGGAGGCTCACGAACGTGCAGAGCAAGCTGCTCGTGACGCTCTCCTTCTATGCGGCGGCCGCTGGGATGCTGGGCCTGCGCTACGTGCTGGGGGGAAGCTGGCAGGAGCTGGTGCCGCTGGCGCTTCTTTCCATGGCCGTGGCCGCGGCCGTGCTGTACACCTCGGCCCACTTCCGCTCTACCCTGAGGAGCCTGCGCCTGGGCCGCCTGGGCCTGCTCAACCAGACCGTCTATGCGCTGGTCACGCTGCTGCTGACCTCCCTCCCGCTGGCCCTATACTTGGCGGGCGCCGCGCTCATGGGCGACCTTTTGAGGCCCGCGCTTTACCTGGGCTTGGCCTCGCTGGCCGAGCTGCTCATCATGCTCTACGTGGCCCTTGGGCAGGGCTAGCTTCGGTCCAGCATATGCCGCTCTGAACCTCAGCCCCTGAAGCGGAAGAGGCATCTTAGGGCCCTTGCCCGTGGCGCCCTATGCCCAGGCCATGAGTAGGATAGCGCCGAAGGGCTTCGCAGCGTGCGGTTCATATCGGCCGGGCAGGGGCGCAGGTTCCGCCGTTTCTGGCGTTCCGGAACGTTTTGGAACCCATGCCAAGGCCGGCCCTTAACAAAGGGGCCCGCCAGGGGGGCGCACCATGCAGAGGACCGCCATCGCGGCCATCGCCCTAGCCATCATCGCCGGCGCGGCCAGCTATGCCTACCTTTCGCTGCAGCAGGGCGCTCCGCCGGGGCCAGGGGGCGTTACGGGCGCGCCAAGCGGAACGCTGGCGATCTTGGTCACGGACCCGCCCCAGGTGCCCGAGGGCGTCACGGCCATCTACATCAACTATAGCTCAATGGCCGTACACCTAGCTCAGGCGGGGAACCAGAGCGGCTGGATAGAAGTAAATGCGAGAGGCACGCTGGACCTCATGAAGCTCGTCAACGTCACCACCACGGTAGCCTCGCTCAACCTCACGGGCAAGTTCAACGCGCTGCTCTTCAACATCTCCTCGGCCCTCGTCACCTATAACGGCAAGAACTACACCTGCTTCGTGCCCAGCGGCAAGCTCACGGTGCCCATCATAGGCGGCGTGGAGGTCGCCGTGGGCCAGGCCAAGGCCATCGTGCTGGACCTTCAGCCGGCCGTGCTCAACATGGGCACCAGCGATGCGCCCATCTTCGTGCTCAGGCCGGCCGCCAAGGCCTTCACGGTGCCCGACGGCGAGGTGAGCAGGGAGATGCTGAAGCCCGGCTTCATGCTCGACCTCAGGGGAAAGGCCTGGTGGAGCAGGCTCAGGCAGCAGTACACCAGCAGGATAGGGATCACCTCGGCCAGCCTGAGCAACGACTCCCTGAGCGTGACCGTGAAGAGCGACAGCAACGAGACGGTGCTGCTGAAGCTGCTCATCATCTCGCCCTTCGTGCCTTCGCCCCCCGCCAGGCCCCTGCCCTCCTTCTTCGGCTCCGAGGTCTTCATAATACAGGAGAACGGCACGCTCACGCCCATTCAGTTCAGCTGTCCCCCCATCGGCTTCCAGAGGCTCGAGAGGTGCCTTCAGGTGCCCGGAGGTATGAAGGAGCTCCGACAGCTGCTGGAGGGAGGCTACGCGCTGCCAGCTCATGGCACGGCCACCTTCAGCTACAGCGGCGCCATCCTGCTGGGCTTCGGCATCCAGGGCTGCAGGCTGGAGAAGGTGGGCGAGCACCAGTACCGCCTGGTCTGCGACATTAGGGGGCTCAGCGTGGTGCCGGGGCAACAGTACCTCATCACCATCATAGGCGACAAGGCCGTCGCCGGCTACGTGGTCAAGGCGAGGTAAGCAATTTTTTGTTTGTGGCTTTTTAAGCAAGGGGCGCGGCAGGGCCTAGGGTTCTTCCTTTAGCGTGAAGAAGCTCAGCGAGGTCACCGTCTTGCCCACGCCCGGCAGGGCCCTAAGCCTATCCACCACGAGCCTCCCCACGTCCTCCACGGAGGCGGCCCTGACCTTGAGCAGGATGTCGTATTCGCCCGATATGATGTGCACCTCCTGCACATAGGGCAGCTTTGCGATCTCCTGGGCCAGCGCCCTCTGGGAGGTGGTGCCGGGGAGGAAGGAGACGAGCACGAAGGCCAGGGTGCCCAGGCCCAGGGCCTCGTAGCCGGGGAGCGCGCAGATGCCCCTGATGATGCCCGCGCGCCTCATCCTCTCCACCCTCTCCCTCACCGTCGCCCTGGGAAGGCCCAGCTGCCTCGCTATGGCGCTCAGCGGGCGCCAGGCATCCCTCCTCAGCTCCTCGAGGATCCTCTGGTCCCGCTCATCCATTGTCAAAACGATGGAAATTGCCTTCGCATATAACTTTTTGTTGTTAAATTGACAAGATTTAGAGCAAAAGGTCTATTTTGCCCCGCGGAGGCCCGCGGCCATGCAGGAGCTGGAGGGGCTGCGCGAGCAGGTGGCCAGGTCCTGGCTGATGGTCAGGGAGCCGAGGATGGCGAGCGTGCTCAGGGTGCAGGCCGCCATCCTAGAGGCGATCAGGCAGCACCTTAATGCGAGGGGCTTCGTGGAGTGCCTTCCTCCTATCATAGGCCCCGTCACCGACCCCGGCATAAGGGGCGCGAAGCAGGCGGCGGTGGACTTCTACGGCAGGGAGTACAGGGTGATGAGCTCGGCCATCCTCTACAAGCAGATGATGGCCTCGGCGCTGGGAAGGATGTACTTCCTGAGCCCCAACGTCAGGCTCGAGCCCCCCGAGACGCTGGGCACGGGCAGGCACCTCGTGGAGTTCGTGCAGGCCGATGTGGAGGTGGCCGGCGCGAGCTATCACGATGCGATGCGCCTGGCCGAGGAGCTGCTCGTGGAGGTGCTGAAGCATGTCCGCCACCGCTGCGCGGAGGAGCTGGAGCGGCTGGGCAGGGGGATAAGGGTGCCCTCCCTGCCCTTTAGGCGCCTTAGCTATGACGAGGCCCTGGGGCTGCTCAGGGAGCTGGGCAGGGCTGTAGAGCACGGCATCGAGATCCCCTGGGAGGAGGAGAGGCTGCTCTCCGCCGCCTTCGAGGAGCCCTTCTTCATCTATGACTACCCGAAGGGGGCCAGGGGCTTTTACGATAGGGAGGACCCCGAGAGGCCCGGCCTGCTCAGGGACTTCGACCTGCTATATCCCGGGGGCTATGGCGAGGCCGCCTCAGGAGCGGAGCGGGAGCACGAGTATGCCCGGGTGGTGGCCAGGATCAGGAACCAGGGCGAGGACCCGCAGAAGTACGGCTGGTACCTGGAGATGCTTAGGCACGGCGTGCCGCCCAGCGCCGGCTTCGGGCTGGGCATCGAGAGGCTCACGCGCTACATCTGCGGCGGGCCCCAGGAGCCCATCTGGCGCTTCAGGCCCTACCCTAAGCTGCCCGGCCTCTACTCGCCCTAGCCATGCGCCCTCCCTACAGGAGGATTCCGCCTCGTGAGGAGGACTGGGGCTGGACGGAGGTCGCGAGGAGGGCGGCCTACGGAAGGAGCGCCCGCTGAGGGCGCTGGAGAGGGGCGAGGAGGGCCTCGTAAACTTCGTCGAGGCGATAAGGGCGCAGGTGCGGCTGCTCGTCTCGAGCCTGGGCAAGTATGAGCTCGGGCAGCTGGGCCGGGAGGACCTGGGGGCCCTGAAGAGGGAGGTGGCCTCGGCGCTCTCGCTGCCCTACGTCTACGAGCCCTGAGCCCGGCTTCAGCGCTTTAAACCGGCCCCGCCCTGGGCCCCCATGGCGGCCTTCGGTGCGATCGTCATGGGCGGGGGGCATAATGGCCTGGTGGCGGCCTGCTATCTCGCGAAGGCGGGCCTGCGCGTGCTCGTCGTGGAGCGCCGCCCCGTGCTGGGAGGGGCCTGCACCACGGAGGAGCTCTGGCCGGGCGTAAGGATAAACCGGCTGGCCTATGCCTACAGCCTCTTCCGGCCCGAGATCGTGAAGGAGCTGGAGCTGGAGCGCCACGGGCTCGCGATCCTGACGCCCGAGGTGGACGTCGCGGTGCCGCTGGGCAAGGGGAGGCACCTGCTGCTGTACAGCGACCCGGCTAAGACGGCGAAGGAGATAGCGAAGTTCTCGGCCAGGGATGCGAGGGCCTGGGAGGACTACAGGAGGTTCTGGAGGGAGGCGGGGCAGCTCTTCGGCGCCATGATGCTGGCCCCTCCGCCCTCGCTCAGGGAGCTGGCCGCGCTGCTCGAGGAGGCGAGCGCCTCGGAGCTGGCCAAGAGGCTGCTCTTCTACAGCGCCAAGGAACTGCTGGATGAGTTCTTCGAGGCCGAGGAGGTCAAGGCGGCCCTCATGGCCAGGGGCATTATAGGCACCATGGCGGGCCCCAGCACGCCGGGGACGGCCTTCGTCCTGGGCTACCATGTGATGGGGGAGGCGGCGGGCGAGCAGGGGGCCTGGGGCTACGTGAAGGGGGGCATGGGGAGCCTGGCCCTGGCCCTGGCCTCGGCGCTGAGGGAGCTGGGCGGGTCCATCATGACGGGCATCGCGGTAAGGCGCATCCTCATCAGCCAGGGCAGGGCCATGGGCGTGGAGCTTGAGGACGGCAGGCGCCTCGAGGCCAGGCTCATCCTCTCCAATGCCGACCCTAAGACGACGCTGCTCCGCCTGGTGGGGGAGGAGCACCTGAGCCCGGAGCTCGCCAGGAGGCTCAGGTCCATAAAGGATGAGGGCTGCGTGGCCAAGCTGAACGGTCTGCTCAGGGGCCTGCCCAGGTTCAGGGACCTCGAGGGCGCGAGCGCGGCCTGCCTGCAGGGCATCATCGGCATAGGCCCCTCCTGGGAGTACTATGAGAGGGCCTACTTCGAGGCGCTCATGGGAGGGTTCTCCTCCAGGCCCATCGAAAGGGCGGTTTTCCATACCGTGCTGGACCCCTCGCTCGCCCCTCCCGGCTACCATACGCTCTCCATCTTCTCCCAGTACTTCCCCTACAGCCTGAAGCGCGGATGGGAGGCGGCAAGGCAGGAGGCGGCCGAGGCCGTGCTTGGCGCGCTGGAGGAGTTCGCGCCGGGGCTCAGGGGCCTCCTTGAGAGGTATGAGCTGCTCACGCCCCTGGACATGGAGAGGGAGTTCTCCCTTCCGCGGGGCAACATCTTCCACGCCGAGCTCATCCCCTCCCAGATGCTGGCCCTGAGGCCCCTGCCCGAGCTCTCGGGCTACAGGACGCCCATCGGGTCGCTCTACCTCTGCGGCTCCGCGCTTCATCCCGGCGGCGGCGTCACGGGCGCGCCGGGCTACGTCTGCGCCCAGCAGGCGCTCAAGGACCTAAGGGGCACCTCGGCCGCGCGCCCCTAATTCGCTAGGCCAATAAGGCGGCGCCCCCACGGGCTGGGGATGCAGCCCTGGCTGGCGGGGAGGGTGGCGGCGGGCACCGCATATCTTGCGCTGATGAACGGCGTTCAGCTGGCCTGCTCCCTCTTCTTCTACCTGGCGCTGGCGAGGATCCTGCCCCGAAGCCAGGTGGGCGAGGTCTCGCTGCTCTTCCTCATCATAAACGCCTTCGGGGCCCTGACCACCGTGGCCCTCAACAGCGCGGCCACCAGGTTCATATCACACCATCTTGGCGAGGGCGATGCGGGAAGGGCCGCGGCGGCCTACAGGGCCTCCTGGCGGTTGCTGACCCTCATCTCGCTGCCCTCCTTCGCCGCATCGGCGCTGCTGGCCCGCCTGCTCTCGTTGGGCACATCTTCGCTGCTCGCGCTGGGCGCGGGCCTGGTGCTCAACTACACCGGCCTGATGGGGGGCGCGCTCTTCGGGCTCACGCTCTACAGGGGCGTAGCGCTTCAGAACATCATCTTCTATGTGGCCAGCCGCGGCGGAGGCGCCCTGCTCGCCTGGGGCCTGGGCACGTTGGGCGTCGCCCTGGGCCTCCTGCTGGGGGCCCTCGCATCGTTGCTCTACTCGCTCCTGGCGCTCCGGGGCAGGCTCGGCGGCGCTGAGGGGGAGGTACCCCCCAGGGCTCTGCTCTCCTACGGCCTTCCGCTCTATGGCACTAACCTCATCAGCCTGGGCCAGGGCTGGCTGGACCTGCTGGTGTTGTACGGCATTTCAGCCGACCTGAGCGCGCTGGGCGTGTACTATATTGTGGTGGCCAGCGCGGGCACGCTCTCCATCCTCTGGGCGCCGCTCTCCTCGGCGCTCTTCCCCGCCATGAGCTTCTCGCATGCGGGGGGCGGGGCAAGGGCGGTGGGAGGGATGCTGGGGCTCTCGGGCAAGCTCGCGCTGCTGGTGGTGATGCCGTTCAGCTTCGCCCTGGCCGCGGGCTCCGGAACGGCCCTGCGCGTAGCATTTGGCGAGGCCTATGCCCAGGGGGCGCTCGCCTTCAGCATCGTGGCCCTTGCGGCGCTGCCCATGGCGCTCTCCTCGCTCTTCGCCACCTCGCTGCAGTCCTCGGGCGAAACCAGGCCCATCTTCGTCGCGGGCCTCGCTTCGCTGGCCGTTGACCTGGCGGCGCTCGTGCTGCTGGTGCCGCCTCTCTCGGGCCTGGGCGCCGCGCTGGCCAGGGCGCTGATGGCGTTAACCTCCTTCGCCATCCTTTACCGCCGCGCCAGGGCCTCCTTCGGCTTCACGCTGCGCGTGCCGCTCGCCCTTCTCCGCGGCGCGCTCCTTCCTGCCCTGGCGATAGCGCTGGTGGAGCTGCTGGTCCCCGCCCCCCTGGCGCTCAAGGCCCCGCTGGAGGCCCTGGCCTTCTTCGGGCTGGCGCCCCTGGCCTTGAGAGGGGGAGCCCTGCTTGATGCGAGGGAAGGGGCCCTCCTTCAGGAGGCGCTGCCCGGGAGGCTGAAGTGCTTCGCGAGGCTGCTGGCGCGCGGGGCATAGCTCAGGCGAGGCCGCGCTCTCCTTTGCCGTCGGAGGCGAGCCTCCTCTTTATCTCCTCGAAGTCGGGCAGCACGCCCGGGTTGGGCGCGACCCACTTGTACACGATCGTGCCATCGCCGTCGAGGATGAAGACGGCCCTGTTGGCGCTCTCATAGCCCTGGAGCCCGGCCAGGTCTTTCCAGACCACATCATACTTCCTTATCGCCTCCCTCTTGAAGTCCGAGAGCAGGGTGAAGGTGAAGCCGTACTTTTCGGCGAAGGCCCTCTGGGAGAAGGGAGGGTCGACGGAGATGGCCACCAGCCTGGCGTTCAGCTTCTGCAGCTCGCCCAGCAGGTCCCTGAAGGCGCAGAGCTCCGTCGTGCAGACGCTGGTGAAGGCCCCGGGGAAGAAGGCCAGGATCGTCTTATGGCCCTTTTCAAGAAACTCCTTCAGGGCCCTCTGCTTTAGGCTTGTATCGTACAGCGTGAAGTCCGGCGCCCTGCTTCCCACTTCGCGCATGTAGCCCGCTGGCCCGCCCCCGCTATAAAGGTTAAGGCCCGCCCTTGGCCCAAGCTATAGGGCCCATAACCTGCGGCGGCCGGGATTTGAACCCGGGTTCGCAGCGCGGCAGGCTGCTGTCCTGGACCAGGCTAGACGACCGCCGCGAGGGCTGAGGGCGGCCACGGCTTTAATAGCCTTTTTGCGCTCCGCTGGCCTCGCCGAGCCTCAGCCTCTCCAGCAGCTCCCTGGCCCTGCTCAGGCTGATCCTGCCCTCCTCCACCATCTTGGCCGCTATGGCGTCCACCTCATGCGGCCTCGCGCCCGCGGCCAGGGCGAGGCTCCTGGCGTGCAGCTTCATGTGGCCCGCCTGGATGCCCTCGCTGACGAGCGCCCTGAGCGCGGCGAAGTTCTGGGCCAGGCCCACGGCGCAGGCCACTTCGGCCAGCTCCCTGCTCCCCTTCACGCCCAGTATCTTGAGCGCGAGGGAGACCGTGGGATGGGCCCTGATGACCCCTCCGACGGTGCCCAGGGCCAGGGGCAGCTCCAGCCTGCCCACCAGGTCCCCCGCCTCATCCTTATACCACCTCGTCAGCGGGGCATACCTGCCCCCCAGGCTGGCGTAGGCGTGGGCCGCGGCCTCGATGGCCCTGGTATCCTGGCCCAGCGCCATGGCGAGCGCGCAGATGCCGTTGAGGATGCCCTTGTTATGTGTGGCGCAGCGGTAGATGTCCGCCTCGGCCACGCCGTTGGCCAGGATGATGTCCTCCACCACGCCCTCCCCACCCACCTCCTCCTTGGCAAAGGTCGCCTCGGCCCTGGCCATGCGCTCCGTGGTGAGGTTCGAGAGGATCCTGAGCACCGGCCTGCCGGAGGTGAGCCGGGCGAGCAGCGGGGCCACGGCCTCGCACATCGTGTTGACCGCGTTGGCCCCCATGGCATCCCTGCAGTCGACGAAGAGCTCGGCGATGAGCACCCGCCTTTCGCCTACCGCCACGCTCCTGGCCCGAAGGTCCTTCGCCCCTCCTCCCAGCCTGGGCAGCGTGGCCGAGGTGCTGTTGGCCAGCTCCAGCACCTCCTGCTTTGCCCCCTCCAGCGCGCGCAGCGCCCGCTCGATATCCGGCACATCCTTCAGCACCACCTGCCCCCTCACCACGGGCTCGCTCGCGCTCGCCCTGAAGCCCCCCCTTTTCCTGGCCACCTTGGCCGCGAAGCTCGCGGCGGCCACCACGCTCGGCTCCTCGATGCACATGGGCACAAGGTACTCGCGCCCGTTGACCAGGAAGTTCGTGGCGATGGCGAGGGGCATGGGCAGGATGCCCACCACGTTCTCGATCATCTTATCCAACACCTCGAGGCCCACGCGGCCCTGCGTGAGCAGCTCCAGCTCCTCCTGCGTGAGCCCCGCGAGCCTGGCCAGCAGCTCGGCGCGCTGGGCTGGGCCCAGCTTGTAAAAGCCCGGCAGCTCGGACCTGGGGGCCACGGCGCCTCGCCCAGGCCCGCTTACTTAACGTTTGAGCCAAAGGACTAATATCTCGCCGCCGCGCCCACCACATGGGCGGGTGGTCTAGCCTGGTAGGACGTCGCCTTGACGCGGCGAAGGTCCAGGGTTCAAATCCCTGCCCGCCCACCCTGCTGATGAAGGCAATAGGCTTTTATCGCGAGCTCGGCCGAAGCCCCCGTGCCCGGCCAGCTCTTCTCGGATGCCTCGCTCAGGAACGCCAGGAGGGTCTACGTGGACAGGATCGATGCGGGCGAGAGGCTCGCCGCCCATGTGATGCTCTCCGGCAGAAGGCCCGAGCTGCTGCTCGGCCTGAGCCCCGGGGGCCTGCATGTCGCCCTGGGCCTGGCGAGGGCCCTCAACCTGCCCTTTTCCCACTTCCTGGTGCTGGAGATCGAGTCCTACTTGGCCAGGGGCCCCCCTCTGGGCTACCTCACCCCCACGGGCAGGCGCTTCGTCAAGCAGGAGCTGGTGGCCTCGCTCGGCTTAGATGAAGGCGCGCTGGCAAGGCTCACAGGACACGCGCTGGCGAGGCTGCAGGAGCTGGGCGCCACCAAGCCGAGGCCCGAGCTGCGGGGCCTGAGCGTGCTGCTGGTGGAGGAGGCGCTGGCCAACCCCGAGCCGCTGCGCCTGGCGGCCGAGGAGGCTAGACTGCTGGGGGCAAAGGAGGTGGGCATCGGCGCGCCCACGGGCCATGAGCGCACCGTGGAGGCGCTTAGGGCCAGCTTCGACTACCTGATCTGCCCCCTGCTCAGCGATGAGGCGCCATATTCGCCCGAGGACTCCTACATCATCTGGTATGAGATCACGTTCAGGGAGGGCCTTAAGGCCCTGAGGATGGCCTAGGCCATAACCTTTTAACGCTCCCGCTGACCCGCTTCAAGGGGCCGTAGCTCAGCTTGGCGGAGCGCCCGGCTGATAACCGGGATCAGGCGCCTGACGGGAAAGGTCGAGGGTTCGAATCCCTCCGGCCCCACCTCGCGCAAAGCATTAATAGCGAGCGCGCGGCTCTGGCCCCGCCGGGGTAGCTCAGCCTGGGAGAGCGCCCGGCTGAAGACCGGGTTGTCGCCGGTTCAAATCCGGCCCCCGGCACCTCATCGCGCAGGGCAAGGCTTATTTCCATGCGCGCGTATTGAGGGCGTTGTACGGGGTCACGCTGGCCCTAAAGCTGGCCTGCCCGCTGCTGAGGGCGCTCAGCCCTGCCCGCACCGCGCGCCAAGCCCACCGCCTCTAGGAAGGCCCTGAGCTGGGCCTCATCCTTTACGACCGCCGCCTTCCCCTGGGCCCTTATTATTGGCCTCTCTATGAGGGAATGGTCGCGCAGCATGGCCCTGAGCTTCTCCTCTTCGCTCCTCCCGGCGAGCTGCGCATACAGGGTGTGCTTCCTCCTCAGCGCCTGAGAGGGGCTGAGTCGGGCCTCCCTGAGCAGCTCCCTCAGCTCCTGCTCGCTGAGCCTGCTGCTGGATAGTTCCACGAGCCTGAACGAGGCGCGCAGGTCGCCCATGCTCTGCAGCACCTTCGCACAGGTCCTGCAGCCCTTCCAGATGTACAGCGTGGGCTCCTGCACGCGCCTCCCGTTCATCGCCCTAAATTAGCGCTTTCTCTGCCCCCGCCTGAGCGGCTGGGCCCATAACCCTTATTAGAGCTCCCAGGCGATGCTATTTGTGAGCAGGGAGGAGAAGCCCTCCGCGGCCTTTGCCCTGGCGCTTGCTTCCGGGCTTCTCGTGCTGGCGGGCAGCCTCGTGATGACGTGGTTCGCGGCCACCTGGGTTGCGTATGCACCAGCCGTCTGCCCCATGTGCGGAAGGGGGGCGATGATGTGGGTGACATGGTTTCCCCCGATGCTGGGCCTGATATCGGGCGCGCTCATCCTGATCGGCGCCATCATGCTGTACAGCAGGCCCGAGCAGAGTTTGGCCTGGGGGCTCGTGGTGCTCGTCTTCTCGGTACTGAGCCTCTTCGCGGGAGGCGGCTTCCTCGTGGGCGCCGTGCTGGGCCTCGTGGCCGGCATCCTGGCGCTCACCTGGCGGCCTCCCAGCGGCCCAGCGCCCTCGCAGGCAGCCCCCGCCTAGCCCAGCCGCAGCCCGCATCTAGGATGGGAGTGGCAGCAGGCATGAGGGCGCTCCTGGCGAGCTTGGCGCGGGGGGCCCACGCCTTAAGGATGCGGCACGGCCACATGTTCCGGGGAGGCGCGGCCGCGAGGGGTCTAGGCAAAGCTCACATCCAAGCATCATTTATAAGCTAGTAACCATAACAAAGTTGGTAATGAAAGGTCTCCCAAGCTCGCTGATGAGCAGCTACTCCGCCCTAATGACGCGATTCTCGTTCCTTCCTTTCACGTCAAAGGAGGCGAGGGAGGCCCTGGGCGCTGGCGCGCCCACCTCGGTCATTCTTCACAGATTGAGGGAGAGGGGCTGGGCTGATGGGTTTGGCAAGGGCCGCTATAGGCTCGTGCATCCGCTGGTGGCGGCGCTGCAGGGCCCAGGGGAGGGGTGGAGGGCCCAGGCGATAGACCGAATGAGGCTTCCCATCATCGAGCTGGCCCTGGCGAGGCTGCTGGAGGAGTTCGGCCCGCGGCTTTGGAGCCTGCTGCTCTTCGGTTCCTTGGCCCGAAACCAGGCCCGGGAGGAGAGCGACATCGACCTGCTGCTGGTGGCGGAGGGCCTCCCCCAGCGGTACGCTAGAAGGACGAGGCTGCTCAACTCCATTCTGGACAGCGGCCCCATCAGGGAGTGGCAGAGACTCCTCTGGAGGGAAGCGCGGCTCTATCCCGTCATCGACATCATACCCCTCAGGCCCGATGAAGCCCTCACGACGCACCCCTTCTACCTCGACATGACCGAACACGTGCTCTTTCTCCTGGATAGGGAGGGCTTCATGAGGCGAAAACTGGCCGAGCTGAGGAGGCAGCTCGAGGGGATAGGGGCGAGGAAGGTCCTGCTGCCGGGCGGCGGTTACTACTGGATGCTGCCACAGCGCCAGGAGGCGGTCCCCTGAGTTGAAGATGAGGCAACTCGCCCTCGACTACCTGAGGAGGGCCGAGGTGAGGCTCCGCAGCGCGGGCCACGCCCTATCCACAGGGGACTATCCCGATGTGGTGAGGTTCAGCCAGGAGTGCGTGGAGCTAGCCCTGAAGGCGGCCCTGAGGGCCCATGGGGTAGAATATCCTAAGGAGCACGATGTAGGCGGGATTCTGGAGGATGTCGCCGAGCGTTTTCCTGAGTGGTTCAGGGAGGAGATCGAGAGAATACGGGGGATATCCTCCGACCTGGCCGCCAAGAGGGCGGCCAGCCTATATGGGCTGGAACTCGCGGGGAAGGCGCCCAGCGACCTCTTCAGCCAAGTGGATGCCCAAGGCGCCCTGCACGATGCGTCTTATGTGCTGCAGGTCGTCCGAAGGCTGCTGCAAGCTGAAGCCTAGATGGTCGCTGTTAAGGCGTCCTGCACCATCTCTTGAGGTTGGTCGGTGCTTGGCCCGGTTCAGGCCTTGTGGTTGCCCAGGTCCAGGACTACATCGGCCATCGAGATGCGCTTCCTGCCCATGTTGGTGGCCGCTAGGAGCATTTTGCCCTCGCCGCTTTGCCTTCAATTACCTCTCTCACACGCTGGGCAAGCTCTTCGTTTATCTGGACGGTGGGCTCATCCAGGATTAGGAGGCGCCCGCCCTTAACCAGCGCCCTGCACAGCTCTGTCAGCTTCTTCTGCCCCGCGCTCGGCTTATGGGGCTTGTAGGTGGCCCTCCCCTCTAACCCGGGCCACCTCAGCAGTCGCATTGGCTTAGCCTTAGCTGCATTTCCCGCCCTCGGCCCACGAAGGGCAGCCCGGGGGCCAGGACATCATCGAGCACGGACAGCTCGGGCAACAGCGGCGGTCCTTGAAATGAGATCGATAAAAAGTCCCTCCGGAGCTCCGCGAGCAGCGTTTCGAAAGCCTAAAGGGGTCCTTGCACCGATCAGGACCCTTCCCTCCGTTGGAGCATCATCGTGGAAACCATCCTGAGCTGGGCGCTCTTGCGCACTCCGACCGGCCCTGTTATGCAGGCCATCTGGCCTGGCCTTAACGTAAGGCTGACATTCTTGAAAATGGCGTATGGCCCGGGTGACTTTCCCAGGCGCTTACAGATTAACGGCTGGCTCAACTCCTAGGAGCCTTTAGCGCGAAGCGGAGCAGCCTCAAGCGGGCTTCTTACCGCTGCCGCTCTAAAAAATTCTCGCCCTTCTCAATTGAAATACGCGCAACCGGTAAAGCTAATAGAGGTCCCAACAACGCTCTCATTGACCACGCTGATGTGCAGGTACCGCACGCCATCCCACCAATAAGAAAGGCTCACGCCGGGGGCCCTGTTCAGCTTATAAGGCAGGCCGGGGCCGCGAGCGCGTGGACCTGCTGCTCGTGCTTCGGGCCGTGGAGGCGCTCACGCTGCTCACGGGCGGCGCGGTCTCGCTCGTAGCATACCGGGGCGGCAAGAGGAACAACAGCCTGGCCCTCATCCTCATCTCGCTCGCCTTCCTCACCATAGCGGTGGGCTCCTTCATGGCCGGCATCTACTTCGAGTTCCTCTCGCCGCGCGACTTCGAGGCGCTCCTGCAGGCGAGGCTGCTCGCCTCGTCCGCGGAGCTGGCCGGCTTCTGCATCATCCTCTTCTCGCTCTACAGCAGGCTCAGTTAACCTTGATCATCAGGGATAGGGCCCTCCAGGCGCGGATCCTGGAGCAGATAGGGGATGAGCAGGCCCGCAGCATCCTCCTCGCCGCCATGCTGAGGCCCAAGAGCGCGGCCGAGATCAGCAGGGAGACGGGCCTGCCGCTGAGCTCAACCTACAGGAAGATCGCGGAGCTGCAGGAGGTGGGCCTGCTGGCGCCCCAACGCTTCGCCTTCACGCAGGACGGGAAGAAGGTGGAGCTGTACAGGAGCACGGCCAGGGTGGTGGAGGTGAGGCTCACCGAAGCCGGCGTGGAGCTGCGCCTGGTGCCCAACGAGGACATGGCCGATAAGCTCTATAGGCTCATTTCATATATGCGCGAAAAAAATTACTTGCGCTTTGAGGCCTCCCTAAGCGAGAGCACATAGGCCAGTCCTCCGGAGAGGAAGCCGGCCAGAAGAACTAGGATGGCGAGCGCGATGGGCGTCACAAGGGGGCCCAAGATCCGTTCATGTACCTGGAGCGGGGTCCAGCCCCAGCCCCCCACCTGAGGGGGCAGCAGCGCGGCGCCGCCCAGGTAGCCTCCGTACATCATCATCCATGTAGCCGCGAAGGAGCCCGCGTTGCCGAAGATCAGGTGCACCCAGGCGAAGAAGGCCCTGATGCCCGTGATGGGGACCTGCCTTACGCCCTCTATATGATGGTAGAAGAGCGCCGTCACGGCGCTGCCGACGACGCCTACGATCAGATAGGCCAGGAAGCCGAAGGAGAGCCAGGTTCCGGCGCCGCCGGCCGCTATGACCCTGGAGACTTCCGGCTTAAGCAGGCCGAAGTGGCTGACGACCACGTAGAAGACGAGCAGCGCGGCGAGCGCTCCCTGCACGATGGCCGCCAAGACCCACCTTGTCTCCCACCTTCCTGCCTCGGCCATGGCGCCCCATCCTCCCCAGGCGGGCTTTAATGCCCTTCGCCGATTCTCATACTTGGTTACAAGGCCTGAGAATTAGCGCCCTCCGCGTAGGAGGGGCAGCGGGGCGCTCATGGCGCCGGCACTACGCCACCAAGCCCACGATTAGGTCGCCCACGTTTGTGCCCGTGGGGCCCGTGCGTAGCTGGTCCCCCAGCCTGGAGAAGAGGCCGTGGCTATCATTCCTTCTTAGGAAGGCCTCGGGCCTGAGGCCCAGCGAGAGGGCCCTCCGGACGCTGTGGCCATCGACCAGCGCGCCCGCCGCATCGGAGGTGCCGTCGACGCCGTCGCTGGCCAGGGCAGCTAGCAGCACGCCATGCACGCCCGAAAGCTCCAGCGCGGCCGAGAGGGCCAGCTCCTGATTCCTGCCCCCGCGCCCCTTCCCCCTCACGCGCACGGTGCTCTCGCCCCCAAAGAGCAGGCATGCCGGCGCGCTAAGCGGCTCGCCCCGAAGACGACAGGAGATCAGGATGGAGGCTATGGCCTTGGCCACCTCCCTGGCCTCGCCCCGCAGGTGTGATGTTATGATGAGGCTTCGGTAGCCCAGGCGCTGGGCTTCATTCTTCATGGCCCTCAGGGCCGTTAGGCCGTTGGCGAGGATGAAGTTGTGCACGCGGGCAAAGATCGGGTCCCCGGGCTTGGGCGTCTCCGGCTCCTGCCCTTGCGCGCCGCGCCTTAGGTGCTCCAGCACGCGAGTGGGCACCCTCCTCTCCACCCCTCTCCTCCTGATCGCCTGCAGCGCCTGCTCGTAGGTGGTGGGATCGGGGCTCGTGGGGCCCGAGGCTATCACGCTGGGGTCATCGCCCACGACATCGGAGATGATGAGCGAAATTACGGTCGCGGGCTGCGCGAGCTTCGCCAGCCATCCCCCCTTTACGCGTGAAAGGTGCTTCCGGACCGCATTTACCTCCTCTATGGTGGCCCCTGCCCTCAGGAGCAGCTGCGCCGTTACGTCCTTTTCCCTCCAGCTAATGCCCCTTGCAGGCCAGCAGAGGAGCGGGCTGCCCCCGCCGGAGATGAGCGCCAGCAGGATGTCCTGCCCGCCCAGTCGCCTCACGGCCCTCATGGCCTCCCGCGTCGCCCTCACGTTCTCCTCGCTAAGGCTTGGATGCGTGCCCACGCGCACGCTTATCCTGGAGGGGGAGGGCCCCGTAACCCAGGGCGTTATCGCGATGCCGCCCCCCACGGCATCGCCCAGCAGCCGCTCCGCGGCCCTGGCCATGCCCAGGCCGGCCTTCCCGAAGGCTAGGACGAAGATGCTTCCCCGCACGGGGAAGCTGTGGCCGCCAACGCTCAGATTCCCCCCTTCAAGCCTTAGGCTCCTGGCCATGAGCTCCTCAGCACGCACGCTGCGCAGGCCCTGGGCCAGGATCCTGCCCATGTGGGCCCTCAGGCGCCCCCGCGGCGCGGCGCGCATGGCGCGGCTTCACATTGGGCGCTCAAAAGCCTGCGGCGCTGGCTTGCTGCCTTGGCCGCGCTGCGGGAGGGAGAGCAGGCATAAATAGCTGCGGGAGGCGACTTGCCGGCACATGTCCTCTAAGGAGCTGAGGCCGCCGGCAAAGATACCGGCGCACAAGCACTGTAAGGTCTGCGGCATCTCGATACCGCCCAACAAGCTCTACTGCTCGAACGAATGCATGGAGCAGGACAGGAAAACGCAGAGGCGCCTGAGCATGATGAACAGGCTCTTCATGGTGAGCCTGATGGCCCTGCTGCTCTTCCTGCTGCTGCCCCTCCTTTTATCCCTTGTAAGGCGGTAGCGCGATAAAGCTCATAAGCCTCTATCTCAGGCAAAGGCGCTGCGGGGGTAGCCAAGCCAGGTCAACGGCGGCAGGCTCAGGCCCTGCTCCCTCAGGGGTTCGTGGGTTCAAATCCCACCCCCCGCACTGAATTCCATAAATTTAAAATCGACCAGCTTACCTTGTATACCGCAAAGATAAACTATATTTTTCAACCCGAACGATGCAATCCTATACCATGCTCTTCTTATAAAGATATTAAAGCCTGGTGGAGAAGTATCTTCTGTCAACCTGAAAGGTAAAGTGGCTCTCGTGACTGGAGCTGCGAGTGGAAGAGGTAACGCAATAGCAAACAGGCTGGCTTCTGATGGTGCTGAGCTGATAGTTGGAGATATAACTGAAGCAGTAAGGCATGGCCTGTTCCACATAAACGCCGTAGCTGCGCTGCCCACTAATCTTCTACTATCACCTCAGCTCACATCAATGGATAAAGAGAAAACCGAGAGGTGAGCCTATTTAAACAGCATCCAGAAGATCAGATACAGATTTATTTATGCATACCTATCTTTGGTCAGAGTTGAAGAATAACGAGGTTGCCGACCTGCTCCTGCAGATGAGCATTCTCAGTGAAGCGGCAGGAGAGGAGAGGTTCAAGGCAATAGCATACAGAAGGGCCGCCACGACCATAAGAAATTTGAAACAGGATATAGAAGATGTATGGAAGCAAGGGAAGCTTCTCGACCTGCCTAACATAGGCGAGGGGATAGCCAAAAAGATAGATGAATACTTGAGGACTGGCCATTCGACGTACCTCGATAAGATGAAAGCAAGGGTGCCCCCTGCAGCCCTTGAGCTGATGAAGGTTCCTGGCATAGGCCCGAGGACTGCATACAAACTCGCAAAGGAAGCAGGAATAAGGGGTATTCAGCACCTGGAAGAAGAGCTGGAGGCAGGGAGGTTGAATGAAGTTCTAGGAGAGGAGACTAGCAAGAGGCTCCTTGCGGAATTGAAGAAATTTAGGATAGTAGAAAACAGGTGCTGATGCCTGAGGCTGAAGCGCTCGCTGACATTCTGAAGGATTACTTCAAATCTGAGGGCGTGGATATATTGGTTACAGGTAGCTTCAGGAGAAAGAAGGAAACTATAGGAGACCTCGACCTGATATCCACGTCAGGCAATGCTTCCCAGCTACTCATGGCATTCAAAGAGACTGCAGAAGTGATAGAGAGTGGGGAGAAGACGACAACTGTAAGGCTGAGGTCTGGTGCGCAGGTTGACCTCAGGTATTCGATGCAGCTCAGATAGGCTCTGCCCTCTTGTATTTCACAGGCTCCAAGGAACATAACATTGAGCTTAGAAAGATAGCCATAGATAAGGGTTGGAAGCTGAACGAATATGGCCTCTTTGATAAACTTGGGAAGAGGATAGCCGGCAGGACGGAGGAGGAAGCGTATAAACAGCTAGGGCTCAGATAAATAGAGCCAGAACTCAGAGGGAACAGGGGAGAGATAGAAGCCTCAAGAGAAGGGAAACTTCCAAGTCTTGTAAAGCTGGAGCAGATCAAGGGAGGCCTCCAGATGCACACAACCTGGAGCGACGGCACCCTTGGGCTGAGGGAGATGGCAGAGGCAGCAGAAAATTTAGGCTACTCATACATTGCGGTGACAGACCATTCGGTCTCTTCCAGAATAGCAAACGGATTGAGCGAAGATAGGTTCAGGAAACAATGGAAGGAGATAGAAGAACTGAACGAGCAGCTATCATCCTTCAGAATACTGAGGGGTGTAGAGGTGGAAGTTAGAGGAGATGAAAGATTAGACTTTGATAACAAATTCCTGAGAGAATTCGATCTTGTCGGGGCTTCCATTCATCGGGGCTTCAGGCAGAGCCCCGACAAGTTGACGATGAGAGCGCTGGGCGCCCGAGCAAAGCCATTATCCCAACGATCATTGCCAAGAATTCTGCTTTATCCCTGTTCCATTACCCAGCGTGTTAATAGTCCATAAACCCTTCCCTTTAAGGAGGATAGTTAATATGAGCTTTGCTTAATGCTCGGCCTCGTAAATATAAGAAATAAATTCAATCTGATTTTATCGCAGCGCTCACCTTATTTGCCACATCCTGAGGAATACTTTGCATGTTATGCGCCATCTTTGCATGAATGGATACTATCTGCCAAATTTCGTCCCTTGAAGATGCGTGTCTTACTTCAAAGTCGCATTTCATACCTATGTCCTTACACTTGAATTTGTGGCCTGCCAACGTTGGTCAAATCAAAAGATAAAGGTATATATAAGCTTGACCAGAAAGCGCCGAACCCCAATTCATCCGGTGTGTTCACAAAGGACATATATCGAATTCGCATAAGTCAGGTCGTTGACGATGGAAATCAAAGAGGCCTTCTATGACAGGCTGGAGAAAGCAACCTTTATTTGGCCTGCTGAAAGTCCTATAATGGTGGCAGGCTCAGGCCCTGCTCCCTCAGGGGTTCGTGGGTTCAAATCCCACCCCGCGCACCATAGTATCTTGGCTTGAATCTGGGTTTTCAGGCAGTTTTAAGCCGTATTCTTGCCCTATTGAAAACATAGTTTGTACCAGGGTTTGATAAAGTTCAGAATTGCGCGGCAACTAAGTGAGCTGATGAAAGCAGCGACCACGGCATCATAAGCCTCTCGGCCAGGGACTCCATCCTGGCCCGCTCACCCTCTTCAGGAGGAGGCGCCGACCAAAGCCTGCTCAGCAGGAAGTAGATGACGAGGCCCCAGGCCCGCGCTCAGCCCCAGCTTCAGGAAGCCCCTCCTGCTCCAGGGCTTCAGCCGCCAACGACCCTCCGCGCCGCCCCAGTCCTTCGCCTGGCTAGGC
Source organism: Candidatus Australarchaeum erebusense (assembly GCA_040290255.1). GTDB lineage: Archaea > Thermoproteota > Nitrososphaeria > PSMU01 > PSMU01 > Australarchaeum > Australarchaeum erebusense. Next base: position 27,734 of record PSMU01000006.1, on the reverse strand, counting down.
CCCTCGCCGCGCCCGCCCCTGCCTTACCGGCTGCAG
>PSMU01000006.1:0-27554 GCA_040290255.1 Candidatus Australarchaeum erebusense | reverse complement strand
CTGGGAAGAAGGCCCTAAGGAGGCGCAGCAGCTGCCGCTCGCTCATCGCCACGGCTAGGGCTGCTTCACGATGACGGTGCCCCTCATCCAGGGATGGTACACGCAGATGTAGGTATACGTGCCCGGCCTGGTGAAGGTATAGCTCCAGGCATCGCCCTTGTTCATGTTGCCCGAGTCGAAGCTCTTGTCGCTCGCCGTCACCGTATGCGGGTAGTCGTCGTAGTTAACCCAGGTGACCGTGTTATTGACGCCTATGACGACCGTGATGATGCTGGGCGTGTAGCCCGGCAGGTCCCTGTTGAGCGCGCTGCCCTTATCGATGGAGACCAGCACGCCGGGCCGGGAGGGCGGGCTGCCCTGGCCCGAGGGCGGGGAGGAGGCCCCTTGCACCACGAAGAGGCCCACGGCGCCCTTGGCGGCATACGCGAAGGCATGCGTTACGAAGGGGTTCTTGCCCCCGGGATCCCTGAAGTAAAGGTCGATGATCGCCCCGTTCGAGGGCGCGAGGTTCACGGTCTGTAGCCCCCTCTGCACGTTGGCCGGGTTCCCGTCCATATAGACCTCATCGAAGACCGTGCCGATCACATGGAAGGCCCCCCAGAGCGAGGGGCCGGCGTTCAGGACGTAGAGCCTGACCAGCTCGTTGGGCCTCACGCTCAGCGGCTGCTTCAAATACTGAAAGGCCCTCCCGTTGAAGACCACATAATCGGGCGTGGCGGCCAGCATCTTCTGGTAGTCGCCCTCATACGTGCCATCGCCGGCCGGCTTTACGTAGAACTCGCTCATGACGAGCACATACTCGCCGCCCGTGGCCTCGGGAAGGCTTATGTTGGGCCTGATGATGATGGCCCCGTACATGCCGTTGGCGATGTGCAGGAGCACGGGCGGCGTGCCGCAGTGATACATGAAGACGCCGGGATAGCGGGCCTGAAACTCAAAGGAGAGGGTGGCGTTGGGCGGTATCGTCACGTAGTCCTTGGCCCAGTCCACCTCGGCCGCATGGAAGTCTATGGAATGGCCCATGCTGGCCCGGTTGATGAGCGTGAACGCTATGGTATCGCCCTGGTTGGCCCAGATCACGGGCCCGGGCACCGTGCCGTTGAAGGTCCAGGCATGGTAGGTGACGTTATCGGCCACTTGTATGAGCGCGTCCTGCACCACTAAAGTTATGTGCCTGGTGGTGGGCCTTACGGCCGATTCGTTCCAGGTCAAGACGGGCGAGGGGCTCCTCAGCTGGGCCTCCAGTCGGTCCACCTTCTGAGAGAGGGCCTGCACCTGCGCCAACAGGAAGAAGGCCGCGCCCGTGAGCAGCACCACGAGCACGACGGCCACGGCCATGGCCTCGGAGAGGGCCCTCCTGCTCGGAACCCTCATGGGCTTAGCTGGCCGCGCCGGTACTTAATCGAGAGCGTTAAGCTGTGCGCTAAGTTGTGAAGGTGTGGGCAGCCTGCCCATAGCTCACCACGGCCCGCGGCCTGCCGCGCTCAATCGAAGAGGAGCCTCTTGGTCTCTGGAGCCAAAAGGGCCACGGCCAGGGCGCCCACCACCGCGATGCCCATCGTGACCAGCAGCGGCGGCGTCACGCTGCTGAAGGCCTGAAAGATGGCCCCGAAGATGACGGGCCCCAGCACGGCCACCACCTTGCCCACGCCCTCCGCCAGGCCAAAGGCCTTCCCCCTGAGCTTGGTGGGGAAGAGCTCGCTGGTGAAGGGGTACACGGAGCCCCAGGCGCCCAGGTTGAAGAAGCTCACGAGCAGCAGGGCCGCGGTGAAGGCCAGCAGGTCATTCACGGCGAGCGCCATCAGGATGCCCGTGAGGCCGCTCAGCAGCAGGTAGGAAACCAGCGTGGCCTTCCTGCCCCACCTCTCCACCAGGTACATGGCGCTGACATAGCCCGGCACCTGAAAGATGAAGGCCAGCACGAGGAAGAGCCAGACGTTGCCATAGAGGTTCACCACGTTCAGGATCTGGGGCAGCCAGAGGAAGAGGCCGTAATAGGTGTAGTTCAGCGCGGCCCAGGCGAAGAGCATGGCCAGCGCCCTGCGCGCGTAGCTGGTGAAGAGCTCCTGATAGCTCCCCTTCTCCTCCACGGCGAAGCTGATTGCGTTGGGCTCCACGGCGCTGCCCGTGAGCCTCCTGAGCACGAGCGCGGCCTGCTCGAGCCTTCCCCTCTTGGCCAGGTAAAAGGGCGACTCAGGCACGTAGAGCCTGAAGAGGGCCACGGTGAAGGCGGGAAAGGCGGCCGCCAGGAAGAGCCCCCTCCAGTTGCCCCCCATCAGCTGCAAAAAGGCATAGGCCAGGCCCAGGGCCAAAAGGCTGCCGAGCGGCCAGAAGAGGTCCAGGCTCACCATCAGGCCCCCCCTCTTTCTCTTGGGCAGGAATTCGCTGAGCAGCGTGGGGTCCACCACCAGCATGCCCCCCAGCCCCACGCCGGCCAGGATCCTGAGCAGCAGCAGCACCGGAAAGTTCGCGGCCAGGGCCGTGAGGGCCGTGAAGAGCGCGTACCAGAGCAGGGAGAGCTGGAAGATGGCCCTCCTCCCCACCACATCCGTGAGCCTGCCCAGCGCGATCGCGCCCACGATATCGCCGATGAGCACGGCCGAGGCCAGCAGCCCCGCGCTCAGGCTATCTAGCGAGAAGAGCGAGATGAAGAGAGGCAGCGTGAAGGAGATGAGGATGATCTCCATGGCCACGAAGGCCCAGGAGAGGCGGGCGATCCACAGGATCCTTGCCTGCAGCGGCGTCAGGGCCTCCAGGTCGAGGACCTCCTCCACCCTCATGTTTATCGAACATATGTTCGATTATGCTTTATAAGCTTGACGGGCCCGCGGAGCGCGTATAAGGCCCCCGCCTCAGGCCGGCGCGGATGCAGTACAAGTACGTGGTGCTCACGAACACCACCCTGGGCGGCTTCATGTTCTTCCTCGACTCCAACATAGTGCTGATCTCGCTGCCCACGATGCTGAGGGAGCTGCCCGGCATGACCCCCCTGCTGGCCGTCTGGGTGATCATGGGCTACGTGCTCATATCAGCCGTCCTGCTGCTGAGCTTCGGGAGGCTCTCGGACATGTACGGGAGGGTGAGGCTCTACACGCTGGGCTTCCTCGCCTTCACGCTGGGCTCGGGCCTCTGCAGCCTGGCCCCCAACGGGCTCCTGCTGGTGCTCTTCAGGCTGGTGCAGGGCGCCGGGGGAGCGCTCGTCTTCTCCAACAACGCCGCGCTGATCACCGATGCCTTCCCCATCACGGAGAGGGGCAGGGCCATCGGCATCAACCAGGTGGCGGGCATCACGGGCTCCGTCATGGGGCTGGTGCTGGGCGGCGTGCTCACCTCGCTCTTGGGCTGGAGGTCCATCTTCTGGATCAACGTGCCCGTCGGGGCCTTCGCGACCGCCTGGGCGAGGAGCAGGCTGAGGGAGGTGGCCGGCGCAAGGGGGCAGGAGCGGCTCGACCTGCTCGGCAACGTGCTCTTCGCCCTCGGCCTGCTCTCGCTTCTCCTGGGCCTGACGCTCGGCGCGCTGACGGGCTGGGGCTCGGGCGAGTACCGGCTCCTGCTGCTGGGCGCCCTCTCATTAACGGGGTTCGCGCTGGCCGAGGCGCGCGCCCCCAGCCCTATGATGGACCTGAGCCTCTTCAGGATAAGGGCCTTCGCCGCGGGCATCCTGAGCAACCTGCTGGCCTCCATAGCGCGCGGGGGCATTTCGCTCCTGCTGGTCGTCTACCTGCAGGGCATCTTGGGCTATGATCCGCTCACGGCGGGCCTGCTGCTCATCCCCTTCTCGCTGGCCTTCGTCGCCGCGGGCCCCGTCAGCGGCTACCTTTCGGACAAGTACGGGGCCAGGGGCCTCAGCACGGCGGGGCTCCTGCTATCAGGCCTGGCGCTGCTCTGGTTCTCGCTGCTCCCGGGCCTGCCCAGCTATCGCGGCCTATTGCCCCCGATGGTGCTGGCCGGCATCGGCTCGGGCCTCTTCGTGGCGCCCAACGTGAGCTCCATCATGAGCTCGGTCCCGGTGCAGAGGAGGGGCGTGGCATCGGGCATGTCCTCGACGCTCGTGAACGTGGGCATCCTGCTGAGCCTCAGCCTCGTCTTCGCCATCTTGGCCTCCAGCGTCCCCCTGCCGGTGCTGCAGGCCATCTTCGCCGGCCTCCCCGCCTCAAGCCCCTCGCTGGAGGCCTCGCTCTTCCTGAGGGCGATGGAGAGGGCCTTCCTGCTGATGGCGGTTCTCAGCTTCGCCGCGGCCATCCCCTCCTCGCTCAGGGGCGCCAGGGCCGCATAAAGTTATCAGGGCGCGCTCGGAAGGCCCCGCGTGCCCATAACGGCCAAGGAGCTGGCGGAGAAGGACTACATCACGCTCGGGCCCGAGGAGACGGCCGAGCGCGCGGCAAGGGTGATGAAGGAGAAGCGGCATGGCTTCGCGATCGTGGCCTCGCCGGAGGGAAGGCCGCTGGGCATCGTGACGGAGTGGGACTTCATAGAGAAGGTGCTGGGCGAGGGGAGGAGCCCGGGCGAAGTGAAGCTGCGCGAGATGATGAGCGCTCGGCTCGTGGGCATCGACGCGCGGGCCTCCTTGGATGAAGTGGCGCAGCTAATGGCCAACAGGGGGATCAGGAGGGTGCTCGTCTTCGAGGGCGAGAGGCTCCTGGGCGTGGTCACGGCGCGCACCATCTTGGCAAGGCTTAAGGAGTATGTAGATAAGGTCTCGGCCCAGATAGCCAGGCTGCAGGCGCCGCCCTACTAGGCAAGGACGCGCATCGCGTCCACGCGCATATAGGGCGCGCCCTCGCCCACCCTGAAGCCCCTTTCCAGGTTGGGCCTCATCTGCACCACCTTGCCCAGCGCGGAGATGGACCTCACGAGCTCCTTCACATACCCGCCCACCTTCACGTTCCTCAGGGGCTCCTTGAGCTCGCCTCTCTCCACGAGATAGGCCACTTCGGGCACGAGCTCGAACCTGCCATCCCGGAGGTCCACCTCGGCCCTGATGACGCCCCTGACCAGCAACCCCCTCCTGGTCTCCTCTATTACTTCATCCCTCCTCCAATCCCCGGGCCTCACGTAGACGTTGCTGAACAGGGGGATGGGCACGTGCTCCAGGCCCCTGGCGTTGCCCGGCTCCTCCAGCTCGCCCGCGGTGAGCCTCGTATGCAGCGCGTTGGAGGCCTGGGGGCTCAGCAGGGTCTTCACCTGGGCCCTCACGCCCTCATCATCCCAGACCCTGTAGCCGTAGGAGTGGGGCAGCGCGGGGTTATCGACCAGCTCGAACCCCTCCGGCACCTTCCAGCCCTCGGCCCTCCTCGCATCCCCCTCCAAAAGGTGGGCAAGCTCATGGGCCAGGCTCGCGCCGGCCGCCTCGTCCAGGATCACCTGTAGCGGCAGGCCCCTGAGCAGGGGGGAGAGGAGCCTTCCCCTGGCCGCGTCCAGCGCCCTCCTCACCATATCGGCCAAGAGCTCGGGCCAGGCCCTCTGCCACACCGCCTCCAGGCCGCCCAGGCCCCCCACCGCCTGGCTGGCGCTGCCCTCGTTGAGGTCCCGCACCGTGACGCTCACCACGAGGTCCGTGAAGGGGAGCGCCTCCCTTATCCTGGTCCCCTCGGAGGTGACCAGCTCCCTGTCCACGTACTGGCTGTAGATGGAGAGCTCGCTGGATCTGTAGCGGGGCCCCGCCAGCTGCTGCAGCAGCCGCTCGAGCTCCCGGCCCAGCCGCTCCATCTCCTCCTCGCTAACTTCATACTTGGCCACGACCTCGCCCTCCTGCGGCTTCACGCTCTTGAGCCGCAGCTCCCTGCTTCCCAAGGAGGCCCTCTTCACGGCCTCCTCCAGGCACTTCTTCGCATCCTCCAGCGAGGAGAAGTCCGAGGAGGAGATGCCGTAGTTGCCCTCCACGGCCCTAGCGATGACCCTCGCCTCGCGGCGTCGGGAGGACTCCACGATGCCGGCCCTGATGGAGACCCTATGCTCCTCGCTGCTCACAAGGCTAAGGTCCGCATACTGGGCCCTGCCCAGCTCGAGCAGCGCGGCTAGCTCCTCCCTCGCCAAGCTCTTGTGCCTTGGGCGAACATCCATCTTAAAAACTTCTCGCTAGGCCCTCACGATTACATAGCCCGCGGCCTTCCTCAGCCTGTTGGCCAGCGCCAGATAGAGCCCCTCGAGCGGGAAGCCCTCCGCGAAGATCACCTCCACGCCGCTGCTGTCCAGCTCCCTGAGCCTCTGGTAGAGGTTGTGGGCCAGGGCCTTGGGATCTCGCCTGTCGCCCAGCGCAGCGATCACCACGCCCTCCGGGCAAAGGGGCAGGGCCTGGTCCGTGGCCAGCACCCCCACCCTCCTGCCCTCCTGAAGGGCGCACTTCGCGAGCAGGGCCAGCTTCTCCTCGACGCGCCCGGGCTCGCCCTCGACCACCACGAGCTGCGCGCGAGGGGCATAGTGCCTGTACTTCATGCCGGGCGCCTCCGCCTTTCCCTCGAAGGGCCGCTCGGCCCTTGCGGCCTCGCTCAGCTCCACGCGGCCCAGCTCCTCCCTCAGCTCCTCCAGCGTCACGGCGCCCGGGCGCAGCAGCAGGGGGGGCTCCGAGACGAGGCTCAGCACCGTGGATTCCACGCCCAGGGGCGTCTCCCCGCCGTCGAGGATGAGCTCCACCTCGGAGCCTATGTCCTGCAGCACGTGCTCGGCCCTCGTGGGGCTGGGCCTCGTGGCCAGGTTTGCGCTGGGGGCGGCGATGGGCGTGCCGGCCTCCCGTATGAGGGCGAGGGCGACCCTGTGCGCGGGCATCCTGACGGCCACGGTGTGCAGGCCCGCGGAGACCTCGGGCGGGATGCGCTCGCTCCTCCTGAGCACGAGCGTGAGGGGGCCCGGCCAGAACTTCCTGGCCAACCGCTCGGCCTCCGCCGGCACCTCCTCGGCCACAAACCGCAGCTGCTCCAGCTCGGAGATGTGCACGATGATGGGGTTGTCGGGCGGCCTGCGCTTCACCTCGAAGATCCTCCTTACGGCCCGCGCATTTAGCGCATCGGCCCCCAGCCCGTAGACCGTCTCGGTGGGAAAGGCCACCAGCTGGCCATTCCTTATCGCCCTGGCCGCCTCCGAGATGGGCCCCGCCTCCGGCTCCAGGGGGTTCACCTTGAGCACCCTCGCCATCGTTCATCTAAAACGCGCCTCGCCCCTTATTTATCCTTCCTCGTTCTAAGCTCTAGAGCTAAGTCAGCCCCCCCTCCGACGGGCCGCGTGCGCTTCCTGGGCCCCCTGCCCGATGGCGAGCTGATGAAGAAGCTGGCGGGCGCGTACATCTACGTCCTTCCCTCCGAGAGGGAGGGGCAGAGCATCGCCACGCCGGAGGCGATGGCCGCGGGCACGCCTAAGGCGGTGGCGGCCGCCGATGGGAACGGCGCCGTGAGCCTGGTAAGGCGCGCCGGCAGCGGCCTGCTCGTGCCCCCCAACCCCAGGGCACTGGCCGAGGGCATCCTTCCCCCTGGCCATGTGCTCGTTTACGCGCCCAGGGATGAGGAGGACCTCTTCACGGTCCACGGCCTCGCGCTCGTGAGCTACGCCTATGCAGGGGGGGCGCCGCCGCAGCAGCTCCATGAGCTTTAGGCTGGAGCCCCGGGCCTCCCTCGGCTGGGTTCACCTGACCGTCTCGAGCCTTCAGCGCTCCCTCTCCTTCTACGAGGGCATCATGGGCCTCAGGGTTCTTGGCAGCTCGGGCGAGGGCCTGCTGCTGGGCGCGGGCGATGATGCTAGCCCCCTGCTGATCCTCACGGAGCAGGAGGGCGCCGGCCGTAAGCCGCCCTGGGCCCGCGGCCTGTACCACTTCGCCGTCCTGCTCCCCAGCAGGCAGCTCCTGGCGCAGCTGGCGCTGAGGCTGCTCAGGCACTGGGAGCTGCAGGGGGCTTCGGATCACTTGGTCAGCGAGGCCGTTTACCTCGAGGACCCCGACGGGCACGGCATTGAGCTCTGCCGCGATAGGCCCAGGGAGCAGTGGCCCACGGAGGAGGGCATGTTGAGGATGGCCACGCTTCCGCTGGACCTCGACACACCGCTGGCCGAGCTAAGGGGCGGGCCCGCGAAGGAGGCGCTCTCCGAGGCCTGGAGGCTGCCCGGGGCGCGCCTGGGGCACATTCATCTGCATGTCTCGGACCTGCAACGCTCGGAGCGCTTCTACGAGCATGTCCTGGGGTTGGAGGTGAAGCTGCGATGGCACGGGGCCTCCTTCCTCTCGGCGGGAGGCTACCATCACCACGTGGGCCTCAATGTCTGGGCGGGCAGGGGCGCCCCTCCTCCGCCTCCTAACTCCGTGCAGCTCAGGGCCTTCTCGCTGCGCCTCTCGCGCCAGGGCCTCGAGGCGCTGGAGGCCCACTTGAGGGAGCTGGGGCTCGCCTACGAGCGCACCGAGGGCCTGGGGACCGGGGCAGAGGCGCTCGCGCTGAGCGACCCGGACGGCAACCGCATCATCGCCGAGGCGGCGGAGGCGCGCGTGTATTAGGGTTTAATATGGCGCCTTAGCTCGCCACGCGTGGCCCAGGAGCCCACCGCCTTCCAGCTGGTGCTCGCGGCCGTGGAGCTGGTGCTCTTAGGGGCCACGGTGCTGCTGCTCATGCTGAACAGGAGGGAGATCAGGTCCAGGGAGCTGATGATGAGGAGGTTTACCTCGGTGGCGGACGCCATCTCTAGGCAGGAGTACTTTGTGGCCGTCATAGAGGCGCTGCAGAAGGCGGAGGAGCAGGTCTTCGGGAGCGTCACGGGGAGCATGCCGGGGCCCGAGGAGGCGGAGGTGGTGCAGAAGGTGCTGGAGGCCGTTTCGGAGGCCTGCCGCAGGGGGGTTAGGGTGCGCTACCTGCTCCCGCTGGCGCCCGACAGGCTGAGGATGGCCCGGCGCTACAGGGAGGCGGGGGCGGAGGTCAAGTTCAGCCCTTCGGTGCTCGTCAGCGATATGAGGTATATGTGCGTCGATGACAGGCTCGTGATCGTGGGCGTGCCCGGCAGGAAGGGAAGGGATGAGCCCACGCGCAAGGGCTACACCATTCCGTCGGAGAGCCTAGCGATCCTGCTCAGGGAGCGCTTCGAGGAGGCCTGGCAGGCGCAGGAGTCCAAGACCTATGCCCATTACCTTAGGGAGCTGGTGGCGGCCGCGCGGGCCTCCCAGCCCGGCCTCTCGGCCGAGCTGATCGCGAAGAACCTCGGGGTGGGCGAGGAGGATGTGGCGCCGCTGCTGGGAGGAGCAGCTTAGCCCGTGGGCGCAGGGGCTCCCGGGCCCTAGCACCACGGGCCCGCGAGGAGAGATACCTGCCCGGAGAGCTCGCCGGCCGCCCCCGCGGCGGGAAGGTGCCAAAGAGAGGCCAGGGCGCCAGGCCTAGGCCCTTGCCCATTCGGCCAGCGCGCTGAGGCGTGAGAAGAGGCTATGGCCCCTCTTGGTCAACGCGTACTCCACGCTGGGCGGCTTATCGGGCCTCACCTTCCTCTCCACCAGGCCCATCCTCTCCAGCTCCCTCAGCCTCTGCGCCAGGCAGGTGGAGGATATGCCCCTCAGGCTCCTCTTCAGGTCGTTGAACCTCAGGCGCCCCCGCTGGCCCAGCGCATGGACCACGGGCAGCATCCAGGCCCTGGAGAGCTCGTTCAGGGCCCTATAGGCTCTATCCCATTCGCCTTCTCGCTCCCACGCCATGCCCAGGGCCGCCCGCAGAGGTATAAAAACAATACTAGGTAGTAATTATTTACCTCAGGGCTATTGGACCTGCTGGACGACCGTGAAGCCCGCCTGGCCCAGCCTTTCCTTGAGCAAGTTGAGGTCAGGAGCGCCCGAGTCGAGGAAGGTGAGGCCCAGCCTGTACGTGCTGGGGTCGGAGAGGTAGGCCTTCGATACCGTGGCGCCCACCGCGCCCAGGGAGAGGGCCAGCGAGCGCAGCTCCTCGCCCCTGCACGGCTCGCCCTTGATGATCAGGTGCAGCACCTTCATATGGCCTAGCCGAAGAGGGCGGCGAGGCCCTCCATGGCCTCCTCCTTCTTCTCCTCGGCCTCCTCCTTCTTCTCCGCGGGCGCCGCCGCGGGCTGCGGCGCGGGCGGGGGCGCTGCGGGCGCGGCCGCAACCAGCCCCGTGGCCCCCTTGATCACCTCGGCTATGTTGACCTTCTTCAGGGCCGCGACCAGCGCCTTTATCCTTATCTCATCGGGCTGGCCGCCCGCGGCCTCCACCACCTTCTTCAGCGAGGGCTCATCCACCTCCTTGCCCAGTGAGTGAAGCAGGAGGGCCGCGTAGATGTACTCCATCTCGCGGCGGTGGCCGCCGACGCCTTAAAACCTTTACCACCGGTAAGCCTATTAGCCCGAAAGGGGAGGGCGGTGCTTCACATGAAGGCGGCCAAGGAGGAGCTCCAGCGCTACTTTTCGGAGCGCTACAAGGAGTTCTACGAGGTCGAGCTCTTCAGGAGGGAGGGGTTCCTTAGGAAGCGCTGCCCAAGCTGCGGCCGACACTTCTGGACGCTGGACCCGCAGAGGCGCACTTGCCCCGACCAGCCCTGTGAGCGCTATGGCTTCATCGGGAAGCCCCCCACGCCCCGCAGGCTGGGATATGTGGAGGCCTGGAGGGAGATCGAGGCCTTCTTCAAGGGGCACGGGCATGCGAGCGTGGCCCGCTATCCCGTCGTGGCGCGCTGGAGGCCCGACCTTTACTTCACCGTCGCCTCCATCGTGAGCTTTCAGAGGGTGGAGGACTCGCGCGTCATCTTCGAGTTCCCCGCGAACCCGCTCATCATCCCGCAGGTCTGCGTGCGGTTCAAGGACCTGGGCAACGTGGGCCTGAGCGGCAAGCATTATACTACCTTCTGCATGATAGGCCAGCACAGCATCACGGGCGAGGGCGTGGATGGCGGCTACTGGAAGGATACCTGCATCGACCTGGACTTCGAGCTGCTCACGAGGCGCCTGGGCATACCCAAGGAGGAGGTCGTCTTCAAAGAGGATGTCTGGCTGGGCTATGGGGCCTTTGGGTACTCGCTGGAATACTTTGTGAGGGGGCTGGAGCTGGGAAACGCCGTCTTCACGGAGTTCGAGGGCACGCCGGAGAGCTACCGCCGCACGAAGCAGAAGGTGATCGACATGGGCGCCGGCCTGGAGCGCTTCGCCTGGCTGCTGAACGGCACGCCCATGAGCTATGAGAGCGTCTTCCCCGGCGCCCTGCGCGGGATCATCGAGGCCACGGGCCTGGCCTATGATGGGCGCCTGCTCTCCTCCTTTGCCATCGAGGCGGGGCTGGAGGACTGGGAGGCGGAGGTGCAGCCGCTGGCCCTGCTCAGGCGGGTGGCGGGCCGCCTGGGCGTGGAGGAGCGCTCCCTGGCCTCCCAAATACTCCCCCTTCAGGCGGCCTACGCCATCGCGGACCACGCGCGCACCCTTCTCTTCGCCATCGCGGATGGCCTCATACCGAGCAACATGGCGGGCGGCTATAACCTCAGGCTCGTGCTCAGGAGGGCCCTTTCGCTGATGAGGCGTTATGGCTGGGCCCTGGACATAAAGCAGGTCTGCCTCTGGCATGCGGAGGAGCTGAAGGCCATGTACCCTGAGCTGCTCGAGCGCATCGATGACGTCTTCGCGGTGCTGGAGGCGGAGCAGGAGAAGTATGCCAGGACCCTCTCCAGGGTCGATGAGCTGCTCGCCCGGCTGGGCAGGGAGGGGGGGCAGCTGAGCGTGGACAGGCTGGTCACGCTCTACGAATCACACGGCGTGAGCCCGGAGCTCCTGCAGGAGAGGGGCCTGCTGCAGGAGGTGCCCGCCGCCTTCTACTCCAGGCTCTCCGAAAGGGCGCAGGAGAGGAGGGAGGAGAGGCCCCGCGCGCTTGAGCAGGGGCTCGAGGGGCTCCCGCCCACCAGGCCGCTCTATTATGAGGACGCCTCGCTGGCGCGCTTCTCCAGCAGGGTCCTTAGGGTGCTGCCGGGGCCCTGGGTTGTGCTGGAGGCCACGGCCTTCTACCCCGAAGGAGGGGGGCAGGTGGCCGATACGGGCACGCTGGGGGGCATACAGGTGGTCGATGTGCAGAAGCTGGGCGACGTGGTCCTGCACAAGCTGGCCTCCCCTCCAAGCTTCTCGGAGGGGGAGATGGTGGAGGGGCTCGTGGACATCGCGAGGAGGAGGAGGATCATGGCCCATCACACGGCCACGCATATCCTCAACGCGGCCGCCAGGAGGGCGCTGGGCGGATGGGTATGGCAGCACTCCGCGCTCAAGACGCCCGACTACGCGAGACTGGACATCACGCACTTCAGGAGGCTCGAGGAGGAGGAGCTCAGGAGGATAGAGGAGGAGGCGAACAGGGTGGTCAGGCAGAACCTGGCGGTGACCATCGAATACCTGCCCAGGCCGGAGGCCGAGGCCAGGTACTCCTTCAGGATCTATCAGGGCGGGGCCTATCCGGGCAGGGTGTTGAGGATCGTCAAGGTGGGGGACTATGACGTCGAGGCCTGCGGCGGCACTCACTGCTCTTCCACGGGCGAGATAGGGCTGATAAAGGTCGTCAGGAGCGAGCGCGTGCAGGACGGCGTGGAGCGGCTAGTATATGTGGCGGGCGAGGCCGCGCTGGAGTATGTGAGGGCGCAGGAGGCCTTCGTGCGGGAGGTCGTGAGGGCCCTGGGCACCTCTCACGAAAAGGCCCTGGACACCCTGAGGGCCCTGCTGGAGAGGGCCGAGGCAAGGGAGAAGGGCATCAGGCAGGCGCTGAGGGAGCTGGCCAGGGTGGTTGCGGGCGGGGGGGCCGAGAGCCTGGCCGGGCTCTATTACTTCTCATGGGAGGCGCCTCCGCTCCCGGCGGAGGCCTATGGCGCCTTTATAGAGGAGGCCATCAGGGCTAACCCGCGCCTGGTCTGCGTGATAGCCCATCAAGAGGGGGCTGGCCTGAGGCTGCTGGCCGGCGTGGGCGAGGAGGCCCGCAGGAGGGGGCTCTCGGCCAAGGGGCTGCTGCTGGCCGTGGCGAAGAGATATGGCGGCGGGGCCGGCGGCGATGACAGGTTCGCCCAGGGCGGCGTGCCGGGCGCAAGGGCGGGGGAGGTGCTCCAGGGGCTCAGGGAAAGCGTTAAATCCGGCGCCAGGCAGCTCTGAGCACCTCTCGGGCCCGTGGCGCAGCTCGGACAGCGCACAGCGCTCGCGCAGCGGCCTTCTAAGCCGGGGGTCGCGGGTTCGAATCCCGCCGGGCCCGTCCCGCGCTACCAGCGCTCGATGACGACCTTCTTATCCGTGAAGAACTCCACGCTGTCCATCTGGGGGTGCAGGATGCCGAAGAAGGAGTCCCGCATTCCTCCGAACGGGAAGTAGCCCACGGGCGCGGGCACGGGCACGTTTATGCCCACGTTGCCCGCCTTCACGCGCCTCGCGAACTCCCTCGCGCTGGCGCCGCTTCGAGTGAAGAGCGTCACCGCGTTCCCGTATCCCGTCGCGCCGTTGACCAGCTCCAGGGCCTGCTCGATACCCTCGGCCCTCATGACGCCCGCCACGGGCCCGAAGACCTCCTCCTTGGCCACCTTCATATCGGGCAGGACCTCCGTCAGCACCGTGGGCGCAAAGTAAAAGCCCCCCTCATAGCCCGGCACGGAGAGGGCCTTGCCCCCGTGCGTCAGGCGGGCGCCTTCGCGCAGCGCGGCCTCAACATAGCCGCTCACCCTCTCCCTGGCCCTGCCGGAGACGAGCGGGCCCATCTCCGTCGCCTCCTCGAACCCATAGCCCACCCTCAGCCTGGCCGCGGCCTCCGTCAACTTAGGCACGAGCCGCTGCTCTGCCTCGCCCACGGCCACCAGGTTGGCGCTGCTGAGGCACCTCTGCCCCGCGTTGCCGAAGAACCCCTCCAGCAGGGCCGGCACCGTGGAGGCCAGGTCCGCGTCGGGCAGCACGACGCAGAAGTTCTTGGCCCCTCCGCCCGCTATGCACCTCTTGCCCAGCTCGCCGGCGAGCCTGTACACGGACCTTGCCGCGGGCGTGGAGCCCACGAAGCAGACGCCCTTAACGTCGCGGTGCCTTATCAGGGCCTCGGCCGTCTCCTTGCCCCCATGTATGACGTTGACCAGCCCGGGCGGCACCCCCGCCTCCCCCTCAAGCAGCCGAATGGCTTCGGTGAGCGGCAGCGGGGTAACCTCGCTGGGCTTCACGACCACCGCGCACCCAAGGCCCAGGGCATAGGGGATGAACCAGAAGGGGACCATGATCGGGAAGTTGAAGGGCCCTATGACCGCGAACACGCCCAGCGGCTCCTTCCTTACATAGGTATCGATGCCCCTGCCCACCTCATCGAGCCTCTCGCCCTTCGCCAGCTGAATGGTTGCCGCGATCGCGGCCTCCACGTTCTCCATCGTCCTCCTCATATCCCCCCTGCTCTCCCTCAGCGTCTTGCCGTGGTTGAGCGTCGTCAGCGCCGCGAGCTCCTCCTGGCGCTCCTCCAGCACGGCCCTGATCCTCAGCAGCAGCCTCACCCTCTCATGCACCGGCCTGGAGGACCACTCCTCAAAGGCCCTCTGGGCGGCCTCGACGGCCTCGCCCACGTCCCGCTCCCCACAGAAGGGCACCTGCCCTATGGGCACGCCTCGGCCGGGGTCATAGATGGGCTCCCACCTCTCGGCCTCGGGCTCCACCCACCTGCCGCCTATGTACGCCCTGAGCCTGCCGAAGCTGAGGCCCTGCAAGCCGGCAGGAGGGCGTGGCGCGGCTTTAAATGCTCTGCCGGCGATATAGGAGCGTGAAGGTGCTCGTGCTGGGTGGGGCCGGCGACATGGGCAGCCACATAGTAAGGGCCCTCGCCTCTCGGGGCGCCTTCGATGAGGTGCACGTGGGCGACGTGAACAGGGAGAGGGGCATGGCCCTGGCGGCGGAGGCGGGCGAAAGATGCAGGTACGTGCACGTGGACGCCCGCCAGGCCGACCAGCTGGTGCGGCTGCTGAGGGGCTACGATGTAGCCGTGAGCGCGCTGGGCCCCTTCTATGAATTTGGGCCTCCTCTGGCCAGGGCCGCGCTGGAGGCGGGCACGAACTACGTCGACATCTGCGACGACTATGATGCGGCCGAGCAGATCTTGGCCCTGCACGAGGCGGCGCGCTCCCGCGGCATGACGGTGATCACGGGCATGGGCTGGACCCCTGGCCTCAGCAACCTCTTGGCCAAATACGCCTATGAAAGGCTGGGCGGCGCGGCCCAGGTGCGCGTGCACTGGGTGGGCTCGGCGGCCGACAGCAGGGGCCTGGCCGTGATCATGCACCTGCTCTACGCCATAACGGGCCGGGTGCCCATGTACCTTGAGGGCAGGAGGAGCCTCGTGGAGGCCGGCTCGGGCAAGGAGGAGGTGCTCTTCCCCGAGCCCATCGGCAGGGCCTTCACCTATTATACGGGCCATCCCGAGCCCGTGACGCTGCCGCTTTACCTCCGCGGTCTAAGCTCCGTGGAGGTCAAGGGAGGGCTCGTGCCGGACTGGCAGAACGGCCTGGGCCGGTTCTTCGTGAAGCTGCGCCTGACCTCGACGCCGGGCAGGAGGAGGCGCCTGGCGGAGCTTTTGCACCGCATAGAGGACGTATTTCGCTCCGGAGGCGTAGAGTGCAGCGCCGTAAGGGTCGATGTCTCATCGCCCTCGGGCTCCCTGGGCCTTGCGGCGGCCGACAGGATGGGGAGGCTGACGGCCCTTCCCGCCGCGCTCTGCGCCGAGCTCCTGGCCAAGGGGCGGGTGGCCGAGCCCGGCTGCTATGCGCCCGAAGGCTGCCTGCCCGCTCTCCCGCTGCTCGTCGAGCTGGCCCGCCAGGGATTAGGGCTCTTCGAGCTGAAGGGGCAGGCCTGGCAGCCCCTGCCGTTGCCCACATGAAGGCCCTAGCGGCGCTTGGCATCAGCCTGCCGCTGCTAGGCCTTCTTCTGCTCTCATGGGGCGCGCAGCCCACCTCCTACTCCTTCCCCCTGCCCGCCAGCCCCACCTTCAACGCCACGGAGGCCTACCTGCTGGGCAGGACCTTCGCCAAGGCCTTCCCCCACAAGTCCACGGGCTCCCCCGATGCCCAGGCCGCGGCGCTCTGGCTGGCCGGCCTGCTCGGGCAGTGGGGCTATGATGTTACGGTGCAGGAGTTCACGGCCCGGCTGGGGGAGCAGGTGACGCTGAGGAACGTGCTGGCCATCAGGCAGGGCCAGGGCGCGGAGGCGATACTGATCCTTACCAACTACGACCAGGCCCCCACGGCCACCGAGTCGGCCTACACCTCGGCCGCCGTGGGCGTCGTGCTCGCGCTGGCCCATTCTCTGGCCTCGCAGCCGCTCAAGAGGGGCGTGGCCTTTGCCTTCGTGGACGGCGAGGAGTGGGGCATGCTGGGCGCGGCATACCTGGCCCAGCACTACCCGGGCCCCCTGCCCCCCTCCGTGGCGCTGGTGCCCGAATACGTGGACGTGGGCAGGGCGCTGGGCATCGCCGTGGACCCCATAGGCCAGTTTGCCGGATACTCGCCGCTCTGGCTCAGGGAGCTGATCGCGGCCTGTGCGGAAAAGGAGGGCCTGGCCTTTTCCCAGCCCCTTGGGCTCGAGGAGTATGCGCAGAGGGCGGTGCTCATCTCCTTCACGGACCAGGGCCCCCTGCTGAGGCAGGGCATCGCCGCGGTCCAGTACTCCACGTGGGGCGACAGGCCGGAGCTCTCGCGCCAGGTGTACCATACGCCCGAGGACGTCTATGAGCTCGTGACGGAGGAGGCGCTGCTCGCCTATGGCAGGGTGAGCGCCTGCGCGCTGGAGGCGCTGGAGGCGCTGCCCTCCCTCCCACGGGAGAGTTCCTACTATCTGGCCACAGGCCAGGGGCGCGTGGGCTCCAACGTGCTACCGCTAGCCCAAGCGGCGCTGCTCGGCCCGCTGTATATCTTTGCGCTCGCTTCAGCGCGCCGCCTGAAGCGGGAGGCCTGGAGGGAGGCGGGCTGCTATTTGGCCGTGCTGGCGGCGCTGACGGGCGCCTATGCGCTGGCGAAGGCGCTCCCGCTGCTCAACCTGCTGCCCTACTACGAGCTCTACCCCCCGCCTCCTCGACATCCCTTGCTCTACCAGCCCGCCTACGGGGCCATGGCGCTCTGGGCCGCGGCCCTCCTTCTAGGGCTCTATGGCGCCTTCAGGCTCGGCCGAAGGCTACGCCCGGCGCCGGACCAAGCCCTCGCGGCCGAGGCGCTCGCGCTCGCCCTTCTCTCGCTCGTAGCCCTGGCCCTGAACCCCTTCGGCGCCACCTTCCTGCTGCTGCCCGCTGCCTACGCCTGGCCGCTGATGGGGCGCGGCCCTACGAGGCTGAGGAGGGGGCTTGCGCTGCTTCTGTTCGCGCTCGGGGGGCTCACCATCTACCTGCTCATCTACGTGTATTCACAGCGCATCTACCTAACCCTCCCGCTCATGCTCTGGTACCTCTTCATGGGCGTGAGCTACCGCCTCTTCACGCCGGAGAGCATGCTCCTCTTCCTTTCCGTGCTCGCCGCCGGCCTTCGCCTGCTGGCCCTCGCCTGGGCCCCAGGGCCCCGCCCCGCCGCCGGGCGTGAAGCCGAAGTACCTCCTCTCCAGCGCGAGCAGCTCCTCCTCGCCCTTCGCGCGCCTGTAGTCCTCCAGGGGCTCCCTGTTGAGGGCCAGGAAGGTGGAGCCCCACTTCACGAGGGCGCAGAGGCCCAGGGCCCTCTCCACGAAGCCCCCCAAGTAATAGGCCGCGGCCAGGGCCTCCAGCGTGCTCAGCTTGCCCAGCACGGCGTAGTTCGTGGGGTTGCCCGCCAGCAGCAGCGGAAGGCGTCTGAAGGCCTGCCTCCTGAGCCCCCTGAAAAGCGTGGGCAGGTTCCTCCAGGAGCCGTCGATGGCCACGAGCGCGGCGCAGGTCCTGACCTCGGAGGGCAGCAGCAGGCGCCCAAAGGGGTTCAGGATGAGCGCCCCCCTCAGCAGAGCCAGGCTCCTCCTGCTGTAGAGCGGCCTGGCCAGGCCCCTGGCCACCACCCTCCTGCCCGTGCAGCGCCTGGGGTCATCCTGCCCGAGCAGGAGCACGTAGGCCTCGGGGCCCCTCAATAGATCCTCGCCAGAGGCTTGGCCAGATGCCTTCGGGCCCTGGCGGGGGCCTCATAGGTGCCCGGCTGCAGCTGCCTGGCCACTTCTACAAGCCTGGCCGCCTCCGGCCCGGCCCTGGCCCCGCAGCGCGCGCATCTATACCCGCTGGCCAGGCCATAGGACTTCATTCTGCCGCCGCAGCTGGCGCAGGGCGGCGCAAGCCTCCTCACCTTCGGGGCGAGCCTGAGCACCCTGATGCGCTCCACGTTGAGGGTGACCTCCTGGCCCTCCCTGGGCTTATACGCGCCGTCCACCTCGACCACATCCCCCAGCTCAAGCGCCAGCAGCTGCCTCCTGAGGCCCTTCATGGGCTCGTAGACCGCGCACCTCACCTCCCCGGTTTCATCCCTCAGGCCAAAGAACAGGTGCCCCCCGCGCTCCACGCGGGGCCTCGAGGAGATATATCCCAGTATTCGGGCGCTCACGTAGGGCCTGAGCGCGCCCACCTTGAGCCTCTGCAGGTGCTCGTCGCTCGCCTGGTTCGTTTCGTAGATGAGCCAGCCCTCCACGGGCTCCCTCGCCCTGACCAAGGCGTGCGCGAGGCAGAGGTGATAGGGGTCCACGCCCCTGATGCCGTAGAGCACGGGGCAGGGGGTATGGGGCGTTATCCTGATCTCGCCCGTGCTGTAGTCCACGTTATCGAAGGTATAGGGCCTCGTGCGCTCATCCATGCTCAGCACCGAGGTCTCCTCCACGAGCCTGGGCCTGCCCCAGCTGCCGCTCTGCCTATAGGCCAGCAGCTCGTAGGTCGAATTGCCGGAGAACTCGTAGGCCGCCGCCGCCAGGGCGCCGATGAGCCCCAGCCCGCTCTCCTTCAGCGTCGCCCAGAGCGCGCGATGGCGCTCCAGGAGCTCCCTCGCCTCCTCGACATGGAGCAGCTCCCTCACGGCCCTCCTGGAGAAGTCCTTCAGCTCGGCGGCAACTTCGCCGCGGAGCACCACGACCGCGGGCTCCGTGAACTCATGCCCTAAGTCCGCCCATCTCCGCACCGCTTGGACGGCAACTTCCAGCACCTCTTGGGCTCGGCGCTCATCGGCTTCGAGCGAAAGGCCTATGGCGCAGTTGCCCCTGGTCTTATAGGGGCAATTTGGATTGAGCCTTATGAGCCTGGGCAGGCCCCTGAGCGCGAACCCTCGGCGCACCAGCTCCTCGACGAGCCTATAGCCCACGTACGTGGTGCACATCGCCCTGGGCGAGTCCGTATCATCGATGCCCACGTGCAGCGGCATCCTGGCAGGCCCTACTGCTTCTGGCCCACGGTGATCATGGTGAGCGTGCTCCTCACCTTGGGCAGGCGCCTTATCTTCCACGTTATTATCTCCTTCACCTTCTCCATGCTGTCCGCCTCCACCTTCGCTATGATGTCGTAGACGCCGTAGACTATGTAGACCTCCGATACGCCCTCGATCTTCCTCAGCTCCCTCGCGAGGTCCTCCTCCGAGCCCAGCTCCGCGTTGATCAGCACGAAGGCCACGTGAGCCACGCACGTTTTGGGCCCCCTCGCTATATAAATGCTTGCCCGGCCAAGGCTTTATAAGGCCGCGGCAAGGGCACGGCACGATGCGCTGGCCTTCGCTGCGCAGGCCCGAGCTCAGCGCTCGAGGGCTGGCCCAGCTGCTGGCGCTGGCGCTCCTGCTCTTCGCCGCCATAACGCTCAGGGCCCTGCCGGCCAAGCACGGCTATTACCTCAACGAGTTCGACCCCTACTACGACTACAAGGCCGCCAACTACATCGTGAACGCCGTGGAGAGCCAGGGGCTGCTGGGGGGCCTCTTCGGGCCCAGCGGCTACTTCAACTGGGTGGACAAGACCACCTGGTACCCCGAGGGGAGGGCCGTGGCCGTGACCTCCCAGGACGGCCTGCACCTGACGGGCGCCTTCACCTACCTCTTCATCAAGGACGTGCTGGGCCTGAACGTCTCGCTCTACGATTACCTGGTCATCTTCCCCGTCCTCTTCGGCGCCTTCACCATCTTTCCGCTCTTCCTCTTGGCCCGGAGGCTCGGCGGGGCCCAGGCCGGGCTGGCGGCCGCGCTGCTGTTCTCGGTCACCCCTCCCGTGATACAGCGCGGCAACCTCGGCTGGTTCAAGTCCGAGCCCCTCGCGCTCTTCCTGAGCACCCTGGGCCTTCTGCTCTTCGCCAAGGCCTATTCCTCTGAGGAGAGGCGCTGGGCCCTTTACTCGGCGCTGGCGGGGCTGGTGCTGGGCTATTCGCTCACCAGCTGGGGCGGCTCCCAGTTCTTCCTGGGCGTGATGGCCCTCTTCTGCCTGCTGGCCATCTTCGCCAAGGAGGATGCCGAGCAGGTGAAGAGGGCCGCGCTGCTCACCAGCACCCTTATGGTCCTGACGGGAGCCCTCTTCCCGCGCCCTGGCCCGCTGCTCGCGCTCAATGCGGGCGGGTTGGCGCTGTACGCCTCCCTAGGCCTCCTGCTGGCCGTGAGGAGGGAGCGCGCGCTGCCTTCGCTGGCCACGCTCGTTTCGGGGGGCCTGGTGGCAACCCTGGCCGCGCTGGCGCTGTTCAGCTTCGATATCCCATCGGGCCTCTCGCTGCGCTACCTAAGCGTCGTGGCGCCCCTTCAGAGGGGCCAGAACGCTCTGGTGGAGTCCGTGGCCGAGCACCTGACCCCCTCGGGCGCCGACTACCTGTATAACTTCGGCCCCTTCCTGCTCCTGGCGCTGCTTGGGGCCGTGGTGGCCCTGAGGAGGAGGAGCAACGATGATATGCTGGCCCTCAGCATAGGCATCTTCGGCATCTACAGCTCCTCCTCCTTCTCAAGGCTGCTGGTCTTCGCCGCGCTGGCGGCCGCGCTGCTGGGAGGGCTGGGCCTCTCCAGCCTGATGAAGGCCCTGGCCGCGGCCGGCGCTAAGCTGCGCCAGGCCTCCTCCGCTTACAGGTTGCTCGCCGGCCTGCTTCTGGCGCTGCTGCTGGCCTTCTTCTTCGTGAACCCCTTCTACTCGAGGGGAGGGGTCTCGGGCTGGGTGGTCGATGCCGATGTGCCCACCAGCATCGCCTCCGCCGCGGTGCCCATTCGCGCGGCGCAGCCCATAGAGGACTGGCTGCAGGCGCTCGCCTGGATAAGGCAGAATACGCCCACCGACGCCATCATAGCTTCCTGGTGGGACTACGGGTACTGGATCAACGTGATGGGCAACAGGACCGTGCTGGTGGATAACGCCACGCTCAACAGCACCAAGATCGCGGAGGTGGGCAGGGCCTTCATGTCGGACGAGGCCACCGGCATTCACATCCTGCGGGATGAGCTGAAGGCCAACTATGTGGTGGTCATGGTGGCCGTCTCGGGCATAGGCTTCTATCCCGGCGTATATTCCTTCGAGAGGGACCCATATGGGCTCACCAGCCTGGGGGGCGACGGCAGCAAGATGCAGTGGTTCGCCAGGATACCGGGCCTGAACGTCTCGCTCTACTTGGACAGCAACCTGCTGCCCACGCCCTACTTCTGGAGCAATACGCTGCTCGGCAAGCTCTTCCCCTTCAAGCCCGACTACGCTCTAACGCAGCAGTACCAGCAGCAGGTGAACCAGGGCCTCGGCTTCACGCCCCCCGTGCTCCTGGTGAGGGAGCAGGTGCACTACCCAAGCGGCGGCTCAGGCCCCCTGCAGCTCGTCTTTCAGTCCTCGGCCCAGCCCCACACGAGCCTCAACATCAGGGTCTTCGTGCTGGTCTACCGCATCGCCTGAGAGCAGGCGGCTTATGTGCTCCTGCCCCAGCCGGAGGTCCAGATAGGGGTCCTGCAGGGAGAACTTGGGAGGATGGGGCGAATGGGTCGCGCCTCCACAGCGCGGGCAGCGGGGCTCCAGCGTATACCTTCCGCAGGCCTCACAGCGCAGCAGGAGGCGCTTCATAGCTGCCTAACCTCCACGCCCAGCTCACGGGCCTTGCCCTCCAGCCTGCCCAACACCTGCTCTACCCTCCCCTTGAGCTCCCGGGGGTCGGGTGAGGAGACGCTGAGCAGGTAGCGCGGCGCCCCCAGGTACTGTATCTCCACGCCGTCCTCCAGCGCGGAGAGCAGCGCGGCCCTTATCCTCTCCACACCATCCGGCGCCCTGCACCTGAGCTCCAGCAGCCTGTGCTCCAGGTAGATCCTGGGCTTGATCTTATCCCTCGCCTCCTCCCAGATGGCCCTGGCCTCCTGCTCCTGCAGGCCCAACGAGAGCAGGAGGTTGGGCCCCTCCTTGACCACCCTCTCCAGCGCCTCAAAGGGCGAGGCCCCCAGGGAAAGGAGCTTCTTCGTGAGTTCGCCCTCAAGGTAATCGTCCCCCCATCCCAGCCGGGCCTTCAGCCTCGCGAAGACGGCCCTCACCTTCTCGTTCTGCTTTACCTCGAGGACCTTCTTCCTTCTCTCTTCGCCGCTCACCTGGCGCAGGCTGAGGTCCACCTCGAGCCTCGCCGGCTCGACCCTGATCACCTTGGCCACGACCCGCTGCTTCTCCCTCAGCACCTTCTCGACGTTCCTTATCCAGCCCGAAGTCATCTCGCTGATGTGCACGAAGCCCTCGACGCCCCTGTACTCGGGCAGGGCCACATAGGCCCCATGGGGCGTGATCTTGGTCACTATGCCGTAGACGAGCTCTCCCTCCACCGGCAGCTCGACCTTGGCGCCCGCGCTGACGCCCTCCCTACTCAAGCACCCTCACCACGACGCCGCCCACGAGCCGCGCCTTGCCCCCCGTGGGCCTGAGCAGCAGCTCGCCGCAGGCCCTGCAGCGCACCTCGCCGGCCGCATGGCTAAAGCTGACCATCTCCAGCCCGCAGTTGGAGCACTTTACCAGGAGGAACCTGCTTCGCGGTGATGGAATGAGCTCCTGCTCGCCCGGCAAGGCCCCCTCACCTCTTTATCTCCAGCTTGCGAAGCCTGAGGCCCGGCCGAAGCCGCTGCCTGCCGCACTCCTTGCACGTGAGCTTCAGCGTCTGCTTCTTTGTGGTCTTGGCCGTCCTCCTCTGCTTTGGGTACTTCTGGCCGCCGTAGCCCCTCCTCCTCCTTTCGTGCTTGCGGGCCCCCCAGGCCATGGCCCTGTCCTTTCCCTTCTTATAGAGCGATAGCGCATGCGTAGTGTACTTTCCGCAGCGAGGGCAGAAGGTCCTGACCTCCTTGGGCGCCAGCATATGGGCGAGGCCGGCCTCGCGCGCTTATAAAGGTTTGGAGGGGAAAGGGTTTTTTAGGAAGCGCCTGCCGCGCAGGCCGCTTCGTCATGGTCAGCAAGGAACAGCTCGAGGCCCTGGTAAGGGAGGCAAGGGCCTCGGCGCCCAGGAGGAATTTTGCCCAGAGCTTCGAGCTGATCGTCACGCTCAAGGGCCTGGATCCGAAGAAGGACAGGGAGCTGCTGACCCTAAACGAGGCCGTGCCCCTGCCGCATAGGTTTACGGAGGCGCCTCGCGTCTATGCCGTGGCCTCCGGGGACCTCGAGCTCAGGCTCAGGAGGGTTGAGGGCATCGCCAGGGTGCTGACGCCCGGCGAGGTCGATGCGCTCGCGGCGAGCAAGAGGGCCGCGAAAAAGCTCGCCAGGGAGCTCGACTTCCTGCTGGTGGAGGCCCCCCTGATGCCCCGCGTGGGCAGGGCGCTGGGCCCGTATTTGGCGCCTCGCGGCAAGGCGCCCATGCCCCTCTTCCCCGCCACGCCCCCCGAGGAGGCCGTCCGGCGCCTTCTCCTTTCCACAAGGCTCAGGAACAAGGGCCATCTGGCCTTCAGCTGCAAGGTGGGCGATGAGGGCATGCGGGACACGGAAATAGCGGAGAACGCGCTGGCCGTGCTGGAGCACCTGGTGAGGAAGCTGCCCAGGGGCGAGGATAACGTGAAGAAGGTGATGATAAAGGCCACCATGGGCCCCCCGAGGGCCCTTCAGGTGATGGTGAAGTGAGCCAGCTGGCCGTAACGCCGCGAAGGTACCCGGCCCGGAAGCGGGCGCTGATGGAGCAACTGGAGCGCTATGCTCGGGAGCATGAATGCGTGGCCATCTGTCCCCTTAACCGCGTCAGCGCGCTGCTCATCAATGAGTACAGGAAGCGCCTTAGGGGCAAGGTAGCCCTTCTCGTGCCCAGGGTAAAGCTGGCCGCCAAGGTCTTCTCGAGCCTAGACGAGGGCCTGGAGCGCCTGCTGCCTTACCTGGAGGGGCAGGTGCTGCTGGCCTTCACGAAGATGGACCCCTTCGAGCTCGTGGCCACCTTCTCGGAGCTGAAGATCAGCCTTCCGGCCAAGGCGGGGGACATAGCCGTAGAGCCGATCATCGTGCCCGCGGGCAACACGGGCCTGCCGCCGGGCCCCGTGCTCACGGAGTTCAGGGAGTTCAAGATACCCACGAGGGTGGAGGGCGGCACGGTCTGGGTGGCGAAGGATACGCAGGTGGCGAAGCCCGGCGATGTCATCACGCCCAAGCTCGCGGCCCTGCTCAGGCGCTTCAACCTGAGGCCGATGAAGGCCGAGCTCCCCGTGAAGGTAGTGCTCTGGAAGCGGACCCTCATACCGGCCGAAAGGCTGAAGCTGGACCTCGCGGGCGTCGCCAGCGAGCTTCGGCAGGCCCACGCGAACGCGCTGGCGCTGGGCCTGGAGATGCAGTACCCGGAGCCCATGATCTTGGAGCGGCTCTTGGCCAGGGCCCACCTGCAGGCCCTGCTGCTGGCGGAGGAGGGCGATATCATTACGCCGGAGAACGCCGCGCTCCTCCTGGTCAGGGCGCATTGGCGCGCGAGGCTCTTGGAGAGCCGACTGGCGGCCCAGGGCTAGGCTCCCGGGCCGGACGGCTAGTTAGCCTTTTATGGCGCATGGGAGCACAAAGGACGGCGGGGGTGGCCGAGCCTGGACAAGGGCCCGTCCAAAGGCGCGGGTCAAAGGCGCGAGACTTAAGATCCCCAGGGGGAGGGCATCCCGTCCCTTCAGGGGTTCGTGGGTTCAAATCCCACCCCCCGCACCGATAGACGCGGTGATGGTTTCCGCATCCTTTGGCGCAGGCAGAGCGCTGTTCACCTCCGCGCTGGGCACGGCGCTGGCAGCTGCCGGCCAGTTCGTTGGATTGCCTCAGATCAAGGGCGTTGTCTTCGCGATTGGAGGAGCGATCGGCTACTCGTATGCCCTGGGGGAGCTATTCGATGTCCCTTTGCGCTTCTTCGGCCCATGCACTGCGGATGGGGCGGGCCGGCAGTTCTTATGCGACGGCTTTTTCGGCAGGGCTGCTTTTAGGGGCGGGCGATATAGGCTGCCCGAATCCCTTTTGCTACGTCCTCCTTTCGTTTATTTCGGCCTCGGGAAAGCCGTCACCGGCGCCGCGCTCGGGTTTTGTATGGGCTCGGGGCAATAACGCGCTGATCCTTGCAGCGCTCCTCGCGCTGCTCGCATCAACCTCGGCGCCGCCATAACTAAACGCGCCCATAACGTTGAAAGGGCCGTCAACGTCGCCTTCGGCCTATTCGGCGAGGCATGATACGAATCGACTGTAATACACGATGCATGGCAGAGCCTGCTTTTACGGTACGACTTGATGAGCCTCATAGCCATTTGGGAGGGAGGGAAGCTTGAACTTCTTCGCCAACACAATCTTCCTGCTTACGCTGACGTTTCCTTTAGGCCTTCATCTTCTCAGAAGGCACCCGTTGTGGCAATCAAGCGTGAGCGGAAAACGGATCCGCACCAGGGCGGGGCGTAAGAAGAGTATCTGTTCCTGTCCGTATAGGGGATGCCGACCTATCGAGGCCAGCCGGCCGAAGCCCCGCGAAATACGATGGCAAAATGGCTGAGGTCCTGGGCGCTGTGAGCTCGCTTGCATGAAGCCCAGTGCCCAGGCCCTGGGACATGCCGGCGGCGGGCCAAGCCCTAGGACGGCCACGTATCTGTCGCGGGCTGGGGCTCGAAATAGCTTTTTATCGGGGCGGTCCTATGGCAAGCCATGGCCGAGGAGGGCCCCGCCGAGGAGAGGTATGTGCCGGTGAAGGTGGAGGCGGTGGGCTTTGCGGATGAAGGCGGGCTCGAGGGCGTGCTGACGCTAAGGGCGGAGGATGGAAGGGCCCTTTCCATGAGGTCCTTCTCCGGCGAGGTAGCATCTCATATCGCTCGCTTCATCAGCGGGGATAGGAGCTCCATACCCACCATCTACAACATCGTAGAAGCGCTGGCGGAGGCCTTCAGCACGCACCTGGTCAAGGTGGAGATCTACCCTAGGAACGGGGTCCTGAGGGCGGACCTATACTTCGAGCGCAGGGACAGGAACATCATGCCGCTGAAGGGCTTTCGCGCTTCGGATGCCATAGCGCTGGCCACGTTTTACGATGTAGCCATCTACGTGCGCGAAAGCCTCCTGCAGCAGGAGGAGTAAAGATATGAGGACGGAGTTAATTTGGCTAGAAATAGCAAAAAAGGACTTAGAAGCCGCTAGATGCTTGTTTTGTAAAAAGCTCTACCCTCATTCTGTGTTCTATTTGCAACAAAGCATTGAAAAAGCAGCTAAATCTCTGGTAATTAGGGATAAAATAATAACCACCGAAGAGGATTTGAAGAAACGAATTGGGCATGCTGGATGGCAAGTTGCGTTCATACTTAAGGAGAAACTAATTGAAGATCTTAAAAAGTACCCAATGCTTATAGAAAAACTTAGGCAAGTGAAGGGTCCAATAAATATAAATAAGTTATTACGTGAGTATCAGAGGTATGAAAAAAAGCTTACTAAGAAGGCTGGCGAGAAGAAGTTATGGAAGATTTCTTCTTCTAGGAAGTACCTTAACGACATGCTAACCGAAATCAGTAGGGTTACCAAAATCAATAAATTAAATAAATTATTAAAGAATATGTCACTACAAGAAACTTTAAAAACTTTAAAAAAGGAACTGAGAAATCAAATCATTCGTAGTTGTCACATCGAAACAGAGGAAAACAAAAAGAAACTTAACGAACAAATTGAGCAAATTGAGCTTTTTCCTTTACGTACTTTCTGCTATTTGTCTTTGATCTCTCTTTCCTTCGTTTTTTCTCCTCATGCAATTAGATCAAGATATCCAGAAGATAATTTCAACCCACTAAATGTTTATGATGAAAAAATGCCACTAATTCAGATGCTTGATTCTTTCATTAAGATAACCGAGGAATCCTTGGAAAATTTGGAACAATATGTGGCCAGATCTTGAGGCTGAGAAAGTGAGCTTATACACAGAAAAAGGCGCAGTTGAGAATTTTATCATTCAATAACTCCAAAAACTTGGATGGAAACAAAATTCTGGTTAAAGTAAATGCTGTAGCACTGCCTAATAGCGTTTTAAAATACGTAATAGCTCATGGGTTAGCTCATATCTTCACCAAAACACACACTAAAGGATTTTGGAAAACTGTTGAGTTAATGTTCTAGAATTTTAAGAAATCTCAGAAACCCCTCAGGCGATATAGTAATCATATTATAGGTAAATCGGTATGGCTTTAAAGGATTTTTATAAGCGCATAATCCTGTATAAGGATTTGCACTCAATTAGAGGCGGGCCCGGTGGGATTTGAACCCACGACCTGCAGCTTAGGAGG
>PSMU01000005.1:0-59948 GCA_040290255.1 Candidatus Australarchaeum erebusense | reverse complement strand
CCTGCTGGGCCATGGCTCGAGGCCCGAGGAGGTGCTGGCGCTGGCGGCGAGGGCGGGCCTAAGGCCCCTTTGGCTGAAGAGGGGGCTGCTACAGTACAGCTGTGTGCTGATGGCGCCCGCTGCAGCTACGACGCCTTGACGAGCCTCTCGCCCTCCCTGCGGGCCCTCCCGAGCTCGGCCAGCCTCTTCACATAGGGCTCGGGGTCCACCTCCTGCTTCAGCCGGGCCTTCAGGAGGTTCCTGACCACCTGCAGCTCCACCTGTCCCCTCGCCTCCAGCAGCTTGATGATCGCCTCCAGCGCCGCCTGGTCGAGGGCGCCGCCCGAGGGTGCAGGGGGCGCCGGGGCCGCGGGCGGTGGGGCGGGCTTAGGGGGTGCCCTGGCGTTGTACAGCCCGCTCACGCTCACCTTGATGTGCTCCGGCACCGTTATCTCGTACTTGCACGTGGGACAGTAGGTCGCCGTGACAATCCTCTTCATCCTGTCGCCGCAGCGGCCGCAGTAGAGCCCATTGCCTACCACATCTACGCCGTTCCTGCAGGAGGGGCACAGGAAGGCCTGCACGAAGCCCTGCCTCTTGGAGGGCTGCATCCTGGAGGGGGGATGGTCATACGCGCAGTACAGCTCCAGCGACAACGCCGCCGCGCGGCCCTCAGGCCTTAAATCCTTTTGCGGCGGTGCGGTGTCGTGAGGCTCGCCATCGTGGGCGGGGGGCTGGCCGGCTCCTACCTTTATGCAAGGCTTCAGGGCGAGCACGAGCTCACCATCATCGAAAAGACGCCCGCGGAAAAGTACACGGCCGTCTGCGCCTGGGGCACCTGCCTCTACCCCATGAGGGAGCTGGCCTCCAGGGCGGGCCTCAACTTCGACGACTACGTGCTCCATAAGGGGAGGGAGATGCAGGTGCGCTACGGCTCCAAGGACCTATATGTCAGGCTCGAGGGCCTCGTGACCTTCGATAAGACGCGCTTCGTCCTCGACCTGAGAAGGGGGGCCCGTGAGGTGAACGCCATCGCCGAGAGGGCGCTGTTTCCCTATCACAAGTATGACCTGGTGGTGGATGCCACGGGCTTCGTGAGGGAGCTGCTGCCCAAGATGGGCGATGACCTCTGGGTGCCCACCGTGGAGTACCTGGTGAAGTATTCCCAGCCCCCCCTGGATGACTTCTATGTGGAGCCCTTTCCCGGCCTTACGGGCTATGCCTGGTACTTCCCCCTGGGTGATGGGCTCGCGCACGTGGGGGCCGGGGATATGAAGGGCCGCCACTTCGGCTGGGTGAATGAGTTCCTAAGGAGATATGGGGGCGAGCCGCTCAGGAGGGTCGGCAGGCCGGTGAGGATCACGCCGGCAACGAGGGTGGACCCGCTGGCCCAGGGCCGCTCGCTGGCGGTGGGCGAGGCGGCGGGGGCCATCTTTCCGGCCGTGGGCGAGGGCATCATACCCAGCCTTCAGAGCGTCGAGGACCTCCTGCTCTCGGGCTTTGACCCTGACCGCTACGGGGGGCTGCTGAGGAGGCGCTTCAGGATCTACGACTTGGCCTACAGCGTAATCAAGAGTAAGGTCCTTCAGGATGCTTCATGGCTGGGCCTCGCCCCCGCCGGGCTGCGGCTTTACCTTCACCTCTACCGCAACCGACGGCGCTACGGGCTCGAGGTGCCCCTGCTTCCCATCCTGCAGCTTCTGAGGCTCTAGCGCCGAATAACCTTAAAACGGCGCAGGAGGGCTTGCCGCTGGGCCGGTAGCTCAGCCTGGTAGAGCACTCGCCTTGCACGCGAGAGCGATGTAGGCGCCGTGAAGGGTCCGGGGTTCAAATCCCCGCCGGTCCAGGGCCTCCAGACCAGCAACGGCTTCTTTTACTCAACCGCGCAAGCGGGGCGATGCGCGGCGAGCCCTCTCGCTCCTGTGCTTCCTGCTGCCCCTTTGCCTTTACTCGCTTTCGCTGAACGCCTCTGTAGCGATGAACGGCGAGGATAGGGCCCTCCCGGGGCTTCAGCACGCGCTCCTGACGCGGGGCTCCTTCGAGCTGAGCCCCGAGGTGGACGGGGTTGACGTGGCCCTCTTCCGGGGGCACATATACAGCGCCGTGGCCCCGGGCCTGGCGCTCCTTTCCCTGCCCTTTGCGCGTTGGGCCTCTACCTCGATGGCGGCGCTTTCACGATGTTCGGCTCTGCGGCCCTGCTCGATGAGCTCTTCTTGGCCCTGGCCGCCTCACTGGCTTCTTATGTGCTGTACACGACCTGCCGGCTGTACGCGCCCCCAAAGGCGAGCGCCCTTGCCTCGCTGGCCTTCTCCTTCGGAACCTCCCTCTGGCCCTTCTCCACGGCCCTCTTCCCCCACGCCGCCTCGCTGCTCTTCTTGACGCTGGCGCTCTGCGCTGCCCTCACCTATGGCGCAGGAAAGGGGGGCGCGCAGAGCTACAACTGGAGCGGATACATGGTGGCCGCTTCGCCCGGCTCTGTGACGGATGTGCGGGGCTCCTGGGTGGTGCCCTCGCTGAGCTGCACGTCCTCGTCCTCCTATGTTGCCCTTTGGGTGGGCATGGACGGCTTCACGAGCACGACCGTAGAACAGACGGGCATCTTGGGCGAGTGCGTGGGCGGCGCGCCGACATATGTGGCATGGTACGAGCTCTATCCCAGGCCCATGCACATCATCTCCTCCCTGGCGATCTCGGCGGGCGATGTAGTCAGCGCGGAGGTGAGCTATGTGGGCGGGGCCTTCGTCATCTCGCTGGCGGACCTGACGACGGGCCCCTCCTTCACCACATCGGTGAAGGTGAAGAGCGCGCAGAGGTCCTCGGTCGAATGGATCGTCGAGGCCTCCTCCTCGGGCGGCGGCCTGCTGCCCCTGGCCAACTTTGGCGTCGCCTACTTCGGCTACGATTACACCTTTCAGCCCCAGACCTGCTACGCTACGGTGAACGGCATCACGGGCGGCATCGGCTCCTCGGTCTGGCAGGTGACGATGGTGAGCCTCTCGAACCCCTCACAGCTCAAGGCGCAGCCCTCGCCGCTATCCAGCGACGGGACCAGCTTCTATGTGACCTGGCTCAGCCCGGGCCCCTAGCCGGCTCGTGGCCATAATTATACAATAATGATTATTAAGAGACTCTAATGCTCGCGCCTCGCGGGCATGGGGCAGCGGCTCAGCCTGGAGGCACGGAGGGAGAGGCCCCGGGCCCTGGTGAGGAGGCTGGAGCTATCCTGCTCGCCGCTGCAGCTCTTCTCGGCGCTACAGCGCGAGGGCAAAGCGGCCTTCCTGTTCGAGGCCTCGGGGGGCTACTCCTTCCTGGGCTTTAGGCCCTCCGGGCTGGTAAGGGTTCGGCGCGGCCTGCTGGAGCTGGAGCGCGCTGACGGCATCAGCACGCTGCCCTGCTACGACCCATTGCCGAGGCTCAGGGAGCTGATGGGCACGAGGCGCGCGAGGGGCCCCTTCGCCTACATGGGCGGGGCCGTCGGCTACTTCTCCTATGATGTGGTAAGGTACTGGGAGCAGCTGCCCAGCCTGGCCCAGGACGACCTCTTCTTCCCTGAGCTCGAGCTGGGCCTCTACGAGGACGGGGTGGCCTTCGATCCGCGAGGGGGCAGGGCGTACTACTTCTCGTCGGGCGAGGACAGGAGCGCGCAGCTGGCCGAGCACGCGCGCGGTGCCCAGATAGGGGGGCTCGAGCATGGGGAGCTGCGCTGTAACCTAAGCCGGGGCGAGTACGAGGCCCTCGTGGCAAAAGCGAAGCGCTACATCGCGGCCGGCGAGGTCTTCCAGCTGGTGCTATCGAGGAGGTATGAGGCCCGCATCGAGGGGGACCTGCTGGCCTTTTACCGCGTCCTGCGCCGGATCAACCCCTCTCCCTACATGTACTTCCTGAAGTTTGAGGACAGGTTCCTGGTGGGCTCGAGCCCTGAGATGCTCGTGAGGGTAAGGGGAAGGAGGGTGGAGACGTATCCCATCGCGGGCACCAGGCCCAGGACGTCCGACGTTGGCGAGAACAGGAGGCTCAGGGAGGAGCTGCTGGCCGACCCCAAGGAGAGGGCCGAGCACCTGATGCTCGTCGACCTGGCCAGGAACGACTGCGGCAGGGTCTGCAGGTATGGCACCGTGCGCGTGCCGGAGCTCTTCGCGATAAGGCAGTTCAGCCATGTGCAGCACATCACCTCCCTGGTCACGGGGGAGCTCAGGCCCGGGCTCGACCCCCTGGATGCGCTAAGGGCCCTCTTCCCTGCCGGCACCGTCTCCGGCGCGCCCAAGGTCAGGGCGATGGAGCTGATAGAGGAGCTCGAGCCCGTGAGGAGGGGGCCCTATGCGGGCGCCGTCGGCTACCTCTCCTTCACCGGCGACGCGGACTTCGCCATCACCATACGCACGCTCGTGGCCAAGGGCGGGAGGGCGCTGCTTCAGGCCGGCGCGGGCATCGTGGCCGACTCGGTGCCCGAAAGGGAGTGGCTGGAGACGGAGCACAAGCTGAAGGCCCTGCAGCAGGCGCTGAGGGAGGCGGAGGGGACA
The DNA here is from genome assembly GCA_040290255.1 of Candidatus Australarchaeum erebusense. Lineage (GTDB taxonomy): Archaea > Thermoproteota > Nitrososphaeria > PSMU01 > PSMU01 > Australarchaeum > Australarchaeum erebusense. The sequence continues at coordinate 55,449 of PSMU01000005.1, read as the reverse complement.
TGAGGGTGCTCATCCTGGACAACTATGACTCCTTTGTGTACAATTTGGCCCAGTACGTGGGCGCCCTGGGCGCGAAGCCCATCGTCAAGAGGAGCGACGAGATAACGTTTGAGCAGGCCAGGCGGCTTGCGCCCGACAGGATAATAATCTCGCCCGGCCCGGGCCGCCCGGGCGGCAGGAGCTTCGGCATCTCGGGGCGCGTCATACAGGAGCTGGGCCCCGAAGTGCCGCTGCTGGGCATCTGCCTTGGGCATCAGGGCATCGCGCAGGCCTTCGGCGCCAAGGTGGGCCGGGCGGCGCGCGTGATGCACGGCAAGCTCAGCGAGATCCTGCACGATGGCAGGGGCGTGCTCACGGGCCTGCCCAACCCCTTTAGCGCGACGCGCTACCATTCGCTCGTGGTGGAGAGGGAGAGCCTGCCCAAGGAGCTGAGGGTCACGGCGCTCTCGGTGGAGGATGGGGAGGTCATGGGCCTGCGCCACACCAGGTATCCCATCGAGGGGCTTCAGTTCCATCCCGAATCGATCATGACGGGCCAGGGCATGAGGATCCTGAGGAACTTCATCAGGAGGGGGGTAAGGCCGTGATCCGGGCGGCGCTGCAGAAATTGGTCTACGGCGGCGCGCTGGCCCAGGAGGAGCTGGAGGCCTGCGCGAGGGAGATGGCCGAGGGCACCGCCTCTCCGTCCCAGATGGCGGCCCTGCTGACGGCCGTGAGCATGAGGGGAGAGGGGACACGGGAGCTGGTGGCCTTCGCCAGGGTCCTGAGGGCCTATCGCGTAGCGATCGCGCCGAGGGTAGAGAGCAGGCTGATCGACACCTGCGGCACGGGGGGCGATGGCGCCAGGACGCTGAACGTGAGCACGCTGGCCGCGCTCGTCGCCGCGGGCGCGGGGGCGTATGTGGCGAAGCACGGCAACAGGTCGGTGACGAGCCGCTGCGGCAGCGCCGACCTGCTCGAGCGCCTGGGGTTCAACCTGGCGGCTTCGCCCGCGGCGATGCTGAGGGCAATAGAGGAGGTGGGCATCGGCTTCCTATTTGCCCCCACCTACCATCCGGCCATGAAGCATGTGGCCCAGGTCAGGAGGGAGCTGGGCTTCAGGACCCTGTTCAACCTCCTGGGGCCCCTGATCAACCCGGCCCCCGTGGAGGTGCAGCTCGTGGGCGTATACAGCGCCAGGCTCGTGCCCATTATGGCCGAGGCGCTGAAGGAGCTGGGCGTTAAGGAGGCAATGGTGGTGCATGGGCTCGAGGGCCTGGATGAGATCTCGGTGACGGGCAAGACGCTCATCGCCTGGGTGAGGGAGGGACAGGTGAGCATAAGGGAGGTCCTGCCCGAGGAGCTGGGCGCGCGGAGGTATGAGGCCCTGCCCGCCATCGAGGGGCCGGAGCACGCGGCCGAGGTGGCCCTGGCCCTGCTCAGGGGCTCGGTGGGCGGCGCGCTGAGGGAGGTGGTGCTGGTGAACTCGGCGGCCGCGCTCGTGCTGGCGGGGAGGGCCGGCGGCTTTGAGGAGGGCATGCAGCTGGCCACACGTGCGCTGGAGCAGGGCGCGGCGCTGGAGAAGCTCAGGGCGCTCATTCGCTATAGCGGCCCGGCATGAGGGGATCTGGCGCTGGGCCGGCTGACCTGCTGCGGGCACTGGCCTCGGCGGCCTGGGCCCGGCTGAAGGGGGGCTACTATGATGTGCCCAGCAGGGCCCCGCATGCCAGGAGAAGCCTGTTGGCGGCGCTGCTGGCTTACCCGGGCATACCGGTGATCGCCGAGCTTAAGCCGAGGTCCCCCCTCGAAGGGCCCCTGAGGGATGAGGTAGACGTCAAGGGCCTGCTGCTCTCCTTTCAGAGGGGAGGGGCCTGCGCCGTCTCCGTGCTCACGGAGCCGGACCACTTCGGCGGCAGCCTGCAGCACCTCCCCTTGGCCAGGAGGCTTCTTTCCCTTCCGCTCCTCATGAAGGATGTAGTGGTGGACCCCAGGCAGCTGGGGGCCGCGGCCGCCCTGGGCGCCGATGCCGTGCTGCTCATCGAGGAGCTCTTCAGCAGGGGGCTCACAGCCGAGCCGCTTGAGGGTATGGTGGCGCTTGCGCATTCGCTGGGCCTGGAGGTGCTGTTGGAGGTGCACGATGAGCGCGGGCTGCGAAGGGCGCTGGCGAGCGAGGCGGAGGTGATAGGCATCAACAACAGGGACCTCTCGACGCTTAGGACCTCGCTTGAGGTCTCGAGGCGCCTGCTGCGCCTGGTGCCCAGGGGCAGGCCCATAGTCTGCGAGAGCGGGCTGGGGGACAGGAAAGAGCTGCTGGAGCTGCGCGCGCTGGGCGCGAGTGGCTTCCTGATCGGTACCTCGCTGATGAAGGCGGCGGACGTCGAGGGGACGCTGAGGCTCTTCACGGCCCCGGAGGGGAGGGGGGCCTGAGCCGGGCCCGGGGCAGGTTTGGCCCCTTTGGCGGCCAATACGTGCCCGAAACGCTCATGCGCGCCCTGCGCGAGCTGGAGGCGGCCTACCTACGCAGCCGAAGGGATAGGGCCTTCCAGGGCAGGCTCGCCTCGCTGCTCAGGGACTACGCGGGCAGGCCCACGCCTCTCTACTTTGCGGCCAACCTCACCCGCTACGCCGGCGGGGCGAGGATCTTCCTGAAGAGGGAGGACCTGCTCCACGGGGGCGCGCACAAGCTGAACAACACGCTGGGGCAGGCCCTGCTGGCGCAGCGCATGGGCAAGCGCAGGGTGATCGCCGAGACGGGGGCGGGCCAGCACGGCGTCGCCACGGCCATGGCCTGCGCCGTCCTGGGCCTCTCATGCGAGGTGTACATGGGCGTTAGGGATATGCGCAGGCAGGCCCCCAACGTGCAGAGGATGAGGCTCCTGGGGGCGCAGGTGCACCCCGTGGAGGGCGGCACGGGCACGCTCAAGGATGCGATCAACGAGGCGCTCAGGGACTGGGTGACGAACCTGCGCGCCACGCACTACCTGCTGGGGTCCGTGGTTGGGCCGCATCCGTATCCCATGATGGTCAGGGACTTTCAGAGCATCATAGGCAAGGAGATAAGGCGCCAGGCCCTGAGGCAGCTGGGGAAGCTGCCCGATGCGCTGGTGGCCTGCGTGGGAGGGGGGAGCAACGCCCTGGGCTCCTTTTCCGCCTTCATAAGGGATGAGAGGGTGCGACTCATCGGCGTCCAGGCGGGGGGGAAGGGCCGCGAGAACGCCGCCGCGCTTCTGTACGGCAGGAGGGGTGTGCTGCACGGCATGCTCACCTACGTGCTCCAAGATGAGGATGGACAGGTCCTGGAGGCGCACAGCATAGCGCCCGGCCTCGACTACCCGGCCGTGGGCCCCGAGCACAGCTACCTGAAGGAGAGCGGGAGGGCCGAGTATGTGGCCATCTCAGATGAGGAGGCCCTGGAGGCCTTTCGGCTGCTCTCCAGGTTGGAGGGCATCATACCGGCGCTGGAGGCCGCGCACGCGGTGGCCTATGCCCTTAAGCTGGCGCCCAAGCTGGGACGGGGCTCGGATATCGTGGTGACGCTCTCGGGCAGGGGGGATAAGGACCTGCAGGCCGTCCTGGGTACGGGCCCATGAGCGAGATCTCGCTCGCCTTCTCGCGGCTAAACGGCCGGGGGGCGCTCATAGCCTACCTGATGGGCGGGGACCCGAGCCCCTCGCTCTGCGTAGAGGTGATAGAGGCGGTGGTGAAGGGGGGCGCGGACCTGCTCGAGCTGGGCATCCCCTTCTCGGATCCAATAGCCGACGGCAGGGCCATCCAGGCGGCGGGCGAGAGGGCCCTGCGCGCCGGCATAAGGCCCCCGGACGTGGTGGCCCTGGCCAAGGAGGCAAAGCTGCGCCATGGCGTGCCGCTGGCGCTCATGAGCTATTACAACCTGCTCTTCGCCAGGGGCCCCGCGCTCTTCCTGGAGGAGGCGAGGCTCGCGGGCGTGGACGGGCTGATCGTGCCCGACCTGCCCCTCGAGGAGGCGGGCCCCCTGCTCCGGGCGGCGAAGAGGAGGGGCCTGGACCTAATCCTGCTCGCGACGCCCGAGACGCCCAAGGAGCGGCTGCTCAGAATAGCGCGCTCCACGAGCGGGTTCCTGTATCTCGTCTCGCTGAGGGGCGTCACGGGGGCCCGGCCCCGGCTGAGCCCCGGCGTGTCGCGCCTCATAGCCAACGTGAAGCGCTATCTGGGCAACGGCCCCCCGCTGGCCGTGGGCTTCGGCCTCTCGAGGCCCGAGCATATCGGCGCCGTGCTCAGGGCGGGGGCCGATGGGGCGATCGTGGGCGGCGCGCTGGTGGAGCTCGTGGCCCGCATCGCGAGCGGCGAGGCGAGCCTGAGCTCGTTGACCGGCTTTGTGGCCAGGCTGAAGGAGGCCACGAGGGTTACGCGCCGGCCGCCTTCTCTTTAGGAAGCTGCTTGAGGTAGGAGAGGGAAAGCGTCACCGGTATCTCCCTGGCCTCGGAGCCGACCAGCACCACCACGGCCTCGGAGCGCGAAGGGTCTACCCTCTCGACGCGCGCGGTCATGCCCCTGAAGGGGCCCGCGACGATCTCCACGAGGTCGCCCCTCTCCAAGAGCTCGGCGAGCGGCCTCTGTATGAAGTAGTGCTCCACGTCCTTCAGGGGGATGGTGCCCGCGGCCAGCCCCCTTACATGCTTGAGCCCCTGCGCGGTGGAGAGCACGGCCTGGACGGAGTTGCCCTCGATGAGCAGGTAGCCCTTTATCTCATCGAGGGCCAGGATGGCCTGAATGTCCGCGTCTCCGCCCTGCGCCTTCTTCAGCTCCACCCTGTTGGCCATGAGGCGGGCCACGTTCTTCTCCTGGCCTCCCACCACCTTGAGGATGAAGAGCTTCTTCTGCGGGGCTGTCTGGCTCATCGCCCTAGCTGCAGCACGAATGCGATGACCTTTACCAGAAAGCCTATCCCTCCCACGAGCAGGAGCCCAAAGAAGAAGAGCTTAAGGTACAGGTTATACTCCTCGGCGCTCACCTTCTTGGCAAAGCGTAAAGTATGGAGGAGCCTTGAAAGGAAGCCCTTCATGGTGGGGGATGAGGCGACAACCTTTTTTACTTTTCGCCGCGGCCGCGCTCCATGAGGCCCCTGCTCGTGCTCTCAAGGCAGGACCCCGTGGGGCTCCTGCTGCTGGGCCTGCTCGAGCGACACTCCTTTAGGCCCCTGGGCGAGGGCCTCTATGAAGATGGCATGGGCGTAAGGCTGCTGGCGCTTTCCGGCTCGCCGCTCTATCTGGAGGCCCTGGAGGAGGGGCAGCTGGGCGATGCGACCGACATCATCTTCCTACACAAGCACTCGTCCGAGAGCGGGCTCCCGGTCTTCACCGTGCACCAGCCGGGCAACCTCACCGCCGAGGCCAGGCTGGGAGGGAGGCCGCGGGAGGTGGCGCTCGTCAACCCCACGCTCTTCGCCATGCTGCTGCGCGCGCTGCACCGCCTCTCCCAGCGCGAGCGGGGCCTGCCCGTGGTGTTGGAGGCGACGCACCATGGCCCCACCTCGCTGCCGAGGCCCGCGCTGTTCGTGGAGCTCGGCTCCACGCCCAAGCAGTGGGGCGATGTTCGGCTGGCCGAGCTGCTGCTTCGCTCGGTGCTCAGCGCCTGCCATGGCCAGGAACCCGTGCCCGAAGGGCCCGTGGCGCTGATGACGGGCGGTCCCCATTATCCCGAAAAGTTCACGAGGCTCGTGGTGGAGGGAGGCCTCAGGCCCGCGGGAATAGCCTCGAAGCACGCGCTTGGGCTGATGGATAGGGCCATGCTCCTGCACGCCCTCTCTCGCTCGGTGGAGCCCGTCACGCACCTGCTGGTGGACTGGAAGGGCGTGAGGGCGGCGCAGAGGGCCCTGCTGCTTTCGCTTGCGGAGGAGAGGGGGCTGACGCTGGTCAAGGCATAGGAGGGGTCAGCTCGCGGGCCGCCCAGGGCGCGAGCAGATGGAGCAGGAGGGCCTTCGTGGTGTGCAGCCTATTCTCGGCCTCCTGGAGAACCGCGGAGCGGGGCCCATCTATTACGCCCGCGCTCACCTCATACCCCCTCTTGGCCGGCAGGCAGTGCATGAAGATCGCGTCGGGCCTGGCCAGGGCCATGAGCGCCTCGTTCACCTGATAGCGGGGCAAGAAGGCCTTCAGCCTCCTCTCCGCCTCGGCCTCCTGGCCCATCGATACGAAGGTATCCGTCACCACGACGTCCGCATCCCGCGCCGCCTCCTCCGGCTCCTGCAGCAGCCGCAGGCGCCCTCCCGAGGCCTCACAGGCCCTGCGCGCCGCCTCCACGGCCTCCGGGTGGGGCCTATACTCAACGGGCGTGGCCACCCGCACCTCGGCCCCCAGCTTGCAGGCGCCGATCATGAGGCTATTGCAGACGTTGTTCCCATCCCCCACCCAGGCCACGCGCTTGCCCCTAACGCCCCCCTTGAGCTCCTTCACCGTCATCAGGTCGGCCAGCATCTGCAGGGGATGGTAGAGGTCGGATAGGGCGTTTATGACGGGCACGGGCGAGGCGCTGGCCAGGGCCTCGAGCTGGCGGTGAGAGAAGACGCGCGCGACGATGGCGTGCACGTATCTGCCCAGGACCCTCGCGGTATCCTCCACGCTCTCTCCCCTGCCCAGCTGCAGCTCCTGGGGCGAGGTGGAAAGGCAAAGCGCGCCCAGCTCATGGGCGGCCACCTGAAGGCTCACCCGCGTCCTGGTGGAGGGCTTCTCGAAGATGGCCACAAGGCTCCTGCCCTCCAGCAGCCCCCTGCCAAGCCCCTTGGCCCTTCCCTCCTTCAGCCTCTGGGCCAGGGCCAGCAGCCCCTCCAGCTCCTGAGGGCTAAGCTCATCGCCCGTGAGGAAGTGCATCAAGCCCCCGGCTTCACCTCGGCCAGCCTCTCGAGGATGAGCGAGGGCTCGAAGGGCCTGAAGTCCTCATAGCGCTGGCCCAGGCTGGCAAAGAGGATGGGGCGCCCCGTGGCCTTGACCAGCGTCAGCGCGACGCCGCCCTTGGCATCGCTGTCCAGCTTGGTGAGCACGATGCCGTTATAGTCCGTGTACCTGAGGAAGTCCTGCGCCTGCCTCAGCGCATCGTTGCCCGTGAGGGCATCGCAGACGAAGAGCTTGACCTGCGGCCTGGCTACGCGTATGATCTTGGCCATCTCCTCCATGAGCCCCCTGTACGTCTGCAGCCTGCCGGCGGTATCAATGAGCACGGCCGCGTAGCCCTTGGCCCTCGCGTGCTCCACGGCATCCCGGGCGACCGCGGCGGGGTCCGCGTTATAGCCCTGGGAGATCATGCGAAGGCCCAGGCGCGCCGCGTGCTCGGCCAGCTGCTCGATGGCCCCGGGCCTATGGGTATCCGCGGCGGCCAGGAGCACGGACTTGCCCCTGGCCTTAAGGTAGTGGGCGAGCTTGGCCACCGCGGACGTCTTGCCCACGCCGTTGACCCCGAGGAAGAGGATGGCGCAGGGCGGGCTGCGCTCTATCTCCTGCATGAGGTCGAAGCTGGGGACGGAGGAGAAGGCGCGGTTAAAGTACTCCTGAAAGGCGCTCCAGACGAGCTCCGCGGCATCGCCCTTGGCCTCCCGTTGCTTCAGCTGGGCCCTCATGCCCTCCACGACCTCGCCCGCCACATCATAGGCCACATCGGCCTGGAGCAGGGCCAGCCTGAACTCCTCGAGCGCGCGCTCTATGTCGGCCCAGGAGGGCCTCCCGCTGAGCGCATCGGCGAGGCGCTGAACGGCCCTCTTAAGCCCCTCGAGCATGGCCCCGCTGCTCCTGGATCATCTTCGCGATCTCCTGCCTCAGCCGCTCGACCATATCGAGCACCCTGGCCTTCTCCGCCCTGACCTGCTGTAGCAGCTGCTCCAGCTCCTTATCCCTCTGGCTCAGGAAGCTGAGGGCCTTGGCCTTGGCGCCCTCGACGAAGACATCCGCGCCCACGCTCAGCAGGGGGCTCCTGCCGCCCATATAGACCACGGGCAGGAGCACGCCCCCTCCGATGGGCACGAGCAGCTCCAGCGACCCGCTCTCGGGGAGGCTGCTGACCGCCTCCTGCGCCTTCCTCGCCTCATCCAGCGCCCTGCTCAGCAGCAGCTCCCTGTTCTCGATCATCAGCAGCTGGTCCTCCGCGGCCCTTAGGCTGGCCACCAGGTCCTGAAGGGAAGGCGCCTGCCCCACGCCGAAGCTTCCTCCTCTCCCTTTAAAACCTAAAGGCCCTGGAGATGGCCGCCAGCTCGGGGCCCGTGGTCAGCGCGCCCACCAGCGCTGCGGAGTTGTTCGCCACCAGCCCTGAGGAGACGAAGGGCACGCCGCCGTTCACCGTGGCCGGCTCGAGCTTCACGCCCAGCAGCTCCTCGGCCCTGCTCACCTCCTCGCTCGTGGCCTCGGGATGTATGACGCCGCCCGCATCGTTCACGACGAGGACCGAGCCCACCTGATGGTAGCCGGCCGCGCTGAAGTGCTCCACGCTCTCCACCTCGAGCGCATCCCTTATCTTGGCGAAGGCCTCACGCGCGACCTCCTTGGATACGAGCGCCGCCCTGCTGTTCGCCGCGATGAGGTTGCCCAGGCAGGTGGGCCTAATGTCCAGGACCTCGACGTGCATATCGAGCCTGCGCTTCAGCTCCCTCACGCCCTCCTCGAAGGCGATGCGGGGCAGCAGCAGGCCCCTGTTGTTGAGGGCGATGAAGGGCCCTATGAGCAGCGAATAGGTGAGCGCGAGCCTTATCACCTGCACGTTCAGCTTTCGCGCCAGCTCCCTGGCCTTGGTGGCCGCGATGTTGCTGGGCGCAAAGGCATACCTGTCGTTCGCCCTGATGAACATGCCTATGTTCGGGTTCCTGTAGACCCTGTAGTAGCTCAGCGACACCTGCCGCCCCTTGGACCGGGGCGAAATAAGATTTGCTAGAGGAACTTCAGCGTGGGCGCCCTTATGCGCGCGAAGGAGGCCACGTTGAGCAGCAGGGGGGTCAGGGCCTCCAGCAGCCTCGCGGCGGCCAGGGGGCCCGCCCTCACGGCCCTCAGCGAGGGGAGCTCGGAGATGAGGCCCTCCACCGCGGCCAGCGCCGCCTCATCGTCCGAGGCCAGCGGCACGTCGCCCTCCACGCTCCCCTCCCTTAGGAACCGGCCGGCGGGGAAGGTGTGCAGGCCGGCCACCACGCGCGCCCTCGTCATGAGGCGCGCAAGCTTCTCCGCGAAGGAGGGGCCCTCGGCCGGCAGGTAGCAGGAGTCTCTGGTGAAGGGGGCGACGGGCGAGAGGCAGATCGCTCCGGGCGGCACGGCTTCGTTGAGCGCCCTCAGGAGGCGCTCGTCCACGCTGGAGGGGACCGAGAGCACGAGAAGGTCGCAGCGCGAGGCCACCTCCTCATTCGAGCCATAGCCCACTTCGGCGCTGAGCCCTTTGCTGCGCAGCTGGCGCGCGCAGCGCCTAGCGCCCTGCTCGGCCCTGGCCCTATCCCTGGAGCCTATCATCACCTGATGGCGCGGCGCCCAGCCCAGCGCCAGGGCCCTGCCCAGCAGCCCCGTGCCCCCTATCAGGGCTATCCTCATGCGCGCCTGCCCGTGCGATAGGGTAAAAAGCGCAGCGGGCCGCGGGCTCGTGTTGAGCAGGCCTTGGCTCTCGTGGCGCCACATAACCAAGCTTGACCCCGCGCGGGCGCATACGCCGGCGCACCTGAGGGCGATCGAGGAGAGCGGCACGGATGCCCTGATGATAGGCGGCACGCAGGGCGTGAACCGGCAGAACGTGGCCACGCTGCTGGCGATGGTCAGGGGCCTGGGCCTGCCCATCGTGCTGGAGCCCTCGAGCGCCGATAACGTGGTCTACGAGGGGGCGGATTACCTGTTCGTCCCGCTCGTGCTCAACGCGCTGGAGCCCAGGTGGGCGGGGGGCGAGCATGCGGCCTGGATGACCCAGCTGGTGCGCCAGGGCCTGGCGGAGAGGCTGCCCTGGGAGAGGGTGGTGGCGGAGGGGTACATCGTGCTGAACCCCGAGGCCGCCGTGGCCAAGCTCACGAGGAGCAGGACCAACATCAGCAGGGAGGAGGTGCTGGGCTACGCGCTCCTGGCGGACAGGTACCTTAGGCTGCCCATCGTCTACCTAGAGTACAGCGGGACCTTCGGCGACCCGCAGCTGGTGAAGGAGGTGAGGGCGGCGCTGAGGCAGGCCCACCTCTTCTACGGCGGGGGCATCGATTCGGCCGAAAAGGCGCGCCTTATGGCCCCGCATGCCACGATCGTGGTCGGCAATGTGCTCTACTCGGACCCCGCCAAATACAGGGAGACGGCCCGGGCGCTGAAGGGCTAGGAGGGCAGGCGCAGGAACTCCTTCATCCTCTCCACGAGGAAGGCCCTGTGCTCCTTCACGGCGGGCACTAGGTTGTGCTCGTTGATCAGCATGAGCTGGTACTCGGACCACTCGCTCCAGCAGCTCACGCAGACGTGCTTGGCTATCCTCTCGCCCAGCGGCGTGCCCCTGTATGGATTTTCCTCGGCGGCCTCGGCCCTTTTCCCACAGCGGCTGCAGGAGATCCTCAAGCCTACAGCAGGGCCCTGGCCAGCTTCACCGCCAGCGTGGGGTGCGAGAGCAGCTTCCTGGCCACCTTCATGACATCGAAGCCGTTGGCCAGGTCCAGGATGTCGGAGGCCTCCAGGATATCGGCCAGCAGGTCGAGCTCTTCGTCGCTGAGCCTTTCGATGGCCCTCATGGCCTTCAGGCTCCTCCTGATCCTCTCGCCCCAGTGCGCGTTATAGTTGGCGAGGAAGCGCTCGAGCCGGGCCCTGCTCGCGTCTCCCTCGAGCGCGGCCTCGGCGGCCACCCTGCCCGCCTCCAGCCCCGCGGCCAGCGAGGCATGTATGCCCGCGCCCGTCAGGGGGACGACCGTGCCCGCGGCATCGCCCACGAGGATGCAGCCATCCGTCACGGGGTTCCTTATCATGCCGCCTATGGGCACGGGTGCGCCCCTGAAGTCGATCACCTCGGCGCTGCCCAGCTCATCGGAGAACATGGCCACAAAGCGATCCAGGCACTGCTTGGCGGGCACGCCCCTTGCTCCTACGCCCACCTCGGCAACCCTCTCGCCCCTGGGGAAGATCCAGGCATACCCTCCCGGCGCGACCTTATTGCCCAGGTAGAACCTCACGTAGTCCGTGTACTTGAGCCGGCAGTTGACCATGACGTATTGGACGGTGGGGATGGGCTCGGGCCTCTCCTTTATGCCCAGGGAGCGGGCCACCGTGGAGTGAAAGCCGTCCGCCCCTATCACCACCTTTGCCGTGAACTCGTCCTTGGTCGTCTTCACGACCATCTCATGGTCCCTCCTCGCCACGGCCACCACCTCGGCCCTGACGAGGATCTTGGCCCCCTTCTCCGCCGCCTGCGCGGCGAGCTGCTGGATGAGGAGGCTCTTGTTGATGTTATAGCCCACCTGGTTTATCTCTATGGACTTCAGGCTGGGCGAGTAGACGAGGGCCTTCGCCTCCTTGACGATGAGCCCCGGCTCCGGCTTCACGCCCGCCGTCTCCAAGGTCTCCTTGCTGCAGGCCTCGCCGCAGGGCTTGTTGGCCATGACGGTGGGGAACTTCTCGAGCAGCAGCGTGCTGGCGCCCGCCGCTGCAGCCGCCTTAGCGGCCGCGGTGCCGGCGGGGCCCGCGCCCACTACGATGACGTCGTAGGTCCTTCCCACGGACGTCTTCGCTCCTTGGCCGGATATAAAAGCTTAGGGCTGGGCCGCCGCGCTCAGCACTTCGCCGCCCTGCCGCGCCTGGGCCTCCTGCTGCAGCAGCTCCAGCTTCTCTATGCCGGGGTAATTGATCTCCTTCAGCAGGGCCCTGAGGCTCTTATACCTGTTCCTGATCGTGACCTCCGTTACGCCCGCGGCCTGGGCCAGCTCCTTCTGCGTCCTCACTTCGCCTTCGAGCAGGCAGGCCGTGTAGAGCGCCGCGGCGGCCAGGCCCATGGGATCCTTGCCCGCGCTGGCCATGTTCTCCTCGACCTTCCTCAGGATCTCGATCGCCCTCCTCTTCACCTTCTCGCTGAGGCCCGCGGTCGAGGCGATCCTGTTGGCGGGCCTTATTAGGTCGGGCACGGGCATCTGCAGGTCCAGCTCCTTCAGCAGGAGCCTATAGGCCCTCGCGATCTCCTTCTTGGGCAGCCTGCTCACCTTCGCGATGTCCTTCACCGTCCTGGGCGTCTCCGTGAGCCTACAGGCCGCATAAAGCGCGGCCGTGATGATCACGCTGATCGAGCGGCCCCTGATGAGCCCCTTCTGCACCGCCTTCCTGTAGATATACGCGGCCTGCTCCAGCACATGCCCGCTTAGGCCCAGCTTATCGGCCAGCGCATCCAGCTCGATGAAGGCCTGCTTCAGGTTCCTGTCGACGGGCTCGTGCAGCTGGCTCCTGCTGTCCCAGAGCCTGAGCCGGCTCACGGCGCTCCTGAGGCTCGCGGGCACGGCCCTGCCCGCCGCATCCCTGTCCTCCTTTGCTATGATGGTCGAAAGGCCCATGTCGTGTAGAGTGAGCGAGTAGGGCAGGCCGGCATGGCGCCTATCCTCGCGCTCATCCTTGGTTAAGGTGCGCCAGTCGGGCCCCTCCTCCTGCAGCCTCTCCTTTATGACGAAGCCGCAGATGCCGCAGAAGACCTCGCCCGTGGCGTTGTCCGTCAGCAGGACCTTGCTCCCGCAGCGAGGGCAACGGCCCTCTAGCTCATCTTTCACCTTCGTAACAAAAGCCAAAGCATCCACCTCCCAGAGAAGCAATAGTAAAGCCTAAAAGGCCATTTATAAACTTTTTTGTCAGCGGCCGCTGCCCTTTGGCTCAGCGCGCTAGAAGTTCACGCTGTCCTCCTTCATGGCGTCCTTCGTGATGATCAGGATGTCGGCGCCATCGCCGGAGGCGGCATCGCGCCGGCTGGCCGCCTTGAGCGCATCGATCGCCAGCTGCACGGCCTCCTGCTCGCTCAGGTCCCTCCTATAGCCCGCCTCGAGCACGCCCATGGCGATCTCGGCCCCAGAGCCTACCGCGGCGTAGAGGTCGGGGATGACGGAGCCTATGGGGTCCAGGATGTAGAGCTGGGGCTGCCCATCGAACCCGCCCACGATGACCTGCGTGAAGAGCGGCGTGAGCCTCAGGGTGAAGAGAAGGTTGGACATGAGCTTCGCTATTCCACGTGCGCTGGGGGGCACGTTCGTCTCCAGCCGCTTCACCGTGCCTATGGCCTGGATCTGGCGGACGAGCACCTGCATATCCCCCACCATGCCGGCGCAGGCCGCGCCCACCTTCTCATTCACCCTGAAGATCTTCTTGGCCACGCGGCTCACGACGAACCTGCCGAAGGCGACCCTGCGCTCGGCGGCGAGCACGACGCCCTCCCTGAAGACGAGGCCCACGACGGTCCCCCAGGGCACCAGGTACTCTTCGGCCACGCCCTTGGCGCCGCCTGGGCGGTTTTAACCCTTTCCGGGCGCGGGCTCTATCCTGACCACGTAGCCCCCGCGCTCATAGGGGCTTATTTCATACCTGGCTCCCGTGAAGAGCGAGGCCACATAGAGATTTGTGCGCAGGTGCTCGGTCACGGCGCTCGTGCGGTAGGAGGAGAGCGAGGGGGCCAGGGCCAGAAGGGGGGGCAGCATATCGGCCAGGTGGCTGTCGACGGGCGCGCCCGTGGAGGCCTCCTTGGCCAGCTTCAGCGCGGCCTCCTCGCCCACCCTTTCGGCGGGCTTCCCCCTCTCGCCCAGTGCATCGGCCCCCCTGAAGGTTCCCTGACCATCGCACTGCAGCGCGGTCACGGAGGAGCCGGGCGAGAGCGTATCGGAGCTCTCGAGCAGCACGCCGCCCACCCTTAGGCCCTGGGCCTCCAGGGCCCTCCTGCAGGCCTCGGCCTGGCGCTCGCAGACGTGCCTGGGCAGGGCCCCGCAGGCGCTGATGACCTCGACGGGCACGTCTTCGCCCTCCAGCCAGGCGACGGGCCTTAGCGGCTCCGCGGGCCTTATCGCGGCCTCGACGAGCCCCCCTCCCCTGGGATAATAGCCCCTCCTGAGCACCCTGATGCTGGCCCTAACCCCTATCCTCTCGTAGGCCCTGCAGGCCAGCCTCGCGAAGTAGTCGATGGTGGGGCTCCACCTGACCTCCGTGCCGCCCCTTATCAGCAGCGTGAGCTCCGCGCCTGCGAGGCTGACCGCGGGCACCGCCGCCTGCAGGAGGAGCGTTATGCTGCCCGCGGTGCCTATGTCCACCTCCAGCCTCCCACCCCTCACCGTCCTGGGCCTGAAGAACACGCGGGAGGAGCCCACCTCATCCCCCTCCACCTCCCCGTTGCTCACCTGCGCCAGGCACCTGAGCGTGGCCAGGTGCTGCGGCCGAAGGCCGGGGCTCTCCCTCTTCGCCCTTATGTTATACACCTCGACGGGGCGGCCGAGCGCTATGGAGAGCGAGAGCGAGGTTCGTAGAATCTGCCCGCCTCCCTCGCCGTAGGAGCCGTCGATGCGAAGCTCGCCCATCCCCTTGAAGGCAGAAATAGGGGCCTTTTGAGGGTTCGCCGTGCCCGAAGGGCTCTTCGTGGGCCGCTTTCAGCCCTTTCACCTGGGCCACCTGGCGGCCATAAGATACGCGCTCAGGCGCGTGGACTTCCTGTACATAGGCATAGGCAGCGCCAATAGGAGCCATGAGCCGAAGAACCCCTTCACGGCCGCCGAGAGGCTTCAGATGATAAGGCTCGCGCTCAGGGGCAAGGTGGGGGCCTCCCGCTATCTTCCCATCCCCATACCCGATGTAGAGCAGCACGCCGCCTGGGTGAGCCTGGTGAGGGCGCTTGTGCCCCCGTTTCAGGTGGTCTTCTCGAACGACCCGCTCACGATCAGGCTCTTCGAGGAGCAGGGGGTAAGGGTGGAGGGGATACCCCTTTACAAGCGCAGGCTCTACTCGGCCACCAACGTGCGCCGCAGGATGCTCGAGGGAAAGCATTGGAGGCACCTCGTGCCGGGAGCGGTGGCCGACTTCCTGGAGAGAATGGACGGCGTGAATAGGCTTAAGGCCCTGGCGCCCTATGCGCGGGGGGAGCAAGGCCATGGAGGAGGATGAGGGCTTCCCGATGCTTACGTATGAGGAGCCCTACTTGGTGATGCTGCCGGGGCCCACGAACGTGCCCGCCGAGGTGATGAGGGCGCTGCTGAGGCCCATCGTGAACCATCGCGGCTACCGCTTCGGGGCCCTTTATTCTAGGCTGAGGGGGAAACTGCAGGCGGTCTTCGATACGAAGGGCCCCGTGCTGATCCTGACCTGCTCCGGCACGGGCGGCATACAGGCCTCCTTGGAGGCCGCCGTGAGGCCCGGCGCGAAGGTGCTGGTCACCGCCCACGGCGAGTTTGGCAAGAGGGCCGCCTCCTTTGCGGAGGCGCTGGGCGCCAAGGCGCTCGCGCTGGACGCGCCGCTCGGGGATGTGCCCGCGCTAGATGTTATAGAGCGGACGGCGCGGGAGGAGAAGCCCTCCGTGCTCTATGCCGTGGCCAATGAAACCTCCACGGGCGTGCGCCTGCCCTACCTTAGGGAGCTGGGCGAGCTGGCCCGCGAGCTCGACGCCCTCTACATCGTGGACGCGGTCTCGCATCTGGGAGGGCAGGAGTTGAAGATGGACGAGTGGGGCATCGACATCTGCTTTACGGGCAGCCAGAAGTGCCTGGCGGCGCCCGCGGGGCTTTGCCCCATCGCGCTCAGCGAGAGGGCCGTGGAGCACATGAAGAAGAATAGGCCGCGCGAGGGCTACTTTAACCTGCTCACCTACCTGGCATACGCCGAGAAGGGCGAGACGCCCTATACCCCGGCGCTGAGCCTCTTCTACGCGCTGGACGAGGCCGTGAACCTCCTGCTGAAGGAGGGGCTCGCCGCCAGGATCGAGAGGCATAGGCGCTGCGCGCAGCTCTTCTACGAGGGCTTCGCGCGCCTAGGGCTAAGGCCGCTGGCGAAGGATGGCGTGGCCTCCTATACGTCGCTGGCGCTGCGCTGCCCGCCCGAGGTAAGGGCCACGCAGGTGAGGGACCTGCTGAGGAGCAGGCACATGATCCTCATATCATCGGGCTTCGGCGCGCTGAGGGAGAGCCTGCTGCGCGTGGGCTGCATGGGCATCGTGAACGAGTACCACGTCAGGCGCACGCTGGGCGCGGTCGAGGAGGTCCTGTCCCACCTGGCCACGGGCTCAAAGGCTTAAAGCGGGGGAGCCGCAGCCCCCCCGTGCCGCTCCAGGAGGGAAGCCTGGTCTACGTCGACCTCACGGGCTGGGTAAAGGACACGGGCGAGATGATCGAGACGACCAGCGAGGAGGAGGCCAAGGCGAGGGGCGTGTATAACGCGGCCAGGAGGTATGAGCCCAGGCTCGTGGCGCTGGGCAGGGGCTGGGTGATCAAGGGCCTGGAGGAGGCGCTCCTCAGGAGCGAGGTGGGCGCGCAGGGCGAGGTCGAGATACCGCCGGAGAGGGCCTTTGGGGAGAGGGACCCCTCCAAGCTCAGGCTCGTGCCCCTGAGGAAGATCGAGGGCGCGGAGGAGCTAAGGGTGGGGCAGCAGGTGGAGGTGGATGGGAGGGTGGCCATCGTAAGGGCCATTGGCTCGGGCAGGGTGCAGCTGGACTTCAACCATAGGTATGCGGGCAGGAGCGTCGTCTACAGGTATAAGGTCGTGAAGGTGCTGGAGGCGGACGAAGAGAAGGCCAAGGCGCTCTTTAAGTACCTCAGCGGGGCGGAGCAGGAGCCGGAGGTGAAGCTGGAGGAGGGCGTGCTCACGGTGCACGTGCCGCAGGCTCTGCTGGGCAGCTCCTCGCTTCCCTTCATCAAGAGGGCCTTCGTGAACGAGGTGCAGGGCCACATCCCGCAGCTCAAGCTGGTCAGGTTCGTGGAGGAGTTCTCTATATCGCCACCTCAGCCTCCAGCTGCTCCACAAGCCTCAGCGCCTGCTCCCTCGTAGGCCTCAGCTTGTGCAGGATCGTAAAGCGCTCGGGCCTTAGGCTCGGCGCCAGCACGATCGCCCTCGCGGCCGTCTCATGATCTATGCCCAGCTCGGCGAACGTGGAGGGCGCGCCGATGAGCCTCAGCGTGTCGCTCACCTGCCTCCAGTCGAGCCCGTGCAACCTGGCCGTGAGCGAGGCCGCGACGCCGCACTTCTCGCCGTGCAGCCCCTTGCCCGGGGCCAAAAGGTCCAGCGCATGGCTTATCAGGTGCTCCGCCCCGCTGCAGGGCCTGCTGCTGCCCGCGATGCAGGCAGCCACGCCGGCGCTGATGAGGGCCTCCACCACGCACCTCACGCCCTCCCTCTCGGCCGCTGCGATGAGCTCGGCGTTGGCGATGACGACCCTGGCGCTCAGCTCGGCCAGCTTGGCGGCATAGCTGCCGTAGTACTCGCCCTTCTCGTCCCTCGCCAGCTGCCAGTCCTTCACGGCGGTGAGCTTCGCGAGCAGGTCCGCGCAGCCGCTCAGCAGGTAGCGACGAGGGGCCCTGGCTATGAGCGAGAGGTCGGCCAGCACGCCCAGGGGGCTCCTGGCCTCCAGCGAGTAGGGCCTGCCCGAGCCCTTGAGCGAGGCGAAGGGGCTGGCGATGCCGTCATGTGAGGCGGAGCTGGGCAGGCTGATGAAGGGCAAGGAGGCCAGCCTGGAGGCCATCTTGGCGACGTCCACCGTCTTGCCCCCGCCCAGGGCCAGCACGGCCCCGAAGCCCCTTGCATGGGCATACTCGCCCACCCTCCTCGCCTCATCCAGCGTGGAGGCCTCGGCGATGTACCAGCCGGCCGAGTCCCTTATGGAGGCGGGCAGCAGCGGCGCGGCCAGCCTGGCCACATTAGGGCCGGAGACGATCAGGTAGGGAGGACGAAGGCCGAGGCGGGCCAGGAACTCCTCGAGCCTCGCCAGGGCGTCCTCTGAGATGAGGACGAGCCTCGGGAGCTCCATCCAGTGCTCGGCCATCGCGGCCTCTCGGCCCTTGCGTTAATAAGGTTGAACATAGCCGGCGGCGCCGATATGTGTAAACGGAAGCGCGAAAAAGCCAGGGAAAATGAAAATTTGAGGTTACAGCGCATGCCCAGGCGACGCCTTATCAGCGGGGGCCTTAGGTCAAAAGCCTTAATATGGAGGTTGAGGGGGGCGACCCTCCCATGCTGGCCTACGTCTTCTGGCATCAAAGGGCCGGGAAATAAGGAAGGGCAGAATACGAGCGGGCCCTAAGCGATTTACATAGGCACCTTAATGAGGCGGTGAGGCTCGACGGCTTCTTGGGTTCGATCGCGGCGAGGGCCTCTGGAGCCACATGGATGGAGAGGCATATGAGGGCTGGTACTTCCTCAGGGGCTCCTACGCTTTAGAGCCCCTCGCTGAGCTGGTCCTGAGCGATGCAGGGCTGAAGAGGCTGCACGACGGGGCCGCGAGGATGGCCAGGAACGGCAAGCGAGGGCTTTACAGGCCATCAAGGGGCCCTCCTGCCTCTGTCCTGTTGCGCTATGGCATATGGCCATCGAAGCCCTCCGGCATGTCCTACGAAGAATTTTTCGCCAAGCTGCCCGCGGAAAAACCTGTGGAGCAGGCAACTCGCCATGGGCCCCTCGCCGGAGTTCTGCGCCTTCTGCCATTCTCCCATGGCCTTTGAGGGCAAGCTCAAGCCAATGGTGGTGAGGAGGGCGCTCATCTACAGGACGAGCAACAGGATATAGCCCTGCGTATATGCGGCGCAGGCCACCAAAGCCCTGTCCCCTAAACGAACCCCCTTCATAGCATACGAGGGATTGAAATTTATTCCGAAGAAGGTGGCCCCCTATCAAGGGGATCGCTTAAAGGTGCCCCGCCCCCGCACCGCGGCCTGTAGGAGCAAAGTTTTATAACCGCCGCCCCTCTATAGGCGCCGTCTATTTGTCATGATCCCAAAGAGAAGCCAGGGTAGCATCAGCTACAGCGGCACGACCACCATAGGCCTGGTCTGCAGGGACGGGGTCGTGCTGGCGGCCGACACGAGGGTCACGGCGGGCCTCTTCATCGCCCATAGGAGGGGCAAGAAGATTCACATGATAGACGAGCACGTGGGCGTCACCATCGCGGGCCAGGTGGCCGATGCCCAGAACGTGGTGGACGTGCTCAGGCTGCACGCCAACTGGTACAGGCTGGAGAGGGGCACGCCCATGCCCGTGAGGGCCGCCGCCAGGCTCGTCTCCAACGTCTTCTTCTCCTCCCGCCTCTTCCCCTATATCGCCGAGGTGCTGGTGGGGGGCCATGATGCGGAGGGGCCCAGCGTCTACAACCTGGACTTCCTGGGCTCCATCTCCTCGGAGAAGTTCGTCTCCACGGGCTCGGGCTCGCCCGTGGCCTATGGCGTGCTGGAGAAGGGCTACAGGGAGAACCTGAGCCTGGAGGAGGGCACGAGGCTCGCTCTTACGGCGCTGGCGATGGCCATTAGGAGGAACGCGGGCACGGGCGATAGCCTCGACATCGTGCAGATCACGCCCAAGGGCTATAGGGAGCTGAGCGAGGAGGAGAAGCAGGGCCTGCTGAAGAGCGAGGGGCTGGTGCTGGCGTAGGAGGGTTGGGCCAAAGGGCGACGCTGGAGGGCGCCAACATCGCCGCGCGCGTGCTGAGCCTTATCCCCAAGGAGGCCGAGGTCACCAGGATCGAGTACGAGGGGCCCAAGCTGGCGATCTACAGCAGAAATCCCGCCTTCCTGCTGGCCAACAACCAGCTGATGGCGGACATCGTCACGGCGATCAGGAAGAGGCTGGTGGTGAGGTCGGACGAGGCCATCCGCAAGGGCTCCGAGGAGCTGAGAAGGCTGCTGGAGGAGCTGGTCCCCAAGGACGTGGGGCTGACGCACATCTTCTTGGACGAAGTCCTGGGAGAAGCTACGCTGGAGGTCAAGAGGGCCGAGGAGGCGAACAGGCAGCTGAACCTGGTGGAGCTCACGAGGCAGACGGGCTGGAGGATCCGCATAAGGCCGGCCGCGCACCTGGTGCCCCAGGCAATACAGCAGGTGAACTACGCCCTGGGCACCGAGAAGGATGGAAGGCTCTCCTTCTACAGGGAGCTGGGCGAGGTCATCTTCAGGCCCCGCCTCTCGAAGGAGGGCTATGTGCAGATACACTTCTTGGGCGCCTCAAAGGAGGTGGGGCGCTCCTGCATCCTCGTCACCACGCCCGAGAGCAGGCTGCTGCTGGACTGCGGCATAAAGCCGGGCGCCAGCTCGCCCCAGGAGGCCTATCCGAGGCTGGACCTGACGAACCTCACGCTGGACGAGATCGATGCCGTCATCATCAGCCATGCCCATCTTGACCACGTGGGTTTCCTGCCGGTCCTGTTCAAGTACGGCTACAGGGGCCCCGTCTACTGCACCGAGCCCACGCTGCCGCTGATGACGCTGCTCTTCATGGACTACCTGAAGGTGGGCCTGGGGGAGGGGAGGGCGCTGCTCTACGACATGAAGGACGTGAGGGAGGTGATACGGCACACCATCACGCTGCCCTACTCCAGCGTCACGGACATAACGCCCGACGTGAAGCTCTCGCTGGCCAACGCGGGCCATATACTGGGCTCGGCCATCGTCCACCTGCACATAGGCGAGGGCCTGCACAACGTGGTCTACACGGGCGACTTTAAGTTCGCGAAGGTCAGGCTGTTGGAGCCCGCCTCCTGGAACTTCCCCAGGGCCGAGACGCTCATCATGGAGAGCACCTACGGCGCCAAGGAGGACATCATGCCCGAAAGGGAGGAGGCCGAGAGGGCCTTCATCGCCTCGCTGAACAAGACGCTCAGCGAAGGGGGCAAGGTCATCGTGCCCGTGCCCGCGGTGGGCAGGGCGCAGGAGATCATGCTGGTGCTGGCGGAGTACATGCAGAGGAAGGAGCTGGTGGAGGTGCCCACCTTCATCGATGGCATGCTCAACGACGTCACCGCCATCCACGTCTCCTATGCGGAGTACCTCTCGAGGGAGCTACGCGAGAGGATCTTCATGAACGGCGAGATCCCCTTTCTCAGCGAGTACTTCACCTTCGTGGAGCATGCGGACAAGAGGGGGGAGGCGATAAGGGAGGGGCCCGCCATCATCGTGGCCACCTCGGGCATGCTGGAGGGGGGGCCCGTGCTGCACTACCTCAGGGAGCTGGCGAGCGACCCCAAGAACAAGATCATCTTCGTATCCTATCAGGTGAGCGGGACGCTGGGCAGGAGGATCCTGGACGGCGCGGCCGAGGTGCAGCTGCTGAACGAGGAGGGGAAGCTGCAGGTGGTGCCCATTAGGGCCAAGGTGGAGCGCATAGAGGGCTTCAGCGGCCACTCCGACTACAACCAGCTCATCAGGTACGTGGGGCGCCTCAGGCCCAAGCTCAGGCAGGTCGTCATCAACCACGGGGAGAAGAGGAAGGTGGAGAACCTCTCCCAGGTGGTGAGCCGCTTCTTCAAGGTGGAGACGCTGGCGCCCGACGTGGGCGATGCGATAAGGGCCTACTAGCTAGAAGCTCCTCCAGATCTTGATGCCGGGGGGCGTGATGATGATCCTCTCCTCGCCCAGGCGCGCGATATCCCCTCCCATCGATACGACGAACTGATACAGGTCCTCGACCACCTTCAGCAGGTCGGCGATGCTCTTCTCCGCCAGCGGCGTGACCTTTAGGATCATGATCACCTTCTTGGTGAGCAGCTCCCTCTTTAGCTGCTCCAGCTCCTCGAGCGAGCGCAGGGGGGCGGCCTTGACGTAGTACATCGCCTCCTGCTTCGCCTCTCCCGCGCCCAAGCTAGCCTCCCCCCAGCGCCCTCCAGGCCCTGTCGCCCACATAATGTAGCGTCTCCACGACGGGGCCCCTCTCCATCCTCAGCGCCTCCTCATGATCCACGAGGGCCCTGCCCACCGCGATGGCCTTCCTGTGCACCTCATCCCTAACGACGACCAGCTCCCCCCTGCTGAAGGGGCGCTCGAAGGCCTTGATGCCGGGCCTCATGACCTTGGCTCCCTTTATGATGAAGGGGATGGCGCCCCTGTCCACGTACACTGAGGCAAAGCGCGAGAGCAGGGGCTCGCTCTTTAGCGTGGGCATGAGGCTTCCCTTCTTCTCGAGCAGCGTGAGCCCGTCGAGTATAAAAAGCCTTTCCGCCTCCGCCAGCTCCACCTCCTTGACTTCTTCGCCCAGCTCGGGCACGGAGCCCCACTGCTGCTGAAGCCTCTCCTCCAGCTGCTTGACCTCGCGCTTCGACAGGTGGCGCTCCCTCGGCACGCGGGCCGGTGAAAGCTTTATAGTTAAAGGTTAGCACCCGCGAAGCCGGCATGTCCACCGACCTGACGGTCAAGGTGCTCGACGAGAGCCTGGGAAAGCAGGTGCTCATCAAGCTCAAGAACGGGAGGGTGGTGAGGGGCACGCTGAGGGGCTACGACGAGCATATGAACCTGCTGTTGGAGAAGAGCGAGGAGCTCTCGGAGGACGGCAGCGGGCACCCCTTGGGCCTCATCATCCTGAGGGGGGATAACGTGGTGCTGATCAGCCCCCCTCAGGCGTAGCCATAAGCTTATCTAGCCTGAGAGCGCATGAGCGGCGAGGGTAAATGAAGGGCACCCCCTCGATGGGCAAGAGGAATAAGGCGGTGCACGTGCTCTGCCGGCGCTGCGGGCGCAGGTCCTTCCACGTCACCAAGCGCCGCTGCTCGGCCTGCGGCTTCGGCGTGAGCCCCTCTAGGTACGACCACTCCTGGGCCAGTAGGCAGAAGGGCCGCAGATGAGCTGGGTACAGGCGCTGGAGGTGGGCCTGGCCCTGGGCGCGGGCCTGGGCCTCGGCCTGCTGCTGGCGAGGAGGGGCCTGATAAAGCCCGCGCCTGAGCGGGCAGCCCCGCCCAGGGCCCCCCTTCAGCCGCCCGATTCGCTGGAGAAGGCCAAGCAGGAGGCGAGGCTGCTGAGCCTGGAGAAGGAGAACCTCGCCTCGATCATCGCGGGCTTCTATGAGGCCGAAGCGAGGGGCGAGATAACGCCCGAGGAGAGGAGGGCGCTCGTGGCCAAATATGAGAAGCAGTTTCAGGCCGTCAACAGCCGGCTGGGCGAGCTGAGCCTCTACATCGAGGTGGGGGAGCTCGAGAGGCTCCGGGAGGAGCTGCTGGGCCTCCTGAAGAGCAAGCTGGAGCAGATCGAGGAGAGGTTAAAGGAGCTCAGGAGGAGGATGCCCCCCGCCAAGCCGGCCGCGGAGGCCCCCGCCCCGGAGGAGAGGGCCGCGCCCAAGGCCGTTGCGCCCCAGCAGAGGGGAGCGGAGGAGCCCAGCGTGGAGGGCAGGGTCAGGAAGATCAGGGAGGAGGTTTTAAAGGCGCTGGAGAAGCTGGAGCAGGTTGAGCAGGCAGGATAGTGGGACGCTCGCGCTGGGCGCGCTCGCCCGGGAGCTGCTGGAGCGCCACAGGCCAAGGACGATAGGCCTGGGCAGCGGAGGGGCGGCCGAGGCCTTCCTGAGGGGCCTGGCCCCGCTCCTGAGGCAGGGCCGCGGGGCGGCGCTGGTGGCCTCATCGCTGCAGATAGCGCTCGTCGCGGAGCAGGAGGGGCTGAGCGCCCTAGAGCACAGCCCCCCCGAGGTGGACCTGGTGGTGGACGGCGCGGACCAGGTGAGCGCCTCGGGCGCCCTGCTGAAGGGCAGGGGAGGGGCCCTGCTGAGGGAGAGGGTGCTGCATGCGGCGGCCCGGCGCCTGGTGATCCTGGTGGAGCCCGTGAAGCTGGTGGCCCAGCTGAACGCGCCCGTTACGCTGGAGGTGGCGCCCTTCGCGAGGCTCCTTGTTTTGGCCGAGCTGAGGCGCCTCGGCGCCAAGCCCAGCCTTCGGCTGCTGGAGAAGGGCTATCCTCGGCTCACGGAGAACGGCAACCTTCTGGTGGAGGCGGACTTCGGCCTCATACAGGATCCCGCCGGGCTGTACGAAAGGCTAAGGCAGCTGGCCGGCGTGGTGGAGGTGGGCATCTTCCTCAGGCCGCCCGATGAGCTCTATGCGCTGGAGCCGGGCGAGCTCTGCAGGCGCGTGAACCTAGGATAGCACGGGCAGGAACCTGAACTCGTGGGCGGTGGGCTCAAGGCCTCCTACGATGGGCAGCCTGTAGCCGCAGGCCCTACACCTGTTCTGCCCATCTAGGCCCCAGCCCAAGATGCTGTAGCCCCTCCTCCTTATTACGGCCTCCCCGCAGCCGGGGCAGTAGGTGGATTCGGCGGGATGGCCGGGCACGTTGCCTATGTACACGTAGCGGAGGCCCTCTTCCTTCGCGATCCTATAGTGGGCCTCCAGCGTCTCGATGGGCGTGTAGGGCAGGTGCAGCAGCCTGTAGTCGGGGTGAAAGCGCAGGAAGTGCACGGGCGTGTCGGGCCCCAGGTTGTCGTAGATCCACCGGCAGAGCCTCCTCGCCGCCTCAAGGTCATCGCCCACCTCGGGCACCACGAGGTCCGTGACCTCCAGGTGTATGGAGGTCCTGCGCTTTATCTCCAGCAGCGTTTCGAAGATGGGCTCGGGGCCCGCGATGCCTATGTACCTCCTCACGAAGTTGGGCTCCCCGTTCCCCTTCAGGTCGACGGTGGCGCAGTCCAGAAACTCCTTCATGAGCGAGATGGCCTCGGGCGTCTCGAAGCCGTTGGTGACGAAGATGTTGAACAGGCCCGCCCTACGCGCTTCAACGCCTATATCGTGGGCCCATTCGATGAAGATGGTGGGCTCGTTGTACGTATAGGCCAGCCCCTGGCAGCCATAGCGAAGGGCCAGCCGGACGACCTCCTGGGCCTCCACCTCTATGCCCTCCACCTTCCTTCTCTGGCTTATGTCAAAGTTCTGGCAGTAGGCGCAGAGCCAGTTACAGCCCGTAGTGGCCACGCTGAAGATCTTGGAGCCGGGCCTGTAGTGCAGCACGGGCTTCTTCTCGATGGGGTCTATCTGGCCGGTGATCACGCGGCCATATACGAGCAGGTAGAGCTTATCGCCGAAGACGCCCCTGACGCCGCAGAGCCCCACCTGCCCCTCGCCTATCTGGCAGTACCTGGCGCAGGCTAGGCACTGCACCTTGCCGTTGGGCAGGCGCCGGTAGAGCAGCGCCTCCCTGCCGGTGGGGCGCGCGGGGGGCATCGAGGCCTTTTTGCTTCGGAAGTTATTATGCTTTTGCGGCCCCCTCCTCGGGCGGGAGGGCGACCACTTGATCCTCCTCGATCCTCACCTTCAGCCTTATCCGGCTCGGCGGCCTCCTTATGCCCCTCGCCCAGAGCCTTTCGTTCAGTTTTGGGTCGAGCTTCACGCGCTCCTTCTTGAAGAGCCGCCTCAGCCGCTGGGCGAGCAGCAGCACGGCCTTCTTCGCCCTCTTTCGCGGGGGCGCCCTCTTAACCTCCCTGAGGTTGAGCACCAGCTGGACCTCCTTGGCCTCGCTCATGCCTACAGCTTGAGCTTATCGCGGCGCCAGTGCCTCCGGCGCCTGGGGGCCTTGACCTTCCTGCTCGTCCTCAGGATCACCCAGGCGGGCAGGGGCGTATTCCTCAGCAGCCTTGAGAGCAGCTTCTTCTTCAGGCCGGAGGTCTTTATCGAGCCCACGCTAGGCCCACCTGATCTTGAACTCCCTCTTCGGCTCCTCCAGCGCGCCCAGCAGCACCTTTACCTGCTCATCGCTCAGCGGCTCCTTTATCCTCCCCGCGGCGGCCATCCTTATGACGTACTCCTCGACCAGCTCGGCCTTCTCGGGCCTCACCATCCTCACGTTGGCCAGCCTGGCCCTCGCCTCGGGCGTGAGATAGCGCCTCAGGAGGAGCTCCCGCTCGAGCCTCCTCCTCAGCAGCTCCTCCTGGCTTGCCTGTTCGTCCTTGGCCATTTAGATCGCCTCAAGCATACTTTGCGAGCTCTGGTTTCTTTCTCGCCAGCTCTTTAAAGATTTCTGTGCTCACGCGGTCCAGCAGCTTCCTCCCCTTGGGGCTGAGCGCCCTGCCCCTTATCCCGTCCTTGACCACGAGCTCGGCCGCCTCCAGCTGCTGCAGGGCCTTTCTTATGATGCTGCCGCCCGCCGGCCTATGGTGGGCTATTCTGTGCTTGGTCTTCCTCTTTCGCCCCCCATACTCATCCCTCAGGCCCTCTATCCCCAGGGGGCCATGAAGGTAAAGCTTCCTGAGCAGGGAGGCGCACCTCTTATACCACCAGGCGGGGTCCTGCGGGGGCCTTTCCGCATGTGAGCCCGTCTTCACGAAGGCCGCCCAGGGGGGAGGGGTCACCTTGGGCACCCTCTCCTGCAGGTAGGCCGCCACCCTGTCGATCAGGGCCTGGGCGGGCACATCCTTAACCGAGACCACGTTGCCGGCCCCCGCTCGGGCTTATTTTACGTTTTGCCCTCGAGCGGCTTCCTGTTTACGCGGCCGCAGAGCAGGCATGTGTAGGTCATGTAGCCCTTGGCGCTCACCCTAATCCTAACGCTTACGCCGGGAAGATAGGGCGTCATGCAGCCCCTGCACCAGGCGATGGGCGCCCTCCTAACCCTGTACCTGCTCTTCAGCCTCCTTATGTGCTCCACATATCTGCGGGCCAGGGCCAGCTCGCCCTCCCTGAGCCTCTTCAGCGCGAGCTCCGCCAAGAGGGCCATCCTCTGGCCCGCGAGCTCCCTCCACCGACGCCTCAGCGAGATGTAGCGGCGCCTCCTGCCGGCCACGCGCCCCTACGCCCTCTAAAGCTTAAAACCTGGCGAGGCCTCTCGGAAGAGCGCGGCGGTCGTCTAGCCTGGATTAGGACGCCAAGGCTCGCGGAGGCCTTCCAAGCTGGTGGTCGCGGGTTCAAATCCCGCCCGCCGCATGCGGCCCCCAGGAGATAGGAGTTCGGTGAATATGGCGGCCCATCGGTCTATTTAGCGCGGCTCGCTCACACTTTCTAGCCTCGTCTGCCTGGGCGGGAAGGTAGGTGTCGGCCGAGGAAGCCAGCTCCTGATGGAGAGGGCGCTCTCCTTTCTTCGGAACGCAGCTAGCTTATATGAGGAGGGGGGGTTCGACCTCTCGGCCATCTGCATCGAGCGGTCTTGCCAGCTCTTTGTAAAGCATCATCCCCTGCTCAGGACGGGCACCTATCCCCGCACGCATTCCTTGGTGAGGCTTCTCAAGGAGCTCTCGGCATAACCGCCGAGAGCGGGCCATCCGGATTCATAGATTCGTAGATATTGAATCTTACACAGGTACCTCCCCCGAAGGTATGAGAAGAAAGAGGTGGAGGCCCTCCCATCTTTCTCGGAGAGGCTGAAGGGGGCGATCGAGGGTGGGTGAGGTCCACGAGGGCTGGAGGAGGACGCTAGACCTGCTCAGGGAATTTAGAGCATCGCCGGACAGGTAAAGCGGATCGTCAGGGAGGTCAGGCCTGATGCCAGGGTCTACATCTTCGGCTCAGTGCTGAGGGGCGAGTGCACCGCTTCAAGCACATAGACCTGTTGATGGTCTGCGGCGGAATAACGAGGGAGGAGGCGGTCAGGCTTAAGGCGCAAGTCCTGAAGGCCTTCGATTACTGCGCTCCACTAGAGCTTCACGTCGTGACCGCGGCCGAGTTCGAGGGCTGGTATAGGAGGTTCATAGATCGCCTGGAGGAGGTCGAATGAGCGTTGAGCCCCCCGCTTCCTCATAATAAGGGGGCGCGCCGAGGCCCCGCTATAAGGCCTGCGGGCGTTCCCGGCCAAGGCAGCGCGAGAGCGCCGCGCTAGCGGTGGCTTAGGTACCTGTCGCCGCTGGCCGCGAGGAGGACGTGCTGGAGGAAGAGGGGCTCGGGCAGCGCGCCCTCGAAGGAGAGCACATCGTTAATCACCACCTTGGGCACGGCCATGACCTGATACCTCTCGGCAAGATGGGGGAACTCGGTCACCTCGACCATATCGGCGGCGATATGCTCGCTTTCGATGGCCATCTGATGGGCGAGGCGCACGGCCCTAGGGCAGTAGGGGCAGGTGGGCGTGACGAAGACCTGTATGTGCACGGGCGCGTTCACCTGCTTAAGCGCCCTCTTCGTGGGCTCGCTCAGCCTCGTGGTGCCCCTCGATGCATCTATCAGGTCCTCCAGCAGGGCGCCGAACTCGAAGCCGCTGGGCACGCCGAAGTACCTGAGCCTGTACTCCCTGCTCCCGAAGATGAGCAAAGCGGGGATCTTATCGACGCCCCAGGCTCTGGCCTTCTCAGCATGGGCCTGGAGGTCGTAGACCTCGAGCCTTAGCTTCGCGCTGAGGGAGGCGAGGAGCTCCGCGAGGTCCCTGGTATAATGGCAGTAGTCGCACTCGAACTCCTGCGTAAAGACGACCAGCCTGACGGGCCCCGCGAGCTCCCTCTCCAGCTTGGCCCTCACCAGCTCCTTCTGCGCTTCGGAGAGGAGGGGCACGGGCGCGCGATGCGGGGGCCTTATTTATTGTTTTACGCTACCTTAGGAGCACCCTGGCCCCCACGATGATGGGACCCCGGACGGGCCCGAAGGGAGGGGCATAGGCCAGGTCGCTGAGGAAGAGCTGCCTGGCCGTCATGCCCGAGGCTATGGCCATGGCCAAGACGTTGAGCCTTCCCCAGACCCCCTCATAGCCCAGCAGCTGGGCGCCGAGAAGGCGGTCGTCCTCCTGTGTTGCTATCAACTTAAGGTGAATCTCCTTTAGGCCCGGATAATAGTGCGCCCTCGTGCGGACGGCGATCCTCTGTGAGGTTATGCGAAGCCCCCTTTCCCGCGCCTCCCTCTCGGTCAGGCCCACCCTCCCTATCTGCGGGGCGCCGAACTTAGTGATGGCCGACCCTAGGACGCCGGGAAATTCCAGGTCGCCGCCCGCGGCGTTCTCGCCCGCCAGATACCCCATCTTATTGGCCGTCTGGCCCAGCGGTATGTACGCCTCATCGCCGTGATCAGCGACCTGGTGGCCACGCAGTCCCCGGCCGCAAATATGTCCTGCTCGCTCGTCCTCATGCCCTGGTCAACGCTTATCGCCCCTGCCTTTCCCAGCCGCAGGCCCAGCTTCTTGGCCAGCGAGGCCTCGGCCTAACGCCCACGGCCAGGAGCACGAGGTCTGCCTCATAGCGCCCTTATCCGTGACGACCCTCTTCCTGCCCTCCCCCTCGTGGCCTCCAACCTCTCGCCCAGCCTCAGCTCCACGCCGCCGCCAGCCCCCCTTCCACCGGTCCGGTCATGGAGAGGGCAGCATGCCTCTTATACCATCGGTCAAAGTCATGGGCGTGCGCATCGAAGGTGCGCGCCACGAGCAGGGGCTCGGGGCCGCGTGGCAGCATCGGCCGGGCGTTCCCTGGCTCCCTTTAGCCCTCCATGCCCTGCACCGGCCTGTGTGCCACATAAGCCCTTTTTGCCCTCGCCGGGGGCCCTGGCGGCAGGCTCATGGAGCATCGTGAACAGCAAGCAGCCCTTGCCGGCTTCATGGCCGTGTCAGAGGGGATTGAAGGGGGCCTGGATCGATGGGCTGAGCTCGAACGGCGTTCAGGACATGTTAAAATGTGGACCGGGCGGGATTTGAACCCGCGACCTCGCGCATGCCAAGCGCGCGTCCTACCAGGCTAGACGACCGGCCCGAGAGCAGGGGCCCTGGGCCAGATATAAGGTTAGCAAGCCCTGGAGAGCTCACGCACGCCTTAGCTCCAGCAGCGCGCCCTTCAGGACCTCAAGGGCCCTCAGGTACTCCTGCAGGCTTATGCGCTCGTGGGGCGTGTGATCGAGGCTCGAGTCGCCGGGGCCATAGGCGACGGCCTCACATGCAAAGCGGGCGGCCAGCAGGTTCAGATCGCTCGTGCCCAGCTTCTTCTTCAGCTGAGGCCTGCCTCGCTGCCGGCGTATCGCCCTTACAAAGGCCCTCACGAGCGGCCTCGTGGGCGCGAGCTCATAGGGCGGCGTCCACTCCAGCACTTCGCCACAGGAGGGCATAGCGGCTCCGGGCGGTATCCTGACGTTGACCACCATCTCGGCTTCATAGGCAAAGGGCCCCTCCCTGGCCTTAAAGCTCAGGATCCTCCCGCTGGGCCTGTAGAAGCCGGGCCCGAAGCCCTCGCTGAGCTTCAGCCACCTGTCGATGAGCAGCTCCGCCGCGCCCTTGGCGCTGGAGCTTGCGTGAAACCTTTCAACCCTGGCCCTCATGCGGAGCGTAAGGCTGCCCCTGTAGGCGATCGCCACGCCCTCCCAGCCGCTCGGCTCGCCCACGATGACGTACTCGGGCCGGGGCACGGTGAGGGCCCTCGCGCCCCTGGAGCCCCCCTCCTCATCCACCAGGCCCGCGAAGGTCATATCGGCCTCGCCCTCCAGGAAGGCGAAGAGCAGGCAGGCCAGGGGCCCCTTGGCATCCACGGCCCCCCTCCCGCAGAGCTCCTCGCCCCTCCTGCGGACCGGTATGTAGCCGCGGACGGTATCCATATGCCCCGCCAGCAGGATCCGCGGGCCGGGCCCCTTCTTATGCGCCAGCACGTTGCCCGCCTCGTCCGTGTATGCGTCGATGCCTCTCGCCCGCAGCTCCTCGAGGAGCAGCTTCGCGACGCGGCCCTCCCTTCCCGTGGGGCTGTAGGCCTTCAGCAGGCGCCGGAGCAGGTTCACCGCCTCATCGCCCTCCCTCATTCAGCACCCCCTCGAGCGCGGCCCGGACCTGCTGCAGCTCCTGCTCCACGATCAGCGGCGGCAGGAGCCTCAGGACCCTCTCGCCCGCCGTGTTCACCAGGATCCCCCCCTCCTGAAGCTTCAGCATGTAGGGCTCCGCGGGCTCCCTGAGCACGACGCCCATCATCAGCCCCCTCCCCCTCGTCATGAGCGCCTTGTCCGCCCTGACCTCGAAGAACTTCCCCGCCGCCCTCTGGACCAGCTGCTCGCGCCTGAGCACCCTAAGGCAGGCGGCCGCGGCCGCGCAGGCGACGGGGTTCCCGCCGAAGGTGCTGCCCAGCTTTCCCCTGGGCACATCGAAGTTCGAGAGCGTGAGGCCTATGGGAAGGCCGTTGGCCAGGCCCTTGCCCATGGCCACGATATCGGGCTCGACGCCGTAGCCCTGGCAGGCCAGGAAGCTGCCGGTCCTCAGGCCCGTCTGCACCTCATCGGCGATCAGCAGGGCGCCCCTCTCGCTGCAGAGCTCCCTGAGCGCCTTCAGGAACTCGCGCTTCGCGGGCACCACGCCCCCCTCGCCCTGTATGGGCTCCACGAGCACGGCGGCGGTCTCGTTGGTGATGGCGCCCTGGGCCGCCTCGATATCGTTGAAGGGGATGTGGCGAAAGCCCCCCGGCAGGGGGCCGAAGCCCTCCCTGTACTTCTCCCTCCACGTCGCGGCCAGGGCGCCCAGCGTCCTGCCGTGAAAGCCGTTCACCATCGCCACGACCTCGCTCCTGCCCGTGTGAAGCCTGGCCAGCTTGATGGCGTTCTCGACGGCCTCGCTGCCCGAGTTGCTGAAGAACGCGAATTCATACTTCACCCACCTGCCCAGCTCCTCCAGCAGCTCGTCGAGCGGGCGATGAAGGAACATGTTGCCGGCCACGGGAAGTAGGCTCATCTGCTCCGAGACCGCGCGCGCCACCACCTCGTGGGCATGCCCCAGCACGGCCAGGCCCACGCCCGCTATCGCGTCGATATACTTCCTTCCGCGGTCATCCCAGACATAGGGGCCCTTGCCCCTCACGAGCCTCAGCCTCTTGCCGTAGACGCCCAGCTCCCTCAAGGCACCACCTCCGTCTCTCCGTTAAGGCCCCTGATGCGCACCCTGGCTATGCCCGAGGCCAGGGCCTCGCGGCAGGCCAGCAGCTTCCTCCTCATGCCCCCCTTCGCCTCCCGAAGGGCCTCCTCGAGGGCCCCGAGCGAGAGCCGCTCGGCCACCCTCCCGCCCAGCAGCAGCGCGCTGCGGCTCAGGAAGGTGAGCTCCTGGGCCTTCAGGGCCTTCGCCAGGAAGAGCGCGAGCTTATCGCCGTCCACGTTCAGCAGCTCGTGCTCCTCGCCCAGCGCGATGGGCGCTATAACGGGCACATAGGCGCGCATGAGCCGGCCCAGCAGCTCCGCATCAACGGCCACGAGCTCGCCGGAGAAGTCGTCCCTTATGGCCATCTCGACGCCCTCGACCTCGGCTATGAGCAGCGCCTTCCTCCTCGCCCTTATGACGGCGCCATCGGGGCCCGCGAGGCCCAGCGCCCTTATCCCCCTGCTGGCCAGATAAGCGACCAATTCCTTGTTTACGGCCAGCGTGGCCATCACATATGCTTCCAGCACGGGCCTGGGCGTGTACCTGAACTCCAGGCCGGAGGCGCTCACGAGCCTTGTGACCGGCAGGCCCAGCCTCCTGCAGAGCTCATCGGCGCGCGCCGAGCTGCCGTGCACGACCAGCTGCGCCCCCAGCAGCTCCGGGAACTCGTCGAGGTGCCCGAGCACGCCGCTCCCCACCTTTACCATCCTCAAGCCCGCGCTAGGCCGGAAAGAGGGGCAGCTGCTCCAGGCCCTCCGCTTCGGCGAGGCCGAAGGCCAGGTTCATGTTCTGGACCGCCTGCCCCGCCGCTCCCTTGACGAGGTTATCTAGGGCCGCGTAGAGCGTGGCGCCCCCCTCGCCCTGAGAGCCCGTGAAGCCCACATCTACGAAGTTGCTGCCCAGCACATACTTGGGGTCGGGCAGGCGCTGCAGGCCCCAGCCCTTCTCCCTGACGAGCCTGACGAAGGGTTCCCGCGAATAGATGGAGAACCTCCTGAAGAGCTCCGCCTCGCCGAGGGGCGCCTGAAGGTAGATGGTGGCCATGAGCCCCCTGACCATATCGACGGCGTGGGCCGTGATCCGGGCCCTTATGCCGGTGGCCTGCAGCACCTCCGCTTCATGCCTATGAGAGCCCTCGGCGTAGACGCGGACCACATGGGCCCTCTCCGCATGCAGCGAGGCCATTCCCCCTCCCCTTCCGCCCGCGCTGGAAGCGGCCTTCACGTCCACGAGCGCCTCCTTCACGGCATCCTTCACAGGGTAGAGCGCTATTATCGCGGCCGTGGCATTGCAGCCGGGGTTGGCGATGAGCTCCGCGCCCCTTATCCTCTCCCTATAGAGCTCCGGCAGCCCATAGACGAACTTCCCTAGCAGCTCGGGGGCCTCATGCGGGCCATAATAGCGCTCATAGAGCTCGCGGCTGAGCCTGAAGTCCGCGCTGAGGTCTATGACCTTCATCCGGCCCACGAACTCGCGGGCCACCTTCATGGAGAGGCCATGAGGCAGGGCCAGGAAGACCGCGTCGGCATCGAAGGAGTAATCGCCCCTGAACTTCAGGCCCAGGCCCCTGAGATGGGGATGCACCTTATGCACGAGCCTATCCCTATGCGTCCTCGAGACGACGGCGGCGATCTCCACGTGGGGATGCCTGGCCAGCAGCCTCAGCAGCTCGCCCGCCACATAGCCTCCCCCTCCCACCACGGCGGCCCTGATCAGCGCCTCGCCACCTCCACGGCATGCTCCACCAGCTTCCTGGCCACGTCCACGCCCGTGGCCGCCACCGCGTTCTTGAACTCCATGACCGGGTTGAGCTCATCCACGAGCAGGCCGCGCGGGCTCTCGAAGATATCGATGGCCAGGGCCCCGCGGCCGAAGGCCTCCCAGGCCCTCAGCGACAGCTCCCTGACCTCCTCCGAGTCGCACGGCTCCGCCATGGCGCCCCTGGCGGTGTTGGTCACCCAGTGCTGGGCCCTCCTGTAGATGCTCGCGATGAACTTCCCGCCGAAGACGTGGCTCCTTATGTCCCTGCCGGGCTTCTCCACGTACTCCTGCAGCAGGTAGATGCCCTGCAGCGGGTTCTCCATCCACTGCCGGTGCTCCAGCACCGCCTCCAGCGCATCTCGGTCGTTGAGCTTCACGACCATCCTGCCCCAGCTGCCCACCAGGGGTTTCATGACCACCGGATAGCCGAGTTCTTCAGCGGCCCTGAGCGCCGCCTCCCTATCCATGGCCACCCTCCATCTCGGCACGGGCACGCGCCTTGAGAGCCTCAGCGTGGCCAGCAGCTTATCGCCCGCCTCATGAATGACGGCAGAGGGGTTCACGACGGCGCACCCCAGCTCCTCGAAGAGCCTGGCCAGGTAGAGCGCCTTATGGTGGGCCACGTTTCTTATGAGGACGACGTCCAGCTCCTTCGCGCGGGGCAGCACGGCCTCCGCCTCATGTAGCATGATCACCTCGCCGAACTCCCTCGCGCGCTCCTGAAGCATCTGCTCCTCCCTGCGCAGGAGGGTGTAGGTGATGCCTATCCTGAGCGTCATTCGCGCGCTACTCGCCCCAGTCCTCCTTCACTTCGGGCAGCTCCTCCAACACGAGGGGGCTCAGGCTGGAGACCTCGAGCCTCACGCCGCAGGTGGGGCACTCGAGCACCTCGTGCAGGCGGGGGCTCGCCAAGCCCAGGCTCGTTTCACAGACCGGGCAGGATGCGCTGAGCGAGGCCACGCGCGGGCTTCGGCGGTGCGGATTTAAGATTTTTGTAACATTTAACTTTATTTCACTCCTCTATTGTTCCGAACGTTTCTTTTTCTTCGCGTGGGCGAGCAGCTCATCGAGCAGGCGGTAGGCCCTGGCCGCGTCATCTCTATGCACCACCAGCACCGTGTCGCTGTGGCAGGAGAGGATCTGCGTGATGTTTATGCCCCTCGAGGCGAGGTGGGAGGTGACGAAGGCGATGAAGCCCGGCGTGTCGTAGATCTCCTCGGGGCTTATGATGACCAGCGCCGCCTGCTCCCCTATCGCGCGCAGGATGCCGCCTCCCAACAGCCTCCGGGCCTCCTGCTCATTCTCCTTCGAGAGCGTGACGACGAAGACCTCCACGCCCTGCGTGAGCTGAAAGAACCTGGCGCCCCTGGCGAGCCTCAGCAGGCCCTCCATCCCCCTCTGCACCGCCGCCCTCCTGGCCACGAGCAGGACCAGGTCCGACCTGAGCTCCAGCACGGAGCCCGCCAGCACGGCCAGGATCTTCTCCTCGTAGGAGGCCGCCTGCCCCCTCATGGCCTCGCCGGCCCTTATGAGCGTCATCTTCACGGCGCTGAGGGAGGCCCTTAGGCCCTGCGCGGCCATCTCCTTCTGCAGGAGGCGCGCGAGCGCGCTGTGGTTCACCAGCCCTAAGGCCAGGCATTCCCTCAGGGCGGGCCTGTAGGAGATCATCTCCCTCACATAGCTCGCCACGCTTGAGCGCCTAGGCACGCCCCTTGAGGCGGCAGCCAATATTAAGCTCTGGCGGGCGCTGAGGGGCGGGGCTTGGGCAACTGGGGCTCGCGCCAGGCGCTGGAGTACCATGAGCGGACAAAGCACAGCTACGTCAGCGTGAGGCTGGGCTCCAGGAGGCTGGACTGGGCCAATTACCCCTATCCCTTCAAGGTCTACCGGGAGGCCCCTGGGCTGGAGCTGCCCAGGTCCTTCCCGAGGCCCGAGGCCCCGGCGCTGGGCCTTCAGCTGACGGGCCAGGGAGGGGGCAGCCTGGGCCTGGAGCGCGTCGCGGAGCTGCTCTTCTACTCGGCCGGCATAACGAGGGTAAAGGACTACCCGGGGATGAGGGTCTACTTCAGGGCCGCCTCTGCCACGGGCGCGCTCTATGAGACCGAGATTTATGCGGCGAGCGCTTCGCTTCCGGGGCTGCCCGCCGGCGTCTATCACTTCGACCCCGGCGAGTTCAGGCTCGACCTGCTAAGGGAAGGGGAGCACCGGTGGGCGGTGGCCGAGGCCCTGGCCGATAAGGAGCGCGCGTCCGCGCCGCTCACCTTCATCTTCAGCTCGATGGCCTGGAGAAACGCGTGGAAGTATGAAGCCAGGTCGTACAGGCACTGGTTCTGGGATGCGGGCACGATCCTGGCCAACATGCTCTGCATCTGCGCGGCCGAGGGGCTGGGCGCATACGTGATGCTGGGCTTCCTGGATGATGGGCTCAACGAGCTCCTGGGCCTCGATGGCAGGGAGGAGGCGGCCATCGCCCTGCTCACGGTGGGCCCTGGCCAGGGGGCCCCTCCCCGCGGCCCGCTAGGGCGGCTGAGGGCGAGCGCGCTTCCGCTCTCGCGCGCTTCACTGCGCTATCCGCTGGTGGAGGAGGCGTATGAGAGCTCCAAGCTGGTGAGCAGGGAGGAGCTGGAGAGGTGGGCCAGGGCCTGCGCGCAGGGGGTAAGGGAAGGAGGGCCGAGGCCGGGCATCAGGGCGGCCCTCTCCCTTCCCCGCGTAAGCCCTCCCTCCCCGCCGCTCTGGCAGGTCATCCTCAGGAGGGGCTCGGCGCGCGAGTTCTCGCGCAGGCCCATAACGCTCGCGCAGCTCTCCGCGATCCTTAGAACTATGGCGGCGCCGCTGCCCTGCGACTTCCTGCGCGCCTCCCGGCGGCTCGCGCACATATACCTGATCGCCAACGCGGTCCTGGACCTCGCGCCGGGCGCCTACTTCTACGACGCCGAGAGGGAGGAGCTCTGCCAGCTCCGCCAGGGAGAGATGAGGGAGCTGGCCGGCTACCTCTGCCTGGAGCAGGCCCTGGGCGCGGATGCGGCCGCCGTGCTCTTCCTGATGGGGGACCTGGCCGAAATAGTGGAGGGGCTGGGCAACAGGGGCTACAGGGCCTGCCAGCTCGAGGCGGGCATAAGGGCGGGCCTCGCCTACCTGGCCGCGTACTCGCTCTCACTGGGCGCCACTGGCCTCACCTTCTACGATGACGACGTCAGGGAGTGCTTCCTGCCGCATGCCGAGGGAAGGGAGTGCCTGCTCGTGGTGGCGGTGGGCGTGCCCGCCTATAGGTCGAGGCCCGGCAGGATATACGCGGGCGCCGTGAAGCATGACAGGCGCGGCCCCGTGGCCAGGGCGCTGGGCTGAGGACCTAGGCCTGCAGCAGGGCCCTGGCTTCCATCTCCAACGCCAGCCTGGCGCGGGCCTCCTGCTCTTGCCTTCCCTTCACGCTTCGCAGCAGCTCACGCAGCCTAGCGCGCAGGGCCCTGGCCAATCGGTCCACCTCAGCGGGGTTGGGGCTCCCTTCGCTCCTCCTCCTGGCCAGCGCCGAGCCGGGCTCCAGCGCGCGCCTGAGCTCACTCAGCAGGCGCTCGGGCAGCTGGGCCTCCCTGAGCAGCCATTTCATCTCCTCATCCCCCAGCGAAGCGAAGCCCCTTCCGCGGGAGGCCAGTTCCCTCATCAGCTCGGCCACGAGCGAGTAGGCCCTCCTGAAGGGAACGCCCTGCAGCGTGAGCCATTCCACGAGCTCGGGCGCCAGGGCCTCGGAGGCGCGGGCCCTGCGCTCCAGCCCGTCGTGGGGCCTGACCCCCCTCAACACTTCGCTCATCACGCTCAGCGCGCGCTGCGCTTCCCGCAGCCCGGCCAGCAGCGGCTTCACCTCCTGCAGGTCCCTGTTGTAGCCGCTGGGCAGGCCCTTCAGCAGGCCGGCGAGCGAGCTATAAAGCCCCGAAATGAGGGCGCACTTCGCCCTTATGAGCTCCAGCACATCCGGGTTCTTCTTCTGGGGCATGATGCTGGAGGAGAAGGAGGTCGCCTCGCCCAGCTCGAGGAGCCCGAACTCCGGCCCGCCCCAGAGCGCTAGGTCCTCGGCCAACCTCGCCAGGTCGACCAGCGTGCAGGCGGCCGCGTGCAGGGCATCGAGGACAAAGTCCCTGGAGGTGACCGCGTCCAGGGAGTTCGCCAGGGGCCCATGGAAGCCCAGCAGCTGCGCCGTGCGCCGCCTATCGATGGGCAGGCTCGTGCCCGCGCAGGCGGCCGCGCCCAGGGGGCAGAGGTTGGCGCGCTCATAGCCCTCCAGCGCCCTCTCCACATCCCTGAGCAGCGCCTCGGCCTGCGCCAGGAAGTAATGGCCCAGCGAGCCCAGCTGCGCCGGCCTCAGGTGCGTGTAGTAGATGAGGGGCAGGCGGGCATGCCTTTTGCCCAGCCGCAGCAGCGTGGAGCAGAGCGAGCAGCAGAGCGAGGCGAGGCGCAGGAGCTCCCTCCTGGCCTTCATCCTCGTGATCGTCGCCACCTGGTCGTTCCTGGACCTGGCCATGTGCAGCTTCAGGCCCACCTCGCCCGCCCTCTTGGTCACCTCGGCCTCCACGAGCTCATGGATATCCTCGTAGCCCCTGGCCCTCCTGGCGCTCCCGCGCGCCGCTTCCAGCGCCTTAAGCAGGGCCCCCGCCTCTTGGCGCGTGAGCAGGCCCCCCTCACACAGCATCACTATATGCGCTCGGGTCGCCTCCAGCTCCTCGTCCAGGAAGGCCAGGTCCTGCTCGAGCGAGGAGACGAAGCGAAGCGCCGTGGGAGAAGGCCCTCGCCGCAGCCTGCCCCTGTAGAGGCCGCTAGGCATGCCGCTCCTCCAGCGCCCGGCGGGCGCCGGCTATGAGCTCGCTCAGCAGCGTAAAGGCCCTGACCACCTCGCTCATGCTGACGACGAGGATGGTGTCCGTGTAGGTGGAGATGATGTCCTCCAGGTTGGTGCCTCCCCTGGCCAAGCGCTCCGTGAGCGCGGCTATGCAGCCGGGCGTCTCTATTATGTCCTTGGGGCTCCTCACCACCACGGCCGCGAGGCCCTCCTTGGCCTCGAGCACGTCCTCCTTGGCGAAGAGCGCCCTGAGCACCCTGAAGGCTGCCCCCTCGAGCACGAGCGTCAGCGCGGTGGGCCCCCACGATATCTGGAGGATCGAGCGGTAGTGCCTGAGCAGCTTGGCCTGTAGCTCCTCGCTCAAGGCGGCCTGGGCCCTCACGGAGAGCTTGGCCAGGTCCGTCCTCACGTCGAGGCTGCTCTTCGCCAGCACCGAGAGGTGGCCCCTCTCCCTCTCCGCATAGGCGCCCCTGAGCCTCTTGAGCGCGCTGACCACGCTCTGAAGCTTTACGCGCTGCCCCAGCCTCGCCTCCAGCGAGGGCCTGATGTGGCGGGCCATGGCGCTCAAGTTGGCCACGCCCCTGGCCAGGCACTCGGCCAGCGCATCGTCGCCCTCGACGGCCTCCCTCACGGCCCTCGAGAGGAGCCCCTTAGCCAAAAAAGGCTCTCTTTGGCCCATATTGACCTTCTTTGACCAAAGGATTTAACTTTATCGAAGCCGCGCCGCTTCAGTCCAGCAGGGCGTAGGCCACATCGGGCGTGAAGGGCACGAGCTCGGGGGATACGACCATGTGCTCGAGCAACTTCGCCGCGATATCGAGCGGCCCATGCCCCTGCTCCTTTCTCAGCAGGGCCGCCGCTTGCGCCAGGATGCCCCTGATATAGGGCGCGTCGATGGCCCTGCCCTCCTTCGTGCGGGCCCCACGCCCCTCCTCATGAGCTCCAGCGTGCGACGCCTCCGCTCCAGCAGCCCTTCGCGCTGGACGCCCAGCTCCCTGAGGAGCTCCGCCACCGGCGCCAGGGCCCCTTCGCTGAGCACCGCTCCCCCTCAGAACCCACGGGGGCGAGGAGCTGAACCCCAGGCACGCGCAGCGCCCCGGACATCGGGCGCCCGATGCAAAGGCGGGCTATAAGCCTGTGCCAGCGGCCGCCGCAAGGGGCAAGAGAGCTAAAATGGGCTTTATAGAGCCTGTTTTGGCCCGTTTTGGCCAATACTCTTAAATTTGCTGGCCTGGGGGCGCGCGCATGCCCGAGAGGGCGGTGCTGGGCTATTCGGGAGGGCTGGACACGAGCGTCTGCATCCTATGGCTGAAGGAGAAGTATGGCCTGGACGTGGTGACGGTGACGCTGGATATAGGCCAGGGCGAGGACCTAGATGCTATAGAGAGGAGGGCCAGGTGGCTGGGCGCCGTAAGGCATTATACTATAGACGCGAAGGAGGAGTTCGCGGCCCAATACGTGGCCAGGGCCATCAGGGCGAACGCGCTCTACCAGGGCAAGTATCCTCTCGGCACCGCCCTGGCCCGGCCCCTGATCGCGGAGAAGCTGGTCGAGGTGGCTAGGCGCGAGGGCGCGGCCGCCGTGGCCCACGGCTGCACGGGAAAGGGCAACGACCAGATAAGGTTCGACGTGACCATCAAGGCCCTCGCGCCGGAGCTGAAGGTGCTCGCGCCCGTCAGGGAGTGGGGGATGACCAGGGATATGGAGGCGGAGTATGCGGCCAAGAAGGGGTTCCCGATAGGGCCCAAGAGGAGCGCCTACAGCGTGGACCAGAACCTCTGGGGCAGGAGCGTGGAGGGGGGCGCGCTGGAGGATGCGTGGAACGAGCCCCCGGAGGAGGCGCTTGAGTGGTGCGTGCCGCCCGAGAGGGCCCCGGAGGAGCCCCGCTACGTGGAGCTTGAATTCGAGCAGGGCCTGCCCGTGGCGCTCGATGGGGAGCGCAAGGGCCTCGTGGAGCTCATCTGCGAGCTCAACGCCCTCGCAGGCGCGCACGGCGTGGGGCTCATCGACCACATGGAGGACAGGACGGTGGGAATAAAGAGCCGGGAGCTCTACGAGTACCCTGCCGCGACCTGCATCATAGAGGCCCATAGGGACCTCGAGAAGCTCGTGCTCACAAGGCGCCAGCTGGCCTTCAAGCAGCTGGCCGAGGAGCGCTGGGCCTGGCTCGTCTACTCGGGCCTCTGGGTCGAGCCGCTGAGGGAGGACCTGGAGGCGCTCATCGCCTCCACGCAGCTGCCGGTGGAGGGGAAGGTGAGGCTGAAGCTGTACAAGGGCTCGCTCAGGGTGGTGGGCAGGAGGTCGCCCCACCCGCTCTACAGCCACGGGCTTGCAACGTACGGCTCCGGCTCCACCTTCGACCAGGCCTTGGCGGTGGGCTTCATAGAGCTTTGGGGCCTGCAGGCCCGCCTGGCCAAGGGCAGGCGGCCCTCTATTGGCGAGCGAAGCCTAGAGGCCAGCCCGCAGCGGGGCTAGGGGAAAGCAGGGTAAAGCGGCATGTTCGGCCGCGGCTTTTCGGCTCATGGTTCGTTATGGCTGCCTTACCCCCTTAAGCAGGCTGCTAAGGCTGGCAAGGGAAAGGCCTTTCCCAGCACTTCTAGGTCCGGCCCCTTGGGCCTGCCTCTGTCCTGCGCTCGGGCCTCCAGCAGGGCAAGGGGGCCTAGAGCATGGGCCCTCAGCGCAGCTAGCTGCGGAGGCAGGCCTCTACCCTCTACTCATGACGCCATGTGGCTCTGCCTTGCCCAGGGCAGGCCCACCTAGGGCAGGGCCTTGAGCAGATGGACCTTAAGCCCATCGCCGGCGGGCCTGGCCACCAGCATGTAGCCCCTAGGGCCTAGGGGCGCCGGATTAAGCCAGGGGCCAGGGTTAGCGACCCTGAGCCCTTCGTCCAGCAGGGGGAGATGGGTGTGGCCCATGAAGGCCCATTCGCCGGGCCTGGCCCTAAGCTCCCTCCTCAGCAGGGCCTCCAGCAGGGGATACCTGGCCAGGGCGAGCGAGGTGAGCTCTAACAGCCCCGCCATAAGGCCGTTCTTCAGCAGGAAGTCGCCGTGGGCTACGCAGGCGCTAAGGCCGCAGGGAAGTTTAAGCCGGGCCGCCCCAGGGAGCACCTTTACGCTTAGGCCCCCCACCTCCGTGGCCACTTTCTCCCTAACTATCGGGTCGTGGCTGAAGAGCGCGGGGGTGTATATGACCGAGGCTCCTGGCGGAAGCATGAGCCTGGCGAGGGCCCATTTAAGAAGGTCCGTAAGGGAGCTGGTGCTGAGGGGCCTGTGCAGCTTATGATAGAGGTCCCCCGCGATGGCCAAGGCGCCTATGCCCCTTTTAGCCATGGCCCTGCCTATGGAGGCTAGATCGGCCCTGTTGGCCTCTACGTGCAGGTCGGCCACGACGGCCAGGGAGCTGGCCTCCAGCTCCTCCTCAAAGACCGTAAGGCGGCCCGCGGCCCCTTGGCCTCGGGACAAAGCTGGGGGCGCAGAGGGAGCTGGCCGCTGGTGGTCCACGCTCGCCACGTCTGCCCGGGCATATGCTTAACCCTTGGCCGCAGGAGCGGGCAAAGGGCTTTCAAGGGATTGTGGAGTGGGCTAGGCGTTCCTGTTAAGGAGGAAGCTCCTCCAGCTATCCATGGCCGCGCAGCGCCTCGTGAAGCATGGCGTGGTCGCTCCCTAAGGAGGTCGTGGCCCGCCGCGAGGTCAAGCCCTACCTTGCCATAGCCTGGCGGGGCGCCAAGCCCTTTAATACGCTCTGCTCCGCGGGGGGCGTGCGGGAGGAGCTGAGGCAGGCGGCCCGCGTCCTATGCAGGGATATGGCCAAGCTCAGGGCGGGCATGCACGTGCTCATTTATGTCGATACGCTCGGCAGCGCGCCCGCGGCGCAAGCCACGTTTGAGGCCG
Organism: Candidatus Australarchaeum erebusense; assembly: GCA_040290255.1. Lineage (GTDB taxonomy): Archaea > Thermoproteota > Nitrososphaeria > PSMU01 > PSMU01 > Australarchaeum > Australarchaeum erebusense. The sequence continues at coordinate 13,385 of PSMU01000005.1, read as the reverse complement.
CGCGGGAGCTGGGCGCCAGGCCCCTGCTGGCCTACTATCCGGCGCCAAAGGGCGTGGGGGCCGAGGCCGATGCCGAGCTCCCCTCGCCGCTGGCGGCGGCGATGCGGGAGGCCGACGTGATCATAGAGTTCTCAAGGCAGTACCTGCTCTACTCTAACGCCTGGGAGGGGGCGATGCGCGGGGGCAGGGCCAGGTACCTCTGCCTCTCGGGCCTGGACGAGGACATGCTGGTGCGCCTGATAGGCCGGGTGCCCATAGCCCTGCTGGAGAGGTTCGAGGAGGAGCTGGCCCAGCTCACGCTCTCGGCGAGGGCCATGAGGGTCACCACGCCCGCGGGCACCGACATCTCCTTCCAAAATGACCCCAGCCGGCCCGTCTTCAGGGAGGGCGTCGTGGGCGAAGCGCCGGGCGAATACATGCTGATAGGGCAGGTGGACTGGGCGCCGGTGGAGGAGACGCTGGAGGGCGTCATCGTCTTCGACGGCTCAGCTTGGCCGCCCGAGGAGTTGGGCCTGCTAAAGGAGCCGATAAGGCTCCACGTGCGCAGGGGCAGGGTGGTGGAGGTCGAGGGGGGACGGGAGGCGAGGCTGTATGAGGCCTGGCTCAGGCGCTTCAACTCCCCCTCCATGTTCAACGTGGCGCACATCTCCTACGGCTGCAACCCAGGCGCCAGGCTGACGGGCAGGATCGTCGAGGATGAGAGGGTCTGGGGGTGCGTGCAGTGGGGCCTGGGCCACCAGGCGGCGAGCTTCCGGGGCTCCGCGGGCCCCGCGCCCTCCCACACCGATGGCATCTGCCTTAAGGCGACGGTGGAAGCGGGGGGCGAGCTTTTGCTAAGGGGGGGCTCGTATGTCCACCCCAGGCTGAGGCCGCTCGAGGAGAGGATCCTGCGCGCCTACTCCGGCTCCGCTGCCCCCTAGCGGGCGCATAACGTTAAAGCGTGCCCATCCCAGGCGCGGCCGTGCGCAGGCTCACCAGGCAGGAGGCCGAGGACCTGGTCTGGGGGGCGGCGCTCTTCGCTACGGGGGGAGGGGGCCCGCCCGAGGCCGGGCTCAGGATGGTCGAGGCGCTCTACTCGGCAGGGCTCAGCATAAGCCTCGCGCGGCCCGAGGAGCTGCGGGGATATGCGGCCTCGCCCTACTTCGTGGGCAGCGTGAAGAGGGGAAGGGGGCCCGGGCCGGAGGAGCTCAGGGCCCTTCTGGGGCGCGCGGTGGAGCAGCTGGGCTCGCTGCTGGGCTCGCCCATAGGGGCCACGGTGGCCACGGAGCTGGGAGGGGGCAACACCGCCGTCGCGCTCTACTGCGCCTCTCTCCTGGGCCTTCCGGCGCTGGATGGAGACCTCATGGGAAGGGCGGGGCCCGAGCTGCACCAGTCCACGGCCCACGTGGTGGGCGTGCCGGTGACGCCCTCGCTCATCTGCACGCTGGGCGGGGACATGGTGATCGTGAGGAGCATCTCCGGCGTGGACTTCTATGAGGCGCTGGCCAGGCAGGTCTCGGTGTTGGCGGGAGGGGAGGCCCTGGTGCTGGACACGCCGCTGAGCGCGGAGGAGGCGGGCAGGGCGCTCGTGCCCGGCACGCTCAGCCACTGCATAAGGGCCGGGGCCCTGCTCAGGCAGCGAAAAGGCGCCGAGGAGCTGGCGGAGGAGCTGGGCGGGCTGTACCTCTTCGAGGGAAGGGTGAGCTCGCTGAAGCTCAGGACGGAGGGGGGCTTCTTGGTGGGGGAGGCGCGCTTCGAGGGGGAGGGGAGGAGCAGGGGCAGGAGGCTCAGGTCCTACATCAAGAACGAGCACATCATGGTCTGGCTGGATGATAGGCCTTTGGTCATGCCGCCCGACCTCTTCACGCTCCTGGGCCCCGAGGGGCTGCCGCTCACCAACGCGGAGCTCGAGCCCGGCATGAAGGTGCAGGGCCTCGGCTTCCCCGCGCCCAGGATCTGGAGGACGCCCCGCGGGCTGGAGCTCTTCGGCCCCCGGCACTTCGGTTTTGAGCTGGACTACAGGCCGATAGAGGAGCTCTTCGAGGGCTCGGGCCAGGCTTAAAAGCGGTGCCGCGCAGGCCCTGGCGTGGGCACAAGATCCATAGGCCGCGCGCTGGCCGCGCTCATAGTGCTCGTCCTCGTGGCCGCGATAGGGCTGGGCGTTTACTACGCGCTGAGGCCCGCGCCCTCCGCGGCGCCCGTGATAGTTACCTACGCCTCGCTCTCGGAGATGACCACGCTCGACCCCAGCACCGAGTTCTCCAACTCCGTGAAGGTGCTCCCGAACGTCTACGAGACGCTCGTGCTGTATGACCCCTTGCACGACAAGGTGATCCCCGCGTTGGCCGAGAGCTGGCAGAGCTCCCCGGACGGGCTCACGTGGACCTTCTTCCTCAGGAAGGGGGTCAAGTTCCACGATGGCACCCCTTTTAACGCCACGGCGGTAAAGTACTCCATCGAAAGGACGATCCAGCTGGGCCAGGGGGCCGCCTTCATCTGGGACCCCGTGGCGAACATAACGGTCGTGGACGCCTATACCGTCAGGTTCACGCTCAAGTATCCTGCCCCATTGCTTCAGATCGCCGCCTCCGCCTATGGGGCCTACATCATGAGCCCCAGCGCGCCCAATACGCCCGAGTGGTTCAACGCCGGCCACGACTCGGGCTCGGGCCCCTACACCATCTCGAAGTGGGACCCCAAGAGCGAGGTGCAGCTGGTGAGGTTCAGGGACTACTGGGGAGGCTGGAGGCCGGGCCAGCCCGACGTGGCCATCATCAAGATCGTGCCCGATGCGGCCACTCAGGAGCAGCTGGCGCTGACGGGAGCTATAGATATCGCGGAGGTGGTGCCGCTGGAGAGCGTCGCTAGGCTTCAGGGCGACGCGAGGGTTAAGGTGGTCATCTCGCCCAGCTTCCAGAACCTGCTCGGGCTCATGAACACCAAGAAGCCGCCGCTCAGCGATGTGCTGGTGCGCCGGGCCATCTCCTACGCGGTGCCCTACGATGACATCATCAACCTAGCGCGGAGGGGGCTGGCCACGCAGGCGCGCGGGCCCGTGCCGGCGGGCATGTTCGGCCACTTCGATGACCTGCCCCAGTACACGCATGACCTAGCCAGGGCCAAGGAGCTGCTGGCCAGGGCGGGCTATCCTAACGGCGGGTTCACGCTGGTCCTGACCTACACGGCCGGCGATGTGTACGAGCAGAAGACGGCCGAGCTGCTGAAGGCGGAGCTCCAGAAGCTGAACATAAACTTGGACATAAGGCCCATGCCCTGGGAGGAGCAGTGGGCCCTGGCGAAGAGCGACCCCATGAAGGCCCAGGATATCCTCGTCTTCTACTGGTGGCCCACCTACATCACGCCCTACGACTTCCTGGTGAACATGTTCCACACCGAGCCCTCTCCCTTCTTCAACCTGGCCTACTACTCGAACCCCACCTTCGACAACCTCATCGACCAGGCGAGGACCTATGAGGGCATAAACAGGACGAAGGCGCTCGAGCTCTACCGGCAGGCCGAGCTGATCCTGGTGCAGGATGCGCCGGCCATCTTCTTCTACGACCAGCAGGACGTGAAGGTGATCAGCGCGGCGCTTCAGGGCTTCTCCTATAACCCGGCCTACACCACGGTCGTCTTCTTCTACCAGCTGACCAAGGCGACGGGCACCTCGCAGCTCCCGCCGCCCGAGCCCCTGGCGCTGGCCGCTCCAGCATGGCTGCCTGGGCTAAGGCCGCAGCGCTGAGGCTGCTGAGGGCCCTGCTCACGCTGCTGGCCGTCTTCACCATAACGTTCGCCATCTCCAGGCTGGTGCCGGGCGACCCGGCCGCGCTCTGGGTGGGGCCCAGGCCCAGGCCCGAGGAGGTGGAGAGGGCGCGCCAGTTCCTCAACCTGGACAAGCCGCTGCCCGAGCAATACCTGCTGTACCTGCTGGGCCTCTTCAGGGGCGACCTGGGCCTCTCGATCAGGACGCACAACCCCGTGCTGCAGGACATCTCCTCGGTGCTCCCGGCGACGCTGGAGCTCGTGGTGGCCGCCTTCGCGCTCTCCTCGCTGCTGGGCGCGCTGCTGGGCGTGGCGGCCGCGGCCAGGTATAGGAGGCCCGCCGATGCCTCGATAAGGCTCCTCTCCACGGTCACGGCCTCGCTGCCCGCCTTCTTCACGGGCATAGCGCTGCAGCTGCTCGTGGTGGGCACCGGGCTCCCGCTTCCCATAGCGGGCCGGCTGAGCCCCGAGGCCTCCGTACTGAGCCCCATAACGCCCCTCACGGGCCTCTATACGCTCGACGCCCTGCTGGAGGGGAACCTCCCCGGCTTCCGCGATGCCCTCATGCACCTGCTGCTGCCCGCGCTGGCGCTCTCCGCCTATCCCTTCGGCCTCACGGCGAGGATGGTGCGCACGATGATGGTGGAGGTGCTGGAGGAGCTTCATACGAAGGCCCTGACGGCCTGGGGCCTGCCCAGGAGGCTCGTGCTGTATAAGTATGCGCTGAGGAACGCCCTTTCGCCCGCCCTGGCCTCGCTGGCCCTCTCCTTCTCCTATACGCTCACGGGGGCCTTCCTGGTGGAGGTGATCTTCGCCTGGCCGGGCCTGGGCAGCTACATGGCGCTCTCGATCCTGAGCCTGGATTACCCCGCGACCCTGGGCAGCACGGTGGTCGTGGCCTCCTTCTACATCGCGGCCAACTTCCTCGTGGACCTGGCGCAGGCCTACCTGGATCCCAGGCTGAGGGCCTCGGCATGAGCAGGCTGCTGGGGGCGCAGGGCGAGCTGCGCCTTACCTTGCTGACGGTCTACAGGAGCGGGCTGGGCCTCTTCGGGCTGCTCGTGGTGCTCTCCTTGGCCCTGCTCGCGCTGCTGGCCCCTCTACTCTCGCCCAGCCCCGCCGAGGGCCAGGGCCTGCCAAATCCCGGCAACGAGTTCCTGCCGCCCAGCGCCCAGCATCCGCTGGGCACCGATGACCTGGGCAGGGACCTGCTGAGCAGGATCCTCTACGGCGCCAGGACCTCGCTGTATGCGGGCACGCTCGTCGTGGCGCTCGCCTTCTCGCTGGGCACGTTCATAGGGCTGGCGGCGGGGTATGCGGGGGGCGCCTACGCCAGGGTCGCCTCCGCGGTGGTCGATGCCTTCCTCTCCTTCCCCTCGCTCCTGCTGGCCATCGTGCTGGCCGCGACGCTGGGAAGGGGGCTGGAGAAGGCCATCCTGGCCCTCGCCGCCTCCTGGTGGCCCTGGTACGCCCGGCTCTCGCTCGTGCAGGCCACGGCCCTCGCGAAGAGGGAGTACGTGGAGGCCGCCAGGCACCTGGGCCTGCCCTGGGCCAGGATCCTCTCTAAGTATATACTGCCGGCCGCGCTCCCCCCTCTGCTGGTCCAGGCGATGCTGGACATAGGCAGCGCGATCCTGGAGGTGGCCGCGCTCAGCTTCCTGGGCCTGGGCGCGCAGCCGCCCACGCCCGACTGGGGGCTCATGCTCGCGACGGGCAGGCTCTACTTCGCGAACTACTGGTGGGTCGCCGCCTTCCCCGGCCTCTTCCTCGTGCTCACCATCCTCGGCTTTAACCTGCTGGGCGATGCCGTCAGGGAGTCCCTGGACCCCCGGCTCAGGAGGACCATCCTGCTCAAGAGGTAGCCATGCCCCTGCTCTCCATCGAGGACCTAAGGATCAGCTATCTCACGCTCGAGGGCAGGAGAACGGCGCTGAGGGGCGTCAGCCTTACGCTGGAGAGGGGCGAGGCCTATGGCTTGGTGGGCGAGAGCGGCTCGGGCAAGAGCACGCTGGCCCTGGCCATCGTGGGCCAGCTGCCCAACAACGCGCTCATCGAGGGCGGCTCGATAAGGCTGGAGGGGAGGGAGCTGCTCGGGCTGGAGGAAGGGGAGCTCGCTCACATCAGGGGCCGGGAGGTCTCCATCATCTTCCAGGACCCCGCGGCCACCTGGAACCCCTCCTTCAGGATAGGGGAGGTGCTGCTGGACGTGATAAGGCACCGCTTCCCCGGCCTCACACGGAAGGAGGCCAGGGAGAGGGCCCTCAAGGCCCTGGAGCTGGCGGGCCTAAGGGAGGCGGAGCGCGTGCTGCTGAGCTACCCGCACGAGCTGAGCGGGGGGATGCTGCAGAGGGCCGCGCTCGCGGCCGCCATCGCGCCCGGGCCCAAGCTGCTGATCGCCGATGAGCCCACCACGCAGCTGGATGCGACGGTGCAGCTGGAGGTGCTGAACAGCCTGCTTTCGCTGAAGCGCCTGGGGCTCACGCTGCTGATCATAACGCACCATCTGGGCATCGTGGCCCACTACTGCGACAGGGCCGGCGTGCTGCTGAGGGGGGAGCTGGTGGAGGAGGCCCCCGTGGAGCGGCTGCTGGGCGCGCCCACGCATCCCTATACGAAGGCGCTGCTGGAGGCGGTGCCCCGTGTCGGGCGCTGAGCTGCTCAGGGTCGAGGGCGTGACGAAGCTCTACAGGCCAGCGCTGACGCTCTTCTCCCGCTCGGCGGGGCCCGTCGTCGCGCTGAGGGAGGTGAGCCTCTCGGTGCTAAAGGGCGAGGTGCTGGGGCTCGTGGGCGAGAGCGGCTCGGGCAAGAGCACGCTGGGGAGGATCATGGCCGGCATGCTGGAGCCCACGGGAGGGATGGTATACCTGGAGGGCAAACCCCTATCGGAGCTTCCGCCTGCGGAGCGAAGGAGGGCGCTGCGCTACGTGTACCAGAACCCCTACCTCTCGCTCAACCCCAAGCTGAGCGTGCGCGAGCTGCTGCTGGAGCCGGCCAGGTATCTGCTGGGCCTGGGGCGGGAGGAGGCGTTGAAGGCGGCGCTGCTCGCGCTCAGGCGGGTGGGGCTGGACGAAGAGCTGCTGGCCAGATATCCGCCCGAGCTGAGCGGCGGGCAGTGCCAGAGGGTCGCGATAGCCAGGGCCCTGGTCGCGGGGCCAAAGCTGCTCGTGCTGGACGAGCCCACCTCCGCGCTGGACGTGGTGAGCCAGGCGCAGATCCTGAAGCTCGTCGGGAGGCTCAGGGAGGAGCTGGGCCTTGGCCAGGTCTTCATAACCCATGACATCGCGGTGGTCACGCAGGTGGCCGATAGGCTGGCCGTATTGCATGCGGGCAGGCTGGTGGAGCTGGGCCCCACGCTGCGCGTGCTGGAGCAACCCGCGCACCCCTATAGCCGCCTCCTGCTCTCATCGGTGCTCGAGCCCAGGCCTGGAGCCCCTCCCGCTCCCCCCTCAAGGGAGGAGTTCCCGGTGGGCGAGCTCATCGAGGTGGGGCCCGGCCATTACGCGGCGCTGGGCTTCCATGGGAAGGGCTCCTGAGCCGCAGGTAATTTTTATTCCCCGCCGCATGCATAAGGCGTGAACAACCTGCTGGAGCTCTTCGTGGGCGGCTGCCCGCTCTGCTCTAGAGCGCGGGAGCTCTACATCTTGGGCAAGTGCGCGGGCTGCAGGCTGGTGATAAGGGATCTTACGAGGCCCAAGGAGGAGGACCTGGCCAAGGCCAAGGAGTATCGGATTAGGGCGGTGCCCACGCTGGTGATCAATGGCCGCATAAGGGTCACGGGCGTGCCCGAGGGGCCCTTCCTCTGCAGCCCCGAAACCTATAGGGAGCTGGAGCGCCTCTACTCGTTCCGATAGCGCCTTTCCGTGGGCATCATCTTTCGGCAGGACTTTCCAGGTTAAGCTTATAAGGATCGGGTGGTAGTACTACCGTTGTCCGTCTCCGTCGCCTTCCTCAGCACGCTGAGGGCCAAGGCGATCAGGAGGCGGGTCTGGTTCAAGGCGCTGAACCGCGTCGAGAGGGGGCTCGTGGACCTCGTCCTCCGCATAAAGAAGAGGGTGAGGAACCAGAGGCTCGCCGACGCGCTCCTGGCGATCTGCGAAAAGTTACAGTGGGCTCTCATGGGCTTCGCGGAGAGGCTTAGGGCCCTGGCCTTCCCTCACGCGCGGCGCCTTGCCGAGCTGGCCTCGCGTTGGGGCCATCCCGAGGCCTATCTGTGGCCCTATGACCTTGACTACCTCGAGTGGCTGGGCCTGACGCTTTACCATGGGGGGCGCGCGAAGCCGGCTTAAGCGCAGGGCCTCGCGCAGCGGCCCAAAAAGGCCGGGGCCAAAGGCCAAGATCTCAATCTCGCTCTCCGTGGCCCTGATCGCCTGGATAGATGAGCTCATCGCCCTCAGGCGCTATGAGAGCAGGTCCGAGGCCATAGAGCGGCTGCTGGCCCAGAAGAGGCAGGAGCACGCGCGCGGAAGCTAGATGGCCAAGGCCGTCGTGCTGGCGGGAGGGGAGGGCACGAGGCTGAGGCCGCTCACATACTACTTCCAGAAGGCGATGCTGCCCATAGGCCCCCGCCAGAGGCCCCTGCTCGAGTACATCCTGCAGCTGCTGAGGCTGCATGGCCTTCAGGAGGTGGTGCTGCTGGTGGGCTACAGGGCGGAGCAGGTGATGAACTACTTTGGCGGGGGCGAGGGCCTGGGCCTGCGAATCAGGTACATCTTAGATGAGCCCCAGCTTCGCGGGACCGCTGGGGCCCTGCTCAACGCCCTTCATAAGGGCGCGATCAGCGAGCGCGAGACGCTGCTCGTGTACTACGGCGACATCCTGAGCGATATAGACCTCACGCAGCTGCTTCGCTTCCATATGGGCTGCGGCGGCGCGGCCACGCTGGCCGTGTCGAGGCGATACCCGCTGCCCGTGGGCGTGGTGAAGGTCAGGGGCCGGCGCGTGCTGGAGCTCAGGGAGAAGCCCTCGCTGGGCCTCAGGGTCACGATGGGCATTCTCGCGCTGGAGGGGCGCGCTATAAGGCTGATAGAGGGGAGGCTGAGGGAAAGGGGAGGCGCGGACATCATGGCCGACCTGATCCCCCAGCTGCTGAGGAGCGGCGAGAAAGTGAGCGCATACGAGACGGAGGCCTTCTGGTATGACGTGGGCTCGGTGGAGAGGTACGAGAGGCTGAACAGCGAGGTGGACTTCGCGGCGCTGGAGGGGCTGCTGATGGGGCTGGCGGACAGGCGGGCGGGAGCATAAGGAGGGTGCTTGGTCGCTCGGTCCGCGCATAGGCCCCGTGACGCGGGCAAGCGCGCGCCTGGCGGCAGGTTCCTGGTGAGCGTGGTGAGCGCCTATCCCCCCGACAGGGGGAGGCTCAGCGAATTCGCCTCCGAGCTTCTTCAGCGGCTAGTCTCATCTTACCCCTTCAGGCTCGAGCTGCTGACGGACTCCCCCTCTAAGGACACGGACCTCATCCGAATAGTACCCACCTGGAGGCCCGATAGGCCGCTCAGCATCCTGGCGCTCTGGGCCCGCATTCTGGGCTCCAAGAGCAGGCTGGTCCACCTCAACGTGCACATGGCCGTCTTCGGGAGGGGGAGGCTCGTGAACTTCCTGGGCCTGGCCACGGCCCTAATAGCCAGGCTCTCCGGGAAGAGGGTGCTCGTCTCGCTTCACAACGTGCCCGACGCCATCGACCTGACGGCCTTGGGCTGGCGGAGCGGGCTCCTCTTCAGGCTGGGCCTTAGGCTCGCCGCGCTGCTCCTGCTCAGGAGCGCGCACGCGGTCGTGGTGACGATGAGGAGCTACGTTGCCCTCCTGAAGAGGGCCTATGGCGCCAAGAGGGTCCACTGGATCCCCCACGGGGCTTGGTTCGCCGAGCGAGGGGGGGCTTGGTCCTGGGGAAAAAGGTCCGTCCTCTTCTTGGGCTACCTGGGCCCCTACAAGGCCGTGGAGGCCCTCGCGGAGGCGGTGGAGGAGGCCTCACGCCAAGGGGAGGTGAAGCTCTTGGTCGCGGGCGTGCCGCACCCCAACTTCCCCGAGCACGGCAGGCAGGCACTGGCCAGGCTGAGGCAAAGGCGCGCGGTAGCCTACCTGGGCTGGGTCAGGAACGAGGACCTTCCCGAGCTGATCGGCAGGGTGGGCGTGGCCGTGCTGCCCTATAGGACCTCCACGGGCACGAGCGGCGTCCTTCACCTCCTCAGCGGGCTTGGGGTTCCCTTTGTGGCAAGCGATACGCCCGAGCTAAGGGAGCTGAAGAGGGAGGGGGCCGGCCTCCTGCTCACGAGCCTTGAGCCCCGCTCGCTGGCCTCGGCGATCCTTCGGGCGTTGGAGGATAGGCGGCTGGCCGAGCAGCTCTCAAGCCGCTCAATGGCCTTTGCCCGCGCGAGGTCATGGAATGTAGTGGCTAGGGCCTATGCGAGGCTATACGCCGGCCTTTTACGCCCGCGCTAGGCAGCTCCTGTTCACGTTACGCCGCGGAGAGGCCCCGGGGCCGGCGCTCGCCCTGGCCCTCTCGCTGGCGCTGAACGGGGCCCTTGAGCTAATGGGCATATACGGATTCAGCTACGATGCGTACACGCACATCTTCTTCGCGGACCACTATAGGAGGGCCTGGTTCAGCCTATGGGAACCGAGGTGGTATGGGGGCTTCAGCGTGGCCTCCTACCCTCCCCTCTCCCATCAGCTGCTGGCCCTGCTAAGCTTTCCCCTGGGCCTAATCCCGGCCTATCAGCTGCTCGCCACGGCCTCGGCGGGCCTGCTGACGTACTCCAGCTACCTCTTCTCAAGGCTCTTCCTGGGCAGGCAGGAGGGGGGCTGGGCCGCGCTGGCGGCCGCGCTCCTGCCCTCGGTGGGGCTCACACTGAACGCCTTCGGCCAGCTCCCCACCATCCTTTCCTCTTCCCTTGTCCTCCTCGCCGCTTATCGGCTGGGCGCATACCTTCGGGGCGGAGGGGCGAGGCCCTTGCTTCAGGCCGTGCTCCTGCTCACACTCTCGGGCCTTGCTCATCACTTCACGCTGCTCTTCTTCGCGCCCTCAGCGCTCCTCCTCATACTGATAAGGTTCGGCGGCGACTTGAGGAGGGCCCTGCGCGAGGCCGCGCTCTTCATGCTCCTCTGCGCGCCTCTCCTGCTGGCCTCGCTATACCCCTTCATCTCCTACATGCTCTCAGCCCCCTCCTGGGCCGAGATACCTCATGCGAGCAGGGAGCAGCTCTTCTCGAGCGCCCGGGCCTCGCTCCCCTTCTTCTGGGGCATCTATGGGTTCACGGCGCTGCTGCTGCCCAACGCCCTCGCGCTCGCCTACAGGAAGAGGGAGCTGAGGGCTCTGTTCGCTCTGTTCCTGCTCTACTTCCTGCTCGGGCTAGGAGGCACGACCCCCCTCCCTCAGCTCCTCTTCGGCCCGCTGTGGAAGCTCCTGACCTATGATAGGTTCGGCTTCTGGGCTACCCTGCTCTATGCGCCCTTCTTGGGCATCATGCTGAAGGACGGGCCCACATTCGTGAGGGAGTACTACTTGGGCCTGAAGGGCGGGGGAGGGAGCGCCGGGGCTCCGCTCAGGGCCGCCTTCATCTTTGGCCTCGCGCTCTGCTTCCTGCTCTCTTCCACGGGCCTCGCGCTCTTCGGCGTCGCCCCCACGGGCCCGCTCAACGAGCAGCAGCTGGCCCAGCTGGCCTCCTTTCTCGACCAGCAAGGCGACTATGGTTACATAACGCTCGGCCTGGGCAACGGCCGGCTTCTCCTGAGCGCGCTCACCTCGGCCCCCACGCTCGATGGAGGTTACAACCTCGCGAAGTCCTCGCCTCTGCTGGCCAAGAGCGGCGTGGAGAGCGCCGATGCGGCCAAGTTCTTCCCCAACGGTTATGCCTTTCTCTCCCAGCTCTTGGCCAACGCTTCAAGGCTGGGGCTTCGCTTCGTGATTTCCGCCGATCCATCGTACGATGGGCTGCTCAGGGATGCGGGCTTTAGGCTCAGGGGCGAGCTCATGGGAGCCCCCCCGGTCTCCATCTGGGAGATTCCTGAGGTAGCCCCCCTCTCCTCCCCGTCCCCGGCGGCCTCGGCGCAGGGCCTCCTCTGGGGCCTTGTCCCCCCGCTCTTGCTCGTCCTTCTCTTGGGCCTCCTGCTCCATGGCCCGAAGGCGAGGCCGGCGCCATGAAGAGAGTTGCAGGCCGCTTGGGCCTGGGCCTAGCGCTGGCCACCTGCATTCTGGCGGGCTATGGCGCATGGCTGCAGCTCTCTTCTCCCCTTCTCCCGGGCCCGTTGGCCCCCTACAGCGTAATGCTCTTGCAGGAGCTGCGCGGGTCTATGCGGCCGTTTTCGCAGGGGCCCAGCACGCTGCTGGCCTTCGCGCTTTGGGGCCTGGGCCTGCAGTCCCTCGACGCCTTCAGGCTCCTCGCCCCCTCCCTCTTCGCCCTGGTCGCGCTCTCCTCGCTGGCGGCGAGCTACGCCCTCACCAAAAGCGCGTGGTCCTCGCTGGCCGCGGCCCTGGCCTCCTCCTTGTTGCCGCCGCTGTATGGGCCCCTACTGCTGGGGGACTATGGGCTGCTCTTCGTTCTGGCCATAACGACGCTCCTCCTCGCCCTCTCGCTCTTCAGCTTCTTGGGCAGGAGCAGGGCCTCCTTCGCCGCCTCCCTTGTGCTCTCGGCGCTTTTGGGCTGGGAGATGCCCGGCATAGCCCTGCTGCTTGCCCCCTACTTCTTGGCCTGGGCCCTGCTCTTGCTGATGAGGAAAAGCGCCGAAGAGCTCAACTACGCGCTCGCGCTCCTCCTCTCGAGCGTAGGCTCCTCGCTCCTCTTTTATCCCCTGAGGCCTCAGCCCCTGCTGGCTTCGCTCAGGGAGCTGAGCCTGGCGCCCTTTGTTGCTTCTCAGATAGCGGCCCTGCTGCTCTCGCTGCTCTTCTGCCTTGGTGGGCTCCTCGGCCTCTACTACACGAGGAGGCAGGCGCTGGCACCCTTGGCGCTCTGGCCGCTCCTCGGGCTGCTCCTCTCGCCGCTCTCGCCCTCATACCTTCTCATAGCGCTCCCCGGGGCCCTGGCCCTGGGAAGCTGCTCTGTCCCGCTGCTGAAGGGGCTTGCCTCGCCGATAAGGCGGAAGGAGGAGGCCGTGGTGGAGCTGAGCCTGGAGAGGGTCGCCTACGCGCTGACGCTCGTGGGGCTACTGCTCTCGTCGCTCTCTTCGCTTCCCGCGCTGCTCGACGGCGCCAGGCTCTCCAGCTACATGGGGCCGGGGGAGCTCGCGGCCCTTCACGATGCCTCTGTGAAGTTAACGGGATTCGTCGCGGATCGAGGCGCCCTGCTCGCTCCCGCTAAACTCTCGGCCTGGCTGGGCGCCCTGACGGGGCTGAACGTGCTCCTGCCCTCGAATGCCTCGCAGGCCTGGGAGCTGGACGCGGTCACCAGCACGGCCTTCAGGATTCAGACGGCCTACCTCATGGTGGACGAGTGGCAGCCCTTCAGCTCTAGAAGGAGCCCCTTCATATACCACTATGACGGCGCCATCTTTGCCCCCCTCCTTCACATCGATGACGGCACCAACTGGATGAGGGCGGTGGCCCAGGGCCTGCCATGGCCCGAGGACCTACACGGCATGAAGCTGCTCTCGTACTCGTGGCGGGAGGATGCGCTGGGCATTGCGCTCACGCTCGAGCTCTGGAAGAAAGGCTT
>PSMU01000004.1:0-68102 GCA_040290255.1 Candidatus Australarchaeum erebusense | reverse complement strand
CCGCATAAAGGGCATAGCGCAGGCCCCTACTTAGCGGGTGGGGATGCCCTCATCTTTGGCCAGGTGCTCCGGCCGGGATTTGAACCCGGGTCAGCGGCTCGAGAGGCCGCTATGCTTGACCGGACTACACCACCGGAGCGAAGGGCCAGTGATTCGCCCGCCCTTAAAGCTTTAGGCCCGGCGCAGCACGGTCTTAATGGCCATCTTGACGTCGCTCTCCATGATGGTCCTCCTTCCAGCGTGGGTCGCCAGCTCCATGGCCTGCTTCGCCACCTCCAGCCCCACCTCCTCCAGGGCATTGGAGAGCTCCCTTATCGCCCCCTCAGATACGCGAAGTTCGCCGGCCTTTTTGAAGATCCTGAAGATGGCCGCCCTAGAAAATTCCGACATTTCCCTACAGGCCCTGAGTATATGTGCTCTAAATACTTTTGGGGGCCATCTTGAGGACTTGAAGAGATAAGAACCCGATTTCTGGCCCCTAAGCCGTGCTGCTGGACGCCCATGTTCACCTCTCGGACCCCGAGCTGCTGGAGGCTGAAGGAATAATCCTGCCGGCCTGCGTTAAGGCGAATATAGCCTGCGCCTGCGTCTCCGCCGACCCAAGCACCTCGGCCGAGAGCCTTAAGCTGGGCCAGAGGTGGCCCGGCACGGTATTCCCCTTCATAGGCCTTCACCCCTGGGAGGTCGACGAAGGTAGGCTCAGGGCCACGCTCGAGCTACTCGAGGATCCCGGGCTGGCGATCAGCGGCGTGGGCGAGATAGGCCTGGACGGCAGGGCCATGAAGGAGAAGGGAAGGGAGGCCGTGCTGAGGGCCTTCGAGCTGCAGCTGCGGGTTGCGGAGAGGAAGGGGCTCCCCGTCTCCGTCCACTGTAGGGACGCGGTGGCCGAAACGCTCGAGGTGCTCAGCACCTTTTCGCTGCGCCGCGTGCTGCTGCACTGGTTTACGGGGGAGGCCGGGCAGCTGAGCCAGGCCATGCAGAGGGGCTGGTATGTATCCGTCGGCCCCAGCCTTCTATACTCAAAGAGGAGCGCGGAGGTCGCCGCATCGGCCGACAGGGAGCTGCTCCTGATAGAGTCCGACGGGCCCGTGCGCTATGGAGATCTCCTTGAAGGGAGGCCCGCCACGCCGCTGATCCTGCCCAGCGTGCTCCTGAAGCTGAGCCAGCTCTGGGGCATGCGGCCCGAGGACGTAGAAGTCCAGCTCGAGCGCAACGGCAGGCTTTACCTGGGGATAACGTGATAAACTCCCCGCTCGGGCCCCCCTTATGAACAGGGTCAGGCGCTACGCTTTGATGATCCTGCAGGCCCATAGGGATAAGTTTGGGGTGGACTTTGAGGCGAATAAGAGGGCGCTGGCGCAGGTGGCCTCGATCCCCTCCAAGAGCCTCAGGAACCAGGTGGCCGGCTACATAACCGCGCTGCTTAAGAGGGAGAGGGAGCAGGCGGAAGAGGAGGGGTAGTTTTGCCCAAGGAGATGGCCTGTACCCGCTGCAGGTTTATCACCTCGGAGCCCTCCTGTCCCGTCTGCGGCTCCAAGGAGCTCTCGCCCAACTGGTCAGGGCTGCTGTACGTGCTGGCTCCCGAAAGGTCGGAGCTGGCCAAGATGATAGGGGCCAAGGTACCGGGGAGGTATGCCGTTAAGGTGACCTAGCTAAAGCAGATATAGGCCTCCGAGGCTGGCGAGCTTGATGGCCTACAGGCTCACGGAGGAGCAGAGGGAGCTGCTGGCAAGGCCCTGGGGCCCCGTGCTGAAGGATCGGGAGCTCGAGGTGCTGCTGAAAGGGGTCTCGCCGGATGAGGTGGTGGCGGTGGGGGATGTGACCAACCACCAGCTGATCAACCTGGGCTTCTACCCTAAGGTCCAGGTGGTGGACAACAGGGTGATGAGGAGGGGGATAACTCCGCTCAAGGGCGTGGCGGATGAGGCGGTAAGGGTTAGGAATCCGCCCTCGCACATCACCGAGGAGGCGCTGACGGCCCTGAGGAGGGCCCTAAGGCAGCAGGGAAGGGTCAGGATAATAGTCGAGGGAGAAGAGGACCTCCTGGCCCTGGCCTCCATGGCCGAGCTGCCCGAAGGGTGGATTGTGCTGTACGGCCAACCCGGCCAGGGGGTCGTGGTCGTCAGGGTGGACAGGGCCACGAGGGAGAAGGCCAGGGCCATCATGGCCTCCATGCCCAGGGTGAGCCTATGAGCCAGCTGGCGCCCCAACAGGGAATAAAGGTGCTCTCGGACTCCATGAACGCCCTTCTGGGCAGGAGGGAGGTCAGGGTCCTCCTGCCCGACCAGGCCGGCAGGCTCACGAGGCCTCAAGCGCGCGAAAGAATTGCTTCGCTGTTGAACGTCGAGAGGGAGAAGGTGGTGGTCATCGGCCTTAAGGGCTCCGCCGGCTCCAGCGACTTGGTCGTGGAGGCCTACGTATACGACGACGTGGCCCAGGCGAAGCTTCAGCTGCCGCAGTACATCTGGCTCAGGAACCTGCCGAAGGAGGAGAGGAGGAGGGCGCTGGAGGAGCTGAGAAAGAAGAGGGCCGAGCTGAAGGCCAAGGAGGCGCAGAAGTAATGGCCAAGGGACAGGAGTCCATAAGCAGGCTCTTCAAGGTCTCCGAGGGCAACTTGGTGAGGCTCAGGCGCGAGTGCCCCCGCTGCGGCAAGGGGACATACCTGGCCGAGCACGCGGATAGGAGAAGCTGCGGCAAGTGCGGCTACATGGAATATAAGAGGGGTTAGGCCAGCGCCTCCAGCTTAGTCTCAAAGTCCTCTATCGTATACTTGAGCGGCCTATCGGGCGGCAGTAGGTTGCTGTTGATGAGCGTGGCCCTGGCCAGCAGCCAGAAGGCCGCGGCGCAGGCCTTTCGCCCCCTGTTGTTCAGGGGCACGACCAAGTCTATGTTCTCCACGGTATTATCGGTATTCGCGAGCGCCACCACAGGAATGCCCACCTGGGAGGCCTCGGTCACGGCCTGCTGGTCCATCAGGGGGTCCGAGATGAGCAGCACCTCCGCATCCCTGTGGCCCGTAAACTGTATGTTCGTCAGGGTGCCGGGCATAAAGCGCCCGAGCACGGCCTGGCTCCCCACCACCTCGGAAAACTTCTCTATGGGCGTCCGGCACAGCTCCCTGGAGCTGTAGGCCAGGATAAGAGGGGGGCTGAACTGAGAGAGGAACTTGCCCGCCACGTTGATCCTCTCTAGGACCTTATTCAGGTCGAAGAGGTAGTTGCCCTCGGGCCGCATGCGGGCCACGAAGCGCCTCATATAGTCCGTGCAGCGCGTGGT
Organism: Candidatus Australarchaeum erebusense; assembly: GCA_040290255.1. GTDB lineage: Archaea > Thermoproteota > Nitrososphaeria > PSMU01 > PSMU01 > Australarchaeum > Australarchaeum erebusense. The sequence goes on along the minus strand of PSMU01000004.1, from coordinate 64,826 downwards.
GCCGATGTGAATGCCCGTGGTGATGAGCGCGCGCTCACTCAGGATGCCAGGTATCACATACCTCTCCTCGCTCAAGCCATCACCCTCGCCAAGGCGAGGCCATGGGCCTCCTCGAGCCTTATCAGCTCGTTCAGCTTCGCCACCCTTTCGCCGCCCAAGATGCCGGCCTTTATAAAGCTGGAGCCGGTCGCCACTGCCAGATGCGCCAGGTGCGCCTCGGGCAGCTCGCCGGACCTGTGGGAGGCGACGAGCGTCAACCCGTGCCTTTGAGCCAGCTCGGCGAACTTCAAGGCCCTGTAGAGGTACCCCACCTGGTTCACCTTCAGGATGGCGGCCCCTATTGCCCCCTCCCGAAGGGCCCTCAGGAGCCTCTCGGGCTGCGTGGCGGTCAGGTCATCGCCACAGACCAGCGCCCTGGGCAGGGCCCTCTTCAGGGCGGCAAAGCGCTCCCAGTCCTCGTCATGAAAGGGGTCCTCCAGATAGCGTAGGCCGTACTCCTCGGCCAGCTCGAGCACGTAGTTCAGCTGCTCCTCGGGCGTCAGGCTGCGGCCCTCCCTGGCGTAGACATACCTTCCTCGGACCGGATCCCATAGCGAGGAGCCGGCGAAGTCGGCGCCGAGCAGCAGCTCCTCGCCCAGTTCATCCTTGAGCCTGTCGGCCGCCCGCCTGGCCACCTCCAGGGCCTCGCGTGAGCCAAGGCTCGTGGTCCAGGCGCCCTCATCGCCCCGCCCGCCCGTAAAGCAGCGATCCCGCTTCGCCAGCTCCTGCCCCACCCTCTCATGTGCCGCGAAGAGCAGGCCGATCGCCCGGCGCATATCCTGCGCCCCCTGGGGCGCGACGAGCACTTCCTGCAGGTCCAGGCGCGACGCCGAGGCATGCTTACCTCCCCCTATCACGTTTCCCAGCGGGATGGGAAGGCGGGCCTGCGCGCCGCCCGAGAGCAGCTGGTACAGGGGCCGCCCTAGCGCCTTTGAGGCCGCATCCGCGGCGGCCATCGTGAGCGCATAGGCCAAGGCCCCCGACCTAAGGCCCAGCGCCTCGAGCTCCTCGGCCAGGCCCCGCTGATCCAGCGCATCCCTGCCCACCAGCCGACCCCTGAGCCTGGGAAGCTCGCCGAGCAGTGCGTCAGGCCCGCGCTCAGGATATGCGGGCACTTCGTGGCTCCCCCTGCTCGCGCCCGATGGGGCCGCGGCCCTGCCCATGTAGCCCCCCACCAGCACCTCCGCCTCGACCGTCTTCTCGCCCCTGTGGTTGAAGATGATGCGCAGCCTTATCTCTTCTATCCTGAGCCCGCCCTCACGCACTCGCCGCCCGCCTCTGCCTCATGGCCTCGTAGTAGGGCAGCACATGGTCCGCGATGCTGAAGTTGGAGATGAGCATGCGCCGGCAGCAGTACCTCCTCAGGCCCAGCGAGTCGAGCACCTTTCCCGGCTCCTCGCCGGCCTTTACGCGGCTCACGTACTCCTGGTACTTATCGGCGATCAGGTTGCCGCACGTGAAGCAGCGCACGGGGATGATCATGCCCTCACCTATAGGACTTCTGCCGCCTCCTCCTGGGGCCAGGCCCGCCGAACTTCTTGGGCTCCTGCTGCCTGGGGTCGCCCTTGAGCAGGTGCGGATCGTGCGCGAGCAGGGCCTTCTTTATCTCTTCGGAGTTGAAGAAGCCCACCAGTGCGCGGGCGATGGCCATGGCGGCGGCGTAGGCCTGGCCCGTGAAGCCACCTCCCCATGTCCTGACGTCTATGTCCACGCGCTCGGAATACGGGCGCGCCAGCTCCAGCGGCGTCTGCACGACCCATCGGGCCACTTCGGGCTCCAGCAGCTCGAGCGGATAGCCGTTGACCCTTACCCTGCCCTGCCCCTCCCTTATCGTGGCCAGGGCGCGGGCCGTCTTCCTGTAGCCAAAGTAGAAGGTGGGCACCTGCGCCTGTTCCTGCCTTACGGCCATGCCGTCACCCCCTGCCAGCCGATCTCCTTGGCCAGCTCCCCCAGGCTGACGTACCTAGAAGGGTGCCCCTTGGCCAGCGCCTCCTCGAGCCTGATGGCCTTCAGGCCCTTGTACGAGGGCGGCTCATCCACGTAGACCCTCAGCCTCTTCAGGGCGCTGAGCCCCTTAGGCCTTCTCCTGGGCAGCATGCCCCTGACCGCATAGGTGATGATGCCGTCGGGCGTCCTCGGGTGCCGCGGCGTATGGCGGGGATTTATCGCGCTCCTCACGTTGAGCCACTCGCCCATCTCGCGCAGGAGGGCCTGCTTACGGCCCGAGAGAAGGGCCTTTTCCGCGTTGAGCACGACCACCCTGTAGCCCTCCAGCAGCCTCTTAGCTATTATGGAGGCAAGGCGGCCCAGCACGTGGCCGGTCGCATCCACGATGAGCAGGGCCCCCTCACTCAAGCAGCCTAACCCCCTTGGCCTCCTTATAGCTCCTCACGAACTCGGATAGGCTCAGGGGCGTACCCCCCGCCATCCTAATCTTATCGTAGGCGCTCTTGGAGAAGTATAGGGCGCCGATCACTAGGGGCCTCTCCAGGAAGCCGGAACCCAGCACCTTGCCGGGCACGGCCACGAGCTGGGCATCCTTCGCGGCCTTGGCCAGCCTTGCCAGGCTCATCTCCGCGAGCCTGCTCCTGGGCCTCATTACCCTCCTCTCCAGCTCCCTCCAGATGGCGCGGCCCGTTTCGCGATAGGCCCTCCTCAGCGCCCTCACGGCCTCGGCCACCACGGGATTTGCCTCGCCCATCATTCCAGGGAAGGCTCGAGCAGCTGAAGCCCCCTTTTAAGCGTTTGTAGGGCCTGCCTGAGGATTTCGGGCGCCGGAAGGGAGCCCGAGGATTCGATGGTGAGCACATACTCATCCTCGCCCCTCTCCACGAGCGTCGAGATGGTGGCGGCCTGCCACTTGGCATGCGCGCTACCCCTCCCCAGGCAGGCATACGCCTCCAGCTTAACCTTCTGGCCCGTGGCCAGGGGCACGATGGGTATGTCGGGGCTCACCGGCCTAACTTCCCTGTCCTCCGAGACGAGCTCCCCTGAGAGGACCATCCTCGAGCCCTCCTTTGCCTCCGCGTCCAGCGCGAGCATGACCCTGCAGTTCGGGCAGCCGGTCTCGCTCCTGCAGCTGCACTCCTCCGGCAGGTTGTACTTGCCTAGGGGCGTCGTCAGGGGTATCAGCCCCAGCCTATGGCTCAGCACCTCATCGTACATGATCGACGTGTTCTCAAGGATGACGACTTCATGGATGGCCATTATGGGCACCTCGCTCAGCGCGAACCTGCGCAGGGCGTTGCAGTAGACCCTGGGCACCCCCTGCAGGAGCACCTGCACCCTCTGCTCGCTCTGCTCCAGCACCCTAACCTTGGCCACCTTGGCGCACCTCCTGTCCCTTGGGGGCGGCGACCTTCCCGTCGAGCTCTATGTAGGGCTCCTCCTCCGGCGTGACCCAGTAGCTGGGCACATCGACCCTTCTGCCCTTGACGAGCACGTGGCCGTGCACTATCAGCTGGCGGGCATGATACGGGCTGACGGCCAGGTTCTTTCGAAAGACGACCGTCTGCAACCTCCTCTCGAGGATGTCCTCGACCGTAAGGCTCAGGATATCGTCGAGCGTGCCCTCGGGCCCCACAAGGCCCCTCTTCGCCAGCGAGCTCAGCAGCCTGGCCTCCTCGACCCTTCTCACCTCCTCGGGCGTGGCCAGCAGGTCCCGCGCCTGGCGCCTTATGCGGGAGAGCAGCGCATAGGCCTTCCAGAGTTCCCTCTTATTCCTGAGCCCATACTTGCCCATCACCTCCAGCTCCGCGCTCAGCACGTCGGCCCTCCAGGGCATCCTGGGTCGCCTGTACTTCTTCCTCTGCTGCTTGGGGTCGCCCAAGGCTAGCCCTCCGCCTTTTGCTCGCCGGGGGCGACGGCCTTCTTCCTCACGCCCACGGCGGGCCCCTTGCGCCCCGTGGTCTTGGTGCGCTGCCCCCTTACCTTGAGGCCAAGGCTGTGCCTCACGCCCCTCCAGCTCTGCATATCCCTCTCACGCTTTATGTCCGCCTTTACGGCGAGCTCGAGGTCCGAGCCCGTGAGGTGAAGCGTGCTGCCCGTTTCGGGGTTGCGCTGCCGGTTGTACATCCAGCCCGGCAGCTTTAGGGCTGAGGGATCCTTCAGCGCCTCCTCCAGCGCCGCCAGCTCCCTTTCCTTCAGCTGCCCCAATCGCAGCCTCACGTCGATCTTGAGCTGGTGGCAGATGGCCCGGGCCAGGTTCCAGCCTATGCCGCTGATGCTGGCCAGCGCGGCCAGCACGTTTTTAGCGCCGCTGATGTCCTGCCCCCTAAGCCTCACGATCTGCCTGAACTCCGACAAAGCCTCCCTTCCGGTCGAGCAAGGGGGCCCTCTCTTAAGGTTTCCGTCATATTCGGAGGGGCTCGGCGTCGTCCACCTCCCCATCGCCGTCCAGGTCATAGCCCCTGACCAGGGCCGCGAAGGGCTCCCCCTCATAGCCCTGCAGCACCTCCTCGGGCCTCTTCATGAGCGCCACTACGGCCGCCTTCGTGCCGGGGCTCCTGACGCCGGCCAGCACGATCGCCCTTCTGGAGGGCTCCCTTGGGTTCGGTATTTTGGCTATGAGGCCTATGTCCTCGCCGAAGACCGTCCTCTCGCCCGCGCTGAGCCCCGCCCAGAAGTTCTTCTCCTGGAACCGAATGGGTAGGTGGGCGTTAAGGTCCATCGTGAGGAGGTTGACGCCGGGGCCTCCGATGAGCACCAAGTTCTCCCGCTCGAGCTCCCTGCCGCGCACCTCCACGTCCAGCCTCACGGGGAAGCGGGAGGGAGGGAAGCAGAGGCCGCCGAGCGCCATGGCCAGGGCAGCGGCGTAGTGGCCATCCCTGGCGATGCTCTTGAAGGGGCCGTGAGGGTCGGGGGAGCCCACGACGATGAGGCCGCTGAAGGCTCCGTCATGGATGAACTCCTTAAAGAAGCGGAGCAGCGCGTGCCCGGGCGCCGAGGGGGCGAGCCGCCAGACCAAGTAGCTGGCGCTGGGCGCATATTTGGTGTACCTGGCCCCCCTGACCCTCCCCTGCTCCACGCCCTTGATCAGGCCGAGCCGCCTCAGCCTCGAGATATGATAATAGGCCAGCTGGGGCGAGATCTTCAACTGCCTGGCGAGCTCAAGGGGATAAAGGGGGGCCCTTCTGAGCGCGGCGAGCACCTGCTGCGCCCTGGCGCTCAACGAGGGCAGGGGCCCCTCCACCAGCAGCGCCTCCTCGGCTGTATTGCCCGAGCCCGATAGCCTCAGCAGCAGCCTGCGCATGCAATTAGCAAAAAAGGTTTTGAATTTAACCCTTCGCCCGCGTAGGCCTGGCCCGATTCTAGGCGCGGTTTTAGCGATTCATTAAATCCCACCGCGGAGGGGCGGGGTGGGGATGTGCGGCATCATCGGCTACAGGGGCCCGGGAGGCGCCAGGGAAGTGCTGTTGGAGAGCCTCAGGAACCTGGAATATAGGGGGTATGATTCCGCGGGGCTCGCGGTGCTCAAGGAGGGGCGCATCCTCGTGTACAAGAGGGCGGGCAAGGTGGCGGAGCTGCTGGGGAACCTCCCCAAGGAACTTGACGGCGAGGTGGGGGTTGCCCATACCCGCTGGGCCACGCACGGGGGCGTGAGCGACGTGAACGCCCATCCTCATCTCTCCTGCGATGGAAGGATAGCGGTGGTGCACAACGGCATCATAGAAAACTACGAAGCGCTCAAGGATCGGCTGCTGAAGAGGGGCCACCGCTTCTTAAGCGAGACGGATACGGAGGTCATCGCGCACCTGCTGGAGGGGGCCAGCGAGCCCCGGCAGATCCTCAGGAGGCTGTGTCGGCTGAAGGGCTCCTTCGCCTTCTGCGCGCTGTTGGCCGATGGCCGAATCATAGGCTATAGGAGGGGGGCGCCCCTGATCCTGGGCGTGGGGGATGGGAAGCTCTTCATCGCCAGCGACGTGCTCGCCTTCCTGAGGCACACGGACAGGGCCGTGTTTCTCGATAACGGCGAACTGGCCCTGTTGAGCGAGAGGGGATACGCCATCTGGAGCGGCGAGGGCAGGAGGCTGAAGAGGCTTCCGGACCAGGTGGCCTGGGAGGTGGGCGCCGGGCAAAGGTCCGCCCTTCAGCACACCACCCTGGCCGAGATCCTCGAGCAGCCCTCGGCCGTGAAGAGGACGCTTGAGGCGAGCGTAGAGCCGCTGGTCCGCGAGCTGGAGGGGCGTCACCATATCCTTTTCGTGGCGGCCGGGAGCTCCTACCACGCGGCGCTCGTGGCCAGGTACCTCTTGGCCGCAGAGGCGGGGCTAAGGGCCGAGGCCGTGCTCGCGAGCGAGTTTCCATCTTATGAACGGCTCGTGGATGGGGCCAGCCTGCTCGTGGCCATCTCCCAAAGCGGGGAAACGGCCGACGTGCTGGAGGCCGTGGCCCGGGCCAAGGCCCGCGGCGCCCGAGTGGCCAGCATAGTCAACGTGCCCACCTCGACCCTTGCCAGGGAGAGCCATGCCGTGCTGCTGACGCGCGCGGGGCCCGAGAGGGGCGTCGCGGCCACGAAGAGCTTCACCAGCCAGCTCGCCCTGCTGCTCAGGCTCACCGAGCGCCTCACGGGCCGGTCCTATGGCCTTGAAGCGCTCCCCGGCCTTATCAACGCGACGCTTGAAGGCACGATGGAGGGCACAAGGCTGCTGGCCAAGAGGCTGAGCAGGGCGCAGGACGTCTTTTACCTGGGCAGGGGGATCAACTTCCCGCTGGCCCTAGAAGGGGCCCTGAAGCTGAAGGAGCTTGCCTACCTACATGCCGAGGGCCTGCCCGGGGGTGAGCTGAAGCATGGACCGCTCGCGCTCATAGCGGACGGCGTGCCGGTCATAGCCCTAGTCCCGAGCGATGAGAATAAGGACGATATGCTGAGCAACGTGAAGGAGGTGGAGGCGAGGGGAGGGTACGTGGTGGGCATCTCGGACCAGGAGCACCCCTCCTTCAAGCTTCACCTGAGGCTCCCCAGGGCCCCGACGATGCTCTACTGCGTGCTCGAGGCCGTGCCCATGCAGCTGCTGGCCTACTATACCACCCTTGAAAGGAACCTTGACCCGGACTATCCCCGCAACCTGGCGAAGAGCGTCACGGTGAAGTAGGCCTCCGTATAGCTAATAAGGCTGGCCACGAACGTGGGTTAGAGTGGCCCGGTGCGCGTTCTGCGGGCAAGAGGAGGCGATGCCCTTCACGTGCAGCTATTGCGGCGAGACCTTCTGCGGCAACCACAGGCTGCCCGAGGGCCACTTTTGCCCCAACCGCTGGATGGCCGCTTCTCCCTCGCAGAAGAGGGAGCAGGAGCAGGTCAAGATGGCCAAGGGCATGAGAAGCGTCGCCTTCACGAGGATCAGGAGGGGGGGAACCGAGCTGAGGCACCTAGGCCTGGCCTGGGGCGTCCTGACGCTGGCCTACACCGCCAGGTTCTTCCTGCAGGCCCCCCTGCTCTCCCTGCTGCCCCTGACCTTTCTGGCGGTCGCCTTGGGCATAGGGCTGGGCGTCGTGCTGCATGAGCTCGGCCACAAGTGGGCCGCGCAGGCGCTGGGGCATGAGGCCGAGTTCAGGGTCCTGCCCTGGGGGCTCATGCTCACGCTGCTCACGCTGGGCTTCTTCGCGGCACCCGGGGCGACGACGGTGCTCGCGACCACCACGAGAAGGGAGCAGGGGATCATAGCCCTCGCGGGGCCCGGCGCCAACCTCTTCCTCTCGGGGCTCTTCTCCCTGCTGGGCGAGCTGGGCCGCTACGTGGCATCCATAGGGCTCTCTGTGAACCTCTGGCTGGCCTCCTTCAACCTGATTCCCCTGGGCTTCTTGGACGGCCTGAAGGTCTTCCGATGGAGCAAGCTGGCCTGGGGGGCCGCAGCGGCGTTGGCCTGGACGCTGACCGCGCTGAACCTGCTGCGCTAGCCCCTCCAGCACCGATGACGCTATAAGGCTCACCCTAAAGGCGCAGGCGGTGAGGCCGCGCAGAGATACGGACAGGAGGCCTGCGATGAAAGGAGACTCGCCTCCCGGGCCTCGCATGCTAGGCTTAGCCGCAGTGGGCTCCGACCCGCTGCAGGTCCCTGGCCTGCCGCCCGAGTGGGCCTTGCCCTTGGCGCTGTTCCTGCTGGGGCTTCTGCTGCTGGGCATCTACCTGATCGTCAGGGGCGCCAAGAGGTAGCGCGAGCAGCAGCGCGCTGAGCGCCGCCGCCAGCAGCGTTACGCGCCACAGGCGGGCAGCATCCAGGGCCCAGGAAAGGACCACGCCCGCCGTGATGCCCAGCTTGAGGACCCTATCCGCCCTAAGCTGCGCCCAGGGCCTGACCCCGGGCCTAAAAGCGAGCAGGCGTGCGAGCAGGGGGGCCAGCGATCCCTTGGAGAAGAGCCCCAGCAGGGGCAGGAGCAGCGCCAGCGCCTGAGGATAAAGGAAGGCCATGGCGAAGAGCAGGGCATGAAGTAGGGAGGAGAGGCGCGGCCGGCGCAGCAGCGATGATCCCAGCAAACCCAGGGCCGCGTATAGGAAGAAGGGAAGCGAGAGCATGAGCCCCGTCCTCTGCTCCAGCAGCGCGAGCCTATAGGGTAGATAGAGGATGACGCCCTCACAAAGGCCCAGCAGCAGGAGGGGCGCCTTCAGGCGCCGCGTGAGCTCCACCTCGCTGGGATAAGGGGGCAGATGCCTTATGGCCTCGGGCGAGGCCAGAAGCGTGGCGAAGAGGGAGGCCACCGTCGCCGTTAGGGCGCCGGCTGCGAGCGCCGCGGGCCCCAAGAAAGGGCCGAGCAGCAGGCCCAGCGTCGAGAGCCAGCCCACCAGCTCGGCCCAGGGCACCGGCACCTCCAGCCTGGCCAGGCCCACCGTCAGCAGCGCGAAGGAGGCGCCGCCCGCGGGCAGCGCCAGGGCCCAGGAGGCCGCTCCTATCAGAAGGGGAAGCCAGCCGCGCTCCAGCTCTGCCAGGGCCAGCAAAAGGTAGAAGAGCGCAGCGGGCACGCCGCAAAGCCAGGCCAGATATGAGAGCTTCATCCTGAGCGGCCTCTCGCCTAAGAGCGATGCGGCCAGATGGCCCGCCTGGGCCGAGGTATAGAGCAGCACGAAGCAGGGGACCCCGCCACAGGCCCCAAGAAGCGGTGGCAGCGCGATGGAGAAGGCGGAGGAGAAGAAGAGCAGGGTCAGGGAAAGGACCAGCCAGGGCAGGGCCCCTCTTCGCCCGCTCAAGCCTCGCGGGGCCTGGGCGCTAAAGTATTTAACGGGCCCTTTAGGGGGCGACCAATATGAGGAGGCCGTGCGCCCTCATTTTCCAACATCCTCTAACATGTCCGCGGCGAGGGGCTGGGGTGAGGTGATTTGGACCTCCTCTCCGTAATCATCATCTACATGTCGGTGACGGTGGCCCTCACGACGCTCTGGTCGGCCTACCACTTCCCCATAATAATCTATGGCCTGAGGGCCAGAAAGAGGAGGGAGAGGCCCAGGCTCTTGACGGATGAACAGCTCCCCTCGCTGAGCGTGCTCGTGCCGGCCAGGGATGAGGAGAGGGTGCTCACGAGGCCCAAGAACATCGTCGAGAGCCTGCTTTCGGCCGATTATCCAAAGGAGAAGCTGGAGGTGATCCTGGCGGTCAGCGCCACGCAGGATAGGACGCTTGAGATCGCCAAGGGGTATGAGAGGAAGCACCCGGGCCTGGTAAAGGTGGTCGAGACGGAACCCCGCGGAAAGCCCTGGGCCCTCAATCAGGCGCTAAGGCACGCCAGGGGCGAAGTGATAGCGGTCTATGACGCGGACGACTACGTTGAGCCCGAAGCGCCACGCATTGCCGTCTCCAGGCTGGTGCTTTCCGGCGCGTCGGCCGTGCAGGGCTGGGTGGCCCCCTTCGAAGCCAAGAGGGGGCTCATCGCCAAGATCACCGCGCTGGAGGACAGGGCCTGGAACTATACCATAGCGGAGGGCAGGAGCGGGCTTAACCTCTATATGCCCTTCAGGGGCACGAACCTCTACATCTGGAAGAGCGTGCTCGAGAAGGAGGGAGGGTGGGATGCCGAGAGCCTCTCGGAGGATGCGGAGCTGGGCGTGAGGCTCTATAACAAGGGGCACAGGGTACTCTATGAACCGCTGGCGAGGAGCTACGAGGAGCCCGTCTCCTCGCTGGGCGTGATGCTGCGCCAGAGGGTCCGTTGGTTCAGGGGCACATGTGAAGTCGCCATCAGGTACGGCAGGCTGCTCAGGAGGCCGAGCCTGAAGAGGCTGGACGCGGAGTTGGCCACCATCTATCCCATCCTGATGGCCCTGACCTTCATCACCTATACGCTAGTGGCGCTCTCATACCTGCTGCCTGGGCTGACCCCTCCCTCGCCCCTAAACCCGCTGCTCGGCTTCACGCTCTTCACGCTGCTGGGCATCCTTCCGATAGGGCTCGTGCTGGTCTTCGCGCTGAAGCCGAGAAGCCTGAAGAACCTTATCTGGATACCATTCATCTACGGCTACTGGATCCTGCTCACCGCCATAGCCAACGTGGCCCTCCTTCACATCCTGCTGAGGCGCCCGAAGCGCTGGTATAGGACCGCCAAGCTGGGGCTTCCTCCCCAGCTCTCCTAGGGTATAAGCCTAAACCTATCCCGGGGGTAGAGCACGACCTCCCTGATGTTCCGGCGGCCCACGAGCCTCTGAAGAAAGCGGTCGAAGCCGAAGCCCATGCCCGCGTGAGGGGGCATGCCGTAATCGAAGAAGGCTAGGTGGCCGGCGAAGGCCTCAGGGCTAAGGCCCTGCTCCGCGATCCGCTTCTCGAGCCTCTCCTTCCTGTGCACCCTCCTGCCGCCCGAGGCCAGCTCCAGCTCCCCCCACTGCAGGTCAAACGAATAGCTGCGCCCCGTGGGATCATCGGCCTCTATGTAGAAGGGCTTGAGCGATGCGGGCCAGTCGATGATGAAGTAGAAGCCGCTTTCCACCTTGGAGAAGGCCTTCAGCTGGGCATCGGTGAGGTCCTCCCCCTCCTTTGCCTCCACCCCCCTCCTGCGCAGCTCCTCCAGCACCTCCTGGTAGGTGTAGCGGGGGAAGGGCCTGTTCACCTCCTGCCTCTTTAAGCCCAGGAGCTTCAGCTCGGCCGCGCAGAGCTTCCAGATATCCGAGACGGCCCGCTCTATGAGCTCCTCGCAGAGCTCCATCACCTCCCGCTCGGTCGCGAAGGCCATCTCCACGTCCAGCATCGTGAACTCGTTAAGGTGTCTGGTGGTGTGGCTCTTCTCCGCCCTAAAGTACTGGGCCAGCTCAAAGACCTTGTCGAAGGCGAGCATCAGCTGCTCCTTATACAGCTGGGGGCTCTGCGCCAGATAGGCGGGCCGGCCAAAGTAGTCCACCTTGAAGAGCGTAGCGCCTCCCTCGGCTCCCGCGGAGATGATCTTAGGGGTGTTCACCTCCACGAACCCCTGCTCGAACAGGAACTCCCTGATTATGCGCAGCAGGCAGCTCCTGATCCTGAAGATGGCGGAAGAGGCGGGGTTCCTGAGCTCCAGGGGCCTGTTGTCCAGCCTCACGTCCAAGGAGGCGGGCACCCTGCCCGTTGGATCTAGCGGGAGCGGGTGCCTTGCCTCGCCCAGCAGCTCCAGGGCCTCGCCCACCACCTCCACGCTCAGCCCCTTGGCCTTCGTGGGGGCGACGAGGCCGCTGACGGACACGGCGCTCTGCCTGGGCAGGCGCTCCAGCAGCGAGAAGAGCTCGGGCTGCGTCGAGGCCCTCCTGAAGACCACTTGGGCCCTCCCGGAGGAGTCCCTGAGCGTTATGAAGAGCAGGGCCCCGACGGGCCTCAGGTCCTCGACCCAGCCGGCCAGCCTAACCCTCTTCCCTAGCAGCTCTGGGGAGAGCTCGCCGGCGAGGTGTGTACGGTAAGGGCTCCTGCTGGAACTCAACGAGAAGCTCAATGCCCCTCAGCTTCCTCGCTATAAGCTTAACCTCCTCCGCCTGGGCCCTGGCCTTCTCCGTGGCGCGCGAGGCCAAGATCGCCTTGCTCATCTTGCTGCCATCGGGCAGGTAGACGAGGGAGACCGCGAGCAGGCGAAGCGGATAGAAGAGCTCCTCCAGGAACTTCCTCTCGCTTCCCTCCGCCTCCACGACCCAGAGCCTGGCGCCCAGCTGCTGGGAGAGCTGGGCGAGCAGCTGGGGGTCCCGCCTGAAGGCCTGTGAGTCGCCCGAGCCCACCTCCAGCACGATGCCCTCGCCATCTATGCGCAGGGCCTTCAGCAGCGTGAATGAGGGAAGTGCCCTCTCATCCAGCTTCGCCAGCTCCATGGAGACCCTTATGTCCTCCTGTGTCAGCTCACCCCTTCTCAGCTTGGCTTCGCACTGGGGGCACAGAATGCCCGTCTTGGCATCAAAGCTGCATATCGGCAGCTTAACGGCCAACGTGGGGCTGTGGGCGTTACTGCTTAATAAAAATAAATGCTGACGGCCGGTTCTACGCCGACACGTGAATTTCTATCGTCGAGACGTTGCTCGTCGTGCCCGTCTCCTTGTTCTGCAGCTTCTCGGTGCCTATCTCGATCTTCGAGACCTTAGCCGTGGTCAGGAAGCGGTTGATGAGCACCTGAGCCACGTCAACCGCCCTGGAGATGGCCCTGCCACGCGCCTTGAGCACGACCGTCTTGTTGTTGTTCTGGAAGGCCGTCATGGCCGCGAGGACGTAGCTAAGAACCGGCTTCTTTCCTATGAGGATCGTCGAGGTTTCGCTTGACATCTTCGACCACCGTTGCAGGCCCCTTCGGTCGATAGCTTAAATATCTTACCGCTCCGCCGCCAGGCCGGCTTGAGGCTGTATGAGTTCGAGGGAAAGGAGCTGCTGGCGCGCTATGGCATTCCGGTACCCAAGGGGGGCCTCGCCCGCAGCGTGGAGGAGGCCATGGCCGTGGCGGAGCAGGTCGGCTTCCCCGCCGTGCTGAAGGCCCAGCTAAAGGTGGGCGGGAGGGGCAAGGCGGGAAAGGTGCAGAAGGTGGAGGGTCCCTCTCAGCTTAGGCAGGCGTTTGAGGCGGTGATGAGCCCCTGGCAGGGCGAGAGGCCCCACGGCGTGCTCGTGGAGGAGTTCGTGGCGCACGAGCTGGAGGCCTATGCCGGCATCACGCTGGATCCCCTGCGCAAGGACTTCGTGCTCATACTATCGAGGGAGGGGGGCATGGACGTGGAACGCCTGGGCCCCAAGGCCATGCGTCCTCTGGGCGAGCTGAAGGGGGAGGAGGCGCTGGACGAGGCCTTGGGCGAGGCGGGCTTTTCCCAGGAGGAGGCGAGGGCCCTGCTGCCCCTGGTGAGGGGCCTCGTGGCCCTCAGCGAGGGGATCGAAGCGGAGCTGGCGGAGATAAACCCCATCGCCCTCTCAAAGCGAGGGGCCGTGGCCCTGGACGCCAAGATCATCACGGATGACAACGCCCTCTTCAGGCACCCGGAGCTGCAGAAGTATGAGAGGCTCGACGAGGCGGAGGCCACGGCCAAGCGATACGGCTTTTCGCTGGTGCCCCTGGACGGCGATGTCGTGGTGGTGGGGAATGGGGCGGGGCTAGTGCTGGCAAGCCTGGACCTCGTCGCGGAGCTGGGCGGCCGGCCCGCCGCCTTTCTTGACCTGGGCGGGGGGGCCAGCGCGGAGAGGGTCCTACAGGCGCTCACGCTGGCGAACCTGCTCCCCGGAGCCAGGTCGATCTTCCTGAACATCTTCGGCGGCATAACGAGGGGGACAGAGGTGGCCAGGGGCATCGCCGAGCTGTACAACAGGGGGCTGGCGCGCAGGCCCCTCTTTGCCAGGATAAGCGGCACGGAGCAGGAGGAGGCCAGGGCCCTGCTGCGCGGGCTGCCGGTGAAGCTCTTCGCCACGCCGGAGGAGGCCGCCAGGGCCGCAATAGAGGGCGGCTAGCATGCCCACGCTGCTCGAAAGGTGGGTGCGTGGCGAGGAGAGGCCCGAGGAGGCCCGCGTGCTGGTGCAGGGCATAACGGGCAACTACGGAAGCTACCATACCAGGCTCATGCTGGAGTATGGAACGAGGATCGTCGCGGGGGTGACGCCGGGCAAGGAGGGCCAGAGCGTGCATGGCGTGCCCGTGTACGGTAGCGTGGCCAAGGCCGTGCATGAAAGCGGGGCCAACGTGAGCGTGCTGTTCGTGCCGGCTCCGCAGCTAAGGGCCGCGGCCGAGGAGGCGCTCGAGGCGGGGCTCGAGCTGCTCGTGATCATCACCGAGCGCGTGCCCATAAGGGATACGATAGCCCTCTGCAGGAGGGCCAGCGCAAGCGGCGCGAGCATCATAGGCCCCAACACGCCGGGCTTCATAATGCCGGGCAGGATAAAACTGGGCATCATGCCCTCCTCGTCCTTTTCCCCAGGGGACATCGTGGTGCTGAGCAGGAGCGGCACGCTGACCTATGAAGTCTGCGACCTGCTCTCCAAGCAGGGGCTGGGGCAGCTCTTCGTGCTGGGCGTGGGCGGCGATCCCGTGAACGGGGTAAACCTCCTGGAGGGCGTGAAGCTCGCGGCCGAGGCAAAGGGCGCGAGGGCGCTCTTCCTCATAGGAGAGATAGGAGGCGATGTGGAGGAGAGGGTCGCGGCCTTCGTAAGGGACGGGGGGCTCAGGGTCCCCGTGGGCGCCTTCATCGCGGGCAGGAGCGCGCCCAGGGAGAAGAGGATGGGGCATGCGGGGGCGATAGTGTATGGGGAGGCCGGCACGGCCGAGTCCAAGATACGGGCGCTCAGGGAGGCGGGGGCCTTTATCGCGCGCCGCCCCTCGGAGGTGCCGGAAATAGTTAAAGCGCTGCTGGCGCGCGGGGCCTAGGCATGCCCATCACAGACCCGTCCAAGAAGCAGATAGCCCAGGCCCGGCGCCTCTTTAAAAAGGTCTGCTTCAGATGCGGGGCCACGAACCCCATCACGGCCACGCGCTGCAGGAAGTGCAGAAGTGAGCAGCTGAGGCTCAAGAATAGGCAGCTGGGCCTTAAGAAGTAGCGCAGGTGGGCCGGCTGGGAGTTTCGCGCGAGGCTTCGAACCCAGGACCTGCGAGGCCAGCGCCCCTTCGCCGTGTGAGGGCGACGTCCTACCAGGCTAGACCACCGGCCCGTGCTCAGCCGGGAGGTTCGGCTTTTAACCTTAGCGGGAAGGGTTATCTTGGGGCTATTAGAGGAGGCCGGCGTGCCTCGCCAGGTCTTCAGCGAGGAGGAGTTCCTTAGGCTGGCCGAGAGGGCTAAGGAAGTCAGGGTCGTGAAGAGGGAGAATTACGTCAAGGTCAAGGCAAGGCTCAGCGGCGCGCTATATACGCTCGTGCTGGAGCCCGAGAGGGCCGAGGCCTTCCTCGAGCAGGTGAAGAGGCTGGGGAAGCCCCTGACGGAGTATTAGGCCGAAAAGGTTTCGCCGGCCGTGGGCGCTACCGCGCTCACGCCCAGCTCCTGCTCCACCCTCTGCGCGAGGCCCACCGTGGAGGCCTCCTCGCCGTGCACCGTGAGCACGAGCTTGGCCCCCCTGACGGCCGAGAGCACGCGCATCAGGCCATCCACATCGCTGTGCGAGCTCAGGTAGTAGCGGTTGAGGCGGGCCAGGATCTTCTTGGGCCTCCCTCGGTAGAGCACCAGGCCCTTATCAAGAAGGGTCCTGCCCGGAGTGCCGTTGGCCTGGAAGGAGACGATGGCAATGCCGTTCCTCTCATCGAGCGCCACGCTCTGGTTGTAAAAGACGGCCGCCCCTCCTCCGAGCATGCCGGCGGGCGAGATGATCACGCCGGGCTCCTCGACGACCCTCCTGCGCTGCTCCCAGCTCGTGACCAGCTCCACCCTCTTGAGGGCCTTCTCCAGGTCCGACGCCCCATCCAGGAATTCGGGATGCTCCAGGAAGATCTTGTTCACTTCAAGCGCCATGCCATCCATGGCGAGGCTGTGCTTGAAGCGGTGATGGTAGAAAATGAGCGCTATCTCCTGGGCCCTCGCTATCGCGAACGAGGGGATCAGCAGCGTGCCGCCGCCCTCGACGATCTCGTTCGCGAACTCCACCAACTTCCTCTCCTCCTCTTCCCTAGATGGATGCTGCGTCTGGCCATAAGTGCTCTCCGTGACGATCAGCTCGGCCTCGAGCGCGGAGGGGGTAAGGCCGCGCAGCAGCCTGGTGTCACGGTCGTTCACGTCGCCCGTGTAAAGCAGGCTGCCGCTGGGCCCCTTAATTTCCACCATGGCGCTGCCCGGTATATGGCCCGCGTAAAGGAAGCGCACCTCCAGGTCCCCTACCCTCTGGGCTTCGCCCAGGGGCACATCGCGGTAGGCCCTCATCATCGCCTTCAGCTCCAACCTATCGAAGGGGAGCTTGGGCCCGGAGATCTTGATGAAGTCGTTTATGATGAGCTCGGAGAGCTTCTTGGTCATGGCCGTGCCGAGAACCCTCGGCGCGGCAGAACCCGAGAAGAGAAGCGGTATGCCGCCGCTGTGGTCCAGGTGAGCGTGAGTCAGCACTACCCCGTCCACGTCCCTCGGCCTCACGAGGAGCGGGAAGGCCGGGTCGCCCTGCTGCAGGGCCCCATAGTCCAGCAGCAGACGCGTGCGGCCTTCCTCCACGAGGAGCGCGGACCTGCCCACCTGCCGGGCGGCCCCAAGAACCCTTACTCTCATGCTTAAGGACCTGAGGCGCGAGCTTGGTCCTATTTAAGCTTTCGGAAGGGGGCGCAGCTCCACGCCCAGCGCCCTCGCCACCCTGGCCATCAGCGCCTCACTCCTTCGATCGGTCAGCACGGTGATGGCCTTGAAGCCATGAAGCCTCACGAAGGCCCTTAGCAGGGCCAGCGCCTTCCTGAAGAAGGCCCCCTCCCGCGAGGCCACATGCTGGGAGAGGGGATAGAGCTCCGACAGCTCCACGGGAATGGGGCCAAAGGGGGGAGAGAAGGTGCAGAGCGTGGCATTGGGGGGCACGAGCCCCAGCTGGGCGCAGAGCCCGAGCAGGCGGCTCCTCAGCAGGGGCCTGTCGGAGGGGGGCGGGACCAGCACCAGCCTCTCCGTGCTGGGCGGCGTATAATGACGTAGCAGCCTGCTCCTATACCTCAGCACCTCGGGCCTGTGCTGATCGGGAGGCGCGACGAAGAAGAGCGCGCGGGGCTTTGTCATGGGGGTATCCAGCTCAAAGCGAGGGGAGAGGCGGGCGAGCAGCTTCGCCGCCTCCCAAAGCTGGGGATGTGCCCTCGCCCTGGTGAAGACCAGCTCCCAGAGCCGGCCCTCATGTATGCTCTCCTTGACCTCCCTTATGCAGGAGGCGAGCACGTACAGATTGTGCCTGGCGAGCGAGAGCACGTCCCTCCTGAGCCGCTCCGGGCTGAAGGAGGAGCAGACGGGGCAGGCGCAGGGCAGGTAGCTGACCTTCTCCAGCCTTAGCACGCCCTGCTGGGTCATGTACCGGCCCTGCTTAGCATACAGCAGGTAGGAGGCGGAATCGAAGGTGTCGAAGCCCAGCGCGACCGCCAGCGGGATGGTCAGGGGTAGCCCCGCCCCAAAGAGGTGAAGGGGGATGCTGGGGGGCACGGCGCGCCTCGCCTCGGCCATCATCCTCAGCAGCGTGACGAAGTCGTAGCCCTCCATCACCTCCACGGGGCCGCCCAGGGCGAGCATCCTGAAGCCCATCTTCACGAGGGCCTTGCTGCAGGCCCTCACCAGATCCAGGTGCCTGCCGCCCTGAATGGCCCCCACCCACAGGGGGCCGGCATCCAGGTAGCGGGCCGTGAGCCTGGCGGCCTCCAGCGTTAACCTGACGCTCTCCTCCGCCTTGGCCCTTCCCCACGTTGCCCTCGTGGGCGTATCTAGGATGACGGCGATGTCGCTGCCCAGCGCGGCCTGGAAGGAGGCCATGTCCTCGGGGCCCACCTTCACCGAGCCATACCTCAGGGCCTGGTATCCGCCGGAATCCGTGGCCAGTATGCCGTCGAAGGCCAGCAGCCCATGGACGCCCCCGGGCGGAGGGGTCCCCATCCGCCGGTATATGATGTAGGCGTTCGTCATCAGCGCACCAAAGCCCAGGGCCTTCAGCTCGCCGGGCGGTAGCTCCTGCCGAAAGGGGTGCACGACGGGCAGGAGGGCGGGCGTCTCCAGCGTGCCCCTCCTCAGCCTAAGTACGCCTATCCTTCCCCAGAGGTCGCCCTCCTTTATCTCGAAGTCCCCCATTATTCCTGGGCCGGCTTCTGCCCCAGCTCCCTCAAGTATTCCTGGTACACCTCCTTCGCCCTCTCGGCCACAAGCCCGGTGCCCTCCACGCCCGCCTCGCTCACCCTGACCTTGTCCAGCACCAAGATCGCGCCCAGGTCCTCCCTCAGCTTCACATGGTTGGGAAAGACGCGCTCCAGCCTCTCCGCGAGGGCCCTTAGGTCGAAGCCCCTCTCCGCCAGCTTCAGCGTCTTCAGCAGGGCCCCGCTGATGACGAGCTTCTCGGCCCCTGGCACGTCCGAGAGGATCATGTTCAGCCTCTCATCAAAGGCCAGCAGCCGGCCCTGGTAGACCCGGCCATCCGTAAGCTCCAGCACCACCTTCTTGCCCACCATGGAGGCCAGCTCATCGAAGAAGCGCCTTGCCAGCGGAAGCGACATGTCCCGGCTGAGGGCTCGGGGTATAAAAAGCCACCTAGCTTTCACCGCTCCCTCCCCGAGCGCGCGAGGGCCGTGCACGCCCCCTTGCCGGCCGCCCGCCCGCGCGTATGGCTGGAGGGCAGGAAGCAGATAGAGCGCGGGCAAGGCCGGGCGATGTGTCCTGCGCGGCCTGCGGTGCGCGGGGGCTCCAGCTCGAGCAAGAGCTGCTCTGCCCCCGCTGTGCCCGTGTGCTGGGCCCCCAAGAGGAGGTAAGCGGGAAAGCGGGCGGAGCTAGGCCGTATGAGCTCGGCAGCTACTTCGGTCGGCCCTTTATGGATGTGAGCCGCTATCCCGATGGGCCCAGGCTGCTAAGGCTCAAGGCGCTCTCGGACCATGCCATAAGGGGCGTTCAGTCCGCACACCTTAGGGCGCTGGAGGAGTGCCTGGAGAGGGCCTGCGGCGCGCTGGGCCTGCCCAGGGGCGTATGGGAGCAGGCGCTGAGGAAGGGCATGAGGCTGCTCAGGAGGAAGATGGGCGGCGAGCTCAGCGCCAGCACGCCGGCCATCGCGGCCTACAGCCTGCTGGCGACGCTCAGGGAGCTGCGGCTGGCAAGGGTCTCGTGGCCGGAGCTACGCAGGGCCTTTCAGGGGCTGGGGCACAGGATAAGGGCGGCGGGCCTGCTCAGGATAAGGCTCCAGGACCAGGGGGGCGTCCTATCGCTGGGGATAAGGGACTATGTGCTGCGCGCCCCCAGCGCGCTGCTGGGCCTGGAGCCCGTGGCCCGGGCGCTGGGGAGGGAAGGCCTGCAGCCGGGGAGCTATGAGAGGCAGCTCGTGCGCGAGGCGCTCAAGCTGCTGGGCCTGCTGGATGCCGTGAGGCTGCAGGGCAGGAGCCCGAGGGCCCTGGCCGCTTCCCTGCTCTATGCGGCCGAGGTGAGGCTGGCCAGGCAGGGGGGGAGGGGCAGGCTCTTCACGCAGGGCCAGGCGGGCGCCGCCTGCGGCGTGGCCGAGTACACGGTCAGGGAGGTCTACTCGGGGCTCGTGCGGCGCCTGTTGGAGGAGGCCATGGGCCGTGCAGAGCAGGTCGCTCCTCTGGGCCAGCATGAGGCCCAGGGCCCCCTTCTGCCGCGCCTCCACCTCGTAGGCCCAGCCCGCAGAGGCATTCCAAGTCCTTAGCCTGCCCAGCAGGCCGCCCGTGGCGAAGGACCTGTCGGCGGCTATTCCCTTCTGGGCTAAGTCGAGCGCCTCGCGCCGAAGGCGCGTACAGAGCTCCAGTACGGCATAGACCTTGGCGGGATGGTGCACCAGCAGCCATAGAGAGCCCTCCTTGCGCACTAGGAGCGCGCGGTCCATTATGCTGATATGAAGCTGCAGCAGGAAGTTGAGGCCCCCTTCGCCGTAGCCCAGCAGGGGATGGCTGAAGGGCGCGGAGGGCACTTCGTTCTTATCCGTGCTGGTGGCCGTGAGCTCGGCGCGGGCCTCCAGGGCGGGGGGAAGCGAGTAGGCCAGGGCCAGGCGTATGGGCCCGCCAAGGAGCGCGCTCACCGCTTCCGCTATGCCCTCCGGGCCGCTGGCCAACAGCGCGCGATCCACGTAATCCACGAGCGCCAGCGCGGAGCTCAGCGCGAGGTAGCGCCAGAGCAGGCCGACCTCCTCCGCCGCATCCGTCTGCAGCTGGGCCAGCCAAAGCGCCTGCTCGAGGCCCTGTGAGAGCGACAGGTAGCCCAAGGCCAGCACCAGGATAAGCGCGGCGGCGGGCGAGGCTAGGCCCCGTCTCAAGCCCAGGCCTCCAGGACCAGCGTGAGGTCCTGAAGCGCGAGCGCGATCAGCGCATGCCCCCTCGCCGGCCCCTTATCGAAGAGCACCTGACCGTTCACGCTGAGCTTCACGAGCTCCTTGGCCTGCGGCTGCGCCGCGAGCAGAGCCCCGACGAGGCCGGGGCCGCCCTGCCTATAGGCCGAGAAGAGCGCCTCCGGACCGGCGCTGGAAATAAGCCCCTCGAGCAGCGCCCTGGCCCTCTCATCCCAGGCCGGCGAGGCGGGGGACGGGCGTGGAGGATATGATACGGCCGCGAGGAGCGCCAGCGCCATCAGGCCGAGCGCTACGGCCCTATCTAAGAGCTGGAGCATCAAGCCGCCCGATAGAGCGCCGTGCCCAGAAGGTAGAGCAGCAGGAGGAAGGCGCCCGCAAAGAGCGCCTCCAAGATCAAGGCGTAGCTCAGCTCCATGGCCGCACTGCCGCCCGGCCGCCCTGGCCGCTGAGCCAGTAGGTCTCGCCAGGAAGCAGCAGAGCCGGCATAAAGTCATGCGCCAGCGGCCAGGAGGCGGTGATGCCGCCCAGGCGCAGCGCCAGGCTATGGCCCATTATCCGGGCGAAGGAGCCCTGGGGAAGCGGAGGCCTGAAGGCTATCTCGCAGCCCTCTCGGAGGGCGGTGCTGGCCAGAAGGTCCAAGAGCGCCGCCGTCCTACGCGCGGCGGCCAAGGCCTCCATTTGCGCCAGCTGCCCCGAGAAGGATAGCGCGTAGCCCGTAAGGACCAGTGAGATGGACAACCAGAGCGCGAGGGAGAGCTTATACTGAAGTAGGATCGCCAGGCCTCAACACCCCGTGAGCTTCATGCCCAACGGCGTGCTGGCGACCATCACGCAGCCCCCCGGGGGCAAGGATATGTCGCAGGGCTGCAGGGGAAGGTGCGTGCCCAGCTGCAGCGTGACCTCCCCCGAGGAGAGCGAGAGCGCTCCCGGCTCACATTTGACGTGCAGGGCCAGGCCGGGCGCGGGGCGCACTAAAAGGCTGCTCCCCGATGTATAGCTTTCGTAAAGGGCCCCCAGCAGGGCCTGGCCCGCCTGGCCTAGGCTTTCCCTGAGCAGGGCCTTGCCCGCCCCCTTGAGCAGGCCCGCAAGATAGGGGGCCTGAAGCGAGGCCAGGAGCGCCCCCAGGCACAGGACCAGGGCGGCCTCCACGAGCTGGACCACGCCCAGGCGGACCCAGGGGATATAAGCGCCCACCTCATGGCGGCTTTTATATGTCCTGCCGCGGCTGGACGTGCGCCTGCTGCGCTGGCTTAGGGCCCCGCCCAAGAAGGAGGGGATGGCGGGCTGGCTCCTGCTGGACCTGCTGGAGCGCCCTCAAGATCTGCCCGAGGAGGCCTATTCCGCGGGGCCCTACCGCATCTTCATCACGCGAAGGGGCGCGAGGCCGCTGTACGCCGCCGCGCTAGAGGAGGGCTACCTTCCCCTGCTGCCCCGCATACGGTGGTGCGTTCAGAGGCTGAAGGAGGAGGCGGAGCTCGACCTGCGTGAGGCCACATGGGAAGAGGTCTACGGCCAGCTCAGCGCGCAGGCCAAGCTCCTGCTGAAGGCGGAAGATACATGGGCCGCGCACCTGGCCGTGCTGGAGGCCCTGGGCTTAAGCCGGCTGGCCCCCTATATCCTGGATGACCGCGTGCAGGAGGTCTATGTGGACGCCCCCTTCGCCCCCCTATACCTGGACCATCTGAGCCATGGGCGCTGCAGCACGGACCACGTGCTCGAGCCCAGGGAGAAGAACGCATTACAGTTCCTGCTCGAGGCCTTCTCCGACACGGCCTACTCCTACACGACCCCCTCGCTCAAGGGCGAGCTGACCATCCTTGGTAAGAGGCTCCGGCTGGCCGTGGACCTGCAGCCCCTCTCGTATAACGGGTTTAACATGAACATGAGGAAGGTGAGCCTCGCCCAGCTCTCGCTCGCGGACCTCCTGGCCCAGCAGTTCCTTTCGTTCGAGGCGGCCTGCTTTCTGCTGGCCTGCCTGGAGCTGGGCGCAGGCCTGGCCGTCGTGGGGCCCACGGGCAGCGGCAAGACCACGCTCCTCAACTGCCTCGACCCCCTGCTTCCCCCCGAGCTGCGCAGGCTGTACATCGAGGACGTGGTCGAGTCGCAGGACCTGCTGCCCTTCGGCTACAGGCAGGTGAAGCTACAGGTGGAGCCGGTGGAGGGGTGGGCGAGGAGCAGGCGCAAGGCGCAGGAGGTGGTGAAGGCCCTGCACAAGAACCCCGACATCATCATCTTGGGGGAGGTGCAGACCGCCGAGCATAGCCGGGCCCTCTTTCACGCCCTCTCGGCCGGCGTGCAGGTGCTCTGCACCTTTCACGCCTCCAGCTGCGAGAGGGCCCTGGCGCGCTGGCTCCAGGTTCACCGCGTGCCGGCCCTGCTTCTCCCCGAGCTTCACCTGATGGTCGGGCTGAGGAGGGAGGGGCCTGGCGCGCGGCGGGTCTGGGAGATCTGTGAGCCCTATGAGGGGGAAGGAGGGATAAGGCTGAGGCCCCTGTACTCGCGGAACGATGGGGGCCTGATGCGCGCCGCGGGCTTCGACCAGATGGCCCTGGCGGCGAAGCTGGGAACGACGAGGCAGGAGGTGGAGAGGAGGATGCGGGAGATAGCCCGCGCCCTGGGCTCGTGCCTTGACGGCGGGCGCGTGGCCCAGCAACAGCTTCTGGGGCGATACTGGAGGGCCAGGCAGGCCCCGCTGCAGGAGGCGGCCGCCTAGGCATGGCCTCGCTCTACCTTCTTTGGCCCTGGGGGCCGCTGGTCGCACTTCTGGCGCTTCTAGCGCTGGCCACGGCGCGGTGGGCCGCAAGGCTGGCGAGGGCCACCTACATCTCCTCGCTCTCCCCCTTTGCCATGGCCGAGGCCTCCTGTGTGCTCACGGCCACGGGCTCGCTCCATAAGGCCCTTCAGCACCTGGCCTCGGCGCGCTATCCGCATCTTTCGAGCGAGCTCTTCGCGCTGTGGCGCAGGGCGCTCTTCGGCGAGGAGCTGGGCGCCGCGGTAAGGGGCTACGCGCTTCGGCATCCCAGCAAGAGCCTGGGCAGGGCGCTGCTCAGGCTGCTGGAGGGCCACACGGGCCTGCTGGTGCTGGAGGAGCAGCATGCGAGGCTCAGGTTCAGGGAGGAGGTAAGCTTCAGGGGGGCCAAGGGGGCCCTGCTCGCGGGTTGGCTGTACTTCTCGCCGCTGCTCCTCCTCTTCGCATGGGCGCTGGGCGGCGAGCTGGCGCCGCTGCAGGGCCTCGTTTTGCTCCTTCTTCACGCGCTCACCACGGCCCTGCTCGTGCTCATCGCCCAGGGCGAGCGCGCGAGGCTGGTGGCATGAGCGAGGAGGGCGAGTGGGTCTCGGAGCTGGTGGGGCGGTTGGCGCAGGGCCAGGCGCCGGCGAGGGCCCTCCTCCTCTCCTCGCTGGGGGGAGGGGAGCTGAGCCGGCGAGCGCTGCGCGGGCTCCTGCTGCAGGGCAGCCCGCTGCCCGGGCACATGAGCGAGGAAGGCCCCCTGCGGCTGGCCCTTGCGCTTTACGGCGCGCTCAGGGCCCATCCCGCAAGGGCGCTGCGCATGGGAAAACGCCTGCTGGCGTACTTGGCGCGGAACAGGAAGCTCTTAGAAGAGATGAGGGCAAGGCAGAGGGCGGAGGCGCTCAGGGCGCTGGTCATGGCCTGCACCCTGGGCCTCTACCTCCCGCTGCTGGAGGCCGTGCTGCCCCTTCTCTCCGGCGCGCTGGGCAAAGCCGCCCAGGGCGGGGCCTGGCTCACGCTCTGGGGGCTCGGCCTCCTGCTGAGCGCGCAGGGCGCCGCGCTGCTTTACTATCGAGGGGCAAGGCCGGGGCTCTGGCTGGGCCTGCCCGCGCTCTGCTACCTGCTGGGCCTGGGCCTGGCCTCCGCGCTGAGGGGCCTCCTGCCCGGCTAGGGCGCAAGCCTAAATGAGGGAGGGTTGCTGGGCCGCTGTGGGGCTTCGCTTTTTCGTGATAGACATAGATGGCACGCTCACCGATGAGGGGGGCGCCCTAGACCTGGAGGCGGTGAAGACCATAAGGATGCTCAGGGCGCTGGGATATGAGGTCCTCCTGGCCAGCGCCAGGAGCGCGTGGGAGGCCTGGACGATAGCCAAGG
Source organism: Candidatus Australarchaeum erebusense (assembly GCA_040290255.1). Classification (GTDB taxonomy): domain Archaea; phylum Thermoproteota; class Nitrososphaeria; order PSMU01; family PSMU01; genus Australarchaeum; species Australarchaeum erebusense. The sequence continues at coordinate 40,367 of PSMU01000004.1, read as the reverse complement.
CGGTGCAGGCCTCGCCCATCGTCATCGCGGAAAACGGGGGCGTGCTGGCCTTCTCCCCCAAGGAGCTGCTGCTCCTGGGCGATAGGGCGCTGGCGCTCAGGGGCCTGGAGGTGCTGGAGAAGGAGGGCCTGGGGCCCAGGGTAAAGGAGACGGTGCCCCCGCTCACCTGCGTGATCCTGGAGCCCAGCCTGCCGAGCGAAAGGGCAAGGGGGGCCCTGGAGAGGAGCGGCCTTGACGTGCAGCTCGTGGAGACAGGTTTCTCGGTGCTCCTGACCAAGAAGGGGGTAGATAAGGCCCGGGCCCTTGGCGTGCTGGCCTCGATGAGGCCCTCCTTCGGGCCGCAGGGGGGCGTGGCCGTGGGCGACGGCGATAACGATGTGCCGCTCTTTACGCTCTGCGGCTACTCCATCGCGGTCGCCAACGCCTCCCCTAGCGCGAAGCGGGCCGCGAAGTATGTGGCGGGGCATAAGTATGGAGCGGGGCTTCACGAGGGCGTCGAGGCCCTGCTGAGGCAGGGGCTGCTCGCACCCCCCGCTAAAGGTTAAAGCGAGCCCCGCGGGCGAAGGGGGCGGTGAGCTTTAGGGCCTGTCTTTCCGCGGCCAAGGGGCTGCTGGAGGAAGCGGCCATAAAGTTAGGCCTTCGCCCTAAGGAGCATGCCATAGCCGAACCGCCACGCGAGGAGCTGGGCGACCTTGCCTCCAACCTGCCCCTTCTGCTGGCCGCGGAGCTGGGGCTCAGGCCCCAGGACGTGGCCGCGAGGCTGGTCGAGCAAGCGGGCCATCATGAAGCGATAGGGGCGCTGGAGGCCCATCCCACGGGCTATGTGAACGTGCGCCTGAACAGGCCCTGGCTCGCGGACAGGGTGCTGAGGGGAACGCTCGCCGAGGAGTGGGGCAGGCTCGACCTAGGCCAGGGCCGGACGGTCTTTTTAGAGCATACGAGCGTGAACCCCAACAAGGCCATCCACCTGGGCCATGCCAGGAATATGGTGCTGGGCGATGCGCTGGCCCGCATCCTGAGGTGGACGGGCCACCGCGTGGCGGTGTTGAACTACATCGATGACACGGGCGTGCAGGTGGCGGACCTGCTGGTGGGCTTCTTCAGGCTGGGCTTCAGCGAGGATCCCGGGGCGCGGGCCTTTGACCAGTACTGCGGCGATGAGGTTTACGTGAAGGTGAACGAGCTGTACGGCCAGAGGCCCGAGCTACTGGAGGAGAGGAGGGCGATGCTGAAGCTGCTGGAGGAGCAGCCCCCCGGCTTCTCCGATAGGGCCCGGCGCATAATAGCGCGCGTCGTGGAGGGAAACCTGAGGACGGCCTGGCGACTGAGGTGCTTCTACGACCTCCTGAACTGGGAGTCCCACATCCTGCGCACGGGGCTCTGGCATAGGGTCTTCGAGCTGCTGAAGGCGAAGAAGCTGGTGAGGTACGCCGAGGAGGGAGAGCACAGGGGTTGCTGGGTGGTGGACCTGGAGGGCTTAGGCGAGAGGGTGCTGGTGCGCAGCGATGGCACGACGGTGTACGAAGCCAAGGACATCGCCTATGCCGTATGGAAGCTGGGAGGGCTGGAGGACCCCTTCCTCTACATCGAGTACGCAAAACAGCCGAACGGCCAGCCGCTCTGGTCCACGAGCGCGGAGGGGGGGCGGAGGCTCGAGGCCTTTTCGAGGGGGGCGGAGCTCGCCATCACGCTCATCGATGTAAGGCAGAGGGACGCCCAGAGGTTGGTGGGCGAGGTGGCGACGAGGCTCGTGGGGGGAGGCAGGCAGTACAGGCATGTGGGCTATGAGGTGGTGGCGCTGAGCAGGGCCACGGCGGAACGTTTGGGGCTTGATGCCAGGGGCAGGCCCTTCCTGCACATGTCCGGGCGGCGCGGCGAATACGTGAACGTGGACCCCTTCCTGGATCAGCTCAAGGAGAGGATAAGGCGGGGCATCCTCGAGAGGAACGAGGGTCTTGCGGAAGCGGAGGCCGAGGAGGTGGCCGAGAGGGCCTCCGTCGCCGCCCTAAGGTATGAGATGCTCAAGAGGGACCTGGACTCCATGATCGTCTTTGATATGGAGGAGGCCCTGCGCCTGGAGGGCGATACGGGCCTCTACCTGCTCTACAGCTATGCCAGGGCAAGGCGCATACTGGAGAAGGCCGGCGCCCTGGGAGAGTACAGGGAGGGCCTGGCCGAGCTGCTGAAGGAGCACGAGGAGTGGAGGCTCATCAAGGCCATCGCCCGGCTCGACCTGGCGCTCGAGCAGGCCGTTGCCTCGCTCACGCCCCATGTGCTGGCCCGCTATTCCTTTGAGCTGACCAACGCCTTCAACAAGTTCTACGAGCGCCTGCCCGTGCTGAGGGCCGAGGGGGAGCTCAGGAGCGCGAGGCTTCACCTCGTGAGGGCCTATTTGGCCAGCATGCGCGTGGCGGCGGAGCTGCTCGGCCTTCCGCTGGTCGAGAGGCTATAGCGCTGCAACGCGTATATAAGGGGGCCTCCGCGTAAGGTCATGCGAGGGCTTCTGCTCATACCGGGACCCACGCCTCTCCATCCGCGCGTGAGGCAGGCGCTCGGCGGGGATGCCATCGCGCATACCAGCGCGGAGTTCAGGGAGGCCTTCCTCGAGCTGCTCGATATGACCAAGAGGCTCTTCCTATCCTCGAAGGGAAGGCCCGTGGTCTTCTCCGGCTCCGGCACCGTGGGCCTGGAGGCGCTGGTCACGAGCCTCCTGAGGCCGGGCGATGAGGTGCTTTCGCTGGAGGCGGGCTACTTCGGGAAGAGGTTCACGCTGCTGGCGCGGCTGCACGGGGCCAGGGTCACGGCGGTGGAGGCCAGGGGCGGAAGGGGCTTCAGCGCGGAGGAGCTCAGGGAGCTGCTCGCGAGGCAGAGGTACAGGGCCGTGCTCATGACCCATGTCGAGACCTCCAGGGGCGTGGAAAGCCCCCTGCCCGAGCTCGTCAAGGCCTGCAAGGAGCACGGCGTGCTGGCGCTCGTGGACGGGGTCTGCAGCGTGGGCGCCTGCGAGTTCAGGTTCGATGATTGGGGCGTGGATGCGGCCGTGACGGCCTCTCAAAAGGGCCTCGCCGGGCCGCCGGGGGCTACGCTGCTGATGCTCTCCGAGGAGGCGGCGGCCTACATAGAGGGGCGCCGGGACATACCCTCCTATTACCTGGACCTCGCGCGCTGGCTCAAGGTGATGGAGGACCCCAGGATCTACCTCTCCACCCCCACCACGCATGTGCTGCTCGCCGTGAATGTGGCGCTAAAGGTGGCGCTGGGCGAGGGCCTCGAAACGAGGTGGCGCCGCCATGAGATGCAGGCCAGGGCGCTCCAGCGCGCGCTGGAGCGCATGGGCCTCGCGCTGGTGGCCGAGCCGGGGTTCAGGGCGCATACGGTCACGGCCTTTTATGCGCCCGGAGGGAGCGCGGGCGAGCTTCAGGGCTTCCTGTATGAGAGGATGGGCCTTTATCTTGCGCAGGGCATGGGCGAGGAGAAGGAGAAGCTGCTGCGCATCGGCCACTTCGGCAACATAGGCAGGAGGGAGATCTATCAGGCCGTGAGCCTGCTGGGCCAGGCCCTAAGGGCCAAGGGCCACGGCGTGGCGCTGGAGGAGGCGCTCGGCGGGCTGCTGGAGGAGCTCGCCGCGGTGCCCGAGCCCCCCGCCTAGGCGCAGGGCAGGAGCTATGCTATGGTAGCCCGGGGCGGATTCGAACCGCCGTCGCCGGCTCTCCCCCGGATCCAGAGGCCGGCATCCGTAGCCCTTCCGTGGGGGATTGGCCGCTAGACGACCGGGCTGGGGGTCATGGGGGGCGGAGGGCTTAAAGCTTTCCCCTGCGCAGGGGCAAGGTTGCGCTTCGCGCTAGGCATCACGGGCACGCCAGGAACGGGCAAGAAGACGGTGGCCGCGCTGCTGGCTAAGAGAAGGGGCCTGGAGGTGGTGGACATCGCCTCGGCGCTCAGGGCCCATGGGCTCGTGGGCGAGGAGGGCGAGGTGGACGTGAAGGCCGTGAGGCCTCTCATCCTGATGCTCGCCGACGAGAACAAGATCATAACGGGCCATCTGTTGCCCTACGTGCTCGGGAGGGGTGAGGTGAGGAGGGTGGCCGTGCTGCGCTGTCATCCCTTCGAGCTCCTCGCGAGGCTCAGGGCCAGGGGCTATCATGCCACCAAGGTCAAGGAGAACGTCCTCAGCGAGGCGCTGGATATCATCTACTACGATGCGCTCAGGGCCTTTGGGAGGGGCCGCGTGGCCCAGTTCGATACCACCAAGAAGACGCCGGAGCAGGTGGCCGACGAGCTGGAGGCCTGGCTGGATGGCGGGGCTGCTCCAACCTGGGCCCCCAGCTGGCTCGATGAGCTAGGGCCCGAGTCCGTCATAGGCCTCGCCTCGGGGTCGCGCTAGCAGCTGGGCCAGCTCCTGGTCCTCGATGCGGAGGTGCACGGGCTGCCTGAAGCGGCTCGTGGAGAGCAGCGCTTCGCCCACGGCCATATGGCCCAGGTAGGCGAGCTGCTCCTCGGTCAGGCCCAGGGCATCCCTCACCAGCCTCAGGTCCTCCAGCCACGTCATCCTGAAGATGAGCTTCACCCCGGCGTTCTTGATCACCTCCTGCGCCAGCATCGTGGGGAACTGCGCTATGAGCACCACGCCCTCGCCGAACTTTCTGAGCTCGCCCACCATCTTCTCCACGATGCTGGGGGGCTCCTCGGGCCTCCTAGGAGGCACCAGGAACCTCGCCTCCTCCAGGGCCACCAGGTGCTTTAGGGGCGAGGGGCCCTCGGAGGTGCGCAGGTCGTAGATGAGTTTTAGCGTCAAGCCGGCCACGATGCTCCTCAGCTCGAGCTCCTTGAAGTGGCCCAGCTCCAGGCAGCAGGGGCGGTCGAGCAGCGACGTGATGCGCGGCGCCCCGCGCCGGTCAAGGGCGCTGCCCACGAGGCCCCTGGTCAGGGGCGTTAGCCTCCTCAGCAGCGCCATCTTGGTCTCGTTATCGTAGGCCGAGTGCAGGGGCCTCGCCTGAAGCGCGGCCAGCAGGTCGGAGAGCGTCACCTCGTCCTTGCTCACGGAGAGCAGGTCCTCGAGCGTCGACCTGAAGAGATAGGCCTGGGGCGAGGTGAAGCGGTAGACATCCGAGAAGATGTCCGTGATCAAATCCACGTGATCGCTGATGGCCCTCCTCGCGATGGGCTCCAGGGGATTGAAGAGGGGCTGCTCCCCCGGCGTTATCACCTGCCCTCCCAGGGCCCTGACGAGCTTCGAGTACTCGTTATGCCAGTCCAGCACGATGAACGGCAGGCCCTTCCTGTGGGCCTGCAGGAGGATGTGGGCGGCGGTGAAGGACTTGCCCGAGCCCGTGGCGCCCAAAAGCACGGCATGCCTGCTGAGCTCCTCCTTGGTCACGTAGACCTGCCGGCTGGGCTGGCCCTCCACGAGCGCCTTGCCCAAGTAGATGTCCGCCTCCTCCCCCGCCTCCTCGCGCTCCGGCACGTAAAAGTAGGGAGCCCTGCCCTCGCCCTTCCAGGGCGCCGGCGCTGGCGCGGAGACGAAGGGCCATAGCTCCTCGGGCTTGGCCTTCCTCAGCCCGCTCGCGCCTCCAGATAGGTAGGACAGCAGCCTGAGCAGGCCTCCGTGCCTGAGCCTCCTCAGCGTGGTCCCAGGCAAGGCCACGTCGAGCGCCGCCTGAAGGATGCGCAGCCTCTCCTCCAAGAGCTGCAGCGAGGCCTCAGGGCTAGGGCCCTCGCCCCAGGTGGCGGCCATAAGATGGTAGGAGAAGAAGCCGTCCTCCGAGGGCTCGAGCAGCAGCTGGTAGATGAAGGGCACGTTGGCCCTCCTGAGCGCTTCAAGGAGGCGGCGCAGCTGGGCTTCATAGGCCCGCGCGCTGGGGCCCTGGGCCTCCGCCATGGGAGGCGTAATGCCGAGCGCGCCCAGCGCCCTCTTGCCCCTGGGTCCGTCAAGAATTAGGGCACCGCCATCCCCGCTCAGCTCCAGGCCCATGAAGGGCCTTCTCCTCAGCAGCCCCGGCAGCCTCAACGGTTACTTCCAGAGGAAGCTGAAGAGGTCCGTGAAGGCCTTCTGCACGGCATCCCATATGTTCGTCGTGAAGTCTCCCGCCTTCATGAGCGTGCTCTGCACGCCCTTAAAGATGAGGCCGAAGAGCACGATGGCCACCGTGAGCAGGATCGCCTCCTCCACGAGCTGTATCGCCCTCCTGGAAGGTCGAGCCCTCTGGCGCATGTTCGGCTCTTGGTCGGGCTATTTAAGCGCCACCGGCACGCCGGGACGAGCCCCCGTGGTTCTGGCCCACGGCTAGTTCGTCATCAGGGCCCGCAGCATGAGGAGTCGCTCTTGGGCCCTTGCCCTCAGCTCGTGCTCCCTAAGGGGCCCAAACTCCGAAACGTGCACCAGCGTGGCAGGGGGCTCCACGACCTCAAAGAGGGGAACCTCTGCCCTTAGCCCCGGCTCGCCCTGGGTGAGAAGGGACGGGTCATCCTGCTCAGGCGAGAAGGAGGCGGGAGGAAGGGGCCAGAGCTTCCAGCGGTCAAAGAGCACGTAAACGGGCCTCTGAAGCCGGGAGGCATGGCAGCAGAGCAGCTTACTCCCCGCCTTATTCACGAAGCGGCCATCCGGATAGACCACATCCGCCCCCAGCACCAGGGCGGAGGCCCTCTCGAGGGCGAAGGAAGCGGCCACGTCGGGGATGAGGATGGCCTCCAGGCCAGCTTCTTTGAGCTGCCTGGCAAGGGCCCTTCCCTCCAGCCTCGGCCGTGATTCGCAGACATACACTAGGGCCGGCCGGGCAGCCAGAAGCCCCTCCCTGACCGTCTCGCTGCTGCTGAGCGTGACATATACGCCCCCGGGCTCCACCAGGGCCCTAAAGGCCCGGGCCGTGCGCTGGGCCGCTCCCCTCAGCTCCGAGGCCACGCGCTCAATGGCATGAAGCCCCACTTGCCGGGCCTCGCGGGCTTGTAGCTGGGTGCCCATTACGTGCAGCACCTCCGCCAGCGCGTTCGCTATGGCCGCCATGTTGGGCCTAAGCGCCGCCATATCTTTGGCCAGCTGAAGGGCCCCCCTGTATAGCGAAGGTGGCTCCTCCTCGGCCCGCAGCAGATAGAGCTCAAGGGCCCTGAGGGCAACTAGCGCAAGATGGCGGGAGCCGCTGAGCTTATCCTCGGAGAGCCTCGCAAGAAGCGCCCCGAGCTCTTCCTTCGAACTGGCCATATGATGCCCGCGCGGGGAACCTATTCAAGCCTTCCCGACAAGCCTTTAAGGGCCCCAGAGCGCCATAAGCAGGGCCCGTGGCCCAGCATGGATAGGGCACCGGCCTCCGGAGCCGGGGGGCGTGGGTTCGAATCCCACCGGGCCCGCCTATCGCGGCAGGCCGCCCACGCTCAATCAACCCCTTAGGTAGCTTTTAGCTGGATGTCGTGAAAGGGCGCTAAGGGGATCAGGTGCGCAATCCAAGGGGTTGAGGGGCAGAGCGCATGGACGCCTCCTCGCATAACGGACCCAGGGGCCGCAGCAGGAGGCAAAGAGTTAGGGCTGAGGAACGGGCCTGTGCTTGGTCGTCGGAGGAACTGAGGCTGAAGTGCTGGTTTAAAGGATCACGTGCCGACACATCGCCCGAAATCCTTTAACCCTCCGAGCACGTGGGCGCCCGGGCCGCTTGAGGGGGACGCCGCTCCTGGGCACGCTGCTGGCAACCCTTTCTATATACGCCCTCCTCTCCTACCTGCTTCTTGCCCAGAGGCCAGTGAGCCAGGGGCCCGGCTTCACGCTTCTGGTGGGAGTCCTTCCTCACCTGATCGCGGCCGTGAACCTGGGCGCCCTGGCCTGCCTCCTTTTGGGCTGGAGGGCCATCAGGCGGGGCAGGGTGCCCATGCACAGGAGGTTCATGGGCTCGGCCTTCCTGCTCATCATGGCCTTTCTCATCATGTATGTCACGCGGGTCTACCTGGGGGGCATCAAGGCCTTCGGCGGACCCGAGGTTGTGTATCGCTGGATCTACCTCCCTACCCTGACCATACACGTATCCCTCTCCATCCTCTCGATTCCCCTCGTCGTCTACAACGTGCTGGTGGGCCTTACATATCCGCTCGGCGAGGTAAGGCGGACGGCCCATCCCAAGGTGGGCCGCTGGGCGGTGGCCCTTTGGTCCACCAGCCTCACGCTGGGCATCGTCGTCTACGTCATGCTCAACCATTTGTACTGAGCCCCCTTTCCTCTTGGCGAAGGCCTTAGGGGATGAGTGGCCAGGAAAGGCGGCTACGATGCTCCGGCCGGCACGCAGGGCGGCCAAGGTCCAGCTTTCAATATGGCAGCGGACGGCAGAGACCGGGGTTCCTCAGGCCTACCCGCATGGCACCGCGCCGGCACGGGGGCGCGCTGGTATACTAGAGCGTGTTCAATTATGTTCATATAATCACCGCCTTTTGTGCAAAGCCATGCAGTCCTCCGTCGACAGGAGGGACTTTTTGAAGCTGGTGGGCACGGCCGCGGCAGGGGCGATTGTGGGGGGCGTGGCCGGTTATGGCGTGGCCAGCATCATGGGCCCGCGGGCGGCGCCCTCCCCCGCACAGCAGGGCCAGCTGAAGGCCGGCTTCATCTACGTGGGCCCCGTGGGGGACTTCGGCTGGACGAAGGCCCATGATGAGGGCAGGAAGTTCGCGGAGGCCGAGCTCCCCTGGCTGAAGACCTCTTACATAGAGAGCGTGCCCGAGGCCGAGGTGGAGCAGAAGATCGAGTCGCTCATAGCCGATGGGGCCAAGGTGATCTTCACGACCAGCTTCGGCTATATGGACGGCACGGCCAATGCTGCTGCTAAGCATCCCGACCTGCTCTTCGAGCACTGCTCGGGCTACAGGAGCGGGGCGGCGGGCAACGCGCCCAGGAACATGGGCTCCTACTTCGCCGAGTTCTATCAGCTGTACTATCTCTGCGGCATCGCGGCGGGGGCCATGACCAAGACGAATAACCTGGGCTACGTGGCCGCCTTCCTTATCCCCGAGGTGGTGAGGCACATCAATGCCTTCGTGCTGGGCGCCAGGGAGGTCAACCCCAACGTGAAGCTCTTCATCAGGAGGCTGGGCGCCTGGTACAGCCCCGACAAGGCCAGGACGGCGGCCGTGGATCTAATAGAGAACGAAAACTGTGATGTGCTGGCATTTACGGAGGACTCCCCCACCGTGCTGCAGGTCGCTGAACAGTACACCACGCAGAAGGGGAGGAGGGTCTGGAGCTTTAGCCACTACAACGATATGAGCGCCGTGGGGCCCAACGCCCACCTAACGGGCCAGATCGTCAACTGGGGCCCCATCTACGTGGACCTCCTCTCGGCCGCATATTCGGGCGCCTGGGCGAGCAGGGACATCTGGGCCCGCGTCGGCGATTACATGCCCTACCGCTGGAGGGGGCAGCCGAACCCCGGCCTGCTTGCGGATGCGGCCACGCTTAAGTCGATGGGCTCCAGGGGCCTGCTGGGCGCGGTCTATCCTGCCCCCCTGAACCCCGTGCTGCCCGACCAGTACAAGACGCTCTTCGCCCAAAGGTGGGAGCTGATGAAGGAGCTGCTCTTCGAGCCCTACACGGGGCCCATAAGGGACCAGGATGGCAGCCTTAGGGTGAAGGAGGGCGAGAGGCTCGGCAGGGATGAGCTCTGGACGATGAACTGGTTCGTACAGGGAGTGGAGACCAAGATAGCCACCGATTAGAGCCATGGCCCCGCCGCTGGCGGAGCTCAGGGGCATAGTAAAGAGGTTCCCAGGAGCGCTGGCCAACGACCGGGCCAGCCTGGAGATAAGGCCGGCCGAGGTGCACGTGCTGCTCGGCGAGAACGGGGCCGGCAAGACGACGCTTATGCGCGTGCTCGCGGGCATGCTCAGCCCCGATGAGGGCGAAATCCTGTGGAACGGCACGAGGGTGAGGCCGGGCTCCCCGAGGGAGGCCAGGAGGCTGGGCATCGTGATGGTCCCTCAGCACCCGGCGCTCGTGCCCTCCCTGAGCGTCTGGGAGAACGTGGCCCTCGCCCTCGAGACGGGCTTCAGGCTTGGCCGGCAGGGGCTGGTCGAGAGGCTTCAGGGCGTGGCCGAGAAGTATGGCCTGGCAGTCAACCCCTATGCCAAGGCCTGGCAGCTGGCCCTGGGCGAGAGGCAGAGGGTTGAGCTGCTGAGGGCGCTGCTGCAGGGGCCCAGGCTGCTCATCCTGGATGAGCCCACCACCTCACTATCCCCTGGGGAGGTGGCGCGCCTGCTCGCGCTGTTGAGGAGGATGGCGCAGGAAGGGAGATCCGTCGTGCTCATCACGCACAAGCTCGAGGAGGCGCTCGAGGCGGGCGACAGGATCTCGGTGATGAGGGCCGGCAAGGTGGTGGGCACCTTCGAGAGGGGCGAGGCGGGCGCCGAGGTGCTGGCCAAGCTGATGGTGGGCCAGCTGCAGGCCAGGGGGCCGGAGGGCCCGCGCATCAGGCGAAATGGCGAGGTGTTGAGGGCCGAGGGCCTCTGGATCCCTGGCGATAGGGGAGGGCACGCGGTCATGGGCATATCGCTCTCCCTCGCGGAGGGGGAGGTGCTGGCCGTGGTGGGCATAGCGGGAAATGGCCAGCATGAGCTGGCCGAGGCCCTGGCGGGGCTAAGGCCCTGCGAAAGGGGGAGCGTGTTCGTGGGGGGCAAGGAGCTCACCAACGGGCCACGGGAGGCCTTCATACGCGAGGGCGTGGGCTATATACCCGAGGACCGAGTGGGCCTCGGCATCATACCCTCGCTGAGCGTGCTGGAGAACCTCATGCTTCATCTATATAGGCAAGCGCCCTTCCGCAGGGGGCCGCTCCTCGACCGCTCCAAGATGAGGGCCTTCGCCCAGCAGGTCCTGGCCCAGTTCGGCATCACGGCCCCCTCGCTCGATGCCCCCGCCGCGACGCTCTCGGGGGGCAACATGCAGAAGCTGATCGTGGCCAGGGAGCTCCTGCTGAAGCCTAGGCTGCTCATCGCCGAGCACCCTACAAAGGGGCTGGACGTGAGGAGCACGAGGCAGGTGCAGGAGCTGCTGCTTAAGGCCCGGGAGGAGGGCACGGCCATCCTGCTGATCACCGAGGACCTCGGCGAGGCGCTCCAGCTGGCGGACAACGTGGCCGTCATCTTCAAGGGCCAGCTGGTGGGGCGGGTGAGCGCCCATGCCCAGGCGCAGGAGCTGGAGAGGATAGGCCTCCTCATGGCGGGCATCAGGGCCTAGGCATGCTCCGGGCGGGGCCCTTCGCGCTGAAGCTCGAGCCCAGGGCCGGCCGGGAGGCGGGCAGGCTCCCGACCTCCGTGCTCTCGCTGGCCCTGTCGCTGCTGGCGGGCATGCCGCTCCTCCTGCTGATGGGAAGAAATCCCCTGGAGGCCTACGGGAGGGCGCTGGCCTTTCTCTCGACGCCCACCGGCCTCTCCAACGCCCTCGCCCTCGCGACGCCCATCCTGCTCATCTCCATAGGCCTGACGCTGGCCTTCAGGGCGAACTTCTGGAATATAGGGGCCGAGGGCCAGCTCTATCTGGGGGCCATCGCGGCCACGCTGCCCGTGGTGCTGGGGCTACGGGGCCCCCTGCTCCTTCCCTTGATGCTGCTGCTCGCCTTGGGCGCCGGGGCCCTCTGGGGCTGCTCGGCCGCGGCCCTGAGGAACCTGCTGGGCATGAACGAGGTGCTAACCACCCTCATGATGAACTACCTGGCCATCATCCTGACGGGCTACCTGGTTCAGGGGCCCTGGAGGGATCCGAGGGGCTATGGCTTCCCCCTTAGCCCTGCCTTTCCTCCCGAGGGCACGCTCCCCTCGCTGCCCGGGACCTCGCTGAATATGGCGCTGCCGCTGGCCCTGGCCCTCGCGCCGCTCGTGGCGCTCCTGCTCGAGAGGACCACCTGGGGCTTTGAGCTGAAGAGCGTGGGACAGGGCGAGCAGGCGGCCAGGTATGTGGGCATGAGCCGGCTCAGGGCCCACCTGCTCGCGATGGGGGTGAGCGGGGGGCTCTCGGGCCTCGCGGGGCTGGTGGTGGTGAGCGCCATGGTCCACAGGCTTCGGCCCATCATATCGCCGGGCTACGGCTATACCGCCATCATCGTCGCCTTCCTCGCCGGCCTCAATCCGCTGGCCGCCGTGCCCGCCTCGCTGCTCTTCGGGGCCCTGCTGGTGGCCGGCGATGCCCTTCAGGCCTCGCTGGCCATCCCGTCCTCCATCTCGCTCGTCCTGCAGGCGCTCGTCTTCCTCTTCCTGGCGGCGGGCGAGCTGCTCAGGAGGTATAGGATAAGGTTCGTGAGGGCATGAGCGCGCTGGAGCTGCTGCCGGCGCTGCTGACCAGCACGCTCAGCGCGGGCACGATCCTCCTGCTCGCGGCCCTCGGCGAGGCCTATGCGGAGAGGGCAGGGGTGCTCAACCTGGGCGTCGAGGGCACCATGGCCCTGGGAGGGCTGGCCTCCTTTGTGGCCGCGCTTCAGACGGGGAACCCCTACCTGGGCCTGCTGGCGGGCCTGGGCGCGGGGCTCGCGCTCGGCCTATTGCATTCCCTCCTCTCCGTTTCGCTGAGGGCGAACCAGGTCGTCAGCGGCCTGGGCGTGACGCTGCTAGGAATAGGCCTGAGCGGCTTCCTGGGCAAGGCCTTCGTGGGCCTGCAGGCGCCGAGGCTGCCCTCGCTTCAGGCCCCGGGCGCTGGGGGCCCGCTGGGCTCGCTGGGCCCCTGGGGAAGCGTGCTGGCCAACGCCCTTATGGGCGAGAGCCTGCCCGTCTACTTGGCATGGGCGCTGGCGCCCCTGCTCTGGTTCCTCTTGGTCAGGACGAGGTGGGGGCTCATAGTGCGGGCCGTGGGCGAGGACCCCGCCATGGCGGATGGCCTGGGCTATAATGTGGCCCTGGTGAGGTATGCCTGCACCTGCTTCGGCGGCGCGATGGCGGGGCTGGCAGGGGGGTACCTCATCCTAGGATATCTGGGCGGGTGGGCGGAGGGGAGCTACAGCCAGCCCATCACGGAGTTCAGGGGCTTCATTGCCCTGGGGCTCGTCATCCTGGCCGCCTGGAGCCCGCTGAGGCTGGCGCTCTTCTCCTATGCCTTCGGGGCCCTGGGCGCGCTCTCGATCGCGGCGCAGGGCTTCCTGCCGGGGGCCTCGCCCCAGCTGCTGCTGGCGCTGCCCTATCTGGCCACGCTCGCCGCGCTGGCCGTGGTCTCCTATGAGCCCATCCGCAGGCGCGTGGGCCCCCCCGCCGCGCTGGGCAAGCCCTACTTTCGCGAGGGGTAGCCAAAGGGCCTTTACCAGCCTGTGCGCGCCGCTTCACATAGCCCATTTTCTTGGGGCCCGCGTGGGGGGCATGTTGAAGGAGGGGCTCGAGGGCTTAGCGCACCGGGGGCCCGAGCTGCCGCGCGTGGCCGTTGAGCTCAGGGGCGCCCTGAAGGGCGCCACGCAGGCCACCAGGCCGGCGATGCTCAGCAGGAGGCGCGGCGGGCGCCTGATAAGGCTGGGCGCCCTTTTGCTCGTGAGCCCCGAGCCCGTGGCCAGCGAGGTGGCCGGCGTCTGCGTGATGGCCCTGGGGCTGCTGCTGAGGAGGGGGGACCGCGCCGGGCTGAGCGACCTGGCCCAGGAGCTCAAGGCCCTCAGGGAGCTGCGCCAGCTCCTGGCAGGGTGGCCCTAGGCTTATCTTGGCCCCTCCACATGCCCGGGCGTGGCCAGCCTAGCCTTCTGGGTGCTCTTCCACGTAAGCGTGGGCGCGCTCATAGCGCTCGACCTGGGCGCCGGCCTCAGGAGAAGGGGCCCGATGGGCGCGCGGGAGGGCCTGGCCTGGCTCGCGCTCTGGCTGCTGGCGGGGGCGCTCGTGGGCTCCGTGGTAGCCTCGCTCAGCGGCCCGGGCGGCGCGCTGCTCTACTTCTCCTCCTATGCCGTGGAGTACATGCTCAGCGTGGACAACCTGCTGGTCTTCGCGGCCATCTTCCAGGCCCTGGGCACTCCTAGGGAGCTGAGGCCCCTGGCCCTTTACGCGGGCATCATGGGGGCGGTGCTCATGAGGGCCTCCTTCATCTATGGAGGCCTCCTGCTGCTGGAGGCCTTCTGGTGGGCGCTGCCCGCGCTGGGCCTGCTGCTCACGTATACCGGCTGGGCGCTGTGGCGAGGGGAGGGCGGGCGGGACCGAGCGGGCGGCATCCTGGGCTGGCTCAGGGCCAGGCTCCCCTTGGCCCAAGGGTCTACGGGCAGCAGGCTGCTGGTGCGGCAGGAGGGCAGGATAAGGGCCACCCCCCTCCTGCTGGCCATCCTCGCGCTGGAGGCCACGGACTTTATCTTCGCGCTCGACTCCGTGCCCGCCGTGCTCGTGCTCACGGAGGACCTGCTGATCGCCTACACCTCGAACGTGATGGCCGTGGTGGGGCTCCGCTCCATCTACTCGCTCGTGGAGCTGGCGCTGCTCAGGCTGCCGGACCTAAACAGGCTGCTGGGCCTCGTGCTGATCTTCCTGGGCCTCAGCACGATCGCCGAGGGGCTGGGCCTGCCCATCTCGGTCTACCTGCTGGCCGCGGCCACGCTGGCTGCCCTGCTCCTGGGCCTGGCCCTGGCGCTGCTCCGGAGCAGGCGCGGCAGGAGCCTGGCCAGATAATGATAGGCCAGCTTCGCGAGGGGGTCCACCTCGAGGTTCACGCGCTGGCCGGGCTTCAGCTGGCCCAGCGTGGTGCGCCGGCGCGTATAGGGTATTAGGTTGGCGGAGAAGGTGGTGCCTCTGACGGCCGTGATGGTCAGGCTCACGCCGTCGACGGCGATGGAGCCCCTGGGGATGAGGTACTTGGCCAGGGGCCTGGGGGCCTCGATCAGCAGCATCCCCCCTGCCACGCGCTTGACCCTTCCCACGCCGTCCACATGGCCCAGCACGATGTGCCCTCCAAGGCGGTCCGCCGGCCTCAGGCTGAGCTCTATGTTGACCTCCTGGCCCGGCCTGAGCTGGCCCAGCGTGGTCCTTCTCCTCGTGCCGGGGCTGAGGTCGAAGTAGGCCGCCCCGCCCCTCTTGGCCGTGACCGTGAGGCAGGCGCCCTGCACGCAGACGCTATCGCCCCTTCGCACTCTCTTCACGAAGGCCCCCTCCAGCGCCAGCGACCACGCCTCCTGGCCCCTGCTCAGCCGCTTCACGCGCGCCCTCTCCCCCACGATGCCCGTGAACATATTACCTAAAACATGGTAAAAAACAAATCTTAAGTAAGATATAAAAGGCCAGGGGCCGGAGCCCGGCGGAGGTGAGGGGAGGCCCCTCCTCTAGGCTCATGGATGCGCTCGAGGCGGTGAGGCGCGGGGGCTTCGTGCTGCTCTTCGATGATAGCTCTAGGGAGGGAGAGGTGGACATGGTCAAGCCCGCGCCCTATGTGCGCCCCGAGGACATTTTAACCCTTAGGAGGGAGGCCGGAGGGCTCATCTGCGTGGCCCTCGATGCGGGGCTCTCCAGGCTGCTCGGGCTTCCTTACCTCTTGCAGCTGCTGCTGGATGCGGGCCCGCGGTGGCCGGGCGCTGAAAGGCTCGCGGGGAATACGCTGGCGCGCCGCCCCTATGGCGACCTGCCCGCCTTCTCGCTGAGCGTGAACCACGTGGAGACCTTCACGGGCATCACGGACGTCGATAGGAGCAGGACGATCAGGGCCCTGGGCGAGGTGGCCATGCTGGCCGAGCAGGATGGCGAGCGGGCCCGGGAGCTCTTCTGGAGGAGCTTCAGGGCGCCGGGCCATGTGCCCCTGCTCATCGCCAGGGAGGGCTTCCCTAAGGAGAGGAGGGGGCATACGGAGCTGGCCATCTACCTCGCCTCCCTCGCGGGCGTGCCGAAGGCCATGGTGCTCTGTGAAATGCTGGCCGAGGAGGGAGGGGCGCTGCCGAAGGAGAGGGCCAGGAGGCTGGCGGACCAGAGGGGCTATGCCTTCGTCGAGGGCAGGGAGCTCGTGCAAATGGCGGGGGCCTAGGCCCCGGCTCGCCATCGTGGCGAGCCAGTTCAACGCGCACATAACGGAGCGGATGCTGCGCAGGGCGCTCGAGAGGGCCAGGCAGCTGGGGGCCGAGGTAAGATGGGTGGCCAGGGCGCCGGGGGCCTTCGACATCCCCCTGCTTGCCAGCCGCCTGCTCGGGAGGAGCGAGGTGGATGCCGTCGTCTGCCTGGGCGCCATCATAAAGGGCGAGACGGCCCATGATGAAGTCATCGCCTTCAGCCTAGCGAAGACGCTGCAGGAGCTGGCCCTGCAGCACGGCAAGCCCATCGGCTTCGGCGTCTCGGGGCCCAGGATGACCGAGGAGCAGGCGCTGGCCAGGGCGGAGGAGTATGCGGAGAGGGCCGTAAACGCGGCGCTGGGGCTGCTGGCCGCGCAGCGCGCGCTGGAGGAGAAGTGAGGACCTGCCGGCTGGCCGTGATAAGGCTCGATGACTTCGGCCCCTGGACGCTGGGGCTGGGCAGCTTCAGGGAGCACCGCGTGCAGCTCACGCTGGCGCGCATCTACGCCAGGGCGCAGCGCCTGCTCTCCGGCCGAGGGGGGCTCGTGCTGCCCAACAGGCTCGATGAGCTCGTGGCCATCACCAACGGCATCCCACTGGAGGAGCAGAGGGAGCTTCACGCCCAGCTGGCCAGGGGCCTGCCCTTCTCGGTCAGCTGGGGCGCGGGGGCCGATGTCACGCCCGCCGCCGCGCTCCGACGGGCCTCGCTGGCGCTGAGGGAGAGGGGGCCCACGAGGGGGGGCGAGAGGAACAGGTTCGCCTGGAAGGGGAGGGGCGGCGAGGACCACATCGCGCTGCTGCACGTCGACATAAAGGGGATCACGGAGAGGGTCGTGGACAGGGTGGACTCGGCCTATGAGACTACGCTGCACGTCAGCAGGCTCTTCCTGACGCTGGCGGAGCGCTTCCTGCCCCTGGGCGGGCTCACCTTTTACCTGGGCGGGGACAACTATCTTGTGCTGTTGGGCGATGTAGCAAGGGAGGCGGTCGAGAAGGCCCTGCAGGACGCGGCCTTCGAGGCGGGGCTCGAGCTCAGGGCGGGCCTGGGCGAGGGCCCCACAGCTAGGGAGGCGATGGCCCAGGCCACGCGCCGCCTGGACGGGGCCAGGAAGCAGGGCATGGGGGGCCCGGTGGTGCTGCTGTGAGCGAGCTGACGCTGCGCCGCATCGGCCTGCTCAGGGGCAGGGAGCTGGAGTTCCAAGACGAGGCGACGGTGACCATCAGGGATGGGATCATAGAGAGCATCGGCACGGGGCAGGCGGCGACGGGAAGGACGCTGGAGGGGGAGGGCCTGCTGGCCCTGCCGCCGCTGGTGAACGCGCACGTGCACCTGGGCGATGCGGCCTTCAAGGAGCTGGGCCTGGGCCTCTCGCTGGACGAGCTCGTGAAGCCGCCCCAGGGCCTTAAGCATCGCCTCCTCTCCTCGGCGCCTCTCCACGAGCTGCTGGGCGCCATGAGGGAGGCCCTCCTGTGCTCCTTGAGCTATGGCGTGGGCGCGCTGGCGGACTTCAGGGAGGGAGGGCTCGAGGGCCTGCAGCTCCTCGAGGAGGCATCAAGGGGGCTCCCGCTCAGGGTCGTGAGGCTGGGGAGGCCCCGCATCGCCTTCAGCGAGCAGGAGGTGCGCCTGAACTCCAGGGGGCTGGAGGCCCCTCAGAGGGAGGAGGTGGAGGAGCTGCTGAGGAGGGCGGAGGGCCTGGGGCTCAGCGGCGTGAACGAATACAGCGACAGGGCCCTGAAGGAGCTCTCTTCTTATGTGATGGCGAGGGGGGCGCTGCTGGCCCTTCACGCGGCGGAGGGGAGAATGACGAGGGAGGCCTCGAGGGCCCTGACGGGGAGGGATGAGCTGGAGAGGGCGCTGGAGCTCAGGCCCCGCTTTATCGTCCACGGCGCCGCCCTCGCGCCCGAGGAGGCGCGGCTCCTGGCGGAGGGCGGGGTGGGGCTCGTGCTCTGCCCGAGGAGCAACGCCTCCTTTGGCCTGGGCCTTCCCCCCCTTCAGGAGCTGCTCGAGGCGGGCGTGAAGCTGGGCCTGGGCACGGATAACGTGATGGTCAACGAGCCGGACCTCTTCAGGGAGATGGAGTTCCTCTCGAAGGCCTACAGGCTGCAGAGGGCCAGCCCAAGGGGGCCCGAGCCCAGGGCCCTGCTCAAAATGGCCACGCTCGGAGGGGCGGAGCTGCTGGGGCTTCCCAGCGAGGGGCTGGAGGAGGGGGCGCCGGCCAACCTGCTGCTGCTGGCCAAAAGGCCGGGGCTGGAGCCCCTGAAGCAGCCCCATGCCTCCATCGCGCACAGGGCGGGGCCCTCGAACGTCTGGGCGCTGATGCTGGAGGGCAGGTGGGCCCTGGCCCCCGTGAGGGCTTGAGGAGGCCCTACGTAATCCTGGCCGCGGCCTGCTCCGTCGACGGCAGGATAGCCACGCGGGCGGGCGATTCGAGCTTTTCGAGCGCGAGGGACCTGAGGCGCCTTCATAGGCTCAGGGCGAGCGTGGATGCGATCATGATAGGCATAGGCACGCTGCTCTCCGATGACCCCGAGCTGAGCGTGAGGCTGGCCAAGGGCAGGACGCCGCTCAGGGTGGTGGTGGACAGCCGCGCGAGGACCCCTCCCGAGAGCAGGCTGCTGGCCACGAGGGGGCTGGGGCCCGTGCTGGTCGCCGTGGCCCAGCAAGCGGATGAAGCGAGGGTGAGGGCGCTGGGCGCCCGCGGCGCGGAGGTCGTAAGGCTGGGTAAGAGAAGGGTGGACCTAAGGCTCCTTCTGGGCGAGCTGTGGAAGAGGGGCATAAGGCGCCTGCTGCTGGAGGGGGGCTCGGAGCTGAACTGGGCGATGCTGCGCCGGGGGCTCGTGGATGAGCTCAGGCTCTTCATCAGGCCCGTGATCGTGGGCGGCAGGGCGGCGAAGCCGCTGGCGGGAGGGAGGGGGGCCTCCAGCGTTGAAGGGGGCGTCAGGCTTAAGCTGCTGGCGCTCACGCCGGAGCGCGAGGGCCTCTACCTGCGCTATAGGGTGCTGGCATGAGGCTGGGCGCGCTGCCCTGGACGAGGGCGAGGGCCGCGCTGGCCAGGGGCGCCCTGCTCCCCCTGGGCAGCCTGGAGCAGCACGGGCCCCATCTTCCCCTGGAGACGGACACGCTGCTCGCCCTGGAGGTGTCGCGAAGGCTCGCCGGCAGGCTAAGGCTCGCGCTGCTCCCCCCGCTGCCCTATGGCCGCTCGGAGGAGCACCTGGGCTTCCCGGGCACCATCGCCCTTGAGGGGGGCCTGCTGCGCGCGCTGCTCGGCTCCATCGCCAGCTCGCTGGAGCTGAGCGGGGCGCCCTGCCTGATCATCGTCAACGGCCACGGAGGGAACCGGGAGGAGGTGGAGGGCTTTATGGCCACATATAGGGGGCGCCTGAGGCTGAAGGCCCTGCACCTGCAGGAGTGGGCCAGGAGGGCGCTCGAACGCTTCGCGAGGCCCGGCGCGCTCTCCCATGCGGACCTCACGGAGACCTCGCTCTACTTGGCGCTGGGCCGTCCGCTGCTCTCGGCGCTGCCCGGCGATGTGCCCCCTCCTGCCCAGCTCGAGGAGAGGGCCCGCCGGGGCGAAGCGCTTCGCTGGAGGGCCGGCGAGCTCAGCGCGACGGGAGTGATAGGCAGCGTGAGCGGGGCCTCCCGGGAGTTAGGGCTCAAGGCCCTGGAGGCGCTCGTGGAGGAGCTCGCGCGGCACCTCAGCGCCTGGCTAGCTCCAGCGCGGCGAGCTCGCAGAGGTGGTAGGCGAGCGCATCATGCTCATCGGCGCCCAGCAGAAGATAAGCCCTGAGCGCCTCCCTCTTCACGCCGTAGGCCCTGAGCAGCCCCTCCAGCGGCGGCCGCTCCACGCTCGAAAGCGTTAGGGGGCGGGCCAGGGGCTGCGTGGAGGGGGCCCGGGGGGAGAGGCTCAGGGCCACGAGCCAGGCCCTCCTGCTGCCGGGCCTGAGCCCCACGCGGCGCAGGGCCTCCTCCACCTGTGAAGTGGCCGCTATCCTGAGCAGGAGCTCGATCTCCAGCCGCTTCGCATAGGCCGAGCCGCTCCTCCAGGCCTCATAGGCCTGCGCCGCGCCCAGGAGCAGCTGCAGCGGCGAGGCGATGGCCTCCTGCCTCACGCACTGAAAGGGGCGCGAGAGCCTGGCGCCCATCTCGGCGAGAAACGCCTCCACATCGCGCAGGGGAGGGAATTCGATCGGCAGCGCGTGCAGCCACGCCCCCCTATCCAGCCTGGCCCTCAACCCCTTCAGCCAGCAACCGGCGCAGCCGCCTCAGGAGCGTGGCGGGATAGCCCAGCTTCTCCAGCGCCCCGCTGCCCTCCTTGGCATACACATCCTTCAGCACCTCGAACCTCTCCCAAGGAAAGATCACCCAGGCCCTGGTGGTGGCCACATAGTAGTCCGGCCGGAACTTGCTCCAGGGCTTGTAGTAGAGCGTGGCCGTCCTCGCCTCCCTGGCCCCCGCCCTCTTCACCTCCTCCAGCACCTTCAGCAGCGTCTCGCCGCTATCGGCCACGTCATCCACGAGCAGCACCTGCCTTCCCCTGACCTCCTCATAGGGGATGTACCTGATGGTGGGCGCCTCGCCCGGCTGCCTCACGCCCCTGTAAAAGGCCACGGAGGCGGCATACAGCTCCTTCACATCCAGGAAGTCGCTGAGCAGCCGGCCGGGCACCAGGCCGCCCCTGCCCAGCGCGAGCAGCACCTGGGGCCTGTAGCCGCTCCTCAGCACCTCCTCGGCCAGGCGCAGGCTCAGCTCATACATCCTCTGAAGGCTAAGGAACTCGAACTCCAAGCCCACCACCGTGGATCACGGGGATCAGCGCCACTTCATCCCCATCCTTCAGCTCCGTCTCCTCGCCGGCCAGGGCGTTGGCCCCCACGCCGTTGACGGCGGCGAGCACGGCCTCGGGCCTGAAGGCCTCGTGCTCCTGGGCCAGGCGCCTGAGCAGCTCGCCCAGCTTGATCCCTCCCGGGTACAGCAGCTCCTCCCGGCCCAGGGCCTTCCTAAGGAAGCCCAGCGCCCTGACCCTTATCATCGCCCACCGCCACGAGCACCTCCTCCTCATAAAACCTACCCCTGAACCAGGAGCCCGGCGGCAGCCTCCTGAAGCTCAAGGGCCCCAGCTGCCTGGGGCTCTCGCGCATGAGCTCCCGAAGCGGATAGCGGATGTCGAGGGGCCGCCCCTGCACCACGTGCCTGGTCACCTTGGGCGGCAGGAGCAGCTGGCGCGAGGCCAGCTCGAGCACGGCGCGCTTGCCCGGCAGCCGGGGCTCCAGATAGGCCATACGCTCGATCCTGGCGCGGCAGGCGGCCTCCTGGGACGTCACGTAGCCGCACGTGTGCGGCAGCAGCAGCTCCGCGGCCCTGACGAGCTGGGCCCTCCAGGAGATTGCATCAGGGGCCCTTGCCTCGGGCACGTACAGCTCGCCCTCCCTCACGAGCAGGTAGGCGCGGCCCAGGGCCTCCTCACCGACGCTGGCCTTCGTGAGGCGAAGCTCCCGGGCCCTGGCCAGGGGGTCCTCGGCCAGCAGCCAGGCCCACGTGCCCACCTTCACGTCCTCGGCATCATAGCGCACGAGGTAGCAGGCCGCCCACCTCGCGCCCATCCTCCTGAGCGCCTCGACCCTATGCGCGCCGTCCAGCACCGTCCCGCCCTCCTCGACGATGATGGGGTCCAGCTGAAGGCCCGTGGAGCTCAGCTCCTCCATCAGCCTCCTCACGAGAGGCTCGCTCACCTGCTCATGAAGCCTTAGCGCATCCAGGCGCAGCAGCGCCAGCCTGCCCCTCATCCTGCTATGTGGCCGGCTTGGCCGCGGGCCTCACCTCCCTCTTGGCCTCCGCCCGGGCCTTCATCCACTTCAGCGGGCCCAGGCTGGGCTGCTTGCAGGTGAGCGAGACCTTGCCCAGGCTCATCCCCCTGCCCAGGCTCACCGCGGTCACCCTGGCCCTCACGCCATCGCCCCTGGCGAGCGTCTGCTGGGACTTGCTGGCCAGCAGCACGCCCTGCCTCTCGTCCACGGTGACGAACTCATCCGTGATCTGCGAGATGTGCAGCAGGGCATCGAGCGGGCCCACGTTGATGAGCGCGCCGAACTTCTCCACTTCCACCACCTCGCCCTCCACCACCTCGTTGAGCACGGGGAGGTAGCTCAGCAGCGTCACCTGCGCCCTATGGTAGGTGGCGCCATCGCCCGGCACGATCTTGCCCTGCCTCTCCACCCTGGCCTCCTTCACCAGCAGCACGTAGCCCACCTCGGGCGTGAGGCCGCCCTCGTACTTTGCCTTCAGCACCTCGAGCGCGATGGTATCGAGGTCGCCCCTGAAATAGGAGGGCGGGATCCTGACGATATCCTCCGCCTCCACCAAGTAAAACATGGCGGGCCAGCCTAGGCCTTCGCTCGGTATTTAAGCCATTTTTAAGGCTTACGGCAGGAAGCCCTCCAGCAGGGGCCTGCCCGCCCTGGCCCTGAGCACGGGCAGCCCGAGGGCCCTGGCCCTGGCGATGAGCCCCTCATCCAGCGAGGCGATGCCCAGCCTCAGGCGCCGCGCCGTGGCCAGCAGCGCCTCATCGGCCTCTCCTGGCTCGCTGGCCATCCTGGGCAGGCCCTGGGCGAAGCTCAGGGCCAGCCTCGCGCGCAGCGCCCTCCTGCCCCCCCTGGCCTCCAGCGCCCTGAGCTCCTCGAGCACGGGCTCTATGATCAGCAGCCTGAGGCCGGGGAGCAGGGCCTCGAGCTGCTCCAGGAAGGAGCGGGGCGCCTCCGCCAGCAGCAGCAGGAAGCTGGCGTCGGCCAGAAAGCCTAGGCGAGGAGCCTCCCGGAGCCTATGAGCCTCCACTTCTCGCCTATCCTTCTGCTCACGGCCACGCGCGCGCCCTGAGGGGCACAGACGGGCCTCTTGAGCTCCGCCTCCACCTTCCCCTTTCCCACCTGGCGCAGCAGCGCGGGCACGGCGGCCGTGCCTATGTTCAGCCTCAGCAGCTCGCCCTTCTGCAGCGGCTGCACCTTCCTGAGCTCGGGATCGCCCACGGCCACCTCGAAGAGCGACACCTCCAGCTCGGCCCTCGTGAGCACGGGGGGGAGCTCGTTCACGAGCCCCACGAGGCAGCCCACGAGCCTATCGGCCTTCGTGAGGCTGGGGTCGAGCGCCGTGCCCAGGGCTATGAGCCCTCCCGGGCGGGCCTCCTCAACCAGCCCCGCGCCCGTGCCTATGGAGGTCACCTTGGTGAAGAGCGGCGTCGCCCTGCCGTCCTCGATGATGCCGGGCCTCACCTCTATCTCATCGCCCGCCCTGAAGGTGCCCTGCATCAGGCTCCCGCCGATCACGCCGCCCCTGAGCTCCGATATGGGCGTTCCCGGCCTGTTCACATCGAAGCTCCTCAGCACGGGCAGGAGGGGCCTGGCGCGGGGGTCGCGGGGAGGGGTGGGGATCCTCTCCTCTATCGCCTGCAGCACGGCATCCACGTTCAGCCTGTGCTGGGCCGAGATGGGGATGATGGGCGCCCCCTCGGCCACGCTTCCGCGGATGAACTCCCTTATCGCCCTGTAGTTCTCCAGCGCCTGCTCCTTCGTGACCAGGTCCACCTTGTTCTGCAGGATGACGATGCTGCCTATGCCCAGCATCTGGAGCGCCATGAGGTGCTCCCTGGTCTGCGGCTGCGGCACCTTCTCGTTGGCCGCGATCAGCAGCAGCGCGCCATCCATCACCGCGGCCCCCGAGAGCATGTTCGTCATGAGCGCTTCATGGCCCGGGCAGTCGACGAAGCTCACGACCCTGAGCAGGCGCGCCTCGCGCCCGCAGCCGGGGCACCGCGGGCTGGTGCTGTAGGCCTCGGGCGGCTCGCAGCCCTCGCAGAAATAGATGGCCGCATCGGCATAGCCGACCCTTATGGTGATGCCCCTCCTCAGCTCCTCCGAGTGGCGGCTCGTCCATATGCCCGTAAGGGCCTCCACGAGCGTGGTCTTGCCGTGGTCCACGTGGCCCGCGGTGCCTATGTTGCACTCAGGCTGCCTGGGCAGCGCGAGCCTCACGCCTTCTCCCCTCCTTCTTCACGAGCACCGCGTTTATCTGCACTATGTCCTCGCTGATGGTGTTCCCGTGCACGAGCTTCCTCCTCCTCTCGCCCTCCCTCGTGGGCCTGAAGCCGGGCGGGCCCGAGAGCAGCACGTAGCGCCGGCCCGGGCCCTGCACGTCGGGCCTCATGGGCGCCCCGCTGGCGTCGCTCCCTCCCGTGATGCGCAGGCGCCCCTTCAGGCCCACCAGCTCGCCGCTCAGCTCATCGCCTATCTTCAGGCCCAGCAGCGCGCGGGCGGCGGGCTCCTTGACCTCCAGCTGCGTGCACCTGCCCGTCTCCGGGTCCGCGACGACCAGCTTGAAGCTGACCACGTAGGGGGCGCCTGGGGGCCTCGTTTAAAGCTTAGGCGTAGTGCCCCGCCGCCCTCCTCACGCGCAGGATCTCCTCCAGCAGCTCCCTCTCATCGTTGCCCAGCCTCTCCCAGTACTTCTCCCTGAGCAGCTTCACGTGCTCCGGGGGCGGGAGGGTATAGAGCACATCGCCCTCCTTCACGTTCCTGCCGATCACGATGCCGTTGGCCGATATGGCCACCTTCATGCCCTTCAGCGCCTCGGGCAGCGGCCGGCCCCTCTCCTCTATCTGCCTCACCTCGCCCACCTCCTCGCCCTCCGCGCTCATCAGGCGGTCCCTGGGCTTCAGCCTGCCCAGCAACACCTCTATGCCGAAGATGGCGGGGTCGTTGCGCCTGAAGATGAACCCCTCCAGGACCCTGAGCTTGCAGGGCTGCGTGAGCGCCTGCAGCTCCTCCCTCGCGCGCCGCTCCCTCTCCTCCTGGGCCCAAGCCTCATACTCCTCCACCAACCTGTAGATCACCTGGCCGAAGAAGGCCTTCACGCGCCTGGCCTGCAGCTCCTCCTCCGCCTCCTTCAGGGCGCGCACGTTGAAGGCCAGCACGACGCCCAGGAACTCGTCCTTCTCCTTCACGACGGAGGCCTCGACCACATCCCTCCTGCTCACGGGGCCCAGGTCCGCGCGCCTTATGGGTATGCCCCTCGCCCTGAGCATGGAGGAGAGCGCCTCCAGCGAGCCGAGCGTATCGGCCTTCACCACCACGCCCAGCCTCTCGGACTCGATGAGCACGGACCTGACCTCCTCCATCAGCCTGCTCCCCACGCCCAGGGCCTCCTCGCCCTCCTCCAGGCCCTCGAAGGGAGAGCCGGCGAGCACGCCCTCCAGCTCGGGCGCCGCCAGCTTCACGCCGGCCGCCGCCGAGACCGCCTCCAGGGGCGTGAACTTATCCCGGGGGTCCCTCATCTCATCCAGGGGCTTGGGCATGAAGAGCCCCCTTACCCTCGTGACCACGGGCCCCTGCCTCTTCACCAGCACCAGCCTCTGCCCCACCCTGAGCAGGCCATCCAGCAGGATGAGGTTCGCCGTGTGGCCCAGCCCCTCCTCCTCCCTCACCTCCAGCACCAGCCCCCTGGGCCTCTCGCCGCTGAGCGTGAGCCTCTCCTTCAGATACTGCTGGGTCAGGCCCAGCAGCAGCGCCAGCAGCTCGCCGATCCCCTCGCCCGTCCTGGCGCTCACGGGCACGATGCTCACCTGCCTGGTGAAGTCCCTGACCCTGTAGAAGGCCTCGGCCTGCAGGCCCAGCCTTGAGAGCGTGCCCACGACCTCATACAGGCGCTCCTCCAGCCTCCTCTGCGTGAAGGGCTCCTGCGCGCGCAGCGCCTCGCCGATGAAGAGCGTGGGCCGGGGCCTCCAGCCGGGCAGCAGGTCCACCTTGTTCAGCGCCACCAGGAAGGGGACCCTCCTCTGCCTGAGCAGCTCAAGGCTCTCATACGTCTGGGCCTCGAAGCCCTTCGTCACGTCCACCACGAGCACGGCTATGTCCGCGGCCGAGCCCCCCCTCATCCTGAGGTTCGAGAAGGCCTCGTGCCCGGGCGTGTCGATGAAGAGCAGGCCCGGGATGAGCACCTCTATCCTGAACCTCTCCAGAAGGGGGCCACAGAGCGCCCTGAGCGTGGAGCTGGGGATCAGGCTCGCGCCTATGTGCTGGGTAATGCCGCCTGCCTCCCTGGCCTGCACGGCCGTGCCCCTGATCCTGTCCAGCAGCGAGGTGTTGTGCAGCACCAGGCCCTCGGCGCAGAAGGACTGCGTGCCCTCCACCGTGAAGTCATAGACGTAGCCCGACCCCCGCAGGGGCTCCACCGCCGCCACGTGCGCGCGGCTGGCCCCATCGCCCCCGCCATGGGCTATGACGCCCATGCCCTCCCGCAGCAGGGCCGCGGGAAGGTAGAGCCGCAGCGATCCCAGCGAGACCAGAAAGGGGTGCTCGGGCGTGACGAGCAGGCGCGCGCCGTTGTCGAACGTGAGCCTCAGCAGGCGCGCGGCGCTCCTCTTCCAGGCGAAGCTGGCCTGCCTCCACAGGAAGCGGTCCGTGCTCGCATCGTAGGTGAGCAGCCTCAGGCCCCTTGCGGGCCTCAGCCTGTAGTCGGGCCCGCTCCACTCGGGCCCCGGCTGGGCCTCGAAGGCCTCCCGCGCGCTCAGCTCCCCCTCCTCCAGCTGCAGGAGCGTGGAGGGGCCCACGCACTTGCCCGCATCTACATGCCCCAGCACCACCACCACGGGCTGCCTCAGCCGGCGCTCCACGTGGTGCGCTGGGGGGCTGCGCTCTTATGGTTTGCTGGCCAGGCCGGGGAAGAGCACGGCCAACTCCCTCTCATAGCTCTCCTTGGAGTCCGAGGCGTGGATCGTGTTCATCGTGATGGAGAGGCCATAGTCCCACCTCACCGTTCCCGGAGCCGC
Organism: Candidatus Australarchaeum erebusense; assembly: GCA_040290255.1. Taxonomy (GTDB): domain Archaea; phylum Thermoproteota; class Nitrososphaeria; order PSMU01; family PSMU01; genus Australarchaeum; species Australarchaeum erebusense. The sequence continues at coordinate 13,615 of PSMU01000004.1, read as the reverse complement.
GCGCTGAGGGTCCGTGGCCCCTATGAGGCGGCGCGCCTCCTCCACCGCGCCCTCCCCCTCCAGCACGAAGGCCACGATGGGCCCGGAGGTGACGTAGGAGATGAGCTCCTCGAAGAAGGGCTTCCCCCTATGGGGCGCATAGAGCTCCTCCGCGCCCCTCCTGTCCAGCGTCAGCAGGCGCAGGGCCACGAGCCCCAGGCCCCTCTCCTCAAAGCGCAGCAGGATGCGGCCCACCAGCCCCCTCCTCACGCCATCGGGCTTTATGAAGCAGAGCGTGCGCTCCATCATGCCCTCCTCCTGGCCCACTTCCAGCGCCTCGGGTCCCTGTGAAGCTTGAGCTGGCTCTTCCTGCACCTGCTGGAGCAGAACCAGTAGAAGGAGCCATCGTTCCTGACGAAGAGCAGCCCCGTGCCCGGCAGCACCTTCCTGCCGCAGAAGCTGCACACGGCCTCTCCCCTCAGCGCCATGGCTACCTGCCCAGCTTACGGGCCTCCCTCTCCGTCTCCCTGAGCATCAGCACGTCGCCCAGCCTCACCGGCCCCCTCACGTTCCTCGTGAGCACGCGCCCCTTATCCTTTCCCTCCAGGATCCTCACCCTTACCTGTATCACCTCGCCCGCCACGCCCGTCCTGCCCACGATCTGTATCACTTCGGCGGGCGTGGGCCTCTCCTCGCTCATGGCCCCTACTTGCCGGCCCTGAGGCTCGCCACCAGCTGCTCCACGAGCTGCTTTGCCTCGCCGGGATCCAGGATCGCGACGGAGGCGGCGGGCACCTCGAGGCCCGAGGCCTTGCCCAGCTCCGCCCTGCTGGGCACGTAGAGATAGGGCACGGCCTTCTCCTCGCAGAGCATGGGCAGGTGGGCGACCACCTCGGGCGGGTCCACGTCCTCCGCGATCAGCACGAGCTTCGCCACGCCCCTCTCCACGGCCTTCGTCACCTCGTTGGTGCCCCTCTTCACCTTGCCCGTCTCCAGGGCCCTCTGCACGGCCTGCAGCGCGCCCTCGACCAGCGCGCTGGGCGTCTCGAACTTCACATAATAGGGCTTGCCCCTCGAGCTCCCCTTGGCCGCGGGCTGGCTCATCGCTGGCGGGCCAGCGGCCTAAGGCCTTCTTAAGCCTTTTCGGAGGGGTAGTAGAGCAGGGGCACCAGCAGCTCCTGCTCGCTCAGCCCCCCATGCAGGCCCAGCAGCGTCGGCTGCTGCTCCCTGCCCCTGTACCTGAAGTAGAAGGCCTTGGCCCCCTTGGTGACCAGCAGGTAGGTCCCTATCCTATCCTCGAAGCCCGGCCGGGGCCTTCCCAGGCCGAAGAAGCCCTGCCTGAGCGCCTCCGTGGAGGCGAGCACGTGCGCCACCTCAGAATACTTCCTGCGCAGCAGCCTCCCCAGCTCCCCCTCCTTCCCCCTCCTCGCATGCAGGATGGGCGCCCTCGCCTCGCCCGTGGGGGGTATCAGCAGCAGCTGCATCAGCTCGCTGTCCTGCAGGAGGGGCACGTTATCCTTCGCATCGACCCTGACCATGCCGTGGTCGGAGGTCAGCAGCACGCCCCCTCCCTGGCCCGCCACCAGCTCGTGAAGGGCCCTGAAGAGGTACCTGACTTCGGCCGCATGGGGCTCGCTCAGGGGCCCGTGCACATGCCCCACCGCGTCGACGCCATCCCAGTAGAGCGAGATGAAGGTGGGCCCCTCGCTCTGCCTGAGCAGCTGCGCGGCCATGGCCAGCGCCTCCGGCAGCGTGACGAAGGTGAGCACGTCGGCGCCGGAGTAGCAGATGAGCGAGAGCGAGGAGTCCTTCAGCGAGCGCCTCACGAGCGCGTAGGGCTTCACGCCCAGCTCGCGCAGGGCCTCGAAGAGCGTCCTCTGGCCCACCAGCTGCCGGGGGTTGTAGCCGGCCTCCATCAGCACATCCCGCCTATGGTCCACGGCGGGCGAATAGTCCACCATGTTCACCACGGCGCCCACCTCCTTCATGTACATGTGGTAGCCGGCGATGCCGTGCTCCTCGGGCGGCACGGAGGTATAGAGGCTCACGAGCGCGCTGGCGGTCGTGGAGGGGAAGGTGGTGGAGAGCCTATAGATGTAGGGCCGGCGGTCCAGCCCCTGCAGCCCCTCGCCATAGAGCGCCTGCAGCGCCCCGTAGCCCAGGCCATCCGCGAGCACCAGCAGCAGCTTCTCCTCCCTCTTCAGCCTCCTCAGCAGGCCCGTGAGGCCCTTGGGGAGCGAGACCTGGGCCCCAAAGCAGCCCAGGATGAGCCTGCCGACCTGCGTGAGGCAGGGGCCCTCGTAGTTGGGCAGGTAGAGGTTCGCCCTCCAGGGCCTCAGCGGCTCCGCGCTCATATCCCGCAGGTATAGCAGAGCCGGGCCGCCTCGCCCAGCCCATCCACCCTCGCGAAGCAGAGCCTCTCCAGCTGCACCAGCGCGCCCTCCTTTTCCCGGAGCAGGTGCTCCTCCACCAGCCCCTCCCTCCAGGCCCAGCTCCCCTCCCCCAGGGGGCGGAGCAGGCTCATGGGCCTCGCCTGGGAGGGGGGGAGCCAGTGCAGGAAGGGCGCGCCCCTCCCCCTCGCCTCCTCCACGCCCCCCTCGGCCACGCGGGCCTCATATACCCCCTCGCGCACCTTTCTGGGCGAGGCCACGTTCAGCAGGCCCATCAGCCTCGCATAGCCCTTCTCCAGCAGCAGCTCCGCATCCCTCCTCTCGAGCAGCAGGCGGTGGTGCCCCTGCTCCGGCTCCACCACGAGCCTCCTGAGCCCCCTGGAGGGGTCCGAGGGGTGAAGGCGCAGCTGGGCCTCCAGCCTGCCCTCAGCGCCCCTTAGCTTCAGCTCCACGGGCTCCTCGAGCGCAAAGTAGCGGTTCGCGAGCGGGTCCGCCAGCCTTCGCTGCAGCGCGCAGAGCTTCTCCAGGCTCACCCTGGCCTCCACGGGCTTAACGCCCACTTCGAGCATGAGCTCCCTTATGGCCTCCGGCAGGAAGCCCCTCCTCCTCAGGGCCCTCAGCGTGGCCAGGCGGGGGTCCTCGTAGCCCTCATACCTCCCCTCCCTCACGCCCCTCTCGATCTGGGACTTGCTCAGCGTGCTCCCCTGGAGCATGAGCCTCCCGTAGTGAAGGGCGATGGGATAGCGCCAGCCCATGTGCCTGTAGAGATATAGCTGGCGCTCCATGTTCGTCAGGTGCTCCTTGCCCCTTATGATGTGCGTGACCTTCATCAGCCAGTCATCGCAGCCCGCGGAGAAGTTGTAGAGCGGCCAGACCCTATACCTGGAGCCCACGCGCGGATGGGGGTGCCTGCGCGGGTCTATGATGCGAAGCGCGGGCCAGTCCCTGATGGCCGGGTTGGGGTGCGCCAGGTCCGTCTTCACGCGCACCACCGCCTCGCCCTCGCCATAGCGGCCGTCCAGCATCGCCTGCCAGCGCTCGAGCTGAAGGGAGGGCTCCAGGTCCCTGCAGGCGCAGGCCTTCCCGGCCAGCAGCAGCGCCCTGGCCTCCTCCGCGCCATGGGTGCATACATAGGCCCCTCCCCTCCTCAGCAGCTCCTCGGCCACCCCGTAGTACAGCTCGAGCCTATCGCTCTGATAGTACACCTCATCGGGCTCGCAGCCCAGCCAGCGCAGATCCTCCAGGATGTAGGCATAGAAGTCCGCGCGCGCCCTCTTCAGGCGGGGGTCCGTGTCCTCGAAGCGCAGCAGGAACCTGCCCCCGTACATCTCCGCGTAGGCCTTGTTCAGCACGACGGCCCTCGCCGAGCCCAGGTGAAGCACGGAGTCGGGGTTGGGCGCGAAGCGCGTGACCACCTGCGCCACGGCCTCGGCCCCGGGCAGCGGCGGCAGGCGCCTCAGCTCCTCACGCCGAGGCCTGGGGGGGCCCTCGAGCCCCAGGAGCTCCCGCCCCCTCTGCTCCTCGGGCATCGCGTTCACCTCTTGCACCACCTCCTCCACCAGCGCCAGCAGCTCCCGGGCCCTGGGCCTCAGCTCCGGCCTCTCGGCCATGAGCTTGCCCATCACCGCGCTGGCGCTGGCGCTGCCGTGCCTGGCGGCGTTCCTGAGCGCATGTAGCCTTATCAGGCGCCTTAGCTCCTCGCCTCCCTCCACGCTAGAAGCGCCTCTTCACCACGAAGTCCGCCAGCGCGCCCAGAAGCTCGGCATAGGGCCCCGGGCCCAGCCGCGCGAGGCTCTCCTTTGCCCTGCCGGCGTATTGCTCGGCCAGCGCCCTTGCCTCCCGCTCGATGCCCCTCTCCCTGAGCAGCCTGAGGGCGCGCTCCAGCTCCTGGCCGCTCAGCCTTCGCGCCCAGGCCCTGCGGATGATGCGCGCCAGCTCCTCATCCCTCTCCAGGGCCAGCAGGAGCGGGAGCGTCTTCTTTCCCTCCCTCAGGTCATTTCCGACGGGCTTGCCCAGCTCCCTCTCCTCGCCGAAGAGGCCGAGAATGTCATCCGTGATCTGAAAGGCCATGCCCAGGTTCGCGCCGAAGGCCCTCGCCTCCGCCAGCCGGCTCCCCTGCGCGCCCGCCAGCAGGGCCCCCAGGGCGGCCGAGGCCTGATACAGCGTGGCCGTCTTCAGCTCGATCAGCTTAAGGTACTGCTCCACGCTCGGCGGCCTGGTGGAGGCGCCCAGCCTCATGTCCAGGGCCTGGCCCTCGCAGAGCCTCACCATCGCCTGGGCCAGCAGGCTCGCCCCCTCCAGCAGCGCCTCGCCCTCGACGCTGCCCCTGAGCTGGCCGAGCAGCTCGAAGGCCTTGGCGAAGAGCAGGTCCCCCGCCAAGATCGCCAGCGGCAGGCCGTACTTTACGTGCGTGGTGGGCAGGTTGTGGCGCACCTCATCCCTGTCCATGATGTCATCGTGGATGAGCGTGAAGTTGTGAAGGTACTCGAGGCAGAGCGCGGCGGGCAATATGTCGCCCCTGCCCCCGAGGTGCCTGTAGAGGCAGAGCGCGAGGATGGGCCGCAGCCTCTTGCCCCCTCCCGCCATGATGTGGCGCGCCGCCTCGTAGAGCTCGCCGGGCTCGCCCTGCAGGTAGGCCAGCAGCCTGGAGTTGATGAGCGCCCTCAGCCCCTCCAGCTCCCGCTCAGCCAAGCGGCATCACCCAGTGGCTCAGCGGGGGCGTGATCACGTACTTGGCCTGGGCCAGGGCCTGGACGGTGGGGGCCCCCACGCCGAACATGGCCAGCTTCAGGGCCCTGAGCACGTGCTCCAGGAAGGAGGCGAGCGCCTCCTCGCCCTTCAGCGCCTGCTCCAGCGCGGGCTTCGCCATGGCGGCCATGCTCGCGCCCAGCGCGATGCACTTGGCCACCTCGAGCCCGTTCCTGAGCCCGCCGGAGGCGATGAGGGGGAGGCGCACGGCCCTCCTCACGAGGATGAGGCTCGCGGCCGTGGGGATGCCCCAGCTCCAGAAGAGCCGGCCGAGCCTCGCCCTCTCCGCCTCGCCCTGCTCCTCGGCCTTGATGGCCTCCGCGGCCGTCCAGCTGGTGCCGCCCGCGCCGGCCACGTTGATGGCCTTCACGCCCGCCACCTGCAGCTTCACGGCCACATCGGGCGAGATGCCCGAGCCCACCTCCTTCACGATCACGGGCACGGAGAGCTGCTTCGTGAGCTCCCTGAGCGCGGCCAGCACGCCCCTGTACCTGGGCTCCCCTCCCACCTGCAGCGCCTCCTGCATGGGGTTCAGGTGCACCACCAGCGCATCGGCCCTGACCATGTCGATGATGCGCTTCACATCCTCCAGCGTGAGGCCCGAGGCGAGCTGCGCCCCGCCTATGTTGGCCGCTATGAAGGCGGTGGGGGCCTGCTCCCTGGCCACCCTGAAGCTCTCCTCGAGCTCAGGATGCTGCAGGCCCACCTTCTGGCTGCCCAGGCCCATGCCCAGGCCCAGGCGCTCTATTACCCTGGCTATCGTGGCGTTCACCTTCGCGGAGAGCTGGGAGCCCCCCGTCATCGAGTCCACCAGCAGCGGCGCGGAAAAGCGGTGGCCCAGGAAGGCGCACTCCGTGCTGACCTCGTCGAAGTTCAGCTCCGGCAGCGCGTTGTGAAGCAGGTGCACGCACTCCAGCAGCGTGCTCTGCTCGTGCTCCGGGCCTTCCTCGAGCACCACCCTGATGTCCCTCTCCTTCCTCTGGCTCGCCTCGGAGGCCACGCCCGGCCTGGGCGTCGCTTCAAGTTAAGCTTTCCTGGCCGAGCCCCCGCGCACGCTCACGCCCTCGGAGGAGGGCCTGAAGGGCAGCGCCCGAAAGCCCCTCTCGCGCAGCTCCCTGCTCAGCCGTCCCTGCTGGCCTTTTCTGACGAGCACGGCGGCCACGCCCCCTCCCCCTCCGCCGCTCAGCTTGGCGCCCAGGGCGCCCCTTGCGAGGCTCTCGTTCACCAGCCCGTCGAGCCTGGGATGAGAGGCGCCCAGCAGCGAGAGGAGGCAATGGTTGAGCGTCATGAGCAGGCCCAGCCTCTCCAGCTCCCCCTCTTCGGCCAGGCCAAAGCCCTCCTCGGCCCAGGAGCCCACCTGCCGGGCCAAGAGCGAGAAGGTGTGGGGATGGGCCTCCCTCCAGGAGGAGACCCTCTCGATGACCCGCCTCGTGCTCCTCTTCACGCCGCTGAAGGCCAGCACCAGCGGGAGCCCGGCCCTGGGCCTCCTGCGCAGGATGCCTCGCCCGCTGCTGTAGAGCAGCAGGCCGCCGTAGAGGGGGGCGAAGACATCGATGCCCGAGCTCCTGCCGTGCACGAGCTGCTCCGCCTCCAGCGCAACCCTGGCCAGCTCCTCCCTGCTCAGGCCCAGGCCCAGCAGCGAATTGACGGCCGCGGCGCTGGCCACGAGCACGGCCCCCGAGGAGCCCAGGCCCTGGCCCACGGGAATGCTCGAGCGGATGAGCAGGCGCACGCCCCCCCTATAGCCCGCCTCGCGCTTCAGCCTGGAGAGCAGGGAAGCGAAGGGCCGGGCGGCGGGGGGCGGCGCGGCGGCCAGGCGCACGTCCAGCGAGAGGGAGGGCGAGAGGAGCCTATCCTCCTCGGCCCGGCTGGCCTGCACCCTCACCTTGGGCCCGCCGGCCAGCACCAGCGCGGGGGCGCCGTAGAGCACGAAGTGCTCGCCCAGCAGGATGAGCTTGCCGCAGGCCACCGCCTCCGCCATATCACTTCACGAACGCGAGGGCGGCATAGCCCACCACGGAGCCCCTGTCGCCCCCCGTATCCCCGCTCGTCGCATGGCGGAGCAGCGTCGCCCCCCGCGCGCCCAGCAGCCTCGAGAACTCCAGCGCGGCGGCTATCGCGCCGTAGCCGCACATCGTCACGTTCAGCCTCCTCATCGTCTCATAGTGCCTCCGCAGGTCGAGCGTGGCGATCGCCCTTATCTGCTCGAGGTCCTTGCGCCGGGCCTGCTCCTCGGGCTCATAATGCGTGAAGTCGCTGGAGGCCAGCAGCAGGAAGGGCCTCTCCTCATACGCCCGGCGCAGCAGCTTCGCCAGGGGCCTCGTGGCCTCCTCCTCCTGGTAGGCAAGGCAGATGGGCACGAAGGCGAAGGGCCGGCCCAGGTGCTGCAGGAAGGGCAGCTGCACCTCTATGGAGTGCTCGAACCTGTGGGCCTCATAGTCATCCTGCAGCAGCCCTCCCCTGAGCAGCGCGCGGGCCAGGGGCTCATCGATGGGCGCATCGCCCAGCGGCGTGGCCCAGCTCCCCCTCGAGAAGGTGGCCAGGGGGCTGCCATAGGCATAGTGGTTGGGGCCCAGGATCACCACCGCATCAAAGCGCAGCCCCTTCAGCGCGGCATAGACATGGGCCGCGACGGGGCCCGAGTAGACGTAGCCCGCATGGGGCACCACGAAGGCCACGGGCTCGCCGCCCAGCTCCTCGCCCCTGGGGCCAAGGGGATGTGAGTAGCACCACTCCAGGAGCTTGAGCAGCTCCTCCCTCGAGGAGGGGTAGAAGCTCCCCGCGACGGCCGGGGGCCTCCTAGGCCACGAGCCCACGCTGCCTCATCGCCTCCCAGGCCGCCCTGGCCTGCTCCAGGGCCTCGGGGTTCTCCAGCGCGCTCACATCGCCCACCTGCTGGCCCAGCGCCGCGGCCCTCAGCAGCCTCCTCATGATCTTGCCCGAGCGGGTCCTGGGGAGCGAGGGCACGAAGAGCAGATAGGAGGGCTCGAAGGCCCTGCCCAGCCCCCTCCTCACGCGCCTCCTCAGCTCCTCCTCCAGGCCCGGGTAGGGCTCCGCGCCGCGCTTCAGCGCCACGAAGCAGGCCACCTCCTCGCCCTTCAGCTCGCTGGGCACGCCCACGCAGGCCGACTCCGCCACGAGGGGGTGCGCGTTCAGCAGGGCCTCTATCTCCGCGGGGCCCACCCTCTTGCCCGCCGCCTTGATCACGTCATCGGCCCTGCCCAGCAGGAACCAGTAGCCCTCCTCATCGATGAGCGCCCAGTCGCCATGATACCAGACGCCCCTGAACCTGGACCAGTAGGTCTCCAGGTACCTCGCCTCATCCCTCCAGAAGCCCCTGGTCATCGAGGGTGCGGGGCTCTTCGCCACGAGGTAGCCCACCTGGCCCCTCACGGGCCTGCCCTGCTCATCGAAGACGTCGACGTCCATGCCCAGGCCCGGCCCCCAGAGCGTGGAGGGCTTGAGCGGGACGAGCGGCGAGGGGAGCAGGAAGCAGCCGAAGATCTCCGTGCCGCCGGAGAGGTTGATGATGGGGCACCTCTCCTCGCCCACCTCCTTCATCAGCCAGAGCCAGGTGCCGGGGTCTATGGGCTCGCCCGTGTTGCCGAAGACGCGCAGCGAAGAGAGGTCGTGCTCCAGCAGCGCATCCCTGCCGTAGCGCCTCAGCAGCCTCGCCACCGTGGCCGCGAAGCCCAGGTGCGTGACCCTCTCCTGCTCCACGATGCGCCACAGCCTGGAGGGGGGATAGTCGATGGCCCCCTCCAGGATGATGTGCGTGGCGCCCAGGAACTGCGCGCCGATCATCTGCCAAGGGCCCATCATCCAGCCTATGTCCGTGACCCAGAGCAGGCGCTCCTCGGGCTTTAGGTCCAGGTTATAGAAGATCTCCTTGGAGGGCTGCAGCAGCGCGCCCGCATGTGAGATCACGCAGCCCTTGGGCCGGCCCGTGGTGCCCGAGCTGTAGAGCAGCAGCGCGGGGTGCTCGGGGTCCAGCGCCCTGCTCGCCAAGGGCTCGCCCTCCCTTATGGCCTCCTCATAGCTCACCTCCCCCTCGAGCAGCTCGAGGCCGCCCAGCCTCTCCACCACGATGAGCTTGGCGCCGAGGCCCGAGAGCTTCAGCGCCTCCCTGGCCTGGTCCAGCAGCCCCACCCTATTACCCCTCCTGAGGTAGCCATCGCAGGTTATGAGCGCCTTGGGCTCCGCATCCCTGAGCCTCACGCTTACGGCTTCGGGCGCAAAGCCCGAGAAGATGGGCATCGCGATCGCGCCCAGCTTGAGGGGGGCAAAGAGGGAGGCCACCGTCTCGGGCAGCATGGGGAGATAGAGCGCCACCCTATCGCCGGGCCCCACGCCCAGCTCGGCCAGGTAGCCCGCGAGCCTGCTGGCATCCTCGTTCAGCTGGGAATAGCTGAGCGCCCTCCTGCGGCCATCCTCCCCCCTCCAGATGACGGCCGGATGGGGGCCCCTGAGCCTCGCGGGCCTCTCGAGGGCGTTGTAAGCTACGTTCAGCGCGCCCCCTCCATACCAGCGCGCCCACTCGGGCCCCCTGGAGAGGTCCACGACCTGCCTAGGAGGGCGGAACCACTCCACGCCCAGCTCCTCGGGCAGCCGCGCCCAGAAGTTCTCCAGGCGCGTTATGCTCCACCTCACCAGCTCCGCGTAGCTGTCGAGCCTCAGCCTCTCCATGAGCGGGCGCAGGTTCGCGCGCTCCGCCAGCTCCCTGGGGGGCTGCCAGAGGTAGCCCATCTGCCCCTCTCGCGGCGCGCCGCCTTTTATCGGTTGTGCCCCAAAGCTTATAGCCCCGCCCTCCCGCCTCAGAAAGGCGGCGATGACGTGCGGTCAGAGTTACGGAGAGGAGACGATGAACGGAAGGCATTGGGAGGAGCCGCCCCCGAAGCGATGAGCCGCGCTGAGCGGGCATGGAGGGCGCGCTGACGGGCATAAGCCCCCGCCTCTCGGGCCTGCTGGCGCTCAACGGCATAAGGACGCTGGAGGACCTGGCAAGGCTCGACCCTTATGATGTGAGGTTCAAGGGCTGGGAGGAGGAGCTGCTCAAGGCCGTCAACAGGGCCAGGGCCGCGCTGGCCGATAGGGTCGTGAGGGAGGTGAGCGTCTCCGAGGCGATCGTCGTGAGGACCTCGAAGGACTATGACCCCGAGCTCACGCTCAGGGCGATAGAGGCAAGGCTGGGGCTCTTCTCGCCCTACGTCGTGGTCGAGAGGAGGGGCCTGGACGGGGCCTATGAGTTCCGCATCATGAGGAATGCGGAGCAGCCGCTCAGCTATGGGCCCTGGCTCGAGTACAAGCTCAACGCGAGGCTGTATGCGGGCTACATAAGGTCCAGGCTGATGCCCCGGCCCAGCGCCGAGGGCATGAAGGAGCTGCTGCGGCGGCTGCGCGCGCCGCTCGAGGAGCCCCCGCTGCTCCTGGCGATGGAGCTGCTCAGGGCGCTGCTGCTCTCCGATCGGCTGCACGTGCTCGTGATCGAGGAGGGGGAGGGCTTCTCTGATTATGCGATGGCCCTGCTGGAGGCGATGGGCTACCAGAGGATAAGCCTGGGGGCCCTTGAGGCGAGGGAGCTGGCGGAGCGCCTCTCGGGCCCCGGGGTCGTGCCCGTGGAGGGGCTCGAGGCCATGAGGGCAGAGGAGCAGAGGGTGCTCAGGGGCCTGCTGAGGGGGGGCAGGGCGAGCGTGCAGGTGAAGGGGGAGGAGGTGGAGTTCGAGCTGCACGCCAGGACGCTGCTCATAGCCAGGGAGGAGCAGGGCCTGCCCAGGTGGCTGCTGGGCGAGGTGCCCGCGGTGCTCCGCCTGCCCAGGCTGAGCGGCAGGGCGCGGCTTGCGCTCGCGGAGGCCAGGGTGCAGGCCCTGCCCAGGCCCTCGCTGGCCGAGCTGAGGCTGGAGCCCCTGCCCGGGCCCGTGAAGGAGGAGCTGGCGCGGCTGCTCGACGAAAGGCCCGAGCTGGGGGCCCGGCAGGCGCTCACGTTCCTTCAGGAGGTGGCGAAGGCCAGGGCCCGGGAGATGGCCCTGAGCGAGGTGGGCGCGCAGCACTATCAGGCGGCCCTTGAGCTGCTGCGGCGCCTCCTAGCGATAAGGAGGAGGGGCAGGAGGGGCGCCAGGGCCTAGGAGCGCCCTGGCCTCGCGCACGAGGGCCTCCGCCCTGGGGTGCTTGGCCAAGCGCCTGGCCACGAAGACCCTCACATCCACGCTGAAGCGCAGGGCCAGCTCCTCCAGCAGGGGCTGCGCCTCCCGCAGCGAGAGCAGCCTATCCTCCTCGGGCAGATAGACCTTGGGCGCGCGGAGCCAGGAGCTTAGGGCCCCGTACTCCTGCCTTATGGGCCTGGCCTCCACGTGGTCTATGCGCGCCTGCAGCTCCGAGTAGCGCTGCTCCAGCTCGGCAAGGGCCCGCCTCAGCTCCTCCGTGAAGCGATCCCTGGGCACGGGGGCCTGGTAGAGCGCCTTGAAGTAAAGCCTCCTCGAGAGCAGGCCCTGGGCCAGCTCCGAGGCCCTGGGCAGGTCCGCCCTGGCCAGCTCCCGGAGCAGCTCATAGTCGCCATAGCCCTCGAAGGGCTCGCGGGAGGCGAGCAGCCTCTCCACGACGGGCCTCGCGGCCCTGAGCATCTCGACGCACATGAGGTCCACGTTGCGCGAGGTCTTATGGTAGAAGACGTTCCTGTACATCTGCTCCGCCGAGGCGAAGGCCCTGAGCACGGAGGGCAGGTTGGAGCTCAGGAAGACCAGCTGCCCTTGCTTGACGTAGAAGGAGTCGAGGATGCGCTCCTGGTCTATGAGGCCGTACTCCAGGGCCCCCGAATGGTAGCCGTCCCTGTTCAGGTAATCGATCTTATCGACGTCCATGGGGCCCGAAAGCAGCTCCTTCACGTATGAGCGATGCCCGGGCTCGACCACGCGCCTGAAGAGCTCCAGGGCTCCCCGCATCACCTCCCCGGCCCTTCCCCTGAGCCCCTCGCCCAGCCGCTCCATCAGCTCCAGCGACCTCTTCTCGTGGTCGAAGTCCAGCCCGAGCGCGCGGCAGGCCTCCTCGAAGACATGGGAGAGCGGGGCATGGCCCACGTCATGTAGGAGCGCGGCCAGGCGCATGGCCTGCAGCAGCTCGCTGAACCTCCCCCGCTCGAGCCTTTCGTTCCACCAGTCAAAGCCCTCGACGTAGTAATCCTCCAGCCCCGGCCCCCTCTCCTCCAGCGTGGTGGGCACGAAGAGCAGCGCCGCGCCATGATGAGGCCTGAGCCTGAAGAGCAGCTTGGCCAGGGCCCTGTGGGCCAGGCTCATCACGCCCAGCGCATGGGCCTTGCGCGTATGCGTGGCGCTGGGAAAGGCATAGTGGGCGCTGAAGTTCTGGAGCAGCCTATCCAGCCTCTGAAAGATGGGCGTGTCGATGAGCCTCACCTCCAGCTCCGTGAGGTAGATGTAGCCGTAGAGAGGGTCCAGGGCCTCCTTCCTGTAGGCCAGCCCCCTCACGCCTCAGGAGCGGGAAGGGCCCTAAAAGCGCTTTACACCGCCCTCTTCGTGCCGCAGAAGGGGCAGTAGAGCGCCTCCTCGGGATACCTCCTCCCGCAGCCGGGGCAGAAGGAGGGGCCGTGCGTTGCCCTAAGCGCCTGCTGAGGGGCCAACAGCGCCTCGAGCGAGAAGAAGGCGCTGAGCAGCAGGACCGGGATGAGCAGATAGGCGTTGCGCGTGGCCAGGCCCAGGAAGTAGAGCCAGAGGCCGGCGGGCAGGGCCAGCAGGTGGTGGCGCCGCCTGTGGGCGAGGGCGCTGCCCAGGCCCCAGAGGAAGAAGTTCAGGGCCCCGGCAAGGAGCCTCGAGGGCATGTAGGAGCCCCAGGGCAAGGCTAGATAAGCTTTGATGCAGAGCCCACGCTAGGGCGAATAAGAAACAAAAAAAGGTGCTTAACTTCGCCTCCTCGCGAGGGTGACGATCTGCAGCGCGAGCACGATGACCGCGATGACGATCAGCGCTATGACGTACGTGCTGAGCGAGCCCACGCTCGCCTGAATGCTCGAGACCGCGCTGTCTATCTTTGAGCTGAGCGTGCTCACCGCGCTATTCACGGTGCTGGTCAGCGATGAGACCGCGCTATCGACCTTGCCCGAGAGGGTGGAGACCGCGCTGTCTATCTTTGAGCTGAGCGTGCTCACCGCGCTATTCACGGTGCTGGTCAGCGTGCTCACCGCGCTATCTATCTTGTCGCTTACCGCGCTGATGGCGCTCGTTAAGCTGGCCACCGCGCTGTCTATCTTTGAGCTGAGCGTGCTCACCGCGCTATCGACCTTGCCCGAGAGGGTGGAGACCGCGCTGTCTATCTTTGAGCTGAGCGTGCTCACCGCGCTATTCACGGCGCTGTCTATCTTTGAGCTGAGCGTGCTCACCGCGCTATCGACCTTGCCCGAGAGGGTGGAGACGGCGCTGTCTATCTTGCCGCTTACCGCGCTGATGGCGCTCGTTAAGTTGGCCACCGCGCTGCCTATCTTTGAGCTGAGCGTG
>PSMU01000002.1:0-358302 GCA_040290255.1 Candidatus Australarchaeum erebusense | reverse complement strand
CGGCCGGAGCACCTGGCCAAAGATGAGGGCATCCCCACCCGCTAAGTAGGGGCCTGCGCTATGCCCTTTATGCGGAGCCCGCGATGTTTGGGTCCGAGAGGGGATCTACCCGTTTCAAAAAAAGCCCTTATTAGGCCGCCGCCCCCCATGGGGACCCGCATGGCGGCGGTCATATCTCTCATCATGCTCTTTGCACTGCTTGTCCCTGATATACTGAGGGCAGGCTCGCTCGGGACCTATGCGAGTCCTCAGCCCGAAGTAGCCGCTACCCCGGGGCTCCCCGACCTTCTCTCGCAGCTAGGTAGCAGGGGGCTACGCATGGCCATAGTGAAGCCTGTCTTCACTGCGACCGCCTACTCCTCATTCTACTTCTTCTTTCACAAGCACGCTCATACTAAACGCAACGAAACGGTCAGGAGCGACCTTCACTTCTTGAACGCCAGCATAGTCGATGACTGGGGCTGGGCCCGCGGCCTCTATAACTTCGTCATTTCGAAGGAGGCCGGCAGGGCGGGCCTGCAGCTCGGCAAGAATATATGGGTCATCTCCGATATAGACATCGACCGAGGCGCGCTCTTTGACGCGAAGGGCGAAAGGCAGTTTGACCTGCTCATCTTGGGCTTTGAGGAGTATGTGACGGCAAGGGAATACTACGATATAAGGAGGTTTGTGGCATCCGGGGGATTCCTGCTCGTTATGGACGCGACCACTTTCCTGGCCGAGGTGATGTATTGGCCGCGGGCCCACCGCCTTTCCCTGGTCCGGGGACATGGCTGGTCCTTCAACGGAACCGCCGCACGCCCCGACGTATATAGCAGATGGCGGGATGAAAATGCTAATTGGCTAGCGAGCGACTACTGCTGTTATGACCCCGGCAGCTATACTGGTGCCCTGCTGGCCATAGATGCCAACACCACGAATCCCATCATCATAAACCTCTACAGGCTCTTCGGGCCCAGGGTCTTCCTGTCCTACCATGGCCACGAGGAAAACAGGTTACTCAACATGAGCCATACGACCATAATAGCCGTCTGGCAGAGGCATAAACCTCACGACCACGACGTCATAGCTGCTTACCTACATGTATATCAGAAAGGCTTGGTCATACATTTTGGGGCGATGGCGAGCGACGTGATAGAGCATGATCGTTCGGTTCAGGCCTTTCTCGTTCAGAGCATACGCTATGCCCACCTGCTGAGCAGGCCGGGCGGCGCCATCAGGGAACAGACCTCCCCAGGTACATCACAGGGCACCCCACAAGCCCTCGCCGTCCTTTTAGCTTGGCCGTTGGCCCTTCTGCAGGATTCCTCCGTCGAGGCCGGCCCAGAATACGCAGCTCTCGCCGCGCGTGATGAGGACATAGTCCCGTCGCGGCCGCCGCTTGCCGGCCGTTCGGCATTTCGAGCATCGCCGGCCGGTTAACCCCGCGCAAGAGCAGCAGCGCCCTGGCCCACTGCGAGCTCAGCCCCTTTGCGTTATCTACCCCGCTTCGGAGGCCATCTTCCTGATGAGCTCATAGAAGCTCTCGTAGGGGTGTATTGGCGTAACATCGATTCGCACCCATGGCCCCAGCTCCCTAACTATCGGAAGCCCCTCCAGGATCCTGTCCAACTCCTCATGGGAGGAGACATCGAGGATGGCGATGGCTTCCCTTCTGCCCGTGACCTTATAGAGGCCCTTGACCCTGCCGGCCTTCAGGGCGCCCAGCGCGGCCTCGGCCTCGCGCTGCCAGGCTTGCATGAGCTGCTTCTGGCTCATCTGCTCAGGCTGCCGCACTTTAACTCGGACCAGAAAGAGCATCGGCACCCGTGGAGCTATGCGTTAAAAACCTTCGCTTAGCCACGGAGCGCAAAGGGCGATACGCGCATATATCGTTGGGCGCCAGGGGGCCCGTGGCCCGCCTTGGCATAGGTTCACCTCTGCCGGTGGGGGCCCAGAGCCTGGAGGACCTCGTGGCCCAGGCGAAGGCGGCGGAGGAGCTCGGCTACGACTCCTTCTGGGTCCATGAGAACCCCCTCTGGGGCGATAGCCTGGCCGCGCTGCTGCTCGTCGCGCGGGCCACCTCGAGGATTCGGCTCGGCGTAGGCTGCACCAGCGTCATCACGCGCCATCCCGTCCTGCTCGCGAGCTCCGCCATCACGCTCCATAATGCATCGGGCGGCAGGTTTTCCCTGGGCATAGGGCTGGGCGGCTTCCCCTGGCTTCCGCTCATAGGCTATCCCGTGCACCCCGTGGAGAAGACCAGGCCCCTGCGGCGCCTGCTGGAGGCCATCAAGATCATAAGGGCGCTCATAGGCGGCGAGGAGGCCCTCTTGGAGGGCGACTTCTACACCGTAAGGAGGCTGCGCCTTATGACCCGGGCCCAAGGAGCGATACCCATCTACCTGGCCTCCCTGAGCCCTAGGACGCTGGCCAACGCAGCGCGCGTGGCCGACGGCGCTATCACCTCGCCCGGCGTGGCCACGCCATCGCACCTTGCCCAAATGCTTGCGTGGGTTAGGGAGGGCGAGGCTAGGCAAGGGAGGCGCGTGGACAAGGCGGCCTATATTCTCGCTTCCGTGGACGCTAGCCCTCGTAGGGCACTGGATGCCGTGAAGAGGGACCCCTACTTCATCTATCAGCTGGCCGAGGTGGTGCCCGAGAAAACCCTGGCGGAGCTTGGGGTGCGCACGGAGGGCCTGCCGCAGATAAGGGAGGCCTGGAGGAGGCGCGACCTAGCCCTGGCATCCTCGCTGATAAGCGATGAGATGGTGCTCGCCCTGACCGCCTCGGGCACGCCCTCCGAGGCCCGCGCGGCCCTGGGCAGGTATCTGGACCAGGGCCTCGACCTGCTGATCATATCGCCGGTGGGCAACTTCGCGGAGGCCGTGCGCTGCTTCAGAGATGAGCTCCCCTAGCCCCCGCCTCTCTGCTTCGCTGGCCCTGGCCCACTTCTGCTGGCTGTTGGCCTTTAGGCTGGACTTCAGCCTCTTCTGGTACAGGCTTGGCGTTGCTGCTAGCGTGCTCCTTCTGCTGTCCGCGAGCTCGCTGAGGTCCAGGCCCAGGCCCCCTGGGCCTGTTCTTTTGGCAAGCATAGCCCTCGGAGCGGCCTCGGCCCTTCCATTATATTGGTTGGCCTCCCTCTCCTTTCAGGTGTTCAGGCCGCTCGTGGAGGCCGGCGCCAGGGCCGTTTATGCCCTCGGCTCTGGCCTGCCCAAGGTGCCGCTCTCGCTCCTGCTCGCATATGTCGGGGCTTCGGAGGAGGCCTTCTGGAGGGGCTACGTGCAGAGCAGGCTCGCCAGCCGCTACAGCCCCGCGCGGGCGCTGCTTCTGACCTCGCTGCTTTACGCCAGCATCCACCTCTGGACGCTCAACCTCCCCCTTCTGGCGCTCGCGCTGGCCCTCGGCCTCGTCTTCGGGCTCCTCTTCCACCTCTCCAACTCGCTCGCCCTTGCCGCCTCCAGCCATGCTCTCTGGGATGAGCTGGCCTTCGTGCTGCTCCCGTTCCTCCCACAAGCTTAATAGCCCTCACGGCCACCGAGCCCATGCGCCCGGCCGCGCTGTTCCTGGCGACCAGGCCGTGGTCGTTCATCATGACGGTCCTCTCCTCCGCCCTGGCGGGCGCCCTAGCCCAGGAAGCGCAGGCCTTCGAGCCCCCTCTCTTCCTGCTCACCCTCCTTGCGCTCATCTCAGCGCATGCGGCCACCAACCTGCTGAACGACTACTTTGACGTGCGCAGGGGCGTCGATAGGCCCGGCGCTCCTACGGCGCGCTACAGGCCGCACCCACATCTCTATGGACAGCTGGGCACTAGGCCCCTTCTCGTTTATTGCGCGGCCCTCTACGCGCTGGCCTGGGCGGTGGCGGCCTACCTCTCCCTGCTCAGGGGCCCGCTCATCCTGGCCCTAGCCTCGGCCGGCATGGTGGCCAGCGCCTTCTACACCATGGGCCCCCTGCAGCTCAAGTACAGGGCGGCCGGGGAGCTGGCCGTCTTCCTGGCCTGGGGGCCCCTTATGGTCAGCGGCGTCTACTTCGTGCTCACCGGCAGGCTTTCCGCGCAGGTCCTCTTTTCCTCCATCCCGATGGGGATCTTGGTGGCGCTGGTGCTGATGGCCAACAACATAAGGGATATAGACTATGATTCGGCCTCGGGCATTACCACGCTGCCCTCGCTGCTGGGGAAGCGAAGGGCCCTCTCGCTCTTCTCCGCGCTGCTGCTCCTTTGCTACGCGTGGCCGCCCTTGGGCGTGGCCCTTCTTAACTTCAGCCCGCTCACGCTCCTGCCCTTGGCCACCGTGGGCAGGGCCCTGGCCCTTCTGCGCGACTTCCGCAGGGCCATGCCCGATGATGCCGACCCAAGGACGGCAGCGCTGCTCCTGCTCTTCATGGCGCTGTACATCCTGGGCCTCCTGCTCGGCAGGCTCCTCGCCTAGCGTACCAACTCAAAGGAGTACTTTAGGGCTTGCCTAGAAAGTTAAAGTAAAACATACATGGCTCCTTAGCCTCTATTTAGGCGGAGGAGCCTGAATGATGTCTGAGTTAAAAAATAAGGCGTTTGAGGAGACTTTAGCTGAATTCAGGCAATTCTTAAAGGCTGAACCTGAAAAAGTGGTAGGCTTAGAAGCAATGGCTTATGCCCGCAGAAGAGGTGAGGTATCAAAGCCCAGAGTTAGTCGAGTATGGAAATATCAAGTACAGTACTACCTATATTTAACCAATAAAGAAAAGAGATATAGTATCAGCGAAGCTTGAGGGCATCGAAACCATTAGGTTTAGGGAGGAGGGATTCACAGCGAAGAAAGGAGTAATTGAGGTAATAACTAAAACGAGGAGGTTCTTCGTGAGAGGTAGCTCTGATAGTATGAAGGCACCATATCACTCTTTAATGGAATTTATTAGATGATGATAAAAAATTGAAGCTATAGATTGAGTTAGACTTTTGCCTCCTTTACTTTAGGCTTAAGGATCATCCCTATTGCTACCATAATTGCGCCCGGTATCATCGCGGAAATACCGAGAATTCTCGCCGTTTCAAGGAGCCCACACGGGCATATGCGTATGGTCAGATATACGGACTTACTTGTGATTAGAGAAAAGGTATTATCGAAATACAGCGTATAGGCTCCATTACTACTCGCCGTGATGCTGAACTTATGCCAACCATGTACCTGGCCGGCGGGCTCATAAATGATATTACCGTAGGGGTCTTTGATATAGAATATTATATCGTCGTTTCCGCCTCTGACGGTAAATTCGCCCTCTATCCTATCGCCTTGTTTAAGGAAAAAAGTTAGCGTACCATAATGGAGTGGGGAGACTTCTTGATATGTGATCTTTTCGGATATCGGGACGAGTATTATTGGGAGGGCTAGCGAGAGGGCAAAACCCAATATTATTAATACTATTCCTCCTATTATTAGGCTCTTCCTCACTTCCTCATCTTGCCTCATTGTAATTAAGGTGAACAAGTAAAATACTTAAGCCTTTTCATAGCTTACTAGCCTCACTCCTCCGATTTTTCCCTCAGCATAGCGACGACGGCCCGCTCCACCCGCTTCTCGAGCGCGGGCCCGGGAATGTCGCATTCAAGCCCTTCGACGTGTAGGATGTGATGAATGAACTCGTGTAGGAATACCCCATTTAGCTTACGGATTAGCCGCCGCATACCTTCGTTATTATCCTCGAAGCCAAGCGTTCGGCATACCCCCTTCTTTTCGGAAGAGGGTGGAGTTTAGAGAGCTTTTGGAGAAGTCAAAATATGTGAGGCTTAAGATTGTCGGTGAACTGGCGATTACCGAGAAGGGGGAGGGAGGCAGTTAGGAGGATGATGGAGAGTGGTTAGGCCCGCTAAGCTCGAAGATATCGAGATTCAAGAGGCGAAATCAGAAGCTGATATCGAGTCTGATTATGCTTGTGAAATATGTGGTAAGGGCTTCAATAGCGAGGTAAGCCTAAAGGGCCATAAGCTTCGCTCTCATAGGACTCCATTGTCTAGAAAAGAGGAGAGCCCCTTACCCGAGGAGGGGGCGCCCATCATTCCGACTGAAAAGGACACTCTGAAGGGCTTTCTTACTTCCATCCGCTTCCGTAATATTGATGTTGTAATGAAGTTTTGCGATGAATTGGGCTATGATGTAAAAAGCGTGTACTATGCCTTAAAGAAAAGCTATGCCTCTCGAGACGTAATCGATGCTATAATATCACTATTCTATTGGAGTCTTAGGCGTGGTGAGCCTATTCCATCCGATATCAAAAGGGAATTAAAGCCTTCCGATTATGAGGCTTCGTTCAGGCATCCAATCTATGAGGATGATGAATTGATGGAGACTAAGCGGAGGCTAGGGGCTATGGGCTATAAGGTAACGAAGGAAGAAAGTGGCGACCTATTCGATAAGTTTATGAAGTGGGAAGAACTGAAGGCTAAAATCAATCCACCTAACCCCCGGATACTAGCGATAATGATAGGCTTTCTCGCCTAGAGGACCGCCTTGATGAGCTAATAGAGGAGAATACTAAGCTTAGAGACCAAATCGCACAAAAGGATAAAGAAATTATGGAGAAGGAGCCGAACTTCATAAAGAGCGAGCTAGAGCGTCTAAGAAGCGACCATAAAACCATTTCGCAATACGAGGTTCAGATGGAGGGGCTTAAGATGATAGACCGGCGATTGGAGGGCTTAGGCAAGCTGATACGGGCAATGGGACGACCTTATAGAGAGGAGGGGGAAGAGGAAGCCGAGCCCTATGAGCCCTCGGCCGCTATGAGAATGTTGAGTGGGTCGAGGAGGAGTGATAAGTATGTCTAGGTCTAGGAGGAGGGACGAATTCGACTTCGATGTGTTTAGACGTAACCTCCAAACCATCCGACAAAATCTCCGTGATGCCTTCCCCGGCTTTAGAGGAAGGCTTCAAATCCTCCGTTTTAGAGAAGAAGAACCTATTGGAGTCGCTCATGAGGAAAGGCCTAGGCCTAAGTATAGAATGGAGAAAGAAGAGCTATACGATGGTCGAATCGTTAAGCGCTACTATGACGAGAAGGGCTCGTTAGTCAAGGAGGAGACAACCCATCAACCTAGCTTAGATGCCGAGCCAGAGCCCGAGCCAAGCGAAGAAGCCTCACACCAACAGACCTATAAAGGAGTAAGGCCCCTCACCATAATAGATAGCTTAAGGTCTGTCTTTCAGGAGTCGGCCGAGCAGGTAAAATTAAAGACCGGGAAGGAGAGATTAAGGCTAAAGCTTTTGGAAAAGCAAATCGAAGAGGCCAAAAGGCCTAAGGAAGAGGAGAGGACGGGCCGATTCTACTGATGGAGCTGATAGTCGAATACCTAATCAACGATAGGTGGGCTAGGAGGAGATTCCCTATCATCAAGCCCAAACAAGCCACTCACGGAGTTAAGGTCGCTCGTCTGAAAGGGATTAAGCTATGTAAAGATAAGCTAATAGTTGTTGTTGATGATGATGTGGTTATAGCTACTCTAAGGGCTTGGTATGAGATGAAGCGAAAGGACAGCCCACGCATAAGGTCTTTCCTTAGCGGCTCTAATGGGATATCGATTAAGCTATTGAGCTGGAGGCTCATTTGATTTTAAAAAAGGCACGGAGATGATGAAGGTATTGGGAAAAGGCCTTGGAGAATTTAAACTTTAACTTACTAGAAAAAAGGAGTACGTGAGGAACCCCTCCGGGTTCCTCTTCTTGACCCTAACCCTGAGCTTCCCGCCCGGGCTTATATCGCTCAGGGCCGCGCCCTCCAGCCAGGCCACGAGCGCGGGCCCCTCCTTCAGGCGGCCTACGGCCACGATATAATCATCATAGTGCTGAAAGGAGGAAGGCTTCGCTGAGATCTGCGTGTAGGTAAGCAGCGTGGCCTCGCCGCTCAGCTCGTGAGGCTTGGCCTCGGAGCCGCAGGCGGTGCACGCTTCAACGGGTGGGAAGGCCACGAGCCCGCAGCGTGAGCATTTGCTGCCCACGAGCGCGCCTCTGGCAAGCCCCTCCAAAAAGGACAGCAGCGGCTTGGCCGGCAGCCTATAGCGTAGCCTCAGCTCCCTGGCATCGGAGAGCACGAGCCCCTCGCCGGGCTCCAGCTTAACGGGTATGCCGGCTTCGAGCAGCCTCTTGGCCCTCGCTTCGTCGACGACCTCCCCGCTCATGCCTTCCCCTCCCCCAGTGAGACTATGCCCACGTATGCGTAGTGGCCCGTCCCGCCCACGTTGTGCACGAGCCCGCGGCCCCTCCTGATGGGAGCCTGCCTTCCTTTTTCGACCCTGCCCTGCAGCTGCCGCGTCACCTCCACGTACATACTCACGCCCGTCGCTCCTATGGGATGGCCCTTGGCCTTAAGCCCCCCATCCAAGTTGACGCCTATCTTGCCCCCTGCGTAGGTCTGGCGCTCCCTGGCGAGCTTATACCCCTCGCCCCTTGGGCAGAAGTGCAGGTCCTCGTAGGCCAGCAGCTCCGCGATCGTGAAGCAGTCATGGACCTCGGCCACGTCCAGCTGGGAGGTGGGGTTCTCCCAATCGATCCCCGCCCGCCTATAGGCTTCCTTCGCGGCCAGCGCGGCGGGCTCGAGCCCTAAGAAATCACCCCTCAGGCTCAGGTTGTACGTGCCCGTCGCCCCGGCCAGGCCCTCGATCCATACCGGCGCATCCGAGAGCCTCCTCGCGAGCTCCTCCCCGGCCAGCACCACGGCCGCTGCCCCGTCGGAGATGAGCGTGCAGTCGTAGAGCCTGAGCGGCCAGGCGATCATCTTGGAGCCTAAGTACTCATCCAGTGTTATCGGCCTCCGCATGTGGGCCTTAGGGTTGAGCGCGCCGTAGTGATGGTTCTTTATGGCCACCTCCGCGAGATCCTCGGGCCTGGCCGCCGGGTATGCGTGCAGGTAGGCGGTCGCGTAAAGGGCATAGTAGCCCGGAAACGTGAGCCCGAAGTGCTGAAATTCCCAGAGGTAGTTTCCTGCCCTGCCTATTAGCTCCACCATGTCGGGCGTGGGCAGCTCGGTCATCTTCTCGACGCCCACGACGAGCGCCACATCTATGAGGCCCGACCTTATGGCCATATACGCGGCGTAGACCGCCGCGCTGCCCGAGGCGCAGGCCGCCTCTATCCTCATAGAGCCCTTGGGCGTCAGCCCACAGGCCTCGGCCACCTCTACGGCTGGAAGCGAATCGTGCGAAAGGCCCGTGTTGGAGACATATAGGAACTCAACATCCCTAGGCGAGAGGCGCGCGTCATCCAGCGCCTCCTGCACGGCCTCCCTGGCGAGCCCCTCCAGCAGCGCATCGCTCCTCTTGCCGAACTTCGAGTGGCCCACGCCGACCACGGCCACCCTTCTGCTCATGATAGCTTGGCGCGCTTCGCCGCATATAAGGTTACTGGCCCTGGGCGGAAGCCTTTTATTTCGTGGTCTCCCGTGCCGCGCAGCTTGGCTAGGGTCACCCTCTCCGTAATCAAGGCGGACGTGGGGTCGCTCGTGGGCCACTCGCAGACGCATCCCGAGCAGCTTAAGCTAGCGGCCCAGCTTCTGGAGGAGGCGAAGGGCCAGGGCCTTCTGCTGGATTACCACGTGACGCATGCCGGCGATGACCTGGAGCTGATAATGACCCACCCGAAGGGGCCGGACTCGAAGGAGGTACATGGCCTCGCCTGGCGCGTCTTTCAGGAGGTGACCGAAAGGGTCTCCAGGAAGTATCATCTCTACGGCGCGGGCCAGGACCTCATCTCCACCGCCTTCTCAGGCAACCTCAGGGGCATGGGGCCCAGCTACGCGGAGGCGGAGTTCGAGGAGAGGCCCAGCGAGCCCATCATCATCTTCATGGCCGACAAGACGGAGCCGGGGGCCTGGAACCTGCCGCTGTACAAGATCTTCGCGGACCCCTTCAACACGCCGGGCCTCGTCATCGATGATAGGATGCATGAGGGCTTCATCTTCAGGGTTATGGATGTCATGGAGGACAAGTACGTGGACCTCAGGACGCCCGAAGAGCTTTACGATCTCCTGGCGCTCATAGGCACGCCGGGCAGATATGTGGTCTATCAGGTGTACAGGAGGGCCGATGGCCTGCTCTGCGCCGTTTCGAGCACGACGCGCATGTCGCTGATCGCGGGCAGATACGTGGGCAAGGACGATCCCGTCTGTCTTGTGAGGACGCAGCACGGGCTTCCGGCCGTAGGCGAGGTGCTCGAGGCCTTCGCGACGCCACATCTCGTGGCCGGCTGGCTGCGGGGCTCACATCATGGTCCGCTCATGCCCGTCCCGCTCAAGTATGCCCAGTGCACTAGGTTCGATGGCCCCCCAAGGGTGGTGGCCTTAGGCTTCCAGCTCGCCGAGGGCAGGCTCATAGGCCCCGTCGACCTCTTCGATGACCCGGCCTTCGACCTGGCGAGGCAGAGGGCGAACGAAGTCGTGGACTACCTCAGGAGGCAGGGTCCCTTCATGCCCCACCGCCTGGGGCCCGAGGAGATGGAGTATACTACCATGCCCCGCGTCATGAAGAAGCTGGAGGGCAGGTTTAAGACCATGAAGGAGCTGGCGGGGCCGCTTGCGCCGGGCGCTTAGGGCTCCCCTGCTCATAATAAACCTAAAGAACTACGGGCGGACGCTGGGCACCTCCTCCGCCGTGCTCGCCCGGTGGGCCGAGGCGGCGGCCAAGAGGCATGAGGTCTGCGTCGCCCTGGCCCCGCCTGCGCCGCTGCTTTACTATCTTGCCCGGAGGACGCGCCTGCCCTTGCTCGCGCAGCACGTGGACCCCGTGCGCGGCGAGCGCACCACCGGCTACGTAACGGCCGAAGCGCTGGCCGCCCTCGGCATCTCGGGCTCGCTGCTCAACCACAGCGAGCACAGGCTCGACCAGGAGAGCATCGAGAGGGCGGTGAAGCTTCTGAGGGAGCAGGGCCTCGCCCCCGTTCTCTGCGCGGCCGATGCCGCCGAGGCCTCGCGCCTGGCCGCCTTGAGGCCTGACTTCTTGGCGCTGGAGCCCCCCGAGCTGATCGCCACCGGCACGGCCGTTTCGAGGGCAAGGCCGGAGCTCATTTCGAGGGGCGTCGAGCTGGTCAGGGCGGCGGCGCCGGGCACGCATGTCCTCTGCGGGGCGGGCATCACAGGCGAGGAGGATGTGCGCGCGGCGCTGAGGCTGGGCTCGGAGGGGGTGCTGGTGGCCAGCGGCATCGTCCTCGCGCAGGACTGGCCCGCCACCCTCGACAAAATGTGCAGGGCCCTGGCCGAGGGCCGGCCGGCGGTATAACGTTAAAATATAAGTCGCCCCGCGGCCGAATGCCTTGCAGGTTTCCGTTCAGAGGCGGCGCGCGGAGCTCAACCCCTATGAGAACGCCCTCAAGCAGCTGGAGCAGGTCGCTTCGCTCATAGGGCTCGACCCCGGCATACATGAGTACCTGAAGGTGCCCAAGAGGATCATCGAGGTGGCCGTGCCCGTGCGCCTTGACTCGGGCGAGATAAAGGTCTTCGTGGGCTATAGGGTGCAGCACAACGACGCGCGCGGCCCATACAAGGGGGGCATAAGGTACCATCCGCAGGTCGACCTGAACGAGGTGAAGGCGCTGGCCATGTGGATGACCTGGAAGTGCGCCCTTCTTGACCTGCCCTTCGGCGGCGCAAAGGGGGGCGTGAACTGCAACCCCAAGGAGCTCTCGCCCTCCGAGCTGGAGAGGGTCACGAGGCGCTACATCGCCTCCATCATCGACGTCATAGGCCCCTATAGGGATATCCCGGCGCCCGATGTGTACACCGATGCGCAGGTGATGGCCTGGATCATGGACACCTACAGCCAGATGAGGGGTTACTTGGCCCCGGAGGTGGTGACGGGCAAGCCCATCGAGGTGGGCGGCTCCTACGTCAGGGAGAAGGCGACGGGCCTTGGGGGCTTCTTCATAGCGAGGGAGGCGGCGCGCCAGCTGAACATGAGCCTCAAGGGGGCCACGGTGGCCATTCAGGGCTTCGGGAACGTGGGCTCCAACCTGGCCCTTTATCTTCATGAAGCGGGCGCCAAGATCGTGGCCGTCGCGGACTCAAAGGGCGCGGCCTATAGCCCCCAGGGCCTTGACCCCGTCAGGCTCCTAGAGTATAAGAAGAGCTCGGGCTCGGTCGTGGGGTTTCCAGGCTCCCAGACGATCCCGGAGGACGAGCTATTCGCGCTGGACGTCGATATCCTGGCCCCGGCCGCGCTGGAGAACCAGCTCACGGCCAAGAACGCGGGCAAGGTGAAGGCCAAGGTCGTGATCGAGATGGCCAACGGGCCCACCACGCCCGAGGCCGATGCCATACTGGCAAAGAACGGCGTGCTGGTGATCCCCGATATCCTGGCCAATGCGGGCGGCGTGACGGTCTCGTACCTCGAGTGGGTGCAGAACCTGACGCGCGAAAGGTGGGAGGAGCAGAGGATCGTGGCGGAGCTGGAGCGCAGGATGGTAAAGAGCTTCAGGGACACGGCCGAGATGGCCAAGAAGTATAACGCGACGATGAGGATGGGCGCCCTGGGCTTGGCCGTGCAGAGGGTGGCCGATGCGATAAAGTCCTTGGGCGTCTGGCCCTAGGTCCCCTCCAGGCCAAAGGGGCGGCCCGCCCTGAGGACCTCGGCGGGCAGCTCGTCCTTATGGGCCCTCAGGAAGGCCAGGTCCGCTTCCTTATCCCTGAGCTCGTCCGGCAGCATTTGGGGTATGTCATCTATCACGGGGAACCACCTATTGCACGCCGGGCATACGAGCAGCGCCTCCGTGATCTCAAAGCTCACGCATCTTGAGCAGTCCTTGGCCAAGGCCTGGGGGTCCAGCTCCCTGACCTCCTTAGAATTGAGGGAGCAGTAAAGCGTGCACAGCGGCCTCTCGAAGGCCCTCTCCGGGTACCTCTTTTCCACCTTAAGGAAGTAGTGCTTGAGGGGGAAGGCCTTGTCTATGGGGCAGGCCAGCAGGTCGAGCAGCCTGTACTTCACGCATGCCGCTGCCCTTAAGGCTACATAAGCCTACCGTTGCGCCCGGGACTAACCATTTAAGGGGAGGGCATTCACAGCTCGCGGAAAGGCATGCTCTTCGTGTCGGAGATCTTCGGCAGCCTGCAGGGCGAGGGCCCTAAGGCGGGGGAGCCCGCCGTCTTCCTGAGGCTGGCCTTCTGCAACCTCAAGTGCTCCTGGTGCGATACGAAGTACACCTGGGATTGGTCCACATATGATATGGCGAAGGAGGTCAGGCCCATGCCGCTGGAGGAGGTCGAAGAGGCCATCAGGTCCTACGCCATCAAGCATCTGGTGGTCACGGGCGGGGAGCCCCTCCTGCAGGCGAAGAGGCTGGAGCCTCTGCTGAGGAGGCTCGAGGGCTACTACGTGGAGGTGGAGACGAACGGCACCGTGCCTCCGCCGCCGGGGCTCTTAGGGCTGGTGGCCCAGTGGAACGTCTCGCCGAAGCTGGGGAATTCGGGCAACCCGTTCGAGGCCAGGCTGAAGTGGCCCGCGCTTCGCTGCTTCGCCCGCCTGCCCAACAGCTACTTTAAGTTCGTCGTCGTGGAGCCCGCCGACCTGCTCGAGGTGGACGCCCTCGTGAGCGAGCTCGAGCTGCCCCCCTGCAGGGTGCTGCTCATGCCCGAGGGCACGGCTCCCGAGGCGATCGAAGGGCGCATGAGGTGGTTAAAGGGCGAGGCCGCCAGAAGGGGGTACCACCTGTCGCCCAGGCTGCACATACTGCTCTGGGGAAACGCGAGGGCTAGGTGAGCTTCTGCGCCAGCCCGGCCAGCAGCCAGGCCAGGGCATGGGCCAGCGAGAGGGCTGTAACCCCGCTGGGGTCGAGCCTGGGCGCGAGCTCACAGAAGTCCACAGCCCTCAGCGGGCAGCGCCTCGCGAGCTCGAAGAGGCAGCGACCTAGGGCCAGGGGCGTAAAGCCCGAAATGCCGGGCGAGCTCACGCCCGGGGCATACGGGGCATCCAGCACATCCGCATCGACGCTGATGTATAAGGCATCGGCGCCCGAGATGAGGCGCAGGAGCTCCTCGGCTAGGCCCTCCCCCAGCTCCATCGCCCGCTGGCTGGTGATCACCGTGAGCCCCAGCTCGCGCGCCCTCCTAAAGTAGGCCTGGGCCGTGCTGAAGGGCCGGGCACCCACGTTCACGGCCGCAACGCGCCCCCGGGCCAACGCCAACGCCCTTCCGATTCCGTTCCCGCTCGAAGGAGGGCCCCGCCTTAGGTCCAGGTGTGCGTCGAAGTACACCAGCGCCGGCGCGCGGGGCTCCAGCGAGAGTAGCGCGGCAAAGCAGGGATAAGTAAGCGAATGGTCGCCCCCGAGGAACAGGCCCACGCGGGAGAGCCTCAGGACCTGAAGCGCTGCCCTCCTGGCGATCCTGTGCGCCTCCCGGACCCCCTTGCCCTGCAGCGCCGCTTCTCCGAAGACGTGAATGCTCAGGGCCCTTAGGTCCACGTCGGGGGGACTGTAGGAGGAAAAGAAGCGAAGCGCCTCAAGGAGGGCCTTAGGCCCCTCGCTGGCCCCCTTCCTGCCCAGCGAGGCGCCGTCGTAGGGCAGGGCCAGCAGGCCCACCTGGGCCTCCTGGCTCCCCCGCTGCTGCCTGAGGAGCGAGAGTAGCCTCACGTCCCTTGGGTCCCTGATATGAGGCTTGGGCAGGCTGAGGCGCCTTATGATGGGCCCCACGGCCCTCCTGCGGGCCAAAGCTATATAATGAGGCGGCATGCCTTCTCGCCATGCCGCTTGAGGTCGGGAATGAGGAGGTATCCCTCGAGCAGTTCGTGCGGGTGGCTCGCTGGAGGGAGCAGGTCATCCTTTCGAATGCCGCCCTGCAGAGGGCGGCCGCCTCCAGGGAGGCGCTCGAGCGCCTGCTAAGGACGGGGACGCCCGTCTACGGCGTGAGCACCGGCGTGGGCGGACAGGCCAGCTACGTGGTGCATGAAGAGGAACAGGCTCAGCTACAGCTGAACCTCATCAGGAGCCACATGGCCGGCGTGGGAGAGCCCCTGCCCGAAGAGATAGTAAGGGGTGCGCTCCTTGCGCGGTTGCTCTCCCTCAGCAAGGGCTACTCGGGCGTGAGGGCCGAGCTGCTGAAGGCGCTGGAGGCGCTTCTTAACCATGGCATAGTGGCCGTGGTCCCCTGCTATGGCTCGCTGGGGGCGAGCGGCGACCTCGCGCCCGGGGCCCACCTCGCGGCCGTGCTGCTGGGCGAGGGGGAGGTCTTCTATAGGGGCAGGAGGCTGCCTGCCGGCGAGGCGCTCAGGGAGGCAGGGCTCACGCCCCTGTCCCTACAGAATAAGGAGGGCCTGGCGCTCATAAACGGCACCCACTTCACCACCTCCTGCGCGGCCCTGGCGACCTACGATGCCCTTCAGCTGATAAAGGCCGCGGATGCCCTCCTCTCCCTTTCCCTGGAAGCCATAGGCGGCAGTCCGGAGCCCTTCGATCCCCTACATCACGTCGTAAGGCCGCTGGAGGGCCAGGATGTGGTCATGGCCAACGTGAGGAAGCTCGTGAAGGGCAGCGAGCGATTGGGCAGGCGAGGCGTGCAGGACCCTTACTCGATCAGGTGCGCGCCGCAGGTGCACGGGGCCGTGAGGCAGGCGCACCGCTTCATCAGGGAGGCCGTCGAGCAGGAACTGAACTCCTGCAGCGATAACCCCCTCATCGTTGAGGGAAGGGCCCTTCATGGGGGCGGCTTTCATGCCCAGCACCTGGCGCAGGCGATGGATTTGCTCTGCATCTCGCTCAACGAGCTGGCCGTGATCTCGAGGGCCAGGACCAAGCTGCTGCTTACGCCCGCCATCAGCGGTCTTCCTCCCTATCTCAGCGAGAGGCCCGGCCTCGAGACGGGCTACATGATGGCCGAATATACGGCCGTCTCGCTGCTCGCGGAGCTTCGCCTGCTGGCTTCCCCGAGCTGCGTCGACTACGTCAGCGTTTCTGGCAACCAGGAGGATCATGCCAGCCTCGGCATGACCGCGGCGCTCAAGGCGAGGAGGGCCGTGGGGCTTGCCTCGCTGGTGCTGGGCGCGGAGCTCGCCTGCGCGCTCAGGGCGCTGGATTACGTCACGGAGCCGCTCGGCATCGGCACCTCGCTTCTACGCACGGAGCTGAGGAGGAGGCTGCCGCTTGACAGGGCCGACCATTCGCTTCAGCCGGAGATAGAGGCGGCCGCCCAGCTGCTGGCAAGCGGGGAGCTGCTGGAGATCCTGAACAGGGCGCAGCTGGGGCTTGAGTGAACGCCGCCCCCTTGAGAAGGTCTATGAGGACGAGGAGGTCATCGCCTACAGGCTGCTGGAGCCCTCCCTCACGAGGGCCGATATCGCGCGGGCCCTGGGGAGAAGCGCCGTCGATCCGTTTAACGTGCTGAACGAAGTGAGCATAAAGTACTACAATGAAGCGCTCGCGCCTCATGGCAAGATGCTCAGGCTGGCGAGGAGGTATGGCCTCCCGCTGGTCGTGCTGTGGAAGAAGCTCCCCTCTCCGCTGGAGCTGCGCTCCGGCATAGGATAGGTTTATAGCCTGGGCGCGCCATCGGCGGGCGATGCCTTCGCAGCTCGCTGAGGCAGACTTTCTAAGGCCCTTTCGCGCTTCAGGCCAGGAGCCTCAGGTGCTTCAGATCTTGGATCCCGAGGGCAGGGTGGTGGACGATGCCCTCCTCAGGGCTGGGCCCATGCCCTCCACCAAGGACCTGCTGGCCATCTACGAGGCCATGGTCACGGCGCGCGTGCTGGACCGGCAGGCCTCTATCCTGCAGAGACAGGGCAGGATGAAGGGCACCTATGCCTTTGCGGAGGGGCAGGAGGCGACGGAGGCGGCGAGCGCCTATGCGCTGAGGCCCGGCGATGCGCTCTTCGTCAACTATAGGCAGCTGGCCGCGCTGACGGCGAGGGGCGTACCGCTGATAAAGATCTGCGCCAAGTTCTTCGCCAACTCCGGCGATCCCAGCAAGGGCAGGCAGATGCCCGCCGAGTTCGGCTTCATGGACTATAACGTGCCCAGCGCGGGCGCGCCCGTGGGAAGCAGCATCACGCATGCCGTGGGCGCGGCCTACGCGATGAAGTACCTCAAGAGGAAGGACGTGGCGCTCGTGTACTTTGGGGACGGCGCGACTTCGACGGGGGACTTTCACGTGGGGGCCAACTTTGCGGCCGTCTTCGACGTGCCGCTCATCCTGCTCTGTGAGAATAACCAGTACGCCATCTCGCTGCCCGTATCAAAGCAGACCAAGGTGACGCGGCTCTCCGTCAAGGCCGTGGCCTATGGCATAGAGGGCTTCTCGGTGGACGGCAACGATGCGATAGCGGTATACAAGCTGACCAAATATGCGGCCGAGAAGGCCAGGGAGGGCGGGGGGCCCACCATGATAGAGGCGATAACGTACAGGCTAAGCCCTCACACCACGGCGGACGACCCGCTCACCAAATATAGGCCCAAGGATGAGGTGGAGCTCTGGAAGAGGCGCGACCCTATCCTAAGGCTCTCGCGCTACCTGGCTTCGGTCAACGCGCTCAGCGAGCAGGAGGACCGCGAGCTCTGGGCCAGGGTGGAGGCGCAGGTGAAGGAAGCGATAAAGCAGGCCGAGGCGCTGCCTCCCCCGCCTCCCAGGGAGCTCATCACGGATGTCTTTGGGCAGGTGCCCTGGCATCTTGAGGAGGAGTTCAGGGAGATCGCGGAGGCGCTCGGCCTCGAGGTGAGCTAGCATGGCCGAAGTGGGCATGGCCAAGGCGCTGAATATGGCGCTGAGGGAGGAGATGAGGAGGGATTCAAGGGTCGTGGTCCTTGGCGAAGATGTGGGCGTAAGGGGCGGCGTCTTCCTGGTGACGGAGGGGCTGTTGGACGAGTTTGGGCCCGAGAGGGTGCTCGACACCCCTCTCTCGGAGCTGGGCATCGTGGGCATGGCCGTGGGCATGGCCATGTATGGGCTTAAGCCCGTGGCCGAGATACAGTTCATCGACTTCGCCTTTCCCGCCGCCGATCAGCTCTTCAACCACCTGCCCTTCCTAAGATATCGCTCCGGCGGCGAGAACATCGCCCCCGTCGTGGTGAGGGCGCCCTGCGGCTCTGGAGTTAGGGGAGGGTTCTACCACTCTCAATCTCCCGAGGCGCTTTATCTGCACAGGCCCGGCCTTAAGGTCGTCATCCCCTCCTCGCCCTATGATGCGAAGGGCCTGCTGAAGGCGGCGATAAGGGATGAGGACCCGGTCATCTTCCTAGAGCCTAAACTTCTATACCGCACGCCCCGCGAGGAGGTGCCGGAGGAGGAGTACATCGTGCCCCTGGGCAAGGCCAAGAAGGTCAGGGAAGGCGAACACGTGACCATTCTGACCTACGGCTGGCCGGTGCATGAGAGCGCCAAGGCGGCCGACGAGGCGGCGAAGGAGGGCATCGGCGTGGAGGTCCTCGACCTGCGCACGCTCATGCCCCTGGACATAGAGGCTATCCTGCAGTCGGTCAAGAAGACCGGCCGCGTGGTCATAGTGCACGACGCCCCTAGGACGATGGGCTTTGGGGCCGAGCTCGGGGCCCTGATCGCCGAGAGGGCGCTGGAGCACCTCAGGGCGCCCATAAAGCGCGTGACGGGGCCCAGCGTGCCCCAGGCCCCCAACGCCTTCGAGGAGCTCTATAACCCCACCAGCCGCAGGATCCTCTGGGCGATCAGGCAGCTCATGAGGTACGGATAAGAAGCCGCCCGCGCTCGGCCACCAGCCTCCCTTCACAGTAGACATAGCTGGGCGCCCTCTCCGCGAACTCCTGGATCACGTGAAGGTAGTTCTTGGCCTCATACATAACAAAGTCCGCGTCCTTGCCCGCCTCCAGGCTGCCCTTTCGGTTGGCCAGGCCCAGCACATAGGCCGCGTTCAGGGTGGCGGCGGTGATGGCCTCCTCGGGATACAGGTCGTTCAGCACGCAGCCGAGGCCCATCACGAAGAGCATGTTGTAGACCTTCACGACGGGGTTAGCATCCGTGCCCAGCGCCAGCGCCATGCCTTCGGTAACCATGCCGCGGGCCTTGGCGTGCTCGCCGGGCTTCTGGACCAAGCTCGAGGCGGGCAGCAGGACGCCGACGATCCTCGCATCCCTTAGCCTCTCGACGTCATCGCCATAGGCGTAGATCAGGTGATCGGCGCTGATGGCCTTGACCTCGTAGGCCGTCCTCACGCCCCCCTCCCTTGAGAATTCATGCGCGTGCACGCGAGGCATAAGGCCCATCTCCCTGCCCGCCTTCAGCGCGTATATCGCTTCGGCCGCGGTGAAGACTCCCTTGTCGACGAAGGCATCCTGGAAGCCCGCCAGCCGTTCCTGGACCACCTTGGGCAGGAGCTCCTGCACCACCTGCTCCAGATAGGTCCTCCTCTCGATCTCCTTAGGTATCGCGTGCAGCGCCAGCAGCGTGGGCACTATTCTTATGGGATGAGCCCTCTGCAGGCGCTTTATGATGCGCAGGAGCCTCAGCTCCCCCTCCACTGAGAGCCCATAGCCGCTCTTGATCTCCATCGCCGTGGTGCCCCTCGTGAGGGCAATGTCGAGGCGCGCCATTGTCTCCCTAAAGATGGTCTCATCGTCAGCCGAGTCCACGAACCATTTGGTCGCGTAGATGCCTTCGCCAGCCTCCAGCGTGAGATGATAGGGGATGCCCCTGAGCCTATACTTGAACTCCAAGGAGCGGTCGCCGGTGTAGGCGATGTGCGTGTGGGCATCCACGAAGCCGGGCAGGACCGTGAAGCCCGTGCCGTCGATGATCTTGGTGCCCTCGCCTATCCAGTCGCCCAGGCCGGTGGTGGGCCCCACGTACAGGAGCTTCCTTCCCCTAACGGCCAGGCCGGCATCTTCGATCACCTGCACCCCCTCCATCTCCCTACCATACTTGGGCGCGGGCCCCACAGGGGTGACGAGCTGGGTTATGCCCCTGATGACGTAGTCGGCTGCCTGGCGGGGCAGGCCCATGTCCGCCAAAGAGCGTCCGAGGCTTAAATATCATAGCCGTAGCCCAAGGGCTGCGGCGTGCGCTGGTATCAGAGCGAGAGGCCCCGCCTGAGCCTGGTGAGGAGCAAGTCCGTCCTGCATCGGTTTATGGGGGCAGGCCTCACGCTAAACCCCTACGTGGGCTGCGGGCACCGCTGCGTTTACTGCTATGCCACCTACGACTGGGCCCCCGAGTTCTATGATCACATAAGGGCCAAGCGCAATGCCCCCGAGCTCCTATCCAAGGAGCTGAGGGGCTTCCTGCCGCTGGTGCCGCCCATTATGCTATCATCGGCGACGGACCCCTATCAGCCCTATGAAGCCCAGCTCAAAATAACTCGCCGCATTCTCGCGCGCTGCGTGGAGGAGGGGCTGCCCTTCTACGTCTTTACGAAGTCCGTGCTCGTGCTCAGGGACCTGGATCTGCTGGCCCTGGCGCGCGATAGGTGCATGGTGGTCTTCAGCCTCATCACGGCCAACGAGGCCCTCAAGAGGAGCCTCGAGCCCGGCACCCCCTCGGCGAAGGCCCTGCTGGCGGCCGCCCAGAGGCTCACGCAGAGCGGCATCAGGACGGGCCTCAACATAGCGCCCGTGATCCCCTTTCTCACCGATTCGGAGAAGGACCTGAGGGCGCTCATCGGGCAGGCCAGGGCACGGGGCGTGGCCTACTTTGAGGCGGCGCCCCTTAGATTGAGGGAGGACATCTGGGCCAGGCTCTCGGCGCAGCTGAAGGATATGGGCCTGGGCCTCATAAGGGCAAGGCTCGAGGAGCTGTACTTAATGCGGGGAACAAGAAGCGCGCACTACATCCATGCCCCCCGCTCCTACTGCGCGCGGCTGGATAGGCTCGTCAAGGGCCTGGTGGAAGAACATGGCGGCATATGGGGCTTCCCCATCGAGGATAGGCCTGGCCGCGCGCTGGGCGCTCTGCTTTACCCCTCCCTGCCCCTCAAGCAGAGCAGCCTCATGGCTTGGGTGAAGGCCCCGGCGACCAGAGGTTAGCTCCGCGTATCGGCTTAAGCTTAAGAGGCCGCATACGTTTATTCTTAAGTAGGGCCATGTCCTTGGGAGGGGGCAAGGGGTGGTGCAGGTAGCAGAGCCGAAGCGGGAGGCCGAGATACCGCCAGAGACCTTAGAGTGGTTTGGAGGGGATGAGCTTAGGGCGCGGGTCTTCATCGAGAAGTACGCGCTGAAGGATCGGCAGGGAAGGCTGCTCGAGAAGCACCCGCCCGAGATGTGGAGGAGAGTGGCCAGGGAGCTGGCCAGCGTAGAGCGGGATGAGGAGCAGCGCAGGCTCTGGGAGGAGAGGTTTTACTGGTTGCTCGAGGACTTCAGGTTCGTGCCCGGGGGCAGGATCATGTTCGGCGCGGGCAACCCCCGCAAGGTGACGCTGCTCAACTGCTACTACATTCCCATAAAGGAGGACTCGATCGAGGGCATCTACACGGCCGCGATGGAGATGGCCAGGACGTACAGCTATGGCGGAGGCGTGGGCGTGGACGTCTCCATCCTGAGGCCCAAGGGCTCGCCGGTAAATAACTCGGCCATGTCCTCGACGGGGGCCGTCTCCTTCATGGAGCTCTACTCCCTGACCACGGGCACCATAGGCCAGCACGGCAGGAGGGGCGCGCTCATGATCACGATAGAGGTCAGCCATCCCGACGTGTTGGAGTTCATAACGATAAAGAACGACCCCGAGAGGAGAAGGGTAAGGTACGCCAACATCAGCGTGAAGGTCTCCGATGAGTTCATGCAGGCGGTGGAGCGCGACGATTACTTCGAGCTCAGGTATGAGAGCGATAAGGTCAAGGTCAGAAGGCAGGTCAAGGCCAGGGAGGTCTGGAGGCTGCTCGTGGAGAATGCCTGGGCCTCGGCCGAGCCCGGCGTCATCTTCTGGGATACCGTCAAGAGGGAGAGCCCCACGGAATACGATCCCAAGATGGCGGTGAAGGGCGTGAACCCCTGCTCGGAGCAGGCGCTGGAGGACTATGGCTGCTGCAACCTGGGCAACATCAACCTAACCAAGTTCGTGCTGGATCCGTTCACGGAGAAGGCGCGCATAGACTATGAGGGGCTGGAGAGGGCGGTAAGGTATGGGGTAAGGTTCCTGGATAACGTGCTGGACTACAACAAGGAACGCCATCCCCTGCCACAGCAGAGGGAGGCCTCCCTCTACAGCCGGCGCGTTGGGCTAGGCATCACGGGGCTCGCCGACATGTTCGTCATGCTGGGCGTGAAGTACGATAGCCCAAGGGCCCTCGAGCTCTCCGACGAGCTCTTCTCCTTCATAAAGAACGTGGCCTACGATGAGAGCGCCAACCTGGCCAAGGAGAAGGGCCCATTTCCTGGGCTCAGCGTACAGGAGCACCTGAAGAGGCCCTTCGTGCAAAGGCTAGACCCCAAGGTGCTCGAGAAGATAAGGGCGCACGGCCTGAGAAACGCCTGCCTGCTGACCATCCCACCCGTGGGCTCGGGCAGCGTGCTGGCGGGCGTGACGAGCGGCATAGAGCCCATCTTCGACCTGGTTTACATTCGCAGGAGCGAGAGCCTGAGCAAGGAGGTATACAAGGTCTACCATCCCTTGGTTAAGAAGTACATGGAGCTCCACGGCCTCTCGGATGAGAGCCAGCTGCCCGACTACTTCATCACGGCGCACAGGATCGACCCGGAGTTCAGGGTAAGGCTTCAAGCGACCATCCAGAAGCATATAGATGCCGCCATCAGCAGCACCGTGAACCTGCCCGAGGAGGCCACCCCGGAGTACGTGGAGAAGATCTACTTCTTGGGCTGGAAGCTGGGGCTGAAGGGCATCACCGTGTATAGGGAGGGCAGCAGGGAGGGCATCCTGCTCACGACGAAGGCGGCGGAGGCCAGGAAGCTCGAGCAGAAGAGGACGAGGGACTTTCAGCTCGAGGGGGCCACGTACAAGTTCAGGACGGAGCTGGGCAACCTTTACATCACCGTCAACAAGGAGGACGGCGAGCCCTTTGAGGTCTTCGTGCAGATAGGCAAGACGGGCTCTACGGTGCTTTCGCTCGCGGAGGCGATCGGCAGGCTCGTTTCGCTGGCGCTGCGCTCGGGCATAAAGGCCGACGAGGTAATAGAGCAGCTCAAGGACATCAAGAGCGTGAGCGTGCGCCAGGACAACGGCATGCTCGTGCACAGCATCCCCGACGCGATCGCCAAGGCCCTGGAGCTCTCCTTGGGAAGAAGCCTTCATGAGGCCGCCGAGCCCCTCCTCTCGCTGGCCAAGGAGCAGAAGCCTGAGCACGAGGGCAAGCAGGTGATGAGCATGGCCAGGGAGGGGTACGCCTTCGACATCTGCCCCGTGTGCGGGAACGTGCTGTATAAATTGGGCAGCTGCCTCACCTGTGGCGCCTGCGGCTTCTCGACCTGTCCGTGAAGAGCGTAAGGGTACTGCTGACGCGCCACTCGCTCGGCAGGCTTCGGGAGAGGTTCCTCAGGGAAAAGGGCCCGGAGGAGATACTTCGCCTGCTGAACTCACGCATGGGCAGGGCATGGCTGGCCCCCTATCTCAGGAGCCCGGGCAGGTACCAACTCTGGTACGAGGGCTCCGACCTGCTCTTCCTCCTGCAGCCCGAGGGAGAGGGCCTGTTCAGGGCGCTCACCTTCATGCACGTGCTTCGCCCCCCCAGGCAGGGGGAGGAGGTGCTCGTCAGCTACGCGCTGGCGGAGTAGGAGAGGCCGCCAAGGTTTATAACTCGCGGCGCCCGATGAAGGGCATGGGGCAGGCCCTCACCTTCAGGAGGGAGCTGGAGCCTTATTTCGCGAGGAGCATAAGGGACGTCGCCAGGAGCTATCGCTTCAGCGAAGAGGAGCTCAGGGTGCTCGAGGACGCCGATGCGGCGGCCGAGGAGATCTATCCTCTGGAGTACGAGGCCTTCCTCGAACACAGGCTGAACCTGGAGGCCGATAGGATTCTCAAGAAGTATAACCTGTTGGGCACCTCCTTCCCGCCCGAATATGGGGGCAGGGGCGCAGGCCTCATCGTCACCGTGCTCTGCATGGAGAGGCTGGGCCAAGCGGCGCCCGGCGGGGCGGCGCTCGTAAGCACGGCGCTGGGCTGCACGCCCATTTACCTCTGGGGAAGCGAGGAGCAGAAGAGGAGGTACTTGATGCCGGCGCTCAAAGGCGACCTCGTCTTCGCCTATGCGCTGACCGAGCCGAACGTGGGCAGCAACGCCAGCGCCCTCGAGATGAGGTACCGCAGGCAGGATGGCGGCTTCTTGCTGAACGGCGAAAAGTACCTCATATCGAACGGCTCGATCGCGGACGCGATAATAACCTTCGCGAGGTCGGAGGAGACGGGCAAGGTCTCGGCCTTCATAGTCGAGCGCGAAATGGGCGTCAAGACCAGCCTTAAGCTGGAGCACAAGATTGGGCTCTTCACGCAGGACCTGGCCATGCTTTCGTATGAGAACGTCCTCGTCCCGAAGGAGAACCTGCTGGGGCCGGAGGAGGGGGGCCTGCTGGTGGCCTATTCAGCCCTTCATGTTGGACGGCTGGCCGTGGCCGCGGCCTGCGTGGGCGCCATCGAAGACTGCCTAAAGGCCTCGGTGGAGAGGGCAAAGGCGCGCACGCAGTTCGGCAAGCCCATAGCCAAGCACCAGCTCGTGCAGCAGCACATCGCCTTCATGGCCGAGGCGCTGGAGATGGCCCGCTGGCCCGTCTACGATGCTGCCTTCAAGGTCATGGAGTGGCAGAGAAACCCGCTCGACCGCGAGCTGAGGAGGGCAGCGGACAGGTCCACGGCCATAGCCAAGCGCGTCGCCTCGAACCTGGCCTTCCAGGCGGCCGACAGGGCTGTTCAGGTCTTTGGAGGCTTCGGCTATTCCACGCTCGCCCCGCCCACGCGCCACTTCCTCAACCTGCGCGCGACGAGGCTCTACGAGGGAACAGATGAGATCATGGACCTCCACGTGGCCGCCTCTATCTTGGGCAGGGAATATGAAGCCTTCGCGTAAAGGGAGGCTAAACGCGGCCTAGGCCATTAAAAATTCGTCTTCTCGCTACTCTTCCTCTTCCTCGAACTCCTCCTCGTAGTCCTCCTCTTCCTCCCATTCGCCGAACTCTTCCTCTTCTTCCTCTTCGAACTTGACCAAAACGGCTCGGCAGCGGGGCTTTAGGCTCTTAGATATATTTTTCGGTGAAGGGAAGGGCTAATAGGGCGGAGGGGTCGACCGGGGCGCCTTGCCCGCCGCCCGGGATCTGCTTCAGCTCATGAAGCCGGGCATCTCCCTCGCGCTCACGTATTCCGCCCTGGTCGGCTTTCTTATGGCCTCCGGCCCTCAGGTGAGCTTTGGCGGGCTGCTGATAGCCCTCTTAGGGAGCTTCCTGGGCGTGGCGGGCGCCGAGGCCATGTCCGCCTACACGGACAGGGATGTGGATGCGCTGATGGCGAGGACCAAGCATAGGCCCGTGCCCGCGGGCCGCCTCTCAGCTCGCTTTGCGCTCGGCTATGGGCTCATGCTCAGCCTTGCCGCCCACGGCCTTTTGCTCGTGGCGCTCGGCCCTCTTCCCTTCCTCTTCATGCTCTCCGGAACCGTGATTTACGTGCTCGTTTACACGGCGCTCCTCAAGAGGAGGACCCCCCTGAACATCGTGGTGGGCAGCTTCGCGGGTGGTATGCCCCTGCTGGTGGGCAGCTCCTCGGCGGGCTCTGTTCCTCCGGCCGTGCTGTTCGCATATCTGCTAATCGTGATATGGACGCCCGCCCATATCTGGAGCCTCTCACTGCACTATAGGGACGATTACAGGAGGGGCGGAATCCCCATGCTGCCGGCGGTCCTAGCTGCCGAGGCCGCGCCCCGCGCGGTGGGCCTCGCGTCCTTGGCGCTCTTCTCAGCCTCCATGCTGGGCGCCGTGGCGGGCCTGGGCAGCGCCTACTACGCCGGCCTGCTGCCGCTGAACGCCGCGCTGCTGGCTCTCTCCCTTCCCTTTCTAAGGGGCAAGGGAGACCGGGCGCTGCCCCTCTTCAGGTTCACCAATACCTACCTGCTGCTGAGCCTGGGCCTCATGGCCCTAGATAGCGTTTTATTCCGTGCCCTGTAGCGCGCGAACGTGAAGGCCGTCATCCTGGCCGGCGGGCTCGGAACCCGCATGAGGCCCTACACATACTTCCTGCCCAAACCTCTCCTCCCGCTGGCGGACAGGCCCCTGCTGGAGCACATCCTGCTCTGGCTCAGGGAGAACGGCATAGAGGAGGTCATACTCTGCGTCAGCTACCTGAGGCATATGATAGAGGCCTACTTCAGGGATGGGAGCGAGTGGGGCCTGAAGCTCACCTACGTGAAGAGCGAGAGGCCGCTCGGCACGGCGGGGCAGCTGAAGACGGCCGAGCCCCATCTGGATGGCACCTTTCTGTGCTGCTATGGAGATGTGCTCTTCAAGTTCCCGGTCAAGGCCGCAGAGCAGAGGCATATACGAAGGAGGGCCATCGCCACCATAATAGGCACCAACTACACCACCCGGCTGCCCTATGGCTTCCTTGAGGTAAGGAGGGGCAGGCTGGTGGCCTGGCGCGAGAAGCCCGAGGTCAGCGGCATCATCAACACGGGCTGCTTTATCTTCGAGCCCAAGTTCCTGAGCTATGTCCCCGCCGGGGAGGTCGTCGGTATGGATAAGGCCTTCGCCGCCCTGCTGCAGGCGGGAGAGAGGGCCTTCGTCGATATCTATCAGGCGGAGTATTACGACCTGGGGAGCAAAGAGGGCTACAGGAGGGCCTACGCGGCTTACCTAGAGAAGCTGGGGGAGCTGGGCTAGCATGCAGGTGGCGCTCTTCGAGGACGAGAAGTTCTCAAGGTTCCTGCCCCTGGCGCATACTAGGCCCGTCTTCTATCTTCCCCTTGCCGGTCGCCGCATAGCGGACTGGCTCCTCGACGAGCTCAAGCCCGATGTGGCCTGCGGAATAGTAAGGGACTACCTCAGGGAGCTGGCCCTGGAGAAGGGGGGCCCCCGCTTCGTGGAGCGCCCCGAGGAGGGCGAGGTGCTGTTGGTCAACGGCCGGCTGAGGCCCTCGGTGGCGGGCCAGCTGCTCGCCCGGCTGAGGCCCGGGTCCTTTCTGCTTCATGGCGAAGATGCCGTGGCGGCAAGGCTCAACTCCGGCCACCTGAGCAGGCTGAGCGAGAAAGGAGGGGCCCTCGAGGCCGCCGCATCCAAGCTCAGGGCCCTGGGCCTCGAGCCCCTGCGGGCCTCTGGCACTCCCCTCATCGAGCACCTGTGGGAGCTGCACGACGAAAGCCGCGCGAGCTTCCTGCGTCGCTTTAGCGCGGGCCCTGGGAAGCTGGGCGCGGGCCTTTATGCGCTGGGGGACGTCAGCCGCCTGTATGTGGACGAGGGGGCCGAGGTGGCCTCCGCCTGCCATATAGACACAAGCGGAGGGCCGGTGTACATAGCGCGAGGCGCGCGGCTCGAGCCCTTCAGCGTCGTGCAGGGCCCCTGCTACCTGGCCGAGGGCGTAAGGGTTCATGGCGCGAAGGTGAGGGAGGGCAGCTGGATAGGGCCCGTCGTCAGGCTAGGGGGTGAGGTGGAGGAGTCGCTCATAGCTGGCTATAGCAACAAGGCCCACGAGGGGTTCCTGGGCCACAGCGTGATAGGCGAGTGGGTGAATATAGGCAGTGGGGCCCAGTTTTCCGACCTGAAGAACACATACGGCACGGTGCGCGTGGTGGAGGGCCCTTCTAAAGTGGATACCGGCAGGCAAAAGGTGGGGGCCTTTATAGGCGATGACGCTAAGATAAGCATTGGTACGCTCATCTACTCGGGCATAAGGATCGGGGTTGCATCGCATGTCGCGGGCCTGGTCAACGTCGACGTCCCCTCCTTCACGCTCTACATGAACGGCAGGGCCGCCCCTTTGGATCTGGATAAGGCGCTGGAGATCAGGAGGAGGATGATGGCGCGGCGCTCGCTGGCGCTCTCCAGGGCGGAGCAGAAGGTACTTGAGGAGGTCTTCTACCTCACGAAGGAGGAGAGGGAGAGGAGCCCCCTCCTGCAAGCGTAGCCCTATGGTCGCCTTTGTCGCCCTTTCCGGCCTGGCGGGCGCCCCCATGCCCTCTTGGCTCCTGCGTGAGCGGGAGGCGGCGGACTACGTCCTCCTGCCCGAGCAGGAGCTGCCCGATGCCGCCCAGCTGGGAGCGCTGCTCAGCGCCTATAGCCCCAGGGCGATACTGGGCCTAGCCGGCGCCCAGCGCGGAAAACGGCCCGATAGCATGGTCTGCGTCGTTGATGAGCCGCTGGCGCAGGAGGACTATGTCGTGGCCGGCCTCGATCGACTGATGCTTAACGCCTTGGAGACGGCGGCCTACGCCAGGCTGAGGGCCTGGCTCGCGGGCCTCCTTTCGGGCCGCGCGCTCAGCATTTTGCTGAGCCCCCTCCCTCCGCGCGGAAGCCTCTGCGAGGGCAGCGCCTCCCAGGGCCTCCGAAGGCTCATCTGTGACCTTAAGCCCTCCTTGGCCGTCTGCCATTCCGATTCAGCCCGGGCCGTGATCGACAGGCTGGGGCAGACGATCGTGCTTTCGCCTGGCCACGCGGGCCTCGGCGAAAGGGCTCTTATACGGGCGGCGGAGGGGCTCGGCATTGAGGTGAGAAGGGGTGCCGGCTGAGCTCACGCCCGAGGCCCTGGGGCGGGTGGATAAGGCGGGCCTTTACGAAGCCCTTCTGTCATGGCCGGAGATGCTGGAGCGGGCTCAGGTGAGCTTGCAGGGCGATCTCGGCTCCTGTGAGGAGATCCGGTTTGTTGGCTTCGGCGGTTCTAGGGTCGCCTGCGAGCTCCTGGCGCGCCATCTGCGAAGCGGAAGGGTGGGCGTGTACAGCGATGAGG
Organism: Candidatus Australarchaeum erebusense; assembly: GCA_040290255.1. Taxonomy (GTDB): domain Archaea; phylum Thermoproteota; class Nitrososphaeria; order PSMU01; family PSMU01; genus Australarchaeum; species Australarchaeum erebusense. Next base: position 329,556 of record PSMU01000002.1, on the reverse strand, counting down.
TCGCGCTGAGGGGGCTTGACAAGGGCTGCCTGTTAGCGGTCGTGAGCGCCAGCGGCGAGACAAAGGAGGCCCTCTACCTGCTTAGGGCGGCCGCAAGAAGGCAGGCGCGCGTGGCGGCCATCTGCTCGGGCGGGCGGCTGATGAAGCTCTGCCGCCAGCAGGGGGCGCCGTGCCTCCTGATCCCCTTTCGCCACTCGCCGAGGGCCTCCTTCCCCTATCTGCTGAGGGGCTGCTTTACGCTCCTTGGCCTCTGCACGGGCGATAGGCTCGAGGGCCTTGTGCCGCGCATTGCCGCCCGCTGGAGGGAGGCCAGGCAAAGGAACGCGCTGCGCAAGGGCGTGCGCGGCCCTTCGGCCCGGCTGGCCCAGCACATCTTCGGCGGGGTCGCCGTCTGCCATTATTATGAAGAGCTGGGGCCCGTGGCCCAAAGGTTCGCCAAGAGCCTGGCCGAAAATGCAAAGGAGCCCTCCCTGCTCTTCCCGATTCCGGAGGCTATGCACAACTACATCTGCGGCCTCGAAAGGTTGCCGGGACCCCGCCCTGTCCTGCTCGAGCGGGGGCGCACGCCCCTGAGGCAAGGCGTGCGGGCTGCCCTGGAGGCCTTCTACCGCGAGAAGGGCCTGAGGCTTCATCGCCTACAGGTGGGCCAGGGCCTGGTGGGTGAAGCGGGCGCCCTCTACGAGCTGGAGCTGGCCACCGTCTATCTTGCCGTGCTGAAGGGCGTGGATCCCACGCCCGTGCCTAACATTGAAAGGTATAAGGCGCTGTTGGAGCTCTAGTCGGCGCCCAGCCTCTCGGCGAGGAGCCTGCGGCAGGCGGGGGCCAGGGCCCGCGCCGCCGCCTCCGGCCTAACCCTGTTAAAGGCGAGGCCCCAGCCCTCCTCTAGGGCGCTCCTCCTCTGCGGGTCCGAGTAGATCTCTATTGAGAAGTGCATGTCCATGGTGCTCCTCTTGCTGGGATAGTCGTTGAACACCAAGTGATAGGGCTGCTTCGGCAGGACTTCCTGCAGCGCCCTAAAGATGACCTCCAATGCGAGCGCAAGGTCATCCAGCTCCCTCTGCGTGAGCCGGGAATAGCTGTTGGAGTGAGCCTTGGGCACCAGCTTGATCGCGTAGGGCCTGGCGCTTGCCCATGGCGCGAGGGCCACGAAGGCGCCCGTCGCAAAGAGGTGGCGCGGCCCCCTTCCCTCCTGCTTAAGCACCGCGCAGAGCGCGCACTCGCCCTTATCCTCGTAGTACGTGTTCTGGGCCTCCACCTCCTCCCTAATCGCCTTGGGCACGAAGCTCAGGCCCAGGAGGTGCGCCAGGGCATGAAGGGGCTCTTCCCTGTCCGGTGGCTGGTAGATGACTTCGGGGTCATCGGCGAAGAGGGCCACGTACGCGATCCCCCTCTGGGCATAGAGCGACCTCAGCTGGTCCTGTAGGGCCGTGAGGCCCAAGAGCCAGGCCCTCCGGCCGAGCTGGCTAAGCCCCATGCCATGCTGCCTGGCCAGCACGGCCACCCTGTGCAGGCCCCTGGGCCTGCTAGCCACTAGCAGCCCCAGGGAGGGCTGTTGCCCATCACCCTCGGGCGATGCCAGCGGCTCCGCGGGCTCCACTACCTTGACCTCCCACTCATCCGATTCCTCTTCCTTGACGAGCGCCCCCTCCCTCTCCTTTAGGGCCAGCAGGCTCCTGCCGAAGGAGGGGTCGCCGGTGCAGATGGAGCACCCCTCCCGGGCCCTCGCCTCCGCGGCTTCGCGCGTGAAGACGAACCTCTCCGAATAATAATCCCTCCTAAGGGTGAAGGCCAAGGCGGGGCGCCGTCGGAGAAAGGGATTTTAACCTTTCAGCACCAGCCCTTCATGAGGATGCTTTTCGTGGTGTTGGATGGGCTGGGCGATAGGCCCATCAAGGAGCTTGGCGGCCTCACGCCCCTGGAGGCGGCCCGCACGCCCCATCTGGATGCGCTGGTGCGCTCGGCGCGCGTGGGCCTGGTGCATCCTGTCAGGCGCGGCGTCGCGCCGGAGTCGGACGCGGGGGCGCTTTCGTTGCTGGGCTACAGGCTGCCCGAGGAGGGCGTAGCAAGGGGGGTGCTCGAGGCCCTGGGGGCGGGCCTAAGCCTTGAGCCGGGCATGCTGGCCCTAAGGGCCAACTTTGCCTGCGTAGTGGGGGCTAGGATCCTCGATAGAAGGGCGGGCAAGGACCTGGGCGAAGAGGACGGAAGGGCCCTGGCCGAGGAGGTTGAGAGAGCGCTCGACCTGGCCCCCTTCAGGGCGCGAGTCGTCCACACCGTGGGCCATAGGGGGGTCGTGCTGATATGGGGGCCCGCCGAGCTTTCGGGAAGGATAACCAACATGGACCCCGCCTACAGCAGGCAGGGGGAGATGAGCCTAGCCCTGGCCGAGGCGCAGGCCCAGGTCGAGCCGTGCCGCGCGCTGGAGCCAGAAGCCGAGCTGAGCGCGCAGTTGGTAAACCGCCTCTACGTGCAGGCGATGAGGGCCCTGAGCGATAGCCCGGTAAACGAGAGGAGGAGGGGCCAGGGCAAGCTGCCCGTCAACGCCCTCTTGCTCAGGGATGCGGGCACGTTGCCTCGCTCCTTCAGGACCGTGAATCAGAAGTTCGGCCTCTCCTTCGCGTGCGTGGCCAGCATGCCCGTCGAGAAGGGAATAGCCAAGCTCCTGGGCATGGAGCTCGTTCCGGTCCCGGAGGAGGCCCTGGAGGAAAAGGCCCTCAGGGCGCTGGCGCTTAACGAGCGGCATGACGTGGTCTATGTGCACGTGAAGGGCCCCGACGAGTTCGGGCATCGGGGGGATGCCGCGGGCAAGCTCCGGTCAATCGAGGAGATCGATGCGCGCTTCTTCGGCACGCTCTCGGAAAGAGGGGGCTCAGGCAGCATGCTGATCACTTCAGACCACAGCACGCCCTGCGTCCTCAAGGCCCATAGCGCCGACCCCGTTCCCGCCGCGCTGTATAGGGAGGGGGAGACGAGTTCTGACGGCCTTCAGCATCTCTCGGAGAGGCAGGCGGCCTATGGAAGCCTGGGAGAGATGGAGGGGTGGCAGCTGCTGCCCAGGGCGCTGGAGCTGTTGGGCCTAGGGCCTAAGCGCTAAGCCCTTTTTGGCGGCCGCCTGCAGCAAGGCCTCCTCGAAGCCCAGCGCGCCGGCGTCCACTGCCTCATAGGTAACCCTGGCGATGGGCTTGGCGATGTTGATGAGCCTGGCGAGGTTGGCGGGTGTGCCGAGCACCACCACGTCGCAGTCCACGCGCTCTATGACCTGCTCCAGCTCCCTTAGCTGACGCCGGCTGTAGCCCAGGGCCGGCAGGACGGGGCCCATAAAGGGATACCTTATGTAGGCCTCCTTTATGCTGCCCAACGCATAGGGCCTGGGGTCCACGAGCTGCGCGCCCGCCTGCCTGGCCGCTTGGGCCGCCACGCCCTCGGGCAGCTCGCCGTGCGTCACGGTCGGCCCATCCTCGATGGCCAGGACCCTTCTCCCGCGCAGCTCCACCTCTCCCCTGAGCCTCACCTCCGAACGCAGCCTTACCACGAGGGCCTGTGGGTTCAGCTTCCTGACGTTCGCCTCTACCCTAACTATATCCTCCTGCCTAGCCACATTTACCTTATTTATGACGATCAGGTCCGCCATCCTGACGTTCGCCTCGCCGGGGTGGTACTTCAGCTCGTGCCCAGGCCGCGTGGGGTCCACGACCGTGATGTGCAGGTTGGGCCTTACGAAGGGCAGGTCGTTGTTCCCCCCATCCCAGATGATAAGGTCCCCCTCCTGCTCGGCCCGCCTTAGGACGAGCGAGTAGTCCACGCCGGCGAGCACGGGGAATCCGTTGGCGACGTGGCCTTCGAACTCCTCCAGCTCCTCGATCGTGAGGCCCGCCGCCGCGAGGTCCTGCTCGCTCCTGTACAGCTGCGGCTCCGCTCTCAGGGCCCCATAGGGCATGGGATGCCTCACGATGACGGGCCTGCGGCCCCAGGCCCTGAGCGTCAGGCTCAGCCTTCTCGATACCGTGCTCTTTCCTGCCCCCGTCCTGCTGGCCGTCACCGCAATGACGGGCTTCGCAGAGGTGACGTACGTATCCTCGGGGCCGAGGATGTGGAAGGAACAGCCCTTGGCCAGCGCCAGCGATGCTAAGTGCATGACGTGCTCATGGCTCACGTCGCTATAGGAGAAGTACACGTCGGTCACGCGCAGCTCCTCTATGAGCCTGGGCAGCAGTTCCTCATCATAGATCGGTATGCCCCGGGGGTACCTGGGCCCCGCCAGCTCGGGCGGGTAGACCCTGTCCGCGATGAAGGGGATCTGCGTGGCCGTAAACGCGACGACCTCTATATCCTCCCTTTCCCTGAAGTAGACGTTAAAGTTATGGAAGTCCCTTCCCGCCGCGCCCAAGATGATGGCCCTTCGAGCGCTCACGCTGAGGGCTGGGCGTGGCCCTTAAAAGAATTAGTCTACAGCCCCCCCTCTTCCGCGTACAGCTCCTCTAGGCTCTCCCTTCTCCTGGCGAGGATCACCCGCCCATCCCTCCGGAGCATCAGGATGGGAGGCTTGCGCGCGCAGTGAAAGGGCATGTTGAAGACGACGGAGTAAGCTCCCGCGTTGGCGAAGATGAGCAGGTCGCCCGGCTTAACACGTTCAAGCCTGGAGTTCGGAGCGATGGGCACCACGTCGTCGGAGTCGCAGAGAAGCCCCACCGTATGCACCCTCTTGCCCCCCAGCTCCAGCCCTCCCTCCCCTTCGGGCATGATCAGCTGAGGATAGGGCTGGTCGAGCAGCGCCGCATCGAGCAGCAGGTGGTAGCCCGCGTCGGTGATTATGAATACATCCTCGCCGTAGTCCTTCACGTTCACGACCCTGCTCACCAGCGAGCCCGCCTCGGCGACGATATACCTGCCGCTCTCCACGATGAGCCTGAACTCGCGCCCTAACCTCTCGGAGAACTGGTTGAGCCTCTCGACGATGGGCCTCGCGAACTCCTCCGGCTCGGGCACGGGCGAGCCGTAGCAGACGGGCGTGCCGCCTCCTATGTCCAGCACCTCAAGGCTGAAGTCCGGCCTTTCCCTCCTGAGCTTAAGGGCGAAGGCCTCGAGCCGGTCCAGCGCCCTTATGAAGGCGAAGGGGTTCGTAATCTGGGAGCCTAAGTGGAAGTGGAAGCCCTTGAACTCGAGGCTGGGGAAAGAGTTCAAGGACCTTATTATGTAAAGCGCGCTGTCCCTGCAGTTGCCGTTGAGCGGCACGCCGAACTTGCCCCGCCGAGCGCTGGCGGGCACCTCCGCCTTGACGAGCACTTCAGGGTTGATGCGCACCAGCAGCGGCGCGCTCCTGCCCAGCCTCTCCGCCGTGCTGGCGAGCCTGAGGAGGCCGTTGTAGGAGCTGACTGAGATGAGCCTGACGCCCTTCGTAAGGGCGACCAGCTGGGCCTCCTCCGACTCATCCACGCTCGTGAAGATGGCCCTGCCGGGGCTTACGCCGCTCTTCTCGAGGAAGGCCAGCTCATCCGCGGTCGCGACATCGAAGAGCGCTCCTGCCCTTTCGCAGGCCCTCAGGATATGAGGGTTGAAGTTGGCCTTCATGGAGTAGGCTACCTCCACCGTGCCCCTGAAGGCCGCGAAGCTCCTGGCCAGCCTGCTGAGCCTCTCCTCTATCATCGCTTCGGAGAAGAGGTAGAACGGCGTGCCGTACTGCGAGGCCAGTTCCCTAATCTCGCTCGCGCTTAAGGGCAGCGTGGGCGGAGCGATGTGCTCGAGCCTGGACGACGAGCTTTCGAGGCCCCCTTCGGCCACTTCTCACGCCAGGGCCACAGGGGCGCGCTTAAAAACTTAACGTAGGGCCCGTCTACTTCTTCGCGATGGTGATTTCGACGGTGGTGACGGACTTGGGCTGCCCTTCTTGCCCCGTCAGCCTCTCCTCGCCTATCTTGATCTGCTTTATCTCGAAGATATCGGCGCCCGCCCTCATCGTCAGGATCCTGGCCACGTCCAGCGCCCTGGCCGTGGCGAGGCCCCTCGCCTTTAGCACCACCTCGCCCGCCTGGGCAAGCTGGATCATCGCCGACGTGACATAGACGCCCCGCGGCTTCTTTCCTATGAAGATGTGATTGGGCGGAGGGGTAGGCCTCGTTGGCGGCTGCTCGGCTGGACCTGCGCTCATGCCGCTAGCCTTCCTTCTCTTCTTTTATACTTTTACGGCGCGGCGCCCTCGCGGCGCGACCCTCCTTCTGGGAGGGGAGGAGCCAGGATAGCGGTATATCCTGAAAGGTGCCGTCGGGCAGCGTGCGGCGAATGATTATGGGCAGCACGCCCCTCTCCAGCTCCGCCGCCGCGATCTGAATAGGGTCCCTCATCTCCTTCGTGACGGGTATCAGCGGGGGGGCTCCATAGGCCAGCTGCAGCGCCCTAGCCCCCACGATGCGGGCCCTTTCGAAGCGCGTTAGCCTGGGAGGGCCAATAAGCACCTGGCTGGCCTTTGTCCTTCCCCCCTCGCTCTGCGCGCTCATAAAGCGGCAACCGGCAAGGCGCCGGCTTTAAAAAGAATTGGCCGCCCGAACCGGCGCGGCATGGCAGAGCTCAGGGCTCCTAGCCTGAGCAGGGTGGCCGTGCTGGTCGAGGCCGCGGGGGTCACGCTCAGGGGCGAGCTCGTAAGGCACTGGGCCCCCTTCACTGTCTCGAAGCTGCTGGCCCTGCTGCCGATGACGGGCAGGGCCACGTGGTATCAGGATGCCTTCATCTACTTTCCCGTGCCGCTGCAGGAGGGCCTGGAAAAGGCGCGGAGCTCCTTCGCCGAAGGGGAGATGGCCTTTATGCCCAGCGGCGCCGCGCTGTGCATCTTCGCGGCCTCGGCCCCCTCGCCCAGGCCCGCTAACCCCGTGGGCAGGCTCTTGGATTCGGCAAAGCCCTTAAGGGCCCTGCGCGAAGGAGGGCCCATCGCCATCAGGAGGGGTGAAGGTTGAGGTTTCAAGAGCTGGTCGAGGCCTTCGAAGCGATGGAGGCCACGACCAAGAGGCTGGAGCTCACGGCCATCCTGATGCAGCTCTTCCTGAAGGCGCCGGCCGAGCTGCTGGACAGGATCGCATACCTTACGCTGGGCAAGCTCGCGCCGGATTACTTGGGCATAGAGATCGGCGTCGCCGAAAAGCTGGCCCTGAGGGCGATCGCGCTCTCCAGCGGCCTATCTGTGGCCGAGGTGGAGGCCCTCTACAAGAAGCTGGGCGACTTGGGGGATGCCGCGGCCGAGGCCCTGGCCCACAAGAAGCAGACCACCTTCTTCGCCGAGCCGCTGTCGGTACAAGGCGTCTATGAAACCCTGCTCAAGATGGCCAAGGCCGCCGGCCCGGGCTCCGTGGACGTCAAGGTAAAGCTCCTGGCGAGCCTGCTCAACGACGCACAGCCTAAGGAGGCCAAATACATCCTTAGGATGGTCACGGGCCGGCTACGGCTGGGGGTGGCGGACTATACGCTCCTCGATGCCGCGGCCGAGGCCTTCGCGGGCGGCAGGGAGAAGAGGTCCCTGCTCGAGCGGGCCTACAACATCACGAGCGACATAGGGCTCGTGCTCAAGGCGCTGGCCACCAAGGGCATCGACGCGATCGCGGCCTTCGGCGTGCAGGTGGGCAGGCCTGTCCGCCCCATGCTGGCCGAGAGGCTCACCAGCGCCGAGGAGGTGCTGCAGAAGATCGCGGGCCCCGTGCAGGCCGAGTACAAGCTAGACGGCGAAAGGGTGCAGGTGCATAAGGAGGGCGACCGCGTGACGCTCTTCTCACGCAGGCTGGAGAACATAACGCTTCACTATCCCGATGTCGTAGCCCTGGCGAGGAGTCGCCTGAAGGCGGAGATCGCCATCGTTGAGGGCGAAGTGGTGGCCGTCGACGAAGCCACGGGGGAATTCCTGCCCTTTCAGGAGCTGATGCACAGGCGCAGGAAGTACGGCATCGAGCAGGCCATGAAGGCCTATCCCGTGGCCCTCTATCTCTTCGACGTGCTCTACGCGGAGGGGCGGGACCTCACGCAGGCCCCGTTGAAGGAGAGGAGAAGGATCCTCGAGGGCCTCCTAGAGCAGGATGATATGTTCAAGGCGGTGCCCTACATCCTGGCCGAGACGGCGGCCCAGCTCGAGGCCTGGATGGCGCAGGCCATCGCCGAGGGATGCGAGGGCCTGGTCTGCAAGGACCCCAACTCCTCCTATAGGGCCGGGGCGAGGGAGTTCGCCTGGATCAAGCTCAAGCGCGAGTACAAGCTGGAGCTGGCGGATACGCTCGACCTGGTCGTCGTCGGCGCCTTTCACGGCAGGGGCAAGAGGGCCGGCAAGTACGGGGCCTACCTCTGCGCGGTCTACGACAAGGGCGAGGATATCTTCAGGTCCGTCTGCAAGGTCGGCACGGGCTTCACGGACGAGGATTTGGCCAGGTTCACCGATATGGCCCGGCAGCTGGTAAGGGAACACAGGGCGCCGAGGGTTGATACTAAGCTGGAGCCTGAAGTCTGGCTCGAGCCCAAGCTCGTCATCGAGGTCGCGGCGTCCGAGATCACGCTCTCCCCCATCCACACCGCCGCGCTGGACAGGTTCAGGCCGGGCGTGGGCCTCGCCCTCCGCTTCCCAAAGTATACGGGCAGGCTCAGGGACGACAAGGCCCCCGAGGATGCGACTACCGTGGAGGAGCTCGTCGAGCTCTACCTTAAGCAGCGCAAGAGGGCCCTCGAGGAGAGGCCGGAGCCGATTCAGGAGGGCGCGGGGGCATGAGCTCTTGGGAGCAGCTGGCCGGGCGCTGCGACCTGGCCTTCCTTAGGCCCGAGGCCTCGGAGCGGGAGTTCCTTGAGGTCCTCGAGCTGGTCGCGGCGCTCAGGCCCTATGGGCTCGTGGTGCCCTCATCCCTGGCAAGGGAGGCCAGGCTACGGTTGGGCCAGGTCAAGCTCATAGGCGCGGTCGGCTTCCCCTTCGGCTATGCAACGCTTGAGAGCAAAATAGCGGAGCTGGATTACCTGCTGGCCCAGGGCGTGGATGAGGTGGACTTCGTGCCCAACCCCTACTACCTGCGCTGGGGGAGATTGAGCGACTTCTACAGGGAGCTGGCCGCCTTCAGGGAGAGGGCTCCGGGCATAGTGCTCAAGGCCATCGTGGAGGTAGGCGTGGGGGAGCCGGAGCTGAAGGCCGTGCTCAGGGGCCTCACCGAGTACGGCATAGATTTCCTCAAGCTCGGCACGGGCTTCGGCCCCAGGCCCGTGTCGGCCGATGACGTCAGGCTCGCCAAGCGCCTGGCGCCAGTGAAGGTCAAGGCCGCGGGCGGCATCAGGGGCCTGGCGCAGGCCCTGGCGCTGCTGGAGGCGGGGGCGGATAGGCTGGGGCTCAGCCGCCTAGATCTGCTGAGGACAGAGTGGGAAGCCGCACAGGGCAGGCCTAAAGGTTAAAACCCAAGGCGCGCACGTGAGCCGTGCCCGAGGGCCCAGAAAGGCTATCGCTGGGAGTTCCGGGCCTAGACGCCATGTTGGAGGGCGGCATTCCCAGGGGGTTCTTCGTGGCCGTCACGGGGGAGCCGGGCACGGGCAAGACGGTCCTCTGCATACATTTTGTACAGCGCGGGCTAATGGATGGCGACAGGTGCATCTTCGTGACCACGGAGGAATCCCGGGCCTCGGTCATAAGGCAGGCGGCCCAGTTCTCGATCGACTTCAAGGCGGCCATCGATGCGGGCAAGCTGATCATCGTGGACGCGCTGATGGGGCAGGAGGACCGTTGGTCCCTCTCGGCCCTAGAAGTTGAGCCCCTAGTGGATAAGGTGGTGGAGGCCAAGAAGGAGCTGGGCTACGGCAGGGCGCGGCTGGTCGTGGACAGCGTGAGCGCCTTCTGGCTCGACAGGCCGGCCATGGCCAGGCGGTACTCCTATTTCCTCAAGAAGGTGCTGGCCAAGTGGGACTTCACCATCCTGGCGACGAGCCAATACGCCATCACCAGCGCGGAGTCCTTTGGATGGGGCATAGAGCACATCGCCGACGGCATAATAAGGTTCAGGAGGGCCATCAGGGCTGGTGAGCTCAAGAGGTACGTGCTCATCGAGAAGATGCGCCAGACCAATCATGACAGGTTCCTGCATGAAGTCGACATAAGGCCGGGCGTGGGCCTCGTCGTGCTGGAGAGGGTCGAGCGGAGGAGGGAGGATATATCGTTGCCCGCGGGCGTAGCCAGGAGGATAGCCGAGGCCAGCAGGAGGACCGAGGAGGGCATCCCGTAGCGGGTTGGCCCTAGCCAGGGAGGAGGTCCTGGCGCACTATCAGAAAGAGGAGGTCGCCTATGCCATCTGGTCCTTCGCCAGGAACAGATGGGTGGGCATACACTGCGCGCCCGCCAATGAAAGGAGGATGCTGCTGCGCTATCTTCCCGGGCAAGGCCATCCCCTGGCGCTTGCCTCGCCGGAGGATGTGCCGGCCCTGCTGCTCCGCTTCAGCCACCTCGGCCCCAGGACCTTTTACGCGACCGCGCTTGAATACAGGAGCCTGAGCCGCTCGGAGCTGCTGCGGCCCGAAAACTGGGTCAGCTGTATGCCCACCTGGGATATAGACGCGGCCTCGCCGGAGTGGCGCCATGTGGTCGAGGCGGGCCTAAGGCTGCTGGAGCTCCTCAGGGGGCTGGGCATAGAGAGGTCCCTGATCGTGAAGTGGAGCGGCAGGGGACTGCACGTGCACCTGCACCCGGGGGCCCTTGACTGGAACATGCCCGGCGTCCATCCCCTTGACGTGGCCTATGCCGTAACCGAGTATGTGCTGAAGCGGCTCGAGGGCGAAGGGCTGAAGGGCGTGCGGGTGGAGAACAAGATGGATCCGCAGCGCCTCTTCACCTGCCCCCTTTCGCTGCACAGGGAGCTGGATAGGGTCGCCGTCTGCATAGAACCCAGCGAGCTCCGCTCCTTCGACGTTCGATGGACCCTGCCGGGCTCCTACTCCCACTATAAGCAATGGAACAGCTTCGTGCCCCTAGAGGCGCAGCCCCTTCAGCGAAGGGCGCTGGAGCTCATCGGCCATTATCCGATAAGGCCCCGGCGCGGGAGGAGGCACCCTCCCCTCGATGAACAGATAAGGCGCAAGCAGATGGAGCTGGGCGATGAGCGGGCGCGTGAGAAGAGTTAAAAACTTAGCCCCACAACGACCCACATGGCCGTCTATGCAGGAGAAGCTGAGCTGCAGGCAAAGCGCCGCACGCTGACGGTGCTGCTGGACCAGGCAAGAAGGGTCTACGATGCCTCGAGGGAGCTGAACCTCGCGCTGGAGGCCGCCAAGGCGGGCAACCGCGAGGACATCTTGGCAGCCCTCGAGAGGGCAAAGAAGGCCGAGGAGGACGTGGAGACCTACCGGCGCATGCTGGCCCGGGAGCTGGCCAGCATGGGCGTGCTCATCCTTAACCGCGAGGACTTCATGCGCACAACGAACCTCATCGAGGAGCTGGCGGGCTATATAACGGGCATCATCTTCAGGCTGGCCCATCTTAAGAAGGCCACGCTCTCGAACCAGGCGCTCCTGGCCAGCCTGGAGGCGCTCCTGAACGCCGTGAACGAGTTCCTAAAGGGGCTCTACGAGCTTACGAAGGCGCTCACCATCTCGCCCCAGAAGGCCCTGCAGCTGGGCGGGACGCTCAAGGAGACGGAGGGCAAGGTCGACGAGAGCTACCGAGAGCTTCTGGTCAAGATCATAAACTCCAACTTGGACGTGCCGAGCTTGATACTGCTCAAGGACATCGCGGACATCCTGGAGGAGACGGGGGACAGGTGCCTGGAGGCGATGGACAACATGACGGTCCTCTCCCTGGGCCTGTAGCCCATGCCCGCCCAAGGCTACTTGGTGGGCAATAGGGTCTGCATCTGGGACAGGGAGGAGGCCCGCCGCCTGTATAAGGAGGGCTTTTACGGCAAGCCCTTGGGCATACCCAAGCCCAAGGGGGCCGACTTCGATGCCCCGCTGCTCTTGGACCTGCTAGAGGCCTATTATCTCTGCAAGAAGGGCAGGCTCTACATCTTGGACATAAGGTCCGGGAGGCCGGTGAGCCTGGAGGGCCTGAGGCGAAGGTGCGTGAGGGAGTATGTGGAGTTCGCCGAGAAGTACATGGTCTACGAGCACCTTAGGGAGAGGGGCTTCGTCGTAACGCCGGGCATAAAGTTCGGATGCGACTTCGCGGTCTATGAGCAGGGCCCAGGAATAGATCACGCCCCTTACCTGATCCAGGTCTTCAGGCCGAGCGCCGAGATCACGGCACCTCATATAGTGCTTGCGGGCCGGCTCGCCAACACCGTCAGGAAGAAGTACATCATGGCCCTGGCCGACAGAAGGAGGAAAAAGATTTCGCTGCTTGGCTTCGAATGGTGGAGGGCCTAGCGCATCAGCTCCTCCACCATCCTCCTACCTCGTCCGGCTCGAGGCCCCTGCCCTCGCCCTCCAAAATTCGGCGCAGGACCTCCTCGGCCCCCTCCCTGCTCAGGAACCTGTTATCGTTGCCGCAGCGGTATGAGTATACGCAGCGGGGACAGCCCTTTAGGGAAGCGCAGGGGCAGCGGCTCACCACCTCATAGGCCCTGCGCAGGGCCGCCTCCATCCTATTGAAGAGCAGGTAGGTCGGGCCGCTGCCCCCCGGCGCCGCGTCGTAGACCAGGATGATGCCCGAGGCGCCCAGCGAGAGGCCGCCCATCTCCTCGGCCGCTCCTCCCGTGATCATATCGGTGCCCTCGATGAGCGCGTGCTCGCTGGCATGGTACGAGGAGCCCTCCCATAGGCCCTCCTCTGACCTCCTCTCCAAGAACCGCAGCGGCCTGGGGGCCCTGAAGACAAGCCCCCTCGTCCTAAACGAATAGGTGGGAGCTTCGGGAAGGGGAATAAGCGTGCCGGGGCCCGCCTCACCGAGCGTCCTTCGCATATAGCCCACCACGCGCTTTGTGAGCGCCAGCTCCGCATAGAGCACCGTCAGGCCGAGCACGCCCTTTGATTCGAGCACCCGCAGGACCCGGGGCTCCTCCTCCACGATCGCCCTCGTGAAGTACGGCTCGCCGCTCATGGGCTCCAGCGCCGCGCGCCTCGCCTTTAGGTCCAGCTCCCTACAGAGATAGGGCCTGCCGTTCATCAGGTACACGGCGCCGGGGTGGAGCTCCTCCAGCGCCAGCGGGAGCTCCCTCTCGCCTGCCCTTCGCCCCCCAACGTAGATCCTCACCGCTTCCCCCGTACCCCTGAGGTTAAGGTCGGAGAGCTCCCGAAGCGCCCCGGGCCTCACGGCCTCCCAGCCCATCCCCCTCGCGCGGAGCAGCCCCCTCCCTAGGAGTCGCCGCAGCACATCCTCTAGGCCCCGCGCCTCCTCCGGCAGCAGGAGCTTCTCCAAGGCCATCGCCAGGAGCTGCCGCTCGGCCACGTAGGGGTTGCCGGGCTCAAGGTAGGCGGCCTCGACGTCAGCGAAGTACTGGTCAAAGTTCCTCCTGTAGTATTGTCCGATAGGGTCATCCGGCCTCAGCACAAGGACGACCGCGCTCTCCTGGCCCCTCCTCCCGGCCCTTCCAACCCTCTGCACCAGCCTGTTTACGACCACCAGCTCGGAGGCCACCCCGTCCACGGTTCCTACATCTAGGCCCAGCTCCAGCGTGGGGGTCGCCGCTATCGCCCTGAGTTCGCCGCCCTTGAAGAGCTTCTCCACCCTTTCCCGATGCGCGGCGGGCAGGCCGGCCCTGTGCACCTCCACCCTTAGGCCCCTCCTCCTCGCCATGAGGGCCACCAGCTCGGCGTTCCTGTGGGAGTTGAAGAAGAGCAATAGGTTTCGGCGGTGCCGCAGCAGCAGCTCCGCGCAGCGGACGAAGAACTCATGATAGCCCCTGAGCACGGGCATGATGGCGATCAGGTGTGCGGGCCCCCTTCTCCCCGTCTCCTCCTTCACCAGCTCAAAGGGCGCGGCGCAGAGCTTTTCCACGAACTCAACGGGGTTCTCCAGCAGCGCGGAGGCGGCTATGAGCTGAAGGCCCCGCGTTACGCGCCTGAGGCGGCGAAGGATGAAATGCACGTGGGCGCCATAAACGCCCTTGTAGACCTGCACCTCGTCCAAGGCCACTACCCTGATATGCGGCAGCAGCCTGCCGAAGGGCGTCCTATACAGCAGGTGGTAGTGTATGGCATCGAAGTTCGTTATTATGGCGTGAGGAGGGTCCTCCGCGATCCTTCTCCTCTCGTCCTCCGGCGTATCGCCGTCCATGACCTGCACCCTCATCCCCATCGCCTCCGCCAGCTGGGCAAGCCTCGGCCTCTGATCCCTGCCCAGCGCCTTGGTGGGATAGATGAACAGCACACTGGGCCTCCCTTGGGCCAGCGAGCCCAGGTAAAGCGCCGGCAGCGCGAAGGCCTCGGTTTTGCCGCTGCCCGCGGGGGCTAGGATAAGCGTATTCTTGCCCGCTAGGATATTTCTCCAGGCCTCCACCTGAAAGGGATAGGGCCTGAGGCCCGCCCGGAGGGCAGCTTCCCGAAAGGCCCGGGGCAGGTCCTCCGGCACCTCGCCGCCCTTGGGCATGTGCGCGGCCAGCAGCTCATATTTCACTATCAGATCCTGTCTGCTCAGAAGCAGCTCCCTCACATCATTTGGCAGCTCGCCGAGCGTGATGCCTTCACGGACGAGGAGCCGCTCGAGCTCCTGGAGGGGCATGAGGAGCCGCTCGGCCTCCAGCAGGCCCTGCAGGTTCCCTTTCCGGGCTTTGCCTCCCTCCACCGCCTCCAGAAGCTCTAAGTAGGCCTCCTCCTCGTCTTCCGCCCCCGAGGCGGTGCCCAGGGAGCAAGGGCCGCAGAAGGCCAGCAGCCCCTGGCTTTCCCTCAGCGCGAAGCGCACGGGACCCCGGCATAAGGGGCACGTGAACCTGGCCATGGCGCCCCTTGCTCCTCGCTAATACGGCCTCTCCTTTAACCTCATAGCATGTGCCGCCGCGTTGGTCAAGAGGTGAAGGCCAACCGTTATCACAGCAAGGCCCAGCAGCACCCACGAAGTCGCCCAGGAGGGAGGACCATAGAGCAAGAAGGTGAGCAGCAGGCCCACGGCCAGGAAGTCCAGCTGGTCGAGGCCGGGGGCCGGCTGCCCCCTCTGCAGGCCCAGTCGCCTCTTGATGAAGGCCCCCAGCAGATCGCCCAGGAGCGCGCCCAGGGCCAGCAGCAGCGGCTCCGCCCAAGCCCTATAGAGCAGGGGGTCTGCCAATAGCACCAAGGTTCCGGCGAGGAAGCCCATGGCGCTGCCCGAAGCGAACCCCTCCGCGGTCTTCCCGTCGCCGAGGAGCCTTCGCCCATCCCAGGCCCTTCGCCCCAGATCTAAGGGATGTAGCGACCTGAAGAAGCGCACGGCCACCACGGGCGTGCCGTTGGCGACGTAGGCGGGCAGCATGTAGGCAAGGGCCTCGAGCAGGTCAGGCGACAGCCCGCTGGTCATGCTTCACCTCCCGGGGCCGCGGTGACCGCATGCGCGCCCTCATTCGATCTCCCTGAGCCGGCTGGAGATTTCCTCGGCCAGGGCCCTCAGCTGGTCAAACGCCATCGCCTTTCTGGGGGGCATTCGCGCGCCGGGCGCATCTCCGAAGAAGCGCGGCACCACATGCACGTGTACGTGGGGGACGAGCTGGTTAGAGGCCCGGCCGTTGTTTACGCCTATGTGCACGCCATCGGCCCTCACCGCCGCCTTCGCAGCCTTGGCCACCCTCCTTACGAGCTCGAAGAGGGGCCCGGCCTCTCCGTAGGGCATATCCAACAGCGTCTCATAATGGGCCACGGGTATTACCAGCACGTGGCCCGGGTTTATGGGGCGATGGTCCATGAAGGCCACGTGCCGCTCCGACCTATATACGTAGGCCGCTTCCCGCTTCCCCTGGGCTATTTCGCAGAAGGGACACGCGCCCTCGCCCATCCTCAGCCATCCCGCCCGGCCGGACTTATGGCTTTGGGGCCATAAGTTCTTCCCCTCCATCGCAGGGCCCTCTTGCCGTACCACACCGACATGGTGAATACGGCGTATGAGATCACCGCTGCGCCCAGAGGGATGCCCAGCAGATATAGGGCGCTCAGGCGCATCTCCCTGAGCTCGGGCCAGAAGTTGAGCCATAGCAATAGGGGAGGGGCAAGGGCGATGGGGCCCAGCGGGGTGAAGAGGACCGCGATGAGAAGGGCCCAGGGAGCCCATGTAAGGAAGAGCAGGAGTGAGGAAAAGGCCAGGGCCAGTCCCCTCCTGCCATCAAGCGGGGCCGAAGCTATTCTCCTCACCATTTCGCAGGCCTCGGCCAGAGAAAGGGAGGCCCGGCTCTCGAGCCACCCCTCTCCCCTTAGCAATTCCGTCCTGAGGCCCAGGCGCTTATACGCTTGGCCCAGGGCGTAATCCTCCACGAGCTCCCCCCTCACGCTTTCATGCCCTCCTACGCGCCTGTAGGCCTCGGCGCGGGTCAGGAGGAAGCTTCCGAAGAAGAGGCCTCGCCGGCTGTGGGCCCTGTTCAGCAGGGAGGGCGGATAAAGGGCCCTGATCAGGAATCCCAGCACGCAGTAGACCAGCCTGCCCCATACGCCCTCTACCCTTAGGGCGGGCCTCAGCGATAGGGCATCCAACCCCCTCTGGGCCGCGTGCTGCAGGGCCGCCCTCAGAATGCCGGGCTTAAGCCCTACATCAGCGTCGAGGAAGAGCAGCCAGCGCCCGCGGGCAAGCGAGGCCCCGCGATGGCAGGCCCAGGCCTTCCCGACCCAGCCCGGCGGCAGGGGCCCGGCGCTGATGGCCCTGATCCTGGAGTCCTTGGCCTGCCACTCCAGGGCAACCGAGTAAGAGGAGTCGGAGGATCCGTCGTCGACCACGATCACCTCCAGCCCATCGCCGCCCTCGGCCAGCAGGGCTGGGAGCAGGAGCCTCAGGCGGGCCTCTTCGTCGCGGACGGGCACTATAACGCTCAGGCCTTCCCTAAGCTCGCCGCCCGAGGCCTTGAGCCTGGGTCCCCTCAGCGGCAGGAGGAGCAGGGCCAGGCCCCACACGAGGCCCAGCGAGAGGCAAAGCGCCTGACCCCAGTTCATGCCGGTGCTAAGCGATGGCCTTCAATCGCGCCCTTCGCGCGAACTCGCTTCTCGGGAAGAGCCTCCGCGCGAGCTCTAGGTCCCCCATCGTGTCTATGTCCAGCGCGAGCCTCAGGTCGTAGTAGACTATGAAGCGGCTTCCCCTTCGGCGGAGCTCCTCCATATGTCCCAGAAAGCTGTCCCGCTCATAATGAAGCGGAGGAAGCTCATCCTGGGCCGCAAGCAGCAGGTTGGTGCCGTCCAAGCGAAGGGAGGGCGATAAAACGGGGGCACGCGCCGAGCGGCGCAAGGCCAGCGCGCGGTCGATCTCCTCGGCCCTCAGGAGGGGAAGGTCTCCTGGGAGAATGAGCACGTCCTCGTAGTGCCGCGCCAGCGGGCTTTGTAGCGCGAGCAGCACGGCCCTGGAGAAGCCCCTCGGCCTCTTTTCCTTCAGCAGCGTGAAGCCAAAGCGCTGGGCCATCGGGCCCATCCGATCATCGGCCGTGACCAAGGCCCTCCCTTCTACGCCGCTCTTGGAGACCGCCCTCAGCACTAACTCCAGCATCAGCTCGCTCAGCCGCCTGCGCTGCCCTGGGCTCATCGAGCTAGCCAGCCTGCGCTTGGCCGCTGTCACGGGCTTCATCAGCACCAGCGCTAGAGTTCGCCCAGAACCTGAAGGCAAAGCCCAGCCACCCTTGCGCTGGCCTGCTCCGTCTCCATGCTCAGGTCCGTCGCCCAGGCCCTTATTCCCCTGCTCTGGAGCTCCGGTAGCAGGCGCTCATCGGAGCTGTCGATCAGAAGGTGCGTAACGAGGCCCTTGTAGAGCTGGAGGAGGGTTAACGGGCTTACCTCAAGGCCCAGCTCTCTGAGCAGCTTGGCCGCCGGGCCGCTGAAGGCCTCCCCTCCCCGGAAGGGCGAGACCGCCACGACGGGCTTCCCTCGCATGGCCTCAGCCATGCCTGAGAGGGCCAAGATGGGGGCGATGCTGGTCACGGGGTTCGCGGGCGGTATGATGATGGCCTTGGCCCTCCGCAAGGCCTCCAGGGCCTCGCTGCTCGCCGGCCTTCCCTCGCTCCCATATATGACCCTCCTCACCCTGGGCTGGCCCCTCCTCTTGACCCAGAATTCCTGCAGGTGCAGCAGCCCCTGATCCGTATCCAGCAGCGTCGGCACATATTCATCGCTGGCGGGGAGGAGGCGCTGCGCTATGCCCAAAGCCCCGCTGAGCTTCGCCGTGACCTGCGTGAGGGTTTCTCCTCGAGAGAGAAGGTAGGTGCGGGCCAGGCAGGTGGCCAGGTCCCTATCCCCCAGCCTGAACCAGGTTTCCAGCCCGTAATACTGCAGCTGGCTCAGCGCGCTGAACGTATCATCCCTGATGCCCCAACCCCTTGCGCGGTCCAAGAGCCCCGCGAGCTCATACATCAATATGTCCAAGTCGGGGCAGACATAGAGGCCATGAAACCAGTAGTTATCGCCCACGTTAACGATCAGCGTGAAGTCGCCGAGCTGGCGTAGGCCCCGCACGAGCTTGGCTGAGCCCGATCCGCCGGAGAGGACGGCCAGCACTTCCCCTATCTGAACAGGTCCTGTGACGGGCGCCTGACGAGCAGCCTGCTGCCCTGCTCCCCCCTCGCATACTCCAGGCCCCTGACGATGACCACGGGCCTCTGGGCTATCTTTCCCATGACGAGCTCGGCGGCCGCGGCGACTTCGTCCACCAGCGCGGGCATCGTCACCTTTAGCTCGTAGCCGTGCACATCCGCCTTGCCGCGATAATCCAAGAAGGGGCTGATGCCCGAAAAGCCCACGGCCACGTCGACCTGCCCCATCCTCCAGGCCCTGCCGAAGGTATCCGTTATGATGACGGGCAGGTCTAGGCCGGTCAGCTCGGCTAGGCGAGCCCTTATCCTTTTGGCGGAGCGATCGGGCCTCACGGGCAGCAGCACGACCTTGCCCTTGCCCGCGTTCGACTGGTCCACGCCGGCGTTGGCGCAGACGAACCCATGCCTCGTCTCGCAGATCAGCACGCCCCTGGCCATGCGCACGACCCTCTTGGTCTCCCTCAGGATCACTTCAAGCAGCCTCGGGTCCTTTCTCAGCAACCTCGCCCATTTAAGCGCCACCTCCGAGGGCCTGACCCCCTCCAGGTTCACTACCCTGCCTTCCGCCTTAGAAACGATTTTATGGGCCACGACGATGACGTCCCCTTCCTTAAGGACCACGCCCTCCCTCCGGGCGGCCTCCACTATAAGCTGGGCTATATCCTGCCCCCGCTTGACTTCGGGCAACGTCTCCAGGGCTATGAGGCGGAGCTCCTTCATGCTGGGGCCGGCCTGCGGCCTTGTTATAAAACATAAATAAAGGGAGTAGCTCGCTGCCTAGGCCCGTGAGCCGCCCGGCCGTCGACGAATCCCGGCGCCGGTTCATAAAGGCCATCGGGGGGTTGGGCGCCCTCTTCACGTTGGCCTCCTTCGTGCACCTGGGCAGCTTCTTCGTGCCTACCACCGTGGCGACCAAGAGGCAGCAGATCTTGGACGTGAAGACGGGCCTGCCCGTCAGGCCCTCCCTATTGGCCGACAATCAGGTGGTTACGTTCGTCTATCCCAGGACGGGGAACCCCACGCTCGACAGCGATCCCTTCAGGCTCTGCCAGCTGATAAAACTGCCGGCCAAGATACAGCGCCCTCGTCAGCTCGAAGCCTCCTTCGCCGGTAAGCAATATCTAGTCGATGAGGTGCCTCCGGAAAGAAGGCTCGTCGCCTACAGCATCGTCTGCGTTCACCTCATGTGCCTGGCCACGTATACGCCCAGCCTCTCCATCATCGCCTGTCCCTGCCATGGCAGCCTGTACGAGCCGGTCTACGGCAGGGCGATCGATGGGCCAGCCTACCTGCAGCCCGCCCCCAACAACGCCCTGCCCGAGGTAAAGATAGAGGTGGGCGATGACGGAACACTTTATGCGACCGATATCATAGGGACCGTTGGTACCGGCAGGTATGTAGTCCAGGTCTCCGCGCTCACGGGGAGGAGGGTGGCGTAGGAGTGGCGGAGCTGAGAAAAGGCGTTAGGCAGCTCATAGCGTACGTCCTCGACAGGCTGGAGAGGACCGTCTTCTTTTCGCTGAGGTTCACGTTCCCGCGTAGCTACATTAGCCCGCTGGGCTTCCTGGGCATGCTCACCTTCAGCGTCTTCATCCTGCTGGGGATCACGGGGGCCATGCTCATGCTCTATTACTATCCCGGCATCACAACCTCCTGGGACAGCGTTCAGTTCATAGAGCAACAGGCCTCCTTGGGGTACGTGATCAGAAACATACATTATGCCGCCTCCAACGCGATGGTGCTGCTGGCCATCTGCCATCTTTACTACCAATACTTCAGCGGCAGGTTCAAGGTCAGGAACGAAATGCTGTGGGTGACTGGCGTCATACTGGGAGTGCTCACCGTGCTGGAGGCCTTCACGGGCTATAACCTCATCTTCAATGAGAGGGCTGAGCTGGCCATCAGCATAGGCGTGGCGTTGGCGCAGTCAACGCCTCAGCTGGGCCCCCTGCTCAGGTTCTTCGTCTTCGGAGCCGGCTTTTACGACTTCATCATAAGGTTCTACACGTATCACGTCTTCGTAATACCGGTGATAATGCTGCTGCTCATGGGCCTTCACTTCCCGCGCAACCTGGTCTTTGATGTGCCCATGGTCTCCGGCGTCATAGGCGCGATCTTGGTGGCCGCGGCCATCTTTCCCGTGGAGCTCGGCACGAAGTTCGTGCCGGGCGCGCCCGTGGGCTTCACCGTCCCCGAGTGGTACCTCAGCTCACTATACGCCTTCCTCCGCACGGGCATGGATAAGTTCGTGGCCGGCGTGCTTCTTCCGGGCCTCTACATCCTCATGTTCCTCGTCATTCCCTTCGTGGATAGGGGGAAGAGGCTCTCCTGGAGGGACAGGCCCTTCTTTACGGGCCTGGGCATCGCCTCCATTGCCCAGGCCGCGCTTACGACGGCCTGGGGCTTCTGGATGAACCCCTACACAAATATCCCGCTCTTTAAGCTCTACATCCCTCCCTGGAGTCTCTTCGGGTTTATGATTCTGGCCGGCGTTCTCTCCTTCGCCATCGTCTACGCCGCGCTCTCGCGCCGTAAGCCCACGCCCGCCAGGCCGAGCGTCGTTACGCAGGTGAAGATCGGCCCCAGGTGGGCTAGGTTCAACCTCATGGCCCTGGTGGTCTTTCAGCTGGCCCTGAACGGCCTGCTGCTGAGGGCCGTGAACACCAACCTGGGCTCGGTGGTCCTTCTGGAGTTGGGCGCCCTGCTGCTCAGCTTCTCCATCCTCTTTCACTTCTACAGGATCAGCGCCTGACATGGCAATCCTTATAACGACGTTATAGCCGTCTTAGGTGGTTCCTGTGCCCACCAAGGAGCGCGTGCTTGAGGAGCTGAGAAAGGTCGTGGACCCCGAGCTGAAGCTCGACGTCGTGAGCCTAAACATGATAAAGGACCTGGCCGTCGAAGGTGATCGGGTCTCGTTCACGCTGGAGCTGACCAGCCCTGCCTGTCCCTTCAACGATGAGATAGAGAGGCAGGTCCGGCAGGCGGTCGGCTCCATCGAGGGCGTGCGCGAGGTGGACATGAAGGTCACGGCCAGGGTAAGGGGCGCGAGGCAGGCCCTGGACTTCAGCTCCCTGAGCCAGGTCAAGAACATCGTGGGCATAGCCAGCGGAAAGGGCGGCGTGGGCAAGTCCACGCTGGCGGTGAACCTGGCCGCGGCCCTCGCGCAGCTGGGGGCGAAGGTCGGGCTGCTCGATGCGGACATTTACGGGCCCGTGCTGCCCAGGCTGCTTCGTATTAACGTAAAGCCCAGGGCGGAGGACAAGAAGCTGATTCCCGCGGAGAGCTATCACGGCCTAAAGCTCATGTCCTTCGGCTTCATCGTCCATGACGAAACGCCCGTGATATGGAGGGGCCCCCTGATCTCGGCCGCGCTCCGGCAGCTGATGGCCGATACGCAGTGGGGCGAACTCGACTATCTTCTGGTGGACCTGCCGCCCGGCACGGGCGATATACCGCTGACGCTGGCGCAGTCGATACCGCTCACGGGGGTGATAATTGTAACGACCCCACACGAAACCTCTTCCTTCATAGCGTCCAAGTCCCTGCTGATGTTCAGGAGGCTGGGCGTGGAGGTGCTGGGGGTGGTGGAGAACATGAGCTACTTCATCTGCCCCTGCTGCGGGGCGCCCAGCTACATCTTCGGAGATGGTACGGGCGCCAGGTACGCGCAGGAGCTGGGCGTGCCGCTGCTGGGCCAGGTGCCGCTGGCGAAGGAGGTCAGGGAGAGGAGCGATGAGGGTATCCCCATCGTCATCTCGGACCCCGGCTCCGCGCCAGCAAGGGCCCTTGTGGAGGTGGCAAGGAAGGTCGCCGGCCGCATCAGCGTGGCCGCTTATTCGAGGGCCTTGGGCAGGCCCGAGGGCTAACGGGCCAGCGCGATGGCGTCGACCTCTATCCTGGCCCCGCGAGGCAGGCCCTTTACCTCGACCGTCGTCCTCGCCGGATAGGGGGCCCGGAAGAATTCCTGATATACCTCATTAAAGGCCTGAAAATCCGCCAAGTCGGCCAGGTAGACCGTGACCTTCACTACTTTATCCAGCCCGCTGCCGGCAGCTCGGAGCACTTCAGCCAGGTTCTTCAGCGCGGTTCTCGCCTGAGCTCGGATATCCCCCTCCACTAGGCGCCCCGACGCAGCCTCCAGCGGAATCTGCCCCGAGCAGAAGACTAGGCCGGCCGCGATGAGGGCTTGGCTGTAGGGCCCCACGGGCTTTGGCGCCCCCTCCGCCTTAACCTCCTGCACGCGCCCGCAAGGGCCGGCCCCATTAAAATCGTTGCGCTATAGTCGGAGCCCCATTCGCTCGGCGAATTCCTTGAACTTTTGATACTGGCTCAGCAGCTCGCTGCCGCCCTGTGTGAGCCTGAAGGAGGCCGAGCTATCCCCCGCCGAGGGCACCTTCTGCACCAGGCCCAGCGTGGTCAGGTCGTTGAGCAGGCCTATTAGCCTCACGTAGGGCATGTTCACTTCCCTCATCAGCTTCGAAACGGTGGCCTGGTCGTGGCTCGCCAGGGCACGCAGCAGCTGAAAGACGATCTGAAACCTGTTCCTATACCTGCGCAAGTCAGCTGCGCCTCGGAAAGCTGGCGGCGTACAGCAGGGCGACTCCCAGGAGGTGCAGATAAGGCGTCAGCGGGTTGAGCGCAGGCTCGAAGAGCGTCATGAAGGTGGCGAAGGGGAAGAGGGCCAGGCCCAGCGCGGAGGCTATCCCGCTCCTCCCTCTTCTTTCGAGGAAGCTGCCGAGCGCGCTCAGCGAGCCAAAGTAGGTGAGCAGGGCCTGCGCAAGGCCTATCAGCACCGGCTCCGGTATGTTGAGCCCCAGCAGGGGCGGCAGGAGCAGTTGAGCGCCTGCCCTGAGGCTTGCAAGATATCCAAGCCCCAGGAAGACGAAGGCCAGCGCCGCCAACAGGTTCGCCGAGATCCTTATGGCGTTCAGCCCCGAGAGCAGGCTGGCCGCTTCGCCCACCAGCCCCGCCGCGAGCAGGGTAAAGAAGGCCGCCATCTTGACGAGCGTGGGGCTCCTTATCAGCCGGTACCCCCTTATGGCGAGCCAGTCCATCCTCAGCAGCAGGGCAGCGCCCACTAGGTCCGCCGCCGCCCCAGCCGCCGCCCCCTCCATGACCTCTTCTTCAGCGCCGGAAATTTAACCTTTGGCTACCTCCTTAGCAGGTAGATGATGAGCGCGAGCACGGAGAGCAGGATGAGCAGCGGTGAGGTGGCGAAGGTGAAGCCATCGCTCGAATAGGTCCAGAGGATGTAAGGGGGGAGCCTCTGAAGGAAGCCCACGAGCGCGGGCCAGGCCCTCGCGAGCAGGGCCGTGGCTATCAGCAGGGCGCCCAGCAGCATGAGAAGGGCTCCTAGCACCAGCAGCGCGTAGGCCTCGGTCCCGCCCATGCCCTTAGGCCTCAGCTCCTCCCTAAAGCTTTTATACGTGGCCGGCCCTGCTGCTGCAACTGCATGGAAGTTTGCAGCACGTGCGGGCTGCCACTGGACCTCTGCGTATGCGGGGAGCTGGATAGGGAGAGCGCGAAGATAACCGTAAGGATGGAGATGAGGAAGCTCTCGAAGCCGGCCACGATCATAGAGGGCATGGACCCCAAGAGGAATGACCTTCACAGAATAGCCACTCAGCTGAAGACCAGGCTCGCCTGTGGCGGGACCGTGAAGGATGGACAGATAATTCTACAGGGCGACCACCGGCCCAGGATAAAGCAGCTGCTTGTAGAGCTGGGGTTTAGGGAAGGCTCCATAGAAGTCCAGTAACTTGTCCTCCTCGCTAAGGCGGGCCATAGGGCTCCTGGGGGCCTGTGTGGTGGCGGCGATGGCGGCGCATATGGGCCTCTCCATGCTGCTGGGAGGCCTGATGGTGGCCCTCTTCAAGCCGGGCAGCTACATTAACCCGCCCTACCTAGGCGTTCCCTTTCTCTACATATACCTGCTCGACGATGTGGAGCTGGCGAAGCGGGCCTTCTTCGTATCGGAGCTCTTCTATGCGGCCTTCTTGCTCCTGCTGGCGAGGGGCGGGAGCTTTCTGAGCTCCCTAAGGGAGGCGGCCGCGGGCAGGCCTTCGTCCCTGCTACAAAACGGCCTGGCGCTTCTCCTGCTCAGTTATGGCGTCACGCTCTTCTTGTCGCTTTTGGCCAGCTCGGCGAGCGAAGCCGCAGGCGTGCCGGTGGGCACGCTTCCGAAGGATGACCCGATCATGCAGTTCATAGGCGTGAGCCTGGCTCCGATCAACGAGGAAGTGACCTTTAGGCTGCTGCTTCTGGGCCTGCCGGCGGCGCTGCTGCTCAGGGCTAAAGCGCCGGGCTCGGCCAACTTTCTCAGGATGCTATGGAGGCCCTCCTCGGGCGCGCAGGGCCGCGTGCCCGCCTCCCTGCACGCGCTGGTGGCGCTCTCCTCCGCGATCTTCGGACTGGCACACCTGGCCGGCGGCTGGGAGCCCGGCAAGTTCTTCCCTGCCGCCATCGCGGGCGCGGCGCTCGGCGAGCTCTACGTCTACGTGGGCCTTCACGCGGCCATAATGCTTCACTGGTCCTTCAACTATTATAATACGGTGAGCTACTACTGGGGGCAGACGGCGCCTTCGCTCATCACCTCACTGTACGACCAGGCCTCCTCGGCCTTCGAGCTGGTGGCCTCGCTGGCCTCGCTGCTCCTGCTCTCCTTCGTGGCCTTCGAGAGGCTCTTCACGATAAGGTTAAAGCTTCCGCGGCCCGCGGGGCTATGAGATGTGCGTCCTGGGCAGGGCCGAGCTCGAGAAGCTCATAAGAGAGCTGCACGCAATTAGGCCGTTCAGCCCCTCGCTCCTGGATGGGGACAGCTATGTGCTTACGGTAAGGGAGGACGTGAGCCTTCGTTATTTGGAGCATAAGAACCTCACGACCAAGGAGGTGGTCTTCGTACCACCTGGATATGTAGCGCATCTTACGGCGAAGAGCAGGTTCGGCAGGATGGGCCTCAGCTTCCTGAACGCGGCAAAGGTACACAGCGGTTTCGTCGGCAGGCTAGCGCTCGAAGTGGTGAACCTGAACAACGACAGGGCGCCCATCACCATCAGGCACGACGACCCCTTTATGCATATAGAATTCGTGCAGCGCCTGGGCGAGCCCTATCCTTACTCGGGCGAATACATGTTTCAGTATATGTCCGAAGAGGAGGTCCGCTTTTACCTTGAGCTCCTGCTGAGCAGGTTCCGCGGTGTTTATGACTTTGAGCGCCTGAGGCGCCTGGCGGCGCAGCGCCTTAGCTGAGCGTGCAAAGCCTTTAAAGTCGGCGGCGGCGCGAGCCCGCGTCAATGACCCTAAGCGCAACTCAGGACCGCATGCCAGAGGTGAAGGAGGTCCTCGATAGGGTGGGCGTGAAGGGAATAGCGCTGCCCCTTCGCGTAGACTTAGGGGGCCTGAGCCAGTGCGTGCTCTGGGAGGCTTCGCTCTTTATAGACCTGGACGGCGACAAGAAGGGCGTCCACATGTCGAGGCTCACCGAGAGCCTCTATGAAGCCGCGGAGCAGGCCTATCGCTCCCTTCCCGAGTTTGGGATACTCGCCCTGCGCCTGCTGCAGAGGAGGCATAGGTATAGGCAGGGAAGGGTCCTGCTCAGGGGCAGCGTCCTTCTCAGGAGGTCTACGCCATCGACGCATCGCAGCTCATTCGAGCCCTATGACGTGACATGTGAGGTGCTGCTTAGGGATGGCAAGCCACTATGCTCGCTGGCCGTAAAGGTCGTGGGCAGCACGCTCTGCCCCCACAGCCTGGAGAGCACCGGCGGCATGGCCCATTCCCAGAGGGCCTCGGTCTACCTCAAGGTAACCTCGTCCGACGCGCTGCCCAAGCTCGAGGAGCTGGTGGAGATCGCGGAGGAGGCGCTCAGCGCTCCCAGCCTCACGCTGCTCAAGGCCTCCGATGAGGTTCAGCTGGTGAAGCGCATGTATCAGCGCCCCATGTTCGTGGAGGACGTGGCCCGCGAATGTCTCAAGCTGGCCAGGCAAAGGGGGCTTAAGGGGCGCCTGAGGGTGATCGTGGAGGCGCTCGAATCGATACATAAGCACAACGCCTGGGCCGAGATCGTGAGGGAGCTGGGGGATGGGCACGATTAGGCTGGGCATGGAGTTCAGCATCGACTATGCCCACAAGCTGGAGGGCCATCCTACCTGCGGGAGAGATCACGGACACACCGCCAGGATCATCGTGGAAGTGGAGGGGAGCCTGGGCAGGGGTGAGGGCTACAGGGCCCACATGGTCCTAGACTACAAGGAGCTGAAGGAGCAGGTCAGGCGCGTGCTCGATACGCTCGACCACAGAAACCTCAATGAACTGTTCGAGTATCCTACCTCCGAGAACATCTGCAGGTGGATCTTCGATGAGCTCTCGAAGTCGCTGAAGGTGACCAGGGTGACCTTCTATGAGGGGGAGGGGAAGTGGTGCACGGTCGAGAGGGATTAGGCGCTCGAGCCGCCCATTCGCCTTATTAGCCTGTGGATGGCCACCTCGGCCACGTCCTCGGCCAGCCGGGCCAGGGCCGAGAGCCGCTCCACGGCGAGCAGGTAACTTCTGGCCCCCTTAAGGTCAAGGCCCCCCAGCTCCTGGGTGAGCCTTTCAGCCAGCTGGGCCATCTGCTCCAGCTTGCTATAGTAGGCCAGGAAGCTCGGGAGGTCCGCCCTATCCAAAAAGGAGGTGGCCAGCCTCAGCAGCTCCCCGGCCAGCGCCAGCAGCTGGGCGAGCCCCTCGATTTGCCCGGCCCCCCAGCGCCGTGCTGCTATTGGCTGAAAGATCAGCTCAGCGCATGCGTCCAGCAACAGGGCGGCGCGCAGAAGCGAGCGCGCTATGAGGCGGTTTCCCGTGGCATGCAGGGGTGAGTCAATTCTTAGCTTTGCCGCCAGCTCCGGCCTTCTCAGCGCGAGCAGCAGCTGCCTGACTATCAACCAGTACAGCTCCTCGGCATCGCCCCTCAGCCTCGAAACCTCGTTCAGGTATTCGGGCTTGGCCTCCTTGACCGCGTTCAGCAGGTACTGAATCATGCTCGAGATGAGCGAAAGAAGCCTGGAGAGCAGGGCATCCACGGGATACCTGCTCTCCTCCAGGAAGCTCTGCAGCACGACCTTCGCAGGGGTGACATGCACGGCCTCGACCCCCCTCAACCTCTTGGCCAGGGAGTGAATGGCCGAGAGCAGCTCATCCGTGAGCGCCCCGCTGACCGTGACTTCATCGTATCCCAGCATATACCAGCTGAGCAGCGCCTGAGTTAAAGCGTAGGCGGAGGGAAACCTAGACGCCTCGAGCACCATGGCGGGCGCGGCCCTGGGGGGCGAATCTAGGTCCAGCCTTAGCGAGCCGTCCAGCTGCTCGGAGACGAGGACATAATCCCCTTTCTTGATGCCCCTCCTGTTCACCCAGGCCTTGGGCAGGCTCACGCTTATGGTGGCCTTGCCCACCTGCTGCACCTTTCTCCTTTCGGCCAGCATGTGCGCTGAAGCCGGAGGATAAATAAATATGCTTCGGTATACATAGATGTAAAGAAAATAAAAAGGAAGCATTTATCACGCGCCGCGCTGACCTTCACCACGAGTTTGAGGGGCATCAACTGGGTCATAGGAGGCCCCCAGGGCAGCGGCGTGGATTCCTCGGCCACGATCTTCGCCAGGGCACTGGCCATGGGAGGGCTGTGGGTCTTCGGCGACCGCCAATACTATTCGAACATAAAGGGCGAACACAGCTATTACCAAGTTAGATTTGACGTGGTCCCCGTCCGGTCGCCCGTGGACAGGATAGACCTCCTGGCCACCTTCGAGGAGGAGACGGCCATAAGGCATGCCCTGAGGGCCACCGGAGGAGGCATCCTCTATGACCCAAATCAGGCCAAGACGAAGCTATCGGCGGTGCCCACGCTGGAGAGGCCCGTGCTCTCCGCCCTAAGCGAGCTCCTGCGGCGCGAAGGGGTGCCGGAGACCGTCGAAGGCGTCCTGGAGGTGGCCAGGCGAAGGGGGGCCAGGCTCTATCCTATCCCCTACGGAGACCTCCTGGCCAGGCTGAGCGAGAGGTTAGGGGGAGTACCCCTGAGCACGATCACGAGGACGGTGAACGTCATGGCCGTGGCCGCCTCGGCCGCGCTCCTGGGCTTTGACCACGGTTACGTTGTTAAGGCCATCGAGGGCGTCTTCAAGGCCAGGGCCAAGGCCGTGGAGATGAACGTGCTGGCCGCCGAGCTGGCCAGGGATTATGTAGCGCAGAAGGGCTACCCCGAGGACTTCCCTCATAAGGTCTCGCCCGTCAAGGCGGATGGCCGCCGGATCCTGCTGCAGGGCACGCAGGCCGTGGGCCTCGGCAAGCTCCTGGCCGGCTGCAGGGTGCAGACCTACTATCCCATTACCCCGGCCACGGATGAGAGTGAATTCCTGGAGGCGAACGAGCTCTTTCCTCTGAACGGCGATGGCGCAAAGGCCGGCATCCTCGTCATTCAGACGGAGGACGAGATCGCGGCCATCACCCTTGCCTCGGGCGCGGGCCTCGCGGGCGCGCGGGCCTCCACCTCCACTTCAGGGCCAGGATTCTCCCTGATGGCCGAGGGGCTCGGCTACGCGGGCATGAACGAGATACCGGTCGTCGTTACGCTCTACCAGCGGGCGGGGCCGAGCACGGGCATGCCCACGAGGCATGAGCAAGGGGACTTCAGGTTTGCGCTGCACACGGGGCACGGGGAGTTTCCCAGAATCGTGCTGGCATCGGGCGATATAGGCGAGGCGCTGGTCGATACGGTCAGGGCCTTCAATTATGCGGAGAGGTACCAGTGCCCCGTGATACATCTGCTGGATAAGTCGCTCGCAAATACCATGGCGACGCTACCCTATCCCGACCTCTCCTCGCTGAGGATCGATAGGGGGAAGCTCCTGGAGGGCGAGGCCTTTAGCGCCTGGCTCTCACAGCACGGGGAGTATAGGCGCTTTGGGCCGGCCGAGGACGGCATCTCTTACAGGATCAAGCTGGGGACCCCCGGCGCGGTCTTCTGGAATACGGGCGATGAGCACGACGAGCTGGGTCATATCACGGAGGACCCCACGCATAGGACCAGGATGATGGACAAGAGGATGAGCAAGCTCGAGACGGCGGATCGCGAGATACCCCTAGAGGAGAAGGTGTCGGTTTATGGGGAGCCCGCCGGCGGCGATATGACCATCGTGAGCTGGGGCTCCACCAAGGGGGCCATTTTGGACGCGATGGAGGAGCTCGAGGCAAAGGGCATAAGGGCCAGCTTCATCCAGGCCCGCCTGCTGAACCCCTTGCCCTCGGACTTCTTCGCCAACCTGCTCAGTAAGGCCAAGCTCAAGGTGGCCGTCGAGATGAACTACAGCGGGCAGTTCGCCTCCTACCTAAGGGAGAAGACGGGCGTGGCCATGGACCGGCTCGTGGTCAAGTACAACGGCCGCCCCATCTCCTCGGAGGAGCTCGCGGAGGCGCTCGAGGGCATATATAAGGGCACGCTCAGCTCCCGGAGGGTGGTGCTTACACATGGCGCTTAAGCTGACCGACTACAGGACAGGCGTCCATAACGACTGGTGCCCAGGATGCGGGGACTTTGGGATCCTCAGCTCGGTGCAGAGCGCCCTGCTGGAGCTGGGCCTAAGGCCGGATCAGGTGGCCATCTTCTCGGGCATAGGCTGCTCGGGCAAGACGCCCCATTACGTCAACGCCTACGGCATACACACACTCCACGGGCGCGTGCTGCCCTACGCGATAGGCGCCAAGCTCGCGAACCCCAGGCTGGAGGTCATCGCCGTGGGTGGCGATGGGGATGGCTACGGCATAGGGGCGGGCCACTTCGTGAACGCGGGCCGGAGAAATGTCGACCTGGCCTACATCGTCTTCGATAACGGCGTCTATGGCCTGACGAAGGGCCAGGCCTCGCCGACGCTGCGGCTGGGCGTCAAGACCAAGTCCCTGCCCAAGCCCAACATCAACGAGGCGGTCAACCCCATAGCCCTGGCCCTGGCCGCCGGGTACACGTTCATAGCGAGGGGCTACGCGTATGACGTAAGGCATCTTAAGGAGCTGATAAAGGCCGCCGTCAAGCACCGAGGCCTGGCGCTTGTGGACGTGCTGCAGCCCTGTCCCACGTACAATGACATCAACACGAAGGAGTGGTATGCGGGCGAGGACCGCCTGGACCCGGTCACCAAGAAGCCCATGCCCAGGGTCTATAAGTTGGAGGAGGAGGGGTATGACCCGGTGGTTCACAACCCCAGCGATCCCAAGGAGCTGGCGGAGAAGATGGCGAAGGTGGTCCTGCTTTCGCAGCAGTGGGGCGATAGGATCCCCATAGGCATCTTCTACCAGAACGAATGGGTGCCCACCTATGAGGAGCGCGTGGCCCAAAGGATACCCACGTACTTCGAGGCGCCGCCCGCGCTGCAGCGCATAGCGGACGAGCATGGGAGGCCCCTGGCCAACATCGAGCAGATCCTGGCCTCGCTCCTCGTGACCTAGGCACAAGAGGCGTTTGGGCGCCCTGGCGCCAACCGCGACGTGTGAGGCTATTGATCAGGCGCCCTGCGCCTGCCTCGCCGCCCTCCACTCGGCCAGGGCCCAGCTGCCGATCCCCCTTCCCTCCTTATCCGGAGGACAGTTGATGGGGTTTATGTCCGCCCCGGGGCGGCAGATGGTCTCGAACCTGCAGGTCAGGCAGGGGGCCGATTCTATCGAGCTGAAGGCCAGGGGCTTGACCAGCGGGATGAGCACGTAGGTCCACCTGCCGTCCTTTACCACGCGCTCCCTCCTTATCAGCCCCCTCCTTTCGAGCCTTATCGCGATCCTCGAGCCCTCCCTGCTCGTCAGGTTCAGCTTCTTCCAGGCGTCGCTCTGCGCGATCCCCTGGGTCCCGCCCTCAAGGATGGCCCTGTACATCATCGCTATCCTGTCGGCATAGATCTCATCCTCGCGCTCCCGGGCCTGTTCGCTCAAGCCCCGCGCTACCTTACCGTTGTCTGCGCCTGCTCGCGGAGAAAGGTAAGCAGGTAATAGGGGCCCCCGACCCCTCTTCCCGTCGAGCCGCTGGCCTTCCAGCCTCCAAAGGACTGCGCGCCTGGCCACGCGCCCGTGGTGGCCCCCCCTCGCCTGTTGGCGTAGACGACGCCGAACTCGATCCTCTCGAAGAAGAAGTTAACCTCGCGTTCATCCTCGCTGAAGATGCCGGCCGTGAGGCCGTAATCCGTATCGTTGGCCATTCTGAGCGCCTCCTCGAGTGTTGAGAACCTCGTCGCGACGAGCAGCGGCACGAAGAGCTCCTCCTTGAAGAGCCTGTGCTCGGGCGCCAGGCCCGTAATGATCGTGGGCTCGACGTAGTAGCCTCGGGCGAACTCCCCTGCGCTGAGCACCTTCCCCCCCACCTCGACCCTGCCCCCATCGCTTACGGCCTGGCCCACCGCCTCTTGGTAGCGCTGGACCGCGGCCCGGTTTATGACGGGCCCCAGGAAGGTCTCCCTCCTCCTCGGGTCGCCCACCCTAAGCTCCCTCGTGCGCCTTACGAGCCTCTCAAGGAATTCGGTATAGATGGAGGCCTCCACATAGAGCCTCGAGGCGGCGGAGCACTTCTGCCCGCCGTAACCGAAGGCGGCCCGCACGGTGCCCTCCACGGCCTTATCGAGGTCCGCCTTGCTGGTGACGATGACCGGGTTCTTGCTGCCCATCTCCGCTATGAAGGGCTTAGGAAATGGCTGGCTGGCGGTGAAGCTCCTGTAAAGGCTCATGCCCACGGCCCTGGAGCCCGTGAAGGCGATGCCCATCACGTCAGGATGCCTGACGACTACCTCGCCGAAGAAGTCCCCTGGGCCGGTGAGGACATGCAGCGCGCCCTCGGGCACACCCGCCCTCCTGAAGGCTTCGTAGAGCTTGAGGCCTGAAAGCGGGGCCTCGCTGGTGGGCTTGAAGACGACCGTGTTGCCCGTGAGCAGCGCGCCAGAGATCATGCCGGCCGCTAAAGCGATGGGGAAGTTGAAGGGCGAGATCACCGCCCACACGCCATAGGGCCTAAGGACGCTCCTAGTCTGCTCCCCCGGCGCTCCTGGCCTCATGGCCCTGACATACCCCTGGTTCTCCTCGTAGACCTCCGCATAATATCGAAGCATGTCGATGGCTTCGCCGACCTCCGCCAGCGCCTCATACCTATTCTTGCCCACCTCGTAGGTTATGAGCGCCGCGAGGCGGTACATGTCGCTCTCGAGCAGCTCGGCGGCGCGCCGAATTATTGCTACCCTGTCGCTCCAGGCTCGGCCGGCCCAGTCCCTAAAGGCCTCCTTGGCCATCGCTATGGCCCTTAGCACGTGCTCCTTCGCGCCCACCTGGAAGTCCCCTATCTTTATCGAGGTGTCCAGCGGCGAGGTCTTGGAGAACTGCCGTGTGCTCCAGACCTCCTCGCCGCCCACGTAAAAGGGATGGCGGAGGCCCAGCTCACGCTCTATCTGCTCCAGGCCCTTTTCATAGCGCGGGTGAATGGATTCATCGGCCATCAGAGAAACGTACGTGACCTTGGGCGAGGACAAGACAGCCTTTTAAGGCCCTCCGCGTTAAAAAGCTTTGCCGCATGTGGCGGGCCAAGACGGGCGAGGTGACGCTGCCCCTTCACTTGGGCAGGGCGCCGCGATGGCTCGTGCTCAGGATGAGGGCCTTGGCCAAGCCCCTCGTTAGGCTCATCCTGGAGGACTTCGGTCCTCAGCAGCTGCTGGATCGCCTCGCGAACCCCTACTGGCTTCAGGCCTTGGGCTGCCTGCTGGGCTATGACTGGCACTCGTCTGGCCTGACGACGGTCACCACGGCCGTGCTGAGGGACACGCTGAACGAGCTGGGGTTAGGAGCCTGGGGGGTGGGGGGCAAGGGCAGGGCCTCCCTTCTTATCCCGGAGCAGCTCAAGGCCTTGACATCCCGCGAGGGCCTAGACCCAGGCCTGGCGGCCCGGCTTTCTAGGGTCAGCAGGATGGTGGCCAAGGTGGACACCGCGCTCATCCAGGCCGGCTATCCCATCTACCATCAGGCGCTCTTCTTCACCGAAAGCGAAGCATGGGCCATCGTTCAGCAGGGCATCAACGCGTCGGAGCGCAGGGCAAGGCGGTATCACTGGCTCTCGCGCTTTGTGAATGAATTTACGGAGGAGCCTCATGCTGCGGCCGTGGGGGCTCTGGAGCAGCGTCCTGTCCTGAACCTAACCTCTAGGCTCTCCCGCGATAACAAGGTCTGCCAGCTGGAACTGCTGCGCTTGTGCCCTCAGCGCATCCTCCAGGCGTTACAGCTGGCCAGGGGCCAGGGGCTCCTGCAGGAGCCCAGCGGCCTAGCCTATGCCCAGGCGCCAGCGGGTTACGAGCTCCCCCGCAGGCTGAACTGGCCTCTCCTCAGGAGGCTCTACGAGATGGGCCTCTCTTCTTATGAAGCGCTCGTGGAGGTCGAGGGCGTGGGGCCCTCGCTCCTGAGGAGCCTGGCGCTGGCCTCGGAGCTCATTTACGGCACTCCCCCTTCCTGGCAGGACCCCGTTAAGTTCAGCTTTGCCCACGGCGGGAAGGATGGAGTCCCCTTCCCGGTCCGGCGCAGGCTCATGGAGGAGGCGGCGCAATTTCTCAGGAATGCCGCGGAGGGCTGTGAATTGGATGCAGCGAACAAGCGCGAGCTGCTGCGCCGCCTGTCGAGGCTTTACTCGTGCCCTCCGGGGCCTGAGGCCAGCAACGGTTAAAGGCGCTCGGCCTCCCTACGGGCCGTGTGCAGGGTAGCCGTGGCGTTGGGGGAGGAATTGGCCAGCTACCATTTCCCTCCGCCTCATCCCTTCTCGGCCGAGAGGTACGAGGCCTTTCGCAGGGCCCTCTTTTCAGAGGCGGGCCTTCGGGTCATCCAGGTGCGGCCCAGGAGGGCCAGCGAAGAGGAGCTCGCGCTCTTTCACGACCCCTCTTACGTAGAATACGTTAAGCTCGCCTCTCGCAGAGGCAGGGGCTATCTGGACCAGGGCGATACGCCCGCCTTCAGGGGCATCTACGAGGCCGCCTCTTATGTGGTGGGCTCTTCGCTCTCGCTGCTGGACTTGATCCTTACGGGCGCGGCGGACCACGGCTTTAACCCCATAGGCGGACTTCATCACGCGCGTCGCGCCGCCGCGGCAGGTTTCTGCGTCTTCAACGATGTGGGCGTCGTGATCGAAGCGGCGAGGCGAAGGGGCCTTCGCGATATCCTCTACGTGGACATCGATGCCCATCACGGCGATGGGGTCTTCTACGAATACGAGCACGACCCGCACGTCTGGATCCTGGACGTGCACGAGGATGGCAGGTTCCTATACCCCGGCACGGGCTTCCCTCATGAGAGGGGCGAAGGGCGGGCCCACGGCACGAAGCTCAACATCCCCCTCTCGCCAGGGGCGGGCGATGAGGCCTTCTTTCAGGCCCTCGAGAGGGCCAGGGAGTTCCTGGAGGGCATCAGGCCTGACTTAGTGCTCATGCAGGCCGGCGCCGACGGCCTGGAGGGAGATCCGCTCACTCATCTCAGGTACAGCTTTAGGGTACATGAGCGGGTGGCATCATACCTGCACCGCTTCTCCCATGAAAGGGCCGGCGGGCGGCTGCTGGCCTACGGGGGCGGCGGCTACCTGCCTGAAAATGTAACCAAGGCCTGGATGGCCGTGCTCAGGGGCCTCGCCGGGCTGAAGTAGGCTTGTTCGCCCCCAAGGACCTGCTGAAGTTCGTGCTGCTGTATCTGGCATCCAGGGGGCCCGTGACGGGGACTGAGGTGCTCAGGTGGGTCCAGGCGAACACGCTTGAGCAGTGGAGGCCCAGCCCCGGCTCCGTATATCCCCTACTTCGGAGGCTGCAGGAGAAGGGGCTGGTAAGGGGACTGCAGCAGGGCAAGGGCAGGGCCTATATTGCGACCCGCGCGGGCCTTCTGGAGCTGGCCAAGGAATCGGAGCCGCCGCGCGTGAGGCGCCAGCTCACGCTGCTCAGCCTATACCTTAGGCTTCTCGGTCCCGCGTACCAAGACCTCGCGGGACTCCTCGAGAGGAAGGCAGAGGAGCTGAAGGCTCAAAAATAAAACCTAATTTCCTTTATTTCCTGGTGCCGCCGAGGACGTAGACCTTCCTGCCGCAGATGGGACAGGTTCCTACGGTCGCCTTGCGCTTGTTCTTGAGGGTGACCTCCTGGGGGTTCTTGAGCTCCACCTTCTTCCTGTCCTTGACGCAGAAGCCCTGGACCACGCTCGCTCCCCGCGTGCTTCATTTATAAGCCTTGCGAGAGGCTCGCACATGGCATGCCTTACCCGGGGCCAGGAGTCCTCCTCATCCCTTAAGGTCGGACCGCCCGTCGCCCCCTTGGGCCAAAAAGCGAGGGCGCTTCAGCTTAAAAACCTTCGAGCCCACGCCTACGCATGGAGCTTCCGGCCGTGGATGAGGCCTATGTGGCGCATCACATCAGGCCAAGGCGCCTGTGGGCCAGGAAGGGCGAGCATGGCAGGGTGCTGGTGGTGGGCGGAAGCAGGATCTTCCACGGCGCCCCCATCTTGGCCGCGCTGGCCGCCTACAGGACGGGGGCCGACCTGGTCTATCTTGCCATACCTCGCCTTCATGAGGCGGCCGCACGTGCCACGAGCCCCAGCCTCATCGTCTATCCCTTGCCGGACGTGAAGCTGACGCCCGGCGCGGCGAAGCGAGTGCTCAAGTGGCTGCCTGCCATACACGCGGCCGTGCTGGGACCGGGGCTGGGGGAGCAGCCTTTGGAGGGCCTAATGCTGTTGGTTAAGGAGCTCTCCTCTAGGGGGGTCAAGCTGGTCCTGGACGGCGATGCCCTAAGGAGGGAGGTCGTGGAGCTGGTGAGGGGAAGGACGGCCGTGCTCACGCCTCATGCGGGGGAATTCATGAGGATCAGCGGGCGCAGCCCGCCCGAGGACCTCGAGGAAAGGGCTGCCATGGTGCAGGAGCTCGCCGCAGAGCTGGCCGTGACCATCCTGCTCAAGGGGGCCATCGACGTCATATCGGACGGCAGGGTCACGATGGCGGACCATCATGGCACGCCCGCGCTGACCGTGGGAGGCGTGGGTGACGTCACGGCCGGCATCTGCGCGGCCTTTCTGGCGAGCGGCCTCGAACCCCTCCCCGCGGCGGCGCTGGCGGCTTACACCGTGGGGAGGTGCGGACAGGCCTGCTTCGAGAGGCTGGGCTTTCATCTCCTCCCCACCGACCTGATCGAGGAGATACCCAGGCAGCTAAAGGGCTTCGACCGCCTGGAGGGCTGACGTGCCTGTAACGGCCTTAAGCTTAAATCGCCCGAGCCCCCCTCGAGCAGGGCCATGGGCGAAGGCTCCTCCATACGGGAGATAGCCGCGGCCGCGGCCCGGTTCGAGCGGGTAGGAGCCCACACTCACATAAGGGGCCTGGGCCTGGATGACAAGCTGAGGGCCGTCAAGATCAAGGATGGCATGGTAGGACAGGAGAGGGCACGGGAGGCGGCCGGGCTGGTCGTCAGGATGATAAAGGAGGGCAAGCTCAGCGGCAAGCTCATCATCCTCGCCGGCCCGCCGGGCACGGGCAAGACCGCGCTGGCCGTGGGCATCGCCAGGGAGCTGGGCCTCAACGTGCCGTTCATAGCCATGAGCGCCAGCGAAATCTACAGCGGGCATGAGAAGAAGACCGAGATCCTCATCGACGCGATGAGGCGCTGCATAGGCGTGGAGCTGAAGGAGATGAGGACCGTCTACGAAGGAGAGGTGAGCAGGCTGGAGCTGATGACGGTTCCTCATCCCTACAACCCCTACTACAAGGTGCCCGAGGGGGCCAGGATAACGCTGCTCACCACCGAGGATGAGAGGACCTTAGAGGTGGGCCCCGAGGTCGCCCAGCAGCTGATGCAGCAGGGCATCTCGGAGGGCGCCGTGGTCCAGATCGATGCGGAGAGCGGAAGGGTGACGCTGCTGGGCATATCGGAGAAGAGCCCTAAGGCGAAGCACTATGAGATAGGCAGCAGGTTCCTCGTCCCCAGGCCCTCCGGCCGAATAAAGAAGGAGAAGGAGTTCGTATACACGCTGACGCTGAGCGACCTGGACAAGGCCTTCGCCAGGCAGAGGAAGGGAGGGGGATTGCTCTCCCTCTTCTTCTTTGAGGCCGCCGAGGCCGTCGAGCCCGATGTTAGGGCCGAGGTGGACCGGCAGGTGAAGGCTTGGGTCGATGAGGGCAGGGCCGTCATCCATCCGGGCGTGCTCTTCATAGATGATGCCCATATGCTCGACGTGGAGGCCTTCAGCTTCCTGAGCAGGGCCCTCGAGGGCGAGCTGATGCCGATACTCATACTGGCCACGAACCGCGGGATGACCAAGATAAGGGGCACGGATATCGAAGCGCCGATGGGCTTTCCCCTGGACCTGATCGACAGGGCCGTCATCATCCCCACCTACGAGTACGACGCGGACTCCATCAGGGAGATCGTGAGGATAAGGTCGATGGAGGAGAAGCTTGAGCTCACTCAGGAGGCCCTCGCGAAGCTCACGGAGATAGGGGCCCGCTCCTCGCTGCGGTATGCGCTGCAGCTGCTCAGCCTGGCGGGCCAGCAGGCGCGAAGCGAGGGGAGAAGCCGCATTTCGCTTCAGGACGTGGAGCGGGTCGCCCAGCTCTTCATGGACGTGGGCCAGGCGGTGGAGCACCTTAAGAAGTACGAGCTTAAGCTCCTGCGCTAGCGCTTATAGCCGAGCTTCCTGAGCAGGCGGTGCCTCTCCTCCTTGTGCTCGGGGCCCTCGATGCCCCTGCTCCTGTATCCGTCGATGATGCCCAGGATGCCCCTTCCCTGCGGGGTCTCCGCCACGATCACCTGCACGGGGTTCGCCGTGGCGCAGTAGAGCGTTACCACCTCGACCACCTCCTTTATCCTGTTCAGGACGTTGATGGGGTATCCTTCCCGAAGGAGGATGAGAAAGGCGTGGCCACAGGCCAGCTGCAGCAGGAGCTCCGAGGCCAGCTTGGCGAGCTGCTCATCGTTGCCATCGTATCTTATTAGGCAGGGCCCGCTCGATTCGGCGAAGGCGAGCCCGAACTTCAGATGTGGAGAAGCGCTGACGAGCGCCTCATAAAGGTCCTCCACCGTCTTTATGAAGTGGCTCTGGCCCAGGATTATGTTAACCCCCTCGGGCATCGTTATGGGCACCACCGCTAGCCTTAGCCCCTCCTCCACGGTGGATCAGGCGCCTAGCGGGGCTTTAAGCCTATCTTGGGGCCCCAGCCCAGCGAGATGAGCTCTAGCAACCTCCCGCCTAGGTCCTGCAGCTTCGCGGGGCTGAGGGAGGGCCAGCCCGCCTTCATCAGCCTCGCCTGCAGCCTGGGCCTTAACGAAAGGGCAGGGGCCCTGGCATCGAGGCCCAGCTCGAGCACCCCCGCCTCCCTTAGAAGCCTATAGGCCAGCAGGCAGGCCGCTTCGCGGTCCGCGCCATGCTCCAGGAGCCAGGTGGCCCGCTTCACCGCGCCCATCTCAGCTCCCGCCTCGGCCAAGGCCTTATATGCCTCCAGCCTGGCCCCTATCGCCTTCCGACTCCCGCCCACTAGGACCTTTAGCAGCCTTGCCAGCTCGGGGCTCAGCGGTTCAAGCTGCGTAAAGAGGTGCGTGGGCGAGAGGGCCTGACCCCTCCTGAGGAGCTCCGCCTCGGCCAGCAGGAGGGCCCCCGCGCAAAGCCAGATGAAGCCCGCCTCGGCCTGCCCGATCCGGGCGCACGTCAGGGCGCGCAGCCCAGCCCTGGCGGCGCTCAGCGCCCTCCCCGCCCCCAGGGCATTCGACCTCCTTGCCAGCGCCGCCACAAGGCTGCCCAGCTCAAGGTGGGGGTCATAGAGAGGTATCGCCCCCACCAGCCGCTCCGGCCACCTCGCGAAGGCCTCCCTTGGTTCCTCGGCCAAGACGTGAAGCGCCAAGGTGAGCCCAAAGAGCTGCCTGACCTCGCTCCTTGCCTGCGCCTTAAACACCACCACATCCACTTCACAACACGGCAGGCTGAGGCCGAGCGCGTGGCAACCCACGAGAAGGGCAGGCTTCTCGCCACTGATGGCGCTCAGCCCCTCGGCTAGCACGCGCCAGTTAGCCGCCATGCCCATTCTAGTGCGCTAGTCCCTTTCAAAAGGCTTAAATAAAGTAGGCCGAAGGCCGGGGAGGGTCGCCATAGGAGCGACGAATGGGAGAGGAAGGTCGGCGGCTCTGGTTCTCGAGGACGGCACCATCTTCACGGGCAGGGGTATAGGCGCCAGGGCCATGGTGGTTGGCGAGGTCGTCTTCACGACGGGCATGGTGGGCTATACCGAATCTCTCACGGACCCCTCCTACAAGGCCCAGATCCTGGCCTTCACTTATCCGCTCATAGGGAACTACGGCGTGCCGCTGGGGCTCAGGGATGAGTTCGGCCTGCCCCTTGGCCTCGAGTCCCATCATATACAGGTGGCCGGCCTGGTGGTGCAGGAGGCCTGCGCCGCGCCCAGCCACTGGAGCTCTAAGCTCTCGCTCAGCGAGTGGCTGGAGCGGGAGGGGGTGCCGGGCATCGAGGGCGTGGACACAAGGGCGCTTGCCTCGCTGCTCAGGGAAAGGGGCGTGATGATGGGTGCCCTGGGCGTCTTCGAGGGCGAGCCGCAGCTTGAGACGCTTAGGAGGGCGCTGGAGAGGGCCCAGCGTTATGGGCAGCTGGAATTGATACCCCTCGTGAGCACCTCCAGGCCCGTGGAGCTGGGCCCCGCTCAGGCGCCCGCCGTGGGCGTGTATGACCTGGGCTGCAAGCTCAGCATCATAAGGAGGCTCTTGGCCCTGGGGCTCAGGGTCCTCCTGCTGCCCCATACCTATAACGTCTCCAGGGCGCTGCAGGAGGGCCCTTGCGGCTTCATCTTCAGCAATGGCCCCGGAAACCCGGAGCTGGCCAGGGAGGCGATATGCAACCTGCGCGCGGCCGTGGAGTATGGCGTGCCCGTGCTGGGCATCTGCCTGGGCTGCCAGCTCGCCGCGCTCGCGCTCGGAGGGCGCACGTATAAGCTAAAGTACGGCCACAGGGGACTCAACAAGGGCGTCCTTGAGCTGGAAGGCGGCAGGGCTTATCTTACCTCACAGAATCACGGCTATGCCGTGGACCGCGCCTCGCTGCAGGGCACGCCCCTAGAGGAGTGGTTCAGGTCCATCGACGATGGCGTAGTGGAGGGGGTAAGGCACCTGAATAGGCCGCTGCTGGGCGTACAGTTTCATCCCGAGGCCTCGCCCGGGCCCAGGGATCCGGGCTTTGTGTTCGAGCTCTTCACAAAGTTGGTGAGGACATGGAGGGCCTGAAGAAGGTCCTGGTGCTGGGCAGCGGGCCCATAAAGATCGGCGAGGCAGGCGAGTTTGATTACTCGGGCAGCCAGTGCCTGAAGGCCCTGCGCGAGGAGGGCATACAGGCCATCCTCGTGAACCCCAACGTGGCAACGATACAGACGGACCCCAGCCTGGCCCACAAGGTCTACCTTCTGCCCATAAGGCCCAGCTATGTGGAGAGGGTCATCGAAGCGGAGAGGCCCGACGGCATCCTGCTGGGCTTCGGGGGCCAGAGCGCGCTGAACTGCGGGGTACAGCTCGCAAAGGCCGGCGTGCTGGACCGCTATGGCGTGCGGGTCCTTGGCACGCCCATTAGGGGCATAGAGGTCACGGAGGACAGGGCGCTCTTCAAGCAGGCCATGCTTCAGAACGGCCTCCCGGTGCCCAGAAGCGAGCCCTGCTTTAGCCCGGATGAGGCGCTCCGCGTGGCCGAGCGGCTGGGCTATCCGGTCATGGTCCGCGTCGCCTATATGTTGGGCGGGAGGGGCAGCGGGGTCGCCAGGTCGCCCGAGGAGCTTAGGAGGATAGCGATCAGGGGCTGCTCGCTGAGCATGAACGGCCAGATCCTAGTGGAGGAGTACATAGGCGAATGGAAGCAGATAGAGTACGAAGTGATGCGCGACGGCTGGGGGAACGCCGTGACGCCCTGCAACATGGAGAATATCTTCGCGATGAGGGTGCACACGGGCGACAACGTCGTCATCGCGCCCTCGCAGACGCTCACCAACAGGGAGTACCAGCTGCTGAGGGACGCGGCCCTGAAAATAGCGGCCATCTGTGAGGTGGTGGGCGAGTGCAACGTACAGTTCGCCCTTGAGCGCGGCTCAGAGCAGTACAGGGTCATAGAGGTCAACGCGCGGCTCTCGCGCTCCTCGGCCCTGGCTTCGAAGGCCACGGGCTACCCGCTCGCCTACCTCGCGGCCAAGCTCGCCTTGGGCTATAGGCTCTGGGAGGTGCTCAACAAGGTCACCGGCGTCACCAAGGCCTTCTTTGAGCCCGCCCTTGATTATTTAGCTCTAAAGGTGCCGAGGTGGGACTTCGGCAAGTTCGAGAGGCCCGACAGGCGCATCGGGACGCAGATGAAGTCCGTGGGCGAGGTGATGGCCATAGCGAGGAGCTTCGAGGAGGCGCTGCAGAAGGCCGCCCGCATGCTGGACATAGGCCGCAGAGGCTTCCTGGATGACGAGGAGGCGGCCATGGACGTGGGCGAAGTGCTGGAAAGGCTGAGACATCCCACGGACAGCTACCTCTTTGACCTCGGAAGGGCGCTGGAGCTGGGCCTTTCGCCCGATGAGGTATCCCGCATAACCTCGGTGGATCCATGGTTTCTCAGCAAGATGCAGAGGCTCGTGGAGCTCAAGCGCCGATTGCGCCAACGGGACCTCTCGTGCCTCGAGGAGGCAAAGGAGCTGGGCTTCAGCGATGCCCAAATCGCCAAGTGGCTGGGGTTAAGCGAGGCCCAGGTCAGGAAGCTGCGAAAGGCCCGCGGCCTTCTTCCCTCCACCAAGGCGATCGACACCCTCGCGGGCGAATGGCCCGCCAGGACGAATTACCTTTACATGACCTATCGCGGCGGCAGTAGCGATGCCCTGCCCACCGGAAAGCGAAAGGTCATCGTGCTGGGGGCCGGTGTATATAGGATAGGCAGCTCGGTGGAGTTCGACTGGTGCACGGTAAACCTGGCTTGGGCGCTCAAGAGGCTGGGCATCGAGGAGACGATCGTGGTGAACTGCAACCCGGAGACCGTCTCAACGGACTACGATGAGAGCGACAGGCTGTACTTTGAGGAGCTTACGCTAGAAAGGGTGCTCGACATATGGGAGAGGGAGGGCGGCGAGGGCATAATTACCTGCGTGGGCGGCCAGGTAGCCAACAGCCTGACTCCTAGGCTTCACTTGGCGGGCGTGCCCATCCTCGGCACTTCGCCGGAGAGCGTGGACAGGGCCGAGGATCGCTCGAAGTTCAGCGCCCTGCTGGAGGAGCTGGAGATACCCCAGCCTCCGTGGGCCTATGGCAGGAGCGTAGAGGAGGCCCTGGGCGTGGCCGGAAAGCTCGGCTATCCGATCTTGGCCAGGCCCTCATATATATTAGGGGGGAGGGCCATGGGCGTCGCCTGGTCCAGGGCACAGCTGGAGGCCCTTCTGAGGCAGGCCTTCACGGTCTCCCCGGAGCATCCCGTAGTGCTGTCCAAGTTCGTGAGGGGCGCGCTCGAGGCTGAGATCGATGCCGTCTCCGATGGCCACAGCGTGTACATAGGCGCCGTGCTGGAGCATCTGGAGCCGGCGGGCGTGCACTCGGGCGATGCGACGATGACCATACCCCCTCTGAGGCTCAGCGAGCAGGAGGTGCGCATGATGGAGGATTATGCGATAGCCCTGGCAAGAAGGCTGAGCATAAGGGGCCCCTTCAACGTACAGTACTTGGTCAAGGAGGGGCGCGTGCAGGTCATAGAGTGCAACCTTCGCTCCTCGCGCAGTATGCCCTTCACGAGCAAGGCCATGGGCGTTAACCTGATGGAGCTGGCCGCCCGGGCCATCCTGGGCAACCCCATCGAGCACAGGCGCTTTACGCCGCCGTCCCGCTTCGCGGTCAAGGCGCCCCAGTTCTCCTTCACCCAGCTCGAGCACGTGGATCCCGTGCTCGGCGTGGAGATGAGGTCGACCGGCGAAGCGGCCTGCTTCTCGGACAGCTTCGAGGACGCGCTGCTCATGGCGCTCGAGGCCACGGGCATCAAGGTGCCGGAGCCGGGCTCGGGCGTGCTGATCTCGGCCGGGGGTCCCACCAAGAGCTTGATCCTGGGCTTGGCGGGGCAGCTCAGGGACATGGGCTATAGGATCTTCGCCACGGAGCACACGGCGGAGTTCCTGAGAAGAAGCGGCCTGGACGCGGTGACTCTCTACAAGGCCTCGGAACCGGACCGTAAGCCTAACGTGCTTGAGGCCCTCTGGAGGGGCGAGGTTGGGCTCGTGATCAACATCCCCTTTACCATCACCACGGATAAGATGGCCCAGATGGTTGAGGACGAATACCTGATCAGGAGGTGGGCGGCCGACCTGGGGGTGCCCACGTTCTCGGTGCCCGAGCTGGCCTCGGCCTTTGTCTCGGCGCTCAGGCAGAGGTTCTCCCTCAGGCGCGCCGCGGAGCCGCTGCTGAGCGCCGTGCAGCCCTTAAAGTTAAATCCCTGAGCCACCGGCCGGCTACGCTTGATAACTATCATAGGCGCGGGCAGGGTGGGCGCGAGCGCCGCGGCCTTCATGGTGCTCTTTGAAGTTGACAGGGAGCTGCTGCTCGTGGATATAATCCCCGGCCTCCCCCAGGGCGAGGCGCTGGACCTCA
Source organism: Candidatus Australarchaeum erebusense (assembly GCA_040290255.1). Taxonomy (GTDB): domain Archaea; phylum Thermoproteota; class Nitrososphaeria; order PSMU01; family PSMU01; genus Australarchaeum; species Australarchaeum erebusense. The sequence continues at coordinate 285,311 of PSMU01000002.1, read as the reverse complement.
ATCACGCGGCGGCCATCCTGGGCAAGGCCGTCCATGTGAGGGGCAGCAATAGCTACGAAGAGATGGCCGGCAGCGACATCGTCGTCGTCACCGCGGGCCTGCCCAGGAGGCCGGGCATGACAAGGGAGGAGCTGGTGGGAAAGAACGCGGAGATCGTCGCCTCCCTCGCGGAGCAGGTGCGCAGGCATGCGCCGCGGGCCATAACCATCATCACCACCAACCCCCTCGACGCGATGGTCTACCTTTACTACAAGCGCCTAGGCTTCCCGAAGAAGAGGGTGCTCGGCTTCAGCGGCGTGCTCGATGCGGGCAGGCTGGCCTTCCACGCCGGGCAGATGTTGGGGATAAGCCCCTCGTCAATAACGGCCGTGGTCTTGGGCCAGCATGGAGAGGGCATGTACCCCGCCCTGGGGCTGAGCAACGTGGGCGGCGCCCCCCTCTCCTCGCTTCTGACGGAGGAGCAGTACGCCAAGGCCGTCGAGGAGACGGTGAAGGCAGGGGCGACGATCACGGAGCTGAGGAAGTTCAGCAGCAATTGGGGCCCGGCGGCGGGGTTGGCGCTCATGTGCGACGCCATCAGGAAGGACCGAAGGGCCGTCCTAGAGGCGAGCGTCTACCTAGAAGGCGAATATGGCGTGCACGACGTCTTCGCCGAGGTGCCCATCGTGCTGGGCAGGGAGGGCGTCGAGAGGATCCTGGAACTTCCGCTCACGCCGGAGCAGAGGGCGAAGTTCCTTGAAAGCATCGATCGGATAAGGAAGAACCTCAGCGAGATACCGAAGGCGCTGCTCGCAACCTCGTAGGGCACAGGAGCGACCGCATATAGTTGTCATCCTTCGCAAGGATTCGCAACGGTTATAAGAGCTGCCGCGTGCAGGGCCCAAAGATGGCCGAGAACCCAGCCAGGCAGCTCGATGAAACGGAGAGCTTCGATCGGCTCTTCGCTCTGGTAAAGGAGGCGGTCTTCAGGGTTACGGGCCTGAGAAGGGCCGGCCTCTCACTTGGCCTGGCGGACCTCCCTCCCGGCATAGCGGCCTACCATCCCTTCGCCTCGAACGCGATCGTGCTCAACAGGGCCCTCCTTAAGGCGGTGAATAAGGTGGCCAAGAGCAAGAGGGAGGTGAACGCGTTCCTCTTCGTCGTGCTGATGCATGAATACCTGCACAGCCTCGGCATCCTCGAGGAGAAGCAGGTTAGGCCTCTGGTGCAGAGCATCTGCGCTAAATTCCTCGGCGAGGACCATCCGGCCTCCGAAATGGCCAAGCGCAGCCTCTACGAGATATATCCGGGCCTGCTCAGGCATCTGGAGTATACGGGGCCCGACGTGGAGCTCGTGAAGGACTTCGACCGCTCCACGCTTACGTATCTCGGCTAGGGCCGGCCCTGCTTAGGGCCGAGGGCCACCAGTTCCACCTCTTCGCGCTGGCTATTATGGCGGGGCTCATGAACAGCCTGACGAGGAAGGTATCGAACAGAATGCCCACGCTCAGCGCGAAGCCCGTTTCCTTCAGCACATAGTCGGCGCTCACGAGCAGGCTCCCGAAGGCCGCGGCCATGATCAGGCCAGCCCCGGTAAGCACAAGGGCCGTCCTCTCGACCGCCTTGGCGGCGGCCTCCTCGTCGGCCAGGCCCTGCAGCACACCCTCCCTGACCCTTGTAATCAGGAACACGTTGTAGTCCATGCCGAGGCCTATCAGCACGGTGAACAGGATGATGGGGGTGAGCCAGTAGATGTCCACGTGAAGCAGGAGCTGGAAGACGGCCACCAGCAGGCCCAGCGTCCATATGGTGCTCATGACCGTGGTCACGAGGAAGAGAAGGGGGATCACGGCCGAGCGAAGGAGAAGCAGCAGGACGATGAAGATGCCTATAAAGGCGGCCGGAATAATCGCCCTAGCGTAGTCCTCGTTGATGGCCGTCGAGAGGTCCAGGTAAAAGGCCGCGGGCCCTCCTACGTACGCCGTCGCTCCGGCAAGCACGGGCTCCGCTCGCAGCCCGCTCGCCAGGTTCTGCCTGAGCTGCCGTATCGTGCTGAAGGCCTGCTCGGAGGAGTAGAAGCTCTCTAGGCTGAGCCGGAAGAGATAGCTGGTGCCGTCTCTGCCTATGTAGGGGGAGCTTTCGTTATATCGCAACGCATCGGGGGTTACGTACTTTCCCTGGGGCCTGGTGGGGCAGCGCACGCTGTCCGCCCTCACGCCCGGCGTGGAGGCGATGGCGGAGCAGACGTCATCTAACGCTTGATAGACGCTCGAATTCACGGTGCCCGAGCTGAACAGGGCCGCGTGGGTGCTCAGCACCACGTACGCGGGCGAGAGGGGCTGGGCGCCGAAGCCGGCGAGGATGAGTTCAAAGCCTCGCTTTGATTCAAGGGCCGGCACCATATCTAGGTCGTTGTAGGTCCTGCTCATCGAGAGGGCCAGCAGCCCAAGGAGCGCGGTCGCGATGAGGCCAGCCGCTATCACCTTTCTTCTATGCTTAATGGCCACGTTCGCGGCGGCCCTGAAGAGCTGAAGCCTGTAGGAAAAGGAGGGGAGCGTGCGCCGCGGCCACAGAATGGCGTCCCGCAGCAGGTAGAGCAGCGAAGGCACGAGCAGGAGGGCGGCGGAGAGGGCCAGCAGCACGCCCAGCGCCAGGCTTAGCCCCAGGCTCTGTAGCAGCCCCACCCTGCTGGTGGCCAGGGAGCCGAAGCCTATCGCGACGGCCAGCGCGCTGGTGACCACCGTCTCCCCCGCGTACCTGGTCGTCTTTTGAATGGCCTCCTGCGTGGGCGCTCCGTTCTCCCTCTCCTCAAGGTACCTGAAGAGCATGTAAATGACGTAATCTATCCCGGCGCCCAGGGTGACGACGCTTATGGTGCTTCTTACGAAATAGAAGAGCTTGAAGCCCACCTGGGCCAGCAGCGCGAGCACGCCCAGGCTCATGAGCAGCGCCGAGCCGATGAGCGCCAGGGGGAGGAGGGGCGCCACCAGCGAGGCGAGCAGCGCCGCCAGCAGCGCGAAGACGACCAGCACGGTGACGCGGTCTATGTTTTGTACGTCGCTGCTATGGAGCGCGCTTACGTCATATGAGAAGCTGTAGCCGCCCGTAACGTACAGCTTTAGGCCGGCCGAGGAGCTCGTTCTGGCATGCACCAGCGACCTCAGCGCCTGCACGTTGGAGAAGGAGCTCTCCCTGCTCAGGTTCCCCTGAAAGGTGACCAAGATGTAGGTGGTGGCGTTTCCCTTATCCGAGAGCTGAGAGAAGATGGAGCTGGGAATGGAGGAGGGGTATCGGGGAGGCGGGAACTTCACCAGTAGGCCAGACCGCACGCCCTCAAGGAGCTCCGTCGCCAACCCCTCGAGCGCGCCCGGCGCCGGCTGGGGGCCCAGCGCAACCACCTTGCGCAGTAGGCCGGGATCCGCGCCGCTCCTCTGGCTCAGCAGGGATACCGCCATATCCTGTAGGGCTTCCTGTGAGGGCTCCTGCCCCAGCGCCGCCAGCTGAAGCAGCAGCGCTCGGTCGAGCCCCTGCGAGCGGGCCAGCTCGTCCACGGAGGCCCGCAGCACCAGCGCGAATCTGTTGACCGAGCCCTGCCATTGGGTAATATTCATGGCCCTCCAGGCCACCAAAAAGGGCTCAGCCGCCATGCCCAAGACAGTGGCGTTGAAGAGCAGGGGCACGGTTCGGTCTATGGCGGCCTGCGCCCTCAGCAGGGCATTGGAGGGCAGCAGGTCCTGAGGCTGAATAAAGGGCCCGGTAAAGCTCGAATTCCAGGCGCTGTAAAAGGCATAGAGGAAGGGGTACGTGATGTTCCTGTTCTGGCCGGGAAGCGAGGAGTTCACGGCCGTAAGGGCAAGCCAGTTTATGAGCCCTACGGGCAGCGGCTGGCCCGGGCTGGACTGGTTCACCTTTTGAACGGCCTGATACCAGGCTTGAAGATATAGCGAGGGAAGGCCATATATGACGTCGGAAGAGGAATTGGCGGCCTTCGCGAGAGAGAAGAGGGCCGAATGTAGCTGCGCCAGCCTCTGCAGCAGGCCAAAGAGCTCATCATGCAGGCGCGTGAGGTTGGCCAGGAGGCCCGGCCTTAGCTGGGCCAGCGTAGCATTTAGCCGCTCCCAATACGTCGCGTTGATGCGGTCAAAGACCGAAGCCAAGCTGTTCACGGAGATGAGCCCCTTCAGCGCGGGCTCTTGCGCGATGGAGCGGCCGAGCTCCCTTAAGAGCTGCAGGGCCTCCTGTGTGGCCACGAAGCCCTCGGGACCGCTGATGACGACGAACTCGGCATCTGGCGAGCTCTGGTTAAAGAGGGCATGGGCCATGTCCTGGGCCTTCTTCGCCTCAAGGCTGGCGGGAATGAAGGGATCGAAGCTGTAGATGAGATGGCCGTCAAAGCCCTGGGCCTGTGAGGCAAGCAACAGCGCGGCTATGCCCCAGCCAACGAGGATGAGCCTATATCGGCGCGCGAGCGCTGCCGGCCAGCCCATGGCAGGCCCTTCGGCACGGGGCTAAAAGCTGCTTTCTCCCCTCAGGCCTTAGGGGCGCAGGAGCACCTTTAGCGCTCCCTGCTTCACCTTGTCAAAGGCCTCCTTCCAGCTATCAAGCGAATATATGCCATCGATCAGCTCCTTCACCCTGATGCGCCGCCAGCTCAGTTCCTTCAGCGCCCTCTCAAAGGGGCCGCAGCGCGAGCCCACCAACGTCACCTCGTTCACGACGACCTGGGCCAAGTCCAGCGCTATCTCTCCCTTGAAGGCGGATTTCAGGACCACGATGCCCCTGGGCCTGACGAACGCCATGGCCTCCCTAAGACCCCTTGGATCCCCCGTGGCCTCCACGACTAGGCCGAACTTAAGGCCTGGCTCTAGCTCCCCCTTGCTCAGGGCCCTTACGCCCAGCGTCCTGGCGCGCCTCAACTTCTCCTCATGCTTGCCTATCAGCGTCACATCGAGGCCCGCGCCCTGTAGCACCTGGGCCACGAGGAGGCCCAGCCTTCCATCCCCCAGCACGGCGGCGCGCGCGACGCGCTGCACCGGTACCTGCTCTATCACCTCCAGGGCGGCGGCCAGCGGCTCCGCGAAGACGGCCTCCTCCGGAGATAGCCCCTCCGGCACTGCGTGAAGGTTCTCCAGGGGCAGGGTAAGGTATTCCGCAAAGGCCCCATCGCAGCCCCTTATACCTATAGCCTTCCTTTGCTCACAGTGGTTCCTTAGGCCTTCGCGGCAGAGCCCACAGCGCCCGCAGCCCACATTGATCTCGCCAACGACCCTTTTGTCCGAAAGTGGGTGATCGTGCGGCCGCTCAAGCACGCCCACGAACTCATGCCCCAGCACGCCCCTGAACTCCGCATAGCCCTCGAGCACTTCTAGGTCGGTCCTGCAGATGCCCGCCAGGAGGACGCGGATCAGACCCCAGCCGCTCTTGAGCTCGGGCATGGGGTACTCCTCCCTGAGCCATAGGCGCTCGCCGTCGAAATACAGGGCCTTCAACTGCTGCTCGCGAGGGCCCAGTTAAGCCTAAAAGGGTTCCGCTGCCTGCCACGGTGTGCTGGTTATCACGCTGACGAAAGCCGTCCCCTCTCGCACCACGCAGGTGGTCACGGCGGGCGGCGTGCTAAGGCGCGAGGCGATGGAGCTCGTCCTCAACCCTCATGACTCTAAGGCCTTTGAGGCGGGCGACTATGTAAAGAGGGCCCTGGGGGGCAAGCACATAGCGATCTCCATGGGGCCTCATCCGAAGCTAATACCCCTCGCCATGCCGCTCTACCATAGCCAGGTGCAGGGCGTGGACGAGGTCTACATACTCAGCGATAGGCGCATGGCCGGGGCTGATACGTGGGCCACCTCCTATACGCTGGCGAGGGGCATAAAGAAGGTGCTCGACGTGCATATCGCCGCCCTGGAGGAGCTCAGGAAGCTGATAGAGGGGGGCGCGCCCCTGGAGCAGGTGAGCGAGAAGGCGCGGGAGCTATACCGGAAGAACCTTCTGCCCAACAGGATCTACTCCGAATTACCGCCCGTGAGGGATCACCTCATCGCGCGCCTTGCCAGCGGCGCCCTCACTAGGGAGGAAGTCCTACGGGAGCTGGAGGGGATGAAGGAAGAGCTGGGCCTCATCATCATCTTCGCCGGCATAAAGACCACGGACGGCGAGACGGGCAGCACGGGCCCTCAGGTGGCCGAGGCACTTAGCCACCTGCTCGGCAGGATCGTGGGGCACATCACCTTCGTGCTTGAATTTTCGCTGGCTGACTCGGGCAGGGAGGTCGTCGCCCTCAGGCGCATAGGCTCCTACCTCCAAAGGCTCGCGGGCCCCCTGCCGATGCTGCTGACGATAGCCCCCTCCTATAGGCCCCCTCCCATATCGGCCTCCACAAGGCCCCAGGCCCGCTTAAATAACTACAGGGGCAAGACCCCCCAGCCCATCGTCTGGGATGCAGCGGCAATAGAGGCCGAGCCGGATAAGATAGGCCTCGCCGGCTCGCCCACGCTCGTCGGCCCCGGCGTCGACATCGGCCGGCCCCCCGTGAGAAAGTTCGTGGGCAGGAGCCTGGTCTTCGCCGAGGACCTGCCCGCCCTCAGCTGGGACGGCCAAAGCCTTGGCCCCTTTAAGAGGGGCGAGCTCGCCGATGCCCTGCCCCAGGAGCTCAAGGAGAGGCTAAGGGCAGAGGGGAAGCTCACCACCTTCACGCTGAACATGTTGGTGGAGGAGGTGTTCGGGCGATGAGCAAGGTGGTCGAGGGCATACCGGGCTATAGGGATGTCTGGGTCTATGCCCAGCATGAGGACGGAGCGCTCACCAGGCCCACGCTAGAGATCCTCGCCGCGGCGCGCTCGGTGGCGGACCAGCTGGGGGAGCAGGTCGTGGCCGTGCTGGTGGGCCACGGGCTCGAGGCCCTGAGGCATGAGCCCATATATTACGGCGCGGATAAGGTCATCTGCGTAGAAGGGCCAAGCCTGGAGCACTATCTCTGCCTGCCCTATGCGCGGGCGCTGGAGCAGCTCGTCAGGCTCTACAGGCCCAACGCTTTCCTCTTCGTGGCCGACGAGGTGGGCAGGGACTTGGCCCCTCGCCTGGCCTACCGGCTGGGCACGGGGCTCGCCACGGATAACATAGACCTCAGGGTGGAGGATTACCTACATGCGCCCACGCAGACGGTGTACAAGAAGGTCCTGGCCCAGGTCCGGCCGGACTTCGCGACCCGGGTGGCCAAAATATACACGCTCAGGCACAGGCCGCAGATGGCCACGATAAGGCCGGGAAACTTTTCGCCCCTGCCCAGGAATCCTTCTCGCCGGGGCGTGCTGGAGTTCTTCGCTCCAGAACTTCAGCCGGAGGACTTCGTGATAAGGCTGCTCGAGGTCTCGAGGATCCCCAAGGATCCCATTGACCTTGAGGGGGCTCAGGTAGTCATCACACTGGGCCTCGGAATCCTGCGCGACGGGAAGGGGAGGCCCAGGAGCCCCTCGGAAGCATGGAGGCTGGCGGGCGAGCTGGCACAGGCCATCTCGGAGCGCTATGGAGTTAAGGTGGAGTTGGGGATTACGAGGGCCCTGCTCTACGCCGAGCTCAAGGAGCTGGAGGGATTGGCCGTGAAGGAGCGGCAGATAGGCCAGACGGGCAAGACCGTCGCGCCCGATGTTTACATAGCGCTGGGCGTGAGCGGCGCCGTCCAGCACAAGGTGGGGATGATGAGGAGCAAGAAGATCATAGCGGTGAACCTAGACCCCTCTGCGCCCATCTTCGAGCTGGCCCATTATCCCATCGTGGGCGACCTATATGAGGTGGTGCCCGAGCTGATTAAGGCCGTGAGGGCGGGGAAGGAGGAGCTGCTGACGCCTCGGGCTCAATAGGCATGGGGGCCGAATTCGACGCAATAGTTGTGGGGGCAGGCCCCGCGGGCTCCGCGGCCTCCTACTACCTGGCGAGTAGGGGCTGTGATGTCCTGGTCCTCGAGAAGGCCCGCGTGCCTGGGCACAGGAACGTCACGGGAGGCGTGCTCTATGGCTCGTACGAGAAGGGCTATGGGCTCTTGGACCTCCTGCCCAACTTTGAGGCCGAGGCCCCCCTGGAGAGAAGGGTCGTGGCGCAGAGGGTCTTCCTGCTCTCCCGGGCCGCCGAGGCCAATGGCGAGAGCTGGTGGAGCTATAAGGAGCTTGACGAGAAGAGCCTGCTTACGAGGCTGGGCCTTACGGGCCTGGATGTTTCCACGGGCCATGACTGGACCGTGCTGAGGGCCCGCTTTGACAGATGGTTTGCGCAGAAGGCGGAGGAGGCGGGCGCCATGATAGCCACCGAGCAGACGGTCGAGGCGCTGCTGCTGGAGAACGGCCGCGTTACGGGCGTGAGGACCACAAAGGAGGAGCTGAAGGCGAACGTGGTCATAGACGCTTCAGGCGTGACCTCGAAGCTCGTGGAGCAGGCCGGGCTTAGGCCCCGACTTCAGCCCGAGGACGTGTACCATGGCGTAAAGCATGTCTACCAGCTGGGCGAGGAGGAGATAAACAGGAGGTTTGGACTAAAGGGCGCCCAGGAGGGCGTCGCCTATACCTACCTGGGCCACTTCATGAGGGGCGTCACGGGAGGCGCCTTCATCTACACGAATAAGGACACGCTTTCCGTGGGCATAGTGGCTTCTCTGGCCTCCCTCGTGAAGGCCTGCACCCGCCACTTCGACCAAGTGGGCAAGCCGCTGGACCTCTTGGAGGAGTTCGAGCGGCACCCTATCGTCGCCCCCCTCCTAGAGGGGGCCAAGTTGGTGGAGTACTCCGCCCATAACATACCCAAGGGGCCCCAGGCCATGCTCAAGGAGCCGCTGAGGGACGGCTTCTTGGTCGCTGGCGATGCCCTCGGCTGCTTCGTTAAGATTGGGGCCCTGATAGATGGCATCAGGCGCGCCATAGCGACTGGCATCATGGCGGCCCAGGCGTACCTCAGGGCAAAGCAGTTGGGGGACTTCACCGCGGCGGGGCTCTCGCTCTACCGCCAGCTGCTCGCGCCCATCTACAAGGACATAGCGCGCTCCCGGTGGAACTCGCTGCTCACCGAGGGGTATGTGGCCTATAGGCTCGTGCCCTCGCTGCTCTTCACGCTGAGGCTGGCGCAAAGGCGAAAGGGGCCGGCCCGCTCCGCTTACCAGCAGCAGGACGCCATTCAGAGGGTTCAGCAGAGGACTGGCCTGCTCATCTATGATGAGGACAAGGAGTATTCCCACATAAGGGTGAACTATGAGCGCGCCGCGAGGGATCCCGTCAAGGCTTGGGTGCCGCTCTGCCCCGTCAACTGCTATACGCTCGTTACTCCGAAGGGCGTCTTCGCCTCCTTCAGGGATCTCTACCTCTACAACCTAGCGCTGCTCAGGGAGATGGGCCTGAGGAGGCCCGAAAGGGAGGCGCTTCGGAGGACAAGGCAGGAGATAGCGCAGGGAGCTGTGCGGTTCGACCACGTGGCCTGCGTGGCCTGTGGAACGTGCGGGACGATAGGCCCGCCGGAGGCGGTCGACTTCGGCCACGAGAGGGAAGGGCATGGCGTAAGGTACTCCTACGGATAAGCCTCTGATAACGCCGTTATACTTAAATAGCATGGCGCCTCCCTGCGGCAGGTTAAAATGCAGGCATCTTCTGTACAGATCCCTGAGTTCGATAGGCTGGAGGTCAGGGAGCTGGTCGTAAGCGTCGAGGGCAAGCAGGTGCTCAAGGGGGTTAACCTGGCGGTGAGTAAGGGAGAGGTGCACGCGATCATGGGCCCTAACGGCTCGGGCAAGAGCACCTTGGCCTATACGCTCATGGGCCACCCTAAGTATAAGGTCGATGGGGGCCAGATCCTGCTCAACGGGGAAGATATAACCTCCCTCTCCGCCGATAAGAGGGCCAGGCGCGGCCTCTTCCTGGCCTTCCAGTATCCCGTGCCCATCTCCGGACTCTCGCTCTTTAACTTCATGAGGGCCGCCTATAACGCCACCAGGCCCCCCGGCGCGCCCAAGCCGACCATCGTGGAGTTCAGGAGGCACTTCTTCGATAGCCTGGCCAAGATAGGCCTCCCACAGGACTTCGCCAACAGGTACGTTAACGATGGCTGGTCCGGCGGCGAGAAGAAGATGGGCGACATCTTTCAGATGGCCGTGCTCAGGCCCTCGCTCGTGGTGCTGGACGAGACCGACTCGGGCCTGGATATAGATGCGCTCAAGAGGGTATCGGCGGCCATCAACTCATACAGGGGGCCTGAGGTGGGCATGATCCTGATCACTCACTATAACAGGATCCTACAGTACGTGAGGCCCGACTTTGTCCATATCCTTGTCGATGGGAGGATCATCAGGTCGGGCGGGCCCGAGCTGGCGGATGAGGTGGAAAGGATAGGCTACGAGGGGGTGCTGAAGCAGGCATGAGCTCCTCGATACACTTCGACTATTCCAAGTACGACTTCAAGGACCCCGTGAAGTACGAGGTCCTGCTCGAGCCGGGGCTCAGCGAGCGCGTGGTCAGGGCCATCTCGGAGCTGAAGAGGGAGCCTGAATGGATGACGAGGATAAGGCTGAGGGCCTATGAAGTCTTCCTAAGGAAGCCGATGCCCACCTGGGGAGCGGACCTGAGCGGGCTTGACTTCCATAACATAAGGTACTATGCCAGGCCCACGGAGGGCAAGGCCCGGAGCTGGGAGGAGGTGCCGGAGTACATAAAGAAGACCTTCGAAAGGCTGGGCATTCCTGAGGCCGAGAGAAAGTTCCTGGCGGGCGTTGGTGCCCAGTATGAAAGCGAGGTCGTATACCATAGGATAAGGGAGGACTTGGAGAAGAAGGGCGTAATCTTCTGTGACACGGACACGGCCGTGCAGAAGTACCCCGACATCGTCCGGAAGTACTTTGGGACGGTCATCCCTCCTGAGGATAATAAATTCGCGGCCCTCAACACGGCCGTATGGTCAGGGGGGAGCTTTGTCTACGTGCCGCGCGGCGTTCACGTGGAGCTGCCGCTGCAGGCCTACTTTAGGATCAACGCCTCCAACATAGGCCAGTTCGAGCGCACGCTCATAATCGCCGAGCCCTATAGTAAGGTGCATTACCTGGAGGGCTGCACGGCGCCGGTTTACTCCACTCAATCGCTGCACAGCGCGGTGGTCGAGATCATCGCGATGGAGGGCGCCCACGTCAGGTACACCACGCTTCAGAACTGGAGCAAGGACGTCTATAACCTCGTTACGAAGAGGGCAATCGCCCACAGGAATGCTTTCGTCGAGTGGGTGGACGCGAACGTGGGCAGCAGGGTCACCATGAAGTACCCCAGCGTGTATATGGTCGGGCCCGGGGCCAGGGCGGAGATCTTGAGCGTAGCCTTTGCGGGCAAGGACCAGCATCAGGATGCGGGCGCGAAGGCCGTGCACCTGGCGCCCAACACCACATCTCGCATCACCTCGAAGTCGGTCTCCAAGGACGGCGGGAGGACCACATACCGAGGCCTCGTGCACGTGGCCAGGGGCGCCACGAACGTGAAGGCGGGCGTAAGGTGTGACGCGCTCCTGCTCGATGAGCGCTCCAGGACCGATACGTATCCCTATATGGAGATCTATGAGAGCGACGCCACCGTCACCCACGAGGCGACCGTGGGGAAGGTGGGCGAGGACCAGCTCTTCTACCTCATGAGCAGGGGCCTCACGGAGTCCGAGGCGCTCAACCTCGTGGTGATGGGCTTCTTGGAGCCCTTCACCAAGACGCTGCCCATGGAGTATGCCGTGGAGTTCAACCGGCTCATAGAGCTTGAGATGACGGGCGCGGTGGGCTAAGCATGGCCCTAGAGCCCGCGCTGGCCGAGCTGGAGAGGCTACTTCAGTCCAAGGAGGAGCCGGCCTGGCTGAGGCAGATGAGGCTTGTAGCGCTGAGGCTCTATCGCGACCTGCCGCCGGAGCCCTCGCCCCTTTACACGAAGTATGTCGACCCGGAGGCCTTCGATCCCTCAAGGCTTGCGCCCGCGGCGACGAGGCCTTCGGTCGAGAGGGAGCTCCTGAGCAAGCTACAGGAGCAGGTGCCCGGCCCCCTCCTGGTTTTTGTGGATGGCCACCTCGCTGAGGCCCTGAACTGCGAGCAGCTCGCCGCCCAGGGGGTGCGCTTAGTAAGCCTGGCCTCGCTTATCGGCCAGGACGAGCAGGGGGCGAGGGAGCTGTTCGCGCAGGCGGGCATGAGGCCCGACGAGGATAAGGCCTCGGCGTTGATTCATGCCTTCTTCACCGATGGCTTTGTGCTTCAGGTGCCGGCGGGGCTGCAGGTGAAGAGCCCCCTGCACGTGCTCACACTACAGAGGGAGGCCAGGAGCTCCTTCACCAGGGACTTCATATCGGTGGGCGAGGGCGCTTCGCTCACCGTCGTCTGGGAGGCATATGCGCCGGCCAGGGAGGAGGGAGGCCTCTTCGGACAGGCCTTGGAGGTGGTGGCCGGAGATAACAGCGAGGTCAACGTCGTCGCGGTTCAGGACCTGCCGCAGAACACGAACGTGCTGCTGAACAGGACCTCCTTCGCTAAAAGGGATGCCAGGGTGCGGTGGATGGTGGGCCACTTTGGAGGGTTGGTGCTGAGGTCAAGGCTTCACTCCGCCCTGGTGGGCGAGGGCTCCTCTTCGGAGTGCTTCGAGGCCTGCTTCTCGAGGGGACGCCAGAGGTTTGACCTGCATACGCTGCTCCTACACGAGAGGCCCTACACGAGGAGCCTCTCGCTGACCAGGAGCATCGCGCGGCAGACCTCCGTCGCGGTGCTGAAGGGCCTGATTAAGATCCTGAACGCGGCCAAGTACTCGGACTCCTACCTGGGCGAGAGCGCGATGGTGCTGGACCGGGGCGCGAGGGTGGACCCGATACCCAGCCTCGAGATAGCCACCAATGAGGTGAGGGCCACCCACGCCGGCTCGGTGGCCCAGCTGGATGAGGAGCAGGTCTTTTACCTGATGGCCCGGGGCTTCACGGAGGAGGAGGCGCGCCTTATGCTCGTGCAGGCCTTCTTCGAGCCGCTCATACAGCAGATCCCGCTTCCCGAGGCAAGGCACAAGATGAGGCGGCTGATAGCGGAGCGCTGGCAGGAGATGGGCCAAGCCCCCTTGGTGGCGGCCGAGGAGCCGCTGCCGGAGGCCGAGGCCCGGCACATCTCGCTGTACGACGTCTTCCAGACGCACTACAAGTATAGGCCCACCAGGTAGGATGAAGCATTATGCCTGCAGGCTTTCGGAGCTGGCGGACGGGGAGGTAAGGGCGCTGGACCTAGGGCCCCTTCATCTGATCCTCGTCAGGCGAGGCGAGAGGGTCTACTGCCTCGAGGGCTACTGCACGCACGAAGACTTCGACCTGGCCCATGGCCTGCTGCTGGAGGACAGCATCGTCTGTACTAGGCACCTCTCCCAGTTTCTCCTTGAGACGGGCGAGGTGCTGAACCCACCTGCCGAGAGGCCCCTCAAGGTCTATAAGGTTATAAGAGAGGATGATGACCTGTTCATAGAGGTAGAGGAATAGTGGCCTTGGGCCAGCAGGCCAAGGTCGAGCGCATCAGGCTCGACTTCCCGATTCTCTCCAGGATGGTGAACGGCAAGCCCCTAGCCTACCTGGACAACGCCGCGACCACGCAGAAGCCGCGCCAGGTGCTCGAGGCCTACTTGGGCTTTTATGAGCGAAGCAACGCCAACGTGCACAGGGCGATACACAGGCTAGCTGAAGAGGCGACGGAGGCCTATGAAGCGGCTAGGCTCAAGGTCGCGCGGTTCTTGGGAGCCAAGAGCGCGAGAGAAGTCGTCTTCGTGCGCGGCGCCACCGAAGCGATAAACCTTGTAGCGTACAGCTGGGGCAGGGCGCACGTGCGGCAAGGCGATAATATCGTGCTCACCATAATGGAGCACCACAGCAACATCGTCCCGTGGCAGCTCCTGGCGAAGGAGAGGGGCGCTCAGCTCAGGTACGTGGACATCGATGAGGAGGGGCAGCTGAAGGAGGAGCAGCTGGAGGCCCTTGTGGACGATAGGACCAAGCTGGTGGCCGTGACGCAGGCCTCTAACGTCTTGGGCACCATTCCCAGGCTGGACCGCCTGGTGCGCCTGGCCCATGATCGCGGCGCGCGCGTGCTCGTCGACGGGGCGCAGGGGGCCCCCCACCTTCCTACGAGCGTGCCGGAGCTGGGCTGCGACTTCTACGCGCTCTCGGGGCACAAGATGCTCGCTCCAATGGGCATAGGCGCGCTCTATGCCAAGAGGGAGCTGCTTGACGAGATGGAGCCCTTTCATGGGGGCGGGGAGATGATCAAGGAGGTATACCTGGACCATGCCACTTGGAATGAGGTGCCCTGGAAGTTCGAGGCGGGCACGCCCAACGTGGCCGGCGCCGTAGCGCTGGGGGCCGCGGTCGATTATCTGGAGGGGGTGGGCCGGGGCTGGATAAGGCAGCACGACGTGGCCTTGACGAGGCTGGCCCTGGACCTCCTCGGTGAGCTGCCCTTCATCACGCTATATGGCCCAAGGGAGGCCGATGAGAGGGTGGGGCTCGTCGCGTTTAACGTGAACGGCGTGCACCCCCATGACGTGGCCGCGATCCTGGACAGGGAGGGCGTGGCGATACGCTCGGGCCATCACTGCACCATGCCGCTTCACACCAGGCTGGGCCTTGAGGCGAGCTGCAGGGCCAGCTTTTACCTTTATAACCAGGAGGAGGAGGTCGAGCGCCTTGCGGAGGGCCTTAAGAGGGCCCGGGAGGTGCTCGCTTGATGGCTAGCGATGCCTACGTCGACCTCATCCTGGACCATTACCGAAATCCTCGCCATAAGGGCAGGCTGGAGAGGCACAACGCGCACGCCAGGGACTCGAACCCTTTCTGCGGCGACGTCGTAGAATACTACTTGAGGCTGGAGGATGGCCGGGTCGCCGATGTGGCCTTCGAGGGAAAGGGCTGCGCCATAAGCCAGGCGGCCGCGTCCATCCTTTCGGAGCTCGTCCAGGGCAAGAGCATAGAGGAGGTCAGGGGTATCACCAAGGAGGTGCTGCTGGAGAACATGGGCCTCCCAGAGCTCGGCCCCGTGAGGATCAAGTGCGCGCTGCTGCCGCTAAAGGTGCTCAAGCTGGCGCTTTACGGATACCTGGGCTCCTCGCTCTCCGAGGAGGCCCAAGAGGGATGACATGGGCGAACCGGCGCTCGTAACGGAGCTGCTGGCGCTGGTCCGCGCGCATGAGGAATGGAGGGGGAAGAGGTGCATCAACCTGATCCCCTCGGAAAACGTCACGAGCCCGGCCGTCAGGGGACTGCTCTCTTCTGACTTCGGGCACAGGTACACGGCGCCCGATGGTTTCTACATGGGTACCCGTTATACGGACGAGGTAGAGCGCCTAGGGAGGCGGGTGGCCGCCGAGCTCTTCGGCGCCGAGGACGCGGACCTGAGGCCCA
Organism: Candidatus Australarchaeum erebusense; assembly: GCA_040290255.1. Classification (GTDB taxonomy): domain Archaea; phylum Thermoproteota; class Nitrososphaeria; order PSMU01; family PSMU01; genus Australarchaeum; species Australarchaeum erebusense. Next base: position 269,933 of record PSMU01000002.1, on the reverse strand, counting down.
TATCGGGGCATGTGGCGGCCATGAGCGTGCTTCTGAGCTTCGTCAGGCCCGGCGGCCTGGCCGCCATGGTTTCGCCCGAGCAGGGCGGTTACCCCGGCCTCTCCCACCTAGGGCTCGCGGGCCTGTTGGGCATAAGGACGCTCTACTATCCCTTCGACGAGCAGGTGATGGCCATTAGGGCCGAGGAGGCCCTGGAGCTGCTGGCGAAGGCCGATGCCGACCTCCTCATCTTAGGGGCCAGCTTCATAATATACCCTCACCCCGTGGGAAAGCTGGCCACGCTGGGCAGGCCCTTGGTCTATGACGGCTCCCATGTGCTGGGGCTGATGGCCGGCCATGCCTTTCAGGAACCCCTGAAGGAGGGCGCGCTGGTGCTCTACGGCTCCACCCACAAGAGCTTCTGGGGGCCCCAGGGAGGGCTGCTGCTCTTCTCCAACGAGGACGTGGCCGCCCGTGTCAGAGCAGCGCTGTATCCCTCGCTGGTGGATAACGCGCACTGGAACAGGATAGCCGCGCTAACATACGCGCTGCTCGAGGCCCGGGCCTTCGCCAGGGAGTACGCGCAAAGGGTCGTCAGGAACGCCAACGCCCTGGCCAAGGCCCTCGATGAGCTGGGCATAGCCGTCAAGCGCACGCTGGGCTCCTATACTTATTCACATCAGGTCCTGCTACGCGACGCCCGCCCCCAGCTGCCGGAGAGGCTGGAGCGTGCCTCGATCATCGTGGACAGGGGGATCAGGCTCGGCGTATGTGAGGTGACGAGGCGCGGCATGGGCCAGGGCGAGATGGAGCTCCTCGCCGAGCTGATAGCGGAGGTGGCCAAGGGCCGCGACCCAGAGGAGGTAAGGCCACGTGTGGAGAAGCTGGCCGCCGAGCACGATCATATAGGCTTCACCTTCTCCTAGCGCGCTGGGCCACGAGGGCGGCGAAGATGCCGGCCCCGACGCCCGCATCTATATTCACGCAGGCCAGCCCCAGGGGACAGGCCTGAAGCGCCGACAGCAGTGCGGCCCTGCCCCCTCCTCCATATCCGTACCCCCTGGAGGAGGGCAGGGCCACCACGGGCACGGGTGAGAGCGAGGCCACCACCGAGGGCAGCGCGCCCTCCATCCCGGCCACGGCGATGATGATGTCCACGTCCTGCTCCAGCAGCCTCTTTACTCCCTGCAGCGTGCGCTGCAGGCCCGCGATGCCCACGTCCTCGACCAGCTCGACTTGACAGCCCATCTCCTCGGCCGTGAGCTTCGCCTCCAGCGCCACGCCCCTATCGGCGGTCCCCGCCGTAAGGATGCCCACCCTCCCGTGCGGCGCGCTGGGGGCCGAGCGCTTCGGGCGTGCCCTCAGCAGCCCTGCCTGCGCGCTATAGTCCGCATCGTAGCCGAGCTCCCGTATTAGCCCGAGGAGCTCCTCGCCCCTCTGCGCCTCCAGGCGCGAAACTAAGGCGGGCTGAGAGGCCTCGAGCAGCTTTATCACCGCGCCCAGGATCTCCTGCCTTTCCTTCCCCTCGCCCAAGATGACCTCGGGGACCCCCCTCCTAAGCCCCCTGCCTATGTCGAGCTTGAGGCGCCCCTCGATCTCTTCAATGGCCCAGAGCCTAATCCTCCTCTCCGCCTCCTCCGGGCTCATCATGCCCCTGGCCACAGCCTCTAGCAGATCCCTGAGCTGCACGGCCCTTCATGGGAGAGCGCTTTTAAAGCAAAGGCCCCGTCTTGAAGGGGCTTGCAGAGCCTTTTGATCAGGGCCCAGGGCCGCGGGCTCGCCCTCGATGCGCTGGCAAAGGCGCTGCTGGCCTTGGCGCGCAGGTCAGGGTTTACGGACCGCCGCCTGCTTCCTGAGCTAAGGAGGAGGGGGGTAATTGCCTCCCTGCGGGAAGGGCCCGAGGTGCGCCCCTTGACAAGGCCGAGGGGCATCGCGTTGGAGCTGAGGAGGCATGCCGAGAAGGAGGGCATCAGCCCGAGCGAGGGGGCCTTGGCGCTGGCCTCCTTCTGCTCCGCGCTGGCGGGGCTGCTGGCCTCAAGGACCTATGTAATGCCGCCCGCCCTCCCCCCCGAGCCCGCCTGCATAAGGCTCGCTGCGGGGCTGGGCATGCCCGTCAGGCTGAGCGAGGATCTCCCCGCGCCCCAGCCTGAGGCGCTCATCCTGCTCGGGCTCCTGGCGAAGGCCTATCTATCCTCATCGGGCGCGCTCCTGGTCAAGCATCATGAGGCCCAGGACTGGGGAAGGGAGGGCTCCCTCCTCGTCGCCCTGGCCGAAGAGCTGGAGGCGCCGCCCGCGGAGCAGCTGGACGTCGTCGAGTCGAGCCTGGATGACGTGAGCCCCGCGCAGCTCGCGCATATAGCCAGCAGACTGCTGAAGCGCGGCGCCTATGATGCCCAGGTCTTCCCCTATGTGGGCAAGAAGGGGCGGCTGGGCTCATCGCTACGCGTGCTCGCCCCCGCCGGGCTTGGCCCCACGCTCGCCCATCTGCTTCTCAGGGAGGGCCTCACGCTGGGCGCCAGGGTGCAGACTGCGCTATGGGTTAAGGCGCCAAGGGAGCTGGTAAAGCTGAGGCTGACCACGCCCTGGGGGGTTAGGAGCGTGAGGGTTAAGGTGGCCTATGATGAGCACGGGAGGCTTCTGCGCATAAGGCCTGAGCACGAGGACATCGTAAGCCTATGTGAGGAGACGGGCGAGGGTTACGAAAGGGTCAGGCAGGTGCTCGAGGCGGAGGCGCTGAGGCGGCTCACCGCCTCCTTTTTAGGCGGGGGGAAGAAGGCCACGACATGAACGTGCCCGGCACGGAGGAAAGGCTGCGCCAGCTGGTCCAGTGGTTCTCCCCCTTTAAGGGGGCCCTGGTGGCCTACTCCGGCGGCGTAGACAGCACGCTGGTAGCGTATGCCGCGAAGCTTGCGCTGGGCGAACGCGCCGTGGCCGTTACGCAGGCCTCGGCCCTCGTCGCCAGGAGGGAGCTGGAGGTAGCGAAGTCCGTGGCGCGCCGACTGGGCCTTAAGCACATCGTAATAGGCGATGAGGACGAGCTGCCCCCGCTCATAAGCGCGAATACGCCGCTTCGCTGCTACTACTGCCGGCGGGGGCTCGCGGAAAGGCTGCTGGAGCTGGCCAAGCAGCTGGGCGCGGACGTGGTGGTGGACGGCACCGAGATCGATGACCTCAGGGACTTCAGGCCCGGGCTCAGGGCGCTCAGGGAGAGGGGCATCAGGAGCCCGCTGCTGGAGCTGGGCTTTAACAAGCAGGAGGTCAGGCGGCTGGCCAAGGCCCTGGGCCTTCCCAACCACGCCAAGCCCGCGGAGAGCTGCCTGGCAACGCGCATACCTCACTGGACCGGCCTTACGCTGGAGGCGCTCAGGACCGTGGAGAAGGCCGAGGAGCTCGTGGCTCATATTACGGGCGCAAGCCTGGTCAGGGTGCGCGTGCACGGCGACGTGGCCAGGGTGGAGGTCGGCGCCAATGAGAGGAGGCTCTTCTTCGACCAGCGCGTCTTGGATAAGGTGGCCGAGGCCCTGCAGGCGCTCGGCTTTAGGCATGTGGCCCTGGATATGCAGGGCTACCGAAGGGGCAGCGTGAACGCCAGCAGGTTCGCCGAGAAGCAGCGGCTTTCGGGAAACTAGGCCCCGCCCTCAGGCCTGAGGGCGGCCATGAGCTGGGAGAGCAGGGTTAAGTCCACTTCCGCCCTTGCCCTCCAGCCCAGCCGCAGGACGCCCTCCTGCTCCTCTAGGTAGCCTAGCCTCACGAAGCGGGCGAGGGCCATCCTAATTCGCCAGGCGGCGAACTTATCCTTTAGCAGGCCCTCTATCTCCCCCCTGCCGGCCGAACCGCCGCGGGCATGTATGTAGGCGAGGCTGGCGGCCAGCATCGCCAGGTCGTCCACCCTCATGCCCAAGCTCACGCCGAAGGGCGGTTGCTCCCTGAAGACCAAAAAGTATCTGGCCTCCTCTCCATCGCCCACCCGCCTTAGCTCGAGGCCGAGCTGCTGCGCGTAGCTGCTCACCGCCTCTAGGACGGCGGGCATGTCCGCCCCCGCCACCTTCTTGAGCTCCCAGGCCTTGGCGCCCGGCAGGAGCCCCCTCTGCGCCAGGAGCAGCTGAAGAGCTCTCCTCACCTTGGGCCCCAGCACCTCCTCGCTGCTTGGCCGCTCGCCCATGTCACCTTCTAAGGGGAACCGCCACGGACCGAGGCACGCCCAAGGGCTCGCCCGGGTTCAGGCGCCTAAGCGTCAGCTTACCCTCCAGCGGGTTCACGTCCAGGGCAGCCCTGCCCCTGCTCACCAGGTGGGCCACAAGAAGGGCCCTAAAGGCGGCCAGCTCCTCGCCCTTTGCATAGACAAAGGAATAGTAATCTGCCTCGCCCTTCTCCTCCAGCTCGTCCTCCAGCTTCTTTAGCTCCTGCTCCAGCTCAACCTCCTGCAGCTGCCTTAGCTCCGCCATCTCCTGCCGGGAGAGCCTTTCGGGCACAAAGGTCCTTGGCCTGCCGAGCCTCAGGCTTCTCGCCCTGAGCGGCGCCAGGCTCAGATAGTATTCTATCGCCTCCCTAAGCCGTTCAGGCCCGAGCTGCTCGATGACGGCGAGCCTTCTCCAGCTCACGACCAGGCAGCTGGCCAGCTGGGCCGGGGAGGAGGAGGCGACCTTCTGGGCGATAAGGGAGGGGTCCACCGCGAGCAGCGCGGCTTGCTCCACGGCCCTCCTGGATTGCAGGCAGAGCACCTCGGCCAGCAGCGCGAAGACATGTGCATCGGCCTGCATCTCCTCCGCCCTCCTCCACCTCGAAAAGAGCGCCGCCAGCGCATCGAGCGCCTCGGAGACGTCCAGGGCGAAGGCATCGCCCTCCCCCCTCAGGATCGCCTCGCATTTCTCGCGAAGCTCCTCCAGCCGGGCCAGTCCTTCCTTCAAGCCACTATCCTGGGCACCGCTCCGCTCCTGGAGCTCTGGACGAAGATGACGTGCACGTTGGGGTCTTCGAGCAGGATTTGCCCCGGCGTGATAACGAGCCACTGCCCCCCCACCTCCCTGGCCCTTGTGAGGATGGCCTTGAAGAGCAGCTCCCTGTTCACCGTGTCCATGTGGACGTCGAACTCGTCCATGGCCCTGAGGGGCGAGACTATCATATCCTGAAGCGAGAGAAGAAAGAGCACGGTCGCCACGCTCCTTTCACCGCCGCTCTGAGTCAAGTAATTGAGCACCCTGGGCTCCTGGCCCCTGAAGCCCACGAGCACCTCCAGGCCCATCTCCTCCAGCTCCTGGCCCTCGGTGAGCCTCACCTCCCCCACGCCGTCGACGAGGGCCAAGAGCTCCGAGTACCTCCTGCTCACCCTCTCCAGCAGCTCCCTAAGCGATTCCTTCCAGGCCCTTTTCCTCCTCTCATACTCCTCCAGCGCCTTCTTCTTGGCCTCGGAGATGCGCTGCAGCTTCAGCGTCAGCTCGCTATGGCTCTCCTTGTACTTGGTGTACAGCTGCTCCACGTCCTGTGGAAGGTCCCTATAGGCGAGCAGGCGTCCTTCGATCCCCTTCAGCTCGCCCAACACCTCCTGCGGCGTCCTGATCTGTGAGGGCCTTTCGCCCTTTGCTCGGGCCTCCGCCTCCAGGGCCTCGACTCTGCCCTTCAGCTCGCCGCCCCTCCTCTCCAGCGCCTCGATGTGTTTCGTGAGCTCTTGTACCCTTGCCCTTAGCACGCCCTCCTCGACACGCTGGCCTATTAGGCTCTCCATCAGCGCCTCAATTTCCCTCCGGGTCTTTGCCAGCTCGTCCTCGGCCGCGGCCAGGGCGCGCGCCAGCTCATCCTGCCTTAGCGCCTCCTCGTCGCTCTCCTTCCTGACGCGGTTCAGGGCCTCCTCCAGCTCCCTTGCCTTCAGCGGCAGGGCCTCCTGGCTCATCGTCCTCTCCAGTAGGGCCAGCAACTCGCCCGCGGGGCCCAAAAGCCTGGGCGTCAGGCTCGTCCTGGCCCTGGCCTCGGCCAAGGCCTCGGCCGTGCGGACCAGCCTTAGCACCGCCTCCCCCTCTAGGGCCCTTGCCTTCTCCCATTTGCCCTGGAGCGCCTTCAGCTCCTCGAGCAGGGCCTCCAGCCTCTTCATCAGCTCGGCCCTCCTCTTCACCCTCAGCTCCAGCCTTTCGCTGAGATGGTTCAGCCTCCTGCGCTCGGCCTCGGCCCTGGCCCAGAGCAGCTCCGCCTGCAGGCCCTGGGCCCTCTGCTCGAGCTCCCGCTTCTCCTTCCACCTGGCATACACCTGCTCCCAGTGGCGAAGGGCCTCGTCGGCCTCCCTCAACAGCTTTGCCACCTCCTCCTCCTCACTCACCGTCTGCTGCAGCTTTGCCTTGGCCTCGAGCAGCGAGGTCCTATATCTGCCCAGCCCCACCGCCTCCTCCACAAGGGCAAGCCTCTGAGGCGGCGTAAGAAGCGAGAATTCCTCGACCATGCCCTGGTGCATGATGAGGATCAGGTTATCGGGGTTGATGCCCATGGTCCTTAGCGCTGCTACGACTTCCTGCTTGCTCACCTCCCGAAAGTCCACCTCGAACCAGTACGAGCCATCTTTCCTGATGTACCTCGAGAGCATGAACACGTCTCCCTTGCCCAGCGGTATCGGGCGCCTGCCGTCTATCGGCCTGTTATCAAAGACGAGGCTGACCCTGGCCACCTCCTTGCCCCAGCGGACAAGCTCGGCCAACTTCTTGGACCTCTCCGTGCTCGTCTGGCCCAGCGCTACGGAGATGCCCACGAGCACGCTGCTCTTACCCGCACCGTTGGGCCCGCAGATTATATTGAGGCCCGGCCTCAGCGGAATCCTGGCATATTCATAGCTCATGAAATTCTCCAGTATCACCTCCCTGAGGTAAGGATGGGGCCTTGGTGCCTCGCCCATGGGCCTCAGGTGCGCGGCCATGCCGCTTAAAAAGCGCTCGGCAAAGGTTATCTAAGGTGCCCCTTCAGCCAGCCCATGCTCACGGGCAAGCTGTTCGTCGTGCCGGAGCAGGCTTCGCTGACGGACATAGCAGCGCGCCTTCAGGGGTTTAGGCTGGAGGAGCCCTTTGAGGCGGGCGACGTAAAGCTTACGCTGGTCACCGAGATCAAGGACCTCTCCATGGCGGGCAACAGGCTCTCGGGAAAGCTTTCACGCGACACAGTCCTCTTCCTGAACCAGAGGGGCACGCTCGTGCCTGCCCTCAGGACTAGGGAGGCCTTCTTTTCGTTTCACGAGTATAGGGGCCGGGTGCTGCTGCTCATCCTGGAAAAGAAGTTTAGGGCGAACATGCTCGCCAACCTGCTGAGCAAGATCCTTTTTGTTAAGGTGGGCTCCATCGTCGAGGCCCGAATACCCCCCGAGGCCCTCAAGGCCTATCATGACACGAACGCCGAGGATACCAAGGTCGTCTACTTTGATGACCTCGACGTGCCCAACGTAAGCAAAATGGCGCTCTACGGCTCGCTGCTTAAGGAGACGTCGCTCTTCGGCGAATACCTGAAGCACGGGCTGCTGTGGTATACGGTCGTGCGCTCTAATAGATTCGGCTATGTGGTGGGCGTCACGCGGAACGGGATCGTGGTCGTGTTCAACAGGATAGAGCTGGAGGAGTACGTTAACTTTATAGCAAATGAGATTTTCCCCCTTATATCCCTGCCCTGATGAAGTTCTGCAGGGGCGAGCGCGCACTCCTGCTCGAGAGAGGCAAAGAGAGGGTGTTGGTGATCTCGGACCTGCATATAGGCTATGAGCTGGAGCTGGCCTCCAAGGGATTTCGCGTCCCCTCCCAGACGCCCACCATGCTCAAGAGGCTGCAGAGGCTCTTGGATTCGACGGGGGCAAGCAAGCTGCTGATCTTGGGCGATGTGAAGCACAAGGTGCCGGGCATTCAGGCGCAGGAGTGGAGCGATACGCCCGCCTTCTTTGAGGCCCTTCTGCCCCTTGTCGAGGAGATCGTCGTGCTCAGGGGCAACCATGACGCCGAGCTGGAGGCCCTTCTGCCCAGGGAGGTCAAGGTCTATGGCGCCTACGGGGTGAGCCTCTTCGATGGCCGCGTAGCCGCCCAGCACGGGCACGCCTGGCCTGCCCCACGGCTGCTGTCCTGCGCGATCTTCCTGATGGGCCATCATCATCCTGTCGTGAGGATAGGTCAGGACGGCGAGCGCCTGCCCGTCTGGCTCACAGGCCGCTGGGATAGGGGCAAGGTCCTTCAGAGGATGCTGGAGCACCTGAGGAGGGCCAAGAGGAGGGCCTCGTTGAGGTCTGTCTCCAACCCCACGCTCGTCCTGCTGCCGGCGTTCAACGAGCTCGTCCCGGGCAAGGTGGCCAATGAGCCCGGCTGGAGGCCCAGGAGCCCCCTGCTGAGGGGCGGCGCGCTCCCCCTCGAGGGCGTGGGGGCATACACGCTCGAGGGCCATTACCTGGGCACGCTAGCAAACCTTATTGGAGGGGGGCAGGGCCGGAGCCGGCAGAATGGCGTTCATCTGCCTAAGCCATAAGGGCGACCTGGACGGGCTGGCGAGCGCGGCGCTCGCGCGGCTCGCCTTCAGGGCGCAGGTTGAGCTCGTGGGCTACGGGGAGCTGGAGGCGCAGCTTGCCCGCCTAGCGGGCGAGCAACTGATAATAACGGATTTGGGCCTTTACGGACCTCGCTTCAAGCGCTATCTGGATCTTCTTCCGCGTGGCCGCTTTATTTACTTGGACCACCATACGCTTCCGCCGGCCGCCCGCAGGGCCCTAATCGCTCGGGGCGGAGAGGTCGTTCACAGCACGCGAGACTGCACGTCGGCCCTCTTCTTCCATCACTACAAGGACAAGCTTCCGCGGGAGGCCGCGCGGCTGGCGGCGATGGCCGCCCTGAGCGATTACATGGAGGCCGGCCCTATAGCGAGGCAGCTGCTGGAGGGGCTTGAGAGGTTCACGCTCTTTCTGGACGTGGCGCTATACACGTTGGCGATCTTGGCCTGGGAGAAGCGACGGAGGCATCTGCTGGGCCTCGTGGAAATGCTTTCCCAGCTGAAGCCCGCCACCTCCTCGCGCGAGGTCACCGAGGAGGCGCTGGCTCTCGCGGCCAGGCTGCAGGCGCTGCGCACGGGCCTGGCGACGGCCGTAACGCATTATGAGAGCTTCTCGGTGGTAGAAGCTAACGACGAGAACACGGGCCTGCTCGCCTCCCTCGCGCTGGAGGTGACGTCGAGGCCCATCGCCGTGGCCGTCAGAAGGACCCGAAGTGAGGTCAAGCTCTCGCTCCGTTCCAAGAGGCTGCCGCTGCTGCATCTAGGAAGGCTGGTCTCCTCCGTAGCGGAGGAAGTGGGAGGCGACGGAGGCGGCCATGCGCAGGCGGCGGGCGCGAGGATAAGGTCGCAGGAGCTCACCCCCTTCCTGCAGAGGCTAGATCGTAGGCTGGGGGGCCTGCTTCGGCCGAGCAGGGCGGGTAAGGGGGCTTGAGGCCGCCGGCTCGCGCGGTTGGCCTAGCGGCCTGCTCGCTCCTCCTCCTTCCCCTGGCCCTGCTGCCCCTACAGGTTCTCAGGGTCATCGTGCTGTGTGATGGCCCGTGCGAGGCGCCCCCCGGCGCCTACCAGCTGCAAGGGCTGGGCCCCGGCTTTATAGGACAGGTGAGCTATTTCGCCCTGGCGGGCGTAAAGGGCAGCGTGCTCATCGACAGGGAGCTGCCTGTTCACTGGGAGCCCCTGGTCCACTCGCCGCTCCAGCAGGCCTTCAACAGCTCGTCGCCCGTTGGGCCCACGGGCAGGGGGGTAAAGGTGGCCCTGCTTGACACCGGCGTGAACTACAGGCTGGCCGTCTTTGGGGGAGGCATTGGGCCCGGCAAACCCATCGTGGATGGATATGACTTCGTATCCAATGATGCGGACCCCTTGGATGCGGATGGACACGGAACCGCCGTCGCATACATCATCAGGCAGCAGGCGCCAGGCGCCAGCCTCCTCGTTTATAGGGTGGGCAGGGCGGGCGAGATCCTGCTCTCGGCCCTCTTCCGGGCCTTGGACAGGGCCCTGAGCGAAGGCGCCCAGGTGATCAACCTCAGCCTGGGCACCGATCAGCCCGACCCAGCCCTCCAACAGCTTATGGCGAGGGCCTCCTCCCAGGGCGCGCTGGTCGTCGCCGCGGCCGGAAATTCGGGCCCGAAGCCGGATACCGTCAGCTATCCTGCGGCCTATGGGGATGTTCTGGCCGTGGGCTCCTCCAAGCCGGGCCTTGAGCACTCCGTGTCCGTACAGCTCAAGACATCCCGGGAGCTGGGCTTCACGCTTAACCTGCTGCCCATGGCCCGGGCGCCCCTGCGCAACGTCTCCGGCCCAATAGTTTACGCTTCGCGCGCCCTGCCCAGCGATGTAAAGTCCTTAGACTTAAACGGCGCCATCGTGCTGGCGGAGAGGGGAGGGCAACTGCCCTACGCCTACTTCAGCTATAAGGAGCGCCTGGTCGCATCTAAAGGCGCGGCGGCGCTCATCGTCTTTAACAACCAAGAGGGCTTCTTCTTGGGAAACCTTTCCGATCCGCTCAACCCTAACTACACGCCCACGATTCCTGTCTTCTCGCTGGATCGCGAAGCTGGGCTCGCCCTCTTGGCGGCGCTCAGGGAAGGGCCCCTCTATGCCTTGATCAACATCTTCAGGTACGCCAAGGACGTCTCCATCTTCAGCTCTAGGGGAGGAGGTCTCTTCTCGATAAAGCCCAACGTAGTCGCCGTGGGCGAGGACGTGCAGACGCTCGATGCGGCCGGGCATCCCTGGACGCCCAGCGGCAGCAGCTTCTCGGCCCCACAGGTGTCGGCCCTCGCCGCCAGGCTGCTGGAGGCTCGCCCCAACATGACGGGGCCCGAGGTGGGGACCCTGATCAGCCTCGGCACCGACTTGGTCAGAGCCCCCTGGGGAGACTTGGCCTCGCCGCTCGAGCAGGGGGCTGGCAGGCCAAATCAGACCAAGCTGCTCTTGGGCGGCCTGCTCGCCAACGCAACGAGCCTGGTGGTGCATCTGAGCCCGCTGCACACCAGAGCAAGCCTGAGCCTTCAGGTCAAGCCGGTGGCCGATAGCCTCTCGGGCGCCTCCTTCCTGTGGCTAGAGGGGGGCATAAACGCCACAGCAAGGCCCTCCGCCTCCGGCCTCTCGGTTCAGCTCTCAATCGATCGGGCACAGCGCGCGCAGCTCTACGAGGGCTTCCTAGAGCTGCGGGGAAGGCTCTTCACTTATCACATACCCATGCTCGTGTATGTGGATAACATGACAATAGCGGCTTCGGCACACAACGGCAGCATCGCGGTGGGGGCGGTGGGCGGTGGCTCCTTCGTCGCCAACATCACCGTAATAACGCCCTCCTATGAGAGGCAGACATACGCGGGCGTAGCGCTGCCCTTTAGCTTTAGGGCCGACCAGGCCGGCGTCTATCATGTGGCGGTGACGGCGAGGGCGGCCAACGGCAGCCTATACATGGGCTATGCCGATGTCAGGAACCAGACCCCCACTTCAGCTCTTCAGGTGGATACCACGCTGCTCCTCAGCCTCGCGCTCGGGCTCGCCTTCATCGCCCTCTTCACGGTGGCCCTGCTCGAGATCTATCGAGAGAGAAGGGCCGCTAGGCCCTCCACAGAAGGCGGGGCTCCTTCCCCTCCCTCAGCTTCGTCAACGAGCGTAGCACCCTCTCCCTGATTTTACCGGGGCTCAGCAGCGGCCGTGCGAGCTTCCCGTCGACCAATAAGTCCCTGAGCAGGGGTTCCCCGTCGACGCTTATATGCGCCGGCGCCACCACATGCGTTAGGCCATCCTCGAGCCTGTAGAGCTGCTTTCTCCCCGCGATATCGCCCCTCTTGGCCCTGGGCACCATCTTTCCTCCCTCCTCGACCTCCACCACCTTGGCGCTGAAGTCGATGACGGGCGCGGCGCTTACACTGGTCCCCACGCCGAACCCATCCACTAGGTCCGCCAGCTCCTCGACCTCCTTCTCGTCCAGGCCCCCTGAAGCGAAGAGCTTCACGTTGCCGGCCCCCCTCAGGTTGAGTTCCCAGCGCACCTCCTCTATTATCTTCCTCCAGTCCCCACGCCTCGAGGAGGGCGTGTCCAGCCTCAGCGCATAAAGCCTGGGCCCCAGGGCCTCGAGCGCCATAAGGGCCTCCGCCTTCTCGTCATAGAAGGTGTCCACGAGCGCCACGCGCGGCACATCCCTTTCGATCACCTCATCGAACCAGATCCATGCCTTCCTCTGGTCGCCGATGGTCAGGATGAGCGAATGCGGCATGGTGCCGACGGGCCTAACGCCCAGCAGCCGTGCCCCCAGCACGTTGGAGACCCCGTCGAAGCCGGCAATGTATGCGGCCCTCTCAACCAAGGGGGCCAGGGCGGGATGCGTGCGTCGCGTCCCGAAGCTCAGAAGCACCTTCCCCCATGCCTTGATCCTTATCCTCGCGGCCTTCGTGGAGACGCCCGTGCTGTAGCAGAGCAGGCCCAGCAGCGCGTTCTCATATTCCGCGAAGTCGACGTATCTTCCCTCGATCTGAAGCAGGGGTGCGTACACCGCCGAGGTGGGGTTGACGGGGAAGAGCTCCCCCTCTTCCACGGCCTTCACGTTCACGGGCAGCCCCTCCAGCAGCTTCGCGACCTCATAGATGCCGGAAACGATCCCCCAGTTCCCTTCATAGGGCAACCTGCGGGCATATACCTCCATTACGACCCGCGTGGAGACCCCCTTTTCCCGCAGGAGCCTCTTCGTGAAGAGGAAGTACACGTCCGTCGTCTCCGCCCTCTTTATCTCCTCCTCAGAGGCGAGCCAAAAGAGCCTATCCTTAAGGTCAAAGCCCCGCTTTACCTTCATCGCGTACCTCGCCCCCCGTCCTCCTAAAAACAGTTAGGCGCCTGCATGCCTTATGTTTAAATAGTGTGCTGGGGCAGTTTGGCGGTATTCTATGTCGGCCTACGGGCTTCTTGAGCGCATGCGCGTGCTGCTCGAAGATAAGACGGGCCTAAGGTATAAGCCCAGGCAAGCGCCGGATCTGAGATGGGGCCTCGTGCTCGATACGAGGCAGATGAGGCCCCCGGCTGCCAGGCCGCTGCTCTTCGCCGTCAGCGAGTTCTCGGACGGAAGGATTTCGCTCGACATCAGGGAGGCGATGGCCTACAGGGACGACGCCGAGGTGACCAGGAAGCTGGAGGAGCTAAAGCGCGACGTAATCATGAACTACAAGGTGCTGGCCAAGACGCTCTACCAGATCTCGAGGCGCCGAGGGCAGATCACCAAGATGCTGCAGGTCGAGGCAAGGCGCCTGCCGGACGAGCAGAAGCTCAAGCTCGTCGCTGACTGCGTGGATAAGCTAAAGCCCCTAATAGAGGTGCCCAAGGCCCAGTCCCCTCCCTAGCCCGCGCCCTGTTCCTCATAGTAGGCCTTGACGCGCTTTGCCAGCTGCAGTAGGCTGCCCTCCGGATCGGGCCCGAGTGGGTGGCCAAAGCAGATATGGCCCACGCCCGCCCTCACCATCCTCTCGGTCTGGGCCAGTATATCCTCGGCCGTGCCCACGGCCGCAAAGTTGTGTGCGTTCCTTTCAAGCGCCTCGAGCAGGGCCCCCTCCTCCGTGAGGTGCTCCCTCCTCAGGCCCCCCTCCTCCAGCATGGGCGAAGGGCCCACCAGCCTGGGCAGATAGGCGCTGAGCTCGCGCAGGGCCAGCGCCCTCGCCTTCTCCACATCTTCGGCCAAGCTGCAGAAGGGCCTCGCAATCAGCTGGGGGGCTTCGTCCCTGCCCGCCTCCCTCGCGGCCGCGCGCATCAGCCCCAGAAGCTTAGCCGCATAGGCCGGGTTCCATAGGTTATCCACGACAACCGCATCTACGTAGCTGATCTTGGATGCCTCGGAGGCCAGCAGCGGGCCGGATGTGCCCACATACAGCTCATAGGGCTTGGGACTGAAGCTTCTCAGCCGTAAGCGAGCGCCCGAGGAGAGCGCTGCATGCAGCCGCGCAAGGAACCTGAGGAGGTCATGTCTGCTCCTGCGCACCCCGCCGCCCACCAGTTCATGATAGGCCCCCCTCGACAGGCCTAAAACGGCCTTGCCCCTTGTCAGCTCGCTCAGCAGGAGCAGCTCCCTGGCCGCCTCATGGGGCGAGTGAAGGAAGACGGGTATCGTCACGGGGCCCAGCCTGATTCGCTTTACTTTGGGCGCAAGGGCCAGCGCCAGGCCCCATGCGGGCCTGAAGGGCAGATGATCGTAAAGCTGTAGGCTGTAAAACCCATGGCGCTCCGCCAGCTTCAGAAGGCGCAGGTACCGGTCAAACCGCTTATCCCCCTCAAGCGCAAGGCTAAAGCTGACAGGCACGCCGTTAGGCGGCCAGAGCCCAATATCTGCGTTATTGCGCCGCTATAGGCCTGGGGCCTTCTCGATGGCGGTAAGCCACCATGCCATTCCCTCGAGCGCCTGCCTGACCCTGACCGCCACGCGGGCCTTGGCGTGCTCATCCCTGATGAGAAGGGCCAGCAGCCTCTTTGCCGCCTCCTCTCGAGGAGCTGCCACGGCCCCGTTCATGTGAAAGTATTCCGCGTCGCTCTGTGAAAGGCCATAGTGGCTGGTCAGGGCCTCGAGCAGCTTGGGATAGAGCCTTATCTGAACGGTCAGGGGGACGAAGAGAATGGCCGCACAGGCCTCGGGAGCGCTCGCGAAGGCCAGGAGCCAGCGCTCCCAGGCCAGCTCGCGTTCCGTTTCGTGCTGAAGCAGGGAGCCCTGCAGCAGGCTGTTTATGTCCAGGGCCACGGCCCTGCAGGCCTTGAGATAGAGCTGATGCTGGTTCAGGTCCCCGAAGGCCATCTGGAGGCAGAGCCTCTTGGCCTCAACATGGTCCTTGATGTCCTCATCTATTCGCAGCGCCAAGGAGATCCTGAGGTCGCCCAGATGCCTGACCCTGTAAAACATCTGCGCGAGCAAGTTCTTCAGCTTAGGCCACGGCAACCTGCCCGCTGAAACCTCGCGGACCAGCCTATGGCCTAGGACGAGCGCCCTTAATGGAGAGGCGACCATCTCGATTTCCCTTGCAATGGTCCTGGCGTCTCCTACAAGCACTGTGGCCACTTGGCCCTGTTTTTATTTAAGGCTAGATTTACCAACTTTTCCTTAGCTGCTTGTGCAGGGGCTGCACGCTCCGAGGCTTTGCACCCACGGCGAGGCCACATGCCCTTGGGGCAAGCCCCATAAAGCGCCCCTCACGGGGCATAAGTTAAAAGGAGCGAGGGTAGCGCGGAGGGCCCGGTTGGGAGAGATAGCGATCGAGGCCCGTGGGCTGAGAAAGGTTTATTCCGACGGCACGGTCGCCCTGGACTCCGTTTCCCTCGTGATACCCGGGGGGAGCATCTTCTGCCTGCTCGGCCGAAACGGGGCCGGCAAGACCACCTTCGTGAGGATCGCCTCAACGCAGCTCCTGCCCACGTCCGGCAGCGTGCTCGTCCTCGGCCATGACGTTCTGTCCGAGGCGGAGAGGATAAGGCCGTATATCGCCGTCGTTCCTCAGGAGGGCAGGCCGGCCTCCCTCATGACGCCCAGGGAACACATAGTCCACTATTTGGTCGCCAGGGGCTTCTCGTGGCAGCAGGCTAAGCACAGGGCCCGCCGGGCCCTTGAGCAGCTCGAGCTCCTGGATTGGGCGGACCAGATCTGCTCAAACCTCTCGGGCGGGCTCCGGCAAAGGACGCTGGTAGCCATGGCCTTCGCCTCGGATGCCCAGCTGCTCTTCCTCGATGAGCCGACGCTTGGGCTGGACCCCGTTACCCGGTTAAGGGTGTGGGATGCGATAAGACATATGGTGAGGCGTGAAGGCCGCACCGTCCTGCTGACGACGCACTACATGGATGAGGCCGAGGCGCTGAGCGATGCCATCGCCATAATGCATGGCGGGCGCGTGGTGGCCCAGGGCACGCTCGCGCAGCTGCTGGCCCCGTATAGGGATTATGTGAGGATCGATGTCCCCGCCTCCTTCCTGCAGAGCGTGGAGGTCTATGAGGGAGGGCAGGCGATAAGGCTGGGGGATAGGGCCAGGGCCATCATGCCCCGCAAAGTGGGCCAAGAGCTGGCCGAGGAGGCCCTGCGCAGGGGGCTCGACCTGAACGTCAGGGCCGTGGGGCTCGAGGACCTCTTCCTGCTGTTGGCGGGTGAGGGGCTTGAAGGGTGAGCGACCCGGCCAGGAGCCCGTGGTCAAGAGAAGGACCGCCCCTAGCTTGGCGTCAGCCCTCGCCTTCGCCTGGTTCTACGGCCTTTGTCCGCTCAAGAGAAACATCTGGTGGAGCTTTCACGATGCGTTAGCCCCGCTCTCCTTCCTCTTCTTCATCTCCCTCTTCGGCGGACAGCGCGGAATGGGCTATGCGCTCTCGGGCGCGCTCGTCATGGTGGTCGTGAGCAGCAGCATCGCGCTGGAGACCGATGCGGCCTTCAACAGGCTCGTGCTCAAGCTCCAGGACATGTATGTGGCAGCGCCCATCAGCCCCATCGCCTACATCCTGGGCATCTCATTGGCGAACCTCATAACGGCCCTGCCCGCCCTCGCCCTCGTGATGGCCCTGGGCTCGTACTTTATGGCCTTCAGGGCCGCGCCCTTGCCGCTGCTGCTGGCGGCCCTTCTGCTGGCCTGGGCGGTCTTTTCATTCCTGGGCTACATCATCTCCACCAGGGCCAGGGATATGAAGGACCTGTGGACCTGGTCGCCCATAATCAGCGTACTGGTCTCCGTGCTGCCCCCCGTCTTTTATCCGCTCGAGCTGCTGCCCCCCTTCGCCAGGCCCTTGGCGCTGCTAATACCCACGGCGGCCGCCTCCAGGCTGGTGCAGTCCTCGCTGGGCCTCATCGCGCTCGCTCCACTGGAGATCTTCCCGCCGCTGGCGGTGCTGGGCCTCGAAGCGCTCGCCGCCTATCTCTTGGCCAAAAGGATGGCCGCCTGGAGGCTACGCTAGCGTCCCCGCGAGGCCCCTATAGAACTTAGCCCCGGACAGATAGGCCTCCAGCCCACCCAAGAAGTCGTCCAGCCTAGAGACGGGCACCAGTGGTATCCTCCTCACAAAGGGGCGCGGAGGAGCTGATAGGCTCACCATCGCGGGGTAGACCAAGACCCCCCTCGGCAGCCGTCCTGCCAGCCTTCTAGCCTTCTGGGCCAGCCGTTGAAGCGTTGAGCTGAGCCGGAGGCCCGCAAGCCCCCGGCGCCACCTCTTGCACTCTAAAACCAGGCAGATGCCATGCCTGAAGGCCACGATGTCCAGCTCCTCCCTTCCAAGCCTTACATGTCTCTCCGTGCGAAATCCCCAGGCCTCCAGTATCGCCTGCACCAGCTCCTCGAATTCACTCCATCCTAGAGCTCTGGCCGCGTCGGTCACTTCGACGCCCATCTCTATCGCCGTTAGGGCCGCCCTAAGCCTCTCCCGCTGGGTCCAGCTCAGCTCGCCGCCGGTTTGCTTATGGGCGATGAGCCGAAGCGCCGCCGGCGGAAGCAGGGCTGAGAGCCTTGCCCAGGCATAGCGCCCAGGTTCGAGCGAAGCAAGGCTGAGGAGCGCGGCCTTCATGCCGTGGTAGCGCCTCACATGGGCTACGACAATCCGTGAAGTATTAAGCGTGTTCCCGCCGAACGTAAGCGCCTTTTTATATCAGCGTTGCGTCCGGCGGTTAATGAAGGCGGAGGGCTATTATGAAAGGGCCCTGAAGCTGGCGAGGGCCTATGGCGGCAAGCTGATGACGCTGCCGAAGGTGCCCATCAGGGGAATGGAGGACTTCTCCCTGCTTTATACGCCCGGCGTGGCCGAGCTGAGCCGAAGGATCAACGAGCGCCCCGACGACGCCTTCGAGCTGACCTACCGCTGGAACACCGTTGGCGTGATCTCCGACGCCAGCCGCGTGCTAGGGCTGGGCAAGCTGGCGCCCGAGGCCTCCCTGCCCGTCCTAGAGGGGAAGGCGCTCCTCTTCAGGTACTTGGGGGGCGTGGATGCTATTCCGTTACCGCTGGCGGTCCACGAGCCTGAGAAGCTCGTGGAGGCGGTCAGGGCCCTGGAGCCCGCCCTCGGAGGCGTAAACCTCGAGGATATAGAATCGCCCAAGTGCTTCTACGTGCTCGAGCAGCTGAGGAAGAGCTTGTCCATCCCGGTCTGGCATGACGATCAGTTGGGCACGGCGGGCGTGGTGCTGGCCGCCCTTTACGGCGCCCTGGACCTAGCCGGGCTTTCCTTGAGCGAATGCAAGATCGCCCTAGTGGGAGCTGGGGCCGCGAACATCGCCACGGCGCGCCTGCTGGAGGAGGCCGGCGCCCCCCCGTCCAATCTTATCTTGGTCGACTCGAGGGGGATCCTTCATCCCGAAAGGGAGGATATGGACGGCCTTCTGCTGAGGAACCCCTGGAAATACGAGCTCGCGCTCAAGACCAACGGCGAGAGGAGGAAGGGGGGCATCAGAGAGGCGCTTAGAGGATGTCACGTGCTCATAGCGGCCTCGCGCCCGGGCCCCGGCATCATACATCCCACCTGGCTCGCGGAGATGGCCCGCCCCTTCATCATCTTCGCCCTGGCAAATCCCGTGCCCGAGATAGATCCGCAGGAGGCGCTCGGGGCGGGCGCGGTGGCCGTGGCCACGGCTCGGTCGGATTATCCAAATCAAGTGAACAACAGCCTGCTCTTCCCCTCCATCTTCAGGGGGGCGCTGGACGTGAGGGCCCGGGCGATAACCGAGGAGATGGTGGTGGTGGCCGCCAAGGAGATCTACGCGTATACAAAGCAGACGGGCCTCAGGAGCGACAGGATCGTGCCCTCCATGATGGACTGGGAGGTGTACCCAAGGGTCGCAGCGGCCGTGGGGGCCTTTGCGTCCGAGCACGGCCTGGCCCGCAGGCCGCTCTCTAGGGAGGAGCTCTTTTCATCGGCGCAGGAGCAGATCGTCAAGGTCAGGCGCATGATGGAGGCGCTGATGAATGCTGGCCTGCTGGAGGCTGGTGTGGGTTAAGCCTAAAACCAGGGCGAGGAGGGCGGTAGAGTGCAGCGCGAAATAGCGATCAGGGAGGCGGACAGCGGCAGGGCCCAGGCGGCGGCGGAGCTCATAGCGAGGCTAAAGCGGCTGAACGGCGAGTTCGATGCCCTCCTGAGCCCGGCCGATGACCTAGAGGAACAGGCCCAGCGCTATGTGAAGGAGGCGCTCTCCGATAAGAGCAGGCTTGTGCTGGTGGCGGAGAAGGAGGGCAGGCCCGTGGGCGTGCTGATTGGCGAGGTAAGGCGCCGCGCCTTTTATAAGCCGCGCACGGAGGGCGTCATATCGGACTTTTACGTGCTTCCCGAGTTCAGAAGGACGGGCGTGGGCGCCAGGCTGCTGGCCGAGGCCGCGAAGCGGTTCAGGGCCTTGGGGGCCGAGCTGCTGACGGCCGAGTTTCCGAGCCAGAACATCATAGCGGTGAACTTCTACAGGAAGCACGGCTTTAGGGCTCTCGTCAACGTATACGCCGCCCCCCTGGAGGCATGGGCGGAGCATGAAAAACCTTAAGAGCCCAGCGGCCCCTGCGGGCCCATAAGGGTGCATGCCGCTGAACCCCAGTGATGGGCGCTCCCTTGCGCGCATCGCCATCGTCACGAGAGATGGCAGGGCCTACTACCTTGCCGCCCAGCTGCTTCGCGAGCTCGGCCTGCGCTATCAAAGCCTCACGCCAAGTTCGCTGGAGCCTGAGGGGTATGTGGTGCTGACGACTTCGAGGGAGAGGAGGGCCATAAGGAAGGGCAGGGTCCTCGTGCTGGAGGAGCTGCTAAAGGATAGGCATAGGGCGAGGCAGCTGCTCGTCGATAGCCTCATCGGGGAGGGCGAGCATGAACTCATAATAGGCCTCGACCCAGGCAAGAGGATAGGGCTCGTCGCCTTCTACGGCCCCTTCCCCGTGGAGGTTCGCGTGCATGAGAGGCCCAGCGAGATCGTCAGGACGGTGCTGAGCCTGGTCAGGGCCAGTCCGGCCCGCGTACGGCGCGTCCGCGTCGGTAATGGCGATCAGGAGAGGGCGCGGCGCCTGCTGGCCGCCCTCCTACCCCGCCTAAAGGGCACCGCGATCATAGAGCTGGTGGACGAGCGCGGCTCAAATTACACGCATCCTGCCCTGGCCTCCGAACTGCGCAGGGACGCGAGGGCGGCCGCCGCCATCGCCTTTAGGCAGGGGGTCATCCTGGCTGGAGGTTGACGCGAGCCGCCTCATAAATTCGAGGAGCCTCTTAGCGTTGGGCAGCATGCCGTGGTCGTTGTTCAGATATATGGCCAGCCTCTCTGGTGAGGCGGCGAGGGCCCTCGCCCAGATCTCGCGCAGCTCGGCCTCCGAGTATTCATAGGCATACCACGCTTCACGGCCATGCAGGCGTAAGTAGACCGTCCCGTTTGAGTTTATGATGTCCCTGGGGAGGGCGGGCGCATCCACGGAGCAGAAGATGGCCCCCGCTTCCTGCACTTCGCGCGCATGCTCCCACCAGCTGGGGTGCCTGAACTCCACGACGGCCCTGCCCGCGAGGCGATGCAGGGCCACGAGCTCGCCTAAGCGGTGCAGCATGCGCGCTTCATATCTGATCGAGGGGGGAAGCTGGAAGAGTAGGAACTCCAGCTTGAAGAGCAGGGGCTGCAGGGCCTCCAGGAAACGGTCCGTGGCCGCCAGCGCGTTGGGGCCGAGCTTGTACAGATGTGTTATGGACCGGTGGACCTTAACCGAGAACTTGAAGGCCTGCGGGACGCGAGCCCAGGCCTTGGCCTGCATTCTGCGTGGGAATCTGTAGAAGGTTCCGTTTATCTCTACGCTGTTAAACCCCTGCCGCACATACCACTGCAGGGGCTCACTGCCCCCTTCGTTCCACGGGTAAGAGTAGCCGGAGGTCCCTATAAGTATGAGCCTTGGCCGCGGGGGCATGGGCTGAAGCGGGCGGCCAAAGTTATAAATCGTCCTACCTCCTTCAGCATGGGTTGAGCGCCGAAGCCCCGGCCTATAGGAAGTTGTACAGGTCTTCAAGGGACAGGATCTTGGCGGGCGTTTGCGGCGGGCTGGGCGAGTACCTGAACGTGGACCCCGTGGTCATAAGGCTGGCGACGGTGGGCCTCTTCCTGCTGGCGCCCGTCGTGGTGGGCCTGCTGTATCTGGTGGCCGCGTTCATAGTGCCGAAGCGACCCGGGGAGGGAGAGGCGCAGAGGGCACCTGCCGTGAGACCGCTGGGCCTGGTGATCGTGGCTCTCCTGATCGCGCTCAGCGCGCTGCTCGGCTTCCTCTCCTTCTTTTCGGGCTGGTTCTTCATATCCGGCATCCTTATCTGTCCAGGAGGTACCTGCATCTCCCTGCCCAGATGGCTCTTCGTGGCGGGCGTGAGCGGCCTGCTCCTGGTGGGCGCAGTGCTCGTCGCGCTGGCGGCCCTTCTCTATGCCACCAGGCCCGGGAAATAACGCGCTCCTGCAAAGCTTATAACCGGCGCCCCTTCGCATTTTGGCCGTCCATGAGCGAGGGACCCGAGGACAGGTGGATGAGAAGGAGGCGCCTGCCCAGTATCTTCGATGAGTTCGACAGGATGATGAGGGAGATGCAGAGGTGGTTTGAGCAGGAGATGCGGGAGATAGAGAGGCTCATGCCCAGGGAGCTCGTGAGGGAGGTGGAGACGCCTCAGGGGGTCAGGAGGCAGCTGGGCCCCATCGTATGGGGCTACTCGATTACGATAGGGCCGGACGGCAAGCCCATCATCAGGGAGTTCGGGAACTTCAAGCCCGAAAAGGGCGGCGGGATCATTCGCGAAAGGGAGCCCTTGGTGGACATCATAGAGCAGGCGGATCTGATCAGGGTCATCCTGGAGATTCCCGGGGTGGAAAAGGAAGATATAGACCTTAAGGTCACCGAAAGCAAGCTTACGATCAGGGTCGATACGGCCGATAGGAAGTATCACAGGACGGTCGAGCTTCCCGAGCCGGTCGACCCCGACAGCGCGAAGGCCACGTATAAGAACGGTATCCTCGAGGTAACGCTGAAGAAGAAGCGGCCCCCCTCGGCGGCCGAGTGGAAGAAGGTGGCCGTGGAATAAGCCCCGCCGCCCGGCCTAAAGCGGGTTCACCGGCCCAAAAATAATAAGCCCCGGCGCCCTGTCCTAGGAGAGGGGTTGGCCTCCTTCATTGGCTGCTCAGGCTGGGCCTACAGCTCTTGGGAAGACCTCTTCTACCCGTTGGGGCAGAAGGCCAAGCTACGATACTACTCAAAATTCTTCAGCACGGTGGAGGTGGATTCAACATTCTACGGGATGCCCGATAGGAGGGCCGTTCTCGGCTGGGCAGCCCAGACGCCCCCCGGCTTCCTGTTCAGCGCCAAGGTGCCCAAGCTCATAACGCATGAGAAGAGGCTAGGGCCTGAAAGAGGGGTGGAGCAGGACCTCATGGCCTTCCTGGAGCTGATGAGGCCCCTCAGGGAGGCGGGAAAGCTGGGCGCGCTTCTGGTGCAGCTCCCGCCCTCCTTCAGGAGCCCCAGGGACCTGAAGAGGTTGGAGGCCTTCTTGGCCCTGCTGCCCAGCGGGCCGCGGTGGGCGGTCGAGTTCAGGCATCCGAGCTGGTGGACGGAGGGCATATGGCCCCTGCTCGAAAGGTATGGCGTGGCCTGCGCCGCCGTGGATGCGCCAGGACTGCCCCCGCAGGCCAAGGTGACGGGCGGCTTTGCGTACCTGAGGCTCCACGGGAGGGGCAAGAGCACGTGGTACAATTACCTGTATAGCGAAGAGGAGCTGAGGGTCTGGTCCCAGAGCCTGGCGCGGCTCTCAGGCGATGCGGAGGTCGTATTTGTGTACTTCAACAACCACCATAGGGCCTATGCGGTGGCCAACGCCCTGCAGCTGCTTCAGCTGCGGGGTCCCCTTCAGGAGGCGCAGGAGGCGGAGCTGCAAAGGCTCCTGGCGCTCCTGTCCCCGGAACCGCAGCGCGAGCAGGCTTCCCCCGTGCCCTCCGCCATTCCCGAGCAGCTTCGCCTTCTCACGACGGAGGAGAGGTGGGCTCGGGCGCAGCAGATACCACAGGGGGATATCAGGCTGGAGGCGGAGGGGCACGTGGCCAGGGGGTGGGTGGGGGGCTACTACACGTATATTAGCCTGAACGGGAGGGTGATCAAGCACGAATGCCCCGACTGGCAGAAGGCGGCGGAGGCGGGGAGGCCGAGGCTCTGCAAGCACCTCCTTGCCTTCATCGCCCGCCTGCCGCCGAACCTGCGCTCGGAGCTGGCGAGCTCGCTAATAGGCCAAACGGCGACCTGGCGCCTCGAGGCGCGGACCTCCTTCTAGACGTGCAGCTTAGGAAAAGCATGCCAGGGCGCGCTGGCTTTGAGCTAATCCTCTCAAAGCCTTCTTTCGCTATCCTAATGGCTTAAATAGGATTGATACTAACGATTTTTTAAATTTTGGCCCGCCTGCGAAAGGCTTTTATACCTCAGCCGTCAAACAGCATCAATTCGTGGTGATAATCTATGAGGGTGGCCATTATCGGCACGGGCCTAGTGGGCTTGGGCCTAGCAAAGCGCCTGTGCGAGTACCCGGAGATAGATGAGATCATCTGCGCCGATATAAATCCTATGCAGCTCAACCGCGCGCTCAGGGAGATAAGGAGCGATAAGCTCTCGGTGGAGGCGGCCAACGCCGAGCGGTTCGAGGATGCCAGCAAGGTCATCTCAAAGGCCGACGTGGTCTTCAACGGCGTGCCGATTTGGGCGGGCACCTCCAACATACTTCAGGCCTGCCTCGACCTGGGGGCGCATTACGTGGATGCGGGCCTGGGCACCTTTGCCCTGCTCGAGACCCTGAAGAGGCATGATATGTTTCGGGATGCCGGCATCGTGGCCCTGCCCTGCCTGGGCACGGATCCTGGCATGAGCAATGTGCTGGCCGGCTATCTGGCCCGCCACTTCGATGAGGTGAGCGAGATAAGGATAAGGGATGGCGGGATGGCCAAGATGAGGGGCAGGGAGATCTTCGCGACCTATTCCCTGACGACCTTCCTGCGCGAGTGCGCCGTCAGGCCCATCGTCTACGAGAACGGGGCCTTTAAGCGCGTGCCTCCGCTCAGCAGGGAGGAGGACTTCACGTTCCCGGCGCCCGTTGGCCCCGCCAAGGTCTACGCGGTCGAGCATGAGGAGCCCGTCACCCTGCCTCAGAGCATAGGCAAGGGCATCCGGTACGTCGACTTTAAGCTCGCCCTCACACGAGAGGTGCTGCAGTCGATGAGGGTGCTTCTTAAGCTCGGGCTGCTGAGCGATGCCCCCATAGAGGTCAAGGGCGCCAGGGTAGCGCCCAGGGACCTCCTCGTCGCGCTGCTCTCGGGTCCCCAGGATGCGGAGCGCATGCAGCACGTGGAGGGCTTTGAGGCCATCATGGTAAAGGTGAGCGGCAGGAGAAAGGGCGAGGCGGCCACGGCCAGCGCCTTCCTTTACATGACCCACAAGGACGCGCTGAGCAAGTACGGCGAAACGGCGACCGTCTTCCTCACCAGCCTGGGCATCGCGATAGGCATAAGGATGCTGGCGAAGGGCCAAGTACAGGGCATGGGCGTGATCCCGCCCGAGAAGCTCGATGCCTTGACCTACTTGGTCTACATGGCCGAGCAGGGCGTGGTGCCCGTCCTCTCCGGCATAGAGGGCCTAGAGCTGCCCGCCCTAGTGGCGAAGGGCGAGGGGCAGAAGACGGTGCCCGGCGCCAGCGCGGCCTAGGCCTGGCGCCTTGTCCAGGAGGCCCGGGCCAGGTGGCGCTCGAACCAGCCCGCCGCCAGTATGGCGACGCGCTCCAGCGCGCCCGGCTCCTCGAACAGATGTGAGGCCCCCTCCACCACGACCAGCTCCTTGACACATCTCAGCAGGCTGAGCGCGCACTCGTTTACGGCCCTAATGGGCAGGTCCAGCTCGCCCACGATCAGGAGCGTGGGCGCGAGAACCCTGTCCAGCGAAGGCTCCGCGAGGTCCGTCCTGCCGCCCCTCGATACTACGGCGCCGACCTCCCGCCCCAGCTCGGCGGCCGCCATCAGCGCGGCAGCGGCCCCCGTGCTGGCGCCGAAGTAGCCGAGCGGCAGCCCCCTTAGCTCTTCTCTCCCCCCTGCCCACCGCGTCGCCTGCAGCAGCCTCTGGGCCAGGAGCTCGACATCAAACCTCCTGCTGTAATCCATATCCTCCCTCTCCGTAAGGAGGTCGAAGAGGAAGGTGGCAAACCCCCTCTCCTGCAGGACCCTGGCCACGAAGGCGTTCCTGGGGCTGAGCCTACTGCTTCCGCTGCCGTGCGCGAACAGCACGAGGCCCCTGGCATCGCTGGGCACGCTCAGCAGGCCGGGCAGCATAACTTCGCCCAGCTTGGCGATGACCTCATGGGCCACAACGGCGCCCATGGCCCTCTATGGACATCAACCCTTAAGGCTCTATCGCGGCTACTCCACCAGGCGCGGGAACATCCTCCTGAGGCAGGCCTCGATGGGCTCCAGGCGCCCGCCCATGTGCGCTTCAAGCGCGGCCGTATCAGCGGTAGCGTTCGAAAAGGTATAGGCAGCCTGGTTGGGCGTGATCTCCCATGCGAGCATGACGGCATTGAGCTCAAGGACGCTTATTCTTGGTTCGGCGGACAGCCAACCGTGGGCCATGAGTATCTCGGCGAGAAGCTCCGCGAAGGACTTGTAAGAGAGCACCTTGGGGCCGACGAGCGGCAGGACCAAGTGTTCCCCTTGCTTGGCCAAACGCCTTATGCAGGCCTCCACGGCCCTGCAGGCATCGGTGATGCAGATTGGCTGAAAGACGTACTCCTCCGCTGGTACCACCATCGTGCCCCTTCTGGCCATCGAGAGGAGCAGCGGGGTGATCTCGTCGCCGGGCCCTATTATCGTGCTGGGCCTGAGGATGGCGTAGGGCACCCCCGCCGCCATCAGCAGGTCCTCCACCCGCGCCTTAACCGCGAAGTGCGCCAGGCCTCTCAGCCTGGGATCCTCCACGCCCAGCCCGCTGGCGTAGATTAGGCCCTTGAGCCCCTCCCTCCGCTCGAGCAAGCGCTCCACGAGCTCCAGCTCCCTCCCCTCTTCGGAATAGATGAGGACCACGTGCAGGCCCTCGCCCTCCAGCGGCGGCACCTCGCCGCGCGCACCGTAGAGCAGGGCTTCGCAGCCCAGCCTCCTGAGCAGGGCCGCGGCTTCAGGCCTCCTCACCAGTCCCAGCACTTCGTAGCCCCTGGCAAGGAGGTACGCCGCAAGGTGCCTGCCCAGGAACCCGTTCGCCCCGTGAAGCACTATCCTCACGCCAGCCGGCCGATGGCTAGGCGCTTAGCTCTTTATGTTATAAGGCCTTTATAGCATTCGTTATAAGGGCCTCATCTCGTCGGCGGCACATGGGCGAGCCCTCGCTGGGCCCTCCTGATATGGCCGCGCTTCTGAGCACGAGCAGCTGGCGCCGCGCCCACTGGGCGCTCTTTTCCGTCATCTCGCTCAACTATTTTGCCGATGGCATCATCTTCTCGATCGCGCCGCTCATCGTCTCCGTGCTGGCGCCAGCAAGCTTTCCGGCCATCTTTGCGGCGAACCTGCTTTCGGAGATGCTGGGTGCCATCCTTCTAGGCTACCTGGCGGATCGATATGGGCGCAGGCCCATCTTTACCGCCGCACTACTTCTAGAGATGGCGGCCCTGCTGCTGCTCATCTTCACGTACGAATCAACGCTCGCCCTGCTGCTGCTCACGTCTCTGCTGAACTTCGGGGTGGGCGGAGAGTTTGGCGCCGCTTACGCGGCCCTGGCCGAGCTCCTGCCCGCCAAGGATAGGGGCAAGGCCCTGCTCTTGGCGCCTAACTTTTGGAACGTCGGAGCGGCCTTCATCGCCGGCCTTGCCCTGGCCTTCGGCGAGCTCTATCAAAGCGCCTCACCTCAGCTGGGCGCACTGCTCGCTTCGGCCGTGCTGGTGGCGGCGGGCATAAGGCTGGCCCGCCTGGCCCTTCCCGAGTCCCCCCGCTGGCTACTGCTGAGGGGAAGGGCGGAGCAAGCGCTCGCCATCGCCAGGCGGTTCACGGGCCACGGCGGGGCCCTCTCCGGCTCGCCCTTGCGTGAGGAGGGGGTGGGCATGGCCGAAGCGCTGCGGCGGTACACGTTTAGGTTCGCCGTGTTGGCGATAATCACGGTTGTCCAGTATCTGACGTACAACATGATGGCCTACTACGCCCCTTATGCGCCTGGCTTCAGCTTTGGCCTGGAGTCCGTGCCCTACGTAATCTTCACGGCCAACCTAGGCGCCGCCGTAGGGGCGCTGCCGCTGGCGCTGTTGATCGACAGGGCGAGGCGCGTCGCCACCTTCGTGGCCTTTGCCGGCGGGCTGCTGGGCAGCCTGCTCCTCTTATACGCTCATGCCTTAGCCTCCCTTCCCTACTATCTGCTGTCGCTCTTCGTGGCCCTGATCTTCTCCGAATGGGCCTGGGGTACCCTCAGCGCGCTGCAGAGCGAGCTCTTCCCGACCGGGGTAAGGTCCTCCCTGGTGGGCCTCCTGACGGGCCTCACCGGCCTGAGCGGGGCGCTGGTGGTGCAGGTGGAGGCGAGCATAACGGCCCAGCAGTATCTCATTCTCGCCTCGTTGCTTTGGGCCCTGGGCCTGGGGGCCGCGGGGGCCTGGCTCTACAGGGGCGTGGAGAGCGCGCGCAGGGCGCTCGAGGAGCTCCTGATCAGGGAGGTGGCTGGCCCCTGAGCATCGGCATCCTGATGCCGCTCGCCTTGACCAGCCTTATGGCCTTCTCGTAGCCAGCATCTGCATGCCTCACGACGCCGATGCCGGGGTCGAACTCGAAGAGCCTCAGGGCCTTGCCCTCCGCCTCCTTGGTGCCATCGAGCACCATGCCGAAGCCCGCGGAGATGGAGAAGCCCATGCCCTGCCCCCCTCCCTGATGTACCGCCACCCATGTGGCACCGGCAGCTGTGTTGAGGAGGGCGTTAAGGATGGGCCAGTCGGCCACGGCATCGCTGCCATCCCTCATGCCCTCCGTCTCCCTGTATGGTGAGGCCACGCTGCCTGAATCCAGATGATCCCTTCCCACCCAGATGGGTCCCACGACCCCTCGGGCCACCAAGTCGTTAGCCAGCTTGCCGAAGCGCGCGCGCTCGCCGAACCCCAGCCAGCAGACCCTGGCCGGCAGGCCCTGGAACCTGACGTGTCGCCGGGCCAAGTTTATCCACCTGGCCAGCCTGGCGTTGTGCCCGAATTCGCTAAGGATAACCTCATCCAGCCTGTGGATGTCCTCGGGCTCCCCCACCAGGCTCGCCCATCTGAAGGGGCCCCTCCCCTCCTCCAACATAGGCCTCAGGTACGCCTGAATGAACCCGGGATAGGATAGCGCCTCCTGTAGACCCGCCTCGGCGGCGTTCCTCCTAATATTATTGCCGTATTCAAAGGCCACGGCGCCCCTTCGCATGAAGCCTAAGATGGCCTCCACCTGCTTCTTCATGGACCTGAGCGCGCTCGCCGCATAGGCCTGTGGGTCGCTGACTCGCAACTTCTCGGCCCGCTCAGGGCTCAGGCCCTCGGGCACATAGCTCAACGGGTCATGTGCGGGCGTCTGGTCGGTCACGACGTCGGGGATGACGCCCCGCTTTAGGAGCTGCGGATAGACCTCGGCCGCATTGCCCACGAGCCCTACGCTCAAGGGCCGGCCCTGGGCCCTTGCCTGCTCGGCCCAGGCCAGCGCCTGCTCAACATCCTGCGTCCACCGGTCGAGCCACCCGTCCTCAGCCCTCCTCCTGATGAGCCCCTCATCCACATCCGCGATGAGGGCCACGCCCTCGTTCATCGTGATGGCCAGCGGCTGCGCGCCCCCCATGGCGCCCAGGCCGGCCGAGAGCACAAGCCGCCCCTTGAGCGTGCCGCCGAAGTGCCTGTCCGCCACGGCCGCGAAGGTCTCGAAGGTCCCCTGAAGGATCCCCTGAAGCCCTATAAAGTTCCAGGAGCCGGCGGTATATTGCCCGTACATGATGAGTCCCTTGGCCTCAAGCTCCTCGAAGTGTTCCCACGTAGCCCACCTGCCCACGAGCATGGAGTTGCAGATGAGCGCCCGCGGGGCCCAGGCGCCCGTCCTGAAGATCGCGACGGGCTTTCCGCTCTGGACCAAGAGCGTCTCATCCTCCCTCAAGGTGAGGAGCGAGTCCACGATGGCTTCAAAGCACTCCCAATTCCTAGCCGCCTTCCCCCTGCCGCCGTAGACGATGAGCTTCTTGGGGTCCTTGGCCAGGGAGGGGTCGAGGACGTTGAAGAGCATCCTGAGCACCCCCTCGACCTGCCAGTTCACGCAGTGCAGCTTCCAGCCCTTTATGGCGCGCACCGTTCGCGTAGAGGGCTCATAATAACCCTCCTCGATGAGGGCGTGCAGGGGACGAACGCCCGCCTCCTCCTTCACGCGCCAGCAGTGGAGCCCGTGGGATATAGCCTTCTCCCCGTGGGGTGGCCTATGCCGAAGGCCCTCTCCAGGTTGGAGGCGATGGCCCTGAGCCGCGTGAAGGCAAGGGCCAGCAGCAGCGCCAGGATCAGCACGAAGAGCAGGGGGGCCAGGCCCTGCTCCTGCGCTGCCTGCATGAGGCGCCCAAGGCGCGGATAGGATACGCCCAGGATCCAAAGCCCTATGCCGAGCAGGACGAGCGTGTAAAGCATCGCGCCCAGCTGGCGCGCCCTGTAGGCCCTGGGCGAATCGCCCGGCGGCTCCATCTCAAGGCCGAGCCTCTCGACGGTGGCCCTCATCCTCAGCGCCACGAGCACCACCACTACTCCTACGCTGAGCACGATGAAGGCCACCGCGGGCGCGTACAGCCATGGCGGAAGAAGGCCGCTTAGCTCTACCAGCACGTTGCCGATGAGCGTGACGACCAGGATGATCCCCAGGCGCTTCAGGAATTCGGAGGCGACCGCGCGAAGCTGGCCGCTGCCCTGCACCCTCCTGCTAAAGGCATTGCGGAGTGCCATCGAAGCCCTCTCGAGGCCGAGCCTAAGGCCCAGGGGAAAGAGGTGGGCCAGCCTGCCGGGCAGCGTATGCTCGAACTTGACCAGCGTAGCCGAGAGAAGGGAGGAGAGCGTGAACGCGAGCACGCTGGCGGTGTAGAACGTCTGAGTCGCCAGGCCGGCCTCAAGGCCTCCCCTGGCCACGATGATGCCGAATTCGCTTATCGAGGTCATATATAGGCCCAGCCTAAAGGCCTCGCTGAGCTCCGTGCCCAGCAACCAGCTGGCGATCGAGAATCCGAAGTACTTAAGCGCCACGGACAGCAGCGCTATTCCCACGCCTGCGGCGAAGAGCAAGGGGTTCCCGGAGACGGGCATGGAGGCACCTATGGAGGAGAAGAAGAAGAGCGCGGATATATGTCTCAGCGACCGCAGCGCATCCGCGACCTTCTCGGAGACGGCGCTGTTGGAGACCACGAGGCCAGCTATGAAGGCGCCCAGGGCGGAAGAGAGGCCGGAGATCACCCCCAGATAGGAAAAGGCCAGTACGAGCGCGAAGCTCATCGCCAGGAAGGTTTCGCCCCCAACTCGGGCAAAGTACTCCAGCGGGCGCCTCAGATACCTGAGCCCCACGAAGAGCAGAAGCGCGACGGAGGAGGGTATGAGCAGGAGGCTCCGGGCCAGCTCGACCGGATTGGCCGGCTCAAGCCTTGCCAGCAGGGGGAAGAGCGTCAGGCCTATGAGGGCCACTACGTCCTCTTGGGCCGCGAGGGCCAGGAGCAACTCCCTGAAGGCGGGCGCGGCCACGGCACGTTCCTCCAGCAACTTGAAGGCCAGCGCGGAGCTGGTGTTTACGGCCAGGAACAGCAGCACGAGGAGATCTCCCCACCCTATCGATAGTAGGGAGCCCAGGGCGAAGGTCAGCAGGCTCACGAGCAGCACCTCCACCATCAAGATGGAAAACGCCCTTAGCCCTCCCCTCGCGAAGAAGTCGAGCCTGAGCGTGAGGCCGATTTCGAAGGTGATCAGGATGATCCCCAGCTCCGCTAGGAACCTCAGCGTGAGCGCCTCTCTGTCCACGAGGCCCGCGAGTGGGCCCACTATCATGCCGCCGGCTACGAAGCCCGCCACCATCGGCAGGCCAATCCTCCTGCTGGCCAGCCCTAGGAGCGAGCTGGCCACGAGCGTATAAACCAGCGGAAGCAGGAGGTCGGCCTCGCCGGGCACGCGGGCTTTGTCCTCTGACGCCTTATATGCTCTGTTATGGCCGCTTGGCCGTGGCGAGCTTCAGGCTAAGGTTCACGGTGGAGTTCGTGGACACCGATGCGCTGGGGATCGTGCACTTTACGAACTACTTTAAGTACTTCGAGAGGGCCGAGCAGGCGCTGCTGGCCTCGGAGGGCCTCTCGTACGGGGCCCTTAGGAGGGAGTACGAGATCGCGCTGCCGCGCGTGGAGGCCCACTGCCGATACCTGGCGCCGATGAGCGTGGGCGATGAAGCCGAGGTCGAGCTCTGGGTGGAGGAGCTGGGCACGAGGCATGTCCGCTACGGCTTTAGGGTGCTTGACCTTGGCCAAGGCAGACTTGCCGCCGAGGGGTGGGCCTCCGTAGCCTGCGTAGGGCTCGACGACTTCAGGTCAAAGCCGCTGTCTCAGGCGCTCTCGGGTGCGTTGCGCAAATATCTTAGAGGCTGACTTACGCCGTCTTTACGCGAGGCCCCTGCGCCAGCAGGCGCTCGATCGTGTCGGCTATTGCAAGGAGCTCGCCATCCCTGCCGAGGCGCCCCACGAGCTGGAGGCCCAGGTAGAGCCCCTCGTTCATGTTGACTGGCAGCGAGATGGCGGGTTGGCCCGTATAGTTGAAGTAGGCGGTGTTCCTGAGCAGCGGCCCCCGCCATCGGAGCTCCCGTCCAAGCACCTGGTCCATTTTGGGCGCTGCTATGGGCACCGTGGGCATGATGAGGGCATGTACCCTGCTCAGGCCCAGCTCAGCCCTGGCCACCGCGGCATGTCTGGAGATGAGCGCCCTCAGGTACTTCTTCTTGGTGATCCCCTTTGCCCTCAGCAAGGTCTGGCGCACATCTGCGGGCAGGAGGCCTTCCTGGTTGACCAAGGGCTGGTAGAGCCATGAGGCTTCCCGTAGCAGCACGACGGCCCGCAGGCGGTTTATACGGGCCAAGGAGGGCAACTTTACCTGTGCGAACTTTACGCCCCGCCGCTCCAGGGCTTCCACGGCCCCGAGGAAGGCCTCCTCGATGGCCCCCTCTAAGCCCTCCAAGAACCCTCCCTTGGGCAGGCCTAGCCTGAGCCGCGATGGCTCCTGAGGCCGTGCCATTTGGTCAAGCCTCATCAGGTAGGCGCATAGCCTGTGCGCCGTCGCTACGTCGGGCGCAAGGATGCCCACATGGTCCAAGCTGGGGCTCAAGGGGGCCACGCCGCGCAGGCTCATGCTGGAGATGGTGGGCTTGAACCCCACGACCCCGCAGAGGGCTGCCGGCACTCGCACGGAGCCTCCGGTATCGGTGCCGAGGCTCGCCTGTGCGAGGCCAAGCGCCACGGCCGCCGCGGAGCCCCCGCTCGAGCCGCCCGCTATCCTAGAGGTATCCCTGGGGTTCCTCACGGGGCCGTAGTCGGAGCTGGTGGAGGTGGCCCCCAGCGCAAGGGCATGCATGTTAGTCTTGCCCAAGATGATGGCGCCCTCCCGCCTCAGCGTTGCCACCACGGCAGCATCTCTCCTCTGGCGGACAGAAGAGAAGTACCTGAGGGCGCAGGTCGTGTAGTAGCCCGCCACGTCGATGTTATCCTTTATCGCGACTATTAGCCCCCTCAGCCTACCCCTGGGTGGTGAGCGTGGCAGCTCCCCGGCGAGAGGCAGCTGGGTGAAGGCGTTGATGCGCTCATTTTCCTCCCGCGCCCTGCTGAGCGTCTCCCTTAGCACGTGGCCCTCCATCCCCCCTCGGCCCGAATACAGGATGGCGTCAAGCCCTGGCTTCTTGAGCTTCGCCGCTCGGCACGAGCTGCCTCCATATTCCGTAGCCCGTAAAGAGCCCCGCGCTCTCGGCTAGGATGCCGAGCCCTATTACGAGGTGAACCGCGCTCAGGCCGGTGTACACATCAGCAGGCATGGGCGCTCCTATCCTAAAGGCGGCATACAATGCCAGGCCCAGCGCCGCCTGGGCGGTGACGAGGACCGCGGTCCAAAGGGCTATCCTGGCAAGGGAGGCATGCGCTCTTCCCTGTCCCAGCTTCACGCGACAGTAATGCGCCGTGCCCAGGAGCACGAGGCCTAAAACTGCGTGCAGGTCCACGAGGAAGGCCGGCCTCATGGGGAGCGTCGTCAGCAGGACCGTCAGGGCGGAGAGCCAGAGCTGCGCGTGCAGATAGAGAGGCCTATTCATGGGCTTAAGGAGCCTATAGCATTAAAAAGCTTCTTCCTCAAAGCAGCACCAGGAAGGCCCACACTGTTAGGGAGTTGACCGCGGTCAGCGGCGCGCCCACCCTCACGAAGTCCCAGAAGCTCAGGGTTCTTCGCCTCGCCTCCGCGCCCTGGATTATGATTATGTTGCTCGCCGCCCCTAGGAGGGTAAAGTTGCCGGCGATGGTGCTCCCCGCCGCCAGGGCCACGGCCGCCTTCTCGTCCCCATGCATGACCGAGGGCAGCAAGAGCGCGGTAAGCGGCACGTTGGAGAGCAGCTGGCTGAAGAGCAGGCTGACCAAGATGATGTGCGTGGGGTCGTGCAGCAGCAGGCCCAGCGCGCCCATGGCCGCCTGAAAGGTCCCCGTGAGCCACACGCTTCTCATGAGCACGAACATGCCCAGGAAGAAGGCCAGCGTCCTCCAGTCAACATGCCTTAAGATCTCAATACGCCTTCCGCTGAGCAGCAGAAGCGGGAACGAGGAGGCCAGCGCGATGTAGCTTAGGCGGAAGGTCCCCTGGGGGAGGAGATAGGCCAGCGCCACCCTCAGGCCCGAGAGCGCTAGGAGCAGCTCGAGGGAGTGCCTGCAGAGCGAGGCCAACCTCCTATCTTCGCTGCGCGGCCCGTTATCCCACCTCAGCGGCTTCCTCATCTCCTGGCCATAGAAGGCGCGAAGGAGGAGGAAGGCGCTCAGCAGGTTGAGGAGCGTGGGCACGAAAAGATATCTCAGAAAAGTGCTAAACGGCTCCCTCATGTTAGAGCCGGTCGCTATTAGCAGGTTCTGGGGGTTGCCTATGGGGCTCATGGCGCTGCCGATGGTGATGGCGAAGGCCAGGGCCAGCAGAAGGGGCCTAGGATCGAGGTTCTGCCGCTCCGCCACGCTCAGCAGGGCCGGCGTCCCGATTACCGCCAGCGTGTCGTTCATCAGGATGGCAGAAAGCAGGCCCATGAGCAGAAGGATGCGGAGGAGCAGTGCCTCTCCGTTTTTAGCGCCCGAAAGCAGCCTGGTCGTCAGGGTCGAGAGGTAGCCGCTCAGCTCGAGCGCCGAGCCTATGATGAACATTCCGAGGAGGAAGAGCATGACGTCCGGATCGATGGCCTGGGCCGCTTCCTTGAGGCCTATCTGCCCCGTCGCCAGGACGGTCAGCGCTCCCAGGTCCATGGCAAGCCATATCCCCAGGGGGAAGCTCCGCACCCCCCTGAGCATCGTGGTTACGAGGACGCCGCCCAAGGCGACCAGTGGCAGTAGGGCCGGCAAGGTCGCTCTAGCCTCTTTATTCTGCCCGCTATTGCGCGCCCTCCGGCCGCCTGTTGATGAAGCCCGAGAATAGGGCCCTGTGCGCCAGGCCACCGTAGAATTTGGTGCCGATGCCCCTGCGCCGGAGCTCCTCGTCCACCGAGTCTTCCCTTATCACGTTTCCTCCAAGCGTGGCCAGCGCGAAGTTGGCGCAGCAGCCGAACGAGGGCGTCCAAACCTGGTATTCGATGACGGAGGGAAAGACGGCCCTAAGGGCCGCGATGATTTCCGAGTAGAGATCGGGGTAAAAGAAGGCCGAGCCCAGCTGCCCGACCAAGAAGCCGCCTGGCCCGAGAAGGCCCCGGAGCCTCTCAAAGAAGGCCTTTGAATATAGGTGGCGCGAGATCTCCGGGCCATGCGGGTCTGTAAGGTCCATTATGACGATATCAAAGCGCTCCCCCGCGCGCTCGACGTAGTGGGCCGCATCCTGCACCAGAACCTCGGCGCGCGGGTCCCAAAAGCTCCCCCTATGCAAGGGCGCCAAATACCTCTTCGAGAGCTCCAGCAGCTCGCCGTCGATGTCGACCAGGGAGCAGAGCCTGACGCTCTTGTGCTTGAGCACCTCCCTGAGCGCGGCGCCCTCGCCGCCACCGAGGATCAGCACGCGCTCCGGCCTTGGGTGCGAAAGCAGCGCAGGATGCACAAGGGCCTCATGGTAGAAGTGCTCATCCGCCTCCGTTGATTGTATGTATCCATCCAAAATAAGCGCTAGCCCGAAGCCCTCCAGCCTGAGGATGTCGACCTGCTGGTATCGCGTTCTGCCGCTGTATATGACCTCGCGCACGCGTAGGGCTAGGCGCGCATAAGGGGCCACGTCCTCAAAGTAGTACAGACCTGCGTGAGGTTCCTCTTGGCCCATGGGCCGCAGGCCCGCGGAGGGCGGTAATTAACTTCTTGCCAAGGCTCTTAAGGCTCTCCGGCGCTCGGGCCTGGAGCGATGAGCCGTTTTGGCGAAGCCGCCGCTTGGCTCACCG
Source organism: Candidatus Australarchaeum erebusense (assembly GCA_040290255.1). Taxonomy (GTDB): domain Archaea; phylum Thermoproteota; class Nitrososphaeria; order PSMU01; family PSMU01; genus Australarchaeum; species Australarchaeum erebusense. The sequence continues at coordinate 234,391 of PSMU01000002.1, read as the reverse complement.
CGGCTTCGCTTGGCGCGCTCGCCTTTTGCCTGATATGGCTCCAATTGGGGCCAAGGGCGCTGCCCTGGTGGTCGGATGCCGGGGAGTGGTTGGCCTATGCCCATGGCCTTCAGGACTCGCTGCTAATGGCGCTTTATGGCGAAACGAAGGATGCATAGGCGCTCACCGCTCCGCTGTGGGGATAAGCCCCTGGCAGTATCCCCCGCTCTTCTTCCTCTTGCTCTCAGGGTTCTCCTTCGTGATCCATGACGAGGTCCTCGCGCTCAAGCTCGTGGCCGCCCTGCTTTATGCAGCCCAGCCCCTTTCCATCTACGCCTTCGCCAGGCGAGCGGGCAAACTCTCGGGGCTGGTCGCCGCGTTCGCCAGCTCCGTCGCGCGGCTGAGCACGGAAATGCTGGGCTGGGGAGGGTATCCAAACCTCCTGGGCTTCGCCCTCCTCCGCTGGCCTTTACCTCGCTGCTTTCTTATGCTGAGGCCCCTCTTGGAGGCGCTTCAGCTCCTCGCGCAGCACAACATATCCTACGTAGCGCTCCCCCGCCTTGGGGGGCCGCCCAAAGCGCCCCTGACCCTCGCCCACTACCAGCACCTGCTACTCAGCAAGAGGTTTCATATCGCTTACATGAACGAAGGGGTGATCGTCCTCCGCTACGAGCCCGGCGGGTAGCCCTTGTGCCCCTCACTCCTCTTGAATCTCCGCTATTCCGCCCAGGGCCTGCCCGGGCAGGTTGGGGGAGAAGCGGGCCCTCACGACATCTCCGTTACCGTGTCTCGCCAGGATTTGACCCCTATACACGTTGCCGAACCTGTCCCTGTAAATCACTGCCCGGCCCAGAAGCCGCTGGAGCTCCTCCTTCGTCGCGCCCTCGACCCTAAGCAGCACCTGGGACGTGACCTGGCGGTTTAGCCCCTGCCGGTAGCCCAGGATCCTTGCCACGCGCACGAAAGGCGGCCGGGAAGGGGAAATATTTGCGTTAGCCCTCGACCAAACCTTATTAACGGCAGGGCCGGGGAGCGGCCAGATGTCCTCTCACGGGCCAGCTGGCGGGAGCGCCGGCCCTGAGGAGCTGGGCCGCCTGGGCCTCACAAGGGAGGCGCTGCTGAACATGCTCTCCAAGATGCTCGAAATCAGGAAGTTCGAGGAGAAGGTGGAGGAACTCTTCCTCGTTAAGGGCCTCCTGACGGGCCCCTCCCATCTGTATTACGGGCAGGAGGCCGTGGCCGTGGGGGTTCTAAGCGCGCTGCGGCAGGATGACAAGGTCGTCACCACGTACAGGTGCCATGGCCATGCGCTGGCGAGGGGCGTTAGCGTTGAGGCCCTCATGGCCGAGCTCTTCGGGAGGGCCACGGGCACCTGCAAGGGCCTGGGCGGCTCCATGCATGCTGCCATCAGCCTTGAGCATGGGATCCCTGTGGCCACGGCCATAGTCGGCAGCGGCCTGCCGATAGCAGCAGGCCTGGCCCTGGCCCTAAGGTACAGGAAAAGCGATGCGCTCGTCGCCTGCTTCTTTGGCGACGGCGCGGTGAACACCGGCGCCTTTCACGAGGCCCTTAACATCTGCTCGCTTTGGCGCCTGCCCGTGCTGTTCGTCTGTGAGAACAACTATTACGCCGAATTCACGCCGCTTAGGGCTTCGCTCGCGGCCGGATCGATCACCTCCCGGGCGGCCTCCTACGGCATGGCGACGGCGCGCGTGTTCGGAAACGATGTGATAGAAGTCTACAGGGCTGCGGCCGAGGCAGCCCGCAGGATAAGGGCCGGCGAGGGCCCATACTTCCTGGAATGCGAGACCTATAGGAGGGGAGGGCATGGGGTCTACGACAAGGCGACCTATAGGCCCAAGGAGGAGGTGGAGCGATGGCTCTCCAAGGACCCCATCGAGCTCTTCAAGAGCAGGCTGAGCAGCTGGGGCCTTCTGGACGCGGATTGGCTAAGCGAAGTTGAAGGCGATATCGAGCGGCGGCTCGAGAGGGCGGTGCAGGAGGCGCAGAGCGCACCGCTGGTCCCCTTCGAGCAGCTGGGCGACTTCGTGTACGCCTAGCGATATGAGGCAGCTCACCTACGCCGAGGCGCTCAACGAAGCCCTGCGGGAGGAGATGAAGAGGGATGGGAGCATCATAATCTTCGGCGAGGACGTCGCCGCGGCGGGAGGGGTGTACAGGGTCACCAAGGGGCTCCTAGAGGAGTTTGGTCCTGAGAGGGTAAGGGACACGCCCATCTCGGAGATAGCCATCGTGGGCATGGCGATAGGGGCCTCGCTGATGGGCCTGAGGCCGGTGGCCGAGATCATGTACATGGACTTCGTCTACATCGCCATGGACCAGCTCGTTACTCATGCGGCAAAGCTGCGCTTCATGAGCGGAGGCCAGCTGAAGCTGCCCTTTGTAGTTAGGACGCAGTATAGCCTCGGCAGGGCCCACGGCGCCCAGCACAGCCAGTTCTTTCCCTCCGCCTTCCTGCAGGCGCCGGGGCTGAAGGTCGTAGCCCCGGGCACGCCCAGGGATGCAAAGGGCCTGCTAAAGGCCGCCCTGAGGCAGGACAGCCCCGTGCTCTTTATAGAATGCGGCTACCTTTACCATAGGCTAAGGGGCGAGGTACCCGACCAGGACTACATAACTCCTCTGGGCAGGGCCGAAATAAAGAGGAGGGGGACCGACATCACGATCGCCTGCTTCTCGAGGACCGTCCAGGAGGCCCTGCGGGCGGCTGACCTGCTCAGCGCGGAGGGCATAGAAGCGGAGGTGCTGGACCTCATGACGCTACAGCCCATCGACTTCGAGGCCCTCTTCGGTTCAGTGAAGCGCACCAACAGGCTGCTCGTGGCCGAGGATGACATAGTGACGGGCGGGATAGGCGCGGAGCTCGCCGCCCGCGCCGCCGAGGAGACGTTGGACTATCTGGACGCGCCCATCGTAAGGGTGGGCTCACCGCCGATGCCCGTGCCCTTCTCGCCCGAGCTGGAAAAGCGCTATATGGTCAGCGCGGAAGCGATCGCCGCGGCGGCCAAGAGGCTGGTGAGGGGCTAGGCCATGGCAAGCGCTGAGGTGCGCATGCCCCGCTTCGATCCCGCCATGCAGGAGGGGAAGGTCGTATCTTGGCTCAAGGGCGAAGGGGAGGCCGTGCGGGAGGGAGAGGTCATAGCGCTCCTAGAGGGCGAAAAGAGCACCCTCGAGCTCAGGTCGCCGGCCTCGGGCAGGCTGAGGATAAGGGCTGAACAAGGCGCCGTGGTCAAGGTGGGCGAGCTGCTGGCGGTGGTAGAGGCGGAGCAGCAGGAGGTGCTGGCCTCCCCCATGGCCAAGAGGCTGGCTCGGGAGCACAACGTAGACCTCACCAAGGTCAGGGGCACGGGGCCCGGCGGCAGGATAACGGCCGAGGATGTGCTCAGGGAGGTAAAGGGGCTAGCCCCGACTCCAGGCGAAGAGAAGCCCTTCAAGAGCTACAAGCTCGAGGGCCTGCGGAGGGCCATCGCCGAAAGGCTGAGCTACGCGCATCGCACCACCGTGCCCACGCCGATCTCCATGGAGGTCGGCGCGGAGAGGCTGCTGGAGCTATCGCAAACTTCGCGCCTTAGCCTCACGGCGCTGATCGCCAGGGCCTGCGCCAGGGCGCTGCTCGAGCACAAGGAGCTCAACTGCACGCTGGAGGAGGATGAGATAAGGCAGCATGGCGCCGTGAACATCGCCATAGCCGTGCATACGCCCAGGGGACTGCTCGCGCCCGTTCTCAGGAATGCGCACACCCTGCGGGCGCAGGAGCTTCATGAAGCAGTGGAGGCGCTGATAGCGCGTGCGAGGGAGGGCACGCTCAGGCCGGAGGAAACGCTGGGCCATACGTTCACGATCTCGAACCTAGGGAGCGAGGGCGTGGACTATTTCGCGCCCGTCCTAAATCCGCCCGCCTGCGCCATCTTGGGCGTAGGAGCAATCAAGCCCCGGCCCGTGGCGCTGGGCCAGGAGGTGATCGTGAAGCCCAGCTTTACGCTCACACTGGTCTTTGACCATAGGGCCGTGGATGGCGTGCCCGCGAGCAGGTTCTTGGCCAGGGTCAAGGAGCTGCTTGAGCGGCCGGAGGAGCTCCTGGGCCCATGAAGGCGCTCTTCGTGGACGAAGCCCGCCGCCCCGTGCTCAGGGAGGTGCCCGTGCCCCGCATAGGGCCGGGCGAGCTGCTCGTGAGGATGAAGGCCTGCGGCATCTGCGGCACGGACCTAGAGAAGCTGAGGGGCTGGTCGCTCACGCCCGTGCAGCTGGGACATGAGGTGGCTGGTGAGGTCGAGCAGGTGGGCGAAGGGGCCTCGGACCTGAGGCCGGGAACGCGCGTGGTAGTCCACCATCATGTCTCATGTGGAGCCTGCTACTACTGCCTCCATGACCAGCCGACGCTCTGTGAGCTCTTTCCCAAGAGCAACCTTGACCCGGGGGGTTTCTCGGAGTTCTTCAGGGTGCCCAAGATGAACGTGGAGAGGGGGGGCGTCCTGCCGTTGCCCAGCGGCCTCACGTATGAAGAGGGGGCCCTTGTGGAGCCCCTGGCCTGCTGCATAAGGGCGCTCAGGCGATTTAACTACAGGAGCCCAATGAGCGTGGCGGTCTTCGGCGCGGGACCGATGGGCCTCCTCTTCGTCAAGCTCCTCCTCAACCTAGGGGCTGGACCCCTACTCGTCTTCGATGTCAGGGAAAGGAGGCTTCAGGCCGCGAAGGACATGGGCGTGGATATAGCGGCTAGCCCGCTGCGCGAGGATCCAAGCGAGCTGAGCCGCCGGGCCACCGAGGGCCGCGGCGTGGATCTGGCCATCGTGGCCACCTCCAGCATTCAGGCAGCGCAGCAGGCGCTGCGCGCGCTAAGAAAAGGGGGCACGCTTGGCATCTTTGGGGCGCCCGAAGCGGCGCCGCTGCTGCTGAACCTCCAGGACCTCTTCATAGGGGAGGTGAGCATCGCGGCCAGCTATTCTACCTCCGAGGCCGAGATGAGGGCCGCCCTTACGCTCCTTTCGGGACGTAGGCTAGTCGTCTCCGACCTGGTCACACATAGATTCCCGCTCTCAGAGGCCGTGGAGGCCTTTAGGGTGGCCGAGCAGGGAGAAGGGCTTAAGGTGATGGTGCTCGGCTAGGGCGTCAGGGCCACCTTTATCGACCCGCCCCCCTGCTCGAGAAAGTATGAGAGCAGCCCCTCGAATCCAACGCTCCTCGAGATAAGGGGCCTGAGGTTCACGCGCCCTCCAACTATCAGCTCGAAGGCCGCCTTGGCATCGCCCGGCGAGTAATGAAAGGAGCCCAGGAGCGCGACCTCCTCATAGTGGATCCTATATGTGTCGAAGGAGGCCTTGGTCCCCCTCGGACAGCCGCCGAAGAGTAAGACACGCCCCCCCTTGGCCACCACTTCGGCGGCCTGCTCCCATGCCTGCACCTTTCCCACGGCTTCGATGACGGCGCTGACGCCCCTGCCATTCGTGACCTCTTCAAGGCGCTCCCTCAGCCCTTCCTTGGCAAGGTCTATGGTATGATCAGCCCCCAGCCGCCTGGCCAGCTCCAGCTTCTCCTCGTGAGGATCAGCCACGATGATGGGGTTTGCCCCCCTCAGCCTGCAGAGCTGGACATGCATGAGGCCCACGGGCCCCGCCCCCAGGATGAGCACGGCCTCCCCTAGCGATAGCCCCAGCATCCTCTGGCCATGTACCGCGCAGGAGAGGGGCTCTAGGAAGGCAGCCTCCTCGAAGGCGGTATTCTCGGGCAGATGGAAGGCATTCAGCCTTAATACACGCTCCGGCACCGTGACGTACTCCGCATAGCCTCCATTCCTCGAAAACCCCAGCGCCTCCTCGGTCAGGCGCTCACAGAGGTTATGTCGCCCCAGCATGCAGTAGCGACAGAAGAGGCATGGCGCCGAGTTAGTGCAGGCTATCCTATCGCCCCTCCTAAACGTGCTTACCCCCTGCCCTATTTCTTCCACAATGCCCGAGAACTCATGGCCCATGATGACCCCTTCCCTCATGAGCGGATGCCCCCTCCTGTATGCCTTCAGGTCCGTGCCACAGGTTAAGGCTGCCTTTACCCGTACGAGGACTTCGCCTGGGCCGGGCCGCGGCCTCTCGACCTCCTCAAGCCTCACGTCCCGCGGGCCATGGTACACGAGCGCCTTCACGCACCTCCACGGAGGGGCCCCAGTTTTAACCTTCCCCCGGCAAGAGACAAATAGCCGCAGGACCTACACTGCCCTATGCGGGTCCTTCAGCTTCGGTTGAGGGTACAGACCGAGAGGCGCTCGCAGCTCGTCAACATCACGCCACAGGTACAGGAACTTCTGGGCCGATCCGAATTCACGGAGGGGATCGCGCTAATTTCGGTCCCGCACACGACTTGCGCGCTCGCGGTCAACGAGGATGAGGAGGGCCTTAAGGAGGACGTGCTGCAGCTCCTTTCGAGGCTCGTTCCCGAGGCAGGCCCCTACGAGCACAATAAGGTCGACAACAACGCACATGCCCACCTGAGGTCGCTACTACAGCTCCCCTACATCGCGCTGCCCATCTCAGCAGGCAAGCTTCAGCTGGGGAGCTGGCAGAGCCTCTTCCTGGTGGAGTGGGATGGTCCCCGGCAGCGCATGGTCCTGATAACGTTGATGGGCGATGTGGCTAACGGCGGCAAAAGCCCTTGAACCGGATAAGGCCTACGCCCCGCCCACGTCGTGGCAAAGTACAGGATCCTCTTGCTGGAGGAACCTCCTCAGGCCCCCCTCCTCGCCCACCAGCTCCACCACCCTCTTCATCACTTCACAGGGCACGAGGAGCCTGAGTTTGTGAAGAACCCCCTCTTCAGCAGGCCGGCCCTAAGCCGACCCAGCTCATAAGCGGCCAAATGCCCGGCCGTTCTGATCACCTGTCCGCGGAGGGACTCGCTGCGGGGCCTCCTGCACCTTAAGCTCAGCTCGAGCTTTCACCCGTGACCGGAGCCGCGGCAAAATATAGCGCGCTCCCCTCCGCCACCCAGGCCTGATCGCCCACCCTCACTATGGGGTAGACGTCGGGCTCGGTGCCCAGGCTAAGCCCCCAGCCCTCTGGCAGGCCAATAAAGGCGAACGTAAAGCGGCCGAGCATCAGGTTCCCCGCCGCCAGCTCGTAACGCAAGGCCCGGCAAGGTGGTCCGCAGCTTAATAAGCCTACCTTGTGGCGGGGCCGAACGCACATGGATGCCGCAATCCTCATGTTTTACTTGGCGCTGGCGTTCCTGGCGGCCTACGTAGTTGGCGGGCTGCATACTACCCATAGGCTAGGTCAGCTGAGCTCCAGCCTGGCGGCCGAGCTGGGCGGCAAGGTGCGCAGCAGGAGCGGAAATATCGCCCTCATCAGCGGCAGAGATCTAGGGCCGGCCATCGCCGGCCCGGTGGACCAGGAAGCCCAGCTGCTCGACCATCCTGAAGAGGTGCGGAAGAACTCGGCAGTTGCCACGAGGGCGCTGGCCTTTCTGCTGCAGCAGCCGGCGCTCGAGGTCAAGATCGTCGACCTGCTCTCGCCCAGGGGCCTTGCCGGCTAACCTACCTTGGGACGCCAGGAGGAAGCTGGCGGAGTATTCGGCCGCCAGGAATACGGAGGAGAAGATAAGGGCCCTTCAGGAGGCTATGGCTCTGATCCCTAAGCACAAGGGCACGGCCAAGGTGCTCAGATTTCTAAGAAAGAGGCTCTCGGAGCTGAGGAGGGAGGCCCAGGAAAAGAAGGGCAGAAGGCCCGCCAGGCTCGTCGAGTTCTATGTCGAGAGGGGTGCCCTGCCTCAGATCAGCCTTCTGGGCCCCGCCAATGCCGGCAAGTCCTCGCTGCTTAACGCCCTCACCGGCGCGGGGGCTAGGGTGGAGCCTTATCCCTTCACGACCGTGACCCCCCAGCCGGGCATCCTTCAACTGGAAAGCGCGAGGGTGCAGCTCGTCGAGCTGCCCTCGGTGCTCACGGAGGACCTGAGGGAGAGCGCCTTCGCGCCGCGCAGCATCGGCTTTGCCAAGGGTTCTGATGCGCTTCTCATCGTGCTGGACGCATCCCGGCGGCCCGAGATCCAGTTCATGAAGCTGACGGAGCTCCTGGAGCTATACGGACTCCGCCTGGGCAGGGCCAGCTGTCGCGTGCAGCTGACTAGGCTGGGATCGGGGGGGCTTAGGGTGATGCTTGGGCCGAGGATTCGGGCCTCGCCCAGTGAGGTAAGCGAGCTGCTGGTAAGCCTGGGCTACGCGCATGCGGTGCTGAGGGTGGAGGGGGAGGGAGGGCTTGAGGAGATAGAGGATCATCTCGTCAGGGGGCTCGTCTACAGGCCCGCCGTCATAGCCCTCAACAAGATCGACTTGGCAGCTCCAGGGGCTACGTTGTCCGTGGGAGAGCTGGGCCAAGGCGTGGTCCTTTGCAGGACATCCGCCGTCACGGGCTCAGGCCTAGAAGAGCTTCGCGGGCGGCTCTTTGGCTGCCTGGGCCTGATAAGGGTCTATACAAGAAGGGGCGGCGTGGTGGAGGGACCTCCCCTGCTGCTGCGAAGGGGGGCGACGGTGCGAGATGTCGCCTCTGCGATACATGCGAAGCTCGCGCAAGCGCTCAAGTTCGCAAGGCTTTGGGGCCCCTCGGCCAAGCTTCAGGGGCAGAGGGTGGGCCCCGAGCACGTGCTCGAAGACGGCGACGTAGTGGAGCTCGTCTTTTAGGCCTCAGGGATATGTCTATATTATCCCCTCGCCCAAGCCGGGGTCCTTAGATGAGCGCCCCAGAGGTCTCCGCCAGGCTCTGTGCCTCCATAGGCGTGAGTTCCCTGGCGAAGCTGGAGAAGCTGATCAGGCGCGCCTTCCACTTTGGAGCTGGCCTCGTAGAGGTCAGGGTGGATTATTTGGGGGAGGGACAGCTGCCCGGCCTAAGGGGGGTCGTGGCCCCCTACCTGGACCGGCTGATCCTCACGTGCAGGACCGCTTCGGAGGGAGGCTTCTTCCGTGGGCTCCTAAGGGAATATCTGGCCCTGGTCCGGGACCTCCTTTCGATGGAGCCCCGCTTCGTGGACATCGACTACTTCACGCTGAAGGAGCGGCTGCCGGAGCTGAAGGGCAGCAAGGGCATCATAGCTTCCTGGCATCATCCCTCCCTCACCCCTGAACCGGGGCGGCTGAGGCGGCTCTTTGAGGGCATGAGGGGGTGTGGCGAGGTGCTGAAGATCGTCCCCTGGGCCAGGACCGGCAGGGATGCGGGCAACGTGCTCTCGCTCTACAGGCTGGCGAGGCCCGGCGAGCTCATCGCCTTCGCGCAGGGCCCCCGCGGCATCCACTCCCGGCTGCTTTGCCTCTTCGCGGGAGCTCCCTTCACCTACGTTTCGGTGGGGGAGGAGGCCACGGCCCCGGGCCAGATCGCGCTGGAGGATGCCCGCTTTCTGCTAGCGGCCATGCAGCCCTTCTTGACGCCCCTCCCTCGCCCTGAATCATGATTGCTCCCTCTTCCTCGGCGGAGTCGCCCTCGCCCCAGGGCAGGAGCGCCGTTAGGATCTCCTCGCTCATCTTCACATACTTCGGCGATGTAAGGCCCGCGCTGGGGCCCGTGAGCCTTGAGGTCAGGGAGGGTGAGGCCGTGGCGCTCGTCGGGCCCACGGGCAGCGGGAAAAGCACGCTCCTGCGCTGCATCAACGGCCTCATCCCCCACTTCTACTCGGGCACGCTCGAGGGTTCCGTAGAGGTCTTTGGCCTCGAGCCTAGGCGCGTGGGGGCTCGGCGGCTTAGCTCGCTCGTGGCCTCCGTGCTGCAAAACCCGGAGGCCCAGATCATAGGCCAGAGCGTCGCCTCCGACGTGGCCCTGGGCCCAAGGTGGCTGGGCCTGGAGCCCAGCGAGGTGCTGAGGCGCACATCATGGGCGCTGGAGGCCACGGGCCTTTCCTCCCTAGCCCGGGCGCCGGTCTTCGAGCTCTCGCAGGGCCAAAGGAAGCGCCTGGCCCTGGCTTCCGCGCTGGCCGTTAAGCCCAGGCTGCTGCTGCTGGACGAGCCCCTCGCCATGCTCGATCCGCAGGGCGTCGAGGAGGTGGTGGGCGTGCTGCAGCAGCTCAAGGGCGGCGGCCTTACGCTCATCATAGCGGAGCACAGGCTCGAGCCCTTGATAGGGCTCGTGGACAGGCTCATCGTGCTCGTGGAGGGCAAGGTGGCGCTGGACCAGCCCCTTCAAGAGGCGGTCATGAACCCCCTGCTAGATAAGCTGGGGCTCGAGAGGCCGCTTCTGGCCGAAGTAGCTTATAGCCTGGGCCTGCGGCCAGAGGATATCTCGGCCAAGGGCCTCGCATCCTTGGGACGCCGCGACAGCCTGGCTAGCCCATGATCATCTGCCGCGCGGTTCACTACTTCTATCCCGCTGGCCAGGGAGCCCTATACGGCATCGACTTGGAGGTGAAGGAGGGCGAAATCGTGCTGGTGCTGGGCGCGAACGGCTCGGGCAAGAGCACGCTGCTCAAGCTGATGGCCGGCCTAATGAGGCCCACCCAGGGCAGCATTAGCCTCTTCGGGGTCGATCCCGCGAGCGCTCGAGCTTCAGATGTAGCGGCCTTGCTGGGCCTTGTCTTTCAGAACCCTGACCATCAGCTCTTCGCCTCGAGCGTACTGGAGGAACTTCTGTTCGGAGTTGGCAGCGGGGTGACGAGGGAAGAGGCCTTGGCCAGGGCCGAGGAGCTGCTGCGCCTGTTTGGCCTCTGGCAACTTCGGCGCAGGTCGCCGTTCACGCTGAGCTGGGGCCAGAAGAAGAGGCTTTGCCTGGCCGTGGCGCTCATGCGCAGGCCAAGGGCCCTGGCGCTGGATGAGCCCACGCTGGGCCAGGATCACTTCTTCAAGCTCGAGCTGACCTCCTTGCTCAAGGGGCTAGCCCTTCGCGGCGCCGCGGTGCTGGTGGCCACCCATGATATGGACTTCGCCTGGAGCCTGCAGGGGAGGGCCGTCATCTTGGCCCTGGGCCGCGTGCTCGCTGAGGGGCCCACCGAGAGGCTGCTCGCGGATGAGGGGCTTCTCGCCCGCGCCGGCCTTAGGCCTCCCGCGCTCGTGCGGCTCTGGAAGGAGCTGGGCAGGCCGGGGCCCGGGCCCTTCACTACAAAGGAGGAGGCGATCAGAAGGATTCGAGATGAGCTTGCTCTACCTTAGCCTTTCGTTCAGGGCCACGACCTCGCGGCTCTTCGACCTAGATCCCAGGCTCAGGCTGGCGCTGGGCTTCGGCCCCCTCCTGCTCTCGCTCTTGGGCGCTTCCTTCTCACTTACGGCCGCTTCCCTGCTGCTAGCGCTCGGCCTCGCGGCCATCGCCGGCTGCGCGCGCAGGCTGGTGAGGGCCCAGAGGTACATGGCCCTGCTCGCGCTCCTCCTCTCGGGCCTAAGCTACGTTTCGGGCATGGAGCTGACGCCCGCCATTGGCCAGGGCCTTAGGCTGCTGGCCTTCTTCAGCTCCTCCAGCCTGACGCTGATGCTCGTGGCTCCCGAGGAGATAGAGCCTCTGCTGGCACAGGCCAGGCTGCCCCAGGGGTTCATCCTTGCGTTCATGGGCGCCCTCAGGCTTGCTCCTCAGCTCGCGCTGGAGTATCAGAACATCGTGGACGCACAGAGGGCAAGGGGCGTCGAGCATGGAGCACGCAGCCCTGTGGCTAGGCTAAGGGCCCTGGCGCTCGTGCTGGTGCCCTTGACGGCCCTGGCCCTCAGGACGGCCCTCGACCTAGCCCAGGCCCTGGAGGTAAGGGGGTATGGCGCCGCCAAGATGAGCCGGCCGCCGCCTAGCTTTAGGTGGAGCAGGAGGGAGAGCTTAATTTTGCTCGCATATCTGCTCGGCCTGGCCGCCCTGCTCCTTCTCCTGCCCGCTAAGGCCTTATCCTAGCCCTGCGAACCCCTGCCATGCAGCGCCCTCCCCTCACCGTGAAGCCGGCCCTTTCCGCCGTCCTGGCCGCCTTGGCCCTCGTGCTCTCCCCTGTCTCCTGGTTCGCCTGGGGGCCCACGAGGGCCTTCCCTGGGCAGCACTTCATCAACGCCCTGGCCGGTGTGACGGTGGGTCCGCTGTGGGCCATCGCCATAGCCGTGATCGTGGGCACGCTGAGGATATCGCTGGGCCTCGGAACGGTCTTCGCGTATCCAGGCGGCATCCCTGGCGGCGTGGTCGTGGGCCTCGTGTATGCGCTGCTCAAGCGAAGGCTAGGAAGGGCCAGGGCCATGGCGCTGGCCGCCCTATCCGAGCCGCTCGGCACGGTCCTGATAGGCGCCACGACCTCCTGGTACCTGGTGGACCCGCTCATCAATGCCGGCCTCAGGACCAGGTTTCTCTCGCTCCTTCCCTTCTACGCGGGCTGGGCCCTGAGCAGCATCAGCGGGAGCGTCCTGGCCATGCTGGTCCTGACCGCCCTAGAGGCCAGAGGGGTGCTTCGTGCCCTTTCGCTTGGATGAGCTCGGCCTCACGCCTGAACGCCTGATGGGAAGGCGCGTGCTAATCGTAGGCGAGGTAGGGGCCGGCAAAACGCGGCTGACGGCCCTGGCCCTTGCCTCGTTCCTTGCAACCTATCCGGGCTATGAGGGGACGGTCATAGAGATGGCGCCGAGCAGGATCCAGGGCCTCGGTACTCCACTTGGGGCCTACATGGCATTGCCATCTACGGTGAGGCTGCTCACGGCGCGGCCCATCAGGGCTCCTAGGATAGAGGGCAGGAGCGGAGCAGAAGTGCTGGAGCTGGCGAGACTCAACGCCCGAAGGCTCAGGCCGCTCCTGCTGGCCTACTTGAGGAGGCCCACTCCGCTGCTCGCCATCAACGACCTCTCGCTTTATCTTCAGGCCGGCTCCCCAGGACTTATGAACAGGGCAATTATGAGCGCGGAGACCTTCCTGGGCAACGCATATTATGGCTCCTCGCTCGAGGAGGACAAGGGCTCGGGCATCTCCCTGAGGGAGAGGAAAGCGGTCGAGGCCCTCCTGGGCCTGATGGACCGCATCATCAGGTTGTAGCGAGGGGGGCTTAATCCCCCTGCAGGTAGCGTTCTATCTCCTCCTTCAGCAGGTATCGGTGGCAGTGCCGCTCATCCCTGCAGCTGCAGAGCAAGGTTATGGTGCCCTGCCTCGCCTCCTCGGCCAGCTGCATGAGCAGGGCCCGCTTGCCCACCAAGCTCTCCTTGTAGCGCCTGCTGAACTCCTCCCAGCTCACCTTTCCTTGCTTCCACTGCCCTATGAGCTCCCTATCCGCGCCCAGCTCCTTCAACCACAGGTCCACCTTGCCCCTCCGTACTCCCCTTGGCCATATCCTCATCACTAGGATCCTCTTTCCATCGGAGGGGTCCGCAGGGTCATAGACCGTCTTCTGCGTGCGTATCATGAACCGACGCCAGGCGGCCTCGATATAATCTTTGGGCGAACGCCATCGGCAAGGGGCAAGATTATATTCGCTCACCTCCTGCCCGCGGGGCGTGAAGGAGGCCCAGGCATACTGCCAAGAGGAGTACGTCGACTACTCGCTCTACTCAGCGCTTGCCACGCGCGAGAGGCAGTCTGAACGAAGCAAGGTCCTCCGCGACATGGCGGAGATGGAGCGTCGCCACTACAGCTTCTGGAGCAGGTATGCAGGAGGCTACGAGCCCCATTTGAGCAGGTGGCAGCTGATAGGCGTGCTCCTGCTAAGGAGGCTCTTCGGCCTCGTGTTCACGATGAAGTTCCTCGAGAGGCATGAAAGGAGAGTGATAGAGAGCTACAGGCGCTTTGCCCAGGCCCTCGAGGGGCAGGAAAGGGAGGAGCTGGAGGGCATAATTCGCGAGGAGGAGGAGCATGAAAGGTACTTTATGAGCCAGGTGGACGAGGGGGCCGTCAGGTACCTGAGCTTCGTCATATTAGGCTTGGCCGACGCGATCGTCGAGATAACGGGCGTGCACGCGGGGTTCCTCGGCGTCACGAGCTCGACTCTGATAGCGGGCATCGCGGGATTGATTGTGGGCTTTTCGGCGGCGGTGGCCATGGCCTCCGCCGCCTATCTGCAGGCCCGACAGCAAAAGGGCATTTCCCCTCAGAGCTCGGCGGGGGCCACCGGCATATCTTACCTGGGCGCCGCCGTGGCCATGGCGCTCCCGTATTTCCTTACTCATGACATGCTGTTGGCCTTTTCGGCCTCCGTCACCGTGGCAATAGCCCTCGTCGCCTTCTTCACCTTCTACGGCAACGTGCTGGCGGACAGGCCCTTCGCGCGCGAGTTCCTGATCAGCGTGGGGCTCACGTTGGGCACCGCCTTCGGATCCTTCCTCTTCGGCGACGTATTGGGCACCGCCTTCGGGCTCAGGGGCATCATCCCCAGTTAGCTCCGAGCCTATCTGATCTCGGCTATATGCCACTGGCCACGCGGCTTATCATGTGGGTACTTGTAGTAGACCTTGCCGTCCCTGATTATTATGGGAAAGGGGATGAGCGCGCTGTCCTTAGGGGCCACGCCGGAGAGATACTTGCCGGTCTCCACGTCGAACCTAGAGCCGTGCCACTCACAGACGAAGGTGCCCTTCACGGCCCTCAGCGAGCCGCCTATGTGAGGACAGGCGTCGATGTACGCGAAGACCTTATTGCCCTTTTTGTAGAGCAGCGCCTGTCTGCCATCCACATCGACCTTCACTACATCCTCCTCCTTTAGCTGGCCGACGTCGATGAGCTCGCTCTCGACCACGGCCCAGGGGCCCCGCGGCCGCGGTTAAAATCGTTTTGTTGCACAAATGTGCCCAATTTTCTTGGGCATGGGCAAGGGCCTTTGCCCGTGCGCCCACGTTGAGCCGCTCGGCTCAGCCCCTCTTGACGGCCCTTACATACCAGAGGCCCTCCCGCTTAAACACGACATAGCTGAACCCTAGGCGGTCGAGGATGACCGGCAGGGATTTCGTGGCGGAGACCTCCGAGTCGGTAACCACCTCGACCACCTCGCCCTCGTTGACCTGAGGCAGAACCTTCGAAACCTCCAGCGCGGGATAGGGGCAGATGAGCCCCGTCACGTCTAAGTGCTTCCTGGCCTCCTCGCGCACTAGGTCCAGGGGGCCCCGAAGCAGGACGAGCTCCACCTCGCTCATATGAAGAACACCAGGCCGCCCTCCTTGGCCGCCTTGAGCGCCCTCGAGAGGAACGCGACGGCATCCTCCATCCTGACCCCCTCATAGACGGTTTCCGGCCTTATGCCCTGGGCCTCCAGGATCTCCTTGGAGGGGGCGCAGGCGCAGATATAGGCGCCCAGCTGCAGCGCATCTTGAACGAACTTGGACAGCGGAGGATAGCCCGGCAGCGTTATCGCGCCCCCTTTATCCCTTCTGACCACATCAAGGCCCTGCTGGGCACAGTAGAGCGATACATCGTGTCCGAGAGCCCTGGCCGCGAGCACCAGGCTCAGGGCAGGATAGGCCCTGTTTGGGTCGTTTGAGAGCAGGACTACGTGGACCTCCTGGGCCAACGACATAACGGCGTTATATGGGTTCTATAAGCTTTACCATGAAGCATATATGCTTAGAGGGTGCCCGAGCTGCGTGGCGGTGCACGTCATAGACTTCTCCGAAAGAGGCGAGTCCTGCACGGATACGCCCGTCATAAGGCTTCTGGCCACGCTTCAGTACGCGGCACCGGGCGATATCATAGAGGCCAGGCTCTCCGATCCGCGCGAGGCCTCGACGGTCAGGGGCATCTGTGAAAGGAAGGGGCTCACGTTCGAGGAGAGCGCCGAGGGAGGCCGCACCATCATAAAAATCTACAAGCGCTGAGCAGCGGGGGCCCTGGGCGAAGAGCTGGGCCTCGCCGCCACGAACCTCAATCTCCTCCTTTCGAGCTCGATGACCTTCACGATGAGCGCTTCCCCCACTTCGTGCACCTGCTCCAGCACCTTCTCGGCCTCCCTGACCGTAACGCCCTTGGCCACGAGCACCAGGGCGGCGGAGATGCCATAGCGCTCCAGCAGCGACGACGAGGCCATTATCCTCTTGAGCAGCTGTTCCTGCTCCTGCCTCGGCGCCAGGCCCAAACGAAGCCTCGAGGCGAGCGCCTCCACCATCTCCGGTGGCTCGTTGCACATGCCCAGCTTCCTCGAGGAGCAGCTGGGACAGGTCGGCTGGGACCAATAGTCAAGCACCCTCATGGCCCTTGTGAAGGACCAGCAGTTAGCGCAGGCGAAGGTCCGACCTTCGGAGAGCAGCCTGCTCCTCACGGCGTTTATCAGCAGGGCCTTCAGCCTCTCGCCACGCACTATGTCGAGCTTCATGCTCATCCTCTCCAGCCCCAGCCTGGCGAGGGGCGAGAGGCCCTCCCTCGGCCTTAGTTCCAAGAGCTCGATCTTCCCCTGCCTCAGCAGGTCGAGGACCCTATCAAGGCCCTCCACATCCGCATCTTCCCTGAGCGTCGTCCTCAGGGCCTCTTCGTACACCGGCGTGCCCCTGAGCGAATCGATGAGCGAGGAGAGAAGGGAAGGGTCAAGCCTTGAGTCCTTAGCGATGACGCCCATCTTCTGGGCCACCTGCACGAACCTCTTCCTGAAGGCCCCGCTGTCGGCAAAGGCGCTCCTTGCCAGCGGGCCAAGATCCTCGCGTTTAAGCCGTTCCAGGGCGGCCAAGACTCTCCCCCTGTCCACGCCAGGGCCGGATAGGGCTATCCTGTAGGGGTCCACCAGGAGCTGCACCTTGCCTCCCGTCTCCGCGCTGAGCAGGTAGGCCAGGCAATGGGCCAGCAGGTTGTTCACGAGCGATCCATAGCAGGCATGCAGTATAACCTGCTCTTCCTTCCCCTCGAGCGCCAACTCCAGGGGGCCGGGGACCGGCAACTGTTTCGCATGTTCTAGGATGGGGGCCAGGCACCTCTCCATCGTGCCTAGATCTGTGGGATATTCCCGCACAAGCCTCTCGGCGACTCGCTCCAGAGGTAGGCCTTCGGAGGCCAGGGCGGCGGCGCGCTTCCTTAGCTCGGCCACCTCCCATGCTACGTCCATCGGCACGGGGATCTCGTCACCGATCCAGGTGGGAATGGCGCCCATTGGGTCGTCATAGGGCTCCACGACCACCTCCCGCTCCGTGACGGCCCTTATCCTCCAGACCTGCCCCGCCTCGACGAAGCGGGTGCCCGGCGTGCCCTTCTCGATCACAAAGAGCTCATCCAGGACGCCTATGGGCTTATCTGCTTGGTCGACGACGAGGAACTGGCGCTGCTCAGGGATCATCGTGAGGTTTTCGAAGTAGTATTCGAAGAGCGCCTTCTGATTGAGCGGCCTCAGGACCCTCTCTCTCCTCCTGTCATAGTGAAGCACCGGAGGCCTTCGGCTGGAGAGGTAGGAGAGGAGGGCGGCCAGCTCCTCCCTGGCAAGGTTTCTGTAGGGATATGCCGCCGTAACTATGCGGTAGAGCTCTTCAAAGCCCATCTCGCCATATTCGATGATGAGGCCCGCCAGCTGGTGGGCCAGCGCATCATAGGGGGCCTCTGGGATCAGCGTCTCCTCCAACGAGCCCTGTAGGGCGCGCTTCGCGATTATCATCGATTCTAGCGCATCCTCGGCGTCGAGCGCTATTATGGTGCCCCTGGAGACCTGGCCCAGCCGGTGGCCGCTCCTCCCCGCCCTCTGCACGAGCCTGACCACCTGCCTGGGCGAGCCATACTGGATGACTAGCTCCACGGGCCCTATGTCGATGCCCATCTCCAGGCTGCTCGTGCAGATGACGCCCTTAAGGCGGCCCTCCTTCAGGCCCTCCTCCACGGCCAACCGTGTGGCCCGCGAGAGCGAGCTGTGATGCACGGCCACCGGATAGTTGATGTCAAGAAGCCTGAACCGGCTGCCCAGCGCCTCCGCCTCGCTCCTGGTGTTGGTGAAGATCAGGGCCGAGCTGTGGGAGTCCAGGAGCTCCTTCATCCTCGCCACGCGCGCCGCCACCTCAGGATAGGTGAAGAGCACGCTCTGGGCTAACCTGACATGCTCGGCCCTGGGCTCAGGACACTCCACCCATAGGGAGAGGGCCTTCAGCGCCTCGGCCCTAACGACCCTACACCTTCGGCCCGTGCCCGCCAACAGGCTGGCCACCTTCTCCGGCGACCCCACCGTGGCCGAGAGCCCGATTCTCTGAAAGGGCCGGCCGGTTATGAGCTCCAGCCTCTCGAGGGCTATGGAGAGCTGTGCCCCCCTCTTGTCGGTCGCCAGCTCATGTATCTCGTCGACGATGACCCACCTTATGCTGGCCAGCTGCCTGCGCAGCCTCCTTCCGACTAGCAGCACCTGAAGCGTTTCAGGAGTCGTAATTAGGATATCGGGCGGGGCAAGGCTCTGCAGCCTTCTCTCGTTCACCGGCGTGTCGCCATGCCTTATGGCCAGGCGCAGGTCCAGCTTCCTGCACCACCAGCCGACCCTGTCCAGCAGGTCCCTGTTAAGGGCCCGAAGGGGCGTGATGTACAGCACCCTGGCCGCCTCTCCCTTCTGTTTCGCCATCAGCAGAAGGTCGAGGATGGGCAGGAGGGCGGCCTCGGTCTTCCCCGTGCCGGTCGGCGCTACTAGCAGCACGTTTTCGCCCGCTAGGATCCAGGGGATGGCCTCCTCCTGCGGCCTGCTGAGCGCCTCAAAGCCTCTCTCGGCCACGGCGGCCCTTAAAAGGGGGCTTAGCAGCTCAAGGGCACTTCCCACATGGTTCACCTGGCATTTAAGGCGGCAGGGGCCGCTGATGAGCTTTACTCTGAGTAGATGCCGGGCCTGAAGGGCAGCGAGAGCTTCGACCTGCCCAGCGGGTCGCGGCCCTCCGCCTCCTCTTCGCAATAGACCAGCACCTCCGCCGCGCCCGCCCTCTGCTTTATGAAGGGCGCCGCATACTTCAGCCAGGCCTTTTCATCGAAGTCCTGCAGCCTGAGCCTTCTCTGCCTCACGTCGGGAGGGTCGCGCAGGATAAGCTCGGCCATCTTCTTGGCCACTTCGGGCGCTCCCTTGAGCTCCCCGCCCATGCCCTCCAGGGCAGCTCGTATCACCTCATCGGGCCTTCCGCCCATCGTGAGGCCCCTGAGCACGCGTGAGTAGAGCTCCCTCTTCCACTGGGCAGCCACGTAGAGCGTCAGCCTCTTGCCCTTTATGCTCCTGCGCCTGGAAAGGGCCTGTAGGTCCTGAACCAGGGCCTGTAACATCCCCATCGCCTCCAGAGCCCCTTCATCTATGAGCTCCACTTCGGGTTCGGGCCAGGGCGCCACGGAGACATAGCCCTCTTTCCCCATCAGGGCCCATATCTCCTCGCATAGATGAGGGGTCACGGGAGCGAGCAGCCTAACCCTGGCATCGAGCAGCTGTCCGAGCGCCGCCCTGACACGAGCGTCGTCGCTTCCCTTCCCCCTGGCCTTGCAGAACTCAAGGTACCACTGGATATCTTGTTCCATCAGGAAGAGCGCCTGAAGCACAAGGCCCTTCACGTCCATTTTTTCAATGGCCTCCGTGGCCGCCCTCGCCCTGGCCTGAACCATGCTCAGGAGCCATCTCTCCTCGAGGTCCAAGGTCACCTCACGCGGCGAGGGGAGCGGCTGGGCCGTCAGAGCCTTGGCAAAGGCGTACAGCGCTTCGAGCTTGGAGGCGTATTCCCTCACCCTTTCGAGGCTGATGTCCGCGTCCGAGGCCAGGTCGGCCGAGGCGGTCACCGCGATCCTTATCGGATCCGCGCCGTAGCGCCTTATCGCTTGCCTGAGCGGTATTATGTTGCCGAGCGACTTGGACATCTTCTGCCCCTTCATGAGCACGTGCCCGTTGGTCACTATCGCCCTTGGCCAGTGCTTGCGCTCGAAGAGCGCGACGTGGTTGAAGATGAAGAAGGTCAGGTGGTTGGGTATGAGCTCATGAGCCGAGTGCCTGCTATCGACGGGATAGAAGTATTCGAACTCCTGTCTTATTTGTAACAGGAGCTCGGCCGGAAGCCCGGTGGCCCGCGCCACCTCCCGGGCCTCGCCCCGGCCCAGAAAGACGAAGTCGAAGAAGGCCTCGCTAAGGTGCTCGGGCTTCAGCTGGCCCGAATTCACGTACCTCGCTATAATGTAGTAGGCCATATAGATGGTGGAGTCGGAGAGGGACTCCACTATCCAGTTCCTGTCCCAGGGCAGCGGGGTGCCCAGGCCGCTGCTTCTTGCGCAGGGTTTTTCCCTGAGCCAGCCTATCGTGTGTTCGTAGTACGCTCGGTAGCCTTCTGGAAGGATCTGCATCGAGTTCAGGGCCTCTCGCGCCTTCTCCTTCCAGGCGGGGTTCGCATAGTCGATGAACCACTGGTCCTTCAGCAGCTTGACAACGATCTCAGCGCCGCACCTGCAGAAGACGGGCTTGTTCATCAGCTCATATACCGTCGCCGAGGCCCCCGCCTTCGCAAGCTCCCGCTTCACCCTCTCCCTCGCCTCCCTTACGGGGAGGCCGGCCAGGGGCGTGCGCTCGTTCATCACGCCCCTGTTATACTCCTCGGAGTAGAGCTCCGCCGTCACCTGCTTGAGCCGAGGGTCCAAGGAGCTCCTTATGCCCGCCCTTTCCACGGCATCCCTTGCGGGCGCCTCGCCATACCCCTCGAGCCTGATGACGCCTATGGGCCGCAGCTCTGCGCCAGCGCCATCGGCCCGCTTTGCCTTGGCCTCCAGCAGGGCCAGGTAGTCGTCGGGGGAATGGGCGGGCACCGACATGACCACGCCCGTGCCGTGGTCGGGCAGGACGAACTCAGCCGGCAACACGGGTACCCAAGCGTTCGTAATCGGATTGCGGACCCTCCTGCCCAGCAGCGAGGCCAAGGGCACCTCATCCTCGATGGCGATGTCCAGCTGATGGCTGAGCCTTTCGGCGGCCGGCCTGGCCATGACCCAGACCTCCGCGCCCACCCTTGCCTTCACGTATGTAGCGCGCGGGTTAATCCAGAGGTTCGTGACGCCGTAGACCGTTTCTGGCCTGAGCGTGGCCGTAGCGAAGATGGCGCCTTGCTCATCGCGGAACTTTATCGTGACAAACTCCCCTATCTCGGGGTCCACGTCGCCCCTGGTGTCATGCATGCCCATCGGATTCCTATCCACGGGACACCATCCCACCGGATATGTGCCCTGTTTGATGAGCCCCAGGGCCCGCAACCTCCTGAACTGCCACTCTATCATCTTGCTGTAGCAGGGGTCTATCGTCGTGAAGGTCCTGCGCCAGTCCATAGAGTAGCCCATCTCCTCGCACGCACGCCGCATGTCCTCCCTGAAGTAGTTCGCGATGTAGAGCGGGTCGTTGAACTTGGCCACCACCTCCTGCGGTATCTGGAAGAGCTCCCTGTACAGCCTTATGGCCTCCTCATCCCCCTTCTGAATTCTCCTAGCCATGGCCAGGATCGGCGTACCCGTGTAGTGAAAGCCCAAGGAAAGGAGCGTGGTCTTCCCCTTCATGCGCATATACCTCGCCCTTATGTCGCCCATCGTATACGTCCTCGCGTGGCCTATATGAAAGGGCGACTCGGGATATGGGTAAGCGATCGTCACGAAGTATTTTTCCTTCCCCGGCGCGGGGTTGACTTCGAAGAGCCTAGAGGAGGACCAGGCCCTCTGCCACTTAGCCTCTATCTCCTGCCAGCTGATGGTGGAGCTAGCAATAGGCTCTCGGGGCGAGCATCGGGGGCCTTTATTTAAGCCTTGAGGGCCTAGAGGTCCAAGACGAACCTCGCATACCAGAGGCCCCCCTCTTGGAAGACCTCCATTCGGTGATAGGTGACCGCCTTGACCTCGACCTTATAGCCGTGCTTGCGCGAATCAAAGGGCTCGCCACGGGCCTTTGCCTTGAGCTGCAGCTCCCCTTGGCGTATGATGGAGGGCTCAAACCTGCACAGCGCGAGCTTGTCCACGACGAGCTTCAGCAACACACCCTCCAGCCAGCTGTAGAGCAGGCTCTCTAGGTCGAAGCCGCTGGCCTCGAGCCTTACCTCGAGCAGGGGCTCAACTCGCTTCACATCCAAAATGGTGTCCATCAGGGCCAGGGCGGCGGCCTCGAAGACCTCCTCCAGGCTCCTGCCATAGGCCTCCCAGTAGGCGTCCGTGGTATGCTCCAGTGGCCTATAGCCCTTCGCCGTCGCGCGGGCCGGCATGCCCTTCGCGGCTAAAGCACCTTCGCGCCGGCGGGCACATCCTCCGCGGGCATGAGCCATACGGGCCTGCCCTTATCATCGGCCGCCAGCAGCATCGCCTGGCTCCTTACGCCTGCGATGACCCTCTCCTCCAAGTTCACGACCGCGATCATCTTCTTGCCTACAAAGTACTCGGGCTGGTAGTGCTCCGCGCCGCCCACGACGACCTCTCGCACCTCGTTGTTGCCTATATCGATAAGGGCCTTCAGGATCTTCGTCCTGCCCGGTATGCGCTCTGCCCTCACGACGGCTACGACCCTTATATCCAGCCGCTTGAACTCGTCATGCGTTACCTTCTCCGGCAACGGCCTTGGCGCCAGGGGGCGGTAAAAAAAGCTAATCGCCTAAAGCTGTAGGAGAAGGCCCGTGCCAAACATGAGCAGTATGCCCAAGGCCGTGCTCAGGACATCGGCGGCCGTGGGCCTTTGATAGGCCAGCCTGGCCAGCTCTATCACGACATAAAGTATGGCGCCGGAGGCGGCCGAGAAGAAGGCCACCGCCAAAAGCGTGGAGAAGGCCAGGCTTCCCACGACGCTGCCCAAGATGGTGGGCGCGCCCGCCACAAAGCCCATAAGAACGGGGTCGCGCGCCGAGACCTTGGCCCCCACCATGGGCCCCGCTATGCCCATGCCCTCCGTGCCGTTGTGCAGCGCGAAGCCTATGACGAGCAGCGTCGTAAGCGCGAGCTGGCCGGCCGTATACGCGGCCCCTATCGCGAGGCCTTCGCCAAAGTTATGTAGTCCTATGCCCAGCGCCACCAAGTAGGCCGTCAGCACGCCCCTCTCCCTGACGCCCTCGGCATGCCTGGAGGTCTGGCTTGCCCCCGCCACGGCCATCGGCGCCAGAAGGCCAGCGAGCAGGGCTAAGGAGTAGACGAGAGGGCCAGGAGCAGAGGCCTGGGCCCCCTGTAGGGCTTCATGCGTGACGTCCGCAAAGAGGAAGAGCAGGATGCCTATCGTGAAGCCAAGCAGGAGCCTTCGCCGCCTCTCCGAGGCCGCCCTGAAGGCTGGAAGTGCCAAAAGGCCCAGGTAGACGGGCAGGAGCCCCGCCAGAAAGCCCAGCCATGCGGAGTAAACAAGATCGGCGCCCACGCTTACGAGGCTATAACGCCGTTATATAAGACTTCAAGGCCGGAGCAAGCGCCGGTTATCGTTCCTCCCGCTCGTCATCGGGCAAAACCTCGCCATCCAAGGGGGCCTGCCACTCGGCCAGAAGAGGGCGGTCAGGCCTGGGCAGGAGCCCCTGCCAGCTGCCCTGGAGGTCCATTAACCTCCTCCTCACCCTTTCGAGCGCCCGCTCCAGGGAACGGATGTAAAGGTGCACCGCGCCGGGCAGCTGATTATCGTACTCAAGTGCCTCCCTCCTCAGCATCCTCACCTTCCTCTCCTCCGCGCCGAGCTCCTCCAGCAGCTCATCGAGCTGCTTGAGCACCTTCTTTACGTAAAGCGCCTTTACTTCACGGACTCCCATCTGCTCGCCCCCCCGCGCGCGACAAAGCGGGCCCGCCTTGCTGGCTCATCTTAAAAGGCTTGGGCTCTAAGCTCGGGCTACGCCGTGAAAGGCCTAGCTCGCGAAGTCCAGTAAAGTTTTGTTCACCATGGCCAGGCGCAAGAGCCTGCTGCAGGCCAGCCACCGACCGTGGGGCACCGTTAGGTTAGAGAGCGCATAGCGTACGGCTTCCTCCTCGGACTCCAACTCACGGAAGCCGCCCCTGAACATCTCCCTTAGGTTCTCCCTTACGAACCAGACGCCCAGCGGCAGCCTGAAGCCGGGGTGGATCTCCCTGAGCAGGACGGCCGAGGCCTGCCTGCCTATTCCCAACAGATATTCCGTGACGGCAAGGCGGGAGGAATAGTAGCAGCCCCCCACGCGCGCATACTCGGTTCTGCCCCTGAAGGGCTCATAGTCCCCCATGAGCTCCGGCGCACCCGAGCGCTGAAGGTTCCAGGTGGTCCTCGGGAACCAGGCCTCTATCCACTCAAAGGCCCACTTCTTGGGCAGCAGGATGGCCACAAAGGTATTGAGGTGCGCCCTTCTTACGAAGACCCTCGGCTTGTCCAGCTCCGGCATCTTCTTCAGCAGGGCTATGTTATGCTGGGAGAGCATGTCGTCCACGGCCGTTATGCTCCAGCGCGTGGGCACGAGCCTCCTGGCCCTGCCGCTTCCGAAGCAGCCCAGGCTAAAGGCCCTCTGGATTGCGTAGATGGAGAGGCCGGCCGAATACAGAAGAACTACGGCCTCCTCCGCCCTTAGGTCCAGGTCATAATAGGCCTTCTCTAGATGGCCGAGCGGCTTGGGCTCCTCCTCAAAGGAGAGCCGCTGTAGCAGCGCTGAGGGCCCAAAGGGGGCATGATGCTCGTCGAACGTGGGCCGGGCCCTTACAAGGCGCTCGAAAGTCATATAGAGCGGAACGGAGCTCTCGCTCATCGAGAGCAGCTGCAGGCCCTGCAGGTAGCGGTCGGGCTCCCTGGCCACCTGCACCGGCAGCCTCCTGAAGCCGCCTATCAGGCTTATTCTTGCCTCGACCACCTCTTCGAGCCTTCTGCCCGTCCAGAGCTCCGGCAGGTCCAGCTCGCTCGTGTCGCCGAGCCTAGGAGGCGCGAGGGCACCCACCCTGACCTTTGGGTAATCATATCTGCCCACGAAGACGGAAGGAGGCGAGGAGCCCGTGAGCTCCTTTAGGGGCGGGAGGCGGCTGGCCTTCGCCTTATGTTCTAGGATTATGGGACAGAAGGCCAGGCCGCAGAGCAGCTTGGCCCCCCGGCAGGCCAGGCAGAGCGAGGGAGGGATAGAAAACCTCAACCAGGCGCCGAAGCCCAAGGGGGCTTTTAGGCTTAGCGCTCCCGCGAGAGCTCGTCCAAGATGGCCTTCGTGACCGCGAGCGCGGTGGGCCTTAGCTCCTCCGCGTCCAGCATCCTGGTGCGCCTGGCCAGGTTGTTGCTGACGATCAGCACGGCCGCGGCCCGTAGCCTTCTGACGGCCGCGACGGCGAAGATGGTGGCGCACTCCATCTCCACGGCCAGCGCGCCCCTTGAGGCCCATTCGCTGGCAAAGGACGGGCTTTCCAGGTAGAAGGCATCGCTGGAGAAGACGGGCCCGAGGTGCGCTCTTATTCCCCTCTCCTCCAGCCCCCGGACCACTGCCTGAAGCAGGCCATAGTCGGGGACCGTGGGCCCCACGGAGCCGCCTAGATATAGTGAGGGGACCGAATCCCTGTACAGGGCGGCCGTGGGCACTACTACGTCTCCTGGCTCGATGCCCTCCAAGAATGCGCCCGTCGTGCCCAGGCGCACGAAGCGCTTGGCGCCCAGCATCGCCAGCTCCTCCACCGCAATCGCGGCTGAGGGCCCGCCCACGCCGTGGCAGGCCATGGTGACCCTGAGGCCCCTATACATGCCGGTATAGGCGATGAAGCCCCTGTGTGCGTTCACCAGCCTGCGCTCCGATAGCACGGATGAAGCGTGCTCAACCCTCGCCGGGTCGCCCATTATCAGGCAGAGCTCCGCCACGTCCTCGGGCTTGGCCTTTATGTGGACCGGCTCCTTTTCCTCCCTTCTCCCGGGCTCCATCGTGGCCCTCTAACCCACGCCTCACTTAAGCGCTCCTGACTACTTGGGCCATCAGCTGCTCGGGCCTTCCGCTCTCGACGAAGGCTATCGCTTCAAGGGCCGCGATGCAGCCGAAGCCGGCGGCGGTCACGGCCTGCCGGTACTTATGATCATGAACATCGCCGGCCGCAAAGACGCCCTCCACGCTGGTGCGCTGCCCGTCGTACACCTTCACGTAGCCCTTCTCATCCAGCTCAAGCTGCCCCCTGAAGATCTCCGTGTTGGGCCTGTGCCCTATGGCGATGAAGACCGCCCTGCAGGCGATGACCCGCTCCTCCCCGCTCTGGAGGTTCTTCACCTTCACCGCTTCAACTTTCTTATCGCCCAAGATATCGGTGACGACGCTGTTCCAGAGCACCTTGACGTTGGGCTTCGAGAGCGCCCTCTGCTGCATCACGGGCGAGGCCCTCAGCCTGTCGCGCCTATGCACTATTATGACCTCTTTCGAGAGATTGCTCATGAAGATGGCATACTCCATGGCCGTATCGCCGCCGCCCACGACGACCACGCGGTCGGAGTCCTTGAAGAGCGGCCCGTCGCAGACGGCGCACGTTGAGACGCCGGCGCCCATCAGCTTCCTCTCGGACTCGAGCCCCAGCATCTGAGGCGAGGCGCCCGTGGCCACGATGACGGCCTTGGCGGCAAAGCTGCTCTCGCCCACCTGCACCTTGAAGGGGTAGGCCTTGAAGTCGACGGCGGTGGCGTTGTCGAAGACGATCTGCACGCCTTGCCTCTCCGCCTGCTCCCTCATCCTCTCCATCAGCTCGGGCCCCAGCACGCCCTCGGGAAAGCCCGGGTAGTTCTCGACCATCGAGGTCAGCATCAGCTGCCCCCCAGCCTCCAGGCCCGCCACGAGGAGGGTCCTGAGGTTCGCCCTGACGGCATAGATGGCGGCCGTGTAGCCCGCGGGCCCGGAGCCGAGCACGATAATGTCGTACAGCTCCCGCTCCATCTGGCCCGCGCGGCCAAGAGGTGCTAATAAGGCTTTTCCGACCATCCTGGGGCAAGGGAGGAGATGTAGCGCCGCGCATTATGGGCTAGCAGCGCCTCCGCCTCCTCGGGGCCCAGGCCGGCCTGAAGCAGGGCCCGCCTCAGCCCGCCTAGGTCATCCAGGCCCCTCAGGTCTTCGGGTGCCTCAGAGAAGCCCAGCAGATCGGAGCCAAGGGCCAGGACCTGGGCCCCGGCCACGCGCTTGACGTGAAGCGCGTGCTCGGCGAGCTTAGAGGCGTTGAAGGGCGGACCTATGCAGGCCCTTATGAAGGTCAAGCCCAGTATGCCTCCCCTGTTGCCCAAACTCCTGAGCAGCTCGTCGCCCACATTCCTCGGGTGCTGTGTAACGGAGGCCGCGTTAGCGTGGCTGAAGTAGGGTGGGTCCTCGGAGAGCTCGAGCACCTCCGCGCAGGTCTTAGGGCTTGCGTGCGAGAGGTCCAGCAGCACATGGAGCCTGTTGGCTAGGCGGACGAGCCTCTGCCCCTCGCCCGTAAGCCCGTAATCCTTGGAGGAAAGGCAGCTGGCCGCGTACCTAGTATCGTAATTCCACGTGAGCCCCAGCGACCTCACGCCTAGCCTGTAGAAGAGGCCGATGTCCTCCGGCTCCGCCAGCGCCTCCGTGCCCTCCAGGTGCAGGAGGAGGCCCACGGCGCCCGAGCGCTGCAACACCTCCAGGTCCTCGGCGCTGCTGACCAGCACTAACTCGCCCGGATGAAGCCTCACCAGCTCATGATAAAATTTAATGTGCTCAAGGGCCAGCTCGCGGGCCATAGAGCCCACGTAGGTGGGCTGTAGCTCCTTCAGCTGGTAAACGCTCCTCTCCCTCTCGAGCAGATCCGGGTTTAGGGAAGGCTGAAGCGGGAAGACCGAGGCAACCACCAGCCTGACCCCCGCCCTCCTGTACTTGGGGAGGTCCACGGGCCTCCTCGGATCGTCCTCGCTGAAGGGCCTCCCTAGGCCGTTGATCATAAAGTGGTAGGAGAGGTCCTCGTGCAGGTCCACGATGTCATAGGGCATAAGCGGCCTAGCGCCGTATGTTATAAGCCCTTTGTGCCCTCCTGCTCGCGATCAGCTGCAGCACGCCTCCCAGCCATCTGGTCCTTAGCCAGAGGACCTCGAAGTGCAGACCCAGGAGCTTCTTAAGCTCGTTGAGGCGCGGGTATCGGAGATAAGTGTTATACAGTTCGCCGTAAAGCCTGCCCCTGGCGCCTATCACGGCCGCTGCCAGCAGCGGCGCCACGAAGCGCCAATAGGCGCCGAGCAGGGCCGAGCGCAGGGGACCATCGGGCTTTCCTAGGTCCACGTTCACCAGCAGGCCCTGGGGGCGTAGCGCGCAGGCAAGCTCTTCAAGGGCCCTGCCTATGTTTGCGGCATCGCGAAGGGAGAAGCCGCAGAGGACGGCCCCCAGCGAGGCCGGCCTGAAGGGAAGCGCCTCGAAGATGCCCATCACCCTCCCCGCCACCTCCTTAAGCCCCTGCCTTGAGCGGTGAAGCATTTCGGGCAGCGGGTCGAGCAGCACCAGCTGCTCGGGCCGAGCACGCAGCCGAAGGGCCTCCTTCGCCATGGCGCCCGTGCCGCAGCCCGCATCGAGGACGGGGTTTGGAAGGGGAGCAGCCCTTGCCACGGCCTCCCTCCTGAGCGGGACATCGCTCAGCAGTGAGATGACCCTGTTGACCCTATCATATACCTCGACCAGCGCGCTGAGCACGCGCAGCGTCCTTCGCCAGGCCATGCTCGCTAGCCGAGCAGCTTCTCCAGCTCATCAGGCATGTAACACAGTACCCTATAGCCCGAGGCCCTGCGCTTTGTCCTTTCGCTGAATTCGCGTGCCACGAGCACGGGCTGCACGAGAATGCCGAGCTTCTCCTCCAGCAACCAGTTCAGGTAGGCCTCAAAATCCTTCCTCGTCTGCGTCACGTCCCTGGGCGAGGCCGCCGTGTTCTTACACTGCACCACCAGCACGAGCCCCCTCCTCCTGAGCACCAGGTCCAGCACGTGCGGGCCGAACTTCTTCCTCTTCTCAACGATCCACCCCCTTTGCTCGGCCAGCGCCGCGATCCTGTCCTCGAGCTCCTTCCCCAGCTCGACCGGCTCCCTCGGCCTTGGCATGCGGGCCGCGACTGAAGGGGCTATATAAGCGAGCTTGACGGGAGGGCCATGCTCAGGGAAAAGGGAGGGCTTAGGGACAGGGGACCATCACATGTCACCGCGCCCGGGCCGCCCGACCCTCGCTGCCTAGCCCGCCAGGCTCTTCTCCGCCCGCGCAGGGCCGGGACCTATTCGATCATCGCCATCGACGAAGAGGCCCAACAGATGGGGGTAGCCGTACAGTCGCATTGGTTCTGCGTGGGCTCCATCGTCTGCTGGGCCGAGGCCGGCGTGGGCGTCGTGGCCACTCAATCGGTGGCGGAGCCGAGCTATGGTCCGCTCGGACTGGCGCTAATGCGGGGAGGCAAACGCGCCGACGAGGCCCTCAGGGCGCTTCTGTCGGTGGACCCACTTGCCAACGTCAGGCAGGTGGCCATGCTGGATATAGGGGGAAGGGTGGCGGTGCACACGGGAAACGATTGCATCCCCGAGGCGGGGCACCTGGTGGGAAGGCGCTTCAGCGTGCAGGCCAACCTCATGAGCAGCGCGGGCGTCTGGCCGGCCATGGCGGAGGCCTTCGAGGCGGCCGAGGGCAGCCTGGCCCAAAGGCTCTTGGCGGCCTTGGAGGCCGGGGAAAGGGCCGGGGGCGATGTGAGAGGCCGCCAGTCCGCGGCGATGCTGATCGTGAGCCTAAGGGCCAAGGGCCACCCCTCGGCCGACAAGCTCGTGGACCTGCGCGTGGATGACCACCCGGAGCCCCTGCAGGAGCTCAGGAGGCTGTTGAGGATCCATGAGGCCTATGAGCATGCCAACAGGGGCGACCAGCTCCTGGCGGAGGGGAAGACGGCCGAGGCCCTGCTCGAATACCGGCTGGCCAGTGAAAAGGCACCCGAAAACGATGAGCTTCGCTTCTGGCAAGGCATTGCCCTGCTCAACGCCGGAAACAGCGAGCAGGCGCTGCCCCTGCTGCGCGAAGTCCTCGGCTCGAACTCCCGCTGGAGGAAGGTGCTGGCCGGCCTTCCTCAGGCCCTGCTGCGCAGGAGGGAGCAGCTCCGGGAACTTCTTCAGTGAACGAACAAGCTCCACGTAAGAATGGTCAGCACGGCCAGGGTTAGGACCGAATACCTTCCATCCCTGGTGAGCGCGAAGTAAACGAAGGAGGTGAGCACCCTCACGTAAGGCGTCGCCAGCAGGAGCACGAGCCCCAGTGCCATAAGGTTGTACGCGCCCAGGCCCGAAGGAAGGCTGGCCAGCAGTCGGGCTGCGAACGAGAAGTAGTCCGTGCCCGTGATGCGCCAGTCGGAGGGGCCCGGCTGTGGGGAGGGGCGCACGTAATAGAAGGCCACGCCTATCGCGGACAGCGCAAGGCTAAAGGTGACGCCCAGCGTGAGCACCAGCGCGAGGATCCTCTCGAGCATACCGCCCTGACCGCTCAACCCGCCAACCCCCTCAGCACCATCTGCGCGATAAGGTACAGCACCAGCGCCAGGAAGAGAGCCCTGAGCGTGCGGCCCCTCATGCGGGGTAAAAACTTGGAGCCCAGGACGGCGCCCAGCGCCGTGCCTATGGCGGCCGGCGCGGCTAGATCGACGTACAGCAGGCCGGAGTTAAAGTAGACGCTCGCCCCCGCGAGGGCCGTCATGCCGATGATGAAGTTGCTCGTGGTCGTAGAGACCTTGGGAGGCATGCGCAGGATGAGCTCGTGCACGGATACCTTAAAGGCCCCGGCCCCTATGCCCAGCATCCCTGCCGCCAGGCCGGCGAAGGCCATGCCCAGCCCGCCCAGAACAGGGTTGGTCAACTTGTAGTTCACCATCCGGCCCAGCTCTTGGTCGTAATAGCTGCCCTCAAGCCTTAGCCACCTGGCCAGGCGGTCCTGCACGACCTCCCCTTGCCCTTGGGTTGGCCTCCCGCGCAGGCCGAAGAAGGAGAAGAGCAGGAAGGCGGCGAAGAGGAAGTATAGGGGCTTGGAGGGCAGGAGGCTGGTGATGGTGGCGCCCGCTATGGCGCCCAGGATGGTGAAGAGCTCCAGATACATGGCCGCCCTGACGTTGGCCAGGCCCTCCTTCACATACGCGGCGGAGCCGCTGGACGTGGCGATGATGACGACCATGCCGGTGGCGATGGCGGTCTTGAGCGGAAGGCCCAGCAGGACCAAGATGGGTATGAGGATGCTGGCTCCCCCTAGGCCCGTGAGCGCCCCCAGCAGCCCTGCGGGCAGTGAGAGCAGGATCAGGAGGAGCGGCGATATCAACGGCGCGCTCGGGCCCGCGGCGCTTTTAAGGCGTGCGTTAGCGCCTAAGGCTTTCTTCGCAGGGCGGAGAGCCCTTTAGCCAGGAGCGCCCAGCGCAGGAGCCCAGCCCTCCTGAGCAGAAGGGCCGAGAGCATCAGCGAAAGCGCGAGCAGCCCTGCCACGGCATCCAGTATCGCGCTCAGCCCTCCCAGCTCGTGGAGGTAGCCCGCCAGGAGGTTTCCCGAGGCGATGCCGGCGCTCAGCATCATGCTATAGAGGCCCATGGCGGTCCCCCTCAGCGCCAGCCTGGCCCTATCCCCCACGTAGGCAAGCGCGGAGGGCACGAGGGCCGAGGCCAGCAGAGCCGAGGGCCCTATCATGGGCAGGAGCTCGAAGAACTTCGGCGGGTCATAACTGGCCGCAAGGCGTACAAAGTACACAAGCAGGGCCGCCCCTATCAGGCCCAGGCCCATAATCCTTCCCCTCCCCACCTTGTCCGAGAGCCTGCCGAAGAAGACCGAGCCCAGGCCCAGGGCGCCGGCGCCGGCTAGAAGCAGGAGCCCCGTCTGGGAGCTCGTGAGCCCGCTCTCGATGAGGGTCCTGGGAAGGAAGAAGATGACGCCCAGGACCGTGGTGAGCGCGAACCAAAGCGGCAGCAGGGCCCTCGAGCCCGGGTCAAGCCCCTGCAGCGGGTTGAGCGCGAAGCGTTGTGCGCCCGCTTCCGGCTTCGTCTCCTCCAAGAGAAGGGCGCACGCACCCCAGGCGATGAAGAGCAGCGCCGCCGTGGTCATGAAGATCGAGCTCAGGTTTCGCTCCAGGTTAAGAAGGGCCGTGGCTAACGCTATGCCTGCTGAATAGCCCACGATGTTTGAGAAGTCAAAGGCGCCCATGCCCACTCCTCTGTTGCTCTGCCTTGTGAGGTCCGTGACCATGGTGAGCGAGGCGACGGTCACGGCGGCCGCCGAGATGCCCATGGCGGCATGCAATAGGGCTATGAGCAGATAGTTCCTCGTGAGAGATATGAGGAACGTGAGGAGGGCTATGCTGAGGAGGCCCGATAGCAGGACCCACCTCCTGCTCCAGATGTCCACGAGCCGGCCCATGATCGGCGCGGAGGCCAGCTCGGCCAGAGGATAAGCGGCAAGAGCCTGCGCGGTGGCCACGCTGCCCGCGGGCACATAAAGCGGAAAGAGCAGGAAGATGGACCCAAACCCGGCCCTTATTATCATCGTCGCCAGATACAGCGCAGGGAGATCCCTCTTCGCCCTAGGGGCCCTCAAGGGTATAGCCCCCGGCCTGCCCCCGCTATTAATCGATTGTTTACTGCCTTTATAACCCAAGCAGGCCAAAGGCGACGGCTTGTCCTTGCGGCTGGACAGAGAGGACTTGGCCCTGCTGATCGAGCTTCTCCGGGATGCCCGTCGCTCCTTCAGGAGGCTCTCCTCCGCCCTGGGCCTGACGACGGCCTCGGTGATAAGGCGGGTAAGGAGGCTGATGCAGCAGGGGATAATAGGCGGCTTCTGCGCCATAGTCGACTGGGAGAGGCTGGGGTTCGACGTAACGGCCATCATAGAGATCACCGTTTCGAGGGGCAAGCTGTTGGAGATGGAGGGCGAAATCGCCAAGATGCCGGAGGTCTGCGCGGTATACGACGTGACGGGCCTCACCGATGCCTTCGTCATAGCCAAGTTCAGGAACAGGGCCGAGCTCAGCGGCTTCGTCAAGCGGCTGCTCTCGATGCCCTTTGTCGAGAGGACGAACACGCACGTGGTGCTGACCTGCGTGAAGGAGGACTTTAGGCCCCTCGAAAGGCTTCGCGCGATGTTGGGGGAGAGGGAGCGTGAACAGGCTAGACGATCGGCCTGAATGCATAGTCGTAGGGTTGGGCATAATGGGCTCCGCCTGCCTGCATGAGTTGGCCAAGAGGGGGCACGCCGTGCTGGGGCTCGATCAGCTCTCGCCTCCGCACCCCCTAGGCTCAAGCCATGGGCACAGCAGGATAATACGCGCCTCTTACTTCGAGCACCCCTCATACGTGCCGCTGGTGATCAGGGCCCTTGAGCTGTGGCGAGGCATAGAGCTGGAGGCTCAGACCTCGCTCTTCAGGCGCACGGGCTGCCTCAGCATAGGCCCTGAGGATGGCCTGCTCTGCATGGGAGCTAGGCGCGCGCTCGCTCCCCACTCGCTCCCGTTTGAGGAGTTGGACGCGGAGAAGGTCCTTATCAGGTACCCCTTCCTGAGGCTTCCGCAAGGGCATCAGGCCCTGCTGGAGCCGCTGGCGGGCGTGTTGCACCCCGAGAGGTGTGTGCAGGCGCTGCTCGCCCTGGCGCGCCGAAAGGGCGCCTCGTTACGCCTGAACGAAAGGGTTCTGCGCTGGAAGAGCCTGGGGCGCCATTTTAAGGTGGCGACCGAGCGCGGCACATATCTCGCCGAGCGCCTGTTGCTCTGCGTGGGCCCCTGGATGAAGAAATTCTTGCCCGAACTTCCGCTGGCCTGCGAAAGGCAGGTGATGTTCTGGTTTGAATGGGACGCCTCGCGCATGGAGCGGGCGCTGGAGCAGGTTCCTGCGCTAATAGCTGAGACGAATGAGGGGTTCTTCTACGGGATACCGGAGCCCGAACGCGGCCTCTACAAGGTCGCAAGGCATCATGGCGGCGCCAGCTGTGAGCCCGACCGACTGGAAAGGGAGGTCAAGGAGGAGGACCTCAGGCCCATCGCCCAGTTCCTAGATCGTTACATGCCCGCGCTGCGGGCCCGGCCTAAGGAGGCCAGGGCCTGTATCTACACCAACACCCCGGACCAGCACTTCATCGTTGATCATCTTCCGCGCCAAGAGAACCTCATCATCATCAGCGCCTGCTCGGGCCATGGGTTCAAGTTCGCGCCCGCCATAGCCGAGGAGGCCGCCGACCTCGCGGAGGGAAAAATAAAGGGACCTCGGCAGCAGCTCTTTTCCCTTAGCAGGTTCGCGGGGGCGGCATAGGGCTATTATCGGCGTGCGCGATCCCTTGGCATGGACGTCTTCACATGCATCGCCACAAAGCTGGACGTAAGGGAGTTCGCCCCAAGGCCCGTGCCTCCTCACGTCATGGGTAGGGTGCTGGAGGCGGCCAGGCTCACGGGCAGCGGGCGTAATGCACAGCACTGGAGGTTCATCCTAGTCCATGAGAAGGCGAACCTCCAGGCCTTGGCCAGAGACAGCACCACGGGCCAATGGGTTGAAGGAGCGGCGTTCGCGGTCATCATACTCACCGACCCCTCCCTCCCCTTTCACCAGATCGATGCGGGCAGAGCCCTGCAGGACATGCAGCTCGCCGCCTGGGAGTTGGGCGTGGCCTCCTGCCCCTTCACCGGCATTAGGGAGAAGGAGCTCAGGAGAGAGTTCCACGTGCCCGACCACCTATACCCCTGCGCCGTGGTCGGCTTCGGCTACCCGGCGCGCCCGCTGAGGGGGAGGAAGGACAGGCGCCCGCTCACGGAGCTCGCCTTCTCGGAGCGCTATGGCAGGCCGTTAGCCCTTCCAGAGGCCCAGCGCCAGCCCTACTAAGAAGGCCGCGGAGGAATAAGGCAGGATGTTCAGCAGCTGGCCGCCCGCCGATAGCAGCTTGGGCAGATATGCCTGAGCGGCGCGTAGTAGCTCGGAGAAGCTCAGGGAAACGTAACCGAAGGCCACCAGCAACAGCGCAAGCGCCATGATGACGACGAGGAGCTTTATCGTCCGCTTCACGGCGGCGCCCACGAGTAGGCCCATGACAAATGGGACGGCGACCCCCACCACGAGGCCCGCCGCCGCGTCCACTTGAAGCATTTAGTGGCCTCAGCGGGTAAGTTTAATAAGCTTATCCGGCCGCTTCGAGCGATGCTGATCACGCGCCCGGCCCAGGTCTCCGCCGAGGCCTTCGAAGAGAGGGGGGCGAGAGGCGTTTTGCGCAGGACGCTCGTCTCCGAGGCGCAGGGATCCAAGTTCTTTAGGCTGAGGTTTTACTCCCTTCAGCCGGGAGGCCAGACTCCCTATGACGTTCATGTCTACGAGCATTTAGTGATCGTGACGAGCGGCGAAGGGTCCGTGCTCACCAGGCTCAAGGGGGTTCCCACGGTCAGAAGCATAAGGGAGGGCGACGTTGTCTACATCGGCCCCGGCGAACCTCACCAGTTCATCAACACGGGCACCCGCCCGCTGGAGTTCTATTGCTTCGGCACATCGCCGAGCCTATATCGGGAGGAGGGCCTTGCTGAAACCGGCCTGGCTTAGCGAGCCGCTGGAGGAGCTAGAGGAGGAGCCGACGGAGGAGCTGGCGCTCGGCACGCTTGCCGCTAACTTCTGGCTCCTCGAGCTCTTCGAGGTCAGGGCTAGGGCGGGCCTTCTCGAGAGGGCCGCGCCCGAGCGCCTGCCTTCCCTATCGCCGCTTTCGGAGCTGCTGGCGGAGGACCTAAGGCACTTGGGCGAGCTCTCTAAGCCCTACTCCGCCGGGCCTCGCGCGTGGCTCAGCCCCCTGCTGCGCGAAGGCCTATCTAGGGCGCTGGCCAGGGAGGCGGAGGTGGTGGAGGCCTTCCATGTGGCCATCTTGGAGCCCACGCTGGCGGCCCTGCTGAGCTTCCTTTCGGCCAGGACTTCTTTGCCCCTCACCTTGCGGTACGCGCCCGAGGAGGCCGAGCATTCGGCCAAGGCGCTGGAGGCCCTGCGCCGGCCGTATGTTGCAGGCCTAGAGGAAGCCATGGTCAAGTTCCTGGAGGAGAATACCCTGCTGCTCTTCGCCTCGGCCTTCGCGGAGGAAGGGGGGAGGAGTTCGCTTCTGCGCCTCCTAGGCTGCGCCACCACGGGAGAAGAGGCCTCGGGCGCGCTCGCCGAGCTCTACGCACAGATAGACGCGGCCAGGGCCAGCGCATGTAAGAGCCTCTTCGGCCCCTCGAGCGGCGTGGTCACGCTGGTTTCGGAGTACGGTCTCGCGAAGAGGGGCCTCTGCTAGCCATCATGGCCTTGGCCTACTCCTCGACGGGCAGCTCTCTGTTCGAGGCCCACTCATCGAAGGAGCCATCATAAACCTTCACGGCTTCAAGGCCCGCCCAGCGCAGCGCATAGTACGCTACGCAGGCCCTCGTGCCCGTGCTGCAGTAGGTTATCACGGGCGCGTTTGATTCCAACAAGGGGCCGAGCTTCGCCCTTATCTGGTGGCCGCTGAGGAAGAGCTCATCGCCTTGGCCCAAGAGCTCGAGCCAGGGCAGGTTTATGGCGCCCGGTATCCTGCCCGCCCTTGCGTGCAGCTTGAGCTCCCCGGTGAATTCCTCCCGGCTCCTTACATCCAAGAGCCTGGCCCTCCCGAGCGCGGCCCGCACCTCCTCTAAGGTGGCCCTTAGCTCGGCCCTGGGCCTCGCCTCAAATAGCGTGGGCTGGCCTACGGTGGGCCTTAGCGCCTTATGCCCGTGGCTCAGCAGCCAGCCCTGCAGCCTTTGGCCGAGGATGAAGACGCGCTCATGCCCCAGGTATTCCAGTATCCAGGCAAGCGTGCAGGCCAGCTGGCCGTCCGCATCGTCATAGACCACGACAAGGCTGTCGCTGCTTACGCCGGCCTTGCCCAGCGCCTGGGCGGCGGCCGCGGCTCCTTCTCGCTTCAGGGTTTCCAGCAGGCGATCCGCCCTGACGTTCAGGGCCCCGGCTATATGCCCCGAGAAGTACTTAACGGGCGGCCTAGGATCGAGGATCTGTAGTTCCTTATCAAGGAGTCGGCCCGCCAGCCATTCGCCCCTCACGAGCTCAGCCGCGCTCACTCTGCCCTATCACGTAGAGGTAGACCCGGTGCTCGGGGCTATAGCCGCTCGCCCTCCAGCCGGGCATCGGGTGGTAGTAGGTGGCCACGCGCGCGCCTTGCCTGAGCTCGTTCAAGAGCTTTTTCTCGAGCCTTTTGTGGGTCCCCGCTGTAAGGAAGAGCGTCACCATATCGGCTTTGTTGAGGGGCACGCGGAAGATATTCCTTCTCAGGAAGGTCACCTGCCCCTTCAGCCTTCCCCTTCGAAGCCAGGCCCTGACCAAGCTTATGGCATACCTCAGCGGCTCGAGCTCGAGGCCCACGCACCTAATGGGGTACCGCTCCGCGGCACATAATACGATCGTTCCTATGCCCGAGCCCAGGTCGTACAGCGTCTCCCCCTGCCTCGGCGCCAACAGTTCCAGCATCTTCTCAACGCTGCGCCGAGGGGTGGGCTCAAACCCTGCGCCCCACACGAAAGAGAAGAGAAAGAAGTAGCCGAGAAAAGCAGAGCATGCTAGCCCGGCCAGCAGCGGCCAGGGCCACATGGCGCCTAATCCACGGCTTCGAGAGAGGCGGAGACGCGCACGCCCCTGATGAGGCTCTGTGCGACGGGCGAGGTTTCAATCGCCTCGCCAAGAAGGCGGGCAAGCTCCTCCTTAGGGGCCTGAGCGCGTACATAGACCTTAAGCTCTATTTGCCCATAGCCGGGGCTCCCCTCCTCGCTCAGCCTCAGAAACTTCAGCACGTTCTCCAGCCTGCCGGCCACTGACAGCTCCAGGTCCTCTATCCTGACGCCCTTCCTCGTGGCATTATAGACGAAGCCCACGGCCACGCAGAACCCCAGCGCGGCGAGGAGGTATTCCACGGCGTTGGGGGCCACATCCACGCCGGCGAGGTCCGAGGGCTCATCGGCCTTGAGCATGTGTCGCCTGATGTAGGCCGTGCACTTAAAGCCCCCATTCCACCTTATCCTGGCCCTCCAGCTCGAGAGCTCCTTCACCTTCTGCTCCTGCTGGCCAACCAAGCGAAGCATCTCCTGCAGGCCCTCGAGGGAAAGCCCGTTAAGCTCCATCCCTACAGTTCCCTCCTCAGCAGCTCGGCGGCAGCCACCATGCTCCTGAGCTTAGCAAAGGCCACCTGGGCCGTCGTCACGGGCCTCTCCGCGAAGGTTCCGAATCCGCAGTCGGGGTTTAGGTACACCTTGCCGGCATCATAAAAGGCCAGCAGCTCCCTGACCCTCCGCGCTATTTGCTCCGGCCTCTCGACTTCAAAGCCCCTGGGGTTCACGACGCCGAAGCCCAGCTCCTTTTCGTTCGCATACTCCTTCAGGACGCTCAGCTCCCCCGCCCTCGGCGTGGAGAACTCAAGCACCATCTGATCCATCTTCATGTCCAGCAGGTAGGGCAGGAGCGGGGCATAGTCGCCCTTCAACAGAGCCTCCTCCTTGGAGGTCCAGTTGCCCCTGCAGACGTGCACCCCTATCTTGAGGCCGCCCTGCCCCTTCACCACCTCATTCACGAGTTGCTTTGCCAGCTCGAGCTCCTCGCTAGGGTCGCTCTTGTACGTCAGCGCGGCGCACATAAAGCTCTGCCTTCCCTCCTCGCCGTAGAGGACCTCCATAAGCACGGGCTCATCCAGCTGCACGAAGGCCGCCGCCGCATCCCTCAGCTGCGCGATCTCCTCGCGTAATAGGGCCACTAGATCCCTGGCCAGGTCCAACCGGTCAGGATATGCTCGGTCGGAGATGCCCTTGACCCAGCTCGAGCGAAGCAGCATATAGGGCCCCGGCAGCGTCACCTTAAGAGGCCTGCTCGTGTGCTGCTTAGCGAAGAGGAAGTCCTGCAGGGCCAGCGGGCGCGCCTTCCTTATCGTTTCCACGACGACGGGACTCTTTATGGCGAAGGCGGGCACGTCCAGCTTCGCTAGCAGCGCTTCGTAGCCGCTCCTGTCCTCGACGTAGTCGAGGAGCTGCGCGACCGTCATCAACTTTATGCCCTCCACCCTGTCGGCCACAAAGGAGTAGAAGTTGTCCCTTCTCTGCTCTCCGTCGCTGATGATATCGACCGCCGCGTCCTCTTGATACTTTAGCGCCAAGAGCACGGCCTCATCGGCTATTTCATTGAACTCCTCCCAGGAGAGCTCCCCCTTCTCCCTGCGCCTAAGGGCCTGCAGGAGCCAGGCAGGCCTCGGCCAGCTGCCCACCACCGTCGTGGGTAAGAGCACGCGGTTGGACCTAGGTGCCTCCTTAAAAGCTTGCTAAGGGAGACGCCCGTCGTGTGGACACCCGCACGCATAAGCTTTTAAGGCGCGCAGGCCCTCAGACGTTGAATGGTGCCCCTGGCCCTCTCCATGGCTCTTATGGGCTCGCTGGTGGCCCTTTCGGCGGGGCTGGGTCTCTTTATCTTCATGACAAGAAAGGCCTCCGTGCCCGCATTTGCGGCCGTAGCGCTGGGCTCCAGCGTGGCACTCGTGCGCGACCTGCTGGGCGAAGCCGCCCTGCCCGAGAGCCCGCTTCTAGACCTCAACTCGTTCTTCTTGGCGCTTCTCTTCGCGTTGGGCGCGCTCACGGTGCTGCTGATCGAGAGGGCAGGAATAAGGGCTAGGCTGCAGGGGGCGGAGGTGGCCGCCGCGATGGCCGTGGCCCTCGCCATTCACACCGTGGCCGAGGCGATGGAGGTGGGAGGCGTCGCTTCTTCACCTTCGATTTCCGACTTGGTTCAGGCGGTGGGCGGGCTTTACCCGGGGCTCTCCTTTGCCCTGCACAAGTTCGTGGAGGCCATGATCGTGGGCATCTCGTTCTCAGCCTTCGCGTCGCGCAGGCCTTGGCGCGCTCCTTTCCTCGCCTTCCTGGCGCTGATCACGCTCTCCGGCATCCTCGGTGTGGCGCTGCCCTACGGCATCAGCCTTACCTCCTCGGGCTTCTTCGCCTTTGCCGCGGGCGCCTCGCTCTACTACATCGTGAGGATGGGCGAGGCCTCCCTGGGCTTGGCGCGCTATGAAGCGTGGAAGGTGGCCCTGCTGGCGCTGGCGGGCTTTCTACTTTATTATGGCGTCGGTGCCGTTCATTCGCTGGGGGCCGTGGAAGCAGAAGCCCTTTAAGGGGGCGCGCAGACGTGCAGTGCGCTGAGCATATGATGTGCCGGGTATCTGCTGAGGCTTGCCCGGGCCGATGAAGTAGCGCACCGCGCGGGGACATGAACATCGCGGAGCTCGCCCTTCTCACCGTGGGCGTGAGCGCCAGCGGCGCGCTGGCGCCGGGTCCCCTGTTCTTCTCC
This sequence comes from Candidatus Australarchaeum erebusense, assembly GCA_040290255.1. Lineage (GTDB taxonomy): Archaea > Thermoproteota > Nitrososphaeria > PSMU01 > PSMU01 > Australarchaeum > Australarchaeum erebusense. The sequence continues at coordinate 194,393 of PSMU01000002.1, read as the reverse complement.
TCGCTTCTGCAGGGCGCCCGGCTGGGAGCCAAGGGCGGCCTGTTGGCTGCGCTAGGGCATACGTTGGTCGAGCTGCCCTACGTCTCGCTCTTGGCCCTTGGCCTCAACGCGCTGGGGCAAAGCTCCAGCATAAGGGGTGCGATCGCGGTGCTCGGGGCTCTTTCGCTCTTCGGCTTCGCGGGGCTTACCATCCGCGACGCCCTCTCGGGAACGAAGGGCGAGGTCGGCAAGGGCTCCGCGGCGCGCCTCGCCCGCAGCCCCCTGTTGGCCGGCCTCGCCTTCACGGGGCTAAACCCCTTCTTTCTCCTCTGGTGGTCCAGCGCGGGCGCGGTCCTGATCACCGCCGCGCTCTCCTTCGCCTCCTGGTGGGGGCTCGCCCTCATGTATGCAGCCCATGTCTGGATGGACTACGCCTTCCTCACCTCGGCCGCCTATATGGCCCGCAGGGGCACAGAGCTGCTCAGGCAAAGGTACTACAGATATCTTCTGCTGGCCCTAGCCTTGGTGCTGGTCTACCTGGGCCTCGTCTTCCTGAGGGGGGCGCTAAGCCCTGCCTAGCCCCCAGCTGACCTTTGCCTCGGGAACGAGCTTGATGATGGCTGCCTCGTTCTCTTGCCAGGGGTCCGCCCTTGCCCATGCGAACTTCCTCATGAAGAGCTCGGTCACCTCCATGAATTCAGGCCCGCTCAGAAGGAGCTGGGCCCTGCCCCTGACCAGCACGGCCCTGTTGGGTTTGTACGTATCGACCAGCAGCGCTGCCCTTGGGTCCGTTTGCAAGTTCCCCAGCTTCTTGGTGCCCAGGTCGGTCACCATGTAGAAGGCCCCCTTCGTGAAGATGTAGCAGACGGGCACCACATGGGGCCAGCCCCGGCGGTCTACGGTCGCGAGCCGGCAGAGCTCGTTCCTCATCAGGAAGGCCAGCTCCTCGGCGCTGAACATGCACCCCCTGGGCAAGTTGTGCTTAAGCCTTTAAGCGCGCTCCCCTAGCGCGGCCATGGCCTCCTTCCGGTGGGGCGCCTCTCTTTCGGCCTATCAGCACTTCGGCGAGTTCGAATGCGACATGCCGCCCACGCATGGCGCCCGCCATATGTTCTTCTATAAGGAGGACTTCGCGCTGGCCAGGCTGCTGGGGCTCGATAGCCTGCGCACCACGCTTGAATGGGCCCTGCTGGAGCCCAAGCCCGGGGTGTGGAGCCAAGATGCGCTGCGCTTCTACCGGCAGTACCTGCGGGAGGCCCAAGATCAGGGCCTGCGCGTGCTGCCCGGCCTGCATCACTTTACGAACCCTAAGTGGTTCACGCTCAACGGGGGTTGGCTGAAGAGCGGCAACGAGAAGTACTTCGTCCGCTACGCTCAGAAGGCCATGGCCTTTCTGGCCGATTACTGCGACGAGGTGCTCCTCTTCAACGAGCCCAACATCTACCCCGTCATGGCCTACTTCGCCGGCATCCTGCCGCCCTACTGGCGGCTCTATATAGCCGGCGTAAGGCGGGCGCTTAAGCTCTTCTCCTCCCTGCTCCCTCAGCTGGCCGAGTATGCCCATACGCTGGGGCTGAGGGCGGGCATAACGCTCTCGGTGTCCCCCGTGAGGCCATCGAGCAGGCTCAACCCCTTTTCCCTCGCGCTCAGCTATGCCTTCGATAGGGCCCTTCAGAGGAGCTTCGCCAAGGCCGTCTGCAGGGAAATGGACTTCGTGGGCATAGACTATTACGTCGACCTTCATTTAGGAGGCCTGGACGTAGGCTATTCGGTGAACCCGAGGGGCCTCTTCGATGCGGTAAGGCTCATAGGCCAGCTCACCTCTAGGCCGCTGCTCATCACCGAAACGGGCATCTTTACGAGAAATGAAGCGCTGAGGGCTGAGTTCCTGATGGCCTCACTTGACGGCCTTCGCCGCGCCCGGGCCTCGGGCTTCGACGTGCGCGGGTTCTTCTGGTGGAGCCTCCTGCACGGCTATGAATGGGGCCTGGGTTATGAGCCCTTCATAGCGCTCGTCGACGTTGAGTTCGCCGACTCGTTTCGGCGAAGGCCCACGCCCTTGGCCTCCCTGTACTCCCAGGCCATAAGGGATGGCGGCAGGCTCGAGGGTGAGTACAAGCTGCTGCCCAAGGCCTCGCGCCTTAGGCTCAGGGAGTGGAGGTACGATCTGCTCTACTTCTAAGCGAAAAGGGCTATCCCCGCGTCCTCGGCGGCTCACGAAGCCTGAGGAAGAGGAGGGAGGAGACCACTCGCCCGACGAAGGCCAGCTGATACGAGGCGAAGAGCGCGCCCTGAAGGCCCAGGTGTGGCAGAAGCAGGTCGACGCTCAGGCCGCCGGCTATCGAGCCGGCCATGGTCAGCACGCCGTTCACCATATTGTACTGCGCCAGGTACCTGGCCCAGGCCTGAGGCTCGGCCGCGGCGTAGATGTAGCCCGCCGACGAGATGTTCACGAGAGCGCTGATGAGCCCCGTGGCGCCATTTATGACGTAGACCTGCCAGGCCTTCGTGGAGAGCGCGAAGCCGAGTGGGAAGGCCGCGAGCCCCAGCCTGCTGAAGAAGAGCGCCTTTCTCGGCCCCTTGTCCACGAAGACCCCGGCCAAGGGCTGGAAGGCCAAGGTGGAGAGCAGGGCGAGCAGCTGCGCCACGGAATACTCGTAGTACCTCATGCCGATGACCTTGGCCTGGGTCAGCGTAAATAGCGGCCAGGCGAAGCCCCAGAAGAACCCAAAGACGCCGGAGGCCAGCAGGAACTTCCTCATGGCCAGCGCATCTTCCTCGCTCTCACGCCAGTAGAGCCTAGGAGCTTCGCCCCCCTCCCCAAGGCCGGCGACGCAGACCGCGGCCGCAACGTAGATCGCGCCGGCTAGCCCGTAGAGAAGGCGGACGTCGTGGTATATGCCAGTAAGCACCGCGGCCAGGGCAAAGGCGAGCAGGCCTCCGAGGCCGCTGAGGAAGGCTATCGTGGAGAGGTCCCTGCCCCGGGCCCAGGGCCGGCTGTGGTGTCCCACCACCATCTGGAGGGCAAGCCCCTGCAGGCCGCCCAGCAGGACGGTCAGCGTGAAGAGGATCAGCAACGGCACACCTGAGGCGAAGAGCGGCAAGAGCAGCCAAAGAAGCCCTAACAGCAGCGTGCTGGCGAACAGCCAACCCGCCTTCCATGAGCTCCTGGCCATGGGGCCGCTGGCCACGACCTGCACGAAGCCCGAGCCCAGGCCGTTCACGCCCTGAGCATACGCCACGGAGGTCGCCGCGGCCCCCGTGACGGCAACCTGATAGGGTACGAAGTTGTTCCCAAGGCTACCCGAGATGCCCGAGAGCAACGCGTAGAGGCGAAGGCGAAGGCGCATGGTGGCGCGCGTCCCGGCGGGGACCCTTATGAGCTTAGCGTGCCGCCGGGAAGGCCTGTTCGAGCGCCATGATGTGTTCGGGCCTGAGCCTCCAGCCGACCGCGCCCAGGTTTTCCACGACATGCTCCTTTCGCAGGGCCTTGGGTATGGCTACTAAGCCCTCCTTGCGGAGGAGCCAGTTGAGGGCCACCTGCGCCGGCGTCTTGCCATACGCTGCCCCTATGGATCTCAACACCTCAAGGCTTCTCCCCTTAAAGAGGGCGCCCCGGGCAAGGGGGCTGTAAGCGATTACCAAGATACCCTCCCTGAGGCAGTAGGGCAAAACATCCCGCTCAACCTGCCGCGCCAGCAGGCTGTATTCCACCTGGTTGGACACGACCTCGTGCCGGCTGAGGCAGGCCCTCGCCTCCTCGAGCTCCTGTACGGAGAAGTTGCTGACGCCTATGTGCCTTACCTTTCCCAGCTCAACAAGCCTCTCCATCGCCTTCATCGTTTCCCTGAGCGGAATCGCGGGATTGGGCCAGTGTAGCTGGTAGAGGTCCACATAGCTGGTGCCCAACCTCTTAAGGCTGGCCTCGCAAGCCCTCATCACGCCCTCATAATCGAAGTGTTCCGGCGAGACCTTCGTGGCGATGAACGCCTGCTCCCTCATATCCTTGAGGGCCTGCCCGACCAGCTCCTCCGCGTGCCCCGCCCCGTACATCTCCGCCGTGTCGATGAAGCTCATGCCCTGCTGCACCGCGAAGCGAATTACCTCCACGGCCTCGGCATCGGCCGAGCGGTCGGGCCTGTAGAAGCCCCCTATGCCCCACGTCCCAAGGCCAAGCGCCGAGACCCGCACGCCGACCCTGCCCAGCTGCCTGTACTCCACACTCCTACCGCCTCCAGCCCGCTTTTAGGCCTACGGCGCCTACAGCCTGAAGGTCCACTCCGCGCTGCCGTACCTTAAGTTTAGCAGGCTCCACGCCCTTTTTCGGGTGGTGAGGGACGGCATGTAACGGGAGGCTCCATCTTGTACAAGGATCTCAAAGAGCGCTTTGGCCAGCCTCGGCGCGCGCCAGCCCTGGCCTATGTTGGAGACGGGCACGGGACTCGTATGCTTACGGATCGCCGCCATAAGGGAGCGCAGGTCGGCGTTGACGAGCAGCGTGCCATGCACGAGCGCGGTATCGCTTTTGATGTAGGCCGCGATTCCGCCCACCTTCCTGCCGCTCGCCTCCAGCCTGTTGGGAGGCATGAAGGTCACGCGTAGGCCCAACCTGCCCAGCAGCGCGCTGATGAAGCCGCCCGCACGGGCATAGAGCTGTGAGGGTGCGCGGGCTCCAAACCAAGTGAGGGGAGCCATAAGGCTCCAGTTTATGTTCCCCCGATCCTGATACACCGCACCGCCGCCGCTCATCCTCCTGGCCACGCGTATGTCCCGCGCGGCGCAGAAGCCCAGGTTCACATACTCGGCGACCGGCGTGCCAACGCCCACGACCACGCACGGGTCGTTGATCCAAAGCCAGAGAAGGGGCCCTGTACTACGCGCGTCCTCCTCGTGAAACACGGCCTCCTCGAGCGCTAGGTTGTACAAGGGGTCGCTCGGCCTAATCCAGAGGCCCGCGCGGGCTGGGCTCACTTCTCCACGGCCATGAGATAGAGCTGTTCGAAGAAGAGCCGCTTGGCCTTAAGCGGCGAACAGGCCAATCCCATGCTCCTCACGGCGCGCAGCACGGGCCCAGGGGGCGTGAGCGAGGAGAGCACGAAAAGGACCCTCCCTCCCCCGGACAGCGCCCTGAGGGCATCCAACACGAATGCGAGGGGCACCTGAGCCCTCGTGCCTGCATCGGTCGTTTCGTCCCCCACCGGCCCGCCCCCTACATAAGGGGGGTTAAAGCAGATAAAGTCGAAGCAGGCGTCACGAAAGGCCTGCGCCCTATCGCAGAGCACCAAGTCCGTCCTCTCCCTGACCGGGCCCAGAACTTCCCTGGCCCTGGCGAGGGCTGCCCTGCTTACCTCGGAGGCGACCACGTAGCCCGCCCTGGCCGCGAGCGCCAAAGCAACATAGCCAGGGCCCGTGCCCATCTCCAGGGCCCTCTGCGCCCTCACGTGTTCAAGCCCCTCGATCAACAGGAGCGTGTCCTCGGCTGGCGCGTAGGTTTCGGGGAGCAACCGGGCCGGCCTGCAGAAAAAGGCTAATAGGCCTATCGTCGGCCCCGCGGCGTGCCGGAGGCCCTCTTGCCCTTCGTCCTACAGGTGGGCTCGCTGGCCAAGCTCCTGCTTCTACTGGTGCTCTTGGGCGTCATGGTGGGCATCTCATCTTGGATGCTCGGCAGGCTTTGGCTGGGGGCCATCATGACCACCTTTCTCCTTCTCTTCATCGGCGTGATCGTTTCGCTGCTCGCGCCTTCGGTCTTCAGCTTTTCACTGCAGCTGATGCCGCCCGGCCAGGGCCCGACGCCCACCGTTCAGTTCACGGTGATAGCCCATGACTATTACTTCACCGTCCAGGGCAGCCAGAACAACAGCATAATCGTAAAGGCGGGCGACGTGGTTAAGATAATCTTCTTGAACGAGGGCTCGACGGCGCATTCTTTCATGGTGGCCAAGGAGCCCAGGACGGGCGCCATGCTGGCCATCCAGGGCGCGGAGATAGGCTCGGCCGCCCAGCCCCTAGCGCCAGGGGCCAGGGGGGAGGTCATCTTCAAGGTCACCACGCCCGGCACCTATTACTACATCTGCCCCGTGCCCGGCCATGCCGAGCTGGGCATGGCGGCCCCCTTCATCGTTCGGGGCCCTTCGTCCTGAGCGCCCAGCGTGAAGCGGAAGGTTAATATCTCATGGCGATGAGCGCCGTGAAGAGTGCTTGCGGGTGACGGCCGCCTGGAGGAGCTGCGGCGCGCCCACAGGCCCAAGCCCAAGGCGCGCTCCCCCAGGGCGGAGGATTATCTGGAGCTGCTCTACGAGCTGCTTAGGGAGAAGGGCTATGCAAGGCTCGTGGACGTCGCCGAGATACTGCACGTGAGCCCCCCCACGGCGAGCAAGATGCTTAAGCGCCTGGAATCCCAGGAGCTGATCTCCTACGAGCGTTACAGGGGCATCAAGCTCACCGACAAGGGCGTGCGCGTCGCCCGCGCGTTACATGAAAGGCACGGCGTCCTGGTCAAGTTCTTCATGCTGCTGGGGCTCGACAAGGCCAAGGCCCACGCAACGGTCGAGGGCGTGGAGCACTACCTGAACGAGGAGGCGCTGAGGAGGATAAAGTCGCTGGTCAGGTTCCTGGAGAAGAGCCCGGAGGCCCCCTCGGGTTGAGGGACAAATGCGCTATCCAAGCCCAGCCCCAGTAAACCAGTGGGCCGGGCCGCCATTCGGAAGAATGGCCGGAGACGACGGGAAACGAGATCCCCAACTTCGGTTGCATGCCGTACAAATCAAAGCGGACGCCAAACCGCTCAAAGCCGGTGATGTAGCGTTATATCTCTAGTTTCACGGCCGCAGGCAGTCGCGCACTGCCGCCCACGTGCGTCGGTTGGATTCCCAGTACAGCTCCGCCTCCACCGCCGAGATGGGCACCCACTTCCAGTCGTCGTGCTCCCCTAGGGCGATCCGAATGGCCGCTTCACGGGTCTCGACCCAATACACATCCTTATGAATGACCTGGTGCGGGAGCTCAAACTCCCAGTGGCCGGGAATCTGGTGGACATCCTCAGCCCGTACCCTCAGGGACGTCTCTTCATAGATCTCCCGGACGCAAGCCTCGCGCGAGGTCTCGCCTTCCTTGATTCCGCCCGTAATGGGCTGCCAGAAACCGGTTGGAATGTCAGGGCTCGCCGCCACGTGCAAGAGGAGCACGGCATCCTCCGCATCCACCATGCGGCGGATTATCCAGCATTCTACGCTGTTCTTGACGGGTTTACCCGACAACTCATACCCACCTCCGACGATAGATGCCTTTTCCGCAGATATATTTAGCCCATCACGTGGCCTTTCGTATCTTTGCGGTGGGCGCGGCCAGGGCCAAACGTTAGCCAGGGTCCACACGGCGCTGGTCGGCGTGGTTCGGCCCCCGTGCCCTATCCTCTGAATCGTTCCCTTGGTACCCTGCGTGGTGACGACGAGGAGCTCCCGGGCCCGAGCGTGGGACAGCCACCCTCCCCCCATGGCAAAAGAAACCTGAAGTGGACCTCCCCAGATAGCCGGACATAAGGGTTGCAGGGGCGAGGTTGAACACCTTGAGAAGGCCGGATCCTCGGCGGTGCCGGACCATGAGCACGCCGAAACCATTGGGCTATATCACAAGGGGCGCTCATACGCGGGCATCTAGAAGCAGTTTCAGAGGAGCCTCATGATCATTTACAGACACACCACGGGCACAACGCTCAAGTCCGGCGCAGGGGCTACTGCAACCCCTGCAGGAGGAGCGCCCTTGAAGCCATGATATCATCCCTTCGATCCAGCAGGCCTTTACTCACCTGTTTCTCCTCGCAGCCCGCTCCACAGGGCTCCGAGTCCCTGAGGTGAAGAGAAGCCAGGAGGTAAACCCATAAAGCCTAAAAGCTCGCAGCACGGGCGCGAGGCGGATGGCCGTCTCGACTTCGGCCGAGGTCTTCTCCCAGCTCTTCTTCCTATTCACGGTGTTGGGCACGCTCGTCGGCGCCGTGGTCATAGGCTACATGATCTACCTCATCTGGAGGTATAGGGCCTCCAGGGCTCAGGGATCCTCACAGCCCCATGCAAGGGAAGGGAGGGAGCTCCTTCTCTCGATGGCGCTGAGCACGCTGGTGGTCGTTTCTCTGATCTCGCTCTCGGTCGATAGGCTGGAGTACCTTAACACCCTTCCTCCTCCTGGGGAGGCCTTCAACGTGCAGGTCATAGGCTTTCAGTTCGGCTGGAGGTTCATCTACCCCAACGGCTTCAGCAGCATAGGCAACCTCACGCTTCCCGCCGGGCGGCCCATCGTCCTGAACGTGACGAGCCAAGATGTATACCATAAGTTCGCCATTATAGAGTTCGGCAGCGCGGCCATCGATGCCATACCTGGCCAAGTCAACAGGATCTGGTTCGTGGCCAACCAGACGGGGGTCTACCACGTACAGTGCTTCGAGCTCTGCGGCGTCGGCCATGCGCTGATGAAGGCCGTCGTCACCGTCGTGGACGGGGCCGCCTTTGATAGGTGGTATTCAAGCCTAAACCTTACTCGCGCCGGTTGAGCTCTGCTGCTTAAAGGGCGGCCTCAGATGTTAGGGCCAAGCTTTAATATAACCTGACCCCTCCGACGGGCGTGCCGGGCGACCCACTGCCCCCCTACACCTCCCTCAGGAGGTGGCTCTTCACCACGAACCATAAGGACATAGGCATACTCTACCTGGCCACCTCGCTATACTTTCTGCTCGTCGCCGGGGCCCTGGGCCTGCTGATAAGGGCGCAGCTGGCCCAGCCCAACAATAACCTGCTATCGCTGAACGCCTACAACGAGGCCGTCTCCGCGCACGGCATACTGATGATCCTCTTCGTGGTCTCCCCGCTGGCCTTTGCGCTGGCCAATTATATAGTGCCCCTTCAGATAGGGGCCAGGGACCTCGCGTACCCCAGGCTCAATGCCCTCAGCTACTGGTTCTACCTCTTCGGGGGAAACCTGGTGCTGCTCAACTTCTTCGTGGGAGGGGGCTTCGCGGCGGGGTGGACGTTGTACGCGCCGCTCACCACCGCGCGCTTCCTTCCGTATGTGGGCCTCCAGGCCGGAGGGCTAGGTGTGGTGATGCTGGCCGCCTCGGTGACGATGTCCACGGTGAACTTCCTCGTGACCATCCTGCGCTCCAGGGCCAGGGGCCTTAAGCTGAGGCAGCTCCCCATGTTCACGTGGGGCATCCTGATGACGGTACTCATGATGCTCTTCGCCTTTCCTCCCCTCATCGCCGCGCTGCTGCTGCTGACCTCGGACAGGCTCCTCGGCACGCTCTACTTCACATCTCCCGAGGGCGGCGCCATCCTCTGGGCTCACCTCTTCTGGTTCTTCGGCCATCCGGAGGTCTACATCGTGCTCTTCCCGGCCTTCGGCGTCATCTGTGACATCCTGCCCACATTTGCGGGCAGGCCGCTCTTCGGCCGCAAGTACATAATGGGCTCTATGGCGCTCGTCGCCCTGCAGAGCTTCCTTGTCTGGGGTCACCACATGTTCAACACGGGCATCAACGAAGCCGTGCTCAAGGCCTTCATCATCACGACGATCGGCATCTCGCTTCCCTTCGATGCGATGGTCCTCTCAATGATCTACACGCTCGCGAGGGGGAGGATAAGGCTCACCACGCCCATGCTCTTCGCGCTGGGCACGATAGCCATCTTCATAATCGGAGGCATCACGGGCGTCTTCCTGGGCTCCGTGCCTCTGGACTACGCGCTCAGGGGAAGCTACTTCGTGGTGGCTCACTTTCATTACGTGATGGCCGGCGGCGCGTTGCTGGGCCTCTTCGCCGGCCTCTACTACTGGTACCCCAAGATGACGGGCCGCATGTACAGCGAAAGGCTGGGCAAGCTCCACTTCGCCCTCTCCATGGTGGGGTTCAACCTCCTGTATTTCCCCATGTTCTTCCTCTACGATATGCCGAGGAGGATCGGCGTCTACTCGCCCGATATGGGCTGGGCCACCTGGAATTATCTAGCCACGCTTGGAGGCCTTCTCTTCGGCCCCGCCCAGCTCCTGCTCTTTGCCAACTTCATCTATAGCCTAAGGCATGGCGCGCAGGCGGGGCCGAACCCCTGGGGCGCCGCCACGCTGGAGTGGCAGCTGCCCTCGCCTCCCCCGCTGCACGACTTCGACCTTCCCCCCATCTTTACGCCTCAGGGCCCGATGCTCACGCGCGCTAATGGCGCGGTGCATGCCGAGCTCGTGCAGCTGGAGGAGACGCATCTAAGCCGGTGGCCCCCGCTGCTGGCCCTCGCGGCCTTTGTGGGTTTGGCCGGCGTCGTCTTTGTCTCCGTGCCCATCATGGCGCTGGGCCTAATCCTGGCCCTCGTGGCTGCTTCGGGATGGCTCAGGGAGAGGTTCATCGCGAGGGAGGAGCCCGAGGGGGAGCGGTGGCCCTTTGAGAGGGTCGAGCGCGTCAAGCTGGGCATGTGGATCTTCCTGGCCTCAGAGGTCGTGCTCTTCGGCACCTTCATCAGCAGCTACCTCTTCGTGAGGCTCGCGAGCGTGAGCTGGCCGCCGGGCCCCACCGTGCACGACCTGTACATAGGCGCGCTCAACACCTTCATCCTGCTCACCAGCAGCCTCACCGCCGTTTTGGCCCTGGCGCTGGCGAAGACGGATAACAGGAAGGGGGTCATCGCGAGCCTGGCTGCCACGCTCGTCCTCGGCGCGCTCTTCCTCATCAATAAGTACTTTGAGTGGACCGAGCTCTTGTTTAAGGGCTTCACATTCTCCAGCGGCCTCCCGGCCTCCACATATTTCGTCACGACGGGCGCCCACGGGGCCCACGTGCTGGCGGGCCTGGTGGTGCTCGGCTTCCTGATCGCCAGAGCCATCAAGGGCGCATATGGCCGGGAGAACCACCACACCATCGAGTACTTTGGCCTCTACTGGCACTTCGTGGACATCGTCTGGGTCTTCCTCTTCCCGCTCTTCTACCTGATCTAGCCATGAGGGTGCTGGATTACGTGCTGGTGTACGCCGTGCTGATAGGGGTGACCTTGGCCGAGGTGTACCTGGTGACCATTCCCCTTCAGCTCAGCTATGAGCTGCTCGTGGCCTCCCTGATCGGCCTCGCCTTCGTGAAGGCCGCGATGATCGCGCTCTTCTTCCAGCACCTGATAGCCGAGCCCCGGCCGCTGTCCTCCTTTGAGCTCTTCGGCCTAGCCGGCGTTGTCATCCTGCTCTTCATGAGCGCGCACTCGATCATCGGCGTCATACACGTCCATACTTCCCCCTAGCCCTTTTGATCGTGGGCAAGCCCCGCGAGGAGCCTCAGGGGCCGGGCGAAGCGCCAGGCCCTGGCCCCCACCAGCTCCCGCAGCAGCCTCCCATCCTCCTCCCTCCAGACCCTCAGCGACCTGAGGGCTAACAGATAGGCCACCAGGCCCGCCGAAATGTAGGCCGGCAGGAGATACCTACCGTAATAGAGCAGCTGCAGGCCCAGCGCCGCCAACGAGCAGGGGATCGAGGCGATATAGGCCTTGGCCAGGGAACCCCAATCGATGCTCTGCAGCACCGGCCACCGGCGGGCCAGGAGCATGAGAAGGGCCAGGAACGAGCCCAGGGCCGAAAGGGCTCTGGCCAGGGCCGCGCCGGAGAGCGAGAGCCAGGGGATCAGCGCCAGCGAGAGCGCCGCCTGCAGCGCGGAGCCCAGGAGCGTCGAGTAAAGGATGAACCGGGGAAGGCCGAGCGATAAGGAGAGGGAGCCGGCTATCAGGGCCTGGGTGGTGAGGCTCAGGCTCAGCGCCACCATGGCCAATACGGGCGCCGAGGCTTCGTATCTCAGGCCTGCGAAGAGCGTCACCGTGGGCGTTGCGACGCTTGCGAGCCCTATCATGGCCGGCACGGCGCCCAGGCCCAGGTAGCGGGAGGCCAGCCGGCTGACCCTGGCCATGCCTTTGGCATCGCCCCTGCCCGCCCTTGTCGAAAGCTCGGGAAAAAGGGCATCGCCCATGGCCGCTACGAGGTTGGAGACGAGCAGCGCCGCCGTGACCGCGGGCGTATAGAGGCCCAGCGGCCTGCTCCCGAGGAGCTTCAGCAGCAGGACCCTGTCAACGCTGCCATATACGTAGCTGACCAGGTCGTTCGCGTAAGGCGCGGCCGCATAGGACAGCAGCCTTGTGGCGCCGAAGGCCTGGTCACGCCGCGTTAAGAGCGGCCCCGTCCTCCACAGGTAAAGCACGAATCGGCAGGCATCCCCCAACGCCCACCCAAGCGGGGCGCCCGCCAGTCCAAGCCGCCACAGCAGCAGCACGCCGCCCACGTTCCTAATGCTTACACCGATGGCCTCTATCGAGGTGGCCTCAGGGAAGCGGCGCTGCGCCCTGAGCGCGGCATAGAGGTGGCCAGAGAGCGAGCTGGGCACGAGGCTCAGGCTGAGCAGCCCTATCAGCGGCGCTGCGCCCGGGTCGCCCAGGAGAAAAGCCGCCAGGGGCAGGGCTAGGAGCGCGTTCAGCGCCGCGGCCGCGAGGCTGACGCCAAGGCCCAACGATAGGCCTAGCCTGAGCACGGCCGCGGCTTCGGCCGCTTGCCCTTGGCCCAGCGCCTGGGCCATATAGTAGGTCTCCGCGGCCGGAAGGCCTAAGCCACAGGCGAGGCCATACAGGTTGTACACCAGCGTCAGCGCCGAGAGCTGGCCATAGTCCTCTATCCTGGGCAGCAGCCTTGCGGCCAGCGCGAAGAAGATCACGGAGGATATCCCGCGCAGGGCCTGCAGGAGGAGGAGCAGCGATGCGCCCCTCGCGGCTTGCCGCGCCACTCACGGGCCTGGCGCGCCCCCTCTTAAAGCTCAGGCGTTAAAACTTATGAGCCGAGCGGCGCTGGCCCGGGAGACCCTTGTCCATAAGGAATGTCGCTCCGCAGCTGCTTTCGCTCATCGGGAACACGCCGCTGCTGAGGCTGCGCAGGCTGGAGCCCAGGCAGGGCGTCCTTATCTTCGCCAAGGCCGAGTGGTACAACCCGGGCGGCTCCGTCAAGGATAGGCCCGTGTTCAGGATAATAAGCGAGGCGGAGCGGCAGGGACTTCTTACGCGCGATAAGGTCATCCTCGACGCCAGCTCGGGCAACGCGGGCATAGCGTACGCGCTTATAGGGGCGGCCAAGGGCTACAGGGTCAAGCTCGTCATCCCCTCCAATGCAAGCGAGGCCAAGAGGCGCATCTTAAGGGCCTTGGGCGCCGAGGTCGTGCTCAGCGACCCGCTCGAGGGCTCCGATGGAGCCATTAAGCTTGCTCGGCAGCTCTACGAGGCCGAGCCGAAGAGGTACTTTTACGGGGACCAATATTCGAACGAGGCCAACTGGAGGGCCCACTACGATGGCACGGGGCCTGAAATAATCTCTCAGACCGGCGGCAAGCTGACGCACTTTATCGCGGGCGTGGGCACCTCGGGCACGCTGATGGGGGTGGGGAGGAGGCTTAAGCAGCACGATAGGGCCATAAGGCTCGTCGAGGTTCAGCCCTCAGAGCCACTGCACGGCATCGAGGGGCTAAAGCATATGTCCAGCTCCCTCAGGCCCGCCATCTACGACCCTTCGCTGGCGGATCGCGTGCTGCAGGTGAGCACGAAGGAGGCCCAGGCCATGGTCAGGAGGTTGGCCAGGGAGGAGGGCCTGCTCGTGGGGACCTCGTCGGGCGCGAACGTGGCCGCCGCCCTGCGCGTGGCCTCGGAGCTCAGTTCTGGGGTGTTGGTGACCGTTTTGCCGGATGCGGCCCACCACTACCTTCACGAGAGGTATTGGGAGGAGCCCTATGGGTGAGCAGTACGACGTGGCCATCGTGGGGGCGGGCGTAATAGGGTGCGCGCTGGCCAGGGCGCTCTCCCTCAGGATGCCGGGGGAGCGAATCGTCGTCTTGGAAAAGGAGGCGAGGCCTGGCCAGCATGCCAGCGGCCGAAATAGCGGCGTCATACACTCGGGCTTCCACCTCAGGCCAGGAGGACTGCGAGCCCGGCTCTGCGTGAGCGGCGCCAGGCGGCTCAAGGCCTACTGCAGGGAGAGGGGAGTCCCCCTCCGGGAGGGGGGCACGCTGGTCGTGGCCACGGAGGAGCGCGGGCTGATGGTTCTGAAGGAGTTGGAGAGGAGGGCCCGTGCAAATGGCGTGGCCGTGGCCTTCGTGGAAGGCAGGGAGCTTAAGGGGCTTGAGCCTCACGTTAGAGGCCTGGCGGGCCTGTATGCTCCCGAGGATGCCGTGCTGCAGCCCGAGGCATACGTCGGGGCGCTCTTCGAGGACTCAAGGGCGCATGGGGTCAGGTACCTCTTTGGCGCCCGGCTTCTTTCGGTAAAGGAGCACGAGGGCTTGCTGCTTGAGACCACCAGGGGACCCCTCAGGGCCCGCCTGTTGGTGAACTGCGCGGGGGCGCATGCCCTTCATGTAGCCAGGCTGGCGGGCCTTAACCCCCCCTATGCGGTTATGCCCTTCAGGGGCGAATATTATCTATTAAGCAAGCCGTATAGCTTCTTGGTGCGCTCGGCCATCTATCCGGCGCCGGACCTCTCATACCCCTTCCTTGGAATACACCTCACTAAGCGCACGGATGGCCAGGTGCTGGTGGGGCCCAACGCCGTGCCCAGCCTGGGGCTTGAAGCCTATGAGTGGCGCGCCGTGAGGCCGGGAGAGGCGGCCCGCCTGCTCAAGGCTCAGGAGGTGGCCCGGCTGGCCTGGAGGCCTCGCAACCTCTCGCTTCTGGCAAGGGAGCTGCTATCCTCTCTATCCAGGACGCTCTTCTGCGCCAGGGCCAAGAGGCTCGTGCCCAGCCTCAGGCCCGAGATGCTGGCCAGGGGGCCGGCGGGCATAAGGCCACAGCTGCTCGACAGGCATGGCAGGCTCATGGACGAGCCGGTGCTGCTCACATCTTCGCACTCCGTGCACGTGCTCAACGCGATATCGCCAGCGCTCACCAGCTCGCTTTCCTTCGCCGACTACCTGGCGGCCCTCCTGCTCCGCGAAGGCTACATCAAGGCCTCAGCGTAGGCGCGGCAAACGAGGTCAGTACTCGGTCGGTACCCTCTGCGCCGTCCTAACGAGCTCCGTCGCTGCCTGTATATACCTCATCACCTTCATCATATCTCCCTGCAGCCTGAGCCTTCCGCTGATGACGGCCTGAATGGGGTCCAGCCTCCCCTGCAGCAGATCCAGCCAGCTCGAGAAGGGCCCTTCGAGCGTGAAGGCCGCGCCCCTCTCGGCCCTGCTGGCCAGCAGGCGCGCCTGCCTACACTTGCCGTGGTAGAGGTCTAGATAAAGCACCGCTTCGCCCTTGAAGCGCTCATCCGGCGTTATGACGAAGAGGAAGTCGCCCTCCCAGTCCCTCGCGGCCTGCTCGTAGGCGGGGTTCGAGTTGATGGCCTTCATATAAAGGTCGGCCCATTCCTGAGAAGGGAACTTTGCCATGGCGCTCGTGCTCGCTCCACAAATAAACCTTTGCGGTTGGGATGAAGGCTAGAGCAGCTCGAGGGCCAAGCTCATGGCCCCTCCTCCTCCATGGCATATCGTTGCGAGCCCCCTCCTGAGGCCCCTGGCCTTAAGCGCGTACAGCAGCGTGGCGACGATCCTTGCGCCCGAGCAGCCCAGCGGATGGCCGAGCGCTATCGCGCCGCCATTCACGTTGTACCTATCTATTGATATGCCGAGGCCCTTAAGCACCAGCAGGCTGGAGACGGCGAAGGCCTCGTTATGCTCGATGAGGTCAAAATCCTCGATCCTAAGCCGCAGCCTTTCCAGCAGGCTCCTTGTAACGGGGATAGGCGCCTCGGGGAAGTTCTCAAGGTCCAGGGCGCCCCAGCTATAGCCCAGGATCCTGGCGAGCGGCTTCAGGCCCCGTTCCTTAACAGCGCGACCGCTGGCCAGGACGAGCGCGCAGGCCCCATCGGAGAGCTTGGGAGAATTGCCGGCCGTGACTAGGTCGCCGCCCGGGAAGGCCGGGCGCAGCTGCAGCAGCTTCTCGAGGCTGGTATCCCTCCTAATGCCTTCATCTTGGGTCACCTGCTTTCTTTGCCCCTGCGCCTCCAGCTCAACGGGCACCACCTCCTCCGCGAAGAGCCCCTCATCCCAGGCCTCGGCCGCGCGCAGGTTGCTGAGGTAGGCAAACTCGTCGAGCTCCCTCCTCGAGAGCCCTCTCTCCCTGGCAAGGCGTTCGGCTATTTCGCCCATGCTCCTGCCGCTTCTGAAGTCGATGAGCCCGTCCCAGGTCATCGCATCGACCAGGGGCACGCGCAGCTGGTATAGGAACCTCAGGCCGCTCCTAAGTTCGGCGGACAGGAGGAAGGGGGCGTTGCTCATGCTCTCCATGCCCCCCGCCACCATCACATCCCTATAGCCCAGGCGTATCTCGTTGTGGGCGTTCGCTATGGCCATCATGCCGGAGGCGCATACTAGGTTCACGGTGTAGGCGTTGACGCTTTCGGGCAAGCCCGCATAGTATGCGGCCTGCCTCGCCGGATTCTGCCCCAGCCCTGCCTGAAGCACATTGCCCATGACCACGCCCTGCACCTCCTTTCCCTCCAGGCCCGCGCGCTTCAGTGCGGCCTGAATCGCGATTCCCCCAAGCTTGGCCGCGCTCAGGCCCCTTAGGCTTCCCAGCAGCACGCCAATGGGCGTCCTCGCGGCCGAGACTATGTAGGCCTCGCGCTCCTCCTTCACGTTCATCTTCTGCGGGGCTGTTTTATCAGCCTTGCCCTGGGCGAGTCAAGGGACCGCCGCTAAAGCCCTTAAACAGGCCTCGCTTTGGCAGGACGGCCATGCCGGCGAGGCGAGGGCGGGGGAGGGAGCCCCTGGCGCGGCGGCATATTAAGCGAACTCCCTATCTGCTTCTCATCGCCGCCCTCCTAGGCCTAGTGGCGGCCTTTGCGCTCTTGGGCAGGTCCGGCCCCTCGGGCCTGGTCTACGACGCCAGCGCACAGCTTCTCTTCAAGGACGGCAAGGTGCTAGTGCTCTACGTCGGGGCCGAGTATTGCCCCTTTTGTGCGGCCGAAAGATGGGCCATTGTGATGGCCCTCTCCAAGTACGGGACATGGAGTCACCTGCAGCCCACCACGAGCGCGCCCGCTTCCATAGAGCCCTCGCTGCCCAACCTGCCCACGTACACCTTCGTGAACGCCATCTACAGCAGCGATGTAGTGGCCTTTGAGGCCTACGAGATTCAGGATCGGTTTGGGACTCCCCTTCAGAACCTCTCCGCGCTGGCGCAGCAGCTGCTGCAGAGGTATGACCCGAGCCGTAGCATCCCCTTTCTCTGCATAGGCGGCAAGTATTACAGGGTGGGCAGCGGCGTTGACCCGAGCCTGCTGGTGGGGAAGAGCTTCGATGAGGTGAAGGCGCAGCTGGAGGCGAAGCAGGGGCCCATCTACGATGCGGTCTCGAGGGAGGCGGCGCTCATAGCCAAGGCCCTAGATCAGCTCCTGGGCAGGACCTCAGGGCTGCTCCAGCGCGCCGTCGCGCTGGCGGAGGTCGAGAGCCTTGAGCGCCGCTGAGCGCGCCCTCGTGGCCGGGCTCTGCGCCGTGGGGCTGGGCGATGCGCTGTACCTGACCTTCTTTGAAACCTCCGCGCTCGCCTCCTGCGCGCCGGGCACCATGCTGAACTGCGCCGTCGTGCTCACGAGCAGCTACTCAAGGCTGCTTGGCGTGCCGGTCTCCTTTGTAGCCGCGCTCTGGTTCCTAGCGCTGGGCTGGACTCAGGCCATGCCCAACCCGCCGAGGGCGCTCCTACTGCTGCTCAGCGCGGTGGGCCTATTGGGCGCCGTCTACTTCATCTCAATAGAGCTGTTCGTGCTCAAGGCGATCTGTTCCTTCTGCACGCTCGCACATGCGGTGGGGCTGGCCGCCGTGGGCCTGACGCTAAGGCGCATAGCCCAGTCAGCGGAGCTCAAGGCATGAGCGCCGACCGCTAGGCATATCTAGGTGTAGCGGCACATGATATGTAGTGAAGGATTGTGCACATGAGGAGCTGGAGTTTCTGGGGGACCAGAAGAGCGAGGAGGGTTATAATAAGTACTACCGCTGCACGGCCTGCGGCTATGTCATCGTAGTGCTGGCCTCGGGCGCTAGGGCGCTCGTGCTGCCCCCTGCGGGGCCCGAGCGAGTAGAAGAGAAATAGGGTCTTAGGGCCTTGGGCGCTAAGCCCTCGTGAACTTTAACGTCCAGTTCTTGTCCTTAATCAAGATCTCCGAGAGCCTAAAGTTGGACCCTAGGAGGGAAAGGCCCTGCAGGGCATCGAGCAGGTTCGAGGAGTTCCTCATGCGCGAAGCCTGCTCCTCGAGTTCAGCCACGAATTGCCTTATGGCCTCAAGCTGGGAGGGCGAGGCGAGCGCGAAGTACGGCCCCGACGACCTGCTGATAGGCTTCTACCGCTACGAGGACCCGGCGAAGAGGGAGGCCATGGGCCTTAAGGACTACTTCGTGAAGGTCATCGTACAGCGCAGCTCGCTGAAGATTTTGGGGGCCCACATCATAGGCCCCTATGCCTCCTCGCTGATTCAGGAGCTCGTTACCGAGATGCACATGCAGGCGAGGACGAGGCATGTGGCTCAAGCCATGCATATACATCCGGCACTCAGCGAAGTGGTGCAGAGGGCCTGTGGAAACCTAATGCCGCCGGGGGAGTATCGCCACCTGCTGACGCACCATCTCGGCCTGCCCTTGGGCTGAGCGCCCGAGGGCTTCAGAGCGCCAGCAGCGGGGCGAGGAAGAGCGGTATGAAGACCAGCGACAGCGTGTTCAGCAGCTTGACCAGGATGTGCAGGCTGGGCGCATAGGTGTCCTTCATGGGGTCGCCCACCGTGTCGCCTATGACCGCGGCCTTGTGGGCATCCGTGCCCTTCTTGCCCTGGATCTCGAGGAACTTCTTGGCGTTGTCCATGGCCGCCCCCCCGTAGAAGCCCAAGATCGCCAGCGGAATGGCGGCCGCCGTTGCCCCTATCACCAGCGCCCCCACCGCCTGCCAGCCCAGCGCCACGCCCAAGACTATGGGCGCGAGCGTCAACGTAAGCGTGGGCGTGACCATGAGCCTCAGCGCCGTCTTGGTAGAGATGTCCACGCATCGGGCATAGTCCGGCCTGCCCGAGCCGTCCAGGAGGCCCGGTATCTCCCGGAACTGCCTCCTTACCTCCTCGACCATCTGATGGGCCCCCAGCGCCACCGCGCCGATGGCCTGGCCCGAGAAGAAGAAGGGCAGGACGGCGCCCACCAGCAGTCCAATGAGGAGAGAGGGGGTATTTATCTGTAGCTGCTGTCCCAGCTGGGAGACCGCCGAGATCAGCTGCTGGGCCTGTGAGGGCGTGAGCAGCGTCAGCTCCACGATGCCCGCCTTGTACCGGGCCACTTCGAGGAGGAAGGCCTGAAAGAGAAGCAGGGCCGCCAGGGTGGCGGAGCCCATGGCATAGGACTTGGTCAGCGCCTTGGTGGTGTTGCCCAGGGCATCGAGCGGCTCCAGCCTCGCCCTCAGCTCGTCCGGCGCATTGCTGAGCTCCGCTATACCCCCCGCATTGTCCACGATGGGCCCTACCCCATCCATCGTCAGCACCATGCCCGCTATAGCCAGCAGGCCCATCGTAGCCATCGTGGTGCCATATATGCCGCCCAGCAGCATATTGCCCAGGTGGGCCTCCGCGGCCCACCTCTGGCCTGCCAGGAAGGAGAGCGCGATCGCGACCACGAGCGTTATTATGGGCACGGCGGACGAAACGAGCCCCGCGGAGAGCCCGCTCATGACCGTGAGCGCCGGGCCCGCCTCGCTGTTCTTGGCGATCCTCTGCACGTAGGAGCTTCGAAGCCCCGTGTAGAACTCGCTGTAGAAGGTGATGAGCAGGCCCGCCATAAGCCCCACGAGCATCGCCCCATACAGCCAGAGGCCCGCCGTGCCCACGACGCCATAGGAAACGGGGAGCAGCATGAGCGCCAGGGCCACGGTGGCCACGATGAGCCCGTTCCTGAGCGGCTCTATCGGCTCCTTGAAGCTCCTTTGCCCCAGCGCCCAGGCCACGCCGGCGAAGGTGGCCAGGATGCCCAGCGACGTCACTGCAAGCGGGAGGAGCACATAGCTTTCGCCTATCGCGCCGAAGAGCGCTATAGATAGCACCAGGCCCACGATCATGCCGCCCAGGTTTTCGGCCGTGACCGATTCGAAGAGGTCCGCCCCCCTTCCAGCTTCATCTCCCACGTTATCGCCAACCTGGTCCGCTATCACCGCCGGGTTCCTAGGGTCATCCTCGGGGATGCCCGCCTCCACCTTGCCCACGAGGTCGGCCCCTATATCCGCGCTCTTCGTGTAGATCCCCCCTCCCAGCTGGGCGAAGAGGGCGGCGAGGCTGGCGCCGAACCCGAAGCCGGCGAGGACGCCCGGATCCCTGAAGACCGCATAGAGGATCGAAAGGCCGAGCAGGCTCATGGCCAGCACCGCAAGCCCCAGCGCCGCTCCGCCCAGGATGGCCACCCTGAGCGCCTGCGCCGTGCCCTGCTCGGCGGCCGCGGTGCACCTAACGTTGGCCCTGGTGGCCGCGTCCATGGCTATGTAGGCCGCGATGAGCGAGAAGGCCACGCCTAGGGCAAAGCTTCCGGCCACCTTCAGGCCGTAGGCCGCGCCCCCCAGCGAGGGGTAAGCGGCGAAGCTACCGAGGATGAGGAAGAAGAGCACGCCGGCTATGATGGCTACGGACCTATACTGCCTTCTCAGGTAGGCCCGGGAGCCCTCCCTTATGCCCTGCCACACATATGCCATGCTCTCCGAGCCCTTGGGCCTGCGCTCAACCGCGTAGACGAAGCCCGCCGAAGCGGCCACGCCCAGGGCCGCGATCAGCATCGTGAACAGGGTCAGGCTTAGCGCCATGCCGCGCTCGGCTCACGGCGCCCATTAAAAGCGTTCTCTTTCGTCCTCGCCCGCTCCAGCCAACAGGCACATCTTCTCCATCGGCTACAATTCTTCTAGCCCAAGCCCTCGAGGAGGCCATAGAGGTCCAGCCTCGCCCCGATGGCTTCGCGTGCGTCAGCCGTATTCAGCGCTATGGGACCCCTCACAAGGCCATCCTTCAGCAGCGCGGCCCTCTCGCCCACGAGCAGCGCCTCAAGGGGGTCGTGGGTCACGAGCAGCAGCGGCAGGTCGAGCTCCCTGAGCGCGGCCCAGACCACCCTCCTATTCTCCCAGTCGAGGTGGCTTGTTGGCTCATCCAGCAGCAGGCAGCGCGGCTCCCTCATGAGGAGGATGCAGAGGTTCAGCAGCTGCTGCTCGCCGTCCGAGAGGGCCTGCTTCTCTAGCAGCCCCCCGGCGCCCAGCCTTCGCACGAAGGGCATATAGTCCACGCCCCACCGCCTGGAAAAGTACTCGAGCGCCCTCCTCGGCCTTAGCGGGAGCCGCGCGGGATGCTGGGGCAGGTAGCCAATCCCCCTCCTCTCGGGAGGCAGGTCGGTTACCTCCATGCCCTCCATGTATACTTTGCCCGCGCTGGGCCTATAGAGGCCCGCAAGAGTGGCCAGGAGCGTGCTCTTGCCCGCCCCATTCCTGCCCAGCAGCACAAGCCTTCCGGCCACCTCGAGCCTCTCCACGTAGAGCCTGAGCCCCCACCTCCTCACGATTAGCCCTTCGACGCGAAGCAAGCTACCTCGCCACCCACCCCTCGAGCAGCAGCAGGGCCGACGAGAGCGCGATACCCATGCCCGCCATGAGTAAGGAGGCCCCTATGACCGGCGCCAAGCCCGAGGTAACGAACGCCTCATATACATAGATGCCCGCCGTGAGAGGCCTGAAGGCCACCAACAGCAGGGCCCCCAGCTCCGAGAAGGCCCTTAGCCACGCCACGAGGGCGGCCAAGAGGAGCCCCTTAGATGCGGCCCTGGCGTACATGAGCAGGATCGGCAGCCTGCCCAGGCCCAGGGGCCTCAACAGCAGCTCAAGCCCGGGGCCCAGGCTTAGGTATGCGCTCCTCACGGTCGCGACGGCCAAGGGCAGGGAGACGACCCACATCGCCAGAAGGGCGGCCGGCGCCGTGTCGATGAGCCCCAGTCCCCTGACCAGCGGAAAGATAAGGGCCCCTACCGCGGTATGCGGGACCGCCGTGGAGAAGGCCACGAGCGTAAAGAGCAGCGAGCGCCTCGAGTTCAGGGCCACGTACCCTATAAGGGCGGCCGGCGGCACGCAGAGCAGGGCGGCCGCGCTGGCCAAGGCGGCCGAGTTAGCCAGCGCGTAGAGGGCCCTGGCTTCCAACTGAGGCCTTACCAGCAGCAGCGGCAGGCCCAGCAACAGGAGAGCATAGAGGGCCGCGGTCAGTCCTCCAAGCGCCAACAGGCCATCGGGCTTATGGCTGCGGAAGTAGCCCATAGGCGCTCACGTTGATTTGCGGCAGAAAGCGGAGCACCAAATCGCCCAGCGCGCTGAAGGAGGCAACGAAGGCCCGCTCCGCCCCCACCCTTATCGTGCCCGAGCTGAGCTTGACGATGAAGGGGACGGGCGGATCCTGTAGGAAACGCAGCTCGGGAGGTAGGCTTATGATGCTGTAGCCCTGCGCATAGCCCCTCGAGAGAATAAAGGGCCAGTAGGCGAAGGTGCATTCGGCAGCACCCTGCTCCACCAGCGCCGCCGCCTCTTCTATGTTTGACCTCATGACGAATCGGCCTGAGGGCGCCATGTTCGCGGCGTCTATGAGCACGGTGCCGTTACTCAGCGAGCTGTAACGAACCCCCAGCTCCTCCTGCACCTGACCGATGTTCAGCAGCCCTCGCTGGGCCAGCAGGTAGAGCTCGGCCAACGCCCTATATCCAATGGGCGCCGTATTGGGGTTCGCCAGGGCCACCGTGACATGGGAGATATCCCTCAGGTCGTGGGCTCCTCGGCAGAGGAGCAAGAGCTCATAGGAGCCCAACATGACGATCTTCCTGGCCTGGAGCCACGGGGCCAGCTCGACCTCCACGCTAAAGTAGAGGTCGGGGACGTTCCCCTGCTGTATGAGCCTGAAGGCGGCCAAGCTGCCCAACCTCCTGATGTCGGCGGGCAGGCCCGCCTTGGCAGCGAGGTCCATCGCCAGGCGGGCCAGCGTCGGCGCGCTGAAGATGACCACGGGGCGCGCCCTTGAAATCGACGCCATGCCTTCCAGCGCGTAAATCACAAGGCCCGTGAGCGCCAACAATGCCGCGATTGCCATGAGCGCCATTGCCCTGGACAGCGCCCGGCGCCGGACGCCGCGCCCCGCGCCGCGGTTGGAAGCGATATGCACGCGCCTTCATATCGAGCCCCTGTATATAGCTTTGCCGCCGAGCCTCCTATGCGGGGGAGAGCTTTAATTTTGGGCTGGGGGCTCTGCCCTGTGGCGGCGAGGGGAGGGCCGGAGGGCCTGGAGCTGCATCCCTCCCTCACGCTTTTCATCGGGAAGAGGCGCGTGGGCTTAGGCCTAATAGACGCGCGGCTGCTGCGCTTCATACAGGAGAAGGGCTCGCTGGCCATGGCGGCGAAGGAGCTGGGCCTCTCCTATCGCAGCGCGTGGGGGAGGATTAGAAGGCTCGAGAAGCTCCTGGGCTTCAAGCTGATAGAAGCGAGGCCCGGCGGCAGAGGAGGGGGGAGTACGAGCCTGACGCCGCGGGCGAAGGCCCTGCTGGCGCGCTACAGGAGGGCGCGCAAGCACCTATTCAACGCGCTGGAGGATCTGGACTTTTGGGGTCACATCGGCTACCGGCTCAGCGCGAGAAACAGGCTAGAGGCCAAGGTCGTGGGCATAAGGAGGGGGGCCGTGGCGTCGCAGGTGACCATGGAGCTGCTGGGAGGGGGCCGGCTCGTCTCCATCATCTCCAACGAGGCCATCAGCGAGCTGGGCCTTAAGAAGGGAGACAGGGTGCTGGCCCTGGTGAAGGCGACCGATGTAATGGTGGCTAAGCCTCTTTCGGGGCATCCGGCGCCTGCCTGAGCACATAAAGCGCGTGAGGCAACTCCTTCAGGAAGGCCCTGAGCGCGGTCTCGACCGCATCGGGCGAGCCGGGCAGGCA
The DNA here is from genome assembly GCA_040290255.1 of Candidatus Australarchaeum erebusense. GTDB lineage: Archaea > Thermoproteota > Nitrososphaeria > PSMU01 > PSMU01 > Australarchaeum > Australarchaeum erebusense. Next base: position 170,440 of record PSMU01000002.1, on the reverse strand, counting down.
CAGCACAAGGCTCCTACCCAGGGCCCCCGCCGTGGCCCTCGTGAGCGCGGCGGCAGCCCCTATCCTCTGGTAGCTGAGGTACCTGAGCAGCTCCCCAAACCCCTCCAGCTCCTTATCCAGCAGGGGCCTAACCGCTTCTATGGTGACGTCCTTGGGGGAGAGGCCCGTGCCCCCCGTGATAACGATGACATCGGCCTTGCCCAGCGCGCCTGCCAACGCGGCCCTAATCATCGCTATATCATCGGGCACGAGCGCCCTGCCCGCCATCGCGTAGCCCGCCTCCCTCGCCAGGGCCTCGGCCACATCGCCCGCCTCGTCCTCAAGGACCCTACCCTCCTGGCGCGACAGGTATCTACTCGTGCTCACGGTGATGACGTAGACGCTAACCTCGCGCGGCGCCAAGGCCCTGTGCCTTTCAGGCACCGACATGTCCCTTCTCCTTCCTTACCACGCGCACGCCCTCTATCGCCGTCCAGGGGTATTGCCCCTGCTCATCCTTCTCGTAGGCCTTCACCGCATCCCATATGTTCAGGAGGGCGATGCAGGTCGCCGTCAGGGCCTCCATCTCCACGCCCGTCCTTTCGTGCGCTGTCACCGTCACCTTGACGCTGACTACCTCCTCCTCGAGGCCGACGTCCACCTGAGTATGCTCCAGCCTCAGCGGATGGCAGAGGGGCAGGAGAGAAGGTGTCTGCTTCGCGGCTAGGATGGCCGCCACCTTGGCGAGCGCGACGGGGTCGCCTTTTTCGATGCGCCCCTCCCTAATCCTCCTGACTGTCTCGGCCCTCAGCCTGATCCTTCCCTCGGCCGTGGCCACCCTGAGCACGGGCTCCTTTCCCGATATATCCACCTGCCTAATGGACATGGAGGGCCGCGCGTGGCCCGCTCATATATAGCTAGCGCGCAGCAAAACCCTTAAGATGGGCTAACTAATGAACGGGGCAGTGAAGCCGGCGGAGCTGTTCGCCGTGCTCAAGGAGTTGGCCGAGAGGGGGGAGACCTTCGCCCTGGCCACGGTGGTGCGCGTGCAGGGCTCCTCCATCGGCAAGCCCGGCTTCAAGGTGGTCATCACGCAAGACGGAAGGATAGCCTACGGCGGGCTGGGAGGGGTATGCCCGGAGGCCGCCATAATCCCCGCGGCTCTGGAGGCGATGAGGACGGGCCTGCCCAAGGTGGTCCGGGTGCACCTGGAGAACGTGGAGAGGGCCGTTGAGGCGACGGTCAGGTCCAGGAGCGGCGATGATATATACGTCGAGACGAACTGCGGGGGGATGATGGAGATTTACATTGAGCCCTATTCATCCCCCAGCAGGCTCATAATCATAGGGCAGGGCGGCAAGGATGACGTGGAGGAGGCCCTCATCAGGCTCGCCAAGCAGCTCGACTTCGAGGTCGTGCTGATCAATCATAACCCCGTGCTCACGGAAAGGCCTGATGTGCTCATTTCGGACCTCAACTTCGACCTCAGGCGCTATGAATTTAGGCCCACGGATAGCGTGGTCGTGCTCACCAAGGGCGCCAGGGATGTTGAGGTGCTGGAGGCGCTCTCCGGCGCAAAGGTAAGGTTCGTGGGCCTGCTGGCCAGCCGCAAGAGGGTGCTGGAGGATGTGGCCGCGCTGAGGCAAAGGGGAGTGAGCGAGGAGTTCCTTTCGTCACTTCATGCGCCCGTGGGCGCCGATATAGGCGCCGTGACGCCAGCCGAGATAGCCCTCAGCATCTTGGCCGATATCGTAGCGACCAAGTACAACAAGCACCTGCCACATAAGCCGCTGCCCGCCACGTCGCAGCTGGCGGCCTCGGAGGCTCCGTAGCCAGCGGGCTACCCGCGCCGGGCCATCAAGGGAACAAGCTCGCGCAGGAGGGGCCTCAGCTGGGCGGGAATAAGAAGGGACGAAAGGCCCGCCATTACATCCGCATGGCGCAGAGCCACCTTTATTCCTCCCGCCTCCGGCTTAAAGGACGCATCATCGGCCAGGGGATTGAGCCATATCAGGACGCCCACCCTGCTCTTCACTTCCCTAAGGGCCTCCTCGAGCTCACGCTCATCGCCGAGGTCTAGGCCATCGCTCACCACCAGCAGGGCGGGCAGGCCGCCCAGCCTGGCCCGGTGCTCCAGAAGCAGCTGACGCAGCGCCGAGGCTATCCTGGTCCCTCCGTTCCAGATGCTTACGCGTTCGGCGACGAGCTCGGCGGCGCGCGCGAGCGAGCGGCCCTGCAGGAGAGGGTTGACGGGGATGAGCCTCGTGCTGAAGGCGAAGACGCTGGCCCCGGCGTAGTTACAGGCCGCATGCATCAGCGCCAGCAGCCTCTCGCTATACTCATCCATCGAGCCGCTCACATCGCAGAGCAGGATGAGCCTGGCCCTGGAGAACTTCTTTCTCCTCCTTTTAATCACGGCCAGCTCTCCCGCCCTGCCCAAGCTACTCCTGATCGTTCTCCTGAAGTCGAGCACCCCTTTCCTAGAGGCCTCTCTTCTCCTTCCCGGCAGCGAGGCCAGGGCCTTGGCCAGCCTCCTGAGCGCCCTCTTCATGGCCTTCTCCTCCTGCACGGGCAGTTGGCCGAAGCTCTTCCTGTTCAGCACTTCGTGGGGGCTGTAGGCCGGCACCCAGCCGCGCTTAGGCTGAGGGCCTACATGGGGAGCAGCCAGCCCGGCAAAATGCCCAGGGGCCCGCTCGGCGGCAGATTCGGCTTCCTGGGAGCTCAATCGACCCGTCCTGAGTAGCTCATCTAGGATATGAAGCAGCTCAGGCCTTTTGATGAGCGTGGCCCTCAGCGCGGCCCTAACCTGGGCTTCATCGTTAAGGTCGATGAGCTCCAGTGCCCTTATGGCATCGAGGGCCTCGGGGATCGAAGCGGACGCCCCCGCCTCCCTCAGCCGCAGGCAGAGCGCCAGCACGGCCCGCAGCAGCGGCTCCGCGAGCTCACCGCCGGGCTGCGCTGAACTCATCCCCCAAGAGCCGGCTTAGGTCCTCGGACCTCAGCCTCAGCAACTCATCGGCGTCCTTCACGAGGCAGGAGAGCGTGCTCTGCAGGGCCTCCCCGTCCAAGTGATCTAGGCCGAGCGCCAGGAGCGCCGAACCCCAGTCCAACGTCTCGGCCACGCCTGGCTTCTTCGTGACGTAGCTGAGGGCCCTTATCCTGTTGACCACCCAAATCATCTGCTGCGCCAGGCGCTCCTGTATGTTCGGCACCTTGAGCTTCAGGATCCTCAGCTCCTTCTCGGGGCTGGGGTAGGTGATGTAGAGGTATATGCACCTCCTCCTGAGCCCGTCCCCGAGCTCCCGGGTGCGGTTGGAGGTTATGATGACGACCGGCTTCCTCTTGGCCCTAAATGTGCCGACCTCGGGAATGGTCACCTGAAATTCTCCTAGGAACTCCAGCAGAAAGCTTTCGAACTCCTCATCCGCCCTGTCGATCTCATCGATGAGCAGCACGGGCGGCCTGGGCCCCTCATGCAGGATCGCCCTCAGCAGCGGCCTCTTCAGCAGGAACCTTTCGCTGAAGATCTCGCCCTCCAGCCCCTCCCGCAGGCCCTCGCCCTCGCGCATCCTGATCGTGAGGAGCTGCCTTAGGTAATCCCACTCGTAAATCGCGCTGTTCACATCGAGCCCCTCATAGCACTGCAGCCTGATGAGCTCCGTCCCGAGCCCTTGGGCCAGCACCTTGGCCAGCTCTGTCTTGCCCGAGCCGGGCTCGCCCTCCACGAGCAGGGGCTTCTCGAGCTTGAGGGCAAGATAGACCGTTGTCACGATCTCGGGTTCGGCCACATACTTGGCCTCCTCGAAGAGCCTCGCCAGGTCCTCGGGCATCTCTATGGCCTGCTCCAACGACGCTCGGAGGAGCGTTGCGGGCGTATGTTTTTACCTTTGCGCTCCGCACAAATGCTAAGCTCTAAATATCTACATCGCTCAGTGTAGTACGTGATTCCGAGAACCTTTCAGTATCTAAGGCCCGGAAGCATCTCCGAAGCGATTTCGCTTCTAAAGGAACACGAGGGGGAAGCCAAGGTCCTCGCGGGCGGGCAGAGCCTCATCCCGCTCATGAAGCTGAGGCTGGCCTCGCCTTCCTACATTGTGGACATCAACCGCGTGCCGGGGCTGGAATATATCCAGGAGAGGAATGGCCAGCTGGCCATCGGCGCGTTAACCAGGCATCATGCCTTCGAGGTCTCGGAGCTGATAAAGGCCAAATGCGCGGTCATGGCCGAGGCGGCCTCCGTAATAGGCGACCCTCAGGTCCGCAACCTGGGCACGATAGGAGGGGCGCTGGCACACGCAGATCCGGCAGGCGACTGGGGCGCGGTGCTGCTTGCGGTCAAAGGCGAAGTGCTGGCCATGGGCCCTAGGGGGCAGAGGACGATAAGGGCGGACGAGCTCTTCGTGGACCTCTTCACCACCTCGCTGGAGCCCGCTGAGATAATCACGGAGATAAGGGTGCCGCTGCCTAAGCTGAGAACGGGCGGCGCCTACCTGAAGCTCGAAAGGAAGGCGGGGGACTTCGCCATCGTCGGCGTAGCCGTGCAGCTCGGGCTCGATGATACGGGCAAGTGTGCCTACGCAGGCATAGGCTTGACGGGCGTGGGCAATACCTACGTCAGGCCTAAGGAGGCGGAGCAGGCCCTGCTCGACAGGAAAATCGATACCCAGCTCATAAGGCAGGCCGCGGCGCTGGCGGCCAAGGCGGTGAACCCGCCCTCGGACATTCGCGCCTCCTCGGAGTACAGGAGGGCGATGGTGGAGGTGTTTACGAGGAGGGCCCTCGCAGAGGCCCTCAGGAGGGCAGGAGGTGGCGCATGATGGCCCAGAGAGTCCTTCACAGGATAAGGGTTAGGGTCAACGGCGTGGAGCATGAGGCCGAGGTGGAGCCGAGGCTGCTGCTGGTCCACTTCCTGCGGGATGTTCTGGGCCTGACGGGAACCCATGTGGGCTGCGACACCAGCAACTGCGGGGCATGCACCGTAATAATGAACGGCAAGTCCGTGAAGTCCTGCACGCTCTTCGCGGTGCAGGCGGATGGCGCCGATATCCTGACGATAGAGGGCCTGGCAAAGGGCGGCGAGCTTCACCCGATACAGAGGGCCTTTTGGGAGCACCACGGCCTGCAGTGTGGGTTTTGCACGCCGGGCTTCATCATGCAGGCCTACTGGCTGCTGAAGGAGAAGCCCAATCCCACGGAGGAGGAGGTAAGGTGGGGGATCAGCGGCAACCTGTGCAGATGCACGGGCTATCAGAACATCGTGAAGGCGATCCTGGCGGCCGCGAGGGAGATGAGGGGGGAGAAGTAGCATGGCCGTCACCGCCCTCTTCGGCGCCAAGGTAAAAAGAAGGGAGGATCCCAGGCTCATCACGGGCACCGGCCTCTATGCTGATGACGTCCGGCTTACCAGAATGGCCCATCTCGCGGTTGTGCGCAGCCCCTATGCCCACGCTAAGCTCAAGGGCATCGACGTAAGCAAGGCGAGCAGGGCGCCCGGTGTCTTGGGCGTGTACACGGGCAGGGACCTATCGGCGAAGATAGGGCCCGTTCCCTGCGCCTGGCTCATCCCCGAGGCCAACCTTAAGCTGCCGAGATACAATGTCCTGGCCGTCGATAAGGTTCGCTTCGTCGGAGACCCTGTGGCCGTCGTGGTGGCCGAGTCCAGATATGGGGCGAAGGATGCCGCCGAGCTCGTGCAGGTGGATTATGAACCCCTTCCCGCGGTGACAAGCCCGGAGGAGGCCGCGAAGCCAGGAGCCCCCCTCCTCTACGATGACATCCCAAACAACCTAGCCTTTACGTGGCGATTGAAGGCGGGCGATATAGAGGAGGCCTTCCGCCGGGCGGACGTCGTCATAAAGCAGCGCATGGTGAACAACCGCCTTCAGCCCACGCCCATGGAGCCTCGCAGCATAGTGGCCCAGCACAACCCCGGCACAGGTGAAATCACCATGTGGGTGGCCTGCCAGGCCCCTCATATACACCGGCTGCTGCTCGCGTCCATGCTCGGAGTACCGGAGCACAAGATCAGGGTCATAGCTCAGGACGTGGGCGGAGGGTTCGGCAGCAAGATACCCGTTTACGGCATCGATGCCGTCGTGGCCCTTCTTGCGAGGGAGCTGAACATTCCCGTCAAGTACACAGAGGACAGGAGGGAGAACTATCTGGCGACGACCCATGGCAGGGACCACGTGCAGTACGTAGAGCTCGCGGCCAAGAGGGATGGCACGCTGCTTGGGCTTAAGGTCACCGCCTATGCCAACCTGGGCGCATACCTCTCCACCGCGGCCCCGGGCGTGCCCACCATACTCTTCGGCACGATGCTGAGCGGGGCCTACAGGATACCCGTCATCCACTGCGAGGTCTATGGGGTGTTGACCAACACCGCGCCCGTGGATGCGTACCGCGGCGCCGGCCGGCCAGAGGCGTTGTACATCGTGGAGAGGGCCGTCGATATCCTGGCCCATGAGCTGGGCCTTGATCCCGCGGACGTGAGGATGAGGAACTTCATACCCGCCAACGCCTTCCCCTACAAGGTGGCCACGGGGCTCGTCTACGACAGCGGCAACTACGCAGAGGCCCTGCAGCGGGCGAAGCGGCTCGTGAACTATGAGGAACTGCGTGAGGAGCAGAGGAGGGCAAGGGACCAGGGAAGGCTGATGGGCATCGGCATCTCCAGCTACGTGGAGATCTGCGGCCTGGGCCCCTCAAAGGTGGTCAGGGCCACGGGCTTCGGCCTCGGCCTCTGGGAGAGCGCGCTCGTGAGGGTTCACCCATCGGGCAAGGTGACCGTCTATACTGGCTCAAGCCCGCATGGGCAGGGGGAGGAGACGTCCTTTGCGCAGATCGTAGCGCAGGAGCTGGGCGTGCCCCTCGAGGACGTCGAGGTGGTGCACGGCGACACGGCGGCAATCCCCTTCGGCATGGGCACATATGGCAGCAGGACCACGCCCGTGGCCGGGGGCGCCATCGCGTTGGCCTGCAGGAAGATCCGGGAGAAGGCCATGAGGATAGCCGCGCACCTGCTGGAGGTAAAGGAGGCGGACCTAGGCTTCGAAGCGGGTAAGTTCTTCGTCAAGGGCGCGCCCCACAGGGCGGTGACGCTTCAGCAAGTGGCCTTCGCCAGCTACGGCGCCGGCGCGGCGGAGCTGCCGCCGGGGCTGGAGCCGGGGCTGGAGAGCACGGTCTTCTACGACCCGGAGAACTTCACGTTCCCCTTCGGCGCGCATATCTGCGTGGTGGAGATCGATAGGGAAACGGGAAGGGCCAAGATACTGAAGTACGTGGCCGTGGACGACTGCGGCGTCCAGATCAATCCGATGCTGGTCGAGGGGCAGGTGCACGGAGGCATAGCCCAGGGCCTCGCCCAGGCCCTGTATGAGGAGGCCCTCTACGATAAGGATGGGAACCTGCTCACCGCCTCGCTCTCGGAGTACGCGATGCCCAGCGCGGTGGAGCTGCCGGCCTTTGTCACGGACTCAACGGTGACGCCTTCGCCGCACAACCCGCTGGGCGTCAAGGGCGTAGGGGAAACGGGCACTATAGCGGCGCCTCAGGCCGTGGTCAATGCGATTGTGGACGCATTGGCCCACCTGGGCGTCAGGCATATCGACATGCCCGTCACGCCGGAAAAGGTCTGGCGCATCCTCAAGGAGAAGGGCCTGGCCGCCTAGGCCTCGCCGCCGCGGGGCCAGCCGGGCAAGAGCAGGGCCTCGACCCTAGTTCCCCTCCGCAGCTCCACCACGTGCTCCGGCACCACCATGCAGGCATTTGCCTCCGTGAGCACGGTGAGCTTTTCCGTCTCGCCCAGGAGGGGCAGGGCCTCCAGGAGGCCCTCCCTTTCCTGAAGCTTCAGATAGACGACTTTGGTGAAGTCATAGCGCCTCCTAGCCCTCCATTCGGCCGCCAGCCTCGCGCCTATTCTGGGAAAGCCGGGGCTCCCCAGCCTCTGCAGCACAGGCATGGCCAGCGTGATCAGCACGCTGACCGTCCCCAGGATGAGGCCAGGGAGCAGGAAGATGGGCTTATGGCCTACCAAGGCGCAGCCCCCCCTCCTGCCTGGATCAAGCCTCAGGCCGTGGACGAGGAGCTCGAGGCCCTCCAGTTCTGATAGCACCCTCTCCGTCACATCCTTCTCGCCCACGGAAGAGCCCGCTATGGTGAGGGCCAGGTCTGCCCTATGAAGGGCATCCTTCAGCACGGCCTTTACTTCAAGGGGCTCATCGGGGACGACGTTCAGAAGCTCGACCTCGCAGCCCGCGCCCTCCAACAGGCCCGCCACCAGCGGACCGTGTGAATTTGGTATCTTCCCCTCCTCGGGCACATCGGCCAGCTCGCTTCCTATGGGGATCACCACGGCCCTCGGCCTCGCATAAACGCTCACCGTCGCCCTGCCCAGCGCGAGCAGAAGCCCTATATCTTGGGGCGTGAGGAGGCGCCCCTTGCGCAGCGCCAGGGCCCCTCTGCTTATCGTGGCCCCCCTGGCGTAGATATGGGCCCCCTTGGGCACCGGTGCTCGCACCACCACCTCCTCACCCTCCAAGAGGGCCTCCTCGACGGGCACCACGGCGTCCGCGCCCCTGGGGATATAACCTCCCGTGGGCACCCTTACCGCCTCTCCCGGCCCAAGCTCGAGGTCCGCATAGGCGCCGAGGGGCACCTGCCCCCTGAGCCTTAGCCGCACGGGCTCGTCGGGGCGAGCAGCTGCAAGGTCGGAGCTTCTCACCGCATATCCATCCATGTGCGAAGCATCGTGGGGGGGAATGTCCAAGTCCGCGATGACGTCCTCGGCCAGCACCCTCGAGAAGGCCTGCTGAGGCCTCAGCCGCTCCACGCGCGGGTGAAGGTTTGCCTTCCCGAGCAGGACCTCCAAGGCGTCGCTGATGCTGGTGTAGTGGGGCTGCAAGCTCTCCACGAAAGGAGGAGCGGGCTTAAAGGATTTGCCCGCCCTTCGTCATTTCCCGCCGGCCGCACGGCGAACCTTTTTAAGCCCCTAAGCCCCATGCTTCGCATGCCTCTTCATTATGAGGGTTCCTTCGAGGTGCCGGCTCCCAAGGAGAGGGTATACGGCTTTCTGACGGATCCTAGGCAGGTGAGCGGGATCATACCCGACCTGGAGGGCTTGGAGCCCGTGGACGAGAACAACTTCAGGGTGAAGGCTAAGGTGGGCATCTCCTTCATCAAGGGCAGCATGTCGTTCATGTTCACCTTCCTGGAGAGGAGGCCTCCCAGCTACGCCAAGCTGAAGGGAAGGGGCACCGGGCTGGGCAGCTCCGTGGACCTGGAGATGGCCTTTACGCTCGAGGACCGGCAGGGCGGGGGCACGTTGATCAGGTGGTCGGCGGATGCCAACGTGGGCGGCCTCATAGCCGGCGTGGGCTCCAGGCTGCTCGACTCGGCGGCCGAGAGGTACATAAAACAGGTCACGAACGGCCTTCAGGAGAAGCTCAGGTCCATTTAGCCGGCAGGGTTCCTCCTATTGCAGTCTATAGGCACGGACCAGCTATAGAGGCCGCTAGGCCTCCTCGAGCGCATGCCCCTCAACCCACCGTGAGCCCCCCTCCTCCAGCAGCTCCTTCTTCCATATGGGCACTTCCCTCTTTATCCTCTCTATCGCCTCCCTGCAGGCCCCGAAGGCCTCGGCCCTGTGCCTGGAAGATACGGCTACGACGACGCTGATATCCCCTACGCTCAGCCTGCCTATCCTGTGGGCGATGCTTATCGCCTGTAGGCCCCACTTTACCATCAGCCGGCGCTCTATCTCCCTCAGCTTCTCCTCGGCCATCTCTTCATAGCACTCATACTCTATCTCCTTCACCCTCCCCGCCTCACCCTCCGCCCTCACCGTGCCGAGGAACAGCACCACGGCACCGGCCTCCGCGCGCCTCACCTGCTCCAGCAGGAGCAGGGGGTCTAGGGCATCCCTCCGCACCCTCCTTTCGAGCAGGGGCCTAGCCATGACAACCCCCGGACACGGGAGGCAGGAGCGCTACCTCATCCCCCTCAGAGAGCTGGGAGCTCAGGTCCGCCAGCCTCCTGTTCACCGCTATGCGCAGCGAATCCCGCATGGCGGCAAGCTCCCCATATCTTAGGAAGATTCGTTCCATCACATCGCGTAGCGTGACGCCCTCCTCCACCGTCATCTCCTCCTCGCTTAGCCCCGCCGCCTCGCGGGCCTGCCCGAAGTACCTTATGCGCACCCTCAGCATATTACCCACCTATCGCGTGCATCGGCCTCGGCTTCTCCCAGCGCACCTTGACCCAAGGCATGTAGGCCACGCCGGCCGGCTTCCTTAGATAGCACTGGCTAATGAAGGAGGCCAGCTCCTCGTCGGAGGCGCCGCCGCGGAGGAGGGGCTTAAGGTCGTAGTAGTGGGTATCGAAGAGGCAGGCGAGGAACTTACCGTCGGCGGTGAGCCTGATGCGGTCGCAGTCGTCGCAGAAGGGCTCCGTCATAGAGGCTATTATGCCCAGCTCCCCCCTGCCATCCTCAAAGGCCCAACGGGAAGCCGTCTCCCCCCTCTGTCGGCCCAGGGGGATGAGCCTGTAGCGGGCCATCACCGCGCCCAGGATTTCCCTGGCGCTCATGAACCTCTCGGGCCCCCAGATGCCCAGCCCGTCGAGCGGCATGAACTCTATGAACCTTATGCTGATCTCCCTCTGCCTGGCAAATTCCACCAAGTCCAGGATTTCGTCGTCGTTGTACCCCCTGATGGCCACGGCGTTAATCTTCAGCGGCCTCAGCCCTGCCTCCATGGCCGCCGTTATCCCCTCCAGCACGCGGGGCAGCGCATCTATTCCCGAAAGCTGCGCGAACCTCTCCCTGCGCAGGCTGTGAAGGCTCACGGTGATGCCCCTCAGCCCCGCCTCCTTCAGCAAATGGGCCTTTTCGGACAGAAACCAGCCGTTCGTGGTCATATCGATAGCCTCGATGCCTTCTATGTTGCAGAGCATGCGGACCAGCTCCTCTACCTCCCTCCTCAAAAGCGGCTCTCCTCCGGTTAGCCTTACCTTGCTCACGCCCAGCGATGCGAGCACCCTGACCACCCTGGCGATCTCCTCGTACGTGAGGATCTCCTGCTTCGGCAGCCACTTCACGTCCTCCTTCTTCGGCATGCAGAAGAGGCAGGCGAAGTTACAGCGGTCCGTGACGGAGACCCTAACCTTCTTGGCTATCCGACCCCTCGCATCAACTAGAGGCCCGGCGGCGCTCAGGCTCACCGGAATTTTGGACTAAGAACTGGCATAAAAGCCTTGCCGGAACATGGTGGCCCGCCTCACTGTCCCGCCTTCGCCCCAAAGGCCCACCTGGCCCTTTCGTAGTCGCCTGCCGTGTCTACGTCGAGCAGGATGCCGGGGTCCTCCACCGGCACGTACCTGATGCGGGGGGCATATTTAGGGAAGAGCGCCCGCAGGCCCACATCGCCCCGCAGGCGGGCTACCTCATCCCTCAGCCCGGAGGAGGCGATGCAGGGGTTCCCCCTTTGTCCCCTATAAGTGGGGACCACTATGAGCGGCCTGGCCCGCTGGAATTCACGAAGGAGCTTTAGGACCGTCTCCCTCCTCACGAAGGGCTGGTCGCCGAGGAAGATGGCAACGGCCTCGCAGCGCTCGCACAGGGCCGAGAAGCCCAGGCGCAGCGAGGAGGCCAGGCCCTCTTCGTAGTGCGGGTTCACGAGGGGCTCCGCCCTGTCGAACCTGATCGCCTTCCTGATTTCCTCCTCGTGGGCGCCCAGGACCACGAGTACCCTTTCGAAGGGCAGGGAGCAGGCCAGGTCTATAACGTGCTGGAGCATGGGCTTCCCGCCCAGCTCCAGGAGCTGCTTTCTGCCTCCTATCCTCCTGCCGGGGCCCGCGGCCAAGATGAGCGCGCAGAGCAACGCCAGGCCTGGTGAGAAGAGGTTTATCAATTGGGCAGGAGCCCCCCTACGCGCTTGAGCAGCGCCGTGGCAAGGGCCGAGCTCCTGCTGGAGGAGGCGAGGCTCGTGGGCAGGCCGCTCAGGAGGGAGGAGGACCTTCGCCTGATGACGGGCAGGGGGCGCTATGTGGGGGACATCAGGCTGCCTGGAATGCTCTACGCAGCCTTCGTGAGGAGCCCCTATGCCAGGGCAAGGATCCTGGGCCTGGACGCTGCAAGGGCCCTGCGCCTGTCGGGCGTGAGGCTCGTGCTGACAGGGAGCGACGTGAAGCAGAGGACGGAGCTCCTCACCACGGTCGAGGGTGAGGGGGTGAAGTCGACGAAGCGGCTTGCGCTTGCGGCGGACCAGGTAAGGTACGTGGGCGAGCCCGTGGCGCTCGTCGTTGCCGAAGATCCCTACCTTGCTCAGGATGCGGCCGAGCTCGTCGAGGTGAGCTACCATCCTCTGGAGCCCGTCGTTGACCCCGAGAGGGCCCTACAGCCCGGAGCGCCTAGGGTGCACGAGGAGCTGCCCGATAATATAGGCTACTACGTCAAGCTGGAGAAGGGCGATGTTGAGGGGGCCTTCAGGGAAGCTGACCATGTTATAAAGCTGGAGCTGGTCAACCAGCTGGTGGCGCCCGTGCCCTTGGAGCCCAGGGGCGTGGTGGCCAGCTACGATGCGGGCTCGGGGCAGCTGACCATCTGGCTCTCGACTCAGAGCCCCCATGAGGCCAGGGAGGAGCTGGCCAGGATCCTGCGCCTGCATGAGAGCCGCGTGCGCGTCATCTCCCCGGACGTGGGAGGGGCCTTTGGCTCAAAGATCACCGTCAGCCCCGAGGAGGTGGCCGTGGCGCTCGCCTCAATAACGCTCGGCAGGCCCGTGAAGTGGGAGGAGAGCAGGAGGGAGAACCTGATAGCCGGCTCCCATGGCAGGGGGCAAAAGCAGTACGTGGAGGCGGCGGTTAGGGCCGATGGCAGGATCTTGGGCCTAAGGGTGAAGATCATCGCCGATGCCGGCGCCTACGCGCTCGAGGACTCCGTGCTGTTGCCCGAAACTACGCTGAGGATGTGCCCGGGCGCCTACGACATCGAGAACTTCTACGGCGAGGCATATGCCGTCTTCACCAACAAGGTGCCCCAGGGCGCGTACAGGGGCGCGGGCAGGCCCGAGGCCACCTACCTGATCGAAAGGACCATGAACGCGATCGCGCTCAGGCTGAAGTTGGACCCGGCCATGGTTCGCCTCGTGAACTTCGTGCCGAGGGAGAAGTTCCCGTATAAGAGCGCGGGCGGCTTCACCTATGATAGCGGCGATTATGAGGCGAACCTAAGGAGGGCCTTGGAAGCCTCAGGATATCAGCAGCTGAGGGAGCTGCAGGCCAGGGCCAGGGCCGAGGGGAGGCTCATCGGCATCGGCATCTCGACCTATGTGGAGATCTGCGGGTTCGGGCCCAGTTATCCCCAGACCGCCGCGCTGGCCGTGCTCAGGAGCGGCCAGGTGGTGGTCCACCTAGGGACGAACCCCCATGGACAGGGGCACGTCACGCCCTTCAAGCAGTTGGTCGCGGATGAGCTGGGCATACCGATGGAGGACATAGCCGTCTATTACGGCGATACCTCCCTGCTGCCCTGGAGCACGGTCACTGCCGGCAGCCGCTCGCTTCCGGTGGGCGGGAGCGCCCTCCTGCTGGCGGCGAGAAAGATCAAGCAGAAGATGGCCAGGATCGCGGCCCACAAGCTGGGCGTGGAAGATGCCCGCATGGTCTTTAGGGATGGCAAGATCTTCGTTGAGGGGGATCCTTCACGCAGCATAAGCTTCAAGGAGGTGGCGGCGCTGGCATACAACCCGCGCCGCCTGCCCAAGGGCATGGAGCCCACGCTCTTCGCCTACGCCGCCTTCGCGCCCAAGAACTTCACCTTTCCGTTCGGGACGCATGTCTGCGCCGTGGAGGTGGACCCCGAGACCGGCCAGATAAGGCTGTTGAAGTACGTGGCCGTCGATGACGTGGGCAGGGTCATCAACCCCCTCATCGCCGAGGGTCAGGTGCATGGGGGCGTCGCACAGGGCCTGGGACAGGCGCTCATTGAGGGCTTCATGTACGACGAGCAGGGTCAGCCGCTAAGCGCGACGCTCTCGGACTACCTGATACCTTCCGCGGAGATGCTGCCGAGCTTCGAGTGGCACACCACGCAGACCCCGACGGACACCAACCCCCTGGGCGCGAAGGGCATAGGCGAGACCGGCACCATCGCCGCGACGCCTGCCGTCGTGAACGCCGTGGAGGATGCGCTATCGCACCTCGGCATCCTGATCGACAGGATGCCGCTGACGCCCGATTATATCAGGAGCCTGCTCACCTCGGGCGTGGGCCCTCTCGCTCGCGGCTGAGCCACAAGGAGGTCCGCTCAGGCTTGTTAACATATGTAGGGCGCCTGAGGGGGTTTGGCGGCTCGTCGGCTGACGGCGCCGCTTATCATCATCGCCTGCACGGCGCTCATTGGCCTGCTGATGGCCTTCGAGCTCTCGCTTCCGCAAGCCTCCTAGACCCTTGCTCGGGGCTCTGGAGCGAGGCCGGCAGGGGCGACCTCTCGGACTCCACCCGCTGAAGCTAAAGGGCCTAGGTGCCCCCATCACGATCGCCTTCGACGGCTTCCTGGTGCCCTATATCTTTGCCTCGAGTGAGGCGGATGCCTTCTTCGCGGTGGGGTTCCTCCACGGTTATTATCGGCTCTGGCAGATGGACGTGCAGAGAAGGCTGGCGGAAGGTAAACTGGCCGAGGTGCTGGCAAGGGAGGCGGTGCCCTCGGATGCCTATATGAGGCTCATAGGGCTTCACAGGTCGGCCGAAGCGACTACTGCGCGGCTCAGGCAGAACGCCCCCGAGGCCTTCCAGGCGCTGGAGAGCTATGCCGCCGGCGTCAACGCCGCCATGGGGCAGCTGTAGCGGGAGGGGAGGCTCCCGCCGATGTTCAGGCTCCTGGGCTATGCGCCGGACGCCTGGCGCCCAGAGGTAGCCGCCCAAGAGGGGGCCCAGGAGGAAGCCGGACCCCCACGAAATGTTGTATCTCCCTAGGGCCCGAAGCCTCTCCCGGTCCGCGGAGGAGGAGATCACCAGGGCCTCGTGGTGGGCCAGAGGAAGGCATACCCTATGCCCGTCAGCAGCTGGGTCAGCACCACATGGGTGACCGATGAGGCCAGCGGGAGCGCCCCCGGCCGCCGCCCCGCTCACCAGGACGCTGAAGGTGAAGAGGCGGAGGGCCCCCAGGTGGTCGGCCAGAAGGCCGGCCACGAGGGGTAGGAGCACGTAGGCCAGCGACCTGACCGCGCCCACCACGCCCAGGTCCAGATAGGTCCCACCCAGCCGCTGGACATAAAGGGATAGGAGGAAGAGGTAGGCCCCCAGCCCCAGCGAGATGGTGAAGATCGAGGCGTAGAGGGGCGTGAGGCCCCCGGAGGCTCTGCCCAGCAAGGACTACGGCCGCCCTGATCTCGCCTCTTAAAGCCTGTCGGCGGCGCGTCGGCTTCCACCCTACGCAGGTCTGCCCAGGGGCCGCATCCTGCGGCGATGATCAACAGTGGCTAGAGGGGTTAAGAATTATGAACTGGTATTTCACCGAGCCTAACATGTCCTATGTGTGCCGAGCCGTCGCCTGGTGATCCCAGGCCATACTGATTCGGGGGGATGTCGGTGTAGAAGATGGGTCGGGAAATGGAGGACCCTATATACAAAGGGTTGCAGGTGTGGAGGACGGGCTCACATGTGTGAGATGAGTGGGCTTAAGCGCGTCCATCAGAGCCTTATCATCATATATCGGCTCCTAGCCGCTGGAGTCATTATGACGATTCTCTTGAGCCTCTTGCGGTAGACCCTGGGTTAAGTGCAAAAGGCGGGGCGAGTCGACTCAATTGAGGCGAACTAGGTCAAGGGAATAGAGAGTATAACAAGATTCGACTAAATGAAGCTTATTAATGGAACCCGCGACAAGTACTAACTTCTGTAGCTCGAAATATTTAAAAGGCCCATTCCTTGCTCCTCCGCCGGCTCTCATTATGAGGATCGGGATTGATATCGGCGGGGCGTTTACGGACCTGGTCGCCTATGACCCGGAATCGGGTGCAACCTTCTGGGTAAAGACCGAAACAACTCCTGAAGATTTCTCGCGGGGCGTGGTGGATTGCATCGAAAGAAGCGCTGTAA
Source organism: Candidatus Australarchaeum erebusense (assembly GCA_040290255.1). Taxonomy (GTDB): domain Archaea; phylum Thermoproteota; class Nitrososphaeria; order PSMU01; family PSMU01; genus Australarchaeum; species Australarchaeum erebusense. The sequence continues at coordinate 154,366 of PSMU01000002.1, read as the reverse complement.
ACTTAAGGGATGTGCGCATGATACTCCACGGACAGACGTTGGTGATAAATACTATAGTGGAGAGGTCTGGTGCTAAGGTAGGGTTGCTCACAACCAGGGGCTTCAGGGATGTTCTGGAGTTGCAACGCTCCAACAGGAGGGATATCTACAATTTTCGCTATAGAAAGCCCGACCCGCTTGTGCCTCGCTATCTCAGAGTTGAGGTATCTGAGCGGATTCTCAGCGATGGTACAGTGCTAGAGCCACTGAGCCCTGAGAGCGTAGTGGAGGCCGTGGAGAGACTCAAACGGGAAGGTGTGGAGTCGATCGCGATAAGTTTCATTAATTCCTATGTCAATCCCAAACATGAGGAAGAGGCCGGCCTGATCGTCAGCAGAGCGGCCCCAGGCATACCAGTGACCCTTGGGAGCGAGGTTACTAGGGAGTGGAGGGAGTACGAGAGAACCGCGACTGCCGTGCTCAATGCTTATGTTAGACCTAAGATGACTGGATATCTGGAAAAGCTAAAGAAAGAATTTGAGGCACGGGGCTTCACAGGCACCTCGCTGGCCATGCTTTCTGGTGGCGGGACGGCTTCCTTTGACTTTGCCGGAAAGTATCCAATAACCACCATGGAGTCGGGTCCGATCGCCGGGGTTATCGGGTCCATTGCTATAGCAGAGTTGCTGGGTCTAAGGAACATAATCACTTTGGACGGGGGTAGTACAACGACCAAAGCTAGCCTTGTCCAGGAGCTCACCCCCACGGTAACCACCGAACACTACGTGGGGAGGGATAAATTCAGGCCGGGATATCCGGTCTTCGTGCCTACCGTTGAGGTGGTGGAGGTCGGTAACGGCGGAACCAGCATCGTTTGGGTCGATCCAATTGGCAACATCCGGGTCGGTCCCAAGGCTGCCGGGGCTTACCCTGGCCCAGCATGTTATGGGAAGGGTGGCAAAGACCCGACCGTAACGGACGCTTATGTATTGACAGGACTCCTCAATCCTAAGTATTTACTCGGGGGTTACCTGAAGATAGATAGGAGTTTAAGTGAAAAGGCCATAAAGCCATTTGCTGAACAGTTCAACACTTCGATAGAAGGCTTCTCGGAAGGTGTGATAAGACTGGCCAACGATAATGCGGCTTACGCGATAAGGCTGGTCTCCGTGCAGAGGGGATACGATCCCCGCGACTTCGCCTTGATCGCGTATGGGGGTTCAGGTCCCATGTTTGCCCCATTCATTGCCGAAGAGCTGGAGATAGGCACGGTGGTCATTCCGGGCATCCCTCCGGGGGTCTTCTCGGCATGGGGTATGCTCGTTACCGACATTAGGCACGACCTAGTCCTAACGCATACTCTAAGGCTAGATGTTGAATCGAACCTGTCTAAGGTTAACGAGGTCTATGGGGAGTTGGAGGCCAAGATGATTTCCCTCCTAACCCGGGAAGGTTTGGATACGGCTCGAGTCGTTTTCGCGAGGTATGCGGACATGAGATATCTTGGACAGGAACACACGGTTAGGGTGGAGGTCATGGGGGGGCGAATCGGCCCATCAGAAGTGGCGGAGCTGGTTGCGAGGTTCGACGCGGCTCATGAAAGGAAATACGCGTTTAAGCTGGAGGGGAGCCCGGTGGAAATTGTGAACTTTCATTTAACAGGCATCGTCAGATTGGATAAGGCGCGACCGACCGAGTTGAAGCTGGAGGGGGGGTCACCTGGAAAGGCCTTAAAGGAGGAGAGGGAGGTCTATCTCGACGGCAGGCACAACAAATGGCCCGTTTACGATCGGACCCTGCTTCCCTCGAACTCCCCTGTGGTGGGCCCAGCCATAATAGAGGATCCAACCTCCACGATCATCGTCCTGAAGGGCCAGAAGGCACTCATTGATAGGTATGGCAATATCATCATGAGGAGGGGGTAGGGCATGGTAGACCCGTTCACACTTGAGATCATCAAGAACGGGCTGGTCGTGGCCTGTGAGGAAATGTTCTATGCCTTCGGCAGGACGGCCAAGAGCCCGGTGATTTATGAGGTGCTCGATTATGCGGTGGCTATAACGGATCCTAAGGGCGGCCATCTGGTAGCGCAGACTCCAGGAGTCCCAGGTTTTTCAGGCGTGCTCGATTTTGTGGCCCTAGAAGTGCTCGAAAAATGGGGTGGGGATATGAAGCCCGGCGACGTCTACATGCTGAACGTTCCCTACAGGTCGGGTACACATCTGAACGACGTCACGCTCGTGCTCCCCGTCTTCAGCAAGGACAGGTTGATCTCTCTGATCATAAACAAAGGGCATTGGTCTGAGGTCGGTGGGATGCGCTTCGGCAGTTGGACCTCCGATGCCACCGAAATCTTTCAGGAAGGGACGCAGTTCCCTAACGTGCGACTTTACATAGAGGGAAAGCCCAACAAGGATGTCATCGATATTATCAGGCATAACTCGAGGTTGCCCGAATTTACCCTGGGAGATATGGAAGCCCAGGTGGCCTCGATGAAGGTGGCCGAGCAGCGGTTACAGAAGCTGATCGAAAAGTATGGCGTCGAACAGGTGCTTGAAAGCATGGACAGACTATTGGAAGATGGCCGGAGACTTGCAAAGTTGAAATTAAGGGAGCTTCCCAGAGGCGAATTCACGGCTGAGGATCTCATCGACGACGATGGGGTCACAGATAGTCCTCTTCCAGTCAGGGTGAGAGTCAAGATTGCCGACGATGAGTTTCTAGTGGATTTCACAGGTAGTGCTCCGCAGGGGAAGGGCTCGATAAACTCGCCTTTGCCTGCCACCGTCTCGGGGGTGCGTGAAACTTACATGGCCGTGATGGATCCACATGCGCATCCTAATGCGGGCTTCTTCAGCCCGCTGAAGGTCATCGCTCCGGAGGGGAGCGTTTTCAACCCGGTCAGGCCAGCGCCCACGTCCACCTTCTGGGAGGCTATGTCGTATGCCACCGACTTAGTCTGGAAAGCCTTAGCCCCGCACGTCCCAGAGAAGCTTTCGGCCGGTCACTTCCTTTCCATCTTGGCTACCATATTGGCTGGTCGCTTCGACGAAACCGGGGAGCCCTTTGCCATCGTTGAGCCCCAACCAGGAGGCTGGGGCGCTGGCCATGATATGGATGGTGAATCTGGCCTGGTCGCTTGCGGAGACGGTGAAACCTACATCGCCTCCAACGAAGTTTACGAAAGAAGAACACCGATTTTGGTTGAACGTTTTTGCCTCAACATAGAGGGAGGTACAGGACATGGAAAGTTCCGGGGCGGTTTTGGTGTCATTAAAGATTATGTCGTGCGGTGCAGCGAAGCCACTTTCACGGTCTCGGTGGGCAGAAGCAAGTTCCCCCCCTGGGGCGTCGGCGGGGGGCACAATGGTACACCCAATATCTGTGTCATCTACAAACATGGCGAGCAACCGAGGTGGGTGAGAAAGGTGGGCGGGTTAAGGCTGGTTCGCGGAGAGAAAGTGAGTCTCCGTAGCGGGGGAGGAGGGGGATGGGGATCCCCCCTCGAAAGAGACCCCCAGCTCGTACTCTGGGATGTCAAAAATGAATACATTACGCCCGAACAGGCCCGGGAAATCTATGGGGTGGTCATAAGGGAGGGGGCTGTGGACATTGAGGCTACCAATGCTCTTAGGAGTAAGTTGAGCAAGGAACTCACACACTAGTCGTCGGGTATGAAGGTATAGGCGAAGGCAAAAAATATGTCGGCGATCGTGATCAAGGACCTCACGTGGACTTACGCAGGATCCAAGAAGCCAGCATTGGACCATATTAGCCTCGAAATCAAGAAGGGCGAGGCCGTGCTCATCACAGGCCCTACGGCTGCGGGAAAGACTACTCTCTGCTTCTGCTTAAATGGCCTAATTCCTAACTTCTTCCCAGGTTACTTGGAAGGTAACATAGAGATTGATGGCCACGATCCTCGTTATGAAGAAATCTCCGACCTGTCCCGGATAGTGGGAATGGTCCTTCAAGACTACACAGGACAACTATTACAGCCGACCGTCATTGACGATATCGCTTTTGCGTTGGAGAATTTTGGATTTCCCCCGGATGAGATAGAGAGGAGGGTGAGGGATGCGATAGCCACTGTGGGGCTCACGGGATTCGAGGAGAGAAACCCACACACGCTATCAGGAGGAGAGCAGCAACTCTGTGCCCTAGCTTCGATCATAGCCCTCTCACCGCAGATTTATGTTCTGGATGAGCCGATATCCTCGCTTGACCCCTTGGGGGGAGAACTAGTAAGTCGCGTACTAAGGAAGATTATGGGCAAAAAGGAAAGTACTTTCGTAATAGTTGAACAGCGGATAGAGGAGTTCCTACCGTGGGTAGACAGGCTCGTTGTGATGCACAACGGGAGGCTGGTTGCGGAGGGACGCCCCTTCGACCTCCTCAACGATCCTGAAAAATGGGAGGCCATGAAGACAGCAGGCGTCAACCTGCCACAGCTGCCCGCTCTCCTACATGAGCTTCGCAGGAGGAAGATATTAGATGAGGATTTAATGGCCCTAGACCCTGAGGAACTGCCCCAACCATTCATTCAGGCGATGGCTGGGAGGATCCGTAGCGCTCCGGGGAGAACGGCGGATGTCATACTTGGGAATACCAAATCCGAACTTAGACCGATCATATCCATCGAAGGCCTGACGCACGTTTACGAGGGCGGGATTGTAGCGCTGAGGGACGTGAATCTCGCGGTGCAGCCCGGTGAATTCCTGGCCATCGTGGGCCAAAACGGATCAGGGAAAACCACCCTGCTGAAGCATCTTAACGGCCTTCTGAAGCCCACGAGCGGAAGCGTATTTGTCAAGGGAATCGATACATCGAAGGAGAGCCCTGCTACGTTAAGCCGGCTCGTAGGGCTGGTCTTTCAGCATCCCGACCGGCAGCTCTTCAAGCTAAGCGTTAAGGATGAGCTGGAGCTCGGAATGAAAAAGCTGGGGATGAATAAGGAGCAGCGTGCTCAGAGGGTTCGCGAGCTTCTGAGGCTCGTGAATCTTGAACATGCTTGGGGCGCAACGACCTTTAATCTCAGCCTAGGCGAAAGGAAGAGGTTGGCCCTCGCCGCGGCCCTATCCACGGACCCCGAGATACTGCTGGTAGACGAGCCTACAACGGGGCAGGACTTGGCTCAGAAGATTGAAATAATGGAGCTCTTGAAGAGATTAAACGAATCCGGCAAGACTATCTTGGTCGTAACCCACGACATGGAAATCGTGGCGAAGTACTCGCCCAGGACCGTTGTGATGAGCGAGGGCCGAATCTTGGCTGATGGGCCCACCCGCACGCTGCTAAGAGATGAGCAGACGTTAGTTAGGGCACATCTGAGGGCCCCGCCCGTCGTAAGACTGTCTAAAATGCTGTCCGAGGCTGCCGCGATGCCCTGTGAAGCTGTTACGCTCGAGGAGATGGTGGGCATCCTTGGTTAAGCCAGCTGCGGTCCCAGAGCGACGCCGGCAGGTGCGGCCCTTCGAGTATGCGGAAGGTGACAGCTTCCTCCATAGGCTCAACCCCGTAACAAAGCTGATAATAATATTCGGCGTGACCGCGCTTGTTATCACGTTTCTGGATCCGCTCTTTGGCCTCACTATAAGCGTCGCTCTCTACCTACTTGCTTGGGCCTCGGGGGTGACGAAGCAACTGGTGGTTATCTACAAGAATGTGGTCGTGCTGATGGGCGGGGCCTTCGCGACGCTGTACTTTACCTTCTATACCGGCTTCCCCTACGTATTGAGGGGTGAGATTTCGGTCCTGGGCTTCGTGTGGGCGGCTTCAGGCTTATACCGCCTAGCAAACCTGATAGGGGTAGTCGCGATCTTCGCAGCCACAACACGAATAATCGATCTAGCCAACTCGTTGGCCATCGTCAAGGTGCCCCCACGAGTGGCGACCACCGTAAGCCTGGCTTTCGGCTCTGCCCCCTTGTTCGTGTCACAATTAAGCGAAATCGTGGACGCATACCAGTCCCGCGGATTTAAGGTTCGGGAGGTAGATCCTGTAAGGAAGATAGCCGCGTACCTATCACTTCTGCCGCCCACGATTTTCGCCACGATAAGAAGGGCACAGTGGGCTTCTGTGGCCCTGGAGATGAAAGGGTTCACTTATAGCGGGGTAAGGACATTCAGGCTCGGAGCAAAGCGGGTGCTTTCGAGGACAGACAAAGCGGTAATATTCCTGAATTTCGGGCTCATAGCCTTCGCGGTCTACTATGCCAGACTTGGCTTACCTCTATTCCTCCTGACGGAGCCTCTCTACCAACGGCTCCTCGGCATGTCTATCCTTGCGCTGGTGGCTGGCTTCTTACTTACGATCTCTTTCGCACTCTTTAACATCCTAAGAAGGTTATGACTTAAAAATATGCGGGATTTAGAGCAAGAATTTTTCCCTAGGGAGTGGTGTACCTATCGAGCCAGGTGGGCCTCATGAAGCCCGGAGCGAAGCGGTCCAGGAGGGCGACGATGATGACGATGGGTATGGCGTTCAATAGGGACCAGGGTCCGATGAAGACTATGGTGGCAGGGATAACGAAATCAACTGGAGCGAGCTTGGCGAAGTGGGAGGCCCACAGCGCCCAGCTGTAGACGTCATACTGGTGGAGCAGGAAGGTCTGGGCAAACAGGATTGGGTACCTGTATATCTTCGCTACATCTCTGTAGAAATAGTATGCGACGGTGACCAGCCAAGTGGAGCTGAGCATGAAGTTAAAGGTTCCCCATGGAAAGTCGTACCAGAGTAGTCCCCCAACAAAGTGCGCTATGATCAGGCCCACGGGTCCTGTGGCCATCCCCACTATCTGGGGCATGATTCCCGTGATGGACCAGCTGCCCGGGGGGAATATTACAAAGATAAGACCTAGGGCATTCCAAGCGAAGGTGACGCCAGAGAAGGAGGCCACGATGCCTGCTTCGCGCGACGTCAGTGCGACCGCCTTCCTGGGCGCGGCAGAGCCCGGAGCGGCAGCCGCCGTTAATTGCACCTCTTTTGGCAAGTACCTTGCTGCAACCCAGGTTGTAACGCCCGTGACCAACACCGCGATGGCGAACATACCAGGTCCCATTAGGAGCCCTATGGGAGGAGGCGTAGGGCTCGTCCAACCCTGCCATATTGAAAGGATTGTGATGTTGTAGAGGAAGTAGATGCCCAGCAGGATCAACAGCAACGTATTTCTCTTCATTCTCTCACCCTCCTCAGAAAGTATATTGATAAACCTAGCGCCACGAATAACACGAGTGCTAGGAGGGGATTGAGTATATCATAAAGGGGATGTCCAGCTAGGAGCCTCGGAACCCCTTCGAAGCCCGGCCCTACACCCCTCACTATGTACATGGTCGCCGCAGCGATCACGATGACTACCAATGTGATGACGAAGGCTACTGTCGCCTTCGAGACCATCCATTGGGCCTTATCCGAAATATATATAACTCTATCGTCCCGCGACCGCCTCGATCAGGAGAGTGGCAATTGCAATCTTCATATGCGTCCTTCTTTAAGCCTACGCGATGCAGGGATCCAGCCCCCATTTGTTTGCGGGGGGTAGGCTGCTTGCCCTCAGGGAGAAGGCTCTTTCCGAGGGCCTGGATGGGGTGCTCCTCCTCCCAGGACCCAACATGAGGTATTTCCTGGGCGTGTCGACAGAGAGCTACGAAAGGCTCACCATCGCCCTCCTGAGCTTTAAGGGCAGTTCATCCATCCTGGTGCCGAGGCTCGACCTGGAGCGGGTCGGAGAACAGCTGGCGGTCGGTGAGATGGAGCTTTTCTCCTACGGCGATGATGAGGACCCGTGGTTGAAGGTGGCGTCGATGCTGTCGAGGGCGGGCTTGGAGAAGGGCACTGTGGGAGTTGAGGGCACGATGCCCTTCAAGGTCCTCACACGTCTGAGGGTGCTGGGCGAAGGGCTGGCTCTCCGTGAGATAGACCCGGTCTTCTACGAGTTGAGGGCGGTCAAGGAGGAGGCCGAGCTGGCGGCCCACAGGAGGGCCTCCGCAATCCTGCAGGAGGCGTTCATGGCCACCCTCGCGGACCTAAGGGAGGGGATGGAGGAGCGTGAGGCTGCCTTCCTGTTCAGGAAGAGGGCTTTGGAGCTTGGGGCCGAGTCGGTCCCCTTCTGTCTGGTGCAGTCGGGGCCTGACGGTGCCAAGCCTCACCTAGGGCCCACAGCCCGGCGGATAGGGAGGGGGGAGCCGGTGGTCTTCGACGCCGGCGTCACCTACGATGGTTATTATGCCGATGTCACCCGGACCGTCTGTCTCGGCGACCCTGGGGATGAGGCTGAGAAGATCTTCGAGGCTGTGCTTGAGGCCCAGTCGAGGGCACTCGAGCAAGTCGGCCCGGGCGTAAAGGCCGAGCAGCTGGATAGGGCTGCCCGGGGGGTCATCGCGCGGCGCGGATATGCGCAATACTTCATCCACAGGACTGGGCATGGCCTGGGCCTGGAGGTTCATGAAGAGCCCTACATAAGGGAGGGTTCCCCCACCATACTCAAAGCGGGCATGATCTTCACGGTGGAGCCCGGCATCTACCTCCCCGGGCGGTTCGGCATGAGGCTGGAGGACGACGTTGTGGTGACCAAGGCCGGCTGTGAGAATCTCACCTATCTGCCCAAGAGTCTCTATATAGGGGACTATCTCTAGGGGCCCTCGACCGAACATCCAAATCCCATCTTCCTACCTCGACCAGTGGAAGATCGCTTTCATATTTTGGCACGCATTAGGGCCTTCGCCAACCCTAACACCGGAAAGATGGTGACAGCCGCCAGGGTCGCCACCATCCAGTCTCCCAGGGATAGGCTGTACGTCCGGAAGGCCCCTTCTATGGCATCGACCATCTTCTCGACTGGAACCGACTCCCCTGTTAGGATAGATTCATGGAGCTTCAAGTTGCTGATGTCGATGAGAGGCAGGTCGGCGAGAACAACCCCTCCAGTGGCGCAGCTCCACCTTCCCTTCATTGTCGGACATGCTGGCCTCGGCGGCGGGACTGCCGGCCTTGGCCTTGGTGGCCCTGGCCGCGCTCGTGCCTCTGGTTGTGACGCTTCTCTCCGCCTTACTGGGGTCGAGCCTGTGCCAGTTGGTAAGGAGGCCACGATAGCATAGGCCTTAGGTTCTTCTGCCCCCCGAGAACGCGAGCATGGGCAAAGGGCCCCGCATGGCTTCCTCAGCCGTTACATGCGCGAGGCTTGAAACGACCTGAAACGTGTTTCAATCTAGGCCCTCATATCCGGCGTAGGAGAAGGGGGGCCGCCATGCTGACGACCCAAGCGCTGGCGGCGCTTCTGGCTCTGGGCCTGGTGGCGGCCGTGGCCGCCGCGGCGGTGGCCACGCCGTTATCGATGAGCCTCAGCCATCAGGTGGCGCCGCAGGCCACACAGCCTCAGGCGCTCGATGAGGAACATGAGCACGAGCACCACGACGACGAGCATCAGGGCGTTCAGGGAGTTCGGGGCGAAGATGAAGAGCATGAAGAGGACCTCGGCCTGGGCCACGTAGAGCTGAAGGGCTTCATAAATTCTTCCAGCATCACGGGCATCGCAAAGGGCGATAGGGTTCAGCTCGAGGCCAATCTACAGGAGGGCAAGCGCGCCTCCTTAGAGGTCGACGGCTTGGGCAAGGCCAAGCTGAACGTCACCGCCGTCGCCATCGATGCAACCACGGGCACCATCTCAATACAGGCCAGGGTGCTCAACAGCACCGTAGCTGGATTGGCCCCGGGCGATACGGTCTCTCTAATCGTAAGCCTGACGAAGCTCGTCATAAGCGATGGCGCGAACTCCTCCGTGGTCCTCCTAACGCAGCTGGAAGCGCGGCTGCCGTAGCTGAGAAGTTCTTTTTTAATTCTTTACCTACAGTCGACCTTAGTGACCCAGGAGAGGTACCTGGGCTCCTGGCCGCGCACCGTCCGCCCATACAGCTGTATGAGCTGCAGGGTAAGCCTCCCGGGCTTGCCTCCCCCTATCTCGCGGCCATCGACGCTGAGCACGGACTGTATCTCCGTGGCGGTGCCCGTGAAGAAGAGCTCATCCGCCTCGTAAAGCTCGCTCCTCGCCACTCTCCTCTCCTCCACCTCGAGGCCCATGTCGTTGGCCATCGTGAGCACGGTATGGCGCGTGATGCCGTGGAGGATCGACGAGGCGGGCGATGGAGTGATGAGCCTGTTGTCCTTGACGAGGAAGACGTTCTCGCCCGCGCCCTCGCTCACAAAGCCCTCTTGGTCCAAGAGGATCGCCTCGTCGTACCCCGCCCTGCGGGCCTCGATCGTGGCAAGGCTGAGGTTCAGGTAGTTGGCCGCAGCCTTCGCGTGCAGCGGCACGGAGCTTTCCGGAAGGCGCCTCCAGCTCGAGGTGCAGACCCGAAGCCCCAGCTTTTCAAAGTAGGCCCTGAAGGGAAAGGCCAAGATGGCGACATGGGTCTCGAAGCCCGAATAGTCCAAGGAGATGCCGTAGGGCCCCACATAGAGAAGGGGCCTGATGTAGACCGAATCCTGAAAGCGGTTCGCCTTCAGCAGGGCGGTGACCGCTTCGCAGAGCTGCTCCAGGCTGAACCTGCAATTAAGGTGGAGCAGGGACGCGGAGCGCAAAAGCCTCTTCATATGGTCCTCAAGCCTAAAGACGCACAGCGCCCCGTCCACCTCGTAGGCCTTTATGCCCTCGAAGACGGCCGAGCCATAGTGCAGCGAATGGGTGAAGACGTGCACCTTGGCCTCGGCCCAGGGCACCAGCTGGCCATCCATCCAGATGTAACTGGCCTGCGGCGGCAAGTCGCGCGGGCCGATAAGATGGGCATATAAGCCTTTTCCGCGCCATGCAGGAGCGCTTAATAGAAACGCGCTCCCGGGCCGGCCATGGGCCGCCAGCCCTTCTTGGAGCTCATGGACGTTTGGAAGGTCTACAGCACGGGCGCGACCAGCTTCGAGGCCCTGCGCGGCGTGACGCTGAGCGTGGCCAAGGGCGAATTCCTGGCGCTCGTGGGCCCCTCGGGCAGCGGGAAGTCCACGCTGCTGAGCATCGCGGGCACGCTGGCCCTTCCGAGCCGTGGCAGGGTGCTGCTGGGCGGCATCGAGGTGGCCAAGCTGGGCCGCAGGGAGCTGGCCGAGCTCAGGAACAGGGAGCTGGGCTTCGTCTTCCAAAGCTATAACCTCGTGAGCTACCTCAGCGCCCTGGAGAACGTCGAGTTGCCGATGACCGCGGCAGGCGTACCTGGAGAGGAGAGGAGAAGGAGGGCGCGCGCCCTTCTTGAGGAGCTGGGCCTCGCGGCGCATCTGAATAAGAAGCCGGCCGAGCTCAGCGGCGGCGAGCAGCAGCGCGTCGCGATCGCGCGGGCGCTTGCCAATGAGCCCTCCTTGATCCTTGCCGACGAGCCCACCGGTAATCTCGATTCCAAGTCCGCCCACGCGGTGGCCACGCTTCTGAAGCGCATATGCCGGGAGAGGGGTGTGACCGTGATCATGGCCACGCACAACCTTGAGCTGGTAAAATACGCGCAGAGGATGGTCAGGCTCAGGGATGGCCGCATCGAGGGGGAAGAGGTGGTGGGAGGATGAGGCGCTATCCACTCTTCTTGGCGGCCCTCCTCTTGGCCTCCTATGCCCCAGCGATCGCCGCGGCCTCCTGCGTGCCCAGCTCGCCCTCGTTCAAGTTCGTGGGCGCGGGTTGGGGCGCGCCTAACGCGCCGGCGGACGCCTCGCCGGGCGATACGAACGTGCCCCTTGCCGTCACGCTGCTCTACTATGGTGCCTGTAGCGCCTTCCTGGTTCAGGGGACATTGAGCCTGCCCCCCGGCTTCTCGGATCTAAGCGGCGGCAACGCCTCCGTTGCCTATGGGCCGCCCGTTTCCCAGGGCAGCTTCCTGACGCTGAGCTTCCCGCTCAAAATTTCGCCGGACGTGAAGCCCGGCCCCTATACCTTCGCGCTGCGCCTGCTGTGGAATGTTACGGGAGGCTATGCGCTGGAGCAGGACCTGACCTTCAGCTTGCCGCTCAGGGGAAGGCCCTACCTTGAGGTGGCCGCCAGCGCAAGCTCCCTCATAGCGGGCGAGGTCAACCATATAAGCCTGCAAGTTAGCAACTTGGGCAGCGGCAACGCCAGCGACCTAGAGCTCTTTGCCAGCCCCAGCCCGGGGCTCGGCCTTCTTTCGCGACTTCCGCTCATCGCCGACCTTCCCAGCGGCGCCCTCTACCGCTTCAACGTCAGCCTCTACGCCTCCAGCACCCTGGCCGGCTCGGTGGGGTCGCTCAGCCTTACCTTTTATTATGCGGATGCCTATGGGTTGCGCAGGAGCGCGCAGCGCCTTCTCTTCTTCTACATAACGGGCCTGCCCCGGACCTCGCCATTGGACGTGAGCGTAGAGCCCTCGGTGCTGAACGCATCGAGCATAAACAGCGTTACGCTGACCTTCGCCAACACCGCCGCCACGAACATCTATGGCCTGCAGGCCTCCTTCTCAGGCGTTGGGGGCGGCCTCACCTGGCTGTCCCCAAGCCTCTTCGTGAGCAAAGCGCTGGGGCCAGGTGAGAGGATCTCCGTGCAGGGGCGGCTCTACGTATCACCTTCCGCGCAGAGCTTCGCTTCGTTGCAGGTGTCGCTCACATATTATGGGGCCGATGGCCTGCCCTACCAGGAGGCCAGGAGCCTGGGCCTTCTGGTCAGGGGGCTCGTTAACATCAGCGGGGTGGATAGCACGGTGCTCCCCACGGCACCCGCGCCCGGCGATGTCTTCTCGATCACGATAACGCTCGTGAACCTGGGCACCACGCCCGCGCTGAACGTGCTCGTCACTCCGCAGCCGCCCCAGGGCATCATCATCTTCGGGCGGCGCTCCATCTACTTGGGCGACCTGCCGCCCAGGAGCCCCTCAACGGTCACGCTCACGTTTCAGGCTAAGAACGACACATTACCCGGAGCGTACATGCTGCCGGTGCTCATCTCCTATCAGGATAATCTAGGCCTTTCCTCTACGCAGAGGCTAAGTGTCGACGTGACGCTGGTAAGGCCCGCGCCTAGCACGAGCACCCCTCAAAGGCCTCTTGGCGCCGGGGTCCTGCCCTGGCTGGCATTGGTGGCGGTGGGCGCTGTCTCGCTTGCCGCTGGCTACGCGCTGGGCAGGAGGAGGGCTTGAGGCCGCTCGACGGCCTTCGGCTGGGGGCCAAGGCGCTAAGGGAGAGGAGGACGCGCGCGGCCCTCACGATCCTCAGCGTGGCCATAGGCGTGGCCAGCATCATAGCGCTCGTCTCGCAGACGGCGGGCATAGGGGCGAGCATCGTCGGCTCCCTCCAGAGCCTCGGCCCCACTTCCATCTTCATCATAGGCCAATCCTCGCCCCTGACGCCGGCGGACGTCGCCCAGCTCTCCTCGCTGCCTTACGTGGAGAACGTGATACCCGTGGTGAGCGGGAGAGCCCTGCTCTCCTTGGGCGGGCAGCAGGTGCAGGTCAACATCATAGGCGTGGACAGCCAGGGGCTGCTGCAGCTGTTGGGCCAGGTCAACATGGTGCAGGGCACCGTGTACGGTTCGGAGGATGTGCCGCTGGCCGTGGTGGGATATGACCTATCCTTTCCCCTTTCGGAGGGCGGCAGGCAGGCCATTTATGTGGGCCAGCCCTTGCTGCTCTACCAGCCGACCCCCATGGGCCTGCGCACGGCATCCGTTAGCGTCATAGGCCTCCTGGCCAAGTACAGCGCCAGCCCCTTTATACCCGTGGACAGCTCCATCTTCGTGCCCCTCAAAGCAGGCCTTCGCCTACTGAACCGGCAGAGCTACACCTACCTGCTGGTGAGGGTGAGCGACATATCGCATTTGGAGCAGGTCAGGCAGCAGCTCGTGGCCCTTTACGGCGATACGGCACAGGTGCTCACGGTACAGCAGGTGGCCCAGACGGCCTCCGCCATCTTGGCCCAGCTGAGCATCCTGCTGGGCTCCGTGGCGGGTATCTCCCTCAGCGTGGCGGGACTGGGCATCATGAACATCATGCTGGTCTCGGTATATGAAAGGACCAGGGAAATAGGCATCCTAAAGGCGATAGGGTTCAAGGATGGCGACATACTCCTGCTCTTCCTATCGGAGGCGGCCGTAATAGCCGTGCTCGGCGGGCTCCTCGGCATGGCCGCGGGGATCGGAGGCTCTTACCTTCTGCCTCTGGCTTTCTCATCGATAAGGGCCGCTTCTCCCTCCGGCAGGGGCTTTCAGCTGCCGAGCTACGAGCCTGTCATCTCGCCCGAGATCCTGCTCATCTCCTTCGCTGTAGCGCTGGCCGTGGGCCTGCTGGGGGCCCTATATCCGGCGCTAAGGGCTTCGAGAATTGAACCCGTGAAGGCGCTAAGGTACGAGTAGCGCAAAAAAGAGGCTTAGGTGGTGCCTCCAGTCCTCGGAGCCCTGGCCTCCGCCTGCCTCGAGTATCGGCGGGCGCCGAAGTAGTAGCCCTCGGTGGCCGCCCCTAGCACCAGCAGCAGAAGGCCCGTCAGCTCAAGGGCCAGCCTAGGGCCCACGTTGGCGAAGCCCAGGGCCCAAAGGACGAGGCCCAAGACGACTCCGATCCAACCCAGGACCATGACCCAGGTCCTCATTTCGGATCACCTGTTTCCTAAGAAAGGGCGCCCCTATTTATGTTTTTCGTAATCATTTTTAGAGAGCCTTACGATTTCTGCAACATGCTCTTGGACGAGCTCGACCTAAAGATCCTGAGGAAACTAAAGGAGAACTGCATAAGGCCCTTCGTGAGGCTGGCGAAGGAGCTGGGCGTGGCGGAGGGGACCATCAGGCATCGCGTGAAGAGGCTGGTGGGCGCGGGCATCATAACTCGCTTCACCGTTGACCTGAACGCCGAGAGGCTGGGCCTGCCGGTGCTCGCCTTCGCGCTCCTGTCGGTCAGGGGCGACGTTCAGGAGGTCGCCTCGAGGCTCTCGCAGCATGATAATGTGCTGGAGGTGCACGGCGTCCACAGCATGGGCGACCTGCTGATCAAAGTTAGGGCCCGCAGCCTTGAGGAGCTGGGAGCGCTTATAGGGCAGGCGGTCAAGGGGGCGGGGGCCATCACAGTAAACCAGATCATCCCCGTCTTCCGCGTGTGGAAGGAGGGCTCGATCGTGCCGGGCTGGGAGGAGAAGGGTTAAGGAGTTGAAAGAGGGGCCCTCGGACATGGCCTACCTTATCAGGGTGCCCGAGGGGGCGGATCTTCACTCACATGTAAAGCGCCTGCTGTCCGAGCTGAAGGTGCAGGGCGCCCTTCTGTTTGGCATCGGTGGCCTATCAAGGGCCAAGCTGGGGTACTTTGACTTCTCGTCCAGGTCATATGTCGAGAGGGAGCTGGAGGAGCAGCTGGAGCTGGTCTCCCTTCTGGGCAATGCCGCGCTGCTGGATGGCGAGCCCCACGTGCACCTGCACGCCACGCTCGCGGGCCGCGACTACAGGGCCCTGGCAGGGCATCTGCTGGAAGCGCGCGTGCATCCCTTCGTAGAGCTGGGCATCCTGACCACCTCTCACAGGGCTATCAGGTCCTTTTCCGAACAGAAGGGGCTATTCCTGCTGCTTCAGGAGAGGCCGTAGCGCGACCCATCTCCTTTCTTCAACCCCCCTGTCCTGCTCGAGCAGCCTCAACCGGCTTTCATCGATAGCCAGGCGCCCTCCCTGAAGGACCAAGTCGAGCAGGGCGGCCCTCGCATTGTAGTAGGGCGGGCCCAGCCTTGAAAAGAGCGTAAGCACAGAGCCTCGGTGGTTGACCTTGAACCCTTCACAGGGCTCATGGCCCCTTACCAAGAGGCGCAGGTCGTTCTCAGCGAAAAATCGCTCCGTAACCGCTCGGCCGAAAAGGTAGCCGGCCCCCCTAGGGGAGGGCTCCGCCCAAGCCACTTCTTCGCTGGGGTCGTTCCAGAGGAGCTCTTCGAGGACCTCCGGCTCGGGGTTCCTTAACTCCTCGAGCCTCCTGGCCCTGTGGGGCAGCCCGCCGTGCAGGAGGAGCACATCGCCCAGGCGGCAGGCGTGAGGGAGGGCGTCAAAGAGCTCCACGCACTTCTGGTAGAGCTCGCCGGCCGCAGCGCCATAACGCCGTGCCAGCCTGTCCGGAAAGTCGTGGGGGAAGACGGGCAGCCAGGGCGGTCCCTCATGGTTCCCCCTCAGCAAGACGATTCTGTTAGGTAGCTGTAACTTCAGCCTGAGAAGCAAGTAGAGCAGCTCGACCTGCTCAGGCCCCCTATCCACAAAGTCGCCCAGGAGGATGAGCAGGGTGCCCTCTTCCTCCAGGCCCAGGCCTTCGAGAAGCTTCACGAGGCTCTCAAGGTCGCCGTGGAGGTCGCCCAGCACGTAAGCCCTTCTTGCCTGTAGCTCCAGCAGGGTGGGCCTGAGGAGCCTGCCGGCGCTCTCCAGCAGGTCCCTGTACAGCTCAGGGGAGGCCCGTCTGGCCTCTTCCCCTAGGGCGGCCAGCTCCATATCACGCCGTGGCGATGGCCTGCTTTAACGCTCTCGCCCTAGAAGGCGAGGCCAAGAGGGTCCGTGGCTAGGCCTTTTCCAGCTCGTGCTCCGCGGCCTCTATGATGGCCGCGCCAAGGCCCTTAATGTAAACGCCCACCCAATACACGGTGCCCTCCTCCTCATCCTGCCATACGGCCAGCACCTCAGCCCTGCCCAGCCTCTTGTGCACTACCATATCCCCCACATCAAACCTAGTTCTGCTCGCCTCCTTGGTGCTGCGAGGCAGCTCTATCTCCCTGGCCAGCTCCCTCTGCTCCAGCTGCTCCGCGAGCTTTATGACATGCTCCCTCGCCTCCGTGTACGCAACCTGTCTCTTCTTCAGGTCTTCCAGCACCATCTCGAGCTCGTTCAGCTCGGGTAGCGTGGGCTCCCTCCTGATCCTGGCCCAAAGCTCCCGCCTGAAGAGCGCGGCAAGGCTCTCCTCCTCCTCCAGCCCCAGCGCGCTTCCCCGCGCCGGGCTTCTCTTCCTAAGGGCATGCCTCAACTCTTGCACCACCTGCCTGAGCCGGATATTCTCCTCAATTAGCGACACGAGCGCGGGCTCGGGCTTGCCCAGCGCGGGCTTCATGCCCATCTCCTCCCACTCCTTTGCTGAGAAGCCCTTTATGAGCACCAGGCCGAGCCTCTTCCTTCCCGCGCGCACGCCCAGCATGCTCCTTATCTTCTCCAGCGCTTCATGCTGGTCCGCGGCCTTTACGTAGGCCAGCATAATATCATGTGGGGCATCGCGGCGCCAGACGCCCACCTCAAAGATCCTCATGTAGCGCAGGAAGCGGCCTGGGCCTTGATAAGCCTGCGCTCCTCACAAAATATACTCGCTAATAGAAACTTTTTGCACCTGACTTCATGGACGGGAGGCCGCGGCGCGGTTATATATAGCCACGAAGGCGATGAGAAGGACTATTTCGTAAGACTCCTCGAGCGCCACGGAGGGCCACCGCACCAGCGCTCCCGCGAAGGCCATGGCGAAGAGCAGGAGCAGCAGGAGGCCCGCCCGCATTCGCCTCCTGAGCAGGGCCACGGCCAGCACCAGCACCGCCACGAAGGCCTGCACGAAGAAGTACGTCGAGATGAAGACGTGCGGCCGTGTGCCCGCGGGAAAGAGGCCTATGAGGGCCAAGAAGGCTGAGGCCACCGAGAGGTAGGCCCCTCCGAGCGCCTCCAGCTTCCCGCGCCCATAGAAGATGATGGCCACCGAATACAGGCCCGTCAGGAGCCCCGCGGCGATGAGCCCCATGTTGTATAGCTCCGGGCGCTGGGCTAGCGGGCCTCCTAGGTCGCTCAGCGCGTTGGAGAGGAAGCTAAACCAGGGGTTGGCCAAAACGGAGGCCAGCGTGAAGGACCAGTAAACGAGCGCCGCCGCGTAGCCGGAGAGCAGCCAGGGAGCTTTGTGCCATGGCCCCACGCCCTTCCCCTGCCTAAGCGCTATAAGGCCCTGATGCCGATGCCCCGCATGGCGCTCGTGAACAACGTGGACCTTGAGGCGCTGAGGAGGGCCAGGGAGGAGGCGAAGGAAAACCCTCGGGCGCTGCTGAAGCGGCTTAGCATCTCGGGCGAATGGAGGGTGCAGGCCCAGGAGCCGCCGCAGTTCCTGGCCTCCCTGACCTACGAGAAGGGCTCCAGCACCATCGAGGCGGAGTCGCCCGCCTTTCTGGGCGGAAGGGGCACGCACCCGGGCCCCCTGCAGCTCTGCCTCGCGGGGCTGGCCTCCTGTTTCCTGAGCACCTTCGTGGGCACGTGCTCGGAGATGGGCATACGCCTTAGGAGGGCTAGGGTTCACGTGAGCTGCGAGATCGACTTTAGGCCCGTGCTGGGCCTGGAGGACGCCCCCATCAACCGAGGCGTTGAGTTCGTCGTGGAGGCCGAGGCCGAGGACGGCAGGGATTTGAGCGAGGCCCTGCGCCTAGCAAAGGAGCGCTGCCCCGCCGTCTATAGCCTTTCGAAGCCCATAGCCGTATCCGCGAGCTTGGCGCGTTAGCTAAGCGCCCCTGAGCCTGCCCAGCCCCTCAAAGACCTTCATGTGGTAGGCCACGGCCAGCAGATAGTGGTCCACGAGCACGTGCTCGTTCGGCGCGTGATAGCCGGAGCCCGAATAAGAGACGCTGGGGGCCATTATGGAGGGGAGGCCGAGCTCGTGCACGAACAGGGCCATGGGGCCCGTGCCCGCCATGCTGGGCCACAGGTTGGGCCTCCTATCATATACCTGCTCCGCCGCCTCGATGAGCGGGCGCACGTAGGGATGGTCCATGGGCACCCTCGCGGGGAGCTCCCCGTTGTGGGCTATTATCTCCACGTCGCCATAGCCGAGCTCCTTGACGTACCTCTTCAGGGCCTCAAGGACCTTCTCGGGCCTCTGGTTGGGCACCAGCCGAAAGTCTATCTTGGCCCCCGCGAGCCTGGGCAGCACGGTCTTCGAGCCCTTGCCCATGTAGCCCGAATAGAGCCCCGCGATATTACAGGTGGGCTTGGCGCAGAAGGCCTCGGCCACCTCGAGCGGCGTGGAGTAGGGCAAAAGCGAATATGCGCCTATATCGCTCCTAAGCTGCTCGGGATCAAATTCGTTCTGGGCCAGGGCCTCCCTCTCCTGCGGCGTGAGCGGCACCACGTCATCATAGAAGCCGGGCAGGTGAACGCGCTCATCGGCGGATTTAAGGTGGGCCAGCAGCCATACCAGCTTCCAGGCGGGATTGGGTGAGATGGCCGCAAGCATGGAGTGTTGGTCCTTGGAGGCCGTCTCCAGCCTGAGCTCCACATAGAGAAGGCCCTTCACGCCAAAATAGAGCTGGGGCCGGCCCTGCGCCGTCATGTCGGCCCCCTCCCAGAGGCAGAGGTCCCCCTTCATGAGCTCGCCGTAGCGCGCCACGTATTCCGAGAGCCTGGTGCTGCCGACCTCCTCTTCGCCCTCCACGACGAACCTCAGCGTCAACGGCAGCTCTCCCCTGCGCATCACCATCTCAGCTGCATGGAGCCTGGCCATGAGGTCCCCCTTATCGTCGGCGATGCCCCTGGCATAGAGGCGCCCTCCCTCCTCCCTGAGCTTGAAGGGATCAGAGGCCCATTCGTTCAGCGGGTCCACCGGCTGGACGTCATAGTGGTTGTAGAGGACCAGCGTGAAGTCCGTGCGCCCCTTGGCCTCGGCGAGCACCAGCGGCGGCGCCCCATTTAACCTGAGCAGCCGGGAGGAGAAGCCCGCGCGTGCGAACCTATCCTTAAGATAGGCGGCGCACTCCTCGAGACCCCTCCCCTCGGCCGATATGGTGGGATAAGAGCAAAACTCCCTGAGGTCCTTGGCGAAGCTTTCCTCAAAGCTGCGGCGCAGCTCCCCTAGCTCCATCTCGCCCCATGGCTTGCTTGGCGGCACTATTAAATAACCTCTCCCGGCCCACGGGACGCACGAAGCTCTAGCGGCTTAGACCGTTTGCTCAGCTGGCCTGGCCTTGGGCCCATATAAGCGCATACATCCACAAAGGAACGTGCCAACCAGGGATAGGTCCTCCCTCTACGTGAAGGTACAGACAAAGGAGCAGGTGCTCAGGTTCGCCCAGGAAAGGGGCATGACCATCGACCAGGCCCTGCAGGAGCTGCTGAAGAACTACTCGGGCAACGGAGGGGGTAGAGTGCACGAGGGACCCCAGCAGGAGGGCGCGCGGGCCCCCGCGGAGCACGACGGCGGCAACGGCGGACAGGTGGCTACTCCTCCCTCTCCCGTGCCTCAGCCCACGCCCGCCTCGACCCCCGCGGCCGCGGTGCAGGTGGACCAAAGAAGGGCTGCGCTCTGGGCCTTTGCCATCAGCGCCGCCGCCGTGGCCACCCTCTGGGCCCTTCTCTTCGCCATCCTGCGCTAGGCCGAGGGATGGGAAGGCCTGGCTAGTGCCTAGTGGCCTTGAGCTTTTCCGACTTGGGGTTAGGCATCACCTTGATGTAGACCTCCCGATAGCTTCTCTCCCTGCCATCCACCATCAGCAGGGCGTCAAGGCTTATCCCGAAGAGCTTCTCATTCCTTCGCAGGTAGGGCAAGATCATCTCCCAGTCCTGGGCCCTGAGCTCCGTGATGATGCCCTCGTTCAGCTGGTCCTGGCCCACGCGCCGATAGGGGTCCCTGATGTAGACCGCGCCGCCCGAAGCGAGGGAGAAGAGGTTGGAGCCAGGATAGGGTTCCTCCAGCTCCCGTAGGCTGCCGTCCTGCGCTAGCTCCACGCCGTTCACGATGACGAACCCACCGCCATTCAGCGCGTCGCCCGCCATGCACTGCTCGCCAAGATAGTCGAGCGCGGTTTCGTTTATGATCAGCCTGGGGCTTCCGACGGTGAAGATGTAGGGCCGGCCCGCGACCTTGCCCATGATGTAAACCTCCCCTCCCTTGGCCGCGTAAAGCAGCGCCTGGCCCGCATCGCCGTACACGATGAGCTCGCCGTCCTTCATGATGTTCGCCACCTGATCCTGCGCGCTGTCGTGGCATATTATGCGGGCCCCCCAGAGGCCCGAAGCCAGATAGTCGCCGGGGCTGCCGTAGACGTGCAGCACGAGGCCGTGTGAGCCCTTGCCCAGGCCCGAGCCTATGAACCTCTGGCCCCTCACATCATAGAGGAGCAGGCTCCTCCATCCCGCCACATAGGCCCTTACCACCTCGCTGGCCAGCGAGTCGATCCCCTCCGAGGGGTAGGCTTCCGCGTTTATGCAGAGCGTGCGCGCCCCTCCCTCGGGCGAGGGCAGGGCATCCCCCTTCTTTATCGTAATGTAGGCCGCGCTGGGGACCTCCCTTCTGAAGGAGAGGAGGGAATAGAGCGCTTCCCTGATCATGGTCACCCTCCTGCTCCTCTTTATCGGAGAGGCATAGCGCATATCATGAAGCAGGCCCATGAGCTCTATCACCTCCCTCTCAAGCTGCCCTTCCCTAAAGAGCGAGGAAAGCGCGCGCAGCAGATGCTCCAGCTCTCCTTCATCCATCTGCCCCAGCGCCGTCTTCAGCGTATCAAACCCGGCCATGGGGCTGGAGGCGAGCCGCCTCGCCTCCCGCGCGGAGAGTTCCATGCTAGCCCGCCCTTATCTCCTCGCCGAACTTATTCCGACAGCTCAGCCTGGCGGGCTGTGAGGACAGGTCCACGGAGAAGACGAAGGCCCCTCCATCCGTATGGCTGCCGCCGCGGGCAAACCAATAGGCATCGGCCACGGCGCTGGCTATTCTAGCGTCCTCGTGCAGTGAGGAGAGCGTGGCATCTATCGCCTGCTTTTCGGAGGCAATAAGGCCCAGGCTGAGCGTATCCTCCAGCAGGGCGAAGACCTGGGGCCTGAGCATGGAGGTGTCCGTGATGCCCAGCAGCTGCACCTGGCGCTGCCTGGGCAGGCTTCTGGCTATGATGAAGAACCAGGGGCCATCGGGGGAGCCATGTATGGTCGCGTACTGAAGAAGCCTATAGACGGCGCGCCTTTCGGGGGGCAGCATCAGGAAGTCCCTCTCCGACGTGGGCGCCATCGCCTCCAGCACGTATTCGAGCGGCAGGCGGTAGACCCTGCTCCAGAGGTCAAAGAGCAGCATGGCCACCTCCGTGTCCGTATGAAAGAGCGGCGCATAGCCCCTCTGCCTAAGATATTCGGTAATGGCGTGGTAATTGGCGAAGTCGCCGTTGTGCACGAGCGCGTCGTGGACGCCCACGAAGGGGTGTGCACCTCCGGGGTGCCAGATGCGCCCCTTGGTGGGATACCGGTGGTGGCCTATCCATACATGTGCCGGGAAGTGGTCCAGGCCGTAGTACTGCACCACCTGATGCCCATAGCCCACGAGCTTGAAAACGAGCAGGTTCTTGCCCGTGCTGAGCACGAAGGCCGCCTTCTCGGACGGAGGAAGTTCATGATAGAACCTTCTGTTGAGCTCCACCGAGGTCCTGTAGGCGAATTCATCCGAGCAGTAATCCTGCTCCAGCTCGTATAAGCCCGCGCCCTGCACGAAGCGCTCAAGCTCCTCCTGCCTTGGCCTCACATAATACCGATAAACTGCAGGAGGCCTCACTTCAAGCCCCAGCTCCGTGTAGTGCTTAGCCTCCTTCACCCTCTCCACATGGTCCACCTCATACCTACAGGCGACGAGGCCCTCCACCCGCTCCCTAACCTCCTCGCGCAGGTAGGCGACCTGAAGGATGTAATCCTCCTCGATAAGCCTTCTCTCCACGCCCAGGGCCTCGGGCAGCAGGCCCGCGGCCGCGATGCCGCCGCCCTTGCCGTTGCCCCTATTTCTCATCTGGTGCAGGGCCCTGTAGAGGTATCTGCCCTCCAGGGGCTTGGTGGATGCGAAGCCAACTACCCCACAGCCCCCCTCGGCCTCCAGCTTCCTGGCCGCTCGGTAATCGGCCATCGAAGAGGGGGGCATTAGCCCCCTCCTGGCGGCCAGCAGTCTTTCCACGGCTCCAGGGATCATGCCCTCACCTGTAGACGAGAAGGTCCTTCCTTCCCCTGAGCTCCCTGATGCTCCTGAGCCCCAGCCTCCTCAGGATTTCGCGCCACTGCAGCGCCCAGGACCTGTACAGGTTCACTATCCTTCGGGCGGCCCACGCGGGGTCCACCAGGCGGCTGAGCTCCGGGTCCGTCGTCGTGATGCCTATCTGGCATCCCCTTCCCCTTTCGCAGTTGCCGCACTGCGTGCAGCCAAACCCGGCCACCAGCTCCGCGCTGCCTATGATGCAGCCATCGGCCCCGAGCGCGATCGCCTTGGCTACGTCATAGGCCGTCCTTATGCCGCCGCTGGCCATCAGCGTTATCCTATCCCTGACCCCCTCCTGTACCAGGTACCTGTGGACCCGCGGTATAGCATACTCGATGGGCAGCGCTATGTTCTTCTTAGCTATCTCCGGCGAGGCACCGGTGCCGCCGTAGCCTCCATCTATGTGCACGATATGCGCATCGGCATAGTAGATGCCTATGGCCACCATATCCACGTCCGTGGGCGTCGAGACCTTTACGGAGACGAGGGCCCTGCGGTTCACCTGCTTCACCCAATGCACGTGCTTCCTATGATCCTCAACGCAGTACACGCTATGGAAGGGGAAGGGCTGAAAGAGGCTCACCCAGGGCACGGCCTCCCGGAGCTTCGAGACCTCCGTCGTATTTTTATCGGCCAAGAGATGGCCGCCGAGGCCTGGCTTCGCGCCCTGCGCATACTTCAGCTCGATGATGGGGGCTATCTTCATCGTCTCCTCGTTGACGCCAAAGTATCCAGTCGAGACCTGCGTGATTACGTGATCCTTATAGCGCATGAGCGGCTCGGGGTATCCGCCTTCCCCCGTGCACGTGTATGTGCCAAGCTCCTGCGCCGCCATCGCCCTCGCCAGCATCACGTTCAGGCTGACGGAGCCGAAGGACATGCCCGCGCCGTAGACGGGTATGGGTATGATGCGCTCCGGCAACCCATCGTTCCTCTTGTTGAGCTTTATGGAGAGGTCGAATTCGTAGTCCTCGGGCAGCCACTCGCTCTCGGGCAGCCAGCGAAAGTCAAGCCGGTCAAACCCCCCTCCTGAGGCCCCGACGCGGTACTCAAGATGAGGAGGAGGCCTCGCATGGGTGCCCTGGTACCACGTGGCCAGCAGCAGCTCGGCCGTCCAGCGGCTGTTGCCCAGGGCGCTGGGCACGCCATACTTCAGCGTGGGCAGGAGCTCAAGGCCCCTTGCTATGTTGCCCGCGTGCTTGGCTATGGCGAGCTCAGGGGGCGATACCTTCTGCATCTAGCTCACCTCCTATGTACTTCTTCAGGAACTCCTCCTCGAGCTCATTGAACATGGCCCTTCCGACCTCGCCCCTGAGCCTGCGCACGTCTCTTATGCCCATGGCGCTCATGATCTCGATCATCTGCTCCCTCCAGGAGTTCAGCAGGTTGGTGAGCCTCTGGGCCCCCCACTCCTCGGGAAAGCTTCTCCTCCTGAAGGTAGCCTCGTCGGGCTTTCTGGCTTCCCCAATGGGATACAGCTGCAGTGCCGCCAGGGCAGCGGTATCTATGGCCACCAGATCCGCTCCCAGAAGGATGGCTTTAATGACGTGCTCGGCCCTCACAATGCCTCCGCTCACGATCAGAGTGGCCCTATCTCTTATGTTGGCCTCCACCAGCCTTAGATGCGCCCTCCTTATCAGCTCGCTCACCGGCCTATCCGAGAGGGCCCCGAGCCCTCGACCGTGATAATCCGCGCACAGGTGTATCGCGTCCGCGCCGTGCTCTACGGCCTCCAGCATGGCCCGCTCGAAGCCCTCCGAAAAGGGCAGCCGCTGAACGAGCAGGCCGTCAAACTCCGGCCGCAGCTCAGGCAGAAGGCCGGCCGCGCGGGGCATCAGCTCCAGCGCCTGCGCCCTGGCCTGGGGTAGCTCCTCTCGAGCGGAAACGCAGGGCCAGGCCCTAGTGCCCCGCGGGGAAGGAGAAGACCTCTGCATGGCGGGCCAGGGCAGGAGCGCGTAGGTGCCGGCCCTCTCCGCCGCCTCACAAAGGGCTGAGACGAGCTGTCCTGTCATCGCCCCTGGAGGAGGACAGTCGAAGAGGATGGGAACGTTACAGCTTAGGAGCCTTGCCTTCCAACTGCCAATGAGCTGTCCGTCCAAGTGCACGGGCAGACTGCCTATTTCCACGCGCGTGGAAATGTACTCCACGTCGAGCTTTCCATGTCTCGTGGGCCTCACGATCTCGGACATATCGGTCCAGATCGCATCGAAGCCGGGGCCGCTAAAGGGGCCCCTGTAGCCCATGCCCCTGGTGATATCGCCCCCCGTGGTGGCCTCCCTGTTTATCGTCCAGATGATCTCCGGCGTAAGGTAAGAGTCCCCCAGCCTTAGGAATTCGGGATCCGGGGCGATATCCTCTATCACGTGAGGATACTCTTGCTTGCACCTCATGCAGGCCACGCACTTATCGTGGCGCGGCCTAAAGCCGCCCAGCCTGCCGCTGAACACGCCGTATATGCAGGGCCGGCTCAGGACGACCCTTCGGTTGAATCTATAGTGAAGCGCCTCCCTGATCAAGAGGGCCAGCAGCTTGAGCTTCCGCACCTTGACCCTATACTTGGGTGGCAGCGGATAAAGGGCGGGCGCCTCTCGCACCGGTAGTTCGACCCTCCAGCTCCCGCCGGCCAACCTCTGCCGCCGGCTGGCCAGGGCTTAAAAAGATTCCTAGCCGATTGTTACGCGCTCCGCATGAAAGCCTAAAATTCGTGACGAGCGCGCCCTGAATAGGCTACAATCATATCACTCAATCGGCATGCGCCAGTCCCAGTTGATGGTGGCAGGGCCCAGCTTGCAGATGGGCGGCGGCTTTCTCTTATGATGGCTGGAGTAGATCCTGGCGCAGATCCTTCTGACCAGTTGCGCCGAGAGGCCGAGCCTTCGGACCACTTCCTCCTCGGGATACCTTACTTCCACCCTGTAGTAGAGGACCCTGTCTATGACCTCGTAGGGGGCGCCAAGCTCATCCTTGGCCGTCAAGCCCTTGATGAGCGTAGGCGAGGGCTCCTTCCTCCAGATGCGCTCGGGCAGGTTAAGCTTCCAGGCCAAGTACCTCACCTGGGTCTTGTAGAGGTCCCCAATGGGCAGCAGGTCTACGCCGCCGTCACCGTACTTTGTAAAGTAGCCGAGGAGCAACTCGGACTTGTCGCCCGTGCCCAGCACCACGGCGCTGCCCAGATGGTTGGCCAGGGCATACAGCATCGCCATCCTCACCCTAGCCTTCAGGTTCGCCATGCTCATCTCGTCCTCGGACAGGAAGGTCAGTAGGCGGCGGAAGGAGCGCAGCACCGGGCTTATCTCTATCTCCCGGGCGTCGAGGCCCAGGCTACGGGCCACTGCGCGGGCATCCTCGACGTCCTGCGGCGGCGTGACGCCCCTCTCCGGGAGGATGAGGGCCCTTACGTTAGCCCGCCCCAGGGCCCTCGCCGCGAGCGCGGCCGTAACCGAGCTGTCCACTCCGCCGGATAGGCCCAGCACGGCGACCCTGGCGCCCACGTTGGCCATGTAATCGCGAAGCGCGGAGCAGATGTCCTCGGCGGCGCTCCGCCAGTCGAACTCGAGCTCGGGAGGCAGCTGCACCGCTAGCACGCCTGAAACGCCCTGAGGTAATCTTCGATGAGCTCCTTCCTCTCCTCCCTCAAATAGGGGTTGAGCTCCCTATGCTTTCTCAGCGCATAAAGGTCCAAATCGAGCACCAGCAGCTCCTCCTCCCGCAGGCCCGCCTTGGCCAGCACCTTTCCCTCCGCATCCACGCACGCGCTTCCCCCCCAGAAGTTCACCATGTCCTGGCTGCCCACCGCGTTCACGTAGCCCATGTAAACGGTGTTTTCTATGGCCCTGGCCCTCAGCAGGGCCTCCACTATCTCCGGCTTCTTGTACGTCTTGGGGGAGCTCGCGATGACGCAGATGAACTGCGCTCCCCTCATGGCCGCGATTCTAGAGGGCAGGGGCTGCCAAAGGTCCTCGCAGATGATGACGGCCAGCGCCCAGCTGCCCTCGCCGCCATTGAGCCTGAAGATGGGCACATGCTTGCCCGGCGCGAACCACCTCGCCTCCTCAAACATTCCATACGTGGGCAGGTAGCACTTGCGGTAGCTGGGGAGCTTCTTGCCCCCCTCGAGCTCGCCCTCGACGACCTGGCCCCTCGCCAAGACCAGGGCAGCATTATACAGGAAGCCCCTCTGGTCCTCCTCGACCGTGCCCACTATGATCGTGATGCCCCTAGATGCCTCAAGCAGCCTCTTGAACCATCTCCCCCAGGCCTCGGCCACCTCCAGGAAGAGCCCCTGGGAGAGGTAGCCTGCCGTCGCCAGCTCCGGGAAGGCCACGAGCTGCGCCCCCCTTTCCTTGGCCCTCTGCACGAACTGCAGGATCTTGCGCACGTTTCCCTCTAGGTCCCCTATCTTGGGCTTGATCTGCGCGAGGGCGATGCGCACGGAGCGCATGCCCGATTTGGCACGCGGCCCTTTAAGAGCTTTGTAGGGCGCCAAGCCTATATGCCGGGCCGGGTGAAGTGGAAGCATGAGGGCCTTGCTGCTGGCGGGCGAGCGCCGCACCGGCGAGAGGAGCCTTACCGTCATCAACCCCAGCACGGGGGAGGAGCTAGAGAGGGTCGCGGCGGCCGGCAGGGAGGAAGTACGCGAGGCGGCAGAGGCGGCCCGGCGCGCACAGGTCACCTGGGCGGCGCTTCCCTTGCGCGAAAGGGCCAAGGTGCTGGTCAGGACCGCGGCGCTGGTCGAGGCCAGGGCCGAGGAGCTCGCGCGGCTCCTGGCCCTTGAAGCAGGAAAGCCCATCAGGGATGCCCGCGTCGAGGTGCTGAGGGCTGTCTCGGTCTTCAGGCTCTCGGCCGAGGAGGCGAGGTTCGTCCTAGAGGGGAAGGTGCACAGGGTGGATGCCTACGAGTATCCCCCTGGCAACGAGCAGAGGTTCGTGATGGAGCTGAGGGAGCCCCTGGGCGTGGTGGCCGCGATCCTGCCCTTCAACTTCCCGGCAAACAGCTTCGCGCATAAGGTGGCCCCGACCCTGGCGGCGGGCAACGCGGTTCTCGTGAAGCCGGCCTCGGCCACGCCGCTGACTGCGCTCGAGCTGGGGGCGCTGCTGTACGAAGCCGGGCTACCTCGGGGGGTATTGAGCGTCCTGCCCGGCAGGGGAGGCGAGGTGGGCGAGGAACTGCTCGCCTCCGACGCCGTGGATGCCATTACTTTCACGGGTTCGACGGCCGTGGGGCTGCAGCTCGCCTCCAGGGCGGCGCTGAGGGGAAAGCGCCTGCTGATGGAGCTCGGCGGCTCCGACCCCATTATCATCCTTCCCGATGCCGACCTTGAGAAGGCGGTGAGCACGGCCGTAAGGGCGAGGTTCGAGTATGCGGGCCAGAACTGCAACGCCGGCAAGAGGATCCTGGTTCATGAGGCCCTCTACGCGAGGTTCAGCTCCGCATACGCCGAGAGGGCGAGGGCGCTCAGGGTCGGCGACCCGCTGGATGAGATGAGCGAGGTAGGCCCCCTCATCTCAAGGGAGGCCCTGGCGAGCCTAGAGGACTATCTCTCCGATGCCCTGGCCAAGGGGGCGCGCCTGGCGGCCGGAGGAGGTAGGCTTGAAGGGCGCGGGTTCTACTTCGCCCCCACCGTGCTCACCGACGTGCCGGGCGAGGCCCGGGCGATGAAGGAGGAGGTCTTCGGCCCCCTGGCTCCCCTGACATCCTTCTCGAGCGAGGACGAGGCCCTGGCGCTGGCGGGGCAGTCCGAATATGGCCTGCAGGCGGCCATCTTCACCGCCGATATAAGAAAGGCCCTGCGGCTCGCCGCGGCGCTGAGGGTGGGGGCCGTGATGATCAATGATAGCACCCGCCTGAGATGGGATGCGCTGCCCTTCGGCGGAGCGAAGAAGAGCGGGCTGGGCGGGCGTGAGGGGGTGCGTAGCACCATCTACCACCTCACCGAGCCCAAGCTGATCTCGATCAACCTTGGCGGGGGCCCGTGACCAGGCCCAGCTTCATGGCGTCCAGCCAGATGACCCTCGCCGCGGCCAGCTTATCCACCGCCTGCCTGCTCGCCCTGCGCTGCACGTCCTCCAGGTAGGCCTCCAAGCTAAGCCCTTTCCTCTCGGCCACCTGCTTGGCCAGCTCCAGGGCCCTTCCCTCCATGGAGAGGGCGAGCACCCTCCAGGCCGGCAGGCGGCTCACCATGTGGCCGCTGCCCTTCTCATGCTGATACTTTTCTTCGGCGGTGTAGATCAGCTGTCCGCACTGCTCGCAGGACCAGAGGGGCGGCCGCGAAGCCTTCAAGGGTGCCCTCGCGCGCCCGCCGCCTCGGCGAGCATGCGCCTCAGGTGCTCGGGCTCTAAGGAGGGTTCCCTGCAGGCGTAGTTGCTGCAGACGTAGGCCGTGGGCCTTCCCTGGATTGGCATCTTATCCCTTACGAGCGGCGACTTGGCGACGGGCGACCCCTTCAGCCAAGTAGCTGCCAGGACGCGGTTCGGGAGGTAGGCGCGGTGGACCTCCCTGAGGAGCTCCCGCGCCTCATCATGGCTTCCGGCGGCTAGCACCACCTGCTGCGCGGGGTAGAGCTCGAGCAGCAGCGAGCACAGCAGGAAGGTGAAGGAGCTGGGCCTGGCCCTGACCTGGCCCCAGAAGGCTCTAGCGGTCCTGCGGGCCACTTCGCGCTGGGCCTGGTCTCCCAGCAGCTCGGCCAGGTACAGCGCGTTCCCCAGCGCATAGGAATTGCCCGAGGGCAGCGCGCCGTCGTAGGCGCTCTTGAGGCCGGGAAGCGGCAGGTTGGCCCTGCGCTGGGCGTAGAAGAATCCGCCGCCTTGTTCATCATGGAAGAGCTGAACGGCGCTCTGGTGCAGCTCGATCGCGCTGTCCAGCCATGTTTCTTCCAGCGTGGCCTCATAGAGGTCTATGAGCCCTCGCGTTAAGAAGGCGTAGTCCTCGAGGACGCCAAAGCCCGTCGCCCTGCCCGCGGCATAGCACCTATGCAGCTGGCCTCCTTTCCACAACTTGGAGAGCACATAGCGCGCCGCCTGCTCGGCCGCTTCGCGATAGCGCTCCTTGCCCAGTACCTGATAGGCATAGGCCAGGGCCGAAATCATGAGCCCGTTGTAGGCCGCCACGACCTTATCATCCCTGAAGGGCCTGGGCCTCCTTTCCCTTGCGCTGAGCAGGCGCTCCCTCGCCTCCTCCATCGCGACATAGGCCTGCTCGACGCTCATGCCCAGCTGCTGGGCGAGTTGCTCGGGCGCGGTGGCCAGGTACAGGACGTTGAGTCCGTTGCCCACATTTCCTGATGTGGTGATGCCGAAGGCGCTGCGGGCCACCCGGGCGAGCTCCTGGCCCAGCTCCCGCTCCACCTCGGAGCTGCTCCACAGGTAGTACTTTCCCTCCTCGCCCTCGCTGTCCGCATCCAGCGCGCTGGCGAAGGCGCCCTCCACCCTCATCTCCCTGAGCGCCCAACCGAGCGTCCTCTCAGCAACATCCCTCAGGGCCTCATCGCTCGTGAGCTGATAGCCCTCCAAGTAGGCCCTGGCCAAGAGCGCGTTGTCGGCCAGCATCTTCTCAAAGTGAGGCAGGAGCCAGGCCCTGTCCGTGGAATACCTGTGAAAGCCGCCGGCCAGCTGGTCGTGAATCCCGCCCCTGGCCATGCTCAGCAGCGTCTTATGGGCCATCCTGAGGGCGATGGGCTCCTTTGTAAGGCCGTGGATGCGCAGCAGGAAGAGCAGGTGCCCCGGCATGGGGAACTTCGGCGCCTCGCCAAAGCCGCCGTTTTTCTCATCGAAGAGCATCACCAGCTCGTCGAGCGCCGAGCGCACGACCTCCGGCCCCTGCTCGAGCTCGGCGGGTGAGGTAGAATAGAGCTGCCTAATGCCTGCCAGCAACTCCTTCGCCGACTCCTTCAGCTGCGCCCTCTTGTTCCGCCAGACCTCGAGCACGGCCAGAAGGACCTGCTTGAGCGATGGCAGCCCCTGTCTTGGCTCCGGAGGGAAATATGTCCCCCCGAAGAAGGGCTCAAGCTCGGGCGTTAGGAGGACGGTGAGCGGCCAGCCCCCCTGCCCCGTCATCAGCTGCACGGCCGCCATGTACAGCTCGTCCAGCTCCGGCCTCTCCTCTCGGTCCACCAGGACAGGGATGAAGTGCCTGTTGAGGATGGCCGCTATCTCAGGGTTGTTGAAACTCTCCTCCTGCATCACATGGCACCAATGGCAGCTCGAGTAGCCTATGCTGAGGAAAATGGGCTTATCCTCCTCCCTAGCCCTCCTCAGCGCCTCTTCGCCCCAGGGCAGCCACCGAACTAGGTCCAGCGAATGCTGCCTCAAATACGGGCTCGCCTCGGATATCAGCGCGTTGGGCTCATGTTCGGCGGAGGACAAGCTGGATAAGGCAGGGGGGCCCGTTATTATGCGTTACCGCTTCAGGCCTTCAGCGTCCAGGGCTGAAGCAGGGCGGGGCCTCGCACCTCCTGCGAAAGTCCCCTCCGCTTGGGCCCGAAGACAAGGGCAACGGGGCAAGGCGCCCTCTCCACCAGCTGAACGTCATCCGGCCGGCCCAGGGCCCTTAGCCTGCTCGGCCTGCCCCAGGGAAGGAGGATCATGTCCATGCCCTGATCCCTCGCATAGCTCGCGATGTCTGCTCCCAGCTCCCTCACGGGCTGTACATGAGGAATGATCACCCTCCCCAGGGCCCTGGTGGCCTCCGAGATCCACGCGTTGAAGTCCTTTTCCAGGCCCCTCAGCGCCCTCCTTAGCTCCTCGGAATCCAGGGGCACGGTAGGAGGCACCTTCACAAACCTGACGGCCCATATTTCGAGCCCTGGCGACCAGGCGCTGCTGGTCATGGCGGCGGCCACGATGAGCGGCTCTGGGTCCAGCGGCGCCTTTGTGTAGGCCACGAGCAGCCTCCTAGGGCTGGCCAGTTTCTCCTCCGCCATCGTCCTGCTCTCGGCTATCAGCACGCGGCACTCGGCCAGCTTCGCAACGGTATCGGACACGCGCCCGAGCAGGTGGGTCAGCACGCCCTCCTTGTGCCCGGCCATTATGATGGCCTGCGCGCCCACCTGCGAGGCGTAAAGCACTATCTGCCTCGCTATCTGCCTCTTGTTGGGAGAGCGGCCCTCCAGCTCCTTCACCTCCAGGCTTATGCCCAGCCGCTGCGCACGGGCCCGGACCCTATGCAGGAAGGCCTCATCCTCCTTCAGGCCAGGAAACCATACGTGTAGCGCGTGCAGCGGGGCGCCCGTGCATTCGCTGAGGTATAGAGCCAGGTAGGCCGCGCCCCACTCCCTTGCGTCATAGGCGAGGGGGAGGATGATGGGCTCCGTGCTCCACGCCCATTCCCCCGCCAGCTTCTCCATTTGTCGGCGAAAAGGCGCAAGAGGGGCTTATAGCGCTTTCGACATCATGCGCTGAGCTCGTGGAAGCAGGCCGGGGCCCCTAGCGCCATCGTCTTCCTCATCCTGGCCCTTGTCCCCAGAAGGGTGCCCAGCAGGGCGCTGTGCAGGGCATCGCAGAATAGCTCGGGGTGAGCCTGCGCCACCCTGAGCACCGGACAGTTGAAGGTGATTATCGCTCGCGTTCCGTCTTGCCTCTCCTCGCGCGATATGAAGCCCAGCTCCTTCAGGGCCTCTAGGCCGCCTCCCCTCCTGCTGGCCTCCTTGGCCAGCGCCGCTCCTAGCTGGGAGAAGAGCGAGGTCGCCTCTCCCGGCCCCGCCTTCTTCAGCACCTCGGAGAGCTGCGCGAGCAGGAGGGGATAGGCATCGAAGAGGAATTCCCTCCCCAGAGGCGTGGCGTAATAGACCTTCCTAGGCCTCCCCCTTCCCCTCCTCTCAAACCTGTAGCCCAGCAGCGAGAGGGCCGTCATCTCCTCTAGGTGGCGCCGGACGGCGGTCTTGTTCAGCCTGAGCTTCTGGGAGAGCTCCTGGGCGCTGCTGGCGTTCAGCAGGAGCAGCGAGAGAAGCTTCGTCTTGACCCTCTTCAGCGGCGCGGCCAGGGGCATGCCGGGCCCGCATGCGGCAAGAATAAAAGCCTATTTGTACATCTATTCGCTGACAATCGGGCAACCCCATGAGAAGGGATTTTATTCTCAAAAATTAAACTTTATAATAGCCCGGTGCCAGGGTGCGCCGATGTCCTCCCAACAGGCGCGCGGCAGGAGCCAGGTCTGGCTTGTGGCGGGGCTCGTGCTCGGGCTCATCATAGGAGGGGCCATCGCCTATCCTCTGGGCGCGGCCGCAGCGCCCAAGGCGCCCTCAGAGAGGGCCATTCAGCTGAGGCTCACGCTGAGGGAGCTCTGGGTCGACCACGCCTTCTGGGCCAGGGAGGCGGTGCTGGCGGCAAAGACCGCAAATAGCCCAGCCTTCGACCAGGCCGCCCAGCAGCTCGACGCGAATGCCCAGCAGCTCGCGAGCGCCCTGGACCAGTTTTATCCAGGAGCGGGCGCGCAGGCCCTCTCCCTGCTGAGGGACCATATCAAGTTCGTCGTGGCCTATGCCGTCGCGGCCCTGACGGGAAATTCCACGGGCCAAAGCCAGGCCGTGCAACGGATGACGGCGAACGCGGATGCCATAGCCTCCTTCCTCAGCCAGGCCAACCCCAACTGGCCCAGGCAGGCCGTCTCGGCGGCCCTGGCGGGGCACGTGGGCCTTCACAAGGCCCAGATCGATGCGATAACGGCTTCCGATTGGGCCCGTGATGCCACGGTCTGGGGCCAGATGCTACAAAACGCGAGGGCCATAGCCGACACGCTTGCGAGCGGCATCGTCGCCCAGTTTCCTGCCAAGTTCTGACGAGCCTTACTTTTTTATGGGCTCCTCGGGGGGCTAGCGGATGCCCGTCTCGAGAGGCCTAGCGCTTACGCTGCTCGTGCTGGTCCATCTGGCCTGGAGCCTTCATCTCCTCGCGGGGCGCGTGCTTGTTCTGGACCTCCCTCCCTTCACGCTCTCCTTCCTGCGCTGGCTGCTGGCGACGCCCCTCCTGTACGGCTGGAGCCGCTCTAAGTCTCAGGAGAACGAGCGGGCTGTACTTAGGCGATGGCCCTTGGGCCTGGCGCTCTCGCTCACGGGCACGTACGGCTTCACGGCCGTGCTCTACCTTTCGCTCGCCAAGGTCACGGCCGCTAGGTCGGGGCTCATTTACGGCTTCACGCCCGCGCTGCTCTCCCTGCTCAGCGCGCTCCTTCTCAAGGAAAGGCCCTCCCCTTCTAACGCGTTGGGCATCCTGCTCTCCCTCGTGGGCATCGTGGTCATCGTGGGCACGCCCTCCCCGGCCCTGGCGATATCGGTGGGAGATATGTACGCGCTCCTGGCCACGCTCGGCTGGTCGCTGTATACCGTGCTGGGCAGATGGGCCATGAAGAGGTATCAGCTGGGGCCCGTCCAGGCGACGTTCATGGCCTCGCTATATTCGCTTCCGGTGGGCCTGGCGGGCAGCGCGCTGGAGCTGGCGCTGGGGGCGAACTATGCCCTAAGGCCTAGGGACTGGCTCCTTTTGGCCTACGCCTCCTTCATCGCGGCCGCGCTGGCCTTCGCGGCCTGGTACATAGCGGTCGAGGCCGTGGGGCCCAACGTGGCCGCCCCCTTCTCCAACCTCATACCCGTCTTTGCGCCCCTCCTGGACATGGTGCTGCTGGGCGAGCCAGTGGCTCAAAACGAAGCGGTTGGCGGGGCGCTCGTGGTTGCGGGCGCGCTTCTCGCTAGCCTGTCCCCTCGCCTTCGGCCCTCTTCTCGCCCTCGCCCGGCTTAAGCTCGCCCTGCCTAAGGCCCAAGAGCCCCAGCGTGGACAGGCTCGGCCCCACCGTGGGCATGTTGGTGGGCACGAGGATCAGGGCGTTCTTGCCCTGAAGCCCCAGCTCATAGACTATGTTCATCCACCTTAGCTCGAAGGCCCTCACGTTATTCGCGTAAAGGTTGGCCGCCTCCACCATCTTTTGCGCCGCCTCAAACTCCGCGAGGGCCAGCGTGACCCTTGCCCTCCTCTCCCTCTCGGCCTGCGCCTGCCTGGACATGGCCTCCTGGAGCTCGGCCGGTATCACCACGTCCTTTATCTCCACGGACGTAACCTTTACGCCCCATGCTTCCGTCTTGTCATCGATGATCTTCCTGGCGATGGAGCCTATCTTTTCCCTTTCCGTCAGCAGCTCATCGAAGGTCGTCTGGCCTATGACCTCCCTCAGCGTCGTCTGCGCCGCCAGCTGCGTGGCGGTGATGTAGTCCTCCACGTTCAGCACCACCTTCTCCAAGTCGACGGGCTGAAAGTACATGACCGCATCCACCACCACGGGCACGTTGTCACGCGTGAGCGTGCGCTCCGTGCGGAAGGAGACGACCTGCAACCTCGTCGAGATGACGAAGGGCACCCTGCCCACGAAGGGCGGCACGTAGATTATGCCCGGCCCCTTGAGCCCCCTATAGCGGCCCAGGATCAGGAGGGGCGCCCTCTCCCACTCCTTCAGCACCTTGATGCCGCTGAGCAGGATCGATACCACGATGAGGCCTATGAAGATCTCGGCGCCCAGCACAAAGGGATCCACCAAGCTCTTTCGATGTAGTTAGCGCGCCGAAGCTAATAAGGCTTTCTAGGCCCGCTCCACGAGGAGCCTTACGCCCCTGATCTCCTTTACCCTGACCTTCCTGCCCTGCTCGATCTCGCCGCTCACGCTCGTGGCCTGCCATACCACGCCCTCCACCCTCACCTCCCCATCAGGCCTGAGCGGCGTAATGGCTATGCCCTCCTTGCCTATGAGCGCCTCCGCACCGGCCAAGGCCCTCCTTCTCCTGAGCGGGGCCAAGACCCAGCGCACATAGAGCCCCAGCATGATGCCCAGCGCCACGACGCCCACGAGGGCCACCTGCGTGAAGCCCGTTATGGGGGAGGGAGAGTAGGGAACTCCGCTGGCCAAGAGGTAGATCCCCAGCGCCCCGAGCGCGATGCCCCCCATAACGGCCAGCCCGTGCCCCAGCTTCAGTTCTAGGAAGATCAACGTCGCGGCGGCCAGCAGCAGCGCCAGGCCCAGGGCGGAGGCGTGAATGAGCTCGGCGCCCACCAGGCCCGCCACGATGGCGATGCCGCCCACCAGCGATAGCAGCAGGGTGGGGTGATAGAGGTCGAGCACGAGGGCCAGCGTGCCCAGCAGCATCATTAGGCCCGCCACCAGCGGGTTGCTCAGCAGGCTGAGCAGCTGCTCATAGGGGCTCTCGGCAACTTGCGCCCTTGATAGGCCAGTGAGGTTTAGGTAGGCCAACGCCGCCCCTAGGGAGGGGCTGAGCGCATCGGCCACGTGCAGGCGGACCGCCTCCTCGGCCGAATAGGCCCTGTTGGCGGCCACCATATAGTAGACGGCCGTGGTGTTCCTGCCCCACCTCTGCGCCAAGCTCACCATGAGCTGCAGCGCCGCCGATGCCGTATGGTTCTGCTCCAGCTCGGTTCCGCCGACCACGATGGGCGTGGAGGGCCCGATCACGGAGCCGGGGCCCATAATGATCTTGGCCGTGGCCATCGCTATGTAGCTGCCCGCCGAGGCCGCAAGGCCATTGGGTTCCACGTACGAGTAGACCCGTATGCCTGCTGCCTCGGCGTCGGCTATGGAGGCGATGATCTTCTGCATGTCCGCCATCAGGCCGCCCGGCGTGTTCAGGACTATGACCAGGGCCTTGGCGCCCATGTCCTTGGCCATGCCCACGGCCCTGGCCATCATGGTCGAGGAGCCGGGGTCCACGGGCACGTCGAAGCGCACGATGAGCACGCCTGCCTGTTGGCCCGAAGCTATATGTGCGATAAACGGCGCCGTCGCCATGAGCAGAAGAGCGCCGAGGAAGAGCAGGGCGCCGGGCCTCATGGCGTTCGTCAACCTCCCAAGAATAAAACCTTTCGTCAGCGCGCGGTGCTCCTTTGCGGCTAGGAGGGCATGAAGGCATCAGGGAGAGTGCTGGGGAAGGCGGTAACTTTTTAACGCGGGCCGCATCCCCTTAAACATGGCCGATGAGGGGCCCAACATCTTCCCAGGCAACTGGGATGTGATAACGCCTCAGCTGCTGCGCACCTATGAGCTTTGGTTCCCGCAGAACTGGAGCCCCGTCGCGCTCCCCTGGGAGGAGCTGGAGCAGCGCAACTTCGATAGGCCCCAGGCGCTGGGCCAGGCCTACTGGCTGGCCAAGCTGGCGCTCTTTGAGAAGTCGGGCATAGGGGCCTTCGCGCAGGCCTCGCTGCAGGCGGGCAGACATAACCTAGAGGACCCCACGAAGAAGTTCATGGCCGCCGTGGCCTTCGACGAATGCCGGCATGATGAAATTTGCAGGAGGGGGTGCTCGAGGCTTTGCCCCGGCTTCCCGTACAGGTTTAAGCCTCAGGGCGAGCTGGAGGAGAAGGCGCTCAGAAACATCAACGTTATGTACGAGAACGGCCGGCGCTATTGGGCGGCCTTCGAGAGGGCCTGGGAGAAGTACCCGCTGGAGCTCATCTTCTCCAGCTTCTTCTTCGCCGAAATAGGGGCCCAGCTCATCTTTAGGGAGGTGGGCGAGAGGTCCAAGCTGAAGACCTACAGCCAGGCCTTCACGCATATCACCAGGGATGAAACTAGGCACCTCATGGGCACGCTGGCCCTGCTCGAGAGGCTCGCCGGCAGCATGGACCCCAAGAGGCGCCTCATGGTGACGAGGCAGATGAAGCACGGCTTCATCTACCTCTCGCCTCTCTTGTATAAGCCCGTGGGCGAGTTCTGGAGGCTTCCCGCGGACTTCTGGGAGGTGGACCAGAAGCTCGAGGAGCTGGCCCGGCAGGGAGGGCTGGGAGTTCCCACCGTAGAGGAGAGGGGCGAAGCCTGGGCCAAGGCGATCGAGAAGCATAGGGGCAAGCTGGAGGAGGTGGGCGTTCAGGTTCCCTCCATACCCGAGCTGGGCGTCGAAGGCGTCGATGTGCCCGTAAGGAAGGACGAAAATATAATGGCGACGCCGCTATAGCGGACTAACTTACTGCTGCTCCTGCTTCTCCTTCTTCTCCTCGGCCGTTCCCTGGCTTGGCTGTGTCTCAGCCATGACCTCCTTTTCTAGCTCCTCCAGCGGCGGAGGGGGAGGCGTTGTGGCCAGCGTGTAGCCGATCCAGGCCAGGATGCCCAGCAGTCCTCCTACGGCCACCAGCGCCGTGAGCTTGATGACGAAGAGGTAAAACTCGGAGAAGAAGAGGAGCCAGATGTATGCGATGAGCGCGGCAATGCTCACGACCAGCACCAAGGCACCAACTGCTTGATCCCTACTCACAGCATCAGGCTCGGGATCATGATATTTATAGCTTCTAGCCTCAGCCTAAGTGCTCGGGGTCCTTCCCCTGTGATAGGGCCTTCTCGAGGAGCACGCGCCGCTCGGCGCTGGCGACGAGCCTCCTGGTCTGAACGACGACGTCGGGGTTCACGCTGATGCTGTCGATGCCCTGCCTTATGAGGAACTCGGTGAAGTCGGGATACTGTGAGGGGGCCTGCCCGCAGATGGAGACGGTGACGCCATGCTCGTGGGCCACGCTAATCAGGTGGGAGATGGCCCTCCGGACCGCCTCATCCCTCTCATCAAAGTACCTGGGGTCCAGCGAGGGCAGCAGCTGGCTGTCCCTGTCCACGCCGAGGATGAGCTGCGTAAGGTCGTTGCTGCCTATGCTGAAGCCGTCGCAGAGCTTGGCGAACCTGTCCGCAAGGAAGATCACGCTGGGCACCTCCGCCATCAGCCAGACCTTGAAGTCGGGCCCCCTCTTCAGGCCCTCCTCCTCCAGCAGCGTAAGGCACCTCTCCACCTCCCAGGTGGTCCTGACGAAGGGCAGCATGACCCAGACGTTCCTCAGGCCCAGTTCCTCCCTGCACTTCCTTATGGCCCTGCACTCCAGCCTGAAGGCCTTCTCGTATTGCCTGCTGATGTAGCGGCTCACCCCCCTCCAGCCCAGCATGGGATTGTCCTCCTTGGGCTCGTAGCTCTCCCCTCCCCTCAACTGGGCGTATTCGTTGGTCTTGAAGTCGCTGAACCTGACCACGACGGGCCTGGGATAGATGGCCCTCGCCACCCTCGCGATGCCCTCGGCCATCCTCTCCACGAACTCCTGGGACCTTCCCGTCTCTATCATATAGTTGGGGTGGTCGCCTATGTAGGAGGCCATGATGAACTCCACCCTCATCAGGCCAATGCCGTCGAAGGGCAGGTGTGCATACTCCTCTATTTTATCCGGCACGCCAAGGTTCATGAAGACCTTGGTGCCCGTGATGGGCACCTCCACCAGCGGGGGCCCCGCCTCAGGCCTTCTCTCCGCGGGCCTGACCAGCTCCTCCTTTACCCCCTCGTAGACGAGGCCGGCCTTCCCATCGACCGTATAAACCTTACCCGTCTTCATCAGCTCCGTGGCCTTCTGGGTGCCGACGACACAGGGAATGCCGAGCTCCCGCGAAACTATTGCCGCGTGCGCGGTATAGCCTCCCTCATCCGTGACGATCGCCCCCGCCAGGCGCATGTAGGGCACCCAGTCGGGGTTCGTGGCCTTCGTAACGAGAATGTCGCCCTTCGTCATCTTCTCGGCCGCCTCCGCTGGCGTGGCCACGACCTTGGCGGCCCCAGAATATACGCCGGGGCTCGCCGGTATTCCCTTGAGGACCACCGCGGCCGCCGCTTCAGCCTCGGGGGCGGGCCTTATGGCTTCCCTCCTTTGCTCCTTCCTGCTCCAGACCGTTTCAGGCCTCGCCTGCAGGATGAAGATGTTTGAGGGGAAAGGCCTCCCCTTATCGATGGCCCACTCGACGTCCATGGCCCTACCAAAGTGCCGCTCTATCCTGATGCCCAGCTCGGCCAAAGCAATGACCTCCTCATCGGTGAGCGAGGGCCTCTCCATCATCTCCTGGGGCACGGCCTGCTGCACCGTCCTGCCCGTCTTCGGGTCGCGCACGTGCATGACCTTCTTCCTGCTGATCCTTCGCTCTAAGATCTTCAGCGAGCCCTTGTCCACCACGAAGCTGTCGGGCGTCACTAGGCCGGCCGCCACGGATTCGCCCAGGCCCCAGTTGGATTCTATCACGAGCTGTGAATCATCCCCCGTAACGGGGTTGAGCGTGAACATCACGCCCGCAGACCTTGCATCCACCATCTTCTGCACGATCGTGCTCGTCGTGATCTCCTGTAATGAGATGCCCCTCTGAAGCCGGTAAAAGATGGAGCGCGGCGTGAAGACGCTGCTCCATGTCACCTTTACCTTCTCGATCACGCCCTCGGGGCTGGAGACGTTAAGGTAGGTCTCCTGCTGGCCGGCGAAGCTGGCGTCGGGCGCATCCTCCGCCGTGGCGCTAGAGCGCACCGCTACATAGGCCGCGGCCTCCCCCTGCTCATCGCTGAGCGCGTTGTAGGCCTGCACGATCGCCTCTTCGAGCTCTCGGGGCATTGGGGCGCTCACGATGAGCTTCCGCAGCCGATGGCTCACATCCTCCAGGAGCGCGGGCGTGGGCTCCCGGGCCTGCACCTCCTCCAACAGCGCCGCTATCTTGCCCTCCAGCTGGTTATAGGCGAGGAACCTCCTGAAGGCATTGGCCGTGACGACGAATCCCTCGGGCACCGGGAAGCCCGCTTTCAGGAGCTCGCCAAGGTTCGCCGCCTTGCCCCCCGCAATGGGCACGCTGGCCCTGGTGAGCGCGCGTAGCGGTACTACGAGCTCCTCCACATGGCGCGATCAGGAGCGCTGCTTATAAGTTTAAAGCGATAGGGCCTAACTGAAATCTTATGCAAAGCCCTGTTCAAGGGGACCCGCACCTAGGGCAGGGTGGAGGGGTTTGCTGCTGAACGACCGGGAGGAGGCGGGGATCAGGCTGGCGGCCCTCTTGGGCCAACTTAAGGGCGGCGATGCCCTGCTGCTGGCCATACCAAGGGGCGGCGTGGTGGTCGCCTATCATATGGCAAGGGAGCTAGGGCTCATGGCCAGCGTCCTCGGCGTAAGGAAGCTGGGCGCGCCCTTCAACCCAGAGCTGGCGCTGGGGGCGGTGGCCGAAGATGGTTCATATTACGTCGACGAGCAGCTGGCCTCGGGCTTCGGCATATCGAATGAATACCTGCAGGCGAGGATAAGGGAGCTGGCCGAGCAGGCGAGGAGCCTGGCCCTAAAGCTTCGGCGCGGGGCGCCCCTGCCGCAGCTGGGCGGCAGGACGGTGGTGCTCGTGGATGATGGCGTGGCCACGGGCGCAACGGTCAGGGCGGCCATAAGGCTTGCCAGAAAGGGGGCTCCTTCGCGCCTCCTGCTCGCCGTGCCGGTGCTGCCCAAGGAGGTGCTAGGCATCCTGCGGGAGGAGGCGGATGATGTTATCTACCTTTACACGCCGGAGCCCTTCTTTGCGGTGGGCGAGTTCTACAGAAGCTTTCCGCCCGTGAGCGATGAGGAGGCCATTCAGCTCCTGTCGGAATTGCACCGGCAACCTAGGCCGCCTTAAGCTCCGGCGCCAGCTTCCTGAGCTCCCGCTCAATTATCGTCAGGCCCATCTCCGCCTCCTCCTCGCTGATGATCAGCGGCGGAATTATTCGTATCGTGCTCTCCCCACAGCCCAGGAGCAGCAGCCCGTCCCTGAAGGCCTCCATTTCGAGCCTATCCCTCATCTTCTCATCGGGCAGGTCGAAGGCTACCATCAGGCCCAGCCCCCTAGGCTTCCTCACGAGCCCCTCATGGGCCCGCGCCATCTCCTCTAACCTCCTCAGGATGTACTGCCCTACCTTCCGCGCGTTCTCCAGCAGGCGCTCCCTCTCTATTATCTCTATGGTCTTAAGGCCCACCATCATATCTATGCGGTCGCCGCCGCCCCAGGTGCTGGAGATGGCGCCCCTCTCCTTCGGGTCAAAGCGCTCCTCAAAGAGCGCCGCGCCCACCTGCAGGCCCTTCGCCACGGTCACGAGCTCCGCCGTGATGCCGTAATGCTCTAGGGCCCACCAGCGCCCCGTGCGGCCCAGGCCCGTCTGCACCTCATCGATGATCAGCGGCACGCCGTAGCGCTGCGTGCTGCTCCTGACCTCCTTCACGAACCTCTTGGAGGCGAAGTTGTATCCTCCCTCCCCCTGGACGAGCTCCAGGATCACAAAGGCTATCCTGTCTGCCTCGCGCTCCAAAAGAGAGGAGATCTCGGTGATCCTCTCGTCATCATCCTCGGTGCAAAAGTGAATGCGCTTCGCCCTCAACTCGGGATAGCCCTTCTTCTGGACCGGCTTGCTGAACGTAAAGGTGAGGGCTCCCAGCGTCCTACCATGAAAGGCGCCGTGGCAGGATACGCCGGCCAGCTCGTTGGGATCGATGCCCATGCTAAGGCTCCTGAGCCTATAGGCCAGCTTCATGGCATTTTCATTGGCCTCGGCCCCGCTGTTCACGAAGAAGGCCTTGGACAGGTTGGGCGGCGAGATGGAGAGCAGCTTATCGGCCAGCAGCACCTGCTCCTCGGTGTAGAAGTCCTGGCCGGCTACCTTATGGGCCCCCAGAGAGGCATACCTTCTTATCACCTCGGCCACCTCTGGATGGCCATACCCTATGGGGCACGTGGCCACGTTGGACGTAAAGTCAAGATATCTGCGGCCCTCTACGTCCTCCAGGAAGCAGCCCTTGCCCCCCCTGATCACCAGGGGGTAGGCGAAGGTCGTATCGGGCACGCGCCTGAGCGTCCTGGCAACTATCTCGGCGGAGCTCATATCGCGCCCGAGGTCAGCCCTCTATTAACCCTTGCTAGCCCGCGGCCAGGGCCTTTCCCTGGGCGATGAGCAAGAGCAGATACGCGTTGAGGAACAGCACGACCAGCGCGCTTAAGAGCGCCAGGGCGCTGGTGATGCGCGAGTTCACATGCTCGCCCATGAGCCTTCTATCGGAGGTAAAGAGCAGCAGCGGCACGAGGGGCAGGGGTATGAGCAGGCTCAGCACCACCTGGCTGTACACGAGCACCATGAGAGGCTTCACGCCCGCCATGATGGCCAGGCTCGTGGGCACGACGTTGACGACCCTTATTATGATGCGGCGCAGCCAGACGTTCAACCTAGAGCCCAAGAGGTCCTCCAGGAGCGCCTGGCCGGCGAGGACGCCGACCGTGGAGGATGAAAGGCCCGAGAAGAGAAGGGTGAGCGCAAAGACGACGGCCGCGGCCGGGCCGAACAGCGGAGAGAGCGTGCGGTAGGCCTCCTCCATCGTAGCCACATCGAGGCCGTTAAAGTAAAATGCCGCGGCGGCCATCATGAGTATGGCCATATTGATGAGGCCCGCCACGCCAAAGTTCGCCACGGTATCCCACAGGTGATACTTTAAGAGCTGAGGCCTGCCTGTGCCCTCGCTCGCCTTCTTGGCCGTGAGCCAGGAGTGGACGACCAGGGCATGGGGCATCACCGTGGCCCCTATGATGCCCACCACGAGCAGCGTCGTGTCATACCCTCCTAGCCTGGGGATCAGTATATGCTCGAGCGCCTGGGGCCAGGAGGGCCTGGTGATGGCCAGCTCGTAGACATAGCCCAGGCCCACGCCTGCCACCAGCAAAGAGATCAGCAGGCGGAGCCGGGCGAGTCTGGGCCCCGCCAGGGCGAAGAGGAGGAGCACGTCGAAGGCCGCGATCCACGCCGCGTAGAGCAGAGGGAGGCCCAGCAGCAGGTGAATCGCTAGGGCCACGCCCAGGAACTCGGCGAGGTCCGTGGCCAGCGCGAAGCTCTCGGAGGCAAGCCAGTAGGCCACGATCCTATGCCTTCCGCCCAGCCTCTCACGCACGAGCGAGGCCAGCGACCTTCCGGTCGCTAAGCCCACCTTGCCCGAGAGGTACTGGAAGAGCATGGCCATTAGGTTCGCGAGCACCACGCTCCAGAGCAGCGCATACCCGAAGCCCGCGCCCGCGGCTATATCGGTCCCAAAGTTGCCCGGGTCAATGTATGCTACGCTGGTCACCACGGCCGGCCCAAAGAAGCTCCAGTAGCCTCGCCGGCTGAGAAGCCTTGCCCAAGTGGCCCTCACG
Organism: Candidatus Australarchaeum erebusense; assembly: GCA_040290255.1. Taxonomy (GTDB): domain Archaea; phylum Thermoproteota; class Nitrososphaeria; order PSMU01; family PSMU01; genus Australarchaeum; species Australarchaeum erebusense. Next base: position 110,507 of record PSMU01000002.1, on the reverse strand, counting down.
CTGCTAGGGGGCATGGCCCATGACCTCCGCCTCTTCGCTCATTGTTGAAGGCCTCAGTTATTAGCCTCAACTAACTTGTTTAGATGGATATAAAAAATTTTGCCTGCTCTAATTCCCGCTCATGAACTGAGTTAGCCGAGCCTGGCCCTCCGCCTTGGAGAGCGAGGCCACCTTAACGCCCAACCTCCTGACGGGCATCCTGGCTTCGTTGAAGAACTCCCCGCAGAGCTGCCTGGCCTCCTGCAGCAGGACCTCAAGGCTGTCGGTGCTCGTTTCCAGGCTCCTGCTCCTGGTCCTTATCGATAGGTCCTCCATCACGAAGATGAGGCCGACCGTCCTGAAGGTCCAGCCCTCCCTGACGACCCTCTCATGCACCTGCCTGCAGAGCTGCTCGAGCTCCTGCTCCACCTGGCCCGCGGAGGTCGCATCCTCCCTCAGCGTGGTGATACGGCTGATGGACTCTACCTTGGGCACCGTGCGCAGAGGCTCTTCATACGTGCCGTTGGCGGCCAGGTAAAGGTAGGTGCCCAGGGCTTTGCCGAAGGCCTCCTTCAAGAGGTTCACGTCCGCCCTCGCGAGGTCGCCTATGGTGCCCAGCCCCAGCTCCCTCAGCCTCGCTGCGGTCTTCTTGCCTATTCCATAGAGCGCCTCCACGGGCAGCGGCCAGAGCTTCTGCGGCACATCATCGTAGGCGAGCTTTAGCAGGCCATCGGGCTTTGCCAGGTTGGCCGCCATCTTCGAGAGGAGCTTGGTGGGGCCTACACCCACCGTGCAGGTGAGGCCCAGGTTGGAGCGCAGCGCGCTCTTCAGGCTCGCCGCCTGCGCCAGCCCCCTCTCGAGGCTGCCCTCGGCCCTGCGCGTCACGTCCAAGAAGGCCTCATCCACGCTGACCTGCTCGAAGGCATCGGCCTCCGCGCGCAGCAGCTCCATGACCCTCGCGGAGATGAGCTCGTAGTAATCGAAGGCCGCCGGCAAGAAGACGGCCTCGGACACCCCCTTGAGCAGGCTTTTCGCCCTAGCGATGGGCATGCCGGACTTTACTCCGTACCTTCTGGCGACATAGTTCGCCGTGGCCACGGCGCCGCTATCCTTCCCCCGGGAGGAGAAAACGCAGATGACGACGGGCACGGAGGCCAGCGCCGGATTCCTCAGCTGCTCACACTGAGCGTAGAAGTAATCCATGTCCACGCAGAGGATGACCTTGCCCCCCTCGCCGCGCTGAGGGAGCATCGCTTCGAGAGGAGAAGGGCGCCTTATAGCTTTGCCTGGCCTCGCAAACCTCTTATGTGTAACCTTAGAGGTGAAGTCGTGGCGGGCGGGGCCGTGGCCAGGGCGGCGATCCTCCTCCTCATCCTGCTGCCCTACGCTCTTATCGCGCAGCACATCTTTTCCGCCTCGGCGCCGGCCGAGGTGGAAGCGGAGCCCCAGCCCGTGCCAAAGCCCCCCGAGGGGCGCACACTCTTTGTTTCAAAGGCTGGCCCCTATTACAACATCAGTGCGGCCGTGAAGGATGCGAGGCCGGGCGATAGGATCCTCATCGCGCAGGGGGTGTACCGCGAATCGGTCTTCATCGATAAGCCCTGGCTGACCATCTTGGGAGAGGATAGGGAGAGCGTCATCCTCGATGGAGGGGGGCAGCTCGCCAACGGCATCACGGCCGTCAATGCCTACGGCATCACCATAGGCAACCTGACGGTGCGCAACTACGCGGGGACGGGCGTCATGATCGTGCGCTCGGACCGGTGGGAGATGAGCAACATAACCTCGCTGAACAACAGGATCTATGGGCTCTACGCGATAGCCAGCAGGGAGGGGCGCATGGCCAACGATATAGCGCGCGGCAGCGGCGATTCCGGCTTTTATATAGGCGAGGTCTCGAACTGCAACTGCGTGATAGAACGCTCCCTGGCCTCGGGGAATACGCTGGGGTACAGCGGCACCAGGGCCGGCGGGGTCATCATACGCTACTCCACCTTCGTCAATAATTCGGTGGGCATCGGGCCGAACACGCTGCTGCCCGATATAGCTTCGCTGCTGCTGGGCCGCTGGCGCCTGCCGCTATATGCCTACAACCATACGATCGAGGGGAACTACATCGCCTATAACAACAACCGCACGGTAAAAGGGGTGGGCATCTCGGAGACCTACGGCGTGCCCATAGGCACGGGCATCATGCTGGTTGGTGCCTTTGGAAACGTGATAAGGAATAACACGCTCGTCGGCCATGAGAAGTGGGCCATTGCGGAGTGGTTCTTCTTCTATCCGCCCACGGGAAACGTATTCCTGGCCAATCGCTTCGCGGCCAACGGCCTGGACTACTGGAGCGACGGCACGGGCCTGGGCGACTGCTCAGATGGTATGGGGAGGGGCGACGTTCCGCCCCCCTGCTCGCTGCCTTCTCCGCTCAGGCTTCGCCTGCCCAACCCCCTAAAGGAGCTCCAGCTGCTGTTCGAGTTGGGGAGGCCGGGCTCCGAGGCCACCGGAGCCCCATATCTGCTGCTCGCTGGCCTGCTGGCCTGGGGAGGTGCAAAGAGAGCTGGTAGGCCCAGGAGGCTGATGGCCTCGCTGGTGGACCTACTTCTTGCAGGGGACCTTTACATAATCGCCGCTTCTATAACGCTCTCCTCGCTCTTCGGACTATCGGGTTACGCCTCCGCCTTGGACGGGCTCGTCTCTTTCACATTGCTGCTAGCCCCTTTGGCCCTCGCGCTCTTCGCGGCCATCTGGATAGCCTATGGCCTGCTGGCGGAGGTCCTGAGCGGTAGCACGGCGGGCAAGTTCCTGTTGGGCCTACGCGTGGTGGCCAAGGGCGGGGCGAGGCCCTCCAGGAGGAGGCTCGTAGTGGCCAACTTGGCGAGGGTGCTGGAGGCGCTGACGTTGGGGCTGCCCTCGCTCTTCCTTATCCTGGCCGTGAATGCATCGCTGGGGGAAGCGCTGGCCGGCATAAGGTGTGTGAGGCGGTAATATGCGCCTCCTCTTCATCAAGCTGGGCGGCAGCGTCATCACGGACAAGACGACGCCGCTAAGGGCCAGGCCCCAGGTGCTGAGGAGGCTGGGCCTGGAGATCGCCGAGGCGCTAAGGCGTGGCGGTGCGCGGCTCCTCCTGGGGAACGGAGGCGGCTCCTTCGCCCACTACTTCGCCAGGCCCCTTCTTTCGCCCAAGCCTCCCGAGGGTCCCGAGCTGCACAGAGCAGCCATGAGGGTGCATTCGGCCGCTGCCCAGCTCAACGGCCTGGTCGTGGAGGCCCTGCTGGGCGCAGGGGTGCCGGCCGTGGGCTTCTCGCCGCTCTCGAGCGCGCTCGCTCATGCCGGAAGGATTCTCCTCTGGGAGCTACAGCCCATGAGAAGGGCCCTTGAGCAGGGCCTCGTGCCCGTCATACATGGCGATGTGCTGCTCGACCTCGAGAGGGGCTACAGCATCTTCTCCACCGAGAGGCTCTTTCACCACCTCGCCCTCCAGCTGAGGCCCGAAAGGGTGATCGTGGGCACCGATGTGGACGGCGTTTATGCCCAGGACCCTAAGCGTTCAAGGCATGCGCAAAGGCTTGAGAGGGTCACCCAGGACCTGCTGAAGGCCGTGCCCGAACTGCCGACCAGGGCCATAGACGTGACGGGAGGCATGAGGGAGAAGCTGAACACGCTGCTCCAGCTCTCCAGGGACCTGGGCATAGAGTGCGAGGTCATCAATGCGCGCAGGCCGGGCCTGCTCAGGAGGGCCATTTTGGGCGAGAGGGGGCTCGGCACGGTGGTCGCTTGGGCCTGATCGTGGAGGAGGGCAGGCTCGTCGTTTACGATAGCTCGCGCTGGAGGCTCCTGCAGCAGAAGAGGGCCCTGGCCCTGGCGCTGCTTCGCCACCTGGAGCGGCATGGCATCGCCGGCTTCCTGTATGGCTCCGTGGCGCGGGGCGATATCGCGGAGAGAAGCGACGTCGACGTCTTCGTGCCGGATTATAATCATGCCCTGCTGGAGCAGGTGGGCAGGGAATTCGCGGAGCCCCATCGCGTGGCCATCGTGCAGGCCACGCCCTCTCATGCCCCCAAGGCCTACATCTACTTCGATGCTGAGGAGCTCTACTGCCTATCCTTCCCCCTGGCGCCCCTTAGTCCCAGGGAGGAGGAGTTCTACAGGTTCGGCGGCCTCCTCTCACTTCGCGGGCTTGAGGCGGGGGATAGGGTGCCGGGCGTCAACAAGCGGCTCATGCTGGTTTATCCCGTGGAGGAGGGACATAGGGAGCTTGAGGTGGTGGGCCGAGAGGGCCCCGTGGCCAGGCTCCTGGGCATATCTCAGGAGACCGTGAAGGAGAGGGTCAGGGTGCTCTCAAGGAGAAGGGAGAAGGGCAGGACGGGCGTTTACATGGCCTACACCCTAAGGCCTGGGGAGACGCTGGCGGCGGCGCTGTTCTCGCTGGCCTCGCTAAAGGCCCCCCTCAGGCGACTCCTGGAGAGCAGGGGCGTCCTCTGATACGCTACTCAGCGCGAGAGCCCTCCCGTTCCTTCAGCGCTCGTCGCAGTTGTGATGCAAAGGCCTCGAAGAGCTCGTCCTCCAGGGCCACCAGATAGACCCTCTTGACGGGGCCAAGCCGGCGCAGCTCGCCGAGGGCCCTAAGCATGGCCCGCGCCGCCAAGGCATAGTCCAGGCCTCCCACGCCCGTGCCCATGCCCGGAAGGGCCACGCTCTCCGCCCCCGCCTCCGCGGCGCTCAGCAGCGCGGCCCTGGTGGCGAGATAGACCTTCTCGGCCGATGTGCGCATCGCGGGCCTCTCCATGGTCGGGGCGTGCACCACGAACTTCGCGCTTAGCCTGCCCGCGCCGGTGATGATGGCCCTGCCCACCGGCACCGGGGCCTTGCTTAGGGCCTCCCGCTCTATCTCGCCTCCACCCTCTCTCTTTATCGCGCCCGCGACGCCTCCTCCCATCATCATCAGGCTATTCGCGGGGTTGACTATGGCATCTGCACGTATCTTCGTTATATCGCCCTTGAGCACTATGACCTCCAAGTCGCCCAGCCTGGCCCTTAGCTCTTGGGCCATGGCCCTTCCTCTGCCGAGCCCTTAATTGCGTTGCCTGAACTCTTTTTAACTGCCCTGCTACGCCGGGCGCGTTGAGGCGGGCGGTCATAGAGGTCGAGCGGCTCACGAAGCGCTATGGCCAGCTCATGGCCGTGGATTGCATCAGCCTCAAGGTCTTTGAGGGCGAGGTCTTCTCGCTGCTGGGCCCCAATGGCGCCGGCAAGACGACCACGGTCGAGATCCTAGAGGGCCTGAGGCCGCCGACATCCGGGGAGGCCTACGTCCTTGGGCATGATGTAAGGGATCCGGGCCAGCTCAAGGCCCTCAAGCGCCGAATCGGGGTCCTGCCGCAGGCCTTCGAGGCCTTCGAGAGGCTCACGGTGCTGGAGAACCTGAAGCTCATCGCCGCCGCTTACGGCGCATCTCAAGACCTGAGGCCCCTGCTCGAGAACTGGGGGCTCTGGGAGTTCAGGAATACGCTGTACGACAAGCTCTCCGGCGGGCTAAAGAGGAGGCTGGGCATCGCGATGGCGCTCGTGGGCGAGCCGGAGCTGGTATTCCTTGATGAGCCGACGTCGGGCCTCGACCCATATGCGAGGAGGGAGGTCTGGAGGCTCGTGGGGGAGCTCAGGGGCAAGGGCAAGACGGTCTTCCTTACAACTCACTACATCGAGGAGGCCGAGAGGCTCAGCGACAGGGTCTGCATCATGAATAGGGGGAGGATCGCCGCGCTGGGCAAGGTGGAGGAGCTCATAGCCGCTCAGGGCCTGGGCTCCAGGCTCGTGATTAGGGGCCTGAGCCCCGAGCAGGAGGCGGCCCTCGAGGGCCTGGGCTCCAGGCCCATAAGGCTGGAGGATGGCAGCCTCCTCCTATCGGGCCTCACGCTGCAACGCGCCGCGGCCGCGCTCGCCCTGCTGCAGGAGCTGGGCTTCAGGGGCACGGCCGAGGTCACCCAGGGCAGCCTGGAGGAGGCATTTCTGCGAATCGTGGGCCATAGGCTCACGGAGGCGGGGGAGCTGGCATGAGCGCCCTGCTTACGCTGACCATGGCCCTGACCAGGAACTTCCTCAGGAGCAGGTCGGGGCTCTTCTTCGGCCTCATCTTTCCCATACTGCTGCTGCTCATCTTCGGTGCGGTCTTCGGCAGCCCTGGCTCCTCGCAATATGGCCTGTACGTGCAAAACTTGGACCTGGGCAAGGATGGCAGGCCCACACAGCTCTCAAGCGCCTTCATAAAGGCGATAAACGGCAGCCTGCTCAGCGTAAGGCCCCTGGCCGGCGACCAGGATGCGGAGGCCTTCCTTAGGTCGGCGGCCGCCTCCTTCTCAAACCCCAGGGTGCTCATCATCCCGCCCGGTTTTCAGCAGCGGGCAATGAACTACAGCGCGCTGGTGAGGCTGAGGATAATCATGGACGCGCTGAACAGCACACTGCGGCAGCAGAACCTCACCCAGCCGCAGCGCCAGCAGGTCGAGCAGTTCCTGGCGCAGCTGAAGGGCCTGGCGGAGGCCCTGCCCCCTTTGCGGCCGGAACTGAGGCTGCTGACGCTGCCCGGCGACCCGCTCGCGCCTACAATCGGCGGGATCCTTGAGGTCGCCTCATCCAGGTTCGCGGAGGCCCTGTTGGGCGAGAACGTGACAATAGGCCTCACCTACGAGCAGGTGGGCGCGAAGACCCTCCGGCCCATGGACTATTATCTACCGGGCGTGGTAGCGGCCTTCATCATGTCAAACGGCGTAATAGGCGTCGCCTCCTATGTGTCTGAGCACAGGAGGAGAGGCGTGCTGAAGAGGCTCAGCGCCACGCCGCTTTCTAAATCGACCTGGGTCCTGGCCAACGCCCTCAGCCAGGCATCCATCTCTTATCTCCTATTCGTCGTGCTGAGCCTCATGGCATGGGCGCTCTTCGGCACCAGGCAGGTCGCGGAGCCGGTGGGGCTCCTGCTCGTGGCCCTTGGCTCTCTGGCCTTCTGCGGATTGGGGGTCCTGCTTGCGGGCCTCATCAGGGATGTGGAGGGCGCCGTGGGCGCGGCCAACGCGATAGCATTCCCCATGATGTTCCTCTCCGGCGCCTTCTGGCCCCTCGAGATCATGCCCGCCTGGCTGCAGGCCCTGGCCAAGTTCCTCCCGCTCTACTACCTGCACACCGGGCTTAGGGCGGCCCTCGTGCTGGGAGATGTCGCCGATGCCCTTCCGGCTGCCCTCATCATGGCGGCCCTGGCCGCCGCGCTGCTCTTGGCCGGCTCGGCTTCAATAAGATGGAGGGAGGCATAAGCGCCATCCGCCAAGGGCCGTGAGCTGATGCCCAAGGAAGCGTAATAAATCGCGGAGCCGCGCTTCCCCCTGAAGGCTTGAGGGCGCTGGTGCTGGGGTGCGGAAACATAGGAAGTGTTATAGTCTGGGATCTGGCCTACAGCCAGGAAGTGGAGGTGGGTGGGGCAAGGTATCGCCCAGGCAGCTTCTCGAGGCCCTCCTGAGGCCCGAGGTGCGTAAGGAGACCGTGGGCTGTCTGAAGGTGGAGGTGACCGGGCGCAGGCGAGACGTCAGGGCACATCTATATGCTGGGCCCCCATGGCTGTAGCGAGCGCTATGAGGCCAGCGTGACGCGGTGGACCACGGCCCTGCCCGCCTCCATAGCTGCCCAGATGATTGCGAAGGCCATAATAAAAAGGCGGGGTCTTCCCGCCAGAGCTGCTCACGCCCTCCGAAATAGCCCACTTCTTTGAGGGGCTGGGAAGGAGGGGCATAAGTATCTGGGAGCAGCAGAAGTTCCTGCGGGATATTACGCCTCACCGCAGGGCAGCCCGTCGCCCCTGATATCGCAGAAGGCAAAGTTGGCTTCAGGGGCCCTTAGCACCGCCTGCGCCACGCCCGTGCTCGAGGGGTAGGGCAGGCGCCTCACCGGCATGTCCCCTTCCTCGCGGACCTCTATGCCCTCCTCCACGAGCAGGACCTCCTCCTCTGGGTCCCAGAGGAAGCGCGGGTGCTCTAGCGCCATGCCCAAGGACATGCCGTACTCCAACAGGTTGCTGGCCAGCAGGGCGTGCTGCTGTGGCCTGAGGAAGCCGCCGCTTATGCCTAGGGCGATTATCTCTTGGCCGCGCTCTATGAGCATCGCCGAGAGCGTGTGAAGCGGCCTCTTGCCCGGGCCAAAGGCGTTGGGCCCCTCCTCAGCGAAGCAGCGGGCGCGGTTGTTCAGGAAGAAGCCGGCCTCCTGCAGGTAGAACCTGGACCCAAAGTGGTGGTAAAGGCTTTGGATCCCGACCAGCGCCGTGCCCCCTCGGTCGACTATGGCGAAGGCGGTCGTATCGCCGCCTTCAAACCTTCCCTTGCCCGTCGCCGGCCTTGGGGCGGCGTTAAGGAATGCGTCAAGGCTAAAGGGCACAAACCTCGGGTCACCCAGCTCCCGCAGCGCCGCGGCATGGGCCGCCCTGGCCAGCGGGACGAAGGCCCTCACCCTTTCCCAGGCCGAGGGCCGCGGGGATCCCGCGCCCAACTGCCCAAGCAGCTTGAGCAGCAGAAGGGTGGCGGGGCCGAGGCTGTTGGGCGGCAGCTCATATACCTTGGCCCCATGATAGCTGAGGCTCAGCGCTTCTCCCCATTCCGGCCTAAGGGAGAGCAGGTCATCGGCGCCGAGCGCGATGCGCTCAAGCTCGTAGGCGCGGCGCAGCGCGGTGCCGGCCCTGCCCCTCCAGAACCCAGCGACCCCTCCCTCGGAGACCTCGCTGAGGGTTGCGGCAAGCGCGGGCTGCAGGAGGAGGTCTCCCGGACGTGGAGGCTTCCCCAACCTGAGCAGGGCCGCCGCGGCCCCGCTGGAGGTGAGCCAGGGAAGGGCGCGCTCGAGGGCCCTAGCCAGGCCCGCGGTGATGGGGAACCCCTCCCGCGCCAGCCTAAGGGCGGGCTGCACGAGCTCCTTCCATGTAAGGGCGCCCAGGCGCCCGTGCAGGTCGAATAAGGCCGGCACCAGGCCCGGCAGGACAGCGGAGAGAAGCCCATGAAGGGGAGGGCGTGAATGCCCCCTCGCGCGCAGATCCTCCGCCGTAAGCGAGGGCGGAGCCCACCCGCTGCCGTTCACGTAAATCACGTGGCCGTCCTCGTCGCGAAGAAGGGCGAAGAAGTCGCCGCCCAGGCCGCTGAGGTGGGGCATCGTCACCGAAAGCGCCAGGCTCACGGCCACGGCCGCATCGGCCGCCGTGCCGCCCCGCTGCAGCACCTGTGCCCCTATGGCCGAGGCCAGGGGGTGCTCCGAGGCCACCACGCCCTTGCTGCTTATGAAGGGAGGCCTGAGCACGCCCAGGCAGCGCAGGGGCCTCTTATAGCTGCGCGCTTGGGCTTATAATGCGGCGGTTGGATGCAGGGCCATGGGGAGGGCAAAGGGCCGCTTGCAGGAGCTGCTCAGCAAGGCGCTTCACGCGGACGACCCCTCTCTCTACACGGTCCTCTTCAGGGATAAGGATGCCCTGCGCGAGCTTCCGCTTCTCGAGTTCCTGGAGCTCTCCGAGGGCTTCCAGAGGATACCGGCCTGGCGGATCGAGCGGCTGAAGCGCGCGGGCGTGGTGCTCTTCGCCCGCCGCCGCCCAGGGGAAGGGCAAAGCGTTTAGAGCCCTAGCGCCAAGCCGCCCCGTGGCGCGCGCGGAGGGCCTCGGCCCCATCATGGGCACGGCCACGTACCTGGATGACATAAAGCTGAACGGCATGGCCTTTCTGCGCGTCATCAGGTCGCCCTACGCTAGGGCCAAGGTGCTGAGCATGAGCCTACCCTCCTCCGCCCTGCTGGGCCTTACATGGGAGGACATCAGGCTGAGGATGCCCGCCGTGGCGCCCGTTGATGCGAGGGCGGCGAAGATCGTGCCTCTGCCGCTGCTCGCCGACGGCGTGGCGAACTTCGCGGGCCAGCCCGTGGCCGCGCTCGTGGCGGAGAGCAGGGAGGCGGCGGAGGACTTGGCCGAGCGGGCGGAGGTGTATTATGACCCGCTGGAGCCCTCGCTGGACCCGCTCGAGAGGCGCCCCCAGATTCATCAGGAGGCTCCCGACAACATCTCCGTGGACATAACCCTACGGGGAGGGGATGAGGGAGCCTTTCAACGGGCGGAGGTGATGGTCGAGAGGAGGCTCTTTATGGCTAGGGTGGTGGCCAACCCGCTGGAGCCAAAGGGCGCCATCGCCCGCTATCATGAAGGGAGGCTCGAGCTCTTCTGCTCCTCCCAGGCCCCCTTCAGGGTTAGGTCCGACCTCAGCCAGGTCCTGGGCCTGCCGCCCGATAGGATCCTCGTGCGCGTGCCCGATGTGGGCGGTGGGTTCGGCAATAAGGTGCCCGCTCATGCCGAATATGCCTTGGTGGCGCTGGCCGCGATGAGGCTGGGTAGGCCCGTAAAGTGGGTAGAGCAGAGGAGAGAGCACATGACGAACCCCACGCAGGGCAAGGGCGTCGTAGCGGAGGTCAAGCTCTATGCCACGAGGGGTGGGCGGCTGCTGGCCTTGGAGGGCACGATCGTAAACGACATAGGCGCCTATAACTTCACCATCAACGCGACGATGGCCTCCTTCATCGCCAGGCTCAGCACGGGCCCCTACGCCATCGCCGCCGCAAGGCTGAGGGCGCTATCGGTCTTCACCAACCTTCCGCCCACGGGGCCCTACAGGGGCGCGGGCAGGCCCGAGGCGGCGCTCGTTCACGAGAGCCTCATCGAGCTCCTGGCCAGGAGGCTGGGCCAGGACCCCATCGCGTTGAGGAGGAGGAACCTGCCCGAAGGAGAATATGTGACGCCCCTGGGGCTGCGCATCGACCGGGGAGGATATCGCGAGGTGCTGGCTAGGGCGGAGGAGGCGTATAGGAGCATGAGGGGGCCCGGCAAGGGCCTCGCGCTCTTCGCCGAGCTGATCAGGATAGCGCCCGGCGAGGCGGCCAAGGTCAGGCTGAGCGCCAAGGGCCTCGAGATCATCGTCGGCTCCAGGCCCCACGGCCAGTTTCACCGCACCGCCTTCGCCAAAATGGCATCGGAGCTCCTGGGCATCGGGCAGGACAGGATAGAGGTCCGCCCAGCCGATACGGATGACCTTGCCCAGGCGGTGGGCAGCTTTGGGAGCAGGAGCATATCCGCCGCGGGCGCGGCGGTCTATCAGGCCCTGCTGCAGCTGAAAGAGAAGCTAAACGGGCTAAGTCCCGATGAAGCGGTGCGCCGGCATGGAGGGCTGGAGGTGGAGACCTTCTTCAGAGGCGAGGATATCTTCTCCGCGGGCGCGCATGTGGCCCAGGTGCACGTGGATCGCGCCACGGGCATGGCGTCCCTCACACGCTACTTTGCCGCGGACGATGTGGGCAGGGCGCTGAACCCCGAGGACGTGGAGGCCCAGCTGATGGGAGGCGCGCTCCAGGGCGCGGCCCAGGTTCTGTGGGAGGAGGCGCGCTTTGACCGGGCCGGCATACCGCTCTACGGCACGATGCTGGACGTGGGCTTCCCCACGGCCCTAGACGCATGCCTTAACTTCTCGTCCGAGCTGGTCGAGGTGCCCTCTGCCCTGCCGCACGGCGCGAGGGGCGTGGGCGAGTCCGGCACCATAGGGGGCATGGCGGCCACCTTTATCGCGCTTGAGCGCGCTCTGGGCGTGGAGCTCGAGAGGATACCCGTTACGGCGGAAGAGGCGCTGGCCGCCCTGAAGCGCAGGGGGAAAGGGGGCGCTAGGCGCTAGGGCCCTTGCCCTCGAGCTCCTCCTCCCTTAGCACCCTGCGCAGCACCTTGCCCACCAGCGTGAGCGGGAGTTCACGCCTGAACTCCACATCCCTGGGCACCTTGTAGCCGGCCAGCCTCTCCCGGCAGAAGGAGATGATCTCCTCCTTGGTCACCTTCCCCTCGAACCCCTCCTTGAGCACCACATAGGCCTTGGGCACCTCGCCCAGCCTTTCATCTCTAGAACCCACCACCGCGGCCATCTTTACCGCCGGGTGCTGATATAACACCTCCTCGATCTCCCTGGGCAGGGCCTTGAGGCCGCCCACGTTTATCATGTCCTTCTTCCTGTCCACGATGTAGAAGTATCCGTCCTCGTCCATGTAGGCCAGATCGCCCGTCAGCAGCCAGCCCTGCCTCAGGGCCTGCTCACTCTCCTCGGGCCTCTTCCAGTAGCCCTTCATCACCTGCGGCCCCCTTATCGCCAGCTCGCCCACCTCCCTGGGCCCCAGCTCCCTGCTGGAGTCCTCGGGGTCCACGATCTTCGCATCCGTGTCGGGCAGGGGCAGGCCTATGGAGCCGAACTTTACCTTGCTGAGGTCGTCGGTGGGGTTTGCGTGCGTCACGGGGCTGGTCTCCGTCAGCCCGTACCCCTCGACTATCATGCCCCCCGTGGCCTCGGACCAGCGCTTGGCCACCTCCACGGGCAGCGGCGCGGCCCCGGAGAGACAGAGCCTCACGCTCCTCAGGTCGTACTTCCTTATTTCGGGGTGGTTGAGCAGCGCTATGTACATCGCGGGCACGCCGGGGAAGAGCGCGGGCCTGTACTTGTTGATGGCCTTCAGCACCTCCTTCGGCTCGAAGCGGGGCAGCAGGATCATGGTGTTGGCCGTCATTATGGGGCTGTTCATGCACACGGTCATGCCGTAGCTGTGGAAGAAGGGCAGCACGGCCAGCGTGGCATCGCTCGCCGGCTTCACATTGCCCCAGGCGCTGGCCTGCGCCGCGTTATAAAGCAGGTTATGGTGTGTGAGCATCGCGCCCTTGGGCGTGCCCGTCGTGCCGCCGGTGTAGAGGAGAACGGCCACATCCTCCTCAGGGCTTATGGCGACGTCAAAGGGGCTGGGGCTGGCCTCCCTTAGAAGGCCCTCGAGCTCCAGCGTGTTGGCATACCTGGGCCTCTTGATGCCCTTAAGCCTGGCAAAGGGCCTGAGCAGCGGGGGCAAATAATCCAGCATGTGCGTCACGATAACATGCTTGAGCTTCACCTTCTCCAGCGCTCTCCCCACTTCCTCGAAGAGGATATCCAGGGACACGAGGGCCTTGGCCTCGGAATCGGTGAGCTGGCGCTCTATCTCCGCCGCCTTATACCTGGGGTTAAAGGGGACGACGGTGCAGCCCGCCCTTAAGGCCCCGTAGTAGCATATTATGTACTGCGGGCAGTTGGGCAGGAAGAGTCCCAGCCTATCGCCCTTGCCCAGGCCCAGGCCCCTAAGGGCATTGGCGAAGCGCCATGCGAGCTCGTCAAGCCGGGCATAGCTCAGCCTGGCCCCGAAAAAGATGGTGGCCGTATGTGCCGGGTGCTCCTGCGCTGCCCTAGCTAAAATGCTCTGCAGCGGGGCCGTCGTGAACTTCAGGCTCCTCGGAACATGAGCAGGATAGTGCCTGAACCAGGGCCTCTCGGCTTCGAGCGTGGCCATTCTACATAAATAAATCCCGGCCAGCCTATATTAGGTTTAGCCCGCGCCCGGCAAAAGACGTATAAGCCGTACCACAAAGCCCCCGGCATGCCCACGCTGCGCATCAAGATGAGCTACTGCGTGCCCTGCGGCCACCAGCCCACCGCGCTGACGCTGGCCCAGGAGCTGCTCTCGCGCTACGGCACGAAGTTCAACAGGGATATGGAGCTCACGCTGGTGCCCGCGGACAAGGGCGAGTTCGACATCTACGTGAACGATAAGAAGGTCTTCTCACGCTACGAGGCGAAGCGCCTCCCCACCGCGGAAGACGTGGTCAAGGCCATCGAGGCCGCCATCTCGCAGCGAGCATAGCGTAAGGCCCCCCTCAAGCTTTTATTTTCACAGCTGTTAACCAGGCCATGTCCTCGCAGCAGCTGCTGGAGCAGGTCGGCCGCTATCTGGTTAAGGCCCTGCCCAAGAGGGATCCCATCGTCATAAAGCGGGCCCAGGGCTTCCTCATAGAGGACGTGGACGGTAGGGTGTACGTGGACCTCTTCTCCGGCATCGCCGTGAACAACGTCGGCCATTGCCACCCTGAGGTCGTGAGGGCCGTCGTGGAGCAGGCCCAGCGCTACATGCACGTCTCGGCCTACTACCATCATGAGCTCGAGCTGGAGCTGGCGAAAGAGGTCCTGGAGCTCCTGCCCAGCGGCCTGGCGAGGCTCTTCTACTGCAACAGCGGCACGGAGGCGGTGGACGGCGCGGTTAAGTTCTGTAAGAAGCTGGCCAGCGCCCAGGGGCGCCTCGGGGCCGCGCTCATCTCGCTCAGGGGCTCCTTTCACGGGCGCCTGAGCCTTACCCTGAGCCTCACCGGCCAGAGGAGGTATAAGGCCAAGCTGGGCAACTATGCGAACTTCCCCGGGGTGGTCCACGGGCCCTGCCCCTATTACTATCGGTATGGAGGAGAGGAGGGCGAGGCCGAGTTCGGGAAAAGATGTGCTGAAGAGGTGGGCCAGCTGATAGACCAGTTCGCGCCCGGCGACGTGGCCGCCGTCATAGCCGAGCCCATACTGGGCGAAGGCGGCATCATCGTGCCGCCGGACACCTTCCTGCCAAGGCTGAGGCGCGTCTGCTCGGAAAGGGGCGTGCCGCTCATCGCGGATGAGGTGCAGACCGGCTTCGGCAGGACCGGCAGGCCCTTTGCCTGCCAGCTCTGGGACGTGGAGCCAGATGCGATGGCCATGGCCAAGGCCTTGGGAGGCGGGCTGCCACTGGGCGCGATAGCGGTGACGCAGAATATAGATGACGCCCTAGAGCCCGGCGATCACTTCAACACCTTCTTCGCCAACCCCGTGGCCTGCGCGGCGGCCATAGCCTCGCTGCGCGTGATAAAGAGGGAGAGGCTTTGGGAGCGCGCCGAAAGGATAGGCTCGTTCATGATGGCCAGGCTAAGGGAGGCCCAAGCTGGGCTTTCCTACGTGGGCGATGTGAGGGGAAAGGGGCTTATGATAGGGGTGGAGCTCGTAAAGGACCGGCGCACGAAAGAGCCCCATCCTGAGGCGGCCGAGAGGGTGAAGGAGCTGATGAGAAGCAACGGATACCTAGTGGGCGTGGGCGGGCTCTTCAGAAATGTGCTGAGGCTTCAGCCGCCCTTGATACTGGATGAGGCCACGGCCGAGCGCGCGGTTGAGCGGCTCATCGCCTGCATAAGGCAGCTACAGGGCTAGGAGATAACAGGCGTCTCGACGTCCACGTTCCACCAAGGTTTGCTCCATTTCTTGTCCACGGGCGGCAGTGCGCGCAGGAGCGCCTGCACGCCGGCCTCCAGCTTTGAGAGCTGGCCCTCGCTCAGGCCCTTGGCCCTCAGCCTCTCCGCATTGCGAAGGATGTTCTCCAAGTTCAGCCTAACCGTAAGGTTTAACTTCTCATCCTTGCCCACGAGCCTGGAGAACCTCTCGGGATCCGGCGGGATGCCGCCGGCCTCCCCATCTACGATGAGCGCGCAGATGTCCAGGAGGTCCTTCTCCTCCATGCCCACCAGCACCTTATCCTGCCTATAGTGCGGATAATGCAGGACCCTAAAGCCCTGGCCCGCCGCCTCCAGCTGCGGCAAGTCCTTCCTGTCAAGGTCCGTGATGAACTGGGCCTTGGTGAGGATGAGCAGCTCGGGCCCTATAGTGTACCTTAGGCCAGGGCCAGCCGCAAAGAGCTCCTGGGGGAGGCGAATTGCGTGCCTCATCTCGACCCTCTCGACGAAGATATCCGTCACGGTCAGGAGAGGTTCCTCATTCTGCACCCCCAGAAGGGCCCTGAGCCTATAGCGGGAGCCCGCCCTGAGGGCATTGAACATCGCATCGCCCTTCGTCGCGAAGAAGTGGTACCTGGTGCCCAGCGCCCTCGAGAGATTGAGCAGGATGTGCACGAACCTGTTGCCCTCGCCCTTGCCTACGACGAAGTCTATGTCCTTGATGGGCCTATTGAGCGGGCTCTGGGGTGCGTTGGCCGAGGGACACAGCAGCTTCACGGCGGCACCTCCGAAGAGAAGAGGGCTGAGGGGCCTATCGGCGTAATTGGCATCACCAGGGCCGTTAAAGAGCCTCGGGACGTTCAGCGAAGCCCAAAGGGAGGCGAGAGCCATCTGCACCACCGGGTTCGTGAGGTCGACATAGCTGGGCACCCCCAGCTCCTGGGCCAAGGCACCTATCTCCGCCTTGCTGCTCAAAGGTAGCTCGAGCTCGTGCACGGTGCCATCGTACTCCCTGTATAGCGTGATCTTCGCCAAGCCCCTTTTCAGCTCAGGGCCGCGGAGCTTTAAGGCTTAGCATTGCCTCTGCCCCTCAGGGCGTTGAGGGCCATGGCGCTTAGGGCTTCGTAGAGGAGGTTGGAGGCGAGCAGGGCCGTTATGCCGGCCACATCGTAGGGAGGTGAGACCTCCACGAGGTCAAAGCCCACGATCTCGAGGGGGGACAGCGAGCGCACCAGGCTCAGGGCCTCATGGGCCAGGAAGCCGGCCACTTCGGGCGTGCCGGTGCCCGGCGCCACGGAGGGGTCGCAGGCATCTATATCGAAGCTGACGTAGACGGGGCCCTGGGCTATGCTGAGGATCTGGCGCAGGGCTTCATTAAGCCCCTTGCCCCTCACCTCCTCCATGGTGATGAGGCGGTAGCCCATCTTCTTGACCTCCTCATAATCGCCCTCGGAGTAGATGGGGCCCCTTATGCCCACGTGCACGGAGCTCGAAGGCTCCACGAGCCCCTCCTCCAGGGCCCTCCTGAAGACCGTGCCGTGGTTGTACTTGCGGCCGAAGTACTCATCCCAGCAGTCCGCATGCGCATCGATGTGCACGAGGCTGAGCCTCCCGAGGCGCTTGTAGAGCGCCCTTAGTACGGGCAGCGTGATCGAATGGTCGCCGCCACAGATGAGGGGCCGAATGCCTCGGGCGGCTATGGTAGCCATCTGCTCCTCCACCCTCGCGTATGTATCCTCTATATAGCCCGGTACGACATCAATATCGCCGTAATCGAGCACGTTGAGCACGGCGAAGGGGGCGACCTTGAGCGCGGCATTATAGGGCCTCAACAGCAACGAGGCCTCGCGCACGGCCTTGGGCCCAAACCTGGCGCCCGAGCGAAAGGTGGTCGCGTCGTCGAACGGGATCCCCAGAAAGGCCGCGTCGACTTCGCTCAGGTCCCTCGAGTGGGGCAGCCTGGCGAAGGTGGTGATGCCGGCGAACCTGGGGGATTTTAATGCGTCCGCGGGCTGAAGGCTTCGCCTTCCCCTCATGCCGCGGGCTGGCGCGGGCGCTATTAAGGCTTAGCCCTGCGTCAGCAGGTAAAACCTGACCTTGTTCTCCTCGAGCTCCACAAGGGCCCCCCTGAGGAGCCCCTCGCCGTACTCGCTGCCAGGGTTCAGGCAGAGCGTGCGGCCTATCTTGCAGGCGCCCCTGCTCTCATGGATGTGGCCGTGAAGGCCCAGGAGGGGCTGGTGCTGCTCTATCGAGCGCCTCACGGCCAAGGAGCCCACGTGGACCATCTCCGGCTCCCCTCCCCTGATGACGGGCCTCAGCTGCTCGTCCAGCCTTACCGCCACATCCAGGGGCGTATCATAGGGCGGACAGTGCAGATTGTAGATGCAGCGCCGCATATCCCTCACCTGAGAAGCCATCGCCTCTATCCTCCTGTACAGCTCCTCCTCGGGGAGCTCCCGGGGGCTCCTCCAGGGCGTGGGGTTCACGAAGCCCCAGGTGATCATCTCGTACCCATCCAGCTCCACCACCTTCTCCTCAGGGTTTATGACGAAGTCCGAGCTCGAGAGGACTTCATCTATCTCGAAGATGTCATCGTTGCCCGGCGATATGTAGACCTTCACGCCCTTGTCCTTCAACCTCTCCTCGGCCAGGCGCACCCACCTCCTGACGGTATCCACCATGAGCTGTTTGAAGAGCGCATCAACCCTTGACCTATCCTCCCTCAGCCTCTCGAATTCCTCCGCATCCAGCACGAAGGGATAGTAGCCCGAGTTCCTTATCGTCTGCACGAGCTTCTGAAGGCTGTCCTGCTGAACCACCTGAAGGCTGCCGTGCAGCTCGGCCATGTACCCATGCTCGCCCTGCTTTATGATGGGCACGACCATCTTGCCGGTTATATCACCGCCCAGGATCAGCACCTGGGCCTTATAGAACTGGGCCGCGTTGAGGAACTTGAGATAGCAGACCTCGGAGGCATGCACATCCGTCGTGAAGAAGAGCCGTAGCCTATGGCCCATCCGCCAGGGCTCCGGAGGTAATTCATTAAAGCCTTAACCCCAGGGCAAGCCATGGCCTGTGCGCGCCCAAGCATGCGGGATGGGATAGAAAGCAATAAGGCAGGTCTCGCAAAAAACTAGGCCGGACCGACGAAGATGAATATGTCGCTGTCCGTTCGGAGGCTTTTGAAGACATTTCCGCTCACGCTGGCAGCAACGCCCGTCCAGAGGCCATAGACGAGCCCACCGCTCACGGCCACGTTGATGTAATCGCCTATGAACACGCCCCTACCAAAGAAGGCATCGTCCAGGTTGCTGGGCGTTTGGGAAAGGAGAGACTCCGTCCAGCTCTGCCCGCCGTCCGTGGACTTGGCCAGGAAGACCTCTGCCAAGTGATTCGGCCTTGAAATTAGCGTACTGGTAACGATGCCATTCGCCCTCTTACCCTGTAGGAAGTTAGCGCTGTCCCGCCTATCATAGTAAATGACATAGACGGCGCCGCTCGAGTCCACGGTGACCCAGGGGAACCACTGGTCCACATTATTCCCCTTAGCATCTTGGTTCACCCTTATGGGCTCCGTCCAGGTCTTGCCACCATCGATGGATTTGACCAGGAAGATGTCTACATTTGTCTGTTTTCCGGCCGGGCACTCGAAAGCAGGCCGGGGGGCTCCCGAAGTCTGGACCACGCGCGTGGGGAAGGGGAACTCATCCTTGTGCTGACGGTTGTCCGAAAAGACGATGTAGAGGGGCTGCACGTTGGGAGGCGCGCCCCCTGTGCCAGCTGGGCCGATGGCTAGGTTGCCGGCGGAGTTAACCCTGAAGTTGGAGTTGCAGAGCGTCTGCCTGCTGCCCGTGCCCGCCGCCTGGATAGGGTAATCGTTCAGCCCATCGTAGACCGGAAAGACCGCCCTGTAGGGCCCCTCTATAGCCCCTGCCATGCCCTGCTCGAGCTTATCGGGGTCTACGTGCACCACGAGGATCTGATCCCTGAAGCCCTGCGCGGCCGCGCCCTTCGCCTGCTGGTTGAAGAACTGCACATAAAGGGTACCGTCGCTGGCTACCACGGGGACGGAGAACTGATCTTCGTCGCACGCGCCAGGCGGGCCCGTCACCTGCTCGGGGCAGAGCTGGGGCGAAAAGCCGCTGATCTCAAAGGGCCCCTTCCACGTCTGCCCATCATCGTCCGACCAGGCGAGCATTATGGGGCTCCTCTTGTAGACGCCGTTGCCGAACTCGAACCGCGTCCATGTCGCGTAGACCCTGCCGTCATGAGGGCCGCCGGTATTGTCCACGGTGATCCACTCCTTATCGTGGAAGACGCTACAGTTCAGCGCGTTATCCTCGTACACGACCACATACCGCGGCCCTCCGAGGCCTGGCGGTATGGGCCTGGTCCAGGTCAGGCCGTTATTGTAGGAAGCGTAGACGAAGACGCCGTTCTCGCAGAAGCTGAAGCTGAAGCCCAACGAGGCCAGGTACACGACGGGAGGCCTACCGGGGAGGACCCTAGATTTGCCATAGGCCAGGGAGGGGTCGCCCGTGCCGAACGGCACCTCTATTAGAAAGCGATAGGGGCTCGCCAGGGGCGAGGAGGGGCCCGTGCCCGTGAGAAGGGAGAAGGGAGGGAAGCCCGTCACCACGAACTGGGGACCCAGCTGCGTGGCGGAGCCCGCTATATGCGCATAAGTGCCTGTGCCGATGGGCGCCCCAAGGTTGTAATCGTTGGCGCTGCCCACGTACTTGCTGTTGTCCGAAGGGTTGACGGCGACCGCGGGCTCGTTCTGAGGCCTCCTGTTCTGGTCCAAGTTCAGGGCTCCCGCTGCATCAGGGCCGGGAAGGTAGCTCAGGCCAGCCTCCAGGCCCCACAGGTCAACGTAATCCTCCGGCGCATTGACCCTCACGAAGCCCGAGTGCAGCGCGGCCGAGGAGAAGGGCGGGAAGTGGGGCTTTGCCTGACCTCGGGCGGCCAGCTGCAGCAGCGACAGCGGTATCGAGCTGGAGAGAAGCAGCAGTACGACTAGGACGAAGAGCTTCGTCCTCGACTTCTTCAGGGCGAACGATGTGAATCGATATTTAAGCCTAATTTTGAGGCGCGCCGCGCCGCAGTTTTATATCGTCCTCCTCCCCTACCCATCCGATGGAAAGGCTCGTCGATAAGATGAAGGGAGCCTATGAAGAGAGGACGCGCCGCTCCCGGCAGCTCTTTAACGAGGCCAGGCTCCTAACGCCCTATGGCGTGCACAGCAACTATAGGCACATAGAGCCCTACCCGCTGTACTGCTCAAAGGCCAGGGGGAGCCGGATCTGGGATGCGGATGGCAATGAGTATGTGGACTTCAACATGGCCTTTGGCGCGCTGGTCTCGGGCCATGCCCATCCTCGCCTGGTGCAGGCCCTGGCCGAGAGGGTAGCGGATGGTGCCCTGCTGGGCTTCGAGTTCGAGGCCACGAAGGAACTGGCCAAGCTCGTCTGCGCGCGCTTTCGCCTGGACATGGTTAAGTTTTCCTCCACCGGCCTAGAGGCGACGCAGCATGCCGTGCGGCTGGCCAGGGCGTTTACCGGCAGGAGCAAGCTGCTGAAGTTTGAGGGCTGCTACCACGGTTCCCATGACGCGCTGCTGGTCAGCGTAAAGCCCCAGGCGGCCAAGGCCGGCCATGCGCGCAGGCCTAGGCCCGTGGCGGCTTCCCAGGGCATCCCCGAGGCGGTCGTAAGGCAGGTCCTAGTGGCCCCCTTCAACGACCTGGAGGCCGTGGAGGAGCTCATGAGGCGGGAGGGAAATGAAGTCGCAGCCATCATACTGGAGCCCATACCGATGAACATGGGCTTCGTGCCTCCAAAGCCTGGCTTCCTGGAGGGCTTAAGGCGCCTCTGTGACGAATACGGCTCGCTGCTGATCTTCGATGAGGTGAAGACCTGCGGCAAGTTCTACGGAGGCGCGCAGGCCAGGTTCGGCGTCAGGGCGGACCTAGTGGCGCTGGGAAAGGCCCTGGCGGGTGGGCTGCCTCTATCGGCCGTGGGGGGCAGGAGGGATGTGATGGAAGCGCTGGTGCCCGGCGTCGTCTCACATGCGGGCACCTTCAACGCCAACCCCCTCTCCGTCACGGCAGGCCTCGTCACGCTCAGGGAGATATTGACGGAGGCAGCGCTTGCCCAAGCCTCTAGGCTGGGCGAGGAGCTGGCCAAGGGATATCAGGACATCCTGAAGGATGCGGGCCTCAAGGCGGTGGTGCAGTGGATGGGCATCAGCGGCAACATCTTCTTCACCGAGGGGCCCGTCGAGAACTGGAGGGATTTTCTGAGGTGCGATGTGGGCAAATGGTGGGCCTACTATCTTGGCATGCTAAACCAGGGCGTAATACCAGAGGCCACGGGCCCGGATGAGCAATGGACCGTGTCCGTGCTACATAGTCAGGAGGATGTGAACGCGGCCCTCGAAGCCTTCAAGCAGGTCATCGCGCTGCTCAAGCAGTTCGAGCTCAGGCTGCCGATCGTGGAGGCCATCTAGCCGCATCAGGCCATGCCCATGGCCAAATTGGCCTGCAGGTTCGTGGGCGGCAGCTCATCGGGGTCCACGACGAGCTCCACCAGCACGGGCCCCTCGTGAGCGAACATCTCGTCTATGGCGGCCGCGATCTGGTCATCCGCGCTTACCCTTATGCCCTTGAGCCCAAACGCCTGCGCGAGCTGCACGAAGTCGGGATTTCCATACCTGGTGCCGTGAATCCTTCCGCCCTTCTGCACCCTCTGGCGGGCATAGAGCACGCCGTAGGCGTTGTCGTTGACCACGATGAGCCTGATGCCCAGCTTCTCCCTCACGGCCGTTTCCAAGTCCTGCAGCGTCATCATCAGCTCCCCATCTCCCACCACGGCCAGGACCTCCCTTGCGGGGTAAACCAGCTTGGCGGCCAGGGCGGCGGGCAGCGCGAAGCCCATAGAGCCCATATTTGTGGCCGCCAGGAAGGAGCGGGGCCCGCGTATCCTCTGGTACGCGTAGCTGTAGAGGATGTGCAGGCCCTGCCCCGCGCTCACTATTACATCGCTAGGGCTCCTTTCGTCGAGCGCGGCGAAGAATTTATTGGCGTTGACGTAAGCGCCGCTTCGCTTGGCGAGCGCCTGCTCCAGCATCGCGCCCCATAGCTCCCGCCGCTCGCTAAGCTCGCTGAGCCACTCGGCCGGCGCCCTGTAAGATGAGCTGCCCATGAGCTCGTAAAGGGCCCTTAGAAAGGAGGGCGCATCCGCGAAAAGGTGGAGGTCGCAGGGCGGCGGCTTCTGCTCGCAGCGAGGGTCCAGGTTCACCGAGATTATCCTTCCTCGGGGCATGTTGGTGTGCGCATAGGTAGTAACGTCGGAGATGCCGGCCCCCAAAGCGAGAAGCACGTCGGCCCGCGCGAGCGCATAATCGGCCACGGGATTGCCCCCGCCGAAGCCCACTCTTCCCAAGCAGAGTTCGTGGTCCTCGCGTAGCGCCCCCCTGCCGTTGCCGGTGGATGCGACGGGGATAAGATGGCGTTCGACGAAGAGCTCCAGCAGGCGCGCGCCCTCCTCGCAGTTGATGCCTCCCCCGGCTATTATCAAGGGCCTTGTGGCCGCTTGCAGCTGCCGCGCGGCGCGCTCGACGTCCTGAGGCGATGCCACGGGTGCCGCGGGAGCTGATATAGCGCTCGCGCCCAGCGCCCCCACATAGCTCTCCCTCTGCACATCCTCGGGCACCTCCACGAAGACGGGGCCCCGGGGAGGCGCCATGGCCTGCTCGTAGGCCCCCTCGAGGATGCGCCCCGCTTCCTGGGCGTTTGTTATTGTGTGCACGGACTTTGCTAAGGGCGCCATGATGGAGGCCTGGTCCACCTCCAGCCAGGAGTCGAGGCCCCTGAGCCTCCTCCTCACGCCTCCCGCGATGAGCACCAGGGGCGAGCTGTCCTTGTACGCGTTGGCCACGGAGATGAGCGTATTCAGGAAGCCCGGGCCGGCATGCACTATGGCCGTCCCCGGGAAGCCCGTGAGCCTGCCCTCCGCATCGGCCATGCTGGCCGCGACCTGCTCGTGCCTGGTGGTGATGAGCCTAATGGCGTTCCTCCTCTCGTAGAGGGCATCGAAGAGCTCTAGGACCGAGGTGCCTATCAGGCCATATACCCTCTTTACCCCCAGCGCCTCCAGCGTCGCCACAATGGCCTGCGCGCAGGTCGGGGCGCTCAGGACAGGTTCACCACGTTCAGGGGCCTCTCTCCCTTTAGGGCGCGGACCACGTTCTCCACGGTCACTTGTATGATGCGCTGCCTGGCCTCGGCCGTGGCGCCGGCTATGTGGGGCGTCAGCAGCACGTTCGCGCCCATGGCGGCGAGCCTGATGAGCGGATGATCCGAAGGAGGGGGCTCGCTGGAGAAGACATCTACGGCCGCGCCCAAGATCCACCTCTGCTCTAACGCCCTCGCCAGCGCCTGCTCATCCACGATCTCGCCGCGCGAGGTGTTCACGAGCACGGCCGTGGGCTTCATCATCCTGAGCTCCCTCTCGCCCAGCAGCCTAGAGGTCTCCAGGCTCAGGGGGAGGTGAACGCTCACTACGTCTGCCTGCCTAAGCAGGCCCGCCAGGTCGCTCGGCGCCGCGCCCAGCTGCCTCTCGAGCTCCTCCGGAGCCCTCACCTTATCGTAGTAGAGCAGCCTCACGCCCCAGCCGGCCAGCCTTTTAGCTACCTCACGCCCTATCCTGCCGAAGCCCAGGATGCCCCAGGTCTTTCCCTGTAGCTCATATACGCCCAGGTCCATGAACTCCTGCTGGGCCCAGCGGCCGCCCGCGGTCCTCGCATGCGCTTGACCCAGCCTCTTCAGCAGGGCCAGCGCGAGCAAGATGGTGTGCTCCGCCACGCTGGCGGCGTTGGCAGCTCCTATGTTGGCCACAGGTATGCCCCTCTTTGCGGCGTACTCGACATCTATGTGGTCGTAGCCCGTGCTGGGCTGAGCTATGAGCCTAACTCTGGCCATCCTGTCGAGCATTTCGCGGTCGATTTTCATGCTGAAGGTGTAATCGCCTATGACCACATCCGCCCTTTCGAGCTGCGAGAGGACATAGCCTCTGTCCTTGCCATGCACATCCACCACCTCTATGCTGAGATCATGGGCATAGGCAGCGAGCAGCGGCCTGATTAAGGCTGAGGGAAGGGGCGTCATGTTGATGACCACGTAAGAAGCCGAGGGGGCCACGTAAGCTTAGCGTTTCCGAAACATATAAGATTGGCGCTGAGCAGGCGCCACCCCTAGCCTCTGGTGGCCCACGTGCTTACAGAGTGCCGGATAGCAACGGCGAAGAGCTAAAGGCTAAAAACATAAGCTGATAATCTTGTGAAAATGGCGGAAAAGAGGCTCGTCTTCGTCAGGGAAGCCACGGGACTCGTCAGGGAGGTGGGGCCCTGGTCCTCCTTCTTCGCCGTCTTCGGACTTGTAACGGGAGGAGTGCCCATCCTCTTCGTCTCACTATTATATACGGCCCCCGGCGCGAACTGGCCCGTCGCTTGGCTCATCGCCTTCTTGCCCTCGCTGACTCTAGCCAGCCTGGCGGTCATCATAGGCATATCCCTCCCACGCTCGGGCGCGGACTATATCTTCGTGAGCAGGGCCCTGCACCCCTTCATCGCGTTCGTGAATCACTTTGGGCTCGTGGCGGCATGGATACTCAACTTCGGAATCTTCTCCTTTCTAGGCACCAAGTACATAGGCTCGACGCTGGCCTCGATGGGCATTCTGTATAACAATCCCGGCCTCGCACAGCTAGGCTCCTACCTCACCGAGCCCGTGCCCTCCTTTGCGATGACGATGCTGACGACGATTATCCCCACGGGCATCATCTCGCTCCTCCGACCCAAATATGCGTGGGGTTTCGTGCTCTGGACGGGCATTGCTTCAATGGTGGCCACCGCGGTCTTTTTCGGGGCCTTGGCCGCGATAACGCCTGAGTCCTTCAGGGCGGCATACGACGCCTTCGCCGCCTCAGGGAATTACACCAGCTACGAGGGAATCCTCTCCCAGGGCAGCCTGGAGTCGCCGGGGCTCTGGCCCGCCACCTTTGCGGCGCTGCCCTTCGCCTGGTTCTCCTACACGTGGTACACGCTGCCGAACGCCTGGGCGGGCGAGATGAAGTCCGTCAGGAGGTCCATGTTCATCGCCATAATAGGCGCGCTCATCTGGGTCTTCATTTACTACGTCGCCTTCACGGTCCTGGCCTTTCACGCCTTTGGCCAGTCCTTCCTAGAGGCCTGGAGCAATTTGGACAGCCAGGGCTCGCTGCCCTTTAGCGGCGTAGGTAGCTTCTGGCCCTTCTTGGCCTTCGTCGTCTACAAAAGCCCCCTATTGCTGATACTGATGTTTCTGGCCCTATGGTTGCCCAACTACGGCAGCAACCCCCCCAACCTGATTTCACAGACGCGCTACATCTTCACGTGGGCCTTCGACAGGATCCTGCCCGAGAGGCTGGCCAGCGTGAGCGAGAGGCTGCATACCCCGCTCATCGCCTCGCTCATCGTCATAGCCGGCGGGACCCTGGCCGCGGCCATTTTGGACTTCTTCCCCGATGCCGGCATAGATGTGACGACCTTCCCCATCTTCACATTCGGCTTCATAATTCCGTCCATCGCCGCGGCCCTCTTCCCCTACATCAGGCGGGATATGTATGAGAGGGTCATACTCATCAAGAGAAGGATTCTGGGCATTCCGCTTCTCACGTGGCTGGGCGTCGCCACGGCCCTCTACCTTATCTTTTCCACCTACCTCTCGATCGCCGTCGGCAACTTGCCCCTCGATGCGCGCAGCGGCATCACCTACCTGCTCATCTACGCCCTGGGGGCCGCGGTCTACATAGCGGGATATCTTTCGGCCAAGAGGAAGGGGGTGCCCATAGAGCTCGTGTTCAAGGAGATACCTCCCGAGTAGCCAATTTTTGCTTTTTTGCCGCTAGCAGCGCCTCGAGATGGCCAGGATGGATGAGCCATCCATCTTTAAATACGGCGCCCCACCCCTTTTGGCTTGGCCATGCTGGCCAAGCTGATAGAGCTGCTCAGGGGGAAGTTGAGCGAGGCCGTGCGGGCAAACCTAGCCGATGGGCTCCTCCTCTCCGGCGGGCTGGACACTTCGATACTGGCCTGCCTGGCCTCCCGCTACTCAGACCCGCTCGCGCTCACGGTTTCAGTAGGGAATTCGCCCGACCTGATGTATGCGCGCAGGGCAGCGAAGCTCTTCGGGCTTCGGCATCATATTATAAGACCTGGCCTTGATGAATATGAAGCGGCGGCCGGGCATGTAATAAGGGAGTTGAAGACCTTTGATACCATGGAGGTCCGGGGAGGCACGGCCGTTTACCTGGCGCTGCTGAAGGCAAAGGAGCTGGGCTTATCCTCGCTGATGACGGGCGACGGCGGCGATGAGCTCTTCGCCGGCTACTCCTTTTACCTCGAGCTGGACAGGCGGCGGCTGATAAGCGCCCTCAGGAGGACGTGGAGGGGGATGAGGTTCTCCTCGATACCCCTGGCGCAAAGCCTTGGGCTCAGGGCCCGGCTTCCGTATCTCCACGAGGAGCTCAAGCGGCTCGCCATGGGGATAGACCCTTCGCTTAAGGTCAGGAAGGAGGGGAGCGGGATATGGGGCAAGTGGATCCTACGGAAGGCCTTTGAGGATCTGATAACCCCTGAGCTGGCCTGGAGGCCAAAGCTGCATATCAGCGCCGGCTCGGGCATAGACCTTCTGGCCGAGGAGCTCGCCTCAGGCATCGACGTGGGGCTTTATGGCAAGCTTAGCAAGCACTATGCGGAGCAGGACGCGGTTAGGCTCAGGGATGCGGAGCAGCTGGTATATTATCGACACTTCAGAAAGGCCTACGGCCCTCCAGCGAATATGGGAAGGGGAAGCAAGCTTTGTCCGGCATGCCGCGCCCGAGCCAGGAGGTCGTCCGTGCACTGCAGGTTCTGCGGCGCTTATCCCATTTAGCCTAGCCCTCTATACGGTGCGAGCCTTTTCCCTTTTGATGCTCGATGTCCTGTCGGCCTGCTCCTCCCAGAAGTCGAGCAGCCTCTCGATTATGTCGTTAAACGTTTCGCCCTTCCTGCCCATTCTCTTGAGCCTCTCATAGGTCCTGCTGGAGACCCGGATGAACTTGAGCAGCTTTTCGGCCATGGCCCCTTCGGCGGCCGCTTCAAGTGGTCGCACTTAAGCTTAAATCGTTCCTGGCGCTTAAGGCAGCATGACATACGCAACGGTGGACCCGAGGGAGGTGCTGAACAGGTACAGGGTCATCGCGGTGGTGGGCGCCTCGAGAAACCCCGAGAAGGATGCGCACACCGTCCCCGCCTATCTCAAGGAGAAAGGTTACAGGATAATCCCCATCAACCCCAGCGCGCAGGAGATCCTGGGGGAAAAGGCCTATCCCTCGTTGCTGGGCCTTCCTCCCGAGGTGGCAAAGGAGGTGGAGGTGGTAGATGTCTTCAGGCCCAGCGAGGAGTTACCGAGGGTGGCCGAGGAGGCCGTGGAGCTGAAGAGAAGATATGGCAGGCCCTTCGTCTTCTGGGCTCAGCTGGGCCTGGAGAACGGTGAGGCCGCGCGCCTCTGCGAAGAGGCCGGGATCGCGGTGGTCATGGATGCCTGCATGATGCAGGTGCACAGGCTCATGTCCCATGGACATAGGGGGCAATCCTAGCCTTCAGCGGGAACCGCGCCAAGGGCTGAGGAAGATGGGCTCCCGCATTAAGTCGCTTCCCTAGGGCCGAGAGGCAAGCTCCCTTGCCAGTCGAAAGATGCCGGACCAGGCGGCCCACGTTAGCCTGCCCGTCTGGGTGTTCTGCCTGCTGGGATGGTATGAGGCGATAAGGTGTACGCCGTTAGGGAGCCTGTACGCCGCGCCATGGCGAAATGCATACCCGGCCCGGCTTCGGACGACCCTCCTGAGGTAATTCTCAAAGGCGATGCGCCCCAGCGCTATGACCACCTTTACATCCCTCAGGATCTCGAGCTCAGCGAGCAGGTAAGGGCTGCAGTTCTCGATCTCCTCGCGCGTCGGCCTGTTGTTGGGCGGCGCGCAGCGCACGATCGCGGTGATGTATACACCCCTTAGCTCAAGGCCGTCATCTCTATGCGAGGAAAAGGGTTGGTTGGCGAACCCCTGCTCGTAAAGCGCCCTGATGAGCCAGTCCCCCGAGCTGTCGCCTGTAAACATGCGCCCCGTCCGATTCCCGCCGTGCGCGGCGGGCGCAAGCCCTATCACTAGGATCTTCGCGGCGGGGTCTCCAAAGCCCGGCACGGGCCTGCCCCAGTACTCCCAGTCCCTGAAGCGCCTCACCTTCTCACGGGCTATCTGCATACAATACTGCCTTAGCCTAGGACATCGCTCGCAGGCTATAACCTCCTGGGCCAGGGCCTGCAGCGCCCTCCTCGTGTCCTCTAGGCTCAAATTTTGCCCTGTGGCTCCCGCTCGTCGTCCCGCTATCACGACTCAAGCGGGTGCCCGGTGGCAGGAGCCTGTAGCCCGGCGCCCTGCCTTCTTATAAGAGTTCCGGGCGCAGGCCTTGGCCCCCCTGCTGCGTCGTTTGGAGCGCCTAGAGCAAAATAGCTTCGTGACGTTATGGCGAGGCCTGGCCGGGGGCCCTCGGGGCCACGTGCTGCTCGCGCCATCTCTTATAGGCCCTCTGCAGGGCCTCGAGCATGGGCAGCCTCCTGCCGGCGAGGTACAGCACCAGCGCCCCACCCGCCGTGCTGACGAGATCGATGGAGTCCCTTATGCCATACTTCTGCAGGGCCGCGTTCAGGTGGCCCCCGCTCACCACCGTGGTCGCGTATGAAGAGGCGACGGCCTCCAGAAGCCTTCTCGTGCCCTCGCTGAACTCCTCCCTCTCGAAGAGCCCCGGAGGACCGCTCACGAAGACGGTCCCCGCTCCTAGGATGTATCGGGCATACCTGGCTATCGTGGCGCTGCCCAGGTCATAGATGCGCTCCCCTTCTCTTACCTCGCTCACGGGCACCTCCACCCTTTCCCCTCCCCTGTCCACGGCCACGTCGGAGGGCAGCTCAAAGAGCTCCGGGTGTTCTTCCAGGAGCCGCCGGACCTTTCCGCAGGCCTCTTCCTCCTTCTCAATCCCAAGCGGGTACTTAATCGTGCCCTTCGCCTTGAGGAAGAGGCTGGCCAGGAGCCCCGCCACGAGCACCTTTTCGACCCTGCCGCTGGTCACGAACTGCTCTATCGCCTCCAGCCTATCGCCCACCTTTGCCCCTCCGAGCAGGGCCACGAAGGGGCCCTTGGTTACATTCTCGAGCCTCGATAGGGCCTTCAGCTCCTTCACCACGAGCCTTCCCGCGGCCGTGGGCAGTAGCTCGCTGAAGCCTATGATCGAGGGATGCGCCCTATGCGCGGTGGGGAAGGCATCGAGCACCACTGCATCGAAGAGCGGCGCGAGCCTCCTCACGAGCACCGTCTTCTTGGCCTCCTCGAAGCTGAACTCCATATTCTCCTCGGCCACGAAGCGGAGGTTGTCCAACAGCAGGATCTCGCCCGGGCTCAACGCGGCTATGCGGCGCTGGGCCGCTTCGCCCATCACATCCATGACGAAGGCCACGGGCCTTCCTAGGAGCCTGGAGAGCTCCTTTGCATGCTGCTCCATGGAGATGTAGTCGCTTCGCCCCACCCTGCCCTGATGGGAGGCCACCACCACCTTCGAGTACCTGGCCAGGGCCCTCAGCGTAAGCGCCGCCTCCTGCAGCCGGCTGACGTCCAGCAGCTTGCCGCTCTTGGGATCCACGGGGCTATTGAGGTCGGCCCTGACGAAGATCGTCTTGCCTTCGAGCTCCAGGTCCTCCAGCGTCAGCGCCTCAAGCGCCACGCCCTGATGCGGCGGACGAGATTTAAATGGTTGCCTCGGATAAGCATTTTAGGCCACAGGGGGGCTACGCGCGCGTGAAGGCGGTGCGGCTGGGCCCCGGGAATAAGGGGCTTGAGCTGGCCCAGCTCCCCAACCCGGAGCCGGGACCGGGAGAAGTAGTGCTCAGGCCAATCTATACGGGGGTCTGCTACAGGGACGTGCTCACGGCCGAGGGCTTCTTCCCCCGGGCCAAGCCCGGCGTGGTGCTGGGACATGAAATCGCCGGGGTGGTCGAGGCCGTGGGGCCCGGCGTGAAGGAGTTCAGGGAAGGCGACAGGGTGGCCTCGCTTATCTATGTCCCCTGCCTTAGCTGTGACAGGTGCGCGGCGGGCGAGGAGAACCTCTGCAGGAACAAGAGGACCTACGGCGAGGAGCTGGATGGCTCCTATGCTGAGAGGATAAAAGCGCACGTCAACGGCCTGGTCAAGCTTCCGGCCAAGGTCTCCTGGGAGGCGGCCACCATCGCGGCCTGCGTAACGGGCATGCTGGTGCATGCGCTTAAGGCGAGGGGAAGGCTGAGGAGGGGGGAGGCGGTGCTGGTCACGGGCGCGGGAGGAGGCGTGGGGATTCATGCCGTACAGCTTGCAAGGAGCTATGGAGCGAGGGTCATAGCGGTGACGAGCTCCCCCTGGAAGGAGGAGGCGATAAGGAGGGCGGGGGCCAATGAGGTGATCGTGGCGGAGCAGGGCCGCTTTTCCCAACGCGTCAAGGAGCTCACCGGGGGCGAGGGCGTTGACCTTGTGCTCGAAGCCGTCGGCAGGCCCACGCTGGAGGAGAGCCTGAGGGCCCTTCGCTGGGGAGGGAGGATCGTGCAGGTGGGGAACGTGGAGCCCACGCCGGCCCAGCTCGGGCTGGGGTTGCTGATCCTGCGCGAAAACGCCATCCTGGGCTCGGTGGGCTGCACGAGGGCCGAGCTTGCTGCCGCGCTCTCCCTTCACGCCAGGGGTAGGGTCATGCCCATCGTACATGCGACCCTGCCGCTAGAGGAGGCCGAGAAGGCACACCGGGCGCTGAAGAACAAGGAGGCCATAGGCAGGGTGCTCCTAAGGCCATGAAGGCCAAGGCGATGGCCCCGGGCCTCTGCCCGAGGGCGGAGGAGCTGGTGCGGCTCACGAGGGCGGCGGAGCTGGGCACGGCCCGCGTCCCCCGGCGGGAGCTGGAGCTGGCCTTCCTTGCCCAGGCCGAGGAGTTCATCTCGCTGCAGAAGGGCTACGGCTTCGCCTACATCAGCGATGGCCAGCTTAAATGGAAGGACCCCTTCAGGCCTCTTCTGCTTTCTATGAGGAATGTGGCGCCCGGCCCCCTCACGCGGTGGCTGGAGACCAATACGTTCTTCAGGGCGCCGCTCGTCAGCTCGCTGCCCAAGCCCAAGCCGGGCATCCTTCCCCGCTACACGCACTCGAGGCTGGTGCAGGAGAGATACGTGCTGGAGGTGCCGGGCCCCTTCACATTTGCCGCCTGCAGCATAAGGGAGGGTGCGGTGGACGCCGGAGGGCTCATGCTCGCTTATTGCTCGGCGCTCAGCTCGCTGCTCTCCTCGCCCTCCCTGCGCGGGCTCGAGCTGGTCTGCCTCAATGAGCCGTATATGGCGCTGGCCTCCCCCTCCGAGCGCCAGCTGGAGGTGTGGAGGGATGCGCTGAAGAGGTTGGAGGGCTTCAGGCTGCTGGTGGGCTTCGATATGGTGGATGCCTCTCAGCTCCTGCCCTCCCTGGCCCGCATCATGCCCGAAGAGTGGCTCTTTAAGGTGGACCTGACCAGGACGCCGCTCGAGGCGCTGAGCATGCTGAGGAGCAGGCGCTACATGGGCCTAGGTGTCGCCGACGTGGACACCTCCCTGCTCGAGGACGGAGCACAGCTGGCCCGCTTCTTGGGCCCCAGGATTAGGGAGCTGGGCGCGGAGGAGCTCTACGTGATGCCCAGCGCGGACCTGCGCTTCGTGCCCTACGAGCTGGCAAAGGAGAAGCTAAAGGTTTTAAGGGCCACGGCCGACGAGCTGCTTCGTCTGTCGTGAAGTTCAGGGCGCAGGAGATAGGGAGCCTGAAGAAGCCCTCCTGGAGGCTCAAGGCCTATAGGGGCGACCAGCTCGAGGAGAAGGATATCGAGGAGGCGAGGTACTGGGGGCGAAGGCTGGGTGTCGAGGGCTATGAGCAGCTCATAGGCCTGCTCAGGGCGCCCGATTCGGAGCAGAAGAGGAGGGGCGTGTTGGAATGGTCGGTGCGCTATGCGCTGAGGTTCTTTGAGGTAGCGGGCCTAGATGTGGCCTACACGGGCGAGCAGCTGCGCGTGGAGATGTATGAGCACGTGGTGAGGAGGCTCGGCGGCTTTAGGTTCCTGGGCAGCGTGAACTCCTTCGATTACGCCTACTATCGCAGGGCCGCGGCGGTCAACGCCCCTTCCTATTATGGCGGCATTTACTTGGAGGAGCTGAGCCTGGCGAAGAGGTTCGCGCGCCTCCCCTTGAAGGTGCCCATTACGGGCCCCTATACTCTCATGGACTGGTCCTACCTGGGCTACTATGAGGCGAGGCAGAGGCAGAGGCTCGGCATCCCCATCTCGACGCCCCAGGTCAAGAGGGCCGCCCGGGAGGAGTTCCTCTTCGACCTGATCGATAAGGTGTACAGGCCCGAGGTTCAGACGATGGTGAGGATGGGCGTTGACTGGATTCAGATCGATGAGCCGGCCGCGACGACCCATCCGTGGGAGATGGAGACCTTCGTGGAGGCGATGAACAGGCTCACGGCAGGGGTGCGCTGCCGCTTCAGCCTGCACGTCTGTTATAGCGATTATCCCCTTCTTGCACAATACGCGCCGCGCCTGAAGGATATAGATATGCTCGTCATAGCCTTGGCCAACGTGGATGGGCTCCAGCTGGGCGTGGATCGGGAGGCGAGGAGGGGCTATCTGCTGCTCAAGGAGTTCTCCGAATATGGCTACAGGGGGCAGATAGGCCTCGGCGTGCTCGACGTGCACAAGAGCGAGGCCCGGGGTACCTGGAAGGGCTTCGTCATCGAAAGCCCCGAGCTGGTCCGCGACAGGATCCTCTTCGCGCTAAGGTACTTTGATGCCGAGAGGCTCTGGGTGAACCCCGACTGCGGCGGCAGGAGGATGCCCTGGGAGGTCTACATGGCCAAGCTCACCAACATGGTGAGGGGCGCGGAGCTGGCCGCCAGGGAGGCATAGCGTTCACCCCTTTAAGCTAGCCACGCGAGGGCCTGCCATGGGCTACGATGTGGCCATCATAGGGCTGGGCCGCATGGGCCAGAACCTGGCCCTGAACCTGGCGGAGAAGGGCTTCTCCGTCGCTGTGTATAACAGGACGAAGGAGAGGACGGAGGAGCTGCTGGCCAGGGCCGAGGGCCTGCCCGTAAAGGGTTTTGAGGGGATAAGGGAGCTGGCGCTGGAGCTGAAGAGCCCCAGGAAGGTCCTGCTGATGGTGGCGCCGGGGCCTCCCGTGGGTGAGGTGCTCTCCCACCTAGAGCGCTTCCTCGAGCCGGGGGATGTCGTGGCCGACCTCGGCAACTCCCACTTCCGCGATACGGAGCGGCGCGCGGAGCATGCGAGAGCCAAGGGCTACATTTTCTGCGGCGTGGGCGTGAGCGGGGGGCCGGCGGGCGCAAGGAGGGGGCTCAGCATCATGGCGGGCGGGGACAGCGAGGGCTTCGAGAGGCTCAGGCCCCTGCTGGAGGCGGCCGCGGCCCGAGGGCCTCGGGGCCCAGCGCTGGCCTACCTTGGGGCGGGGGGCGCGGGCCATTATGTAAAGATGGTGCATAACGGCATCGAATACGCGATGATGCAGGTCCTGGCCGAGCTGTACGATGTGCAGCGCAGGCTGCTGGCCAGGGAGGTGGAGGAGATAAGGGGGTTCCTGCGCGCCTGCGCCAATGGGCCCGCCGCGTCGTTTCTGCTCGACACGGCCCTACAGGTGTTATCCTACAGGGATGAGGACACGCGCCTGCCGCTCGTGGAGCTCATCATGGATAAGGCCGAGCAGAAGGGCACGGGGCGCTGGTGCGCCCAGGAGGCGCTGGAGCTCGGCTGGCCCGCGCCCATGATCTGCAGCGCCGTGGAGGCGAGGGTGCTCTCCAGCCTCAAGGAGCTGCGCGAGCTGCTGGCGCCTCGGTATAAACTTCTGACCGCGGGCCCCATGCCGCAGGATGGCGAGATGGAGCAGGCGCTCAACTTCGGGTTCCTCATGGCGTACGTCGAGGGCCTGGAGCTGCTCAGGAGGGCGGCGAAGGCCCATGCCTATGGCTTCAGGCTGGAGCACGTGCTGCTGGCATGGCATGCGGGCAGCGTGGTGCGCTCCTCGCTGCTGGATGAGCTGCTCAAGCTGGCCGGCGAGCTCGATGCCAAACAGCACGCGCTGCTCGTGCCGGGCGTCGAGAGAAGGGCCAGGGCCTGGCATGAAGGGGCTAGGAAGGTGCTATCTAGGGCCAAGGAGGCGGCGCTGCCCATGCCCGCGCTCTCCTCAGCCCTCGACCACTTCGATGCGCTCGCCAGCAAGACTTTGCCCGCGAACCTACTGCAGGGCATGAGGGACCTCTTCGGCGGCCATGGCTTTGAAAGGATCGATAGGCCGGGGGTGCACCATGGGCCCTGGGCGGAAGGGCAGTAGGCCCCTTTTGCTCTCACATCGCCTCTCTATGCGGAGCCCCGTCTATCCCGGCATGGCGCCCTTCATCGTGGCAAGGCTGCGCGCTATGGGCGAGGGGGCCAGCTCCAATGCCTCCCTGCTGGTGATGGGAGGACACGTGGGCACCCATGCGGATGCGCCCCTTCACTTCGACGAAAAGGGCTGCTCGCTCTCCGATTTCCATGTTGAAGAGCTGCTCTTCGAGCGCGCCGTGCTGCTGGACATCCCTAAGCGTGAGGGGGAGCTGATAAGCCGGGAAGAGCTGCAGCACCGCGAGCGCGAATGGGCGGGCGCTTCCTTCCTCATGCTGCGCACCGGCTTCCAGAGGTTCAGGAGCGAGAGGCCCGAGGTATATGCGGGCAGGGGCCCCTGCCTCTCGGCCGCCGCGGCGGAGTACCTGGCGGGCTTTTATCCCAGGCTCAGGGGCCTTGGGATCGATGCCATCAGCATCAGCTCCCCCCTACATAGGG
Source organism: Candidatus Australarchaeum erebusense (assembly GCA_040290255.1). Classification (GTDB taxonomy): domain Archaea; phylum Thermoproteota; class Nitrososphaeria; order PSMU01; family PSMU01; genus Australarchaeum; species Australarchaeum erebusense. The sequence goes on along the minus strand of PSMU01000002.1, from coordinate 75,418 downwards.
AAGAGGGCAGGAGGGCGCACAGGGTTCTGCTGGGCGGGCGCAGGTTCCTGATCGTGGAGGACATGGACCTGGCCGATAAGCCCAAACGCTACCGAAGGCTCATCGTCGCTCCCCTGCTCGCCGAGGGCCTGGACGGAGCGCCCTGCCTCGTGCTGGGCTTCCCCTAGCGCGCTTCGCCCACACAAAGGCCTATATACTATGGGGGCCGCGCGACGGCGTGCCCAAGCTCCGCCTCGGCTACTGGGCCGCGCAGGAGCAGTTCGACCCCGAGACGCTGCTCAAGAGGGCGATGAGGGCCGAGGTGGCCGGCTTCGATATAGTGGTCGTGAGCGATCACTTTCATCCGTGGAGGGATAAGGGCGGCCATGCCGGCTTCCCCTGGATCCTCGCCAGCCTGATCGCGGAGAAGAGCAAGAGGCTGGAGGTGGGCACGGCGGTGACGACGCCCCTCTTTCGTTATCATCCGGCCATCGTGGCCCAGGCCTTCGCTACGATGGGCTACCTTTTCCCGCGCCGCGTCTTCCTCACGGTGGGCACGGGCCATGCCATGAACGAAGTGCCGCTGGGCTTCAGCTGGCCGGGCTACAGGGAGAAGGTGGAGCGCCTTGCGGAGGCGCTGAGGATCATAAGGCTGCTCTGGGAGGATGACTTCGTCACCTTCGAGGGCAAGTACTACAGGCTGCTCAACGCCAAGCTCTACACGAAGCCGAAGGCCCCGGTCAAGCTCTACGTGGCCACATCGGACAGGAGGGTGGCCCAGCTGGCCGGCCTGTATGCGGACGGCATGCTCACGAACCCGAGGGGGCTCGAGAAGGACGTGAGGGAGCTCTTCGAGGCGATGGAGCGGGCGGCGGCGAACGCCGGCAGGGACCCCAAGGCCCTCACGCGCTGCCTGGAGTTCAAGGTCTCGTATGACGTGGACTATGATAGGGCCCTTCAGTCCGCGCTCTACTGGGCCACCTCGGCCGTGCCCCGGCAGAAGAGGGAGAAGGTCTCCGACCCCAGGGAGCTGGAGAAGCTCGTGACCGAGCAGGAGATAAGGAAGATAGAGAAGACGTGGCTCATCTGCACGGATGCCGATGCGATCGTGAAGAGCCTGGCGGAGCTGATGAAGCTGGGCTTCGAGCGCATCTACATACACAGCTCCAGCCCCGACGAGGATAAGTTCCTGAGCCTCCTGGGCAGGGACCTGCTGCCCTGGATGAGGGAGTACTATGAGGAGCTGAGGAGGCCGCTGAAGGTCTCCGTGGAGTAGCGCTTAAGCGGTCACGCTGTGGTGCCACCTTATTATGTACTCGGGCAGCCTCAGGCCCCTCTGCTCCATCCTCTCCACCAGGTAGATGGGCAGCGGGCTGAGCACGAAGGCGGCCTTCAGGTAAAAGTCGCTGGGCGCGCCGGGCTCGGCCGTCTCAGGTATCTCGAAGGCCGTATCCGCCAGCGAGCCTATGGTGCTCTCCTTCCTCCCCACGAGCGCGGCCACATAGCCCCCTAGCTGCTTGAAGTTCTCGCACCAGGAGCTCACCACCTCGGTCTCCCCGCTCCTAGAGATGACCAAGAGCAGGTCGCCCACCCTGGGCGGGGGCGTCGAGGTCTCCCCCGCCACGAAGACGTAATCCCCCACGGCCCTCTTCACATGTCCTATCCTTATCGCCGTCATCCTCGCCACCTCCTGGGCGCTGCCCAGGCCTCCCAGGAAGACCACGTGCCTCTGCTCGGCCTTATAGAGCACCTGGGAGAAGAACTCGGAGCGCACCGCCTCCTCCAGCGTGCGCACGATCTCGGAGCCCAGCTTCTCCACGTACTCGAGCGCCCTTTGCGAGGGCGCCCCTTCATGAAGGGCCCTGGCCACGCCCTGCAGGAGCAGCGAGCTGCCCAGCGTAAATACGTCCTCGAGGATGCCGACGGAGCGAAACTGCGAGGGCTCTATGGGCTCATCGCCCACCTCCCTGCCCTTCAGCGTGAGCACGTTGCCGTAGCCGCTGGCCAGCTTCGCTATGGGGCTCTCGGGATCGGAGGTGATCGCGTCGATCATGAAGTAGCGCTTTGCCTCGTCATGCTCGGCCAGATACGAGGCCAGGGACTGCGCGTCGAGCAGCGGCATCATGGACCTCCCGCTTCCGGAGACGATGAGCAGCGTGACGTAGCCATACCTCCTCCGCAGCACCTCCGCCGCCTCCCTCAGGCTCCTGCCCGGGAAGCCTATGTCGGAGCGATCTAGGATGAGCTTCCCTCCTTGCATCTTGGCCATCTCGCTGCAGGCTATGCTGAGCGCCCCCTTGGACCTCCCCTCGCCCGAGGGGATTATGACACCCGCCGCCCTAAGGTCGTGGAGCAAAGCATCGAGCTCCGCCCCCTTCACCTCCATCACGTTCGCGAAGATCTTGTTGATGTAGCCGAGCGAGGACTGCGCTATCACGCCCTGCTCGCTACGGGCCCTCTAAAAAGCTTCTCCCTAGGCCGGGGGTATGAACGCGTCGAGGTAGCGGAGCCTCCTGCCTGGAGATGGGTGGGTGCTGAAGAGCTCCACCAGCAGGCTCTCCTTAGATGCCTTCAGCCTCTCCACGAGCTCATCCACGTCCTCATACCCCCTGACGCCCTGCGCGGGGTCGGAGATGAAGAAGAGCTTCAGCTGGCTGTGCTGCAGGGCCTGGTCCTTCTTGATCCTGCCGGAGAGGAGCAGGATCCTCGCCAGGGCCCTCTGGAGCTTCCTCGCACCGTCGGGCACCACCATGGCGGCGTTGGCATCGGCATAGGTCTCGCGCAGCCTGCTCAAGAAGAAGACGAACAGGTTGAAGAAGAAGCTTATCACCATAAGCCCCATGCCCACGGCCGCCACCAGCAGCGGCGAGCCCTGCCGGCCGTAGCCCGCCCTGAACCAGGCGGACATATACAGCATGTAGCCCAGGTAGTAGATGACGGCGGGTATCAGGCTCACCATGAGCATGAAGGCCACGTCGCGGTGCTTCAGGTGTCCCAGCTCATGCCCTATGACGGCCTCCAGCTCCTCGGCCGGCATGCCCCTGAGGATGCCGCTGGTCACGGCCACCATGGGGCCCGAGAGCGGGCTGCCATAGGCGAAGGCGTTGGGGATGTCGATCTGGGCGAGCATAAGCTTTGGGGTTCTTGAGAGGCCGCAGGCCCTGCTGTACCTCTGCACCGCTTCATGAAGCCAGGGCTCCTCGTCCTGCGCGAGCGGCCTAACCCTGTAGACGGCGTTGATGATGTAGGGCCCGAAGAGCCACTGCAGGAGGTTTATCACCACGACGAGTGGGAGGATCAAGTAAACGCTCAGGGCCGGGAGGCCCAGCGTCAGCAAAACGGCCTCGATCAGGAGCGTGGCTATGGCCACCACGGCCGCAAACGTGCCCAGCATGGTGAGCCTGAGCTTGAGCAGGGCCACCTGCGCCCTCGAGGGCAGCCGGGGAGGCGCTGTGCTTATGGCTGCCATCCCAAAAGGCGCCTCCCTAGGGCCTTCTTATAAGACTTTCCAGCCCTCGCTACTCTATGTGAAGGAAGGCCTCCACATCGAGCCCCAGCCTCCTCTCCAGCTCCCTGTAGCCATCGCCCACGGCGAGCAGGATGAAGCACTTCACCACCTTAGCCCTCGCCCTCTCCACGATCCTGAGCAGGGCCTCGAGCTGGCTGCCCCTCTTTACCATATCGTCGACGATGAGCACCCTATCCCCCTTCGCCAGGAGGTGATAGGGCACATGGAGGAACTTGCGCACGCCGCTGCTGAAGACCACCTCCTCCGTGTAGAACCTCCTGACGCCGGGCTCCTTCATGTCCTTCGCCACCACGAGCTGGGCCCCCAGCTTGAGCGCGAAGAGGGTGGCTATGGCGACGCCGTCCACGGCCAGCGTGAGGACCTTGTTGATGTTCAGACCCCTCCAGGCCTTGGCCTTCTCCTCCGCCAGCTGCTCCAGCAGCAGCACGCTCGAGAGCAGGCGCGTGTTGTCCACGAAGCCGTTCTCCAGCCTGAGTTCCCTCTTCAGCGCCACGTCCAGGGGCTCGGTGGACCTGAGCAGGCCCTCCACGCTCCTCGCCCTCTCGAGGCTGGGCAGCACCCTCCCGCTCACATACCTGTAGAGCACGGGGATGGGGAGGCCCAGGGCCTCGGAGAGCTCGCGATAGGTCCTCGCCTGTTTCAGCGCCCTCAGGAGCTTCACGGCCCTCAGCCTCTCCTCCAGCTCCTCGACCTTGATGCCCACGGCGCGGTTATGCTAGAGGATGTATAAAAGCCGCTCTCGCCGCGCAGTATAACGCGGAAAGCAAACCGCACCTTTATACACGCCTTTGCAGCTAACCGCGCCCAGCTGAGCGGCCAAAGCTTAAAAGTCCCGCGCAGGGCTGAGCCCGCGTGGCGCGCGTGAGGGTGGGCGTAGTGGGCTACGGCACGATAGGCAGGAGGCTGGCCAACGCGGTCCTCAGGCAGGATGATATGGCGCTGGTGGGCGTGGTCAAGGAGACGCCCGACTACAGGGCAAGGCTGGCGCTGCAGAGGGGCATTCGCCTTTACGCGGTGAACGAGGAGGGGGCCAGGGCCTTCGAGAAGAGGGGCATGGCCGTGGCCGGCACGCTGGAGGATTTGCTGGGGCAGGTGGATGTATGTCTGGACGCATCGCCCGAGGGGATAGGCGCGGAGAACAGGAGGCTCTATGAGAGCAAGGGCGTCAGGGCGGTCTTTCAGGGCGGCGAGGAGCCCGAGGTGGCCGACCTCTCCTTCGTGGCCCAGTGCAATTACGAAAGGGCGCGCGGGGCCAGGTTCGTGAGGGTCGTCTCCTGCAATACCACGGCCCTCTGCAGGGCGCTTCACGCCATAGATGGCGCCTTCGGCATCGAGAGGGCGGTGGCGGTCCTCGCGCGCAGGGCCGCGGACCCGCACGAAACATCCAAGGGGCCCATCGATGCCATCGTTCCCGACCCGGTCTCGATCCCCTCACATCATGCGCAGGACGTGCGCACGGTGCTCCAGAACCTCAACATAGTGACGATGGCCCTTAAGGTGCCCACCACACACATGCACGCCCACAGCATAATGGTTGACCTGAAGCGGGAGGCCTCGGCCCAGCAGGTGGCCGAGCGGCTGGCCTCGAGCCCGCGCCTGCTCGTGGTGAGCTCTTCCGAGGGCTTTAAGTCCACGGCGCACCTGATCGATTATGCCAGGGAGCTGGGCAGGGAGAGGGGAGACCTCTATGAAGCCGTGATCTGGGGCGATTCGCTCCACGTCGAGGGAAGGAGGCTCTTCTTCTTTATGGCCATTCATCAGGAGGCCATCGTGGCGCCGGAGAACATAGATGCGATAAGGGCCATGCTGAACCTCGGCGATGGGGCCGCCTCCATGGCCAAGACGGACAGGAGCCTGGGCATCCTCTCCGGCCAGCTAAAGCTTGAAGCCAGGGCGGCGTGAGCCCTATCTGATAGAGGAGAGGACGCTTGTTGTCGATGAGGCAGCGCTGGAGCGCCTGAAGCAGGGCCCTCGCATCCTGGGCGTGGGCCTGCTCATATGGAGAGGGGAGAGCCTTCTGCTCATCAGGGAGGATAAGGAGGGAAGAAGGGATAGGTGGCTGATGGTGGGCGGGGCCCTGGAGCCAGGCGAGCCGCCCGAGCAGGCAGCCAGAAGGGAGGCCCTGGAGGAGGTGGGCCTAAGGCTTTCTGAGCTCAGGCTGGCAAAGCTTGTGAGGCTACGCTTTAGGGCGGGCAGGAGACGCGTTACCAAGCACTTCCTGATCTATGAAGCGAAGGTGCCCGAGGGGGCTAGGATAAGGAGGGGAAGCGGGGTGTTGGAGGCAAGGTGGTTCAAGACCCTGCCAAGGCCTTTACTCTTCCCCGAAGACTTTAAGGGCCTGATTTAGCTGCCCATCATTTGCGCTGGCCCCGCCGCTCGCCCTCGGGCAGGGAGGAGAGGTGGTGGTGCAGATGTAGCCATCGCCCCCGCTCACGCCTGAGCACCATCGTGGCCCTGATCAGCGAGCGGTGAAGGGCCCCCGTGAAGCTGTAATCGTCCACCAGCACCCCCTTGAGGCTCAGCAGGAAGGAGGCCAGGGCTATGTCGCCGTAAACCTGAACCCTCAGGTCCTCTATCTCATAGGTGAGGTCCGCGAGCGAGGCGAACTGCAGCTGTTCCAGGGCATTGGCCTCGGGAAGCTCGAGCCTGTGATAGGGCGAAACCTCGCCGAATTTGGTGAACTCCGCGGCCTTTAGCGAGGAGAGGCGCGAGAAGTCCTTCTCCTTCGCCGCCTCAAGATAGGCTATAATAGCCTCCTTGACCTGCTCCTCCATAGGGCCCCGCGGGCGGAAGGAGGATATAAACTACAGCTCTGGAGCGATGTGATAAATCGTGGCCACCTCGAAACTTAAATAATGAAGGTGGGCGGGGGCGAAAGGCACGAGCGAGCTTGCCCAAGAAGGTGGTAGACCCCCGCAAGCTGGTTGAGTATCTACAGATCCTTGGCCCCCGTAACATCAGCGCAATAGCACGCGAGGTGGGGCACCATCCGGAGACGGTGCGCTATTGGGTCGGCAAGCTAAACAATATGGGCTTCAGATGCGTGCCTGTGATAAATTATGCCAAGTTCGGGCTGAGGCCCGTCATCTCCATCCTGCGGCTCTCGAAGGTGCTGCATGGCCACGAAATGAGCTTTGGAAAGCTGCTGGCCGAAGTGGCCTATTGCTCCTTCTTCGCGAGGACGCTCTTCGATAAGAGCCTGATCGCGTACTTCTACTTGCCGGCGGACAAAACCTCTGCCTTTCTAGAGTTCATGAACAAGCTTAAGGAGATGGAGCTGGTCGAGGCCTACAAGGCCTACGTCACATCGGCGAGGGTGCCGTTACCCTTCCGGCCCGAGTTCTTTGACTTTCAGCACAGGACATGGAGCATCAACTGGAAGGAATTGGACAGCGTGGGCCAACCCATCCTGGCTGAGGATTTGCAGCCATCGCTGTTCGATGCGCTCGATGTGAAGATGGCCAGGGCAATACAGAAGAACCCTGCGGAGGAGTTCATGGGCCTCGCCGCCGAGATCGATAAGAAGCTCACGCTTAAGACCGTCCTTTATCATTATAAGGCGCATCTGGTGGGAAGGAGGCTTCTGAGCGGGTATAACGTCTTATGGACGGGCGAGCCAGCCATCACGCCTGCGCACAGGGTCTTGTACCCGAAGATCTGGCTGGAGAATTTAACATACTCAGAGTATGTTTCGGCGCTGGGGGCGCTGACGTCCCTGCCCTTTTCTTGGGCCATCTTCTACAACGATGATAGGACGTTCCTATACTCCGAGGCAGTCATACCCCAATATCAGTTCATAGAGGCGGCCACCTGGCTCAGCGAGCGCCTGCCGCCCGAAGTCGCGGCTAAACTAAGGATCGCATTTATAGATCGCAATACGGCTACGGCATACCTTTTCCCATCGCATATGTTCGACGCCAGCTCGGGCAGGTGGCTCTTTGATTCCGATATAGCTGTAAGAGCGGTGCAGCTCTTGCAGAAAGAAATAACGGCCCGCTAACTTGAAGCTGAGGTGAGAGCAGCCTTAAATCGTAACGCCGTAGTTCGCGGCCTCTGCCCCGAGCACGGTGGCAGTGGGCGCTACGCCCAGCGTGGTTGCCAGCGCCGTTGCCGCAGCTACGCCCAGGCTGACCGCCACCACGGCCAGCTTGAGCCTGGTTTCGGAATCCATGCCAGAAATCTATACTCGATTGTGTTTATGAGAACTTGTTCCTTTTTTTATGAATAGATGGTGGCTTTTGTCCTCCTTAGCGCCCTAATCCCTCTACCCCTCCCTCTCCACGATGATGGCCTCTCCCTGACCCACGCCAACGCACAGCGCGGCAAGGCCCAACGCTGCCCGTCGCTCTCGCATCTCATAGAGAAGCGTGGTGAGGATCCTCGCGCCGCTGCAGCCTATGGGATGGCCCAGGGCTATGGCCCCTCCGTTGGGGTTCAACTTGTTCATGTCCATGGGCATCTCCCTGAGGCAGGCCAGCACCTGCGCGGCGAAGGCCTCGTTCAGCTCTATCAGCTCCATGTGCTCGAGGCCCAGCTTCGCCCTCTCCAGCGCCTGCCTGGTTGCGGGAATGGGGCCTAGGCCCATAAGGTCCGGGTGCACGCCGGCTATGCCAGAAGCCACGATGCGGGCCATGGGCCTGAGGCCCAGCCTGTCCGCCATCTCGCGCGAAGCTATCAGCAGCGCCGCCGCGCCGTCGCTGATCTGCGAGGAGTTGCCCGCGGTGACCGTGCCCCCCTCTTTAAAGGCCGGCCTGAGCTTCGCCAGCTTCTCTAGGCTCGTATCGTACCTTATGCCCTCATCCTCCTTCACAAACCCTCCATCGACGGGCACGGGCAGGATCTCCTTCATGAAGCGGCCGGATCTCGTGGCACGCGCGGCCCTTCTGTGGCTCTCCAGGGCATACTCATCCTGCTCCCGCCTCGTGATGCCGTACCTTTCGGCCAATACCTCCGCGGTCTCGCCCATGCTCAGGGGCCTATAGCGCTGGAGCAGCTTGGGGTTCACGAACCTCCAGCCCAACGTGGTATCATGGACCCTCAGCTCCCTCTGGAAGGGTACCTCGGGCTTGGCCAAGACAAAGGGGGCGCGGCTCATGCTCTCAACCCCTCCGGCTATGATGAGCTGCGCCTCGCCGGCCCTTATCCTCCATGAAGCGATGTTCACGGCGTCTAGGCCTGAGGAGCAGAGCCTATTCACGGTAACTCCGGGAACGCTGGGAGGAAGGCCGGCCAGCAGCACCGCCATCCTGGCCACGTTCCTGTTATCCTCGCCGGCCTGGTTTCCGCAGCCCATGATCACGTCATCTATCAGCTCCGGCGGGACGTGATTTCTCTCCACCAGCGCTTTTAACACCAGCGCGGCCAGGTCATCGGGCCTAACGGAGCTGAGCGCGCCGCCGTACTTGCCTATGGGCGTGCGCACCGCATCTATGATCACGGGCTCCAACTGCGCCAGCGGCGCGCGGGAAAAGTTAAGTTTTCCTGGGCTCTGTAGGTAAAAATACGGAAAAAGCTTAAATCCTTTTCTGGCAAAATGCCCTAGGATGGCGGCGCGCAGGGGGCTTCAAGATAAGGTTGGCCTAGACAGGGCCCTTGAAGCCCCCGATTACGGCGCGCCTGGACAGATGGCGGATGCGCATCTCCCGGGCTGCCCAGGCCTTCCGCCCGGCTCAAGGCTCTCCAGAAGGGAGATGGAGGCGATCCTCGGCAGGGGGGTGGGGAGAAGGGAGTACGTGGCGCTGAGGGCGCTGGGCGCTGAGGGGCCCAACGAAAGCATCAGCGCGCTCTGCGCGCTCCTGACGAGCCACTGCGCCCTTCTCGAGCGGGAGCTGCTGGAGTACAGGGCCTGGGCGCTCTACAGGAGGGCGAATGAGCGAGGGCTCAGGCTCCTTCCCTATCAGGCCACGGTGCTGGCCTTCTACCTGCAGGGCTTAGAGGCGGGGCTCAGCAAGCTTGAGGTGCTGGAGGTCCTCGCGAAGGCCCAGTTTCATCCCGTAGCAAGAAGGCTGGGCCTGCTCAACTTGAGGCTGCCCGCGCTCCGCCTCCTTATTCGCTCCAAATCGAAGAGCGGCATCAGGTTGTACGTGGATGGCGAGCCCAGGGAGGCGCAGCTGATGGTGAGCGGCACGCGGGGCATAGTCATCGCGCGCTGGGCCCCTTTGCTCAGGGATTGCCTGGTCAAGGGGAGGCTGATGAGCGCCACGAAGCTGCTCAGCGCCACGGGAAGCGAAGGAGCCCTGCTGCTGGCGACGGAGCAGGAGGATGCCGAGGCTGCTTGGGCCCCGCGCATAACCGTCACTCTAAGGCCCAGCGAGTTTTCATACGTGCTGAGGCTCTTGGCCTACTGTGGAAAGGAGCTGAGCATCAGCCTTGGCCATCAGCAGCTCCTGGCCAGCGCGAGGAGGCGCCTCTCGCCCCAGAACCTGGCGGCATCGCGCCTCCTGCTGGAGAAGGCGGGCCTGCTGAGGGAGCTGGAGAGGAGGGCCAGCTCCTACCTGAGCCCCGCGCTTCCCATCGCAAGCGAAAAGCAGGTGGCCGCCGCGCTCATCGCCGCGGATATGGAGCTCTTCCGCTCGCTGCCCATGGCCCAGAGGCTGGAGCTTTACACGCTTGCCGTGGAGCTGGGCCTCACCAGGGGCTCCAGGGGCTACACGGGGCTAAAGGGGCTGCTGGTGCCCCAGGAGCTCGAGGAGAGGACGGGAGCGCGCTGGTCGGAGCTCTATAGGCTGGCGCTGAGCCTAGAGGAGAACTGAAGTGCAGCCACAGGAGGTGCCGCTGGAGCTCTGCGAAGTCCATCCTTTGGTACATGTGAGGATAAGATATGATGAAGTGGGCGATTTGATGGATAGCATCAGGCGCGTGGGCCAGCAGGAGCCCGTGAAGGCGGTGAGGAGGGAGGGAGGGGGCTACTGGATCGTGGATGGGGGCAGGAGGCTGGAGGCCTGCCGGAGGCTGGGGCTCAAGAGCATCAGGCTGGTGGAGCTACAGCTCAACCCACAGCAGGTCTTGGATATAGCGTGGACGAGCCAGCAGAGGAGGAACTTTACGGCGCTCGAACAGCTGCTGCTCTTCAGGAGGGTGGTCAGAACGCAGGGCGAGGGGTTCCTGACGGCCTTCGCGCAGAGGCATGGCATTCGAGATATAGAGGCGAAGAAGAGGATGATGGAGGCGCTCGAGGCGGCCGGGCTCTTCGCGCTCTTGCATGCCATAGAGAAGGCCAGCGGCTTCACCTTCAACTTCAGCCATCTGGAGGTCATCCTGAGGAGGGAGAGGGAGGCCTGGCCCGTGCTGGCCGCCTTTGCGGCCGCCAACCAGCTGAGCGCGAAGAGGTTGCAGGAGGTGGCCGCGAACATGCCCCTACAGGCCCTAGAGCAGGTGCTGCCAGCCTGGGCCAGGAACTTAACGCGTGAGGAGCTCGAGGAGTCGCAGGGGGGCCCCGCCCTGCCCTCGGAGGCCGAGCAGGAGCAAAGGGAGCAGGGGGGCGTTGTGCTCGTGGGCAAGGCCTATGCCGCGCGCTGCGGGGCCTGTGGGGCGAACGTTTTCTTCAGGGCGCCTCGGCTCACGGATCCCAGGCTCTCGAGCCTCGTGCTGCTTCGGCCCAGGGAAGAGGGCCTGCTCGAGAAGCAGGAGGTGCTGCCCGAGCTGCTGCTCTGCCGCGTGGCCTGCACTGCCTGCGGCGCCCCCCTGCTTCTGGCCCTGGGGCCCTATGAGCTCCCTCCCTCCCTGGCGGAACAGCTCGCCTCCTACGCGAGGCGGGAAGGCCTTCACATCGCGAAGGACCTAAGCATGGGCACGCTGAGCTGGGATGCGGTCCGAGCGCGCTGGCTGTTCAGCGAGGGAGAGCCCACAGCCCCGAGGCTTCATGCGACTGGGCATAGCGCGAAGGGCGTTGCGGGGGAGGTGATGTAGCCGCGTCGCTGAGCCAGGCGCTCAGGGAGGCCAGCCTCGTCCAGAGGCTCTGGGAGAGGGGCTGGACGCTGAGGAGGATAGCCAGGGAGCTGGGCATCCCCCTCTCCACGGTGACCCATAAGAGGCTGCTGCTCAGGCTCGCGCCCAACGTCAGGGAGGAGCTGGAGAGGCTGGGGCTCAGCTGGCGCAAGGCCTTCCCGCTCTACAAGCTGCCGGGGCCCAAGCAGGAAAAGGCCTTATCCATGCTGCTCGAGAGGATGAAACGAAAGGAGAGGCTGGCCAGGAGCGATGTGGAGGCCGTGGTGAGGAGGCTGAGTGTGTCCAGGACCCCGGAGATGAGGCGGGCTCCCCGCCCCTCACATGAGATAAGGAGCTCCCAGGAGCTGGCGGCATGGCTGGGCGTGCTGCTCCTTCTCGGCTACAGCGTGAACGGAAGGGCGCTCAGGCAGTTGGGCTTCCGCGCCGAGCCGAAGGCGGTGAAGAGGGCGCTAAGAGCGCTGGAGATGGAGGGCTTCGCCAGGAAGGTAGAGAGGAGGTATGAGCTTTCGCCTCGGGCCAAGCAGGAGGCCTCCAGGCTGGCCACGCCCGACGCCGTAGCTAGGCTGCTGCTGGAGCTGGTGGGGAGCAGGAGGCTGCCTTTGGTGCTGAGCGCGATAAGGTTCTGGGCTGAGGCGGAGGCCGCGGCGGTCCCCTAGCGCAGAAGGCTTTTCATGGAGCAAGGCGGTCGCCTTGCAAACGCGTTTGCAGGAAGCTGGTGGCAATCTAAACCTCGCGAGGCTTGTCCTGGTGAACGCCTAAGGGATCGATCGATGCGCCCGCCATTTTTTCCTGCCCGCCTTATATCCCATAGCGCTAATTATACGTTAGAAGTGATCAGGCGCTCAAAGCTCGAGGTGCTCGTGGACATACTCAGGGCCATCGCGGAGGAGGGGAGGGCAAGGCGCACCCGCGTCATGTTCAAGGCGAACCTCTCCTGGAACGTCTTCAAGGAGGCGCTGCTGCTGTTGCAGCATAAGGGCTTAGTTGCGCTGGAGCGCACGGCCTCGGGCACATATCTCACGCTCACGAGCAAGGGCCATGCCCTGCTGCGCCTCTTCGATGAAGTGGAGAGCGCCCTGGCCCCTGAGCCCCAGGAACCCGTGTTTGAGCAGCCAGGCCACGCGCTGCTCAAGGGCTATGCTAAGAGGTCCTACTTTTAGCCCTGAACATGGATCCCTGGTCTATAGCCCGGCACCTACGCACTATATAAGGCCTTGAAACGAGGCTCCCTCACGCTGCGCGTGGATCAAGAGGTGTATGAAAACATGGTCGCCTCCTTAGTGGACATAGGAAGCATACTCGCGGCTTACTTCATAGGCCTTCACCAGCTGGGCGTGGAGTTCGGGATCCTCTACGCCCTTTTCGATGCCTGGCTCGTGGTGTGGATGAGGAGGCCCATCAGCAGGATGCTCGGGAGGGCCCTGATGCCCCTCAGCTCCCATAGGGGCCTGGCCAGGCTGCCCATGGGCTACAGGCCCCGGGCCGCCTCCAGGGCGCCTCCTTACTGGAGGCGAAGGACCTCGCTCATGGGTGGATAGCCATGGCGCCTCCTGTTGCTCCCCAGCTCGAGGCCGTGAAGCGGGGCCAGCAGCTTCAGCTGAGCATAGAGGCCAGCATAAGGAGGCTCAAGGTAGCCAGGCTGGCCATGAGAAGCGAGCAGCAGGGCCTTAACTTTGACCTGCAGGCCGAGCTGAAGGAGGTGAGGAGGCTGAAGGGGGGAGCGCAGCTGCAGTTCAGGCTCGTAATTGAAACGATGCCCACGATGCAAAGGGCGGAGCTGGAGGGCGATGCCTTCCTCGGCTGCGATGGCGCGGAGGTCCTCTCGCTGGAGGAGCTGGGCGAGGAGGAGCTGGGGAAGATCGCGCTGGAGATCTACAGGAGCATCTATCCGCTGCTGTACCTGCTCCTAGACACGATGGGGCTAAGCGCCCCCAGCGCCTGGCTGGTCAAGGACGTGCACCTGGTAAGGTAAGCTAGGCGCCGCCCTGCCCTATCTTCAGGAGGCCGGGCGCGGGATAAGGGATCTTCAGCGCGCCCGCGAGCAGGTACATCACGGGGTAGACCTTCTGGTAGATGAGCATGAAGAGAGGAGGCGCGCCCTCCTTCGCGCTCTGTGATAGGAGCGGCAGCAGCTCCTCCTCCTTGCCCGTCACCTGCGCCGTGCCCGAGACCTGCAGCTTCGCGATGGGGGGCTCCGCTTCCAGCTCAAAGCTGAACCTCACCCTAAGGTAGCCGGGGTTCCGCTCCTCCTCGCTCATCTTCACGTTGACGCGATAGCTCACCGAGGGCGGGGGCGCCTCGCTTCCGAGCACCGCCGCCTCGAGGGTCTTTAGGCTGACGGATACCTCGGGCACGCCGCGACTCTCCAGCTTCGCCTTAAAAAAGCTCCCCTCTTGCCCTCCCATGGAGCAGGAATTCATAACCATTAACTAATAAGACATGGCCAATTGCTCGTGGCGGCCGGCCGAGAGACCCCAACCGTGAAGTCCGTTCAGCTGAAGGGGCCGAGCGCCAGCCTTTCCGTTCGCTTCTCCGTGCTTGCGAAGAGCAGGCAGCTGCAGCTGCTCAGCAAGTACGGAGTAACGAAGTACGACCTCTCCGAGGGCTATACGGTGCCCGAGAAGTTCGCGAGCCTGATCCCCAAGAACGTGCCCGAGTTCGTGGATGAGGGCGAGAGGTATGTGGAGAGGGTGATGAGGGCGCTCTACTACTTCAAGCAGTGCGCGCTCGTGGGCCCCAGCGGCACGGGCAAGACGCATGTGGTCTATCTGGTGGCCGAGCTCGCTGGCCTCCCCCTTTGGGAGATCAACTGCAGCCTTCAGACCTCAGTCTATGACCTCTTCGGCAGATTCCTGGGCCTGGGCAAGGAGAACTGGGTCGATGGCCAGATCGTCTCCTGGTGCAGGCATGGCGGGATACTTTACTTGGATGAGGCGAATATGATGAAGCAGGACATAGCGACCCGCCTTAACCCCGTGCTCGACACCAGGGGGCACTTGGTGCTGACCGAGAAGGATAACGAGATCATACCCAGGCACCCCTATGGCTACATGATCATCAGCATGAACCCCTATAGCCTTGAGTTCGTGGGCACCAAGCCGCTCAACGCCGCCTTCAGGAGGAGGATGAGCGTCTGGATAGACTTCGATTACCTGAGCTCCGGCTCCAGGATTTCGCAGAAGGAGATAGAGCTCGTCAGCTCGAGGGGAAGGGTGCCCGGGGAGGTCTCGGAGAGGATGGTGAGGGTCGCGGCTGAGATCAGGAGGAGGTACAAGGCGGGCGAGCTGCCCTATGCGCCCAGCGTGGCCGACCTCATAAACTGGGCCACGTTGGTCTACGATGGGTTGAGCCCCTTGCAGGCGGCGGAGGAGACGATCATCTCGCTCATATCCGATGACCCCGATGTGCAGGCCGTGGTGCGCACGCTCGTGCAGATGGCCTTCGGCGAGGAGAAAAGGGTCCGTAAGGCTTGAACCCTCTGGAGTTCTGCTGGTCCACCGCCAGCGCGATCGCGGGCAAGGACCATCAGGCCCTGCGCGTCGTGCTGGATGAGCAGCTCACATATCCGAGGCTGGGCCAGGATAAGAGGGGCTTCGTGCTGCTCCTGCCCCTTCCGAAGGACGAGGGCTCGGACCTGTACGCGCTGCACGGGCTGTATTTTGACGCCGATGAGGCCTCCTGGCCCCAGATCTGGCGCCTCTTCAAGGCCTCGCTTTATCACCTCTCGCTGCACGCCGCCTTCTCCGACTTCTCGCTCTATGTAAGGTGGGCCAGGGGAAAGGAGCCCAACGCGGCCACCTTCTGCGCCTCGCTCGTCGAGGATTACAGGGTCACGCTGCTGGGGACGACGAGATGGGGAGGCATCCTGGAGGACATCGCCTACGCCAATTACATAGCGGGCCTGAGGGCCAGGGACCTGCAGGAGCTCGATGAGCCCCATGCCTTTGCGCTCTCTCTCCTTCTCGAACTCTGGGGCGTGCTTTCGCCCTCCCAGGGGGCTAAGCCGGACGGGGAGGTGCGGGGGCTGGCCGAAGCGGTGAGGAGGCTTGTACAGCTGAGCCTGGAGGATGAGGATGTGCCCTCATGCCTTCAGCAGGCGGCGCAGCTCGTGTATAATGCGCTGGGCAAGAGGGGAAGGCTCAGGGAGGTGCCCTTTCTTCCTCATACGGAGGAGCATGGGCCCTGCACGCTCTTCGAGGATAAGCTGGTCGAGAAGGACAAGAACGGGCATGCCCTGCTGCTCTCCGCCTACGACGCCCTACGCCTCATCCCTCCAGGCCAGGAGGAGGCCACGAGGCAGGAGCTGGAGGCCCGGGAGTTCTTCTTGACGCTGCAAGCTAGGCAGGAGAGGAGGGAGGCCATAAGGCGCCGGTATAGCCCGCTTCTGCTGCCCACGAGGCTGCAGGGGCTCAGCTTCCCCAGGAGCGATTATGCCATGTATTTGCGGACAAGGTCCTCGCTGGCGGGGCCCATAAGGACGATCAGGGAGCAGCTGAAGCAGATCAGGAGCGCGCTCGAGGAGAGGGAGGTGGTGGAGGAGGGGCATGTGGACCTGCAGAGGGCCGTGCAGGCCCTGGCCTCGCAAAAGCCCAAGAAGGAATTCTTTACGTGGCAGGAGCCCCTGAGGAAGGACGAGGCCTGGGCCATCCTGCTGGACGCGAGCAAGAGCCTCGCCCCTTTGGCGCAGGAGGTGAGGGGCATCGCCACCTGCCTGGCGGAGGTGGCCCAGGATGTGATGCCCTCGAGCGACCGCTGGGCGCTCTATGCCTTCAACAGCAGCCTGCTCGTGCTGAAGGACTTCGATGAAGAATATGACCTGGAGAGCAGGGCCAGGATAGGCGGGCTTACGCAGGGCAGCTCCACGCTCCTGCCCGATGCCATAGAGGTCTGCTCAAGGGCCCTGGCCGCAAGGCCGGCTGAAGCGCGCATCTTGGTCGTAGCCTCCGATGGGTATGCGGTGGGCTATGAGGGCATAGAGCAGAGGCTCGAGGCCTCGCTCAAGAAGGCGGGCAAGATGGGCCTGCTGCTGCTGGGCATCGGCATCGCGAGCAGGAGGCTTGAGAACTACTTCTTGATTAACTGTCCCCTACAGGAGCCCTACCAGCTGATGAAGTACTTCGTGAAGTCCTACTTCCAGCTCTCCTCGCTCTTCTAGGCCTCGACGAGCCTAAAGCTCGCGGCAAAGGCGAAGGGCTCCACCTGCCTCTCCCGCATATCCAGGATGAGCCTCTCGGGCACGCCCTGTCTCATACAGAGCAGGAAGTGCCCCCTCTCCGGAAGGGCGGTGTTCGCGGGGTCCTCCAGGGCCCTGAGCGCCTCCTCGGTCCTGGCCAGCTTAGCCTTGAGCTCCTCCATCAGCTGCAGCATCACCTCGGCAACGGCCCTATCGGTCTCGCTGGCGTTGTAGAGAAGGGGGCCCAGCCTCATCCATCCCCTTGACGCCGCGCGCGCCTGCTTGGCCTGGGCCTCATCCCTGAAGAGGGGGCCCAGCTGCTCCGCATAGGCCTCTATGCCCGCCCTGTAGCTCTCCATCAGCTTTCTCAGATAGGCCTTGAGCGCCTCCCTAGAATAGAACTTCAGCAGCCCGCTGCCCGCCTGCTCCTGCTGCATGGCTACGCGCTCTCCAGCGCGGCGCGCACGGCATCGGTCCCCTCCTCCTCGGCCTCCTCATGGGCCAGGAGCGCCTCGGCCCTCTTCAGGCCCTTCAGGATCCTCTCGAACAGGTGCACGCGGGCCCCCACCTGCCTCCTCCTCTGTGAGATCTGCTTCCTGAGCTCGGGCGCCGCTGCCTGAAGCACGGAGAGCACCACCTCGCTGGGGAACTTGGAGAGGGGCCTGCTCTCGCTTCCTCCTCCTTCATAGGCCAGCATGAGCACGGCCTCGGGCAGCAGATACACTTCACGCACGGACCCCTTATACCCCCGCAGCGCCTCAGGATCGAGCCTTATAGCTACGTCCACCTCGGTCTGTATCGCCTTAAGGGCCTCCACCACCCTCAGCGCATAGCTCCTCTCGAGCTCCGCAAGCTCGGAGAGCTGGGAGAACTCGCTCTGCAGCTCCTCCAGCTCGCTTATAAGGCCTGACAGCGCTCCCTCCTTCTCCTCGGCCATGAGCTCGGGCTCCGAACTATTTTAATAGACTTTATGGACTATGAATCCATTTATATTTCTGAAGTGGAGCAGTGGTTCATAACGATTAAATAAAATGCGCCGGCCAAGCGCGCAATGCGGCCAAGGATGAGCAAGAGAAGGGCCGTATCGCCGGTCATCGCCACGGTCATCCTCATCGCCATCACCCTGATAGCTGCCGTCGCGATAGCGGGCTTCGTCTTCGGGCTCTTCAGCGGCTTCACCAGCACGCCCCAGGTCACCGTGGTGCAGGCAGTGCTTCGCGCGGCCGACTTCAGCTCTGGTCGCTCGTTGGATGCGACGTGTGCTACTGCCCCCAGTGGCTCATATCTCCTGCTAAGGAACAGCGGAACATCTAACGTATCAGTCATAGCTGTGACGCTGGGCGGCGTTACTGCTGATGCTGATCCAGCGACCTGCACGGTGCCGGCAGGAGGGCAGCTCTATATCCAGCTGAGCGGTTCCCTCAACCCTCCACCAACGCCCGGCTCCCAGTTCAGCGGCATCGTATCCTTGAGCAACGGCGCTCAGGTGCCCTTCTCAGGCACCTTCCGATAAGCCGACCTTTCTTTTTTTATGAGAACTGCAGGCTCAGCAGGTTATATGCGTTGAAGGCCAGCAGCCCCATCAAGTAAGAGTTCGCCGCGAAGAGGGCCGCGAACGTGCCCAGCTTAATCGCCCTCACCTGCCGTTGTCGGCCATCGTGCTCGGGATCCAGGCTGCACGCGTAGAGCATCGGCGCCAAGGGCATGTACTTCAGCAGCAGCGCCAGCAGGAAGCCCGGCATGCGCCGGCTGAAGAGCTGGGAGGCGAGGGGGTTGAGCTCCACAAAGTGGCCCGAGCGCAGCGCTAGGAGCGTTATCGCAACATCCGCGAAGTTGAGCAGCACAAAAACCATCAGCAGGCGCCAGAGGCGGCGATTGAGCGAGCCGAAATCTATGCTGGCCAGGAACTTGGGCACCTGCCTCTCGCCCCCAGGCGAGCCCACGGCGTGGCCTGCCAAGGCGCGGTTAAAAGCCTGCGCAGATGAACGGCAGCTCTATACCCCCGCTTCATAAGCGATATTTAAGCGGAAAGGGCCTCGCGCCCGTGCCTCGCCCTAGGCACCGAGCCCACCATAGGCCCGGGATCTCGGAAGTCATGGCCTCGCTCATCGCCCTATCGATAACGCTCATCGCGGGCTTTGCCGTCTTCTCCTACGTAAATGCCCAATCGGGCGTGGCGGAGCAGCTCCTGGGCACGGCCTTCGGGAGCACCGTGAACTACCTGGCGGAGAGGTTCGTCATCGCCTATGTGAACTACTCCTCCGACTCGAAGAGCGTCACGCTCTGGCTCTACAACACGGGAAACATAGCGCTCATGCCCACATCGGTCCAGATCTACAACGGAACGCTCTTCGCGCTCTACAACGCTACCACCGTCTCCATCAGCATCGGGGGCACCAGCTGCACCAACTCAAGCGCCGCGCTCCTGGAATCGCCCCAGCTTTACAACCCGCTGAGCCCCAGCCCCCAACAGGCCTCCTTTCCCAAGGGCAGCCTGGCCAAGCTCACGCTGACGCTGCCCGTATGCCTTATACGCTCCACGCCCACGCAGCTGAAGTTCTCTACCGGCTCGGCCTACACCTTTAGCGTGATGGCCCTGTACGGTAATGCCGCGCAGTATGCTCAGGCGAGGTGAGGCCAGTGATCGCTCCTCATGCCAGGAAGGCGATCGCCGGCATCATGGCCGCGATAATCCTCTTCGCCATGCTCTTCACCGTGGGCACCACGTACTTCCTCTACGTGAACCTGAACAACCAGCTCTACACGAAGGCGCTGAGCGAGCGCTATAACTTCCAGCAGAATAGGTTGCTGGAGCAGGCCCAGCTCACCACGGGCCTTGACAACGGCAACATAAGCTTCGTCATCTCTAACATGGGCAGCGTGGCCGTCAACATCACGGCCGTCTTCCTGATAGCTCCTAACGGCGCCATTAGCGTGCTCACGGGCACGGCCACCAGCCCTCCCCTGCCCATTCTCGTGAATGCCGGCGCTAACAGCACTAAGATCGATACGAAGGTGCGCTATCCGGGCTCGGGCACGTACGTAATAAGGGCGCTCAGCTCCAGGGGTTCCGCCTTTGTGGCCACTTATCCCTACTCCGGCTCGCCGGCCAGCCTAGCGCTTCAGGCCCTTACCTCAGGCGCCTTCGGCGACCTTTACCTCCAGTTCAATTCGTTCGTATGGTATAATGTGACGAACTGCGGCAGCGACTGCTGGCAACTCAGCGGAGGCCTGAGCGCGGGAAAACCGGCCTTCTCGATAAGGACCTTCTGGCAAAGCCTAAAAAGCCCGGCCTTTATAGCATTTGGCGTTAACGTCACTAACTTAAACCCGCAGCAGGAACCTATAACCCTTGACAAGTATAGTTACCTCGTTGAATTTGTGCCCTGCATCAGCGGCTGTGGCAACCAGCCCACCGCCTACTGGTATATAGCTAGCTACGACTCAAACGGCCGCCTGTATCCCTTCACATCGCAGACCCTCTACTATGGCCAGCCGGTGAGGCTCATCTTTGTCTGGGAAAGCCCAACCAGGGAAAGCACAACCAGCCCCCAACCCACATCTCTAGGCAGCATTACCGCCAACACTACAACCTTCTCCTTTATAGTCACTCACGGCTGTAGGGGCTCCACGGGCACCTGCTCGCCCACGCAGAGCAATTACGGGCAAAGCATTCCGTTCCTCTCAACGCTCTTCTACTGGCCATGAGGCACCCGCAAGATGGCCTGGAATCCGCAGGGGCCTGGCGCCTTAACGGCGTAAAGCTGGCGCTGCTTAAGGTAGCATTAGGCGGCCTCTTCGGCAAGAAGGGCGCAGGCAAGGCGGCCATTAGCACATCGGCGAAGCCCACGGGCCCCTTCACCGGCCTGCCAATCCCCCCCTCCTGGAAGGTGGTGGAGAGGTATGCGCTCGTGCCGCCCTTTGCATATGCGGCCATCGTCGAGGATCCCGCCACGGGCATACGCAGGTATTATCTCGATGAGGTCGCGCTCAGCGAGCAGGAGGCGGCCATCTTCTCCAGGCTGCTGGGCATGCTGGAGAGCGAGCTCAGCGTCCCCAAGGATTCCCTCGAGCCGGCCAAATACCTTGCCGAGCAGGTGCGCAGGATAGCCTACAAGTACGGCATAAGGGCCAGCAGCATCTCCTGGTCGAAGATCCTGTATTATCTGAAGAGGGACCTGGCGGGCTTCGGCATCCTCGAGGGCATCATGCACGACCCCTTCATCGAAGATATTTCGCTCAACGCGCTGAGCAGGCCGCTCTTCGTCTACCATAGGAGATACGAGAACTTGGAGACGAACATCTCCTTCACCGACGAGGCGCAGCTGGATGACATGATCTCGAGGCTCTGCCACCTGGCCGGCAAGCACGTCTCCACGGCCTTCCCCGTGGTCCAGGGCACGCTGCCCGGCAGGCATAGGCTCATAGCCACCTTCAAGAGGGAGGTATCACCCTATGGCGCGACGTTCACGATAAGGAAGTTCAGGGAGGACCCCATAACGATCATCGACATGCTCAACATGAACGTAGTAAGCCACAAGCTCGCCGCCTACCTCTGGCTGATGATGCAGAACAGGGCCACGGCCATCGTCGTGGGCTCCACGGGCGCGGGCAAGACGACGATGCTCAACGCCCTTCTCACGCTCACCAAGCTCACCAATAAGATAGTGACCATCGAGGAGGTGCAGGAGATCAACATAGCCCATCCCAACTGGACCGCGCTGGTGAGCAGGGAGAGCTATGCCAAGATGGAGGAAGGGGCGAAGGAGATAGGGCTCTTCGACCTCGTGAAGGCCGCGATGAGGATGAGGCCGGATATCATCGTGGTGGGCGAGGTGAGGGGCGAGGAGGCCTATGTGCTCTTTCAGGCCATCAGCACGGGCCACGGCGGGCTCTGCTCGCTCCACGCCGATGATGCTGCCTCGGCCATTCAGAGGCTCACCTCGAAGCCCATGGACGTGCCCCCCTCCTTCATACCCTTCTTGGACCTGGTCGTTACGGTGAGCAGGGTCTCCCTGCCCCAGCAGGCCGGCGGGTTCAGGATGGTGAGGAGGGTGCTCTCGGTGGATGAGGTGCTGGGCGTGGGCAGCTACACGCAAGTCTTCCGCTGGGATCCCGTGGGCGATAGGTATGAGGAGATGCCCCTGGCCACCACGAGCAAGAAGCTGCCGAGGCTGGCCGCGCAGCTGGGCGTTAAGGTGGAGGAGCTCGTGCAGGAGATAGAGAGGAGGGCGCTCATCCTGAGGTGGATCCAGAACAAGGGCATAAGGAACTTCAGGGACCTCTCCTCGCTGCTGGCCGAGTACATCGATAGGCCCCAGGAGGTCTACCAAAGGGCGCAGAGGGAGCTGATGCTGGGCAGCTTCGAGAGGGTTGAGGCCGTCGCTTGAGCCTGCAGCAGCTGCGGCAGGAGAGGAGAACAAAATCCGGAGCGCAGGCGCTGGGAGCGCTGGATAGGCTCTCGGCCCTCTCGTACAGGCTCTTAGCCAAGCCCGCGCTGAGGCTCAGCCGGAGCTTTCCCCACCTGCAGGAGGACATCCTGAAGTCCAACCTGAGGATTACCCCGCAGGGGCTCCTGTCCTTGGCGCTCTTCGTAGCGCTTCTCGTGGGCGCCATAGCCGCGGCGGTGACCGCGCTGGGCATCATCCTAGGCCTCCCGGTGCTGGCGCTCTCGCTGGTGGCCGTGCCGCCCAGCTTCATGTTGGTGCTATTAGCTCCAAAGCTCAGCCAGGCCTCCCGGGCCTACGCGATAGAGAACGAGCTGGCCTACGTGATGGGCTTCTTGGTGGTGCTCGCGGGGGGAGGTGTCTCGCCCATTGCTGCCCTGAGGCGAATAGCGAGGATGGACAGGGTCTTCCCGGCCGCCTCGAAGGAGGCAAAGAGGATCCTCGTGGACACCGACGTTTTGGGCCTCGACCCGCTTACCGCGCTGGAGAGGGCCGCGAGGTACAGTCCGAGCCGGATCTTCTCGGAGGTGCTCTATGGCTACACCACCGTGCTGCGCACCGGCGGGGACTATGTGACGTACTTGGTGAACAAGCAGAGGGAGATCTTTGAGGCCCGGGGGTCCAAGGTGAAGAGGGCCTCGGAGGTCGTGGGGATCTTCGCCGAGGCCTATCTATCGCTCAGCTCGCTGCTGGGCATGACGCTCTTCGTGCTCTTCGAGGTGCAGGCCGTGCTCACGCACAGCGCGCAGGGCATCTCGAGCCTTCTCCTCTTCTCCGTCGTCATCATACCGCTCTTCTCGGCCCTCTTCATCTGGCTGCTGGACCAAATACATATCAAGCAGCCTTATGTCGACACAAGGCCCTACAGGGGCCTCATCGCCTCGCTGCCCCTTGGCATCCTCCTCCTGCTGCTGCCCATGCCCATGTACATGTACCTGAGGGTGGCCCTGGCGCTCATCCTGCTCTCGCTCCCCCCAGCCTTGCTCGCGGCGCGCTATGAGAGGGAGAGGGAGAGCATGGAGAAGGCGCTGCCCGACTTTATAAAGGACCTAGCCGAGGCGAGGAGGGTGGGGCTCGCCCCCGAAGCGGGCATAGCGCGGGCCTCCAAGAGGGGCTATGGGGCGCTGAGCAAATATGTGAAGAAGATGGGCGCGCAGATCTCCTGGGGGCTGCCGCTCTCCAAGGTGCTGAACACCTTCGTATCGGCCGTGCACAGCTGGATGGTCAAGGCGGCGGGCACGCTCATCCTGGAGACGATCGACGTGGGCGGCGGCACGGTGAGGAGCTTTTCTGATATGGCCGACTTCACGAGGAAGATGAACGACCTGGAGCGGGATAAGAGGGCCTCGCTAAAGCCTTACCTCTTCGTCATGTACATGGCGGGCCTCATGACGATCATCACCGCCCTGCTGATGGTCTATATGCTGGCCAATTCGGTCAGCGGAGAGCTCGCCGCCCTCGCTTCGCTGCCCAAGGTTTCGCCCCAAACGGTCGACATCTTCCTGGCGGCGGCCACCCTTGACGGCTGGCTCGCGGGGCTCGTGGCCGGCAAGATGTCGGGAGGCACGCTTGCGGACGGCTTCAAGCATGGACTCGCGCTGAGCGCGCTGAGCCTCGTGGTCATCTTGATCGCCTCCAGGCTCCTGGGCATCGCCCTTGCCTAGCTGCAGGAAACCCTCCATGAACCATTAATCCCTACTTCATCTTCATCTGCGCGGGCCTGGGAGGCGGCACGGGCACAGGGGAGGCTCGCTGGTCCTTGCCAAGGAGCTGCACAACTCCGGCGCGCTCACCGTCGGCGTGGTCACGTTGCCCTTCCCCATCGAGCGCTACAGGTATGACATAGCGAAGAAGGGATTCGAGAAGCTCATCAGCTACTGCGACATCGTGGTGGCCATCGACAACACCAAGCTGGCCAAGGTGGCGGGGACCTGCCCCTGCAGCAGGCCCTGGGCGTGGCCAACGAGCTCGTTGGCCAGTTCGTCAAGGGCATAACGGAGACGATCGCCACGGCCAGCCTCATCAACATAGAGTACGCGGACCTCAGGGCCATCATGCAGGAGAGGGGCCTTGTAGCCATAGGCGTGGGAGGGCGAATGGACAGGACAGGGTGGAGAGCGCGGTGCGCACGGCGCTGAAGGGGCAGCTGCTTGACATAAGGGACGTGACGAAGTCGAAGGGCGTGCTGGTGCATGTCGCCGGCGGCGAGGACGTGACGCTGGAGGAGGTGACCAAGGCGGGCGAGCTCGTGATGAAGTCGCTCCCGCCCCATGTGAGGATCGTCTGGGGCGCCAGAGCAGAGCCCAACATGAACGGCCACGTCAGGGTCATGGTCGTCCTCACAGGCGTGGAGAGCACCTTCCTAGCCGCGCAGCAGCCGCGCTTCCAGCTGGGGCCCCTCAAGCTAGGAGCCGCGAAGGCCTAGAGCAAGTCTCTGCTTTTTTTCCTGACGGCCTAAGGTAACACAAACGCGGCTTGTGGTGAGCGTTAGGCCTGGCGCGGGGCCCATCGGGGCGATGCTCGGGGAGCCTTAGGCCCTTTCGGGCTTTGTAGTGAACCTGATATAGCGGCTCAGCCTCCGGGCGCCGTGCTCGAGGGGGCCAGGCTGACGCTGCTGGGCGCTCTCTTGGCGCTCTGCCTGGGCCTAATAGGAATTCTCCTGGGCATCCTGTGGCTGGGCGCCCTCACGGGCCTTTTCGCGGGCGCGCCCTTCCTGCTGCTGCACGCAAGGGTGCAGCTCTACGGATCTCTTCCGCTCTTCATCATGGGCGTGGCCTATAACCTGGTCCCGAGATTCAAGAACAGGAGATTGGCAGGCCGGAAGCTGGCTTATCTCTCTTTGGGCCTTGTCTTCGTGGGAAACCTCCTGTGGCTGCTTGAGCCAGGGCCTGAAGCCGCGGGAGGCGTGCTTCTTGCGGCGGGCGCCTTGCTCTTCTCCCTTCTCCTGCTGCCCCTGCTGGGCAAGCCCTCGGGCGTGCTGGCCGTCTCCGAGCCCTATATCAGCCTGGCCGTGCTCCTCCTGCCCATCTCCGCCCTGCTCCTCCTGCCCTACTCCTCACAGGACCCCTTTAGCAACGATGGCCTGCTCTATCTGGCCCTCCTGGGCTTCCCCACCACCATGATCTACGGTATCTTCATCCGCACGATACACTTCAGGGATCCGTTCAGGGCGGCCGTGCTAAGGAAAAGGGCGGCCGCGGTGAGCTTTGGCCTTCACGGCGCGGCCCTGGCCCTGACGCTTCTTTCGCTCCTGGAGCCGAGGGCGCTGAGGTATGCCTCCCCCCTCTTCCTCGGCTCGGGCCTCGGCCTGGTTTATTCCGTGCAGGGCTTCAGGAGGCTTAAGGATGAGAGGCAGGGCAGGATGGCGGAGAGGGATAGGGTGAGGTACCAGTACTTCTCCACCGCCTTTACGCTGGCCCTCGCATGGCTGCTGGCGGGCCTGGCGCTGGGGTTCCTCTACGGCACGCTGGGGCTCCTGGCCCTAAGGGATGCCTTCATACACTCACTCGCCCTGGGGTTCATGGGCACGACCATCATCGCCTACGTGCCCATACTCCTTCCCCCTCTTCTCACGGCAAGGGTGCCCTATAGGGGCCTCAGCAGGGGCCCCGTCTACCTCTTTTCGATCGCCTCCCTCTGGAGAGTGGCCGGCTACTTCGCCCATGATGTAAATAGCCTGGCCCTGCTATCATGGCTGGGCGGGCCGCTGCTGCTCGCGGCCCTGCTGTGGTTCCTGGGCATGGCGCTTACGCTCAGGACCTAGAGCTCCGATACGTATCCGGGCTTCTACAAGGGCTAAATGAAGAGGTGTGGGCCAGCGGTGAAGTGAGGAGCAAGCGGCGCGCAGCGCTGGCCCTCCTGGTCCTTTCGCTCGCGCTGATGGTGCCCGCCCGGGCGGCGGCGCCCCTGGGGCCCGCGCAGGGCCTCAAGCTCTCCTCCTTCCCCTCCACGCTTCCCGCCGATGGCCGAAGCTATCCGGCGCTGCTGGTGCAGCTGGTCGACGCGGCGGGCAACCCCGTCGTGGCCCTCAGCGATGTAACCGTATACCTGAGCTCGGCCACCGAGTATGTGGGGCGCCCTCAGCCCACGGCCACGATCAGGCTGGGCAGCTACTTCACGCTCGTGAACTTTACCACGAGCACCACGCCGGGCTCCACGCAGGTCACGGCCTCGGCGCCCGGCCTGGCCTCGGGCTCCGTATCGATTACCACCGCGAGGCCCAGCGGCTACCCCTCCAAGATAAGGGTCGGCGCATCCCCCGAGCTGCTCGGCCCCGGCATGCAGGGCTTCGTGCTGGTGGAGGTGCTGGATGATAGGGGCCTCCCCGCCCCCGCGGTGGCCTCCATCACCGTGACCTTAAACTCCTCCAACCCCTCCGTCGTGCAGCTCTCACAGGCCCAGCTCACCGTGCAGAGGGGCAGCTTCTGGGCGCTGGGCTCCTATGCCACGGGCTACGTGCCCGGCACGGCGCTCATCACGGCCACATCGCCCGGCTTCGCCCCCGACGCCGTGCAGGTCACGGTCAGGGGGGCCACGCCCTACGCGCTGAGCATGAGCGCGCAGCCCTCCACGATGGCCGCCTGTCTTCCTCCATTAGCCCCTCAGGCCTGCTCGGGTAGGCTGATCATAGCGCTCACGGACCTGGGCGGCAGGCCCGTCAGGGCTCCTCAGGACATCGCCATCACGCTCACCTCATCGAACATGAGCGTGGTCAGAGTGCCGCCTACCGTCACGATACCGAGGGGAGAGCTGTACGCCGTGGCTACCTACCAGACGACCCAGCTTAACGGCAGCGCAGTTATCGCCGCCTCGGCGATGGGCCTTAAGTCCGCCCTGCTGAGCATTACAACCGTGAACCCCTCCGCAAGGCCCACCAGGCTGAAGCTGTATTCGGCGCCCGACCCCCTGCTGGCCGACAACAGGGCCTACCATGCCCTCGTAGTGGCGCTGTTAGATAAGGAGGACAAGCCTGCGGTGGCCACCACGGACGTGGAGGTCCACCTGACCTCCTCCGATGCCTCCATCCTGACGCTTAGGGCCAGCGTCATCATACCCAAGAACTTCAGCGCATCGCAGCCCGTGGACCTCATCACCACCTTCCTGCCCGGCGCGACGCAGCTCACCGCCTCGGCTGAGAACTTCGTGCCCGACCAGCTCACCATCTCCACCTTTGGGCCCGTGGCCTCCAGCATCGCGCTGAGGCCCGTGCTCCCGGACCTGCCCGCGAACGGCGGGCGCTATAGGGCGCTGGAGATAGCGCTTCGAGATGCTTCGGGCCTGCCGGCCGTGGCGCCGGCCCCGGGCCTGGCCATCTCGCTCTACTCTTCTAGGGCGGAAGTCGCGAGCGCCGCGCAGACCGTGCTCATCCCCGCGGGCCAGTCCTTCGCGCTGGTCGAGGTGGCGACAAGCGTGACGGCGGGCCAGGCGAACTTCACGGCTGTGGCCAGCTTCGCCAACCACACGGCCGTTTCATGGACGCTCCTGAGCACCTTCAGCCCCTCGCCCTCAAAGCTTTCGCTCTATGCGGCGCCTCAGCCCGCGCTGATGGTGCCGAAGGGCGCTCTTGTGCTGCTGGCCGTGCAGCTGCAGGATGATCAGGGCAACCCCGCCAAGGCCCGGCAGGATATCCCCGTTCTTCTCAGCCCGGCCAACTCAAGCTTGGTGGGCGGGCTGTTGAACATCACCATAGCGCAGGGCGAAAACTATGCGCTGGTGCCGCTGAGGCCTCTGGGCAGGGGCGAGACGGAGCTGACCGCTTCAGCCCAAGGCCTCGCTTCCTCGAGCACGAGCCTGATAGTGCTGCCCTTGCCGCTTCAGGCGAGCCTCGCCGCCTCTCCCACTACGCTCTACATCAACGGCACCTCGACCCTAAGGCTGAGCGTGCTCCTGCAGGGCTGGCCGCTTCAGGGGGCAAATGTGAGCTGGGCCGTGAGCTCGGGCTCCCTGAGCGCCTCCTCCTCGGTGCTCGCGGAGGACGGCGGCGCGTCCGTGCAATATATCCCCTCCCAGCCCGGCCCCGTAAGGGTTAACGCGACGGTGAGCCATCCCGCGCTGGGGCCTATAACGGTGAGCTCCAGCCTCTACGTGCTGCAGCTGCCCCCGCCGCCGCCAAAGCCGCTCGTCCTGCGCCTCCTCTCCTTCCCCTATCTCGCCATCTGGCCCGCGCTCGCGGCCGGCGCCATAGTCGCGCTGCTCATGAAAAGAAGAAGGGGCGGGGAGCAGGAAGAGGAGGGGCTGCCTAGCTAGCCTTGGCCTGCGCCCTGGCCCTCAGCTCCTGCTCTATCTCCTCGCGCGTCTTCCCCATGGTCCGTAGGCCCAGGCTTCTGGCCATGCGAATGAGCTCCTCGTCGCCCAAGGCCGCGCGTTTCACGCTATCCTCCGCCAGGGCCCTGAGCTCATTGACCGCCCTCTGCGCCTCCCTCCTCAGCCTGTTCCCGAGCCTCACGAGCTCGGCCACCTTTTCAGGGCCCCAGAGCAGCAGCATGAGCGCCAGCGTTGCCACGATGATGCCCTCGATTGCGTCGAGCGCCAAGGCCGGGTGAGCTGCAAGCTAGTCCTATAAAGCGTTTGCACCCTTGGCCCAAGGGCTAGAGGAGCGCCCTCCTGCATCGAGGGCAGAAGAGCGTGCCTACATCTACTTCTGCTCGGCAGAAGGGGCAGGGCGTTAGCCTAGCCCTCTCGTAGCGCTTCGCCACCAAGAGGGCGACCTCCATCATCGCGGCCACGGGCAGGAAGAGCGCTATGTCCGCCAGCGGCCCTCCATCGGGCGTGATTATCGCGACGATGATGTACAGGATAGGGTAAAAGAGCTTGCGGTTGGAGGTTATCGCCCTGGTGCGCAGGACGCCGAACTTCACCAGCAGGACCAGGAAGGCGGGCAAGGTAAAGCTGAGCCCCGTCAGCGCCACGGAGAGGAAGACCGTGAGGTAGAAGTCATTCACGGACAGGAGCGGCGTGGAGCCGACGAACTGGGAGAAGGGGATCACGGTCCAGAGCACAAACCGCGCTATATACTGCAGCCCGAAGAGCGCGCCGGCCACGAAGAGCCCCGTGAAGGAGAGGATAAAGGGATAGAGGGCCCTGCGCTCATGGGGATAAAGCGCGGGGTCCACATACCTGTATATCTCATAGGCGATGATGGGGCTGCTGGCCACGAGGCCCAGGAGCAGGGAAGCGAGAAAGTAGACCTCCAGCGGCGCCCCCACGCTCAGGCTTATGATGGAGACGCCCTGAGGCGTGACGTTCTCCCGGATCCAGTCGAGCACGAGCGAGACCAGGGGCTTGTAAAGGCCCGTCTGCCAGGCCTGATAGCTGAGTAAGTCCAAGGGATTCGCCGGAAAGGCCAGGAAGGCCAGCGTGCTCACAAGAAGCGATATGAGCACCACCTTGACCCTGCTCCTCAGCTCCAGCAGGTGCTCGGCAAAGCTCAGCTTGGCGCTTTCCTCCGCCCCCTCCCCCAAGCCTAGGCCTTCTTGAGGCGCTCGGAGACCTCCTGCGCTATCTGCTCCCTCGTCTTTCCCTCGGTGGCTATGCCGAGGCTCTTAGCCAGCTGCAAGAGCTTGTCCTCTTCCTCCTCCTGGCTGGCCTTCTGATATTCCCTCCTGGCCCTCCCCAGCGCCCGGGCCAGCTCGGGGAGCTTCGTGGGGCCCCAGAGCAGGAGCGCTATGACGATGATGGCCACGACGATCCACTCGACCCCCACGAGCGCCATGCCGTTCCACCGGCTTCGTGCCATATAAGAGTTTTTGGTACCGGGCGAGGATAAGGCCAGCAGCTGCGGGCAAAGCAGAAATAACCTGAGCTCCTGCCCCGGGCAATGGAGGAGAGGCCCTACAACGCCTTTGCCTTCTACGGCCTGCGCCGCTCCTGGTTCCTCCTGCCACCTGCGACGCGCTATGAGCTGGGCCTTTCATCCCTGCAGGCGTTCCTCAAGCAGGGCGATGTGGCCATCGACCTTTACTCCACGCTGGGCCTGAAGGCGGGCGTGGACTTTATGGCCTGGCTGAGGGCCCATAGCCCGGAGCAGCTGCAGCGGGCCTTCGCCTCGCTGAGGGGCACCTCCCTGGCCCAGCACATAGCCTGCAGGCACCTCTTCTTCGGCATCGCCCTGCCCTCGCCATATACGGGCCGCATCAGCGCGGGCGCTCCCTCGGGCCTTCCCTACCTGACCCTCTACCCCTTCTCAAAGACGGCCGAGTGGTACCAGCTGCCCTTCGAGGTCCGCCGCCAGCTAATGGAGCAGGAGCACGTGGAGATAGCCTCTAAGTTCAAGGGCATCAGGCAGTTCCTGTACTACAGCTATGGGCTTGGAGACGATGAATTCATCGTCGCCTACGAGATGAAGTCGCTGCCGGAGTACGTGGCCCTCGTCATGGCCCTGAGGTCCTCCAAGGTCAGGCCCTATACGCTCAGGGACACGCCCATCTTCACCTGCGTGAGGGCCTCGCCAGAGGAGCTCTCCAGGCTTCTCGCGGGGCTGGAGGGTCAATCATAGGACATCAGCGCGGGCGCGCCCTCAGGCGCTCCTCCACCAGGTCCGCGAGGGCCCTGATGAAGGTGGGGGAATCGTTGAGCATCTCGGGCCTCAGAAGCTTGACGTTGAGGCTCTGGGCCAAGCCGCGCGCCTCCAGATCTATATCATATAGGACCTCGAGATGGTCCGACACGAAGCCGAGGGGCACCACGAGCAGCGTGCGGCGCCCCTCCCGGGCTAAAGCGCGCACCCTCTCGAGCAAATGGGGGCCGAGCCACCTGCCGCCCGTGGCGCCGGCGCTCTGGTAGGCCACCTCCCAGCTTCGCAGCCCCAGCAGGCCCGCCAGGGCCCGCGCGCTCTCCAGCACCTGGTCCGGATACGGGTCTCCCCAGCGCAAGATGGCCTCGGGAAGGCTGTGCGCCGTAAAGAGCGTATGTAGTCCCCGCCTCTCACCCTCCTCCAGGGGCTTTAGCGCGGCTTCAACCCTTTCCCTCCAGGCCTCGAGGAAGAGCGGGTGCAGGTGATAGCTTCTCACCATATCGTACTCAAGGCCTGTCGGCCCTTGCGCGGCCTCCCTCAGCGCCTGCTCATAATCCCCGATGCTGAGCCTTGAGTAGTGGGGCGCCAGCGCGATTGCCACCAGGAAGCTGACCCCCTCCTCCCTGGCCCTCCTCACGGCCTCGCCTATGAAGGGCGATGAGTGCCTCATGCCCAAGTAGACCTTAAGCTCCCTTCCCCGGGCCCTAAGCTCCCTCTCGAGGGCCCTTGCCTGCCTGATCGTCATCTCTAGCAAAGGAGAGCGGCCCCCTATCCTTCGATACCGCTCCGTGAGCTCCTCGACCTCCTCCTGGCTGGGCGGGGGGCTCCCCCTTGCCGCCCTTAAATGGGCGTAATATCTCGCCACATCCTCAAGCCCTGAGGGAGAGCCGTAGGCCATCAGCAGCACGCCCAGATGGCCGGGCATGGAGCCCCTTGGCGGCCCCTAATAAAAGCTAGCTCCGGGCGCTGCGGCCCTGGGCCTTCACCAGGCTTACCAGGAGCTTCACGCTCTCTGGGGGCGTATCGGGAAGGATGCCGTGGCCAAGGTTGAAGATGTGGCCCGGCCTTCCCGCCGCCCTTCGCAGCACATCGAGCGCCCTGCGCCGGAGCTCGGGCGGCGAGCAGAAGAGCGCGGCCGGATCAAGGTTTCCCTGCAGGGCCATATTAAACCCTGCCCTCTCCCAGGCCTCATCGAGCGGGAGCCGCCAATCTATGCCCAGGACCTGGGCGCCCGTATGCCTTGCCTTCTCCAGCAGGTGTGTTGCCCCCGTCATGAAGTAGATGACGGGCGCGCCGCTGTCGCGCACCTCCTCGATGGCCTTAGCCGCATAGGGAAGCGCCTTCGCCTCATACTCCTCCTTGCCCAGCCAGCCGGCCCAGGTATCGAAGAGCTGCACGGCCTGGGCACCCGCCTCCACCTGGGCCCTCAGCAGCCTGCCCGCAGCCTGCGCCAGCTTCTCCATCAGGGAGCGCCAGGCCGCCGGCTGCTCATACATGAACCTCCTGACATGGCTAAAGTCCCTGGTGGGGGCGCCCTCGATAAGGTAGCAGGCGAGCGTGAAGGGCGCGCCGGCGAAGCCTATCAGGGGCACCTTTCCCTTCAGCAGGGCCCTCGCCCTCCTGATGGCCTCCAGCAGATAGGCCATGTCCTTCTCCGGCTCCGGGACCCTGAGCGCCTCGACCTGCCCTGGGCCCTGTACCCTGTTCTCTATCATGGGCCCCACGCCCTCCCTCAGCTGCAGCCGGGCCCCCATCGCCTCCAGCAGCAGCGACAGGTCGTGAAAGAGGATGGCCGCATCCACGCCCAGCTCCTCCACGGGCAGCAAGGTTAGCTTGGCGGCCAGCTCAGGGCTCCTGCAGAGCGTCAAGAGGTCGTGGCGCCTCCTCAGGCGCCTGTAGGAGGGGAGGTACCTGCCGGCCTGCCTCATCAGCCAGATGGGCGTGCGCTCCGTGCGCTCGAGCCTGCACGCCCTCAGCAGCAGGTCGTTCACGCTCTCTCGGAGAGCAGGGCCTCCTTTAAAGCCTGGGGGAAGAGCGCCATATCGCGCCCCTGATACACCCATGCCGGCGCCAGCCCTCCTCGCCTGAGCACCTGGCCCACCCTCTCGCTTATCGCCAAGATCTTGGCATGCCTCAGCGCCTGTGGAAAGCGCAAGAGGGCCTGCGCCGCCCTCGCCGATGTGACCACGATGGCACAGTCCCCCGTGCCCGCCAAGGCCATGAGCCGGGCCCAGGCCCGCCAGTCCAGCGTGAGGGTGTAAAGCGGAAGCACCGTCCAGCCCTGAGGCCGGACCTTTACCAGGGGTGAATGGCGTGAACAGAGCGCCAAAACCCTTCCATAGCCCACCACCCCCTTCACGAAGCTCACCAGAGCCTCGCTGCTATGGGTTTCGGGCACCAGGGGGCTTAGTATGCCATGCTTGGCCAGCTCCGAGGAAGTGCCCGGGCCCAGCGCGATGATGCGGCCCTTGAAGCGCCTGAGCCGGGGCGCAGCCCTAAGGGCCAGCCGCACGGCGGTCTTGCTCGTAAAGGCCACCGCATCAAAGCGGTAGAGCTCCTTCGCCAGGGCCCTGAGCAGCTTTAGCGAGGCGGGCAGCCTCGCCGGCCTGATGAGGGGGATGCAGAGCACGTCCTCTCGCCTGAAGCCCGAGGAGAGCCGCGCCGTAGTGTCCGGAAGGCCGGTGAAGGCGACCTTCATGGAGCGCCCTCCAGGCCCTTCCAGGCCTCAAAGAGCTTCATGCCCCCCAGCCCCTCAAAGGCCCTCACCAGCTCCATCGCCGCGCGCTCAGGGCTGCTGGCCTCCACCCTCACCTTGGCCAGGACCCGGCCTCGGTAGTCGGGCGAGACCATCATCAGCCGGCCCAGGGCCGACCCTGCGCCGTATTCGAAGTTGATGCCGAGCGGCGTCCTACAGCCCGCCCGCAGGTGCTTCAGCACGGCCCTCTCCGCCTCCACCTCAAACCTGGAGGGCGCGTGGTCTATGGAAGCGAGAAGGCGCCTTATCCCATGATCATCCGACCTGCACACGACGGCCAGGGCCCCCTGCCCGCAGGCCGGCACGAACTCATCCTTGGCGAGCACCTGATACCGCGGCTTTGCGCTCAGCCTCTGCAGGCCCGCCTCGGCGAGCACCAGCGCGTCGTAGCCCATGTCGCTCAGCTTGCGAAGCCTGGTGTCCACGTTGCCCCTGATCGGCTCGATGCGCAGGTCCCGCCTCAGGTGGCGGAGAAAGGCCACCCTCCTCGGGCTGCTGGTGCCCACCCTTGCGCCTTCAGGAAGCTCCGCCAGGCCCTCTTCTCGCCTTGAGATGAGCACATCGTGAGGGGAGCGCCTCGGGGGCACGGCGGCGATGGCTATCCCTTCGGGGAGATCGGTGGGGCAGTCCTTCATGCTGTGCACGGCTACGTCTATTTCGCCCCTGAGCAGGGCCTCATCTATGGCCTTCTCGAAGACGCCCTTCATGGGCATAAGGTAGAGCGGCGTCTTGACGTCCTGGTCCCCATGCGTCCTGTACACCCTTACTTCAACCTCCAGATCGGGATGAGAGGCCCTCAGCAGGCGCAGCGCCTCCTCCGTCTGGGCCAGGCTCAGGGCGCTGCCGCGCGTGCCCACCCTCAGCTTCATCGCGCTAGAAGGGCGAGAAGCCCGCGCGGTAGAGCTTCGCGTAGTCCTTGGCGAAGTAGGTGATGATGAGGTCGGCGCCCGCCCTCCTTATGGAGTGAAGGGCTTCATAGATGGCCCTGTCCTCCTGCAGGAGCCCCGCGCCCGCGGCGAGCTTTATCATAGCATACTCGCCGCTTACGCTGTACGCGGCCAGAGGGAGGGGGCAGCTCCTCCTGACGAGCCTTATGACGTCGAGGTACCAGAGCGCGGGCTTCACCATTACTATGTCAGCCCCCTCGCCCACGTCCAGGGCCACCTCCCTCACCGCCTCCCGGGCGTTCCTGATGTCCATCTGGTGGGAGCGGCGGTCGCCGAAGACGGGCGCGGAGCCCGCGGCCTCCCTGAAGGGTCCATAGAGGCAAGAGGCGTACTTGGCCGAGTAGGCCATGATGGCCACGCCTTGCAAGCCCTCCGCATCCAGGGCCTGCCTTATCGCGCCCACCCTGCCGTCCATCATGTCGGAGGGGCAGACCACATCCGCGCCCGCGCGGGCATGGCTCACGGCCACCCTGGCCAGGACGGGAAGCGTGGTATCATTATCCACGATGGCCCTCCCTGCCTTCTCCACCACGAGCCCGCAGTGGCCCGTGCTCGTATACTGGCACAGGCACACGTCCGTCATCACGATGAGCTGCTCGCCCAGCTCCCTCTTCAGGGCCCTTACCGCCCTCTGCACGATGCCGTCCTCGGCATATGCCTGAGAGCCCAGCGCGTCCTTGCTTCTTGGCACACCGAAGAGCAGCACGGCCCTTATGCCCAGCTCCAGGAGCGAGGATGCCTCCTTCACCAGCTCCTCCGGGGAGTACCATTCCTGGCCCGGCATGGAGGGGATGGGCTGCCTGCCCGTGAGCCCCTCCTTGACGAAGAGCGGCATGATGAGCTGCCCTGGCAAGAGCCTGCTCTCAGCCACCAGATTCCTGAGAAGGGCGCTTGCGCGAAGCCTCCTGGGCCTGCTCCTCGGAAAGCCTCCTACGGGCCTCTGCAACATCGCTTTAAGAGCGCGCGGCCGTTTAAGGGTTTTGGCGGCTGGCCAAGAGTTGAGCCCTTAAGCCGGCGGGCAAGGCAGGGATATGGCGAGCAGCATTTCCGAAAGGGCCAGAGGGCTTCTCCTGGACAGGAATTTCGGCTTCCTCGCGCCGCTGGGGCGCAATGGCTGGCCCCATACCACGCCCGTCTGGGTGGACCTCGCTGAGGACGGCGCGGTGTTGCCAATACGAGGGTGGGCCGCGTCAAGGAGAGGAACGCCAGGAGGGATCCTAGGGTGGCCCTCTGCGTCCTCAGCGAGAAGAACCCGTGTGAGTAGGTGACGCTGAAGGGGCATGCCGCCGATTTTATCAACGAGAGGAGGCTCAGCGGCGCATAGACCTGCTCTCCAAGAAGTACACCGGCAGGCCATGGGGTGCCCAACGGGATGAGAGGAGAGTCATCATAAGGGTCCGCGTGCTGGGGGACTACTAGCGCAGCTGGGCCAAGAGCCCCCCTATTCCCACCGCCAGGCCCAGGAGGGCGGCGAGCCAGGCGGGGCTAGAGAGCAGGAGGAGCGCGTTCATGGTGAGCAGCCCTCCCACCGCGGCCGTCACGAGGCCCAGCACCTGTCGAGTGGAGAAGAGGCCGGCCAGGAAGAGCAATCCTCCCACGAGCAAAGAAAGGAAGATGCCGAGGCCCAGGGCGGCCGCGAGCCAGTATGCCATATATCCTAAGAGCAGCCCAACGCCCAAGGGAAGGAAGAGGAGCGAGAGGAGGCCCCCGAGCAGGAAGCCAACGACCCATACGGGTATCAGCAGCAGGCCCGGAAGGTAGGGCAACAGCAGCGCCACCGCTACGGCGCTGCCCACCAGCCCCGCGCCCAGGAAGACGAGGCCCTTGACCAGGGCGCCTCCCGCAAAGGCAAAGGCCAGGCCCACTATGAGCAGCAGCAGACCCGCCGCGGCTTCGGGCAGCGGCCTCAGCAGCCTCAGCTCGAGGAGCAGGCCCAGCAGGGGCAGCACTTGCCGAACGCTCAGGGCGAGTATTAAAGGCTGTGCCTCACGAGCCCTTGAAGCGCGGCTCCCTCTTTTCGAAGAAGGCCCTTAGGCCCTCGGCATGGTCCTCCGTCCTTGAGGCAAGCTCCTGGTAATGGGCCTCGAGCTCGAAGAGCTGGGCCAGCTGGGGCATGATGGCGGCGTTGAGCAGGCGCTTGGTATAGGCGAGCGCCTTCGTGGGGCCGCTGGCCAACTGCCTGGCATAATCCATGCCCTCCTGCGCCAAGGCCTCGGGAGGCACCACCCTTGCCACGAGGCCCAGCTCCAGGGCCTCCCGCGCGCTCAACTGCCCTGAGGTGAAGATGAGGTGCGTAGACCTGGCCAGGCCAAGGTGAAGCGGCAGCAGGAGGCTGGCTCCGCTGTCGGGCACCAGACCTATCCTCGTGAAGGCGATCACGAACCTGGCCTCCTCGGAGGCTATCCTGACGTCGCAGGCCAGGGCCATGCTGAGCCCGGCGCCCGCGCAGGGGCCGTTGATGAGGGCCAGCACGGGCTTCTCAGCGCGCCTTATCCTCTCTATTAGGGGCGAAAAGAGCAGCCGCAGGTTCTGGCCCAGCGAGACCGCCTCGCCTCGCTCATACTTCTGCCTCAGCTCCTGTATGTCCGCGCCCACGCAAAACCCGCGGCCCGCGCCAGTGAGCACGATGCACCTCACCTCCCTATCCTCCGAGGCCTGCCTCAGGGCCTGGTTCAGCTCCTTGAGGAGGGGCTCGTTCAGAGCGTTGAGCCTCTCGGGCCTGTTCAGCGTAATCTTGGCGATGCCCCCTTCCCGCTCGTAGAGGAGGAGGGAATAAGCGGCGCTCATGCCTGAAAGCGGGGCGCCCTCTTCTCCAAGAAGGCCCTGAGCCCCTCACGGGCCTCCTCGAGCGCCATGAGCAGGTAGAAGGCCCTCCTTTCATACTCTAGCCCGGCCTCGAGCGGCAGGTCGAGTGCCCTGTCAACCGCCTGCCTTACGAAGAGCAGCGCCAGGGACGGAAAGGCTGCGAGCTGCGCGGCCAGCCTCTTTGCCTCCTCAAGATAGAGCTCCTTGGGAACCACCCTGCTCACCAGCCCCATCTGGTACGCCTCCCTGGCCCCTATGAGCCTGCCCGTGAGCGCGAGGTCCATTGCCCTATTCCTCCCTATGGCCCTTACGAGCCTCTGCGTGCCCCCCGCGCCGGGCATGAGGCCCAGGCCTATCTCGGGCTGCCCAAAGAGCGCCTCCTCCGAGGCCACGATCAGGTCGCAGCAGAGGGCGAGCTCGAGCCCGCCTCCCACGCAGTAGCCGCTCACCGCCGCTATCAGGGGCTTGCTGAAGGACCTTATGGCCGCCCAGTGGCGCTCCCTGCCCTCCGTGAGCAGCTCCCTCAGGCCCCTCTGGCTCAGCTCCTTTACGTCGGCGCCCGATGAAAAGGCCCTTTCATCGCCCGTCAGCACTACGGCCCCTATCTGTCCCTCCCGCTCCAGCGAGTTGAGCGCCCTCGCTATCTCGCCCAGCAGCTCCAGGCTTAGGGCGTTTAGCACGTGAGGCCTGTTCAGCCTCACCGTCGCCACACGTCCCTCCTTCTCGATGATGACGTAAGAGTAGCCCTCCATGGGCCCGCGGCTCAGCCCGCTCTTATAATGCTTCTACTGGCTTCCTTTCAGCAGCGGCACGATCGCGCCCCTGAGCACGGCGAGCTCGCCCAGGGCGCTGGGCCTGATGCCCACCCTCCCCGCCAGCACGCCGCTCATCCTGTCCCTAAGGCCCCTGAGCAAAAGGCGCGCATTGCCCCTCATCACGCCCCCTCCCAGCACTATGAGCTCGGGGTCGTAGAGGTTGCAGAGGTTCGAGAGCGCCAAGGCGTTGAGGTCCTTGATGTGCTCGATAAAGCGCTGCGCGCTCGGCTCGCCTCGCTTCGCGGCCTGCAGGAGCTCTCGGGCGCCGGCATAGGCCCTTGCGCCCGCTGACCACTCCGCGAAGTAGAGCGGGAGGTTCAGGCCCGAGCAGTAGGCCTCCCAGTGTCCCCTGCCGCCGCAGCCACAGGGCCTGCCATCCCTGACCAGCGTCATGTGCCCCACCTCGCTGGCATTCCCCCTCCTTCCCAGCAGCAGCCTGCCGTCCTCTATTACCCCCCCTCCTATGCCCGTGCCTATGCCTACGTAGACCAGAAACCTGTATCCCCTCGCCCTCCAGGCCCAATGAAACTCGCCCAGCGCGGCCGCCTTGCAGTCGTTCAGAAGCGAGAGGCCGAGGCCGAGCCCGCGCTCGATCAGCGCCCTCAGGTTAAGCCTCCCCACCTTGAGGTTCACCGGCCCCAGCAGCTCGCCCCTCTGTTGATCTAGGGGCCCCACGGAGCCTATCCCCACGGCATGCGCCACGTCCTTCCCCAAGATGTCCTTCAGCGCGCCCAGCAGGAGCCTCTCGAACTCCCCTCTTCGCAGCGAGGGTGGGAGCTTATGCCTTCGCCAGCGCACGAGCCTTCCCTCTTCATCGAAGAAGCCCACGCGCAGGGCCGAGGCCCCTATATCACAGGCCAGGTAGCCCCTCATGCCTCTTCCCTCATGTGAAGGGGCCAATACGTTTATAAGGGGAGGGCGTGGTACTCTGTCAACGGACGAGGTGTACGAGAACGAGCGACGAAGGTAGGTTCGGGATGCGAAGGGGCCCTTCCTTCTTTGGGCCCAAGCCGGTGGAGAAGGACCAAGAATACGACGTTGAAATCGTCGAAGTCAGCAGGAGGGGGGATGGCGTGGCCCGCATAAGGGGCTTCGTCATCTTCGTGCCCAACACGAAGCCAGGCCAGAAGGTGCACATCAAGATCACCAACGTGGCCCCCCGCTTTGCGGTGGGAGAGGTCGTCCAGGCAGCGCAATCCACCTAGCTTACAACCACTCTCTTTTTTTGCCTCTTAGCCTAGCCTACAGGCCCCGCTCTTCAGCAGGGCCCTGGCCGCGAGATAGGGAGAGAGGATGAGGGGGAGCAGCGAGGCAAGGATGAGCGGCGCCCAGAGCTGGCCGATCACGAGGCCAGCCAGCGTCCCGCCCAAGCTCCCTAGGAACCAAGTCGCCATGAGCGAGGCGCAGCTGGGGCAGCCGGCCGCGAGGCCCAGGGCCGCGCCTAGGGAAGCGAGCCAGCCCCCCTTGACGCCCCTGCTCGCCCTCAGCGCATAGGCCAGCGATGTAGCGTTTATGCTCACCAGATAGGCCAGCAGCGCGAACAGCAGCAGGTTGAGGGGCACCAGCACAAAGCCGGTG
This sequence comes from Candidatus Australarchaeum erebusense, assembly GCA_040290255.1. Classification (GTDB taxonomy): domain Archaea; phylum Thermoproteota; class Nitrososphaeria; order PSMU01; family PSMU01; genus Australarchaeum; species Australarchaeum erebusense. The sequence goes on along the minus strand of PSMU01000002.1, from coordinate 35,931 downwards.
TCCAGCGCCGGCAGGGCTATTATGAAGGTGGGCACGGAGCCGAAGGGCCCGCAGCAGGGCGTGGCCAACCACGTGGGGCCAGCATAGCCGTATGTGGCCGCGAAGTCGATGCCCGGCCTTATCACGATGAGGCCAGTGAAGTAGGCGTAGAGGAATCCGTACACAGCTGCCATGAGCGCGCCCAGCCTGGAGGATGCGCCATCCCCCAGCGCCAGGGCAAGCACATTCAGCTCGGGCGACGAGTGCCTGGCCCCCCTGATGTAGCGCCGCAATAGCGCGAGCCCCAGCGCAAGGCTGCCCAGCGAGGCCATGAACGAAAAGGCGAAGGCCAGGGCCAGGGCCCTCAGCTGCTGGGCCATATCGCCGACAAGAAGCGCCAGCTCGCGCTGCACCAGCCACCACCACAGCATGGCCAGAAGCGAGGAGCCTAGGCCCAAGGCGACGAGCGCGGCCGCAACGCTGAGGCCGGGCCTGGGCATAATATCATGCGGCGCGCCCACGATATATGCGTTGCCGAGCCTACTTGTACTTCGCGTGCCCCTCTATCCACACCAGATAAAAGCAGTCATTATAGTGGAGGCAGAGGATGTTGGACATGCCGAGCTGCCATCGCTGTAGGCCAAGCTGCTCCAGCTGCTCGATGTCGCTCTCCGCGACGGAGATGGTGGGCGGGGAGAACCACGCGCCCAGCCTATCCTCCATCTTCCTAAAGTAGCGATCGCCCTCCTCTATGATGCGCCTCAGCAAGGGGGAGCCCTTCACATCCTGCTCCGTGAGCGGTATCGTCTTGGCCTCGCGTTCCCCCTCGAGCACCTTGATGACGCGCAGCCTGGGCAAGGGCCCCCAGGGCCTTGGGGGGAACGAGCACTTAAGGCTGGCTATCGAGCTCGATATCGAGTTCGAAATACGCGCGGAAGCCTTATGTTGGCCAGGCCCCGCGGAAATTTATGATGCGCGGGCTGCTGAGGCTTCTGCTATGCTTGAGCCTGCTGATAATTGCGCAGGGCGGGGCCCTGGGCCAGGAGCCGCGGCGGCCCTTCTACGTAGTGTACAGCGATATGACCTCGCCCGGGCCCACGGTGCAGCTGAACGGCTCCGCGTCCATGGCCCTGCCGAGGCCCCAGCTTCGCCTGCTCTACACTCCCCTGGGCGGAGAGCTTGTAAGGGTTGACGCGACCTTTCGAGCGCTATCGCCCGGTGGAAGCATAAACGTAACGCGGGCCAGGAGCTTCACCGCCAGGCTTACGCCCTGGGGGCTTAGCGTGGAAGGAAGGCCTTCCATCTTCCTCCTCTCGCCCTCGGTCCTCCGGAACGCAAGCCAGCTCTCCTCGCTGCTGAAGAGCGGCCTCAATGTTAGCCTCCTCAGCCTATATGGGGCCACGCTCAGCCCCCCTGGGGGCGGAGGCTCCTACAGCTCGATGGCCCTGGAGGCCAGCTCGGGAGTTGGAGGAAGAAGCGCGACGCTCTTAGCCTTCTTCGACCGAAGCCTGGGCCTGCTCCTGGAGCTTGTGGGCACGCTCTCGGGCGATCCCCTGCTCGCCCAACTCGGCATATCCTCCTACAGCGGCCTGCTTTACCTCTCCGACCGCTCCTCGGACCTGGGGCTCAGCGCCGCCAGGCCTCCTACGGCCGTGTATGTGGCCGAAGTGGCGCTCTTCTTGGGCGCGGCCGGGCTTGGCGGGGTGCTGCTCTGGAAGTTGGCGAGGGCGGCAAGGGCCTCGACGCGCCGGCAGTGGGCGCCGGGCTCGCGCGGCTCCGGCCTCGAATACGTTAGGCAAAAGCTTATACGCATCGCGCTGTAGCGCCCCATAATGCAGGCGGAAGCCCCCCTAGAGGCGCTTCCGTTTTCACGAGACCTCTGGTATTCCGTCTATGCATGGTATGCCATCTTGGGCTGGATCGCGGGCCTCACCACCTTCGGGGTCTTCCTTTACGTCCTGCTCAGGTATAGGGCCAAGGGCGATAAAGATGTCCCTCCCGAGGAGAAGATGCGGGAGGACAGGAATAACTGGAGGGGGCCCATAATCGTCATTGTGCTCATGAGCTTAGTGCTCTTGGCGGTGGGGCTCGAGACCGTGAGCGCCATAGTCATATATGAGACGCCTCCTTCCTCGGCCAAGGCGGAGATCATACGCGTAACGTGCCATCAGTTCTACTTCAACTTCACCTACCCCAACGGCCAAACCCTTCAGAACCTGCTCATCGTGCCCGCCGGGGTGCCCGTCATCCTCAACGTGACCTCCTCCGACGTTTATCATCAGTTCGGCATCCCCTACTTCAGGCTCAAGACCGACGCCATACCGGGCAGGTTCAATACCGTATGGTTCATCGCGCCGGCATCGCTGGTGGGCCAGAACTTCACCATTCAGTGCTTTGAGCTCTGCGGCGCGGGCCACGCGACCATGATAGCCAGGCTGAGCGTGGTGAGCCAGGCGCAGTTCGCGCTTCTGATGGGCGGGGATGGGAGCTAGCATGCACGAGCAACGCGAGCCGGAGAGGGAGGGATACGGCGAGGCCGTTTCTTGGATAGCAAGGTGGCTCTTCACCACGGACCACAAGGACGTGGGCATGCTCTACTTCGTCACGGCGCTCTGGTACCTGCTCGTGGGCGGGCTTTTGGCGATGATCTTCAGGACGCAGCTGGCCTACCCCGGCACGACGCTGCTCACGGGGGGCACCTATAATCAGGCCATCTCCATGCATGGCCTAATCATGGTCCTCTTCTTCCTGACGCCCTTGGGCCTTGCCTTCGCGAACTATTTCATCCCGCTGCAAATAGGGGCCAAGGACGTAGCCTTCCCACGCTTTAACGCCTTCAGCTATTGGATGTACGCCTTTGGCGGCCTGCTGCTGCTCTCGGGCTTCTTCGTGCCGGGAGGCGCGGGCGCCGCGGGCTGGACCAACTATGCGCCGCTCAACAGCCTTCAGTTCATGCCGGGGCCTGGTGAGAGCCTCGCCGCCCTGGGCCTGCTGATGGACTGGATATCGCTCACCATGGGCACCGTGAACCTCATCGCGACAGTGCTCGTGATGAGGGCGCCGGGCATGACGTGGCAGAAGGTGCCTATGCTCACCTGGTTCCAGCTGTTTACTCAGGTGCTTCTCATCTTCTCCGTCCCCTCCATCTTTGCCGGAACGCTGATGCTGTTAACCGATAGGACGCTGGGCACGCTGTACTTCCTTAACCCGGGCGGCAGCTCCGTCCTATGGGCTCATATGTGGTGGTGGTTTGGCCATCCCGAGGTCTACGTGGTGGTCCTGCCCGCCCTGGGCGCCGTGGCCGAAATAGTGCAGGCCTTCTCCGGCAGGCCCTTCTACGCGAAGCGCGTCGTCCTCTTTGCCCTAGGCCTGGGCCTCATACCCTTCAGCTACTCGATCTACGGCCACCACATGTTCCTGACGGGCATAAACCTCTTCGAGAGGGAGTTCTTCACCATCAATACGGAGATGAACACCATCCCCTCGGGCCTCATAGTGATATGCACGATCCTGACGGTGGTGGGAGGGGCGATAAAGTTCAGAACCCCCATGCTCTTCGCATTGGGCGCCCTGGCGCTCTTCATAGTTGGGGGCATTACGGGCGTTTTCGACTCCTCCGTCTTCCTAGACCAGCAGCTCAGGGGCACCTTCCAAGTGGTGAGCCACTTTCACTACATTATGCCGGGGGCGGGCATCTTCGGCCTCTTTGGGGCCATCTACTTCTACCTGCCCCGCTGGACGGGCCGCATGTATAATGAGGGGCTGGGCAAGCTTCACTTCCTCCTCTCTTTTATCACCTTCAACCTCATCTTCTTCCCCATGAACTTCCTGCTCGATATGCCGAGGCGGGTCTTTACGTACCTGCCCGAGGTGGATCCCCTTCTTGAGGCCACCAAGGGAGCCCTGGGCTTCAATACGATCGAAACGATAGGGGCCTGGGCCTTCGGCCTAACGCAGGCGCTCCTGCTGTATCAGCTGCTCTGGACGTGGCGCAGGGGGCCCTACGTGGGCTATAATCCCTGGAATCTGGCAACCCCCGAGTGGTCGGGCGATGTAAGGAGCTACATCGAGAACTATCCGAGGGTCTATGCGCTAAAGCCGCTCCCACCCGCCGCGGACGGGGCCTCCGCCCCACCGCTTCCGCTTCATGGGCGGCCGGGGACGCCGCTGTCCAGCAGGCCCTTCCTCATCTCGCTGGGGGCCTTCTTCACCTTCCTAGGGATCGCTACGCTGAGCACGCTGCCCGGCCCCTCGATCCTCTTTCTTGGCCTGCTCTTCGCCCTCTGGGGACTCCTCGGCTGGGCCTACGATGACCTGCACGACAGCTTTAGGCTGCACGAGGAGGATGAGGATCCTGAAGAGTGGCCCCTGACGAGGCCCAGCGGCATGCCGCCGAGCGCCTGGCGCTTTAGGGTGGGCATCTGGCTCTTCCTGGCCTCCGACCTTCTCTTCTTCACGGCGGTCGCGGCGAGCTACCTCTTCATACGACTCAACGTCCCCATCTGGCCCCCGCCAGGGAGCGTGCACAACGTGTGGCTGGGGGCCGCCAACGCTATAGCGCTGCTCACCAGCGGCCTCACCATGCTGCTGGCCTACCTGAGCATCAGGGAGGGCAAGAGGGGTGCCTTCGCCTCCTACCTGCTGGGCACGCTGGTGCTGGGGCTCACCTCGATAGGCCTCACGCTGGCAGAATGGGCCCAGCTCGCCTCCAGGTCCGTGCCCCTGCTGCCCAGCAGCGGCCTTCCCGGCACGACCTTCTACTTCATGAGCGCGGTAGGGCTCGCGCACGTGATCGCGGGCAGCTCGATCCTGGCCTACTTCCTGGCAAAGGCGCTCAGGGGAGGCTACAGCGAGCGCAACCACCTCACGATAGAGCTCTTCTCGCTCTTCTGGGGCGTGGTGGTGCTGGTGGGCGTGGCGGTCTTCCCGCTGCTGTACCTGATGTAGGCATGAAGAGAAGCCTGCTGCTATCGACTTGGGCCTTCCTGGTGGCCATCGTCCTTCTGATGGCCTACAGCAGCCTCTCGCTGAGCGGGACAAGCATCGCGCTGAGAAACTTCGTCTTGGCCATCTTGGGCCTCGCCTCCCTCGCCACGATAGCAGCCTTTTACCTTAGGCTTCTTGAGGAGCACCCCTGGATAAGGGCCATTATCTTCATAACGCTCTTCTTCGCCCTTGACCTGGTGCTTATATGGACCGCCTCGATACTCCATTAGGGACATGAGCGACCAGCTGGTGGAGCTGAGGAAACGCCTCGAGGAGCTGGAGAGGAGGATGGCGCTGCTCGAGAAGGAGAGGGAGGAGAGGAGGAGGCGTGCGCATGAGCTGCAGACGAGGGCCGCGTTGGCGCTGTTGGTGCTGCTCGCGATCTTCATTCCTGTGGGCGTAGCATCCATGCTGCTCGTGCCGGGCCTGCAGCCCAGGCTGCAGGTGAGCGTCACGCCGGGCGGCGGGGGGCCTCCTTCAGGCGGAGGTGGAGGTGGAGGTGTCACGCCCTCCGGCTGCAGCTCCATCGTGGCCACCGTCGCCGTAAGTATCCCGCCGGGCACGGGCACGAACAGCAAGCTGAACTTCGAGCCGAGCACCCTGGAAGTGAAGCCCTGCACGAAGATCATATGGACTAATAAGGACACGGCGGAGCACACCGTGACCTTCCTCACGGTGCCCAGCGGCGCTGGCTCGCCGGCCAGCCTGAGCTCGGGCACGCTCGGGCTGAACGACCAGTTCAGCGTCGTGCTCAGCGCGCCGGGCAACTACACATACCACTGCACCTTTCACCCGGCATATATGAAGGGCACCATAGTGGTCACATCCGGCTAGCCCAGCATGTTGGCAATGGCAGATTGGGGCATCGTTCGGGGAAGCGCCATGCGCTGGCCGCTGATCCTTTCCCTGCTGCTGCTCGCCCTGGCGCCCTACCTGCTCCTCCAGGCCAGCTCGCTCATCCCGGCCCCAGTCGCGGAGGTCTCGGGGAGCATATCCGCGGAATATAATCCGATAGGGGCAAAGTTCGTCTTGGTGGCCTTCACGGATGTCCAGGGCAAAAGGTATGTGGGCTTCATCGACGGCGAGCGCTTTAAACTCGCTCTTCCCCCGGGCAGGTATGCCTTATCCGTCACCTGGAACGGCCACGATGCTTGGGAGTATGGGAGCTTCGACGTTGGCTACGTTGTCGTGCCTAAGGAGGGGGCGCACCTTAACGTCACGGCCTTTTGTCCCGGGCTTGGCTGCTACGGCAGCTTGACCCCCAATCCATAGGGCGAGCTCAGCTCGGCCGGGCCTCCAGCTGCTTCTCCTGCAGCCTGAGCAGCTCGTTGGCCAGGATATTCCGGAGCGCCCGCTTGAGCAGCTCGCTCACGGTCGAGGGCGATTTGCCCAGCGCGGCGGCCACCTCCCTTAGGCTGGCCCTCGAGGGCGTATCGAAGTACCCCATTTGGAAGGCCGCCAGAAGAGCCATCCACTGCTTTCTCGAGGCGCCCAGCTCCCTCCCGGCCCTGAGCTTCCTTGCCCTCAGCACGCGATAGGGAGCCCCCAGCGCATCCAGCTTCTGCTTAAGGGAGCTCAGCGCCGCGCGGCCGCAGAGAAGCGTGGCCGTGGCCTTGCTCGAGCTCACCACGCAGCTGGAGACGTGCAGGGGTACCTGAAGCGAGAGGCGGTAGAAGGGGCACTGCGGGCTTCTCCTCCTCACGGAGAGCACCTCGCCCGTGCTCTCCAGCCTTATGTAGTGAAGCTCCTCGGAGAGAGGATTTATGACCTCTAGGTTGCCCAGGCGCCTGGCAAGGGCCAGCGCGGTGCAGACCTCCTCGGGCCTATCATACTTTGTCAGGTCGAGCTCCAGCGTCAGCAGCCAGACATCGCCTCCCCCATCCTGAGGGGAGCGCATCCTGTGAGACGAACGCGTTCGCCTCTTTTAAGGCTTCTGCCCGAACATGTTCGTCTTAAGGATTTAAGGGCGGGAATGCATGAAAGGGACGATGAAGGGCATCAGGCCGGCATATTTGCTCATCGCGCTCATCGTCGTGGCGGCGATGGGGGCCGCGGCCGTCTTCTCATTTCAGCTGGGGCTCAGCATGGGCGGGGGCACCCCCAGCCCGCCCCTGCAGGTGCAGCCTCAAGTGCGCCACTTCACTCTTATCGTTCAGGAGCATCCGGTGAGGGTCAGCGATGACGTCGTATTTACCGCTTGGACCTTCAACGGGACCATCCCTGGCCCGACGATCGAGGTGAATGAGGGCGATACGGTGCAGGTCACCCTGATAAACCTGGCCAACAACACGGAGGCCCACAGCGTCGACATTCACGCCGCGCTGGCGACCGTGGATAACGAATTCAGGAACATCCCTCCGGGTCAGACGTGGAGCTATAGCTTCGTGGCCCAACATCCTGGCGTCTTCGCCTATCATTGTGAGGGCAGCCCGGTTTACCTGCATGTGCACAACGGCATGTTCGGCGCCATCATCGTCAGGCCGACGAGGAGCCCCCTGCCGCCCGTGGACAGGGAGATGGTCATCATCCAATCCGAGCTCTACCTGAACAAAACGCGGAACCCAGATGGAACGTATGGATGGGATGCGGAGGCCATCCTGCACAACGCTCAGCCCACCATGTACCTTTTCAACGGCCACCAGTTCCCGCAGACGATAACGGTGAGACAGAACGAGAGGGTCAGGTTCTACCTACTGAACATAGGGCCCAATAAGTTCTCGGCCTTTCACCTCATAGGGGGCATGTGGACCGATGCATGGCACAACGGCAACCCCTCGAACCATGGGGTGGGGCTGCAGACCGTGACGGCGGGGCCCACGGATACGTGGGCCGTAGACTACCACTTCCCCAAGGTGGGCGTCAACGTGCTGGTGACGCACGCGCTGGGCGATGCCTTCATGGGAGCGCTGCTGAAGATTAACGTTGTGCCCAGCACGACCACGTCGGGCATAGGATATGGCCTCACGGGCCTGGCGCTCCTGCCTTGCCCAGCTTCATGCTCAGGCCCAGGCAAGAGGCTATAGATGCCTGAGCGAATGGTTCTGAGGGCCACGTGAGCAAGGACGAACCAGATGGGCGCTTATCGCGCCATAGCCTTAAATAGTGAGCAACCATCGCGGCGCAATGAGCCAGCCTCCTCGAGGAGGTAGCGCCACGCTGGTCCTCAGCATTATCGCCCTCATCGTCTCCTTCGCCTCGCTCGGCTATGGGCTCAGCGTCATCTCGGGCCTACAGAGCTCCATCACGAGCCTGCAGGGCACCGTCAGCACGCAGCAGGGCGACATCAACGCGCTAAAGCAGGCCCTGGGCACTCTACCCATCGTGAACCAGAGGCCCATCACGAGGGCCATCACCCTCACGTGGTTCACCGATGCGTCGGGCCAGGACAGATTTGACCCGCCCATCATCATCGTCAACCAGGGCGACATAGTGCGCGTTACGTTCATCAGCAACGATACGGCGGATGGCCATACCTTTGAGTTCAACCTGCCGAACGGCACCACCTGGGTGAGGCTGAACGTCAGCGTGGCGGGGCAGGAGAACTTCCTCAATGGGCAGAAGTTCACGGGCCCTCCCACGGGCTGCATTCAGGATGGCAGGCCTATCGCCTGTGACACGACGGGCACGATAGGAAACCTCACAGCTGTGGGCACCTTTACCACCTCGGGCCTACAGCCGGGCATCTACAGGTTCTTCTGCCTCTACCATCAGGGCATAGGCATGTTCGGCTTCCTGCTGATCGTGCCCAACAAGGGGGCCGGCGGCGGCTAAGTTTTTTATTCGCTCACTATTAGCATGCCCTGTAGCATCCACTGGTGCGAGGGGCAGGGGATCGAGCAGTAGATCCAGAAGCTGCCCGCCTTGTCCAGGGTCAGGCTCAGCTTAAAGGAGGAGTGGGCAGCGATGGCCACGCCGGCCTGCAGGTAATACTCGATGGCGAACCCATGGGTGGCGACGGCATCATCATTGCAGACGATGAGGTTGAGCGTCTGCCCTACCCTGGCCCTGATCACGGGCCAGGGCGCTGAGGGGTTGGCCTGCAGGTGGCTCAGGCTGTCGTTGAAACCCCTCTCGTTCGCGATGATGAGGATGTAGCCCGGGGGCACGGCGCAGAAGGGCTCCGTAGTCCGGCCCTGGCGGGGGGTGGCTAGGCTTAGGCCGAGGCCCAGCAGCACGGCGAGGGCGACCAGGGCCGCCAACAGGAGCCGGTTCACTGGCTTCGGGCGGGGAACCCTTACTAAAAAGCTTATCAGATGCGGATAAAGCATAAATAAAAAGGCCAGCAGCGGAACCCAGTATGGGCCAGAAGGGGGCGGATTAACTGGAGGAGGTATGTGTACTTTGCTGCGGCCGTGTTCGCCATCATTTTGCTGGAGTGGGTCACCGTGATCCTGTCCAGCAGGGGGCCCCTGCCCTCCCTGGGGGCAGGATAACTTGACCCGCGGCCCTTTTTGAGCTGGGAACCTAGGTAAGATCGTTGCGTTTTAAGTAAACAAAGTAAACTAGCCGCCAAAGAGCGACCTGATCAGGAGCCAGATATTCTTCCTATTCTCCCTTAGCCGGCGCATCGAGTACTCGTACCAGCTTTGCCCGTAGGGGATATATTCGGCCACGATATAGCCTTGGCGCACGGCCCAGGCCTTAAGGTCTTCCCTGATGCCCCTGAGGAACTGCAGCTCGAACTCGGCGCCGTTGCGCTGGGCCAGCTCAATGCCCCTCAGCACCAGGCGGGCATCATGTGTGGCTATTGCGACGAAGGCCCTGGCCTCAAAGAGCAACTCCATGAGCCTTTCGTAGTTCCTCGCCACCTCCGCCCTGCTGGAGAAGCCCTCGGGAGGGGGTGTTGGATATGCTCCCTTCACCAGCCTTATCCTGGGCCTCTTATCGAGCAGGCCCCCAAGATCCTTCTCGGTCCTGCGCAGGTTAGCCTGTAGGGCCAGGCCCACGTTGGTGAACCCCTTCTCCAGAAGGGAGGAATAGGCCCTGAGCGTGCCGTCGACGTATTGCCCCTGCTCCATATCTATCCAGAGCAGCTGGCCCCTCTGCCTGGCCGCCTCGGCCAGCCTCTCCAGGCGGAGAAGCAGCGCCTGCTCCGAGAGGAGCAGCCCCAGCTGCGTGGGCTTCACGGAGATGTGGGCCCGCAGCCCCAGCTCCGCAATCGCCCGCTGCAGCCCCTCGTACTCGCTGAGGGCCTCATCGATGCTCCGCGCCTCCCTCAGGCCCTCGCCCAGATAGTTCAGGAGGGCCGCCATGCCCTTGGCATTGGCCTCCTTCGCGGCCTTTATCGCGTCCACCCTCGATGACCCGGCTATCCACCTCTTCGCGACCCTATAGAGCAGGGGCCTCAGCGGGTTCACGCGAGCGGGCCCCTGAATGCTTCTATAACCTTTGCCTCAATTCCCGCCGGCATGCCGATAAGGGCCTCCCTTGCGCAGGGCGCTCCTATAGAGCGCCTGGCTTTGCATGCATAGCTAAAGGCGCTTTACCAAGCCCTATTTAAGGCGCGGCCTGGCCGGCAGCTCATGAAGGCCGTAGCCTACCTGCGCGTCTCCACGGAGATGCAGGATGCAAGGGCCCAAGAATCGGCGATAAGGAGGTTCGCGCAGGAAAGGGACCTGGAGCTGCTCAGGGTCTTCGTGGACGAGGATGTATCGGGCTCCTCCGACTTCTTTTCCCGAGGCGGCGTGCAGGAGATGCTGGCCTTCTGCAGGGAGAACGCCGTCAACCACGTCATCATCTACGACCTAACGCGCATAGGGAGGTTCGAGGAGCCCGAGAGGGTGTTCGACGTGCTAAGGGCGCTCTCAGAGATGCAGCTGGTGCCGCTATTTGTGAGCGAGCCCGAGATTCAGGATCCTCTCTTCAGGAAGTTCTGGGAGTTCCTTAAGTCCTGGTTCGCCACGTATGAGAAGCTGGCCATCGCGCAGCGCACGAAGTATGGCATAGAGAAGCTAAGGGCCCAGGGCAGGCTTTACCACAGGCCCAGGCTTGAGCACTACTATGCGGCCTGGCTTCGCGGCAAGGAGCTGTGGGAGGTGACGGGCCAGGAGGCGGAGGCGGCCAGGAGAATGCTGGCCGACATGGTGCGCAGGGCCCTGGCGAGCGGCGTCAAGAAGAAGAGGGCGCTGGCGTACCTCGCCGAGAGGGAGCTGGCGGGGCTGTACTCTAGGTTTCCTAAGACCCCTAGGACCTATTGGGCGGTCAGAAGCCTGCTCAGGGCGACCTCGCGATGAGGGGCTCTTCTTCAATAGGGTAAGTCCCCCTGAGACGCACAACCTGGTCGAGCGAGCCAGCATGGTCGGCCTTAGGCCTGCTAAAAGGCTCAAGGCCGAGCTGGCATCTACCCCCTAACCGCCAGGGAGCTGGAGGAAGCGGTGAGGGGGCTCACCCTCCTGAGGGAGGCACCGGACTACTGGCTCGACGTGGCGAGAGCGCTGCCAGAGAGCCGGGTGTTAACCTACATAGAGCTTTATAGCCTGCTTAAAAGCGCGGGAAGGCGTGGGCCTCAGCCTGCCCAGCTACGTGGAGGACGCGCTCGAAGGGGCCCTGGTCTGCCTATTCACCACCGTTAACGAGAGGGGTGAGCCCGTAACGCACCCCATGCTCCCGCTTTATAGGCGCGGCTCCGGCATAATCTACTTCACCTCCAGCATCCTCTTCAGCAGGAAGCTGGAGCACATCAAGAAGAATCCTAGGGTTTCACTTCTTTTTCCCGGAGGGGAGCTCTCCAGGAGCGATATACGCGATATCGTGCAGGTCAAGGGCCTCGCCTCGGTTAAGGATGAGGACCTTCACGACGGGTGGACGTTCCTTCTACCCTTGTGGAGGGCGAAGGAGCCCTACATAGATAGGTACTTGAAGCAGCGCTTCGCGCTTCCGCTCTTCTGGGAGAGGGCGGCGATAGAGGTGCGCCCCGTCAAGCTCAGCGTATGGAGGGAAGGGGACCTCTCTAGGGAGCCGGAGGAGATAGAGGTGGGCGAGGGCCGCCCATGAAGAAGCTGGATATAGAGGGATATGAGCAGAGGGCTATAGCGTACATGGATGAAGATGGCTTCCCCGCAGCGGTTCCGGCGCAGGTGGAGGTCCAAGGAGAAGAGGTCATCGTTAGGCCCGCGAAAGGGGTCAGCATAGCTTGCTTGGCTGGAAAGAAGGTGAACGTCGTGTTAAATCACATAAGGCCCCTACCCTCCGGCGGGTATGCCGATAGGAGTTATGTGGTTCTAGTTGGCGTGGCCGAAACTGAGGAACGAGCGCTTACGCTCAGGAGCTGGAAGGCCTATGGCTGGAGCGAAGCTCGCAAGCCCTTCCCAGAGTACGTGGAGGTTTCCACGCATAGGGCCCGCACCTACCTGAGACAATTAGGAAAGAGGCTGGGCGTCGATTTTAAGCCTAGGATAGGGGCGCTCTGGACCTTCATGCGCGTACTGAGGTTCCCCTTCCTATCGGCCATGGCGGCCTCCGTAGCGGTTGGCGCGGCGATAGCCCTTTACAAGGGCCTCTTCAGCTTATCCCTCACGCTCCTCACCTTCCTGGGGCTGGCGCTTCTGCACTTGGCGCTGAACGTGGCCAACGATTATTTCGATACGCTGCTGGGGGCTGATACAGCCAATACGAGGCCCACCCCCTTCAGCGGGGGCTCGCGCTCCATAATCTACGGCCTCGTGAGCGTTACGGGCGCAAAGCAACTTTACTTATCTCTCTTCGCCCTGGGCTCAGCTATAGGTGTATACCTAGCCTGGAGCAGGGGGCTTTTGGAGATAATAGCGCTGGGCCTCACGGGCCTCTTCTTGGCCTACTTCTACACAGCCCCCCCGCTCAAGCTAAGCTACAGGGGCCTTGGAGAACTGGCCGTTGCCATTGGCTTTGGGCCGCTTGTTGTCCTGGGCACCTATCTAGTGCAAGCCCGAGCTTTTTCCCCCGAGGTCCTGGCTGCCTCTTTGCCCACGGGCGTGCTGATAGCGCTCATACTCTACGTAAACGAGATACCAGATGCCCCCTTCGATAGGGCGGCCGGGAAGCGTCAGTTAGTCGCGAGGCTCTCGAAGGACGAGGCCCTACGCCTCCTCGTTGCCCTCTTCGCCTTTGCCTACACATCCATGGCCCTTTTGCCCTTCCTTGGGCTGGGCCCCCCCACGGCCTGGATGGGCCTGCTGACCACGCCCTTAGCGGCGTTGGTGTATAGGCGAGCCCGAGAGAGCTTTGAGGATCAATACGCGATGATCCCCATCATGGCCCTCAACATCAAGAACTCGATCCTCACCTGCCTTTTGCTTGCGGCTGGGTATGCTTTATGGCCGCTGCTCGGCGCCTAATGAAGGCCCTTTGAAAAGACTATTTAGCAAGCTTTGCTTTGTTTAAGGTCGCCTTCAACAAATGAGTCGCGAGCTTTGCGCAAGGGCCCCCTTTGCCAAATGGCCAGCCCGTGGTGCTTCTTGCCCTCGGTTCGTCATAGAAGCTGGGCGGACAAGGCCATAGGAGCGCGAAGGAAAAGCCGGCCAGCTCCTATCAGCAACAGGGAGGCCAAGGGTAGTGGGGTTGTCTAACGCGTACGGCGCCGTAAAGAAGTCTCAAGTCCCTGGCGCCCTGAAAAGGCCCTTGCTTGGAAATCACGGCCTCAAATTGCGGCAGATGGGGGCATAAAGGGATGCAAATCGAGTCTTGAGCGCTGAGCCACGCGCAGCGACGCCGCCCTAAGCGACCACAAGCCATAGGTGATTGGGAACTCAGCGTGGCAAGCGCTGGCCGCGCCCACCCAGGATAAGCGCACATTCATTATGCAAGCTCGAACTATAGGCTCCGCTCGGTGGTGCAGGAGCGTAGGCAAAGAGGAGGCGGATGCGCCATAGCTGGGTACCTATAGGTTCGTGAAGGTAGGGCCGGCCGCAGCCTGGACACATAGCTCGCTAATACAAAGCCCTAAAAGGGCGCCCGCCCAAGGACTACAAGAGAATGCGCGGCGAGGCAAGCCGTTGGCTCTCCGAGGCCCTCTGGGACCTAGACACGGCTAGGATACCTCATGGGAACAAAAGGTACGGCGCCGCGTGTTTTTACGCATACCAAGCTGCGAGAAGGCCGCAAGGGCCCTCCTATAAAGCGTGAATGAAGCTCCTTGGGGCCACAGCTTCAGGGCCCTTTTGAGGCGGTACTTTAAAGGGAAGGGGGAAAGTGCGCGGGAGGAGCTTATGGCCTATGCCCGGGAGCTGGACAGGCACTATATACCCTCGAGGTATCCTAACGCCCGCCCCACGGGAGCAGCCCATGAAGGCTAGCTGTGTCCTTAGGAAGAGATGGCCGCTTAGCTTGCGGCACTTGATTCGCAGGTAAGGAGGAGATAGCCAGCACATCCTGGGTTAAGCGTATATCGTCCTCGGCCCATCTTGGTAAGGCTTGAGTGAAGGGCCCCGCTTCGTGGTGCATGAGCATAGGGCTAGGAGGGCGGGGCTTCACTACGACCTTAGGGTCGAAAGGGCTGGCGTGCTAAAGGACTGGGCCTTCAGGAAGCCCCCTCCTCTGGAGCGGGGCGTCAAGAGGTTCGGCGTCATGCAGCAGGATCACGAACTGTTCTGGCTTTCATTTGAGGGGGAGATAGCCGATGGCTACGGCGCGGGCGAGATGAGGATATGGGACAGCGGCCGCTGTGAGTGGCTCGAGGAGAGCGGCGAAAGAGCCCGCATAATGTTTTACGGGGCGAAGCTAAGGGGCGAATATATGCTCATCAAATACAAGCAGGGCTGGCTCTTTTTCATGTCGGGATAGCTGGCGCGATGTGGCCAACCATGCCGGCCAAGCAGCGGGGAGCTGCTAAGCCTTTAAGCGCGGTCCCCTAAGGCCTCATGGCCTTGGAGCCCTCGGGCGGACTGAGAGCGGGCGAGCGGGTCCTCTGGGCCTCCAGGAGAAGCCTGCTGCACTATCACCGCAGGTTGCTTGCCTCCGCGCTCATCCTGGCCCTCTCGTTCGCGGTCGTAGCCCTCGCGGCGCAGGGCTTGCCGTATCTTTTCCCCCTGAGCCTGCCGCTTTATCTCGTGGGCATCTTCACAGCCCTCTCCGCCAGGGCCTCCGCCTCCACGCACCGTTACTACATCACGGGCCAGAGGGTCATAGAGGAGCACCTCCGCTTGGGCAGGACGATAAGGGAGGCCCCGCTCACACAGGTCTCCGAGATCGAGCTTAGGCAGGGGGCGCTGGGCAGGCTCTTCGATTACGGCACGCTCATCTTCAGGTTAACGGGCGGCGCGCATATAGAATTCAGGGGTATAAGGCACCCCGAGGCGGCCCGCCGCGCCCTGCTGGAGGCGCCTAAGGCAGCTTAACCACGGCCAGGAACTGCTGCTGGTCATTGTAGGGGTTCGAGCCCAGGTTATAAGTGGAGACGAAGAGCACGTAAGCATATCTGTTCGTGAGCGCGAGGCCGAAGTAGTCGCCTATGAACGTAACGTAGCCAGTGGGCCCTCCGGGACGAGGCAGGCCCAAGGAGCCGGGGACCTGGGGATCCCAGCTCGCCGCGGTGACCCTTATGTTGGAGCCCATCCTCTGAAGGCCGGCGCTTGTATCGCTGAAGAGCTGAAGGGAAACGTCTATGCAGAAGTTCCGCCTTCCCCAGTCCTGAGTAAGGATGTTGGGGTCACCGGTGGCACAGGGCAACCTCCTATCGTAGAAGGCGACCGCCACCAGGCCCGTGGGCGACACCGCCACGGTGGGCTGGAACTGGTCGGTGCCGTCGTTCACGGTCTCCGGGTCATTCACATATATTGGCCCAGTCCACGTCATGCCGCCATCGGAGGATTCGCTGAGCATCACATCGAGGCCCTTGCCATTGTAGACCTCCAGCGCCAAGAAGAGGTGGCCATTTGCAGGGCTCACGGCGAAGCTGTCCGAGATGCCATCCCTGAAGGTCGTGTTGGGAAGCGTGAGAAAAGGATACGAGGGGAACGACAGGGCATGGATGGGGGCCGAGAAGCTCTGCCCGCCGTCACTGGACTTCAGCAGCCATATATCCGCGACGGGAAAAGTGGAGCGGGGGAAGGCCGTGTAGACGACGTAAAGCGTCCCGTCGGGCGCCGTGCCCAGGAAGATGTAGGTGTTGAAGGGCTGGTCCGTGTTGGGCCTCGATAGCATGATGGGGGCGGAGAAGTGCTGTCCGTGATCCGTGGAGCGGGAGAACCAGACTTCGGCGCTCAAGCCATTGAAGACGGTCCAGCCCACATAGACGTTATCGCGGAAGGGGCTGCGAGGATTAGCATCGACGGCGATCCATTGCTTATCGGCTGTGCGCCCTAGGCCGCTCGAGTTATACAGGGCCAGTGGCCTGCCCTGATTCGCTATCGACCAGGTTCGCCCGCCATCCTCGGACATAACGACGTAAATCGCGCTGTTCGGTATAACGTTCCAGACCTGCTGCAGCGCGGCGTTGTAGGAGAAGCTAAAGGGCAGGAAGGCGGAGAAGAGCCTGCCCTGGCTGTCGAAGGCCACGACGGGGTCCGTGGTGTCCACCCAGGCGTTATTGGGCGCGGACTGGCAGTCGAAGCCGCCGATGAGCTGGTTCGCCCAGCTCCTGCCGGCATCGAACGAAACGTAGGCCCCTACGTGGAAAAGGTAGTAGGTGGGCCTGAAGAAGAACTTGGACATGCCTACCAGATGCCTGGGGTTCGTGGGGTCCACGACGAGCCACGATTCGCTGCGGTCGTTGTTGTAGCTGGCGTTGTACACGCATTGGCCGTTCCAATCCGTTGCGCCCGCCGTGGTGGGCGAGCTCACCTGAATGTTAGGTATGCCCGCGTTGCTCGATGCATAACCAGGCGAATGGGCGGGCGCCGCGCCCCAGGCATAAGAGAGGAGCAGGGCCAGAGCCAAGAGCCCGAGCCTGCGCACGGGCCCGCCTCCATGCTAAGCATTTAATCTCTCACTCGACGCTCAGGTAGATGAGCTGGCCCTCCAGCTGCTCCTCCTTCCACTTGGGCCCCTCCCACCTCTCCTTTGCCAGCTCCACGCCCCTGACCCTCACCAGGAAGGCAAGCCTCTCCCTGAGCGGGGTGAGCAGGCCCAGCTGCTCCTCATCCAGGCCCGCCACGTAGGCCCTCTCGAGCAGCGCCGTAGGGTCGTAGCCCCTTTCCTTCCTGAGCGCCTGAAGCCTCCTGGCTATGTCCCTCAGGAAGCCCTCCGCTATCAGCTGCTCATCCCTCCTTATCTCCAGCGCGGCTACGAGGCCCTGCCCCGAGAGCGCCGCAAAGCCCTCCTCCGCTTCAAGGCCCAGGCCAAAGCATGTCGCGGGCACCACCACCTTCTCGCTGCCCATGCGCAGGCGCAGCGGCCGGCCACGAAGCCAGGCCCTCCATGCCCTCGCTCCGCTCACCCGCCTGACCGCCTGGGCCAGCTCGTTCGCCCTCTCCCTGTAGGCCTTGCCCAGCTCGCCCATGTTGGGCTCCAAATAGAGCCTCGCGGGAAGATCCCGGGGCCGGGTAGTGACGCTCACCTCCTTCACGTTCACGAGCACCCTGAGCAGCCCGCTGACCTGCTCCAGCCTCTTACCGTGATGTCTCTCGCACAGCAGCACGAGCCTGCTGAGCGGCCAGCGCCTCTTCACCTTCGCCCGGGCCCTGATGGAGTTAGCCAGCGAGGCGGCCTTAAGGGCCAGGTCCACCGCCCTCTCGCCGCGCTTAAGGCCGCTCGCGAAGACCTTCTTCGGCCAGCCGGCATCTACGAGGGGCCTCTCCCAAGTCCCTCGCTCGAAGACCTCTTGGTGCAGGAACTCCGTCACGAACGGAGCGATTGGGTGCAGCAGCTTGAGGACCACATGAAGCGCATGCGCAAGGCAGGCGAAGATGACGAGCCTCCTGGCCTTGCCCTCCTCGCTATCATCCCAGAGCTCCTGCCTCACCATCGGTATGTAGGCCTGGCTGATCGTGTCGATGATGAACCTCTCCAGCGCCCTCGCGGCCTCGTGGTAGCGGCACGCGGCCAGGGCCCTGTCCACGTGCACGATCAGTGCGTTGGCCTTGGCCAGCAGCCACAGCTCTCCGGGGCCCAGCTCGGGCCTCACCAAGGCCCACTCGACCGTATGCTGCCTTGGGTCGAAGCCGTCGAGCCTAGAGTTCTGCACGAGGAAATGGTGCAGGTTGTAGAGCGTGTTGAGGACCTGATAGGGCCTCGCCCACATCTCCTTCGCAAGGAAGTTGATCGCCTCGATAGGGGAAGCCTTCCATGCCAAGTAGAGCCTCAGCACGTCCGCAGAGGAGCTCGAGAGCATCTGCTTCGCGTCGATGACGTTGCCTAGGCTCTTGCTCATCTTCCTGCCCTGCTCGTCCAAGACGTGCCCGTAGAAGAGGAAGCTCCTGAAGGGGCTGGAGGGCCGGCCGGAGAAGAGGACGTGCAGCGCCAGCAGAGAGTAGGCCCAGCCCCTCGTCTGATCGATCCCCTCCACGAGGAAGTGGGCGGGGATGAAGCGGCGGAACTCCTCTTCCTTCAGCGATGCATAGGGGGCGGCGCCGCTGTTGTGCCATGTGTCCAGGACGAAGGGCTCCCGCTTTGAGGCCGAGCCGCACCGCCCGCAGGCTATTACGACCCTGTCCACCCAGGGCCTGTGCAGCTCGAAGTTAGGGCCATCGGGCAGCGCCAGCGCGCGCCTGAGCAGCTCCTGCCTGGAAAAGATGTAGTTCCTGTGGCCACAGGCCTCGCAGACCCAGACAGGCAGGGGCGTGCCCCAGATCCTCTCCCTTGATATGCACCAAGGCGCCGCCTGCTTCAGGAACTCCAAGAACCTGTTCCTAGGAGGCTCGTAGAAATATTCGACGGCCGAGGCGGCCCGGACGAGCTCCTCCCTAAGCCTCTCCATCCAGTAAAAGTACTCCCTGCGGGCCAGCCACACGAGCCTGTGATGAGAGCGCCAGCAGGTGGGGTATTCGTGCACGATGCTCTCCCTCAACACCAGGCTCCCCCTCTGCTCCAGCAGCCGCGCCACCACCTCATCCGCATCCCTGCAGAAGAGCCCCGCAAAGGCACCGGCCTCCTGCGTGAAATACGCCCTGTCGTCGAAGGGGGAGAAGACGGGCAGGCCCCTCCTTTCCGCCACGGAGAAGTCCTCCTCGCCGTTGGCGGGCGAGAGGTGCACGAGGCCCGTGCCCGTGTTCACGTCGACGAAGTCCTCGGCCACCACCCTATGGATCTGCGCGCGCTGCTTTAGCTGTGCGAGGCCCGGTATCAGGTCCAAGAACGGGTGCTCGTATCGCAAGCCCTCCAGCTGCCTGCCCTTGACGCGCCCGATCACGTCCTGCTCCCGCAGCGCGAGCCTCTGCGCTAGCTCGCCCAGCCTCTTCTCCGCGAGCACCCAGACCTCCTCTCCCCTCTTCACGTAGACATAATCCTCTTGGGGATGGACGGCCAGGAGCTCATCGGTGACTAACGTGAAGGGCATGGTGGTCCAGACGATAGCATAGGAACCGTCCTCGAGCTGGACCTTGTAGTAGAGGCTGGGATCCTCCAGCTGCTCGTAGCCCTGCGCCACCTCCGCCTGGCTTAGGGCCGTCATGCAGCTGGGGCAGTAGGCGACGACGCGGTAGCCCTCGCCGATGAGCCCCCTCTCCCAGGCCCTCCTGATGTACTGCCACTCCCTCTCCATGTACTCATCCAAGTATGTCCAGTAGGCGGCCTGCTTATCCAGCGAGAGGCCCAGCAGCTCATCGACCTCCTCCCATACGCGCCTGTACTTTGCCAGCAGCTCCTTGGAGGCCTGGACCAGGCGCTCCATGCCCACCCTCTGCAGCAGCTCCTGCTTTCCTCCCTGTATGCCCAGCTCCTTCTCGGCCTCCAGCTCGACGGGGAGGCCCTGGCAGTCCCAGCCCGCCCTGAAGAGCACTCGCCGCCCCTTCAGCGCCATATACCTGAACCAGAGGTCCTTGATCGCCCTTCCCCTTATGTGGCCCATGTGAGGGTAGCCGTTCAGCGTCGGGGGGCCCTCGATGAAAGTCGCCAGGGGCCTTCGGGGCCGGGAGCTCCACACATAGGCGCCCAGGCGCAGGCGAGCCCAGAACGCCCTAACCCTCGCCTCGATCGAGGCCCAGTCGTACCCCGAAGGCAGCCCCACGGCACGAGCCAGGGATTCGCCGCGCTTTTAAGCTTCGGCCAGTGGGTTCCCGCCCTGCCCATCATCGCTCATGCCTCGCCCCCAAGTTCCCCCCTTGGGAGTTCATGCTTCGGGCTGGACAGGGCTGAGGAGGCGCTACGAGGAGGAAGATTAACCGTGAAGTGAGGTCCCATGCACCAGCCGGTCAGATGAATTTGAGGGGCGAGCACGTTATAAGCATGGGGGGCCTTGAGCGCCCATGGCCGCGGCCTCAAGGGGGGAGGCGATGAGGCTATGGCTGAGGCTGGCCACCATGAGTAGCTTTAGCGGTCTGCTTGAGCAGCTGGCGGAGGGCAAGGAGGAGGGAGCGCTGAGGACCTGCAAGACCTATCTGGAGCAAATAGGCTCGGGGGGCCAGCTGGAGGGCGCTCAGCTGGCGTCGTTGGACGCCGCCGCGCTGCTGGAGGTGCTCAAGATGGGCCTCAGCAGGGGCCTGCTGGATGCCTGCGTGAGGAGCGGGCTCATCGAGAGGGCGCCCCAGGGCTTTAGGGCTCGCCCCTATCTGCTGGGCCTCGCCGCAGCCGAGGTGAGCTCCAGCCTCACGGAGAGGGGCTATGTGGTGCCCGGCAAGGCCCTGGCCACGGCCGCGGTTAGGGCTTTGCACAGGCTGCCCGGGCTTTACTTCAGGGATGAGGAGAGGTTCCTGCTCTGCGCGATGCTGGTCTTCGCGCTCAGCGCCTCGCTTCTTGAGCTGGGCCTTGAGGAGGAGCTGCTGGGCGCCAGGCTCGACAGGCAGCGGGCCCTGGCCAGCCCAGGCCTTAGGCGCCTGCTGTCCAGCTTCCTAGCCTGAAATGGGGGCCCGGCTCAGGCCGCTCCTGCCCCACCGAAGGCTTAAGCTGGAGGCCCTCTCCGGCCGCAGCTTTCTTATGGACGCCAGCACGGAGCTCTACCAATTTCTTGCGCTCATAAGGACGCCCACCGGCGAACCCCTTCGCGATGGGCGCGGAAATATAACGTCCCACCTGCTGGGGCTCCTGTCCAGAGCCTCAAGGCTCGCGCGAGACTATTCAATGGGCCTCATCTATGTCTTCGATGGCCCCCCTAACCCGCTTAAGGCGAGGGCGCTGGATAAGAGGAGGCGGGCCAGGGAAGAGGCCCTGAGCGAATGGAGGCGCCTGCTCGGCGCAGGCGAACAGGCCAAGGCCTGGTCCAAGGCCGTCGCTTCGGCGGCGCTTAACGAGCAAATTGTCAGCGATGCCAAGAAGCTGCTCTCGCTTATGGGGCTGCCCGTGCTGCAGGCCCCCGAGGAGGCGGAGGCGCAGGCCGCATACCTGGCGGCGAAGGGCGTGGCCTGGGCGGTGGGCACTAAGGACTTCGATGCGCTGCTTTACGGCGCGCCCAGGCAGGTCAGGTACCTTACCCTCACAGGGGCCGAGTGGCTGCCCTCCAGGGGCGTCGCCCTAAGGCTGCAGCCCGAGCTCTTCGAGCTGCAGGAGGCGCTGGGCAAGCTTCGCATCAGCAGGGAGCAGCTCGTGGATGTGGCCCTGCTGATGGGGACGGACTACAACGCGGGCCTCTGGGGCATAGGGCCCAGGAGGGCACTAGAGCTGATCAGGAGATACGGCTCCCTGGAGGGCCTGCCACAGGCGCTGTTGAAGGAGCTCGGGGAAGAGGCCTTTAGGGCCCGGCAGGCCTATCTACGCCCCAAGGTCGCCGAGCTCGAGATCCCGGAGCCCAGGCCACCGGAGGAGCGGGAGCTCGTCGACTTTCTGTGCGGGCAGAGGGGCTTCAGCAGGCCCAGGGTGATGGAGGCCATCGCGAGGCTGCGGGAGGCGTGGGCTGCCAGGAGGGCCTGGGGCCCGGCCTAAGCCCCTTCCCATGAGCTCACGGGACTCTCATCCGTTATCATGGACTTGCTAGGCCGTCAAGTCCGCCGGCCGTGAGCCTTCTTTCATACACCAGGGCCGTGAAGCTCCAGGGCGGCGACAGCGAGCCTAGGGCCTGCTGCGCGGCGCGTGTGGCCGGCAGGTGGGCATAGGCCGCAAGGCCCTGCGCATGGGCCCTATGCACCAGGAGGGCCAGCAGCTGCCTCAGGGCCCTGGCATTCCCCGAGGCGAAGCTCACCTGAAGGCTCTTGCGTCCGTCTTTCTCTTGATCGCCCTGCGCCAAAAGGGCCAGGCCTCCTCGCACGGCCCAAACCCCTCCCTCTCCAACGAAGCGCCTTAGGGCGGGCTCGTTCAGGCGGTAGAAGGTGGAAGAGATGCCGTAAAGGCCCGCGCCCCTCAAGTACCCCGCGCTGCGGCGAAGCCCCCGCCAGAGGCTTCTGGCATCCGAAGGGGTGGTGGGTTCATGAACAGCCCGCTCGGCCCGGGCGAGCTCGGCGATAAGCCACTTCCCTCTGACCCTAAAGCCGAGCTTCTCTAGGTGCCTCCTGGCGGGCAGGTTGTCTTGGCTCGTGATCAGCCTGGCAACACGGGCCCCCCTAAGGGTCGCCCTCTTCATGAGCTCCCTGGCCAGGGTCGTGGCGAGCCCCCTATTCCTGTGCTGAGGATGCACGCGGGCGCCCTCAAACCAGGCGGTGCCGTCCTCCTGAAGCGAGTAGCGCGCCATGGCGACGAGGCGCTCGCCCTCGAAGCTCCCGAGCACCTCGGCCTGCGGCTCCGCCACCCATCGGCTGAAGATTCTGGGCACGTAGTCCTCCCAGCTCACGGCTGCGCGGCAGAGCTCCCTAACCTGGGCCTCGTGCTCGGCCGTGAGCCTCCTTATTGTGTAGCCCTCCAGCCCCGCCGGCGCGGCCAAGCCGTCATAGGCAGCAGGGACCAGCTTATCTGTTGTTCGCGGAGCGCGCGATGAGCTATAGCTCCACGAGCTCGCAGGAGAGCTCGTTGCCCAGGCTGAGAAGCGCGTAGGTCCTCTTCGTGGCGGGCCAGGCCCCCGTCGCGCTGCCAGGGTTGAGCACCCAAAGGCCCTGCCTCCTCTCGAAGACCGGCACGTGCGTGTGGCCGTGAATTAGTAAATCCGGCTTCTTGCCCAGCGCCCTGAGCGCCCTTTGCACCGCCTCCTGAGGGGGGCCTCCCTCATAGGGATGGCAGAGCCCTATCCTGTAGCCCTGAAGCTCCAACAGAAGGGAGGGCTTCACCAGGGCCCTGACCTCAGGGCCATCGAGGTTGCCATATACCCCCCTGAAGTTCGGCCGCTGGGCGAGTGCCCTGGCCAGGGGAAGGCCGGTGTAGTCGCCGGCATGTAGGATCATGTCCGCACCCTCCATCTCCCTCAGCAGCCGTCCCGGCAGCTCTTCGAGCGAGTTGCAGTGCGTATCGGAGAGGACGAGGAGCCTCAGGGGCTTCGACAAGCCGAGCGCGCGGCCAATGGCCAGGATTTAAGCTTAGGCTTGGGCCCGCGTGCCAAAGAGATAGGAGGCGAGCGCCCCTCCGGCCGAGGCGGCCAGCGAGAGGGCCAAGAATGGCAACGAAAGGGAGGCGTCGATGAAGTAGCCGTAGAGGGGACCGCCCAGCAGGACGCCGAAGCCGAAGGCGGCATCCACCAGGCCCAGCGCGGTAGCCCTTGCCTCGGAGAGGCCGGAGGCCGCCGCCTTGGCCACCACCTCCGAATAGGCTATCACCATCGAGTAGAGCGCCGCGCCCAACAGCGCCATGGCATAGCTGCCCAGGAAAAGGTAGGAGACGAGAGGGGCGAGCAGGGGAAGAAGCAGCAGCGGCCTTCCGCGCCTATCCCATAGAAAGCCCAGGAGGCCCGAGGCCATCGCTTCGAGCAGCATGGCGATCAGATAGATGATGGAGGCCAGATACGGCGCGGAGGAGAAGCGGTACATGGCCAGCGATACATGCGGCAGGGCGGCGCCCACGAGGAACTGGGAGAACGCGAAGAGCAGCACCCGCCTGTTCACCATGGCCGCCGTGGCCGCGGCTCTCGCGTGGGCACGAAGGCCCGTTCTATACGCCAACAGAAGCGAGATGATCGCCGCGAGGCCGGGGAGGGCCAACAGCATGAAAAAGGACCTGTAACCTAGGCCCAGATAAAGGAGGACCGTTGCCATGACCCCTCCCGCGACGGCCCCTATCTGATCCAGCAGGCCGTGAACCCCAAACGCCGTGCCCATCCTTGCTCCCACGGAGGAGACCAATACATCGCGTGAAGGAGTCCTCCAGGCCTTCGAAGCGCGCTCGAGCAGCACCAGGCCCACCGCGAGCCAAAACAGAGGAGAAAAGGCCAGGCCCACTATGGCCACCACCTGCAGGGAATAGCCCAGGAAGGTCTCCGCCCAGTACCCTCCCCTTCTGTCCGAGAGGGGCCCGGATACCAGCCTGAGCGCGTAGCCCAGCGCATCGCCCAGGCCAAAGGCCGTGCCCACCAACAGGGCCGTGGCGCCCAGCGAGGCTAGGTACTGAGGTAGCGCCGCCCTTGCCCCCTCATAGAGCCAATCGGCAAATAGGGAGGTGATGCCCAACAGCAGCAGCGGCCTCCACCGCAGCGTCGCCATCGCGGGCTCGGGCCCCTGCCCACGGGAACCTTATAAGCACATAGACAAGAACCGGCATGCCATCGCGTACTAGGATAAGGGCGCATCCCCTCCTGCCCTCACGCCGCAGGGCGGCCTATTCGATGGTCGTGCTCCTGCTGGTCCTCTTCTCGGGCACGGCGGGCATCAAGCTGCTGACGGGCTGGGACTGGGTAGAGGCCTTCTACTTTATGGCCATGATCGCGACCACCGAAGGTCCTCCGGTCGAGCCGCCCACGATGGCGGCAAAGCTCTTCGCCGCCGCCTATGCCTTTCTCTCGGTCGCTACCCTGCTCACCGTGCTGAGCGCCATCCTCGGGCCCCTGGCTGCCTATCTGGTGCAGAGGGGCCTGCGCCATGCGCAGAGGGAGCTGGAGATGCTGGAGAAGAGGGTTAAGGAGACGCCCGGCTGACGAAGGGATTATTTTTGATGTAAAAGCGCCAGGGCCTGCGCTGCGGATCCATAACGCCTACCCTCGACGAGCTCTCGATGAGGCGCTCAGGCACAGGGAGGCCCCAGGCCAGATATAGCTCCCCCTGCCTGGTCATATCACAGCCATTCATGTCATAGCTTAGCTCCAACGCCTTGGCTAAGCGGGCAGGGCCGCTCGTAAGCCGCAGCCTGGCCTCCAGCGGCAGCTCGCGGAGCTGGGCCTCGAACCCCCCTACCGGCTCCAGGGCCCTTATCAATACCGCTGCGGGCTGTCCCTCCGGCTCTGCGGTCACGTTGAGGCAAAGATGAAGCCCGTAGCTCCTGTAGATGTACGCCCTCCCGGGCGGGCCGAACATCACCTCATTGCGCCGAGTCCTCCCCCTGAACGCGTGGCTGGCCGGGTCCTCAAAGCCCCTGTAGGCCTCCACCTCCACCACCATGCCCACCTTCGTTCGCCCGCCGCTGCTGCGCACCAAGAACCTTCCCAGCAACGCCTTCGCCACGCGAGATACATGAGGCTCAAAGAAATCACGTGGGAGAGGGCTTAGGAGCCCGGCAGAGAGTCCCATCGCCTATTGTATGGTCAGCGAGCTGCTCTGGTCCAGGCAGGCGCGATAGATCCTGAGCACCTTATCCAGCTCCTCCTTGATCAGCTCCGGCTGGTGGTATCCCACCAGCTTGTATAGGGGCTTCCCCTGATAGAAGAACATCAGCGTGGGCACGCTCTTAACGCCATACCTTTCGGCCAATTCCCCATCGCCCTCGACGTTCACCGCGTAAAAGTTGAGTCTGCCATCGTAGAGCGGGCTGAGCTCCTCCAGGACACGCGTGAGCTTCCGGGACCATTCGCACCAAGGGCACCAGAAGAGGACGAGGGAGGGGTGCGAATTGTTGACGATCACCGCCTCCCATCTCTTTCTGGGTACGTCCCTAACCCTCATTCGGGAGATACTCCGGCGCCCGCGTTTTATATAAGAGTTGCCCGAGGGCGCTTATTACTATAACGCTGTTATAAGGGCTCTATGAGCAGCTCGCCCTTCGCCCCTTCTCTCAGCAGGGCCACAAGAGCGCGAGGCAGATCTGCGGCGGCCGCCTCGGACCTTATGGCTATCGTCTTCTTACAGTTCGTGTACGAGGACTTCCTCACTATGATGGCCTCCTTACTGGAGAGCGATAGGGCCTCGCTTCCCCTGGCCAGGAAGGAAAAGCTGAGCCCCCCCACGAGCAGCGTGAGCCTAATGGGCCTTCCCTCCTGCCTTATCGCCCCCTTCACCGCATCGCTCAGGTCGGCCGAGGCTTTATCGGCCCTCACACCTACAATGCAGTCGCCTTTGGGCGTGAGCGCGTGGGCCCTCGTGATCTCCAGCGTCGTGGGGTGAAGCGCCAAGATGTTCGCGTGGCCGAAGAAGCTCACCACCTCGCGCACGTCGAAAGAGCTGTGGGCCGCAAAAAAGCTTTTTAGACGGGACCTGCCTGCAGCTCTCGTGAGCCTAAAGCACGATGAATTCATGGAGAGGGTGGTGGAGCGGGTGGCCAAGGACCAGGGCGCCGAGAGCAGGGGGTGCGCGCATTATCCCAACCTGCTGAAGCCGGCCGTTGAGGGCAAAAAGCTCGTTCTTAGGTGCTCGAAGTGTGGCGCGGCCGTGCGGCCCATTATCTTCTAGGCCTCCTGTAGGAGATAAGCAGTCCCTCTCGTACCGGGCAGATGGCCGAGAAGTATGTCCGCCTCGAAAAGAAGTAACTCACGAATGCCTCGACCGCGGAATGAGGAGCCTGTGCGTTATCGGCCAGCAGAAGGCCCCGCTCTTGAAGCCGGACATCGAGGAGGCGGGCCAGAGCCCTTCCCTCCTGCTCCGAGGACAGGCTCCTGAGCACGTCCACGAAGATAAGATCGTATTTCCTGTTTTTAGGAAGAGAGCGCACAAAATTAAGGGCCTCCCCCGTCACGATGTTGACGTGTGCGAGGCCATGCTTCCGCAGCAGGGCCCTGGCCCTCTCGGCCCTTTCAATGTCCAGCTCCACGCTCTCCACGCTGCCCTCAGGACCCACGCCGAGGCCCAGCCAATAGGTTGAGTAGCCCACGCCGGTGCCCAGCTCCAGCGCGCGCCGCGCTCTACTTAGCTGGGCGAGCAGGCAGACCAGCTTGCCCTCCTCAGGGCCTATGCTGGGCACCCCCATCTCCCTGACGGCCTCCTCGAGCTCCTGTAGGGCCTTCTCGTTAGGCCGCACGTTCGCCGAAGGCTGGCCACCGTTATAAGGCCTCGCCGGCGCCTGTTGCTAGGCTCTAACGCCCTCCGCCCATTGCCTGTAAGCCCTGCCGCGCCTCAGTAGGGCCCTCAGGGCCCTTATCGGGGAGGAGAGCGCGAGCGTTACCCTCCTGTACTCGTTGACCGTGCCCGCGAGCTGGTGGTAGTGCAGCGTGAGCGCCCTCGCTTCCCTTTCATCTGCCGGCAGGATGGCTTTCGCTCTATAGTGAACCTTGAACCAGGATCTGCAGAACATGCAGAAGAAGAAGTCCCAAAAGGCCGTCGAGAGGAGGAAAAGGGAGCTCTCGTGGCGGCCGCAGAGGCTGCACGGATAAAGGGCGCTGGGCCTCCTGTAATCCTCCCATCTGGGCCTGATCAAAGCGCGGGCTATGCCTCCGCTACACAGCATTATTTAAGGCCGAGCGCTTAGCGCCCCTCACCTCCTTATAGAGGAGAGGCCAAAAGCAACGCAGTGCAGGAGGGTTAAGCTCATAAGCGCGGCGCTCCTCGCTCCCCTATGGTCGAGCTTAAGTGGCTGGGACATGCCGCGTGGGAAATCTCCTCCAAGGACGGCGTTCTTTTGATCGACCCTTTCCTTAGCGGCAACCCCCTGGCCCCCTTTGGGCCCGAGGCCGTGCAGCGCTGCGATGGCATCCTCGTTTCTCATGACCACAGCGACCACTTCGGCGACGCGCCCGAGCTCGCGAAGAAGCTCGGTGCGCCGGTGGTGGCGATGTTCGAAACGGCCGCCAAGGCCGAGCAGGCCGGGGCCAAGGCGATCGGCGCCAACATAGGAGGCACGGTAACCATCGCCGGCTTCAGGGTCACGTTGGTGCCGGCGCTGCACTCAGGTGGCTCAAACCCTTCGGGCTTTATCGTGGAAACCGAGGGGATTAGGATCTACCATGCCGGCGATACGGGCCTTAGCCTCGAGATGCAACTCATCGGCCAGCTCTACAGGCCTTCCATCGCCCTGTTGCCTATAGGGGGCCACTATACCATGGACCCAGCTCAGGCGGCGCAGGCTATTAGGTTGCTGAAGCCCCGGGTGGCCATACCCATGCACTATAACACATGGCCCCCCATCTCACAGGACCCCAAGCTCTTCGAAGAGCTTGTGAGGAGGGCCAAGGCTAGGGCCAAGGTCATCATACTCAAGCCGGGCGAGAGCTACAAATATGAAGAGGTCAGGCCGAGGAAAATTAGTTGACGTGCTTGGTCAAAAGAAATAACACAAGCCGATTTAAGCGCGATGGAGCACGCTGGCCTGATGGGAAGGGGTAAGGTGCTGTTCGGGTTTGCGCTGCTAGGCTACGTGCTCGGGTTCCTGGCATACCTCTCCAGGTCCTTCTTCGCCGCGCTGCTGCTCGCCCTGCTGCCCAACTTAAGCAGCGAGGTCGTGGGCGCCGCCGTATCAGGCTTCGCCGGCGCCTTCATCGCGGTGCTTGGAGTGATGCTCTGGTCTCACCTCTCGCCCCCCACCTGATCACGAGGACCCCACCACCTTAAGCTGAAGCACCTTTGCTTTTTCCCCATAGGCGGAGTGGAGCACGTGTATCCTCCCTCCCCTATGGGCGGCGTAGCCGCTCAGCGCTCCTAACCAGACCAAGGAGTGGGGCGTAAACTCACTGGCCTCAAGCGTCAGGATCTTCGTGAGCGGATCGTATCTGGCCACGCCTCCCGCGGAGGAGGCCTCTAGGAACGAAGTGAGCAGCTGCAGCGTGGCCTCCGGCTCGCCCTCAAGCAGCTTCAGTCCCTTGGCGCTCTCAAGCCAGGTGACGAA
This sequence comes from Candidatus Australarchaeum erebusense, assembly GCA_040290255.1. Taxonomy (GTDB): domain Archaea; phylum Thermoproteota; class Nitrososphaeria; order PSMU01; family PSMU01; genus Australarchaeum; species Australarchaeum erebusense. The sequence continues at coordinate 6,930 of PSMU01000002.1, read as the reverse complement.
TTCCTTCATTGCCTCCACGTAGGCATCTTCGCCCACGGCCTCGAGCAGGCTCTCCAGGAAGCGGGCCAGGACGGCCTCGCTGTGCGAGAGGGCCATGAGCTCGGAGGCCGCGGGCTTTCCCAGGAATTGGCGGACCGCGTGCAGCGGATAGGAGGAGGCCCAGAGCTCCTCGAAGAGGGTCCTGGCCAGCTCGTGGACCTCCGGGGAGTTAAAGAGCAAGAAGAAGCCGCCCTCGCCCGGCGCCAACAGCACGTGCTCGTCGGTAACGAAGAGGCCCAACCTTAGCCCCCTGGTGGAGACGCGCACTGAGGAGCTGGGAAGGGGCAGCTGGGCCTGCTCCTCCTCGAGCAGCAGCGCCGAGAGCACCGCCCTTGCCTCCAGCTCTTGCGAGGAGCTCAGGGCAAAGAGCCGGGCCCTTACGGCCTCGAGCGCGTAGAGCAGCGAGGGACTGAGGTACATCAGCAGCCTCTTCTTGGTGACGCTCAGGAGCTCGTCGAGCTTCTGCTCTAGCAGCTCGGAGCTGAGGAGGTAGTGCTTGCCCTCCACCATCTTTCTGCCAAGAATATTCGTCTCGCGCAGCCTGCTGAGCGCCTTGATCGCCTGCCGGGCTGCCCTGACCGATTTGAGGAGCTCGTGCAGGGCTCTGGAGAAGGCCTCCTCGGGCGGCGTGGCGGCGTACCTTTTGGAGCCATCGTCCAGCTGGTAGGCGAGGCCCTTCTCCTGAAGCCTCCTGAGCGTCGCGTAGACCTTCGTCCTCGGCACGCCGCACTTAAAGGGAAGCAGCCTGGCCTCCTGAGGCCCCTCAAGCAACAACGCCAGATATGCCCTGGCCTCATAGTCGCTCAGGCCAAGCCTGGTGAGCGAAGCCCTTAGCTCCTCCAGCTCCACTCGGCCACCGTGGGTTCCCGTAAGTTAAAGCGCCCGCTCTAACGTCGTGCACCAAAAGCTTGAGGGGGCTTGTCACCGTGTCCTGCGTCACCGCGGTGACAGGTTCTAGGGTGGCGGTGTGCTCAAAAGCCGGCCTAAGGCTCCGCTGCTACCATGTCTGACTTCAGCAGGCGCTGGGAGACCAGGACCGAACCGGGACTAGGAACTAAGATAAGGGAGGCCGTCAGAAGCCCTGGGCCCCTCAAGCCCAGGCTTGAGCAGGCGGTCAGGCAGATTCAAGTGCAGGTCCAGAAGCTCGACGCCATGGCCGTGAAGCTGAAGGACAAGGATTCTGCCATCTTCAACAAGGTTATTTCGGCCCTACAGAAGCATGACACGCAGCAGGCGACCGTCTACGCGAACGAGCTGGCCGAGGTGAGGAAGATAGCGAGGCTCGTGACGCAGGCGCGGCTCGCACTAGAGCAGATCTCGCTGAGGCTTAGCACCGTGCAGGAGCTGGGCGAGATTGTCGTGACCCTTGCCCCCGCGATGGGAGTCATCAGGGGGATAAAGGCCGGTCTATCATCCATCCTTCCCGAGGCGGACCGCGAAATTGGAGAGATCAGCAGCATGCTCAGCTCGATCCTAGTGGAAGCGGGCCAGCTTACGGGCACCACGCTGAACTTCGGCGCGGCTAACGAGGATGCGGAAAGAATCTTGGCCGAGGCCTCCGCGGTGGCGGAACAGCGCATGAAGGAGAAGTTCCCAGAGCTCCCCACGGGCGTGGGCCAAGGAGCTCCAACCCAAGCGTAAACTCTTCTTTTCAATTTTTTATCTTGTTTGTAGACCATCATTTACACGCGGCGTTTTATCATAAAGGCTGCCGACTGCGGTCATGTTTACATCGCCGCTAAACACGAGTAAGCTGGAACAGATGGCCAAGGGCATGGCCCCTCTGGAAGCCCAGCTGCTCGCCAAGAGGCAGAAGCTAGAGGAGAGACGAAGGCAGCTAATGGAGAGGCTTTCCGAGGTAAGCCAAGAAGGGGACGTGGAGAGAACTAGCTTTATAGCTAAGGAACTTGAGCAGCTGGACAGGCTCTTTTCCTTCGTGGGCTCGGCACATGCCCTCTTACTCGGCCTGATGCTGAGGCTCGAGACCTTCAGGGATCTCTGCCTGCTGTTGGAGTCCCTTAAGCTAGCGTTGCGGGCCCTCCACGGCGTGCCGAAGATCGTGGAGAGCTTGGTCGAGGCCCAAAGGGCCCTGTCCGAGGAGCTGGGCGGAGAGCTGGCGGAGCTGCTGATGGCCACAAATGCCCTGGTTGAGCAGGCGTTCGGCCGCCTCACATCGCTGTATGCAGAGGCGAGGACGCAGGCCGAGGCCTCGGGGCCCGAAGTGCTCAGGGGGCTTGCGGAAGAGCTGGGCCGTAAGATGGGAGAGCTGGAGCAGGAGTGGCTCGAGCTGCACTTACAGAACGCTCAGAAGGAGCTGGAGCTGGCATGAGCTATCAGGCGGCCAAGGAGCTGGAGGATGCGGCGGCCAAGTATGCGGGGGAGGCGATAAAGCTCGACCTGCAGGGCTCCTACGGCCTGGCCATACAGTACTATCAAAGGGCCATCTCGACGCTCATTAAGCTCTGCCAGCTCTACCCTGAGTACAGGCTCAACCAGCTCTACTTGCAGAGGGCCATGCAATACCAGGAGCGCGTGAAGGCCCTTCAGAAGGCCTATGGCCTAAGCTTTACACAGGAGGGCCCTGAGCTTCAGCCGCGGGCCAAGGAGGCCCCGCCTACGGAACAGACGATGGGCGAGGAAGCGCCGGCGGGCCTGGGCGTGGAGCCGCTTAAGTCCTCCTTCAGCGATTTGGTCGTCAAGGAGAAGCCCAACGTGAGCTGGGACGAGGTCATAGGGCTAGACGACGTCAAGAAGATGATCAGGGAAAGCATCGTCTACCCGACCCGCAGGCCGGACCTCTTTCCGCTGGGCTGGCCGCGCGGCATCCTGCTCTTCGGCCCGCCGGGCTGCGGCAAGACGCTTATCTGCGCCGCCGCAGCGGCGGAGCTCAACGCGTACTTCATAAGCGTGGATGCGGCCTCCATCATGAGCAAGTGGCTGGGCGAGGCCGAGAAGAACGTGGCGAGGCTCTTCTCCTTTGCCAGGAAGCTGCACACGAGAGAAGAGGGAAGGCCCGTCATCATCTTCATCGATGAGATAGACTCGCTACTGGGCGTAAGATCCCAGGAGGTGGGAGGGGAGGTGAGGGTAAGGAACCAGTTCCTCAAGGAGCTCGATGGCGTGCAGGAAAAGGGGAAGAATTCGCACCTATATGTGATAGGAGCAACTAATAAGCCCTGGGCGCTGGATGTCCCCTTCCTGAGGCGCTTTCAAAAGAGGGTGCTCGTGCCGCCGCCGGACCAGGCTGCCAGGAGGAGGCTCTTTGAGCTGTACACGAGGCCGCTCAGGCTAGATGCGGATGCCTCCCTGGAGGAGCTGGCAAAGCTCACCGAGGGCTACACGGGAAGCGATATCAGGGACATCTGTCAGGCCGTGCAGCTTAAGGTCGTGAGCGAGCTCTTCGAGAGCGGCGTGGCGGACGATCCCAGGGCCCTACCCAGGCCCATAGCGCTGAGGGACTTCAAGGAGGTCATAGGCAGCAGGAAGCCGAGTATCACGCCCGAGATCGTCAGGGCTTATCAGGCGTGGGCCGAGGCCTTCGGCGGCCTATAGCTAGACCTGCAGGAGAAGGGGAAGCAGGAGCTCGCCGGCCTGCTGCAGCAGGCGCAGGTCGGCTTCCGTAAAGTAATGGGGCCTGTCGCTCTCCACATCGATCAGGCCCACCACCTCCTCGCCGCTCTTCAGCGGCACCACCAGCTCGGACTTTGTGGCCACGAAGCACATTGAGTACTGGGGGTCGTTCCTGACGTCGGGGATGAGCTTCGGCAGTCCCGTCATGCCGACCCATCCCACGTTGCCCACGCCCAAGGGAAAGACGTCGCAGGGGGGCAGGGGGCCCGAGAAGGCCTTCCTGACCATGGCGCTTCCCTCCTTCCTATAGATGCCTATCCAATAGTAGCCCCTCGCCTCTCTCAGCGCGCTTAGCGCCTTTGTGAGCCTCTGCGCCGGTAGGCCTTCGCCGGCGGTGATGCGCCTTATTTCCTCCAGAAGTTGAAGCGTCTGCACGCCGCCATGTTATCGGCGGACCATTTAGGCTTAACTGGAAAGGAGCCTGGCCGCGAGCCTTGCGTAGAAAGAGGAGAGCTTCTCCAGGCTGGGCACGAGGACATATTCGTCCGGCCCGTGCATATTGCCCCCCAGGGGGCCTATGTCGATGGCCTGTATCCCCAAGGGCGAAAAGAAGCGGGAATCGGAGGCCCCCTCCCTCTCTATGGGCGAAGCGGCCACGCCCAGTTCCTCAAGAACCCCAAGGGCCCTCTGCACTAGCAACGCATCCTCGTGAGTATTTAGCCAGCCGCGGGCGCCCCTGACCTGCATGCTGGCCCCTGGCAGGAGCCGCCTCACCAGCTCCCCGTAGACTCTCTCGACCGGCTCCGGCTCCAGCAGCATGGCCCTCACGTTGAGCCTGAGCTGTAGGCGACCATCCTGCCTTTGCAGCACGTTGGGCGTTGCGACTACGCCATAGGTGCTGAACTGGGCCGGCAAGGGAGGCCTTGTGAGTGGGAGCAGGGCCTTGACGAGCTCGTTGAGCGCTTCGTCCACCATGACGACCTCTCCCTCGCCCACCCTCAGCAACCTGGCGCTGATGGAGGAGGGCAGGACGTTCTCCACCAAGAACCCGCCCTCAAGCTCAAGCAGTTTCAGGCCCGGCTCGTTGAGCAGCAGCCTAGAAAGTTGAAGAAGACAGTGCGAATCGATGCCGGGGATAAAGTATCCGGCATGCCGGTGCTGGGCATAGGGGGTCAGCGTCCTGAACGTCCTTCTTAGCGCCCTTCCCCTGTAGGCCTTGTAGCTTGATGGCAGGCTTATGTCTATGGTGAAGGAGTTCCTCCTCCGGACTATGGGCCGCAGCCCCACGCCATCGCCGTTCACGACATAGTCCGGCAGGCGCCCTTCCTGCTTCAGCCTCTCCCGCAGCATGAGGGCTCCATGCTCTCCCCCTATCTCTTCGTCGCCCGTGAAGGCGAGCAGGAGCGTTCCCCGTTTGCAGCCCTCCTTCATCTGGCGGGCCGCCGCGAGAAGCGCGCTGACGTTGCCCTTATCGTCCAGGGAACCGCGGCCATAGGCCCTATCGCCCTCGCGCGTGAGGTTGAAGGGGGGCTTGCTCCACTCCTCCTCGCGCACTGGGACGGTGTCGTAGTGTGCCATGAAGAGCGCTATGGGCCTGCCCGAGCCGTGCGATGCGAGCACGGTCTGATATCCGCCGCTGGCCAGAAGCACCACGCTGAGGCCCGCCTCCTCGAGCTTGGCCCTTATGAACTCGGCCGCCTTGGGATCGGGCCTGAGGCCGGCCTTGGGCTCGTTTACTGTCCTGATGGCCACCAGCTCTTCGAGAAGTGGGAGCGCCTCCACGCCCCAGCTGGAGGAGGATCCTTAATAAAATTCCCCTTCTCGCTGGCCAAGCGATGTATAGGTCTGGAGCCAAAGCGCCAGGAGGCTGAGCAGGAAGGGGATGTGCCAGAGGGGCAGCGGCCCTAGGGAAGGAAGGCCAAGACAGGTCCATTCGAGGGGGCAGAGGATCCATTGGCCCGGAAGGCCTTCATTTGCCCTGGGCCAGAGCACCCTCTCCCCAAACCAGGTCACATCCTCCGCCAGCACGGCCGTGAGGAGCCAGGCGGCGAGCGCCTTCATCCGCGTGAGCCCGGCCCCGCTCTGTGGGCGAGGGAGGGTACCGCGGACCGCGAGATAGGAGGCTAGCAGGAAGATGGGCAGCATGATGAAGTAATGATAGGGATAGAACTGGGAGAACAGGAGCGGGAAACGTGATAGAGCCGCATCGATGAGCGGCCTATACGGCGTTATGTAGCGATACTCTACATGCCCGTAAACCGCGCCGAAGGCCACCGAGGAGAGCACGCAGGACAGCAGCTGTCTTGCCCTTGCCACGCCTTAGCAGGAGGCCAGGCTTAAATTAAGCTGTGGTGGCGCCCGCTGCATGGACGAAGCGACCATAGTGCTAAGACTGGCCGTGGCCGCCCTTGTAGGAGGGCTCGTGGGCCTCGAGAGGGAGATGAGAGGTAAGCCAGCGGGCATGCGGACCCATGCCCTGGTATGCATGGGCGCGGCGCTCTTCGCCACGCTCTCGGGCTCGCCCATCGATCCCAGCTACAGAATCGCCTCTAATGTCGTGGTGGGCGTGGGCTTCTTGGGTGCGGGCATGATCCTTAGGACGGCGAACAGGGTGGTGGGCCTCACCACCGCGGCTGAAGTGTGGGCCTTGGCGGCCATCGGCCTAGCGATCGGCCTAGGATACTACATAGTTACCATGGCGGGCGTGGCGCTGTTGTACACGGTGCTGTTCCCCGCGGGCATCGTGGAAAGGAAACTGAAGCAGAGGGTGCTGGCGAAGGAGGCCGAGGCTCATGTGCTGGCGAGCGATGAAGCCTAATATACAGTAAAGTGCATCAAGAGGAGGGCCGTGGTCTAGCCTGGTCGAAGACGCTGGCCTTGGGAGCCAGTGAGCGTGGGTTCAAATCCCACCGGCCCCACCTCAGTCCTTGGCCAGCGCTGGCGAAGCCCTTAACTAGGATGCGCGCTGGGTATGCGGCTTGCGCAGGCGCGCGGCGGTTTCCTGGAGCGGGGGCAAGGATGGCGCCCTTGCGCTCTATGAAGTTATCAGCTCCGGCGATATAGAGGTCGCCTGCCTGCTCACGACGCTGACGGAGGGCGATGAGAGGGTGGCCATGCACGGCATCAGGCGGGAGCTGATAGAGCAGCAGGCGGCGGCCCTTGGGTATGCGCTGGAGAAGGTCTACATACCCAACGGGGCCGCGAACAGGGTGTACGAGGAGAGAATGGGCGAGGCATATGAGGGCCTTGCGCGTAAGGGGATAAGGTCCCATATCTTCGGCGATATCTTCCTAGAGGATATCAGGGCATATAGGGAGCGCA
>PSMU01000001.1:0-402384 GCA_040290255.1 Candidatus Australarchaeum erebusense | reverse complement strand
TGAGCGTTATGCCCTGGTTGCGCTCGAAGGATATCGAGCCCCAATCTATAGGGTTGCCGAAGGCATCTGCCACGTTATATGTGATGGGGTTTTGTCCAGAAGCGCCTTCTTGGGCGTAGAGCGTTTCGCCGACGGTGGTGGATGTTGTTACATAGTGGGTGCGGCTGAACGGAGAAGCGAAGACCACCTTGCTGGGCGCGCCGGGCACGACGCGGATAGATGTAGAAGTTGTAAAGGAGCTGGTGCCAAGGGTGGCATCCAGCCTATTGGTGGTGCCCGCTACGTTTGAGGGCTGCCAAGTGGTGCTGGCCTTGCCGGTGCTATCGGTGGTGGCGCTGGTGGGAGATGCGGCGCTCTTTGGATCGGTGGTGAAGATGACGGGGAGGCCCGCGATGCCTACGCTGCCTGTAGTACTTACCGTGACGGTGGCGCTGCAGGGGCCGGAGCCCGCTACATAATCTGTGCCGGAGCAGGGGTCGGCGCTAGGGAAGGTTATGGTTAATGAGGGGCTGGGGCCGGTTGCATACACCGTGAAGGTGGGCCCCGCATAGAAGGCTGGAGAAGAGGCGTCCTGCACGCTGGTGCTGAAGGTGCCCACTATGGCATTGACATCTCCGGGCGTGGGGCCGGTGAGTTGCAGACTGCCCCCCCCTCCTAGGGTCACCGAGTAGCCAGGGAGCAGTTTGCCGCTGCAGGTGAAGGCGCTAGGGCTACTTGCCTCCAGAGTACCCAGGGGGGCGGCGCATGGAGCAGGTGGAGCACCATATGTGAACGTCCAGCCCGGGGGCGCACTTACCGTGATGGCCGTGATCGCGTAGCTGTTGGTGATGGGGTTGCTCACCGTAACGGAGAAGGCGGTGGGCACTCCACCTTCGACCACGTTGGGCTCCACGCTCACTTTGGGCGGGGGCTGCACGGCAACTGCCGGCGCAGCCGGGAATGCCATGGCGAAGGTGGCGAGGACGAGGAGGCTTAGGAGCAGGCTAATGCCTGCATCGCGCATGTATCCTCTGCGCTTCAACAGCATTTTCGCGCGCCCCTTCAGGCCAGGGCTTTTAAAGCTTTAGAACAATTTGTCCATGAGGGGGGTTAAGATTTATTGACTTAAGGTCAAACCGTTGCTAAGCTACGGGGATTTCCGAGCATCGCGGCCCGCATGTGAGGGAAGGACGCAGCGGAGCCCCCGCAGAACCCCTTTTCCGACGTTTGGCCCTGCTGCCGCGATATCAAGGCGCAGGACCAGAAGGATGATGAGATGGATTAAGCGCATGGCCATCCTGCAGCCGTGGCACCGGCGCCAAGGAACGTTATGGGTGGGCCTGGAAAGGGATATGGCATTGCAGAGCTCGCGGAATAGCAATTCCGGGCGGGGAAAAGAATCGTGGGCGCGATAAAATAGGCCCCGCGCGTGATAGAAACGGACATGGGCGCGGATAGAAACATAGAACAAAGGGATAGAACCGCTCACGTATCTGCATTTAGAAAAGAAGGGCATGCCTGGACCCCCCTAGAACGCAACGCGGAGCGTTGCATAGAAGGCCAGACAGAGATTAATCGGCGAGTTAGAAATAGATGGACCCTCATGCTGGATAGAACTGCCAGTAGAACAAGTAGACAGAAAGGCCCGTGAGCGTTTCTACAGCTCACATCTGGCCCTTCATCATCTCCGGAAGGGATATCAAGGGCTCGCGGCCAGCATAAGGCCTCCGATCACCTCCTTCAGCCTAGCCTCCATCGCCGGCCAGCGATGCCCCGCGCAGGCACCTGCATCGCCGCTCACCAGCACGCAGGCGGGGTCCGAGGCCAGGGGGTTCCCCGTGTGAGGGTAGGCCCTGGCCCCGCTGCCCCCGCAGACCTGCCTGAACTCGCAGGCCCGCAGATGCCCTCAAGGCGCCGGGCCCTTATCCTCTGAAGCAGCTCGTTGCCCCTGTATATCTCACGCAGCTGATCGCCCCCGACGTTGCCAAGGGGCACGGGGAGGAAGGCCCCCGGGAAGGCCTTGGCATCATGGGCCACGAAGAGGATGCCATCGCCATCGAGCGTGCCCTTGGCGCCCATGCTCGAGGGCATGAAGGGGGCCCCTCAGCCTCAGCAGCTCCTCCCAGTAGGGCCACGCGCGGGCGAGGCCGGCGCTACTCGCCCTTAAACTCGGGCCTCCTCTTGCTCAGGAAGGCGGAGAGGCCCTCGAGCATATCCTTCGTGCCGAAGAGCAGCGAGAAGAGCGCCGACTCCAGCAGAAGGGCGCCCTGCAGGTCCATGTTGGCCCCGAAGTTGAGCGAGAGCTTCGCCATCGCGAGCGCTATGGGTGGCGCTTCCGCCAGCTTGAGCGCGAACTTCCTCACCTCCTCCTCGAACCTGGGCTTGGGAAAGACGCGGTGCACGAGGCCCAGCCTGAGCGCCTCCTCCGCCCCGATCCTTTCGCCCAGCATCACCAGCTCCTTGGCCCTGGCGAGGCCCACCAGCCTGGTCCACCTCTGCGTGCCCCCCGCGCCGGGCATGATGCCTATGTTCAGCTCGGGCTGGCCCAATTGAGCCTCATCGCTGGCAAGGCGAAAGTCACAGGCCGCGGCCAGCTCCGCGCCCCCTCCCAGGCAATAGCCCTCTATCGCCGCGATGACGGGCTTGCTGAAGCGCTCTATCCTCGAGTAGGCCTCGTGAAAGACCTGCATGAGCTGCACCACCTTATGGGGGGGAACGGGCTGAAAGAAGGAGATATCGGCGCCCGCGCTGAAGGCCCTGCCCCCCTCCCCCCTTATTATGACGACCCTTATCCCCGCGTCGCCCTCGAGCTCCTCCAGCGCCGAGAGCAGCTCCTTGAGCATGGTGGGCGTCAGGGCGTTCAGCCTCTGGGGCCTGCTCAGCAGGATCCAGGCCAGGGGCGGCTCCTTCCTGAGCGCGACCTCGGTATAGCGGCGCTCCTCCGCGGCATACTCGTAGAAGCCCCGGCCCGATTTCCTGCCCAGGCGCCCCTCCTCCACCATCCTCAGGAGCAGGGGCACCGGCTCCCACTGCGGGCCCAGCAGCGCTGCCTGGCGCTTCAGCTCGCTCACCACGGCGTCGAGGCCCAGCTCGTCCGCATACTCCAGGATCCCCTTGGGAAAGCCGAGGCCCAGCTTGACGGCCTTATCTATGTCCTCCCTGCTCGCCACGCCGTTCTCGAGCAGCCAGGCGGCCGCGTTCACGGCGGGGGCGAGCAGCCTGAGGGGGTTGAAGGACCTTCCCGCCTCGGGGGGGATGTTGGGCCGCTCGTAAAAGGCCCCCTTGTACTCGTAGAAGCCGCGGCCCGCCTTCTGGCCGAACCACTTCTTCTCGTAGAGCTCCCTGAGCAGCGGCGCCACGGGCGCGGGGCTGGGCTCCCTCCTGTTGATCTCCTCCATCACCCTGAAGCCTATATCTATGCCCGTGTAATCGGCGAGCTCGAAGGGGCCCATGGGGAGGCCCAGCTGATACCTTGCGGCGCTGTCTATCTCGACCACGCTCGCCTCGCCCTTGCTGACTAGCCAGGAGGCCGTGTTGAAGATGGGCGCCAGGATCCTGTTCACGATGAAGCCGGGCACATCCCTGCGGCAGAGCACGTGCTCCTTGCCTATGGCCCTTACGTACTCGAGCGCCCTTTTCAGGGCCTGTTCCGAAGTGCTCTTTCCCAGGATGACCTCCACCAGCGGCATCAGCTGAGGAGGGTTGAAGAAGTGAAGGCCCAGGAACCTCTCGGGCAGGGGCACGGCCTCGGCCAGCTCGCTGATCGGGATCGTGCTGGTGTTGGTGGCCAGGAGCGCCTCCTCGGAGGCGACGGCGCCCACGCGCCTGAAGACGTCCTTCTTCACCTCCGTATCCTCCACCACGGCCTCTATGATGAGCGAGGCCCCCCTCACGCCCTGCTCGAGGGAGGTGGTGGTGCTGATCCTCGCCAGCGTCTCCTGCACCTGCTCGGGCCTTATCCTGCCCTTCTCGGCGAACTTGCCCAGGCTCCACCTGATCCTCTCCAGGGCCCTGGAGAGGATCTCGTCCGAGACGTCCACCATGGTCACCGCGTACCCCGCCATCGCGGAGACCTGCGCGATGCCGTGGCCCATCGTGCCGCTGCCGACCACGCAGAGCCTTTCAGCCCTTGACATGGGCCTCGCGGGGGCTGTCATTTTATAAGCCTTCGGGCTTGGCCCGGCATGGCCTTGCTGAAGGGCATAAGGGTGCTCGAGGTGGGCCGCCTGCTGCCCTCCTCCCTCTGCGCGCAGCTGCTCGCGGACCTGGGGGCTGAGGTCATAAAGGTGGAGGAGCCGGGCGTGGGGGATTATATGCGCGTGCTGCCGCTCTTTCAGGCGCTCGCGAGGGGCAAGAGGAGCGTCACGCTGAACCTCAGGAGGGCGGAGGGCAGGAGGCTTCTTTACATGCTGGCCGCGCGCTCACATGTGCTCGTGGAGAGCTTCAGGCCCAAGGCCGCCCGCCGCCTGGGCCTAGGCCCCTCTAAGTTAAGGAGGGTCAACCGCAGGCTCATCTACTGCTCCATCACGGGCTATGGGAAGAAGGGCGAGCATGCGCCGCTGCCCAGCCACGACATCAACTGCGCGGGCCTGGCGGGCCTTTTGCCCGGCGAGGGCTATGAGCCCCTCCTGCCCCTCCTGATCGCGGATATAGCGGCGGGCCTGGCGGCCGCGCTCTACATCTGCGCCGCGCTGGCCTCACGAAGCAGGGGGCTGTACATAGATGTCTCCATGGCCGATGCCGCGCTGCCCTTCTCGCTCTACAGGCTCACGCAGGCCCTCGCCGGCTCCAGGGAGGAGCTCCTGAACGGGCGCTACGCCTACTACAGGCTCTACCGCTCGCGGGAGGGAAAGCCCGTGAGCGTGGCCGCGCTGGAGCCGGAATTTCAGGAGGCCCTGAAGGAAGCGCTGGGCCTGAGCGATGAGAAGCCCGAAGCCCTGGCCGAGGCGCTGGCCTCGAGGGAGCTGCGCGAGCTGCTGCGGCTGGCCAGGCAGAGGGACCTGCCGCTGCAGGAGGTGCTGGAGCCCGAGCAGCTGCCCGGGCACGCCTATTACAGGCGGAGGGGCTCCTTGAGCGTCAGGCAGGGCGTGCCCTACTTCTCCCTCGCGCTGCTGGACGGCAGGCCGCAGGTGAACGAGGGCAGGCCCTGCGCGCTCGGGGAGCATACGGAGCAGGTGCTGCTGGAGCTGGGGGTTAGGCGAGAGGAGCTCGCGGCGCTCAGGAGGCGCGGCGTGATCTAGCCCGCAGAAGGCGATAGGCCTTCTCTATGCCCTCGGCCAGCAGGAAGTCCTTCTCCGTCACGCCCCCCTCCGAATGGGTCGTGAGCGAGAGCTCCATCCTCCCCCAGCTCAGCCTCACATCGGGATGGTGGTCCATGCGCTCCGCCTGAAGCGCGAGCAGGTTGAAGAAGGCGACCTCGCTCAGGTAATCTTCGAAGCGAAGCGCCCTCCTGAGCTCGCCCCGCACATACCTCCAGCCCCTCAGCCGCCTCAGCCTCCTCCTTATCTCCTCCTCGGCCAGCTTGGCCATGGCGGGGCATGGAAGGAGGCCTATTTAGGCTCAGCCGCCACCATAAAAACCCCCTTGGCGCCGAGGTGCCGCTTGGCCAGGGGCGAGCGGGGGAGGTGGCTGCGCATCCTCAGCCTGCTGGAGAGGCATGTGAAGATAAGGCAGGAGGAGTTCGCCACGCTGCACGTCTTCAGGGAGACGAGGGATCCCTTCAGGGCGCTCGTGGCCACGGTCCTGAGCCAGAATACTTCCGATGTCAACGCCCTGAGGGCCTATGCAGCCCTCGAGCAAAGGGTGGGCGTGGACATCGAGCGCATCGCGAAGGCCTCGCTGCAGGAGCTGCAGGAGGCGATAAGGGCGGGCGGCATGTACAGGCAGAGGGCCAGGGCGCTGAAGGCCCTCGCCCAAGCGCTGAGCAGAGCGGGGGAGGGATACCTGGAGCGCCTCCTCTCGCTGCCTCATGAAGAAGCCCTGGAGGAGCTGCGCGCCCTGCCGGGCGTGGGGCCCAAGACCGCGGAGGTGCTGTTGGCCACGGCCGCGGGCGCACCCCTGCTGCCCATAGATACCCACGTGAAAAGGGTCACGCAGCGGCTGGGCCTCCATCGAGGAGGGAGCTACGAGGCCATCAAGCGCAGGCTCGAGCAGCTCACGCCCCCGCGGCTGAGGCATAGGGCGCACCTGCTGCTCATCTCCTTCGGCAGGCGCACCTGCAGGGCCCGCGGGCCGCTGTGCTATGAGTGCCCCGTCGAGCGGCTCTGCCCCTTCCCCTTCAAGACCAGGCTAGAGCCTCGCCAGCGCCTCCGCCAGCGGCGCGAGCTGGGGGGGCGTTAGCTCCCTCAGCACGGGGCGCTCCAGCGCGCCCCTCTCCAGCAGCCGCTGTAGCTGCGCGGCGAGGCCCCTCAGGTCCAGGTTTCCCAGCGCCGGCAGCTCCTCGGAGCGGGCCAGCGCCCTCCTCAGGATGCCCAGGGCCACCTGCTCCCTCCCCTTCTGGCGGTGCACGAAGGCGGCCGAGACGAGGATGAGGAACTGAAGGGCCCTCTTCTCATCGCCCTGCGCCTCCTTCCACAGCGCCTCCAGCGCCTCATGCGACTCCCAATACCGGCCGCTGTTAAAGAGGTAGAAGACCTCCCCGAGCGCCCTCTCCTTGGGCAGCTCCTGCGCCACGTCCAGGCTCCTGACGGAGAGCGGGGGCCCTCCCAGCAGCGATGAGAGCTTCTTCAGCGCCTCGTTGAGCGAGAGCATGGGGCAGAAGAGGTCCAGCTCGAGGTGCCTTTCGCCCACCCTCAGGTCGCCCACGAAGGCCTGCAGCGGCGCCACGGCCTCCCTGGCCCCCTCCAGGAGGGGGGCCCTATCGAGCGGGCTCCGGCCCCTGGCCTCGAAGATGAGCAGAAAGCGCCTTCCCCTGCCCACGCCCTTCGCATCCTCTGCTCCTATATGGGCTTTAGGCGGGAAAGGTTAAAAGCGCTCAGGGGCGCTCGGGGCGTGCTGAACGTGGGCGATAAGGTGCGCTCGCCGCTGAAGATGGAGGGCGTGGTGGTGGAGGTCACGAAGGCGGGCGATGGGCAGCAGCTCTACGCCATCAGGTGGCGCACGGGGGTCCTGGGCTACTATACGCCCGAGGAGGTGAGGCGGTACAGGATAAGGCGCGTCAGCTAGCGGGCTTCGCCAGCTGGGCCTCCAGCCTCTCCAGCCTCTCCCGCAGCCTTGCGTTCTCCTCGCGCAGCCGCTCCAGCTCCTCCCTCAGCTTGGCCAGCTCCTGGGGCGCGGAGGGCGTCCTTATCCTGTGAATCGCCTCCCTCAGGCTCCTCCTCACCCTCCCCTGCAGCTCCCTCCTGAGGGCCTCCTCCAGGTGGGGCAGGGCCCTGGCATCGCCCCACTGCTTGAAGGCCTCGGCCGCGGCCATGCGCACGGCGTACCAGTAATCCCTGAGCAGGTCGGCCATCAGCTCGAAGGCCCACTCCTTGCCCCTGCCCAGCTTGGCTATGCACTTGATGGCCGCCACGCGCACCTGATGGGGCCTGCCATAGGCGCACCACTCCTTCGCCACCTCCAGCGCCCTCTCATCGCCCAGCTCGGCCAGCCCCTGAAGCACGCCCGCCCTGACCACCTCCGCATAGGAGCCTATCTGCAGGCCCTTCAGCAGGTGCTCGTAGGCCTCCCTCTGCTTCGTCTTGCCCAGGCTGATGGCGGCCTCGGCCTGCACGAAGTAGCTTTCATCCTCCAGCAGGCGGGGCGCGAGGGCCTCCACCGCCCTCCTGTCCTTGAAGTTGCCCAGCGCCTGGACGATGAGGCGGCGGGCCCTGTGGTGAGGCTCCTGAAGGGCCTCGAGCAGGGCCCTCAGGGCCCCCTCGCCCCCCCTCCTGCCCAGCGCGAGGGCCGCCTGGCCCCTCACATACCAGAAGCCCTCGCCCTTGAGCGCCCTTATCAGGGCGGGCTCGGCCCTGTAGTCCACCGCGCTCGCCAGCGCCCTGCAGGCCAGCACCTTCTCCACGGCGTTGCCATGCTCGAGGTCATAGAGCCACATCTCGACGGGCTTATCGTGCTCCAGCTCCTTCAGCACCCAGAGCTCCCTGTCCACGCTCACGGAGAGCGGCCGCGCCGGAAGGGGAAGGTAGAAGGTATGGGCCCTTTCGGAGAGCTGCAGCCTCCAGCGCTGCTCGCCCCTCTCGGTGTAGACGTAGACGTCCAGCGGTATGTGATAGGGCTGCTCCTGCCCCTGCTGCAGCTCCAGCCTCAGCAGGCCCGTCGAGGGCTCATACTCCTGCCTCACCTTCAGCTTCAGGTGGCCGGGCCTGTAGAACCACTCCTCGAAGAACTGCTCCAGGCTGAGCCCCGTCTCCTCCTCCAGCGCCTTCCTGAAGTCCTCCGTATCCACGGAGCTGTAGGCGCACTTCCTGACGTAGGCCCTCACCCCCCTCCAGAAGCCCTCCTCCCCCATGTAGTAGCGTAGCGTGTGCAGCACGAGCCCCGCCTTCTCGTAGAGGTGCCTGTCGAAGAGCTCGTTGGGGCTCTCGTAGACCCTGCAGACGATGGGCCTGCTGTACCTCTCCTCCACCTCCTTCCTGTAATTCTCGAAGTCCTCCATAAGGGCCCTCCAGAACTCCTCCTGGCCCAGGCTCCTCCACACGTAGAGGTTCTCGAAGTACGTGGCAAAGCCCTCGTTCAGCCAGGCATGGGACCAGTGCCTGCAGGTGATCAGGTCCCCGAACCACTGGTGCGCCAGCTCATGGGCCACCAGCGGGTTCACGGTGTGATCCCTGGAGGCCTTCTCATCGAGCAGCGCCAGCTCGGTGAGCGTGGTCGCGCTGGTGTTCTCCATGCCCCCGTAGATGAAGTCGTGCACGGTCGTCTGCGCGTACTTGGGATAGGGATAGGGGTAATCGAGCAGGGAGCTGTAGAACCTGACCATGTCGGCGGTGTCCTTGAAGGAGCGGCGCGCGTCCTCCTCCCTGCCCTCGGGCACATAGTAGTACAGCGGCAGCCCGTCCACCTCCTCCTTCAGCTCCGAGAAGCGGCCCACCACCACGGAGATAAGATAGCTGGCATGGGGCTGCTCCTGGCTCCAGTGGTAGATGCTCCACCCCTCCTCCTCTCGCCTGGAGAGCAGCCTGCCGTTCGAGATGGCCATGAAGCCCTGGGGCACCCAGGCGATCAGCTCGCTGGTGAGCTTGTCGTTGGGGTTATCGTAGCAGGGGAACCAGTACCTGTTGTCCTCGTCCTCGCCCTGGGACCAGCACTGCACGGGCCTCTGAGGATAGGCCTCATCGGGCAGGATGAAGTAGAGCCCCTTCTGGGGCCTCGCCTCATACCTTATCCTCAGCGCGACCTCCTCGTTCAGCGCCAAGCGCCTGGGCAGGCGCACGAGCAGCCCCTCCTGGCCGGCCACGAAGCCGCAGGGCGTGCCGTCCTCCAGCTCCACGCCCTTTATCTCCAGGCCCACCTGGTCGAGGGGGATCGCATCGAGGCCCTCCCTTAGGCTCCTCAGCCGGTGGAGCGCGCTGCCCTCTATCCTCCTCTCGTTCAGGTAAAACTTGACCTCCAGCCTCAGGTGCTGGGCATCGAAGGGCCTGCTCCTCGTATAGTGCGGGCGTGAGCCCTCCAGCTCGAAGGCGCTCACGGGCTCCCCCTCAGGCCTGCGCTTAAAACTGTACCTTTATTAGGGGGCATCGCGCGGTGGCCGCGTGCGGGGGAAGCGCCTTTGTCGTCAGGCTGCATAACACGGCCTCAGGCCAGGTAGAGCCCCTTCCCCATCTGCGCGGCAGGGTGCGCATCTATACCTGCGGCCTCACCGTCTACGATCACGCGCATCTGGGCCATGCGAGGGTCTTCGTCATCTTCGACGTGCTGAGGAACTTGCTGGAGGAGCTGGGCTTCTCCGTGGATTATGTGCAGAACTTCACGGACGTGGACGATAAGATCCTGAACAGGGCAAGGAGGGAGGGCGTGGGCTGGAGGGAGCTCGCCGAGCGGTACATCGAGGAGGCGCTCAGGGACTATGAGGCGCTCAACCTAAGGGCGCCCACGAAGTTCGTCAGGGCCACCGAGCACATAGCCGAGATGGTGAGGATCATCGGGGGGCTGTTGAAGAAGGGCCATGCCTACATCACGCCCACGGGCATCTACTTTGACGTGGGCAGGTTCCCCCGCTATGGCCAGGTCTCGCGCAGGAGGCCGGAGGAGCTGTTGGCCGGCGCCCGCGTGGAGCCCGACCCCACGAAGAGGCATCCCTCGGACTTCGCGCTGTGGAAGTTCTATGAGGACGAGCCCTCGTGGGAGACGCCCTGGGGCAGGGGGAGGCCCGGCTGGCACATCGAGTGCTCGGCCATGGCCCTAAAGTACCTGGGCCGCGTCGACGTGCACGGCGGCGGCGAGGACCTGATCTTCCCCCATCATGAGAATGAAGCGGCCCAGGCGGAGGCCTACACGGGCAAGAGGTTCGCGAGGCTATGGATGCATGTGGCGCTGCTGCAGATCGGCGGCGAGAAGATGTCCAAGTCGCTGGGCAACATCCTGCCCATCAGGGAGGCGCTAGGGAGGTGGAGCGCGAATGCCGTGAGGCTCTTCCTGCTGCAGACGCACTACAGGAAGAGGCTGGAGCTGAGCGAGGAGGGCCTGAATAGGGCCGAGGAGCTCTGGAGGCTCTTCGAGGAGGCCTGGTGGGAGCTGCGCCAGCCCGTGGCCGGGGAGGGCAAGGCCCTGGAGGCGCGTAAGAGGTATGAGGAGTTCCTCGAGGCCCTGGCCCAGGACCTTAACACGCCCGCGGCCCTGCTGGGCCTGCAGCGCCTGGCCCGCGAGATACTGCAGCGCTCGGCCTCCAACGCGCTGGGCGAAGGGGCGGCGCGGGAGACGCTTCATTACTGGGAGAGGGCGATGAGGGTGCTGGGCCTAAAGCTCATGGAGCCATCGCCCGAGCTGCTACAGAGGGTCGGCCAGCTCATCGCCAGGAGAAACGAGCTCAGGGCGAAGGGCGCCTACCGCGAAGCCGATGAGATAAGGCAGGAGCTGGAGCGCCTCGGCATAGGGCTCAAGGACTATGGGCCCCGGACGGTCTTTATAGCGCGCTCAGGAGCGGCCGGTGGCGGAGACTAGCGAGAGCACGTCCCTGTCCTTCACCTTATAGTCCACGGGCAGGTGAAGGCCCGTGCGGGCATCTATGGCGTAAAGAAGGCCCCTGGCCAGCTCGCTGTGAATGAGCTCCGCGAACTCCTTCACCGTCATGCCGTCGGGCACCAGGAAGACGTCGGGCAGCACCCTCCCCCTGCTGTCCGTGAGCTTGCGGGGGTCCGAGACGGGGTATACGGCGTTCATGCGCAGCAGCTTGAAGACGGCCACGTTCAGCGCGAACTGCACGCCGGTCCTCATGAAGCGCTCGAGCACCATGCGCTTTATGTACTCGAGCGCCCTCCTCTGCTGCTCCGTGAGCTCCCCGGGCCTGAGCACCTCGAACCTCTCCTCGCCCGGTATGTAGCGTATGAGGCCCCTCTCCTCGGCCCTCCTGAGCGCGAGCTCCGCCTCGGCGCTGGCGGGCACCACGAGCATGTCCTTGTACTCCCTCCTGATCCTCTCGAAGTTCTCCTCGCTGTAGGGCAGGTCCATCTTGTTGGCCAGGATGAGCGTGGGCTTGCTCACGTCCCTGAGCACCCAGGCGAAGTCCCTCAGGCTGTCCTTATCCCACCTCGCGAACTCCTCGGGCCTCAGCCCCGTGGCCTTGAGCGCCAGCTCCACGTGCGCGGCCTTCACCTTTATGCCCGAGAGCACCTCCTCCAGGGCCTTCGCCAGGCCCTGCCTCTCGGCCAGCTTCGCGGCCTTCTCCCTATTGGCCTCGATCAGCTTCATGTACCACATGGCCAGCTCCTGCTCCACGTCCGCTATATCCGCGAGGGGGTCGCCCATGCCGGGCTCCGTGATGCGGCCCTCCGCATCGACGCTGCCCGAGGCGTCGACCACGTGTATGAGCGCATCGCTCTGCGCGGCCACGCTGAGGAACTGGTTGCCCAGGCCCTTGCCCATCCAGGCGCCCTTTATGAGGCCGGGCAGGTCTATGAGCGTGATGGGTATGAACCTCCAGCCATCCCTGCAGGCCGAGTTCGAGGGGTTATCCTCCACGTTGAACTCCCTGTGCACGCAGAGCGTGAGCACGTGGGCGATGCCCTCGTTGGGCTGCTTGGTGGTGAAGGGATAGTTCGCGATCTCGGCCCTCAGCAGCGTCGCCGCGCTGAAGAAGGTGGTCTTGCCCACGTTCGTCTTGCCATAGATGCCTATCCTGACGGGCACGCCACGGCGGCGAGGCCCTGGCTAATAACCTTGAGGGGCCTGGCCGGGGCAAAGGTTATCATGGGCCCAGGGCAGGGTGCGCCATGAAGGGGCCGAGGGAGTACTATGAGGAGGTGCTGGAGCTGCTCCAGCGCCACCACAGGTGGTTCAGCGAGGCGCTTCCGCTGATCGCCTCGGAGAACGTGCCCAGCCCGGCGGTAAGGGAGGCGCTCGCCAGCGACTTCGGCAACAGGTACGCGGAGAGGGCATAGCCCCCGCAGGGATGGCCCGGCGAGCGCGTCTACGCGGGCTGCACCTACATAGATAGGGCCGAGGAGATCGCCATAGAGCTGGCGAAGCAGCTCTTCAGGGCCCCCTTTGCCGACGTGAGGCCGACCTCGGGCCTCGTCGCGAACCTCGTGGTCTACAGCGCCTTCGCGAGGGCGGGCGACGTCATGCTGGTGAAGCCCATCGTGAAGGGGGGGCACGTCTCCATGGGCCCCGAGAGGGTGAGGGGCACGGCCGGCTTCGTGAGCAGGCTGGACGTCCAGTACATGCCCTTCGATGATGAGGAGCTGCAGATAGATGTGGACGCCGCGAGGGTCAAGATAAGGGAGATGGCCAGGGCCAATAAGCCGCCCAGGATCGCCATGTTCGGCGGCTCGCTCATCCTCTTTCCCGAGCCGCTGAAGGAGCTGGCCCCCGCGCTCGAGGAGGTGGGCGCGCTCGTCTGCTATGATGCCGCCCACGTGGCCGGGCTGGTGGCGGCCGGGCTCTTTCAGGATCCCCTCAGGGAGGGGGCAAGGGTGATGACGATGAGCACCCATAAGACCATACCGGGGCCCCAGGGGGGCGCCATCGTGAGCGATGAAAGGAATGGCGAGGTGATAAAGGCCACCACCTTCCCGGCCACCGTCTCGAACCACCACCTGCACCACGTGGCGGGCAAGGCGCTCGCCTTTGCCGAGATGCTCGCCTTTGGCCGCGAGTATTGCCTGAGGGTCGTGGAGAACGCGAGGGCCCTGGCCCAGGCGCTCCACGAGGAGGGCCTGGATGTGGTGGGCGAGCGCAGGGGCTTCACGCAGAGCCATCAGGTGGCCGTGGACGTCTCCAGGTACTGCCTGGGGGGCGATGCGGAGAGGAGGCTCGAGAGGGCGAATATCATCGTGAACAGGCAGCTGCTCTACGGGGACATTCAGAAGGGACTGCACTACCGGAACCCCTCGGGCATCCGGCTGGGCACGCAGGAGGTCACGAGGCTGGGGATGGGGAAGGGCGAGATGAAGGAGATAGCCAGGCTCATCGCCAGGGTGGTGAAGGGCGAGGAGCCCGAGAGGGTAAGGGAGGAGGTCAGGGAGCTGAGGAGGCCCTTCCAGAGGGTCCTCTACTGCTTCGAGTCCCAGACGGAGGCCTATGCCTATATAAGGATGAGGTAGCTAATCCTCGTGCTGCGCCAGCAGGATGAGCTGGAGCATCATGCTGGCCCCTCCCTCGGACCTCGCCTGCACGAGCACGATGTAGGGCTGGCCGGCCACAAAGGAGGCCGTGGCCGTGCACTCCGCGCTCTGCCCTGCGGCCAGGGAGCTGGGGCAGGGGCTAACCCAGCTCAGCTGCAGCTCCTGATGGGAGGGCGTCAGCACCCTAATCGCCTCTATCGTGAACGCCGCGTGCTCGGCCTCCAGCTTGAGCTCCAACAGGTTGCCCTTTATCTCGCCCTCCAACTTCAGCAGGCCCAGCGCCGCGGCCTGGGCCAGGAGCGGCAGCCTTATCTCGCTCACGTTGGGCGAGGAGGAGGGCTTCGCGCCCACCACGAGCGTGTAGGCCTGATTGGGCCGGGCCTGCAGCTGGGCCGCGCACTTGGCCCTATCGCCGGGCGCGAGCGTGCCCAGGCAAGAGGAGGACCACGTGAGGGCCACCTCGGCGCCGGCCGCGTCCAGCAGCCTGATGTAGATGAGCGTGGCCGCCTCCTGGCCGGCATTCTCTATCTCGAGCCGGAGCTGCTGGGGCGTGAGCCGCGCCCTTATCTCCAGCCGGGCCTCCCCTATCGAGCCCCGGCCCCCGCTCTCCAGCAGCTGCAGCAGCTGGGCCAGCAGCGAGGAGGCTCGGTCCAAGAGCAGGGAGGCGTCCTTGAGCCTGCCCTGCGCAAGCGCCATAAGGGCCCCATTCAGCGCGGCCGTGGCGTTGGAGAGCAGGGAGCTGGCCAGGGCCCGCCTCTCCGGCGGCAGCTGCGCCGAGGCCAGCCGTGCGGCCAGCTCGCTTAACTTATCGCCCAGCTCCTGCGCCCTCTCGGTGAGCGATGAGAGCGCCTGCCGTGCTTCGCCCGCGTGCTCCTCCGCCTCCTCGAGCAGCTCCTCGGCCTGGGCCAGCGCGGAGATCGCGCCCTGCAGGTCCGAGCTGTTCAGCAACCGGCCGGCGCCCTTGCCCAGCTCGAGGGCCCTCTCCAGCAGCAGGAGGGCCTGGGCGCCCAGGCCCTGCGCCTTCAGCTTTGAGGCCCTCTCCAGCAGCCTGGCCAGCGCCCTCTCCAGCGCGGCCCTCGCCTGAGGCCCATACCTCTCCAGCCTCTCCTGCCCTAAATGCCTGGAGAGGGCCGCGTTGACGAGGCCCAAGAGCGCCTTGGCCTGGACCAGCGCATGGGCGGCGCCCGAAACGTTGCCCTGCTGCAGCTGGCCGGAGGCCTGGGCGAGGCTCTGGTTCGCCTGCTGAAGGAGCCGCAGCAGCGAGGACCTCAGCGGGCCCGAGGGCAGCTGGCCCACCTGCTGGGAGAGCTCCGCCGCCCTCCCCTGCGCGAGCTGAAGCGCCCTCTGCAGCCTCTCCGATCCGAGCGCGCCAGGCCCAAGAGCGCCCAGCAGCTGCGCCAGCCGCGAGGATTCATAGGCAAGCGTGGCCTCGGCCGCCCTTGCATCGCCCGTGGCGTTCACGATCTCGATCGTGGCCCGGAGGTTGGCGATCGCGCCATCCAGGGCCTGAAGCGCCTGGGCGCCGGCGTTCGTGCTCGAGAGGTATTGCCTGAGGTCCTGCAGGCCCTGCAGCACGGCCTGAAGCGCCTGCAGCGCGGCCTGCTTGCCCTCCTGGGGAGGCGAAGCCCTGCTGGCCAGGGGCGCAAAGGCGGCGAGCGTGAGCAGCGCCAGCAGCAGGGCCGCGAGGATGGGCCTGGTGGCCATTTCCCTCGTGGAGGAGCTGCACGGGGCCTTATAAAAGGCCTCCAGCAGGAACCCGTTTCGGAACGTTTCCCGCCTACTTGGCAATCACCTTCACCCTGTTGCCCTCCCTCTCGACCCTCACCAGGCCCGCATCCGAGAGGCGCTTTATCGCCCTCCACACCGAGGTCTTGGGCAGGTTCAGCTCGCGCACGATGTCGCTCTCATAGGCCTGCCCCCCTATGGCCCTGAGGAAGTCCAGGATGCGCCTGTCATCGGGCCGGAGGCGGGCCTCGCCCTTCCTCCTCCTTAGCCTGATGTAGGCCAGGGCCACGGCAAGGCTCACCGCCGCGCCGCCCGTCGCGCCGGCCACGAGCAGGTACGGGAAGCCGGCCGAAGCTGGAGGAGGGGGCCTGAGGAAGTAGGAGATGGACCAGGGGCCGGGCGCCAGGAGGAGCTGCGTGGCGCCGTTGGCCGTCGACACATCCTGGGGGAGGCGGTTCACGGAGATCAACACGGCCCCCTGGGGCAGCGTGAGCGTGGTGGGCGCGGGGGCCACGAAGCTGACGTTCCACATGGGCCCCCTCTTCGCCGTGAGGTTGGAGGTATAGTAGCTCAACTTTACGGGCGACGAGACGCCCAGGAGCAGGAGGCTTATCCTCGTGTCCGTCAGGTTGAAGGGCACCTGCTGGCCCCCCGCATCCCGGGCCGTGAGCGTGAAGAGGTCCGGCCGGCCCACCATGGGCACGAGCGCGATCGCCTCGCTCGAATTGAAGCTCACCAGCATGCTCACCGAAGCGTAGCCCGTCGGGTCCAGCAGGATCGAGACCTGCGTGACCTGCGCGCCGCTCGAGGGAAGTGGGAGGAGCGCCAGGAGGAGGAAGAGGAGCGCCCCGGCCTTGGCCTTCAACCCCTCCCGCCTTAGGGGCCCTACATATTTAGCTAAGGCCTAGGCCGCCCACAAGAAGCTTTAAGCGCGGGGCGAAATGGGGCGCCATGAGCGAGCTGGGGCTTCGGTACAAGAAGGCCGAGGCCCTTCCCCAGTGGTACTCGGAGCTCATCGTGAAGGCGGAGCTGGCCGATTACGCGGACGTCAAGGGCTTCATCATCCTCAGGCCCTATGGCTACGCCATCTGGGAGCTCATTCAGAGGGGGCTCGATGCCAGGCTCAAGCGGCTGGGCGTCAGGAACGCCTATTATCCGCTGCTGATCCCCGAGGGCCTGCTGAAGAGGGAGGCGGAGCACTTCAAGGGCTTCGTGCCCGAGGTCTTCTGGGTCACGGAGGCGGGCGATGATAGGTTGAGCGAGCGCCTCGCTATAAGGCCCACCTCGGAGACGATCATCTACTCCCACCTGGCCAGGGTGGTGAAGAGCTACAGGGATCTCCCCATAAAGCTGAACCTCTGGAACTCCGTGCTGAGGGCCGAGATAAAGATGACGAAGCCCTTCATCAGGACCTCGGAGTTTCTCTGGCAGGAGGGGCACACGGCCCATGCCACGAGGCAGGAGGCGGAGGAGATGGCCCTGCTCATGCTGCGCACCTATGAGGAGTTCATGGTCGAGGAGCTGGCCCTGGCCCCCCTGGCGGGCAGGAAGTCGGAGAGGGAGAAGTTCGCGGGCGCGGATTATACGCTCACGCTCGAGGGCGTCATGCCCGATGGCACCATCCTGCAGCTGGGCACCTCCCACCATCTAGGGGATCGCTTCGCCAGGGCCTTTGAGATAAGGTACCTGAGCAGGGAGGGCAGGTGGGAGTACGTCTGGCAGACCTCCTGGGGCGTCTCGTGGAGGCTCCTGGGCGCCGTCTTCATGCTGCACGGCGATGATAGGGGGCTCGTGCTGCCGCCCAGGATCGCGCCCATTCAGGCGGTGCTCGTGCCCATCTACTATAAGGAGGAGGAGAAGGAGGCCGTGCTGGAGCACTGCAGGGCCCTGCACCGCGCGCTGCTCGAGCAGGGCATCAGGGCCGAGCTGGACGCCAGGGACTGGCACACGCCCGGCTGGAAGTTCAACGACTGGGAGCTCAAGGGCGTGCCGCTGAGGCTCGAGGTGGGGCCCAGGGATGTCCGGGAGGGCACGTGCATCCTGGCCAGGAGGGACACGCTGCAGAAGGAGAAGGTGCAGGCCGCCCAGGCGCCCAAGAGGGCCGCCCGGCTCCTAGAAGAGATACAGGAGGAGCTGAGGAGGAGGGCCAGGGAGGTGCGCGAGAGGCTCACGCACAGGGTCAAGGGCTATGAGGAGTTCAGGCGCGCGCTGAGCGAGCTCGGCGGCTTCATCGCGGCGCCCTGGTGCGGGTCGGGCGAGTGCGAGGCCAGCATAAAACAGGAGACGGGCGCCGATATCAGGCTCATACCTCTTAAGCCCGAGGAGGTGCAGGAGGGCTGCATCTACTGCGGCACCGGGCCCTCCGTCATTGCCTACTTCGGCAAGGCCTATTAGCCGCTTAGCCTCCTGAGCCGCTGCAGCAGGATTTCGGCCCTCCTCATAAGGCCCTTGCCCATGAGCGAGGGGGCCTCCTTCAGCGCCAGGACCTTCCTTATGCCCAGGCCCAACCTCACCGCCGCCTGGGCCTGAACCGCCGCGCCGGCCAGGGCGAGCAGGGGATCTCCCTTGCGCACCAGGCCTAGGAGAAAGGAGGCGCAGAAGATATCCCCGGCCCCCGTGGGGTCCAGCGCGCGGACCCTGGGAAGGGGCAGATGGTAGGCCGCGCCGCCCACCCTCAGGTAGACCTCCCTCCTGCCCGTGAGCAGGATGCCCCTGGCGCCTCGGGCCAGCAGCCTCTCGAGGGCCTCGGCGGGCGCGAGGGGGCCCAGGAGCGCCTCGGCCTCCTCGCCACCGAGCTTCACGTAATCGGCATAGCGCAGCGGGTTGAAGGGCGGAGGGGAAAGGCGGCAGCGGCCCCTTTCATCCGCGCTCCTCAGCAGGCCCTGAGGGTCCAGCAGGCTCAGCTGGGCCCTCGAGCGAAGTATGGCCAGCGCGCCCTCGTCCACCTCCTTCATCACCGGCGATATCAGGGCCACGTCCATGGGCCCCTGCACGAGCTGCTGGGGCGCGATGGGCGCGCAGTAGGCGAGCAGCCTCACCCTGCGCCGCCCCCTCCTGTAGCTGAGGCTGAAGCTCGTGGTGGGCCTGCTGGGCTCCTCATAGCCGGGCGCGAGCGCCATCCTGCCCATGGCCAGCAGCAGCGCCCACTCCTTCGGCGGCCTGGGCCCATGCTTCGTGATCACGTAGGCCCTCTCGCCCTCCGCCTGGAGAAGCGCGGAGGCATACGAGGGCGGGCCCCCCAGCCCCCTGTACCTCAGCCTCCCCTCCTGGAAGATGTAATCCAGCGTGATGTGGCCCACGAGCGTGAAGTAGGGCATCCGCAGCGGTTATGGCCAGGTCTAATAACGTTTATTTACGGCGGCGAGAAGCTGAGGCCGTGCCAAAGAAGAGGAAGAACAGGGGAAGGGCTAAGGGAGGCAAGGGCAGGTCCGACCTGGTGCACTGCACGAACTGCGGGGCGCTCATCCCCAGGGATAAGGCCAAGAAGGTGACGAGCTTCGTCTCGCCGGTGGACCCGATGCTGGCCAGGGAGCTCAAGGAGAAGGGCGCCTATGTGCCCCGCATGCCGATCATGAAGTATTACTGCGTCTCCTGCGCGGTGCACTTCGGCGTGGTGAAGGTCAGGGCCGAGGAGGAGAGGAGGCTCCCCTCAAAGCTGTTTTAGCGCGGCCCATATCCTCTGGGCCAGGGCCAGGGCGGAGAGCAGCGCGACGAGCACGGCGCCCGGCGCCGGATAGCCGAGCAGGAGGGAGAGCGAGAGGATCAGGAGCCTTTCGGCCCTCTCCGCGAAGCCCACGCCCTTCAGCTGCACGCCCAGCCCCTCGGCCCGGGCCCTCACATAGCTCACCATGAGCGAGAGCAGCAGCGCCAGCGTGGCCAGGTAGGCGGGCACCCAGCCGCCGGCCGCCAGGCCTATGTAGATCGCGCCCTCCGAGAGGCGGTCGAAGGTGGAATCCAGGAAGGCCCCCCTCCTTGACTCCGCGCCCAGCGCCCTGGCGAGCTGGCCGTCCAACGCATCCAGGAGCCCGGAGCCCAGGAGGAGCAGGGCCGCGAGCGGCAGGGCGGGGCGCAGCAGGCCCAGCAGCGCGGGCAGCGCGAGCAGCGCCAGGAGCAGCGAGAGCAGCGTAACATGAAGCGGCCTCAGGCCCGCCCTCGCCAGCGCCAGGGCCATGGGCGTCAGCGCCCTCGCGAAGAGCTCCCTGAACCGGTTGAGCAAGCCCCGCCCTGTGCGGCCCGGGTTAAGGCTTTTTAGGGTAAGGATGAGGGTGCGACCGTGGGGAGGGTCGCGAAGGGCGCTTCCTGCTCCGTGCAGGGCTGCTCCGCGCCGGCCGTGCGCTCGCTCCCCTCGGCGCGGGTGAGGGCGGCGGGCCTCGTGCTCGCCGAGGCCGGCGCGCGCTGCTGCCTCTGCAGGGCCCACTATAGGGACTATAAGAAGAGGACCAAGGGCGAGAGGCTGCTGGAGAGGCTGAGGTTCGGAGCCCCGGCATGAGGCTGCTCATCTTTCACGTCGAGGCCTTCGAATACGAGCCCCTCGCGCCCGAGGTGAGCGGGGCCGAGGAGCGGGCCCGCGGGGGGAGCATGGGGGAGGGGCTCGTCGCCTTCATCAGCGTGGAGGAGGGCGATGGTGAAAGGTGCGCAAGCAGGGCCGCGGCCGACCTGGCGGGCCTTGCCCAGCAGCTTAAGGCTGCACGGGTGCTGCTGTACCCCTATGCGCACCTCTCGAACCGGCTTGCGCCCCCGGAGGAGGCGAAGAGGGAGCTGGCGCGGCTTCGAGCCCTGCTGGAGGAAAGGGGCGTCGAGGCCTCCCTCGCGCCCTTTGGCTGGACGAAGCGCTTTACGCTGCGCGTGAAGGGGCATCCGCTGGCCGAGCAGCTCAAGGTCTACGAGGAGGGGGAGGAAGGGACCCAAGCCCAGGCCGCCCCCAGGAAGCTCTACTATATCCTAGGCCTCGATGGCCGGCTGCACGACCCAGCGAGCTTCGACTATGCCGGGCTCGAGGAGTTTCGCCGGCTCGTGGAGCGCGAGGCGCTGGGCATCAGGGGCGAGGGGAGGGAGCCCAGGTTCATCAGGCAGATGGTCAGGATGGGCATAACGTGGGAGAGGGCCTCGGACCTGGGCCACCTGCGCTATGGGCCGGAGGGCGCGCTCATGCTGGCCCTCGCGGCCGATTACGTGGCCCAGCTGGTGCAGCGCCTGGACTTCCCGGTCTACTTCGTGCAGGGCACGAACATGTTCAGCCTGGAGGAGAAGGCGATAAGGGAGCACGCGCAGCTCTTCGGCCAGCGCATGTACCAGCTCAGGGTGGGCCCGCGCAGCTACGTGCTCAGGTATGCGGCCTGCTTCCAGCAGTTCAGCATGATAAGGGACTGGACGCTGAGCTATAGGCACCTGCCCTTCGGCGCCTTCGAGATCGCCGACAGCTATAGGCTCGAGCAGTCAGGCGAGCTGCTGCTGGGCTTTAGGGTCAGGAAGATGAGCATGCCCGACCTGCACGTCTTCTGCCGGGACCTCGAGGAGGCGAAGGGCGTCTTCCTGGCCCTGCACAGGCTCATCTACGGGCAGATCAGGGAGCTGGGCAGGGAGTACGTTTCGCTGTATAATATCAGGGGCAGGCGCCTGCTGGAGGAGCAGGGGCCCTTCTTCAGGCAGCTGCTGGAGGTGGAGGGGAAGCCCGCGCTCGTGGCGGAGTACCCCGAGGAGGCGGGGTACTATTGGGTGCTCAACATAGAGTATCACATCATCGACGAGAGGGGGGAGCCGAGGGAGGTGGCGACGGTGCAGATAGACGTGGGCAACGCGGAGCGGTTCGGCATCTCCTACACGGACAGGGATGGCAGCGAGAAGAGGCCCGTCATACTGCACAGCGCCCCCCTGGGCACGCTGGAGCGCTTCCTGTTCCTGCTCTTCGACACCGCCCTCAGGAGGGAGCCGCCCTCGCTGCCCACATGGATCTGCCCGGTGCAGGTCAGGCTCGTGCCCCTCTCCCAGCCCTATGTCGATGCGGCCCTGGCCCTGCAGAGGAGCCTCGAGGGGGCCTCCATCAGGGCCGACGTGGACGACAGGGACTGGAGCGTGAGCAGGAAGATAAGGGAGGCGGAGGTGGCCTGGATCCCCTACATCGTGGTGCTGGGCGAGAAGGAGCTGGGCGGGGGGCCCCTGCCCGTGAGGGTCAGGGCCCAGAGGAAGGTGGAGAGGATGTCGCTGGAGGAGCTGATAGCCCGCATCAGGAGGGAGTGCGAGGGCAAGCCCTATAGGCCGCTGGCGCTGCCCAGGCTGCTCTCACAGCGCCCCGGCTTTCGCTAGAGGAGCCTCGCCGCGACCTCCACGGCCACCTTGGCGGCCAGGCAGGAGGTGATGCCGCCCGCATCATACGGAGGGCAGAGCTCGACGATATCGAAGAGCCTCACCTCCTTTCCCTCCAGGGCCTCGAGCAGGGCCACGAACTCCCTGAACCTCAGGCCCCCGGCCTCGGGGTTGCCCACCCCCGGCGCCTCCGAGGGGTCAAAGACGTCCAGGTCCACGGAGAGGTAGAGCCGGCTGAAGGGAGAGAGCTCATCCCTGAGCTCCTTCGCGGCGCGCGCATCCAGCGCGTGAAGGGGGTGCAGCCTGGCCCTGAGCCTCCTCGCCTCCTCCCACTCGGCCCTCGATGCTGCCCTGGCCCCTACGTGCACCAGCTGCGCAGCGCCCTCCTCCATCAGCCGCCTGAGGAAGGTGGCGTGGCTGTACCGGAGCCCATGGAGCTCCTCCCTGAGGTCCAGGTGCGCATCGAAGACCAGCAGGCACTGGGCGCCCGAGGCCGGGAAGGAGCCGAGCGTGAGCAGGTGCTCGCCGCCCACCATGAGGACGGGCCCCGGCTCTCGCAGCAGTTCCTCGCAGAGCGCCCCGAGCGCCCTCCTCACCTGAGGGAACTCGCCCTGTGCCCTAAAGTCGCCCAGGTCCCTGACGCTCCTCTCCTCCAGGTCGAAGTCCCTGCTGGGCGAGTAGACCTCCACGTTCATCAGGGCCTGCCTGAAGGCCGCGGGCCCGAACCTGCAGCCCGGCCGGAAGCTGGTGGTGGCCTCGTAGGGCGCCCCGAAGAACCTGAGCCCGGGCCCGCTGCCCCAGCCCCCTCCTCCCCC
This sequence comes from Candidatus Australarchaeum erebusense, assembly GCA_040290255.1. GTDB lineage: Archaea > Thermoproteota > Nitrososphaeria > PSMU01 > PSMU01 > Australarchaeum > Australarchaeum erebusense. Next base: position 379,844 of record PSMU01000001.1, on the reverse strand, counting down.
CGAGAGGTAGAGCTGCGCGTAGCCCATGCGGGGGTGGCCATAGAGTTATATAAATGGCCAACGGGGCGAGCTCGATGTTTCCTCCCCCGGCCCTGCGCAGCAGGGTCGATGAGATCAGGGGCTCGCCCATAAGGGAGATCGCCAGGCTCATCGCGAAGAGCCAGGCCAGGCACGAGATAATTTCGCTGGGCGGCGGCGCCCCCAGCTTTCCGCCTCCCCAGGAGGTGCTCGAGCGCTGGCTTGGGCACCTGCGGAAGGGAGGGGTGGGCGCCTACACCTATGGCGAGACGGCGGGGCTGTATGAGCTCAGGGAGGCCTTCGCGGCGGACCTAAGGCAGAGGGCCCATGTGGACGTGGGCCCCGAGCAGGTGCTCGTCACGGACGGGAGCCAGGAGGCCCTCTTCCTGGCCACGCAGGTGCTGCTGGAGCCCGGCGATGAGGCGCTGCTCTTCGACCCCACCTACGTGGCCTACGAGGACCTGGTCAGGTTTGCGGGCGCGAGGCCGGTCTTCGTGAGGATGAGGAGGGAGGGGCGCTACCGGCTCCCGCTCGAGGAGGTGAAGGAGAGGATGAGCAGGAGGACGAAGCTGCTCATCTACGCCTCGCCCGATAACCCCACGGGCAGGGTCCTGAGGCGGGAGGAGCTCAGGGCCCTGGCGGAGCTGGCGCAGGAGGGGGGCTTCTTCCTGCTCAGCGACGAGGCCTACCGCAGGATCCTGTATGAGGGCGAGCACGCCTATGCCCTCGCCCACGGCCCCCAGGAGAGCACGCTCTCCTGCTTCACGGCCTCCAAGGAGCTGAACGCGCCCGGCGCCAGGATAGGCTTCTTGGTGGGCCCGAGGCCCATCATCGAGCGGTGCGAGAAGCTGAAGCAGCTGGTGACGCTCATGCCCAGCCTGCTGGGCCAGACGCTGGCCCTGGCCTTTTACACGTGGGAGGGCAGGGACCGCTACATAGAGGAGCTGGTGCTGCCGGCCTACAGGGAGAGGAGGGAGGCGATGGGCAGGGCCCTGGAGCGCCTGCTGCCCGAGGCGGGCTTCGCCTGGCCCGAGGGGGCCTTCTACTTCTTCGTCGAGCTGCGCGGCTATCTCCAGGCGCTGGGGCTCAGCGAGGAGGAGCTCGCCCGCAGGGCGCTGGAGGGCATTAAGGTGGCCGTCGTGCCCGGCAACTACTTCGGCGCCGCAGGCGCGGGGCATGTAAGGCTCACCTTCGTGAGCGAGGGGGTTGAAAGGATAAGGGAGGCGCTGGCCCGCCTGGCCTCCTTCCTGGGCGCTAGCTGACGAAGAACTCCTCCAGCCTCCTGGCGCCCATCAGCTCCTCGAAGTCATAGCCCAGGGCATCGAGCACCTGCTCGAAGGTGCCCTTGAGGAACTCCACGTACTTGTCCACGTCCACCTCCTCCTTCCTGGTGAGCTCCAGGGGCTTTACGCCCAGCGGGCCCATCACCTTCACGAAGTAGATGATGTCGCCGGCCTTCACCTCCTTGCCCCTCTCCTGCAGCAGCCGGGCCGCCTTTATGTGCTGGGGCGTCGTCTCCGCATACTCCTCGGGGTTCTTGCCCAGCATCACCCTGAAGGCCAGCTCCTCCAGCGGCACCTTCCTCTCCTTCAGCTGCAGGTAGCCCTCGCGCAGCAGCTCCTTGGTCCTCTCCCGGGCCTTCATGAAGTCCTCGGGCGTGTTCACCTCGCCCAAGTACTGCAGGGCCTGCTGGAAGAGCTTCTTTATGAAGAGGGGCGTATGGGACTTCTTGCCCGTCAAGCCCTTTATGTCCACGGAGCCATCGGGCAGCACGCCGAAGTAGTTCTTCTTCCTGCCGCTGAAGGCGGCGTACTTGTAGACCTTGTCCAGCTCCAGCTCGACCCTCAGCTCCGCCTCGGCCCAGCTCCTGATCCTCTCCACGGGCTCCTCGGCGGGGCTCTTGATGAAGAGGCTGTCGGTGTCGCCGTAGACCACCTCGACGCCCAGCGTCCCGCACTGCTCGATCGTCCTGCTGATGATGTAGCGCCCTATCGCGGCCGTGGCATCGGCCACGGGCAGGCAGTACAGGGGGAACTCCTCGAAGCCGAAGACGCCGTAGGCGGCGTTCAGGATCACCTTGAGGCCCTGGGAGATGACCGAGTAAAAGCTCCTCTCCACCCTGCTGAGCCCCGGGCTCTTGGCGAGGTGCTTGTAGTACTTGACCCTGAGGTCCCTCAGGCTGCCGATCAGCAGCGAGGTGATGCCCCTCCTTTTGGTGCAGACCCAGTGGTCGGTCTCGTGGATGACGTTGGCCCTGCACTCGGGATGGGGACAGCGCACCGTTTCATATGAGAGGTTGAAGACCTTGATGATGCTGGGGTACAGCGAGGCGAAGTCCAGCACCTTTACGTTGAAGTGCACGCCGGACTTGGGCTCCACCACCAGCGCGCCCTTGTACTTCTTGCCCCTGATGACGGCCTCCGACGAGGCGCCCCCCTTCCTGGCCAAATCGTCCTTCCTGGGTATCAGGTAGCCCTGGCGCCTGTGCGCCATGTACATCATGCTCCTTATCCACTGCGAGACGCCCAGCCGGGCCACGTCATCGATGGGCAGCTTCGCTATCCTCGCGATGACCGTCAGCAGCTTCAGCAGCACCTCATCGTCGAAGGAGGTCAGCTGGTACGTGAGCTGGGCATCCCTGTAGCAGTACTGGGCGAGCGAGAGCAGCGGGAGATCCTCCAGGCGCCCCTCATACTCCAGCTTCCCCTCGCCCAGCAGCCCCTCCGCCACGCCCTCCAGCGTGTGCTCCGTGTACCTCCTGCCGAAGGCGTAGTTCTGGATGGACCTGTTGACGAAGGTGCGGTAGAGGTCTATGTGCACGCCGTGCGCCAGCGCGGCATAGTCGCGGCCCATCGTGATGGGGATCGCCTCCCTGTGAATGCCCAGCCTGAGCGCCCTGTGGTACAGGTAGTTGAGGTCGAAGTCATCGCCGTTGAACGTGACCACGAAGGGGTACTCCATCATCCTCTCGAAGGCCGAGAGCAGCATCTCGCGCTCGTCCTCGAAGGGGATGACGCTGGCCTCCAGCCCGCCCTTCTCGCCCAGCGGCCTCTCCCTCCTGAGCAGCAGCACCTCCTTTCTGCCATCGCTGCCCACCAGCCCTATCGCCAGCACCCTCTCCTTGGCCTCGGCCGTGTCGGGCACGCGGTTCAGGCCGCCGGCATCCACCTCTATATCGAGGGCCAGCCTCTTGAAGTTCAGCAGGGGCTGGTTGAGCAGCACCGCCCACTCCTTGATGTAGTCCCTCAGCTCCCTCTCGTTCTCCTGCAGCAGCTCCTCGAGCACCCTGCCGACCTCCTGCGGCAGCTCATAGGGCACGGGCTGGATCACGTCGTCGACGATGCGGTAGAAGGCGCCCACGTGCAGGTTATTATCATACAGGTAGTTTTCATAGTACTTTATGTCGGCCTCCCAGGCCTCTATATCGTTCCTGACGGACTTCTTGCCCCCGCCTATGGTGAGCGGGTCGGGCGCGACGATCTTCGTGACCCTCCTGGGCCTATCCTCCAGCAGGTCATACTTCTCCTCCTCCTGGAACCTCAGGTCCATGAAGCCCCTGAGCCGGGCCCTGGTTTCCTCAAGGCCCAGCAGCGTATAGCAATAGGGCCTGTGCCCCGTCCTGTCGTACCAGAGATAGATGCGCTGGCCCGAGGGCTCGTAGAACTTCAGCACGGCCACGGCCTGCTCGCCGTTATAGGTGGCGGAGACGAGCATGGAGGGCGGGAGGTTGCTCGTATGGGCGGTGAGCTGCCGGAGCTTCGCCGCGACCGTTCCCCCGCCCTCGAACATATCGTGTGCCGCTCGGGCCCTGCGAGCGCATATAAACCTAACCCCCCAGGGCCTTGGCATGAACAGGGTGCACCTTGCCTCCCTTGCCTTCTCGGTGGGCGTGATCCAGTTCCTGCTGCTGGGCCTGCTGGCCGCGGAGGCCCTCTATCCGGACTACAGCGTCTCCCAGAACTTCATCAGCGACCTGGGCGTGGGCCCCTCCGCCTGGGCCTTCAACGGCTCGGTCTCGCTGCTGGGCCTGCTCGTGCTGGCGGGCAGCTACTGGCTGGGCGAAGGCTACGGCAGGATCTTTAGGCTGCTGCTCGCGCTCGCGGGCATAGGCGCCCTGGGCGTGGGCCTCTTCAACGAGCGCTTCGGCCTCTTACATGGCCTCTTCTCGCTCATCGCCTTCCTCTTCTCGGGGCTGGCCGCGCTCTCCTCGTATCGCATCTCGCCCCCGGCCCTAAGGCCGCTACATCTGCTGCTGGGCCTCCTCAGCCTGCTCTCGCTGCTGCTCTTCCTGGCCAACGTGGACCTGGGCCTGGGCAGGGGAGGGATCGAGAGGATGATCGTCTATCCGGTGCTCGCCTGGGGGCTGCTGCTCTCCGGCCAGCTGGCCTCCAGGTAGGCGCGCGCCCGGCCACCAGACATTATAATCGAGACATACCTGCTGGGGCCCTTCCCCTGCTTAGCTCGCTAAGGAGCCGTCAGACCGCGGAGGTACGCGCCTAATCGGGCTTCTCCCTCTTCTTGGCCCTGCTCAGGCCGAGGTAAAGCGCCGAAATGAGCAGCCCAATCCCTGCAAGTATTAGGAGGCCCTGAGGGTCCAGTGAGAGCGAATACTGCGCCACCACCATCGAGGGCTCGAGGGGGGTAACCATGATTATGCCCTTATCTACTGGCAGGCTCTTTCCATTCATCGTTACGCCCACCAGGCTTCTGACGAAGCCGAGGGAGGCGGGAAGGGAGGTGGGCAGGCTGAGGGCCATCGTCTTCCCCGCTCCTATCCAGTAGCTCGAAGTTCCCAGGGGAGTCATTAGCTGAACCTCCACCTGGAGCTCGTACAGGGCCGTGGCGTTGATCGGAGCCCGTACAGTTAAGCCGAGGCTGCTGCCCGTGTAGTTTATGCCGCTCCAGCCCAGGAAGGCCAGCCTCCTGCCGGGGCCCATGCTTATCATCTCAGGCGCGGATATACTGAGCTGAGTGCCTTCATCATACCAGCCCTCAACTAAAGCCCCCTGGGGCGAGCTTACCCTCACATAATATTGCCTTACATAGGCCGCGGCTATGAGCACGGGCTCGCCGGGTATGTAGGTTCGGCCTATCTCTGTCTGCCCAGCATACGCTGCGACCAGCCGTAATCTTGCGCCCTCGGCTACGGGCACATAATCAGGAAGCGGTAGGGCTATCGGCGCTCCGGCCCTGGCCCAGAGCTCTCGCGTGAAGTTAGGGCCCATGATGGTTATCCTCACGAACTTCTCATAGGCCAGGGTTATTAGGGCTGGGGCCCTTACGCCTATGACGATGCTCCCGTTTATTATTGGAAGGGGATATCCGTTGAAGTAAGCGGCGATAAGCCTGGCCCTCACCCCTTCTCGCTCTATCTGCGTCGGAAGGGAAATGGGCGTGGGCTCGCTCGCATTTGCCCAAAGGCTCGTCGAGAGGAGGCCCGGCGGATCCGAGGCCAGGCCCACCAGGAACTGCGGCTTGTAGTGCGCCAGGTAGCTGCCCTCGCTTACGCTTAGGCAGGAGCCCGTTGAGATGCGCGTGGCATTAACATACCAGCCCTCGAAGGCATAGCGCTCTAGAGGAGAAGCGTACACGAGCAGGGGCAGGCACAGCGTGCCGGAGACCTGCGCCGCGCCGCTTATCAGCAGCGGCCTTCCATCAAGCGTGGCTGATATTTGAAAGGGGACGTCGACGGTCACCGAAGCGATGGCATGGGAGGGATGAGCAAGTAGGGGAAAGAGCAGCGCGAGCGTAAGGAGCGCCTTGAGGGGCCTCCTCACCCCTTAATCCACCTCAATAGGATTAGCGATATAAGCGCTCCCAGCATAGCTGTAGTAAGCCAGGGGTAAGCCCTTGCAAGCATGGCCATATAGCCAAAGTAGGGCAATGCCAGGACGACGACGCCGATTAAATCCCTCAGCTTTGCTTGCTGAACGAAGCCCGGCTGCGCGTCGGCGGTAAGCCATATTATGCCCGAGCTCGGGTCTACCCGCACGACCCTATGCACGAGCGGCTCACCGTAATAGTTCACTAGCGCTATGTCGCCGGCCGCGGGCACGGCGCCGCGCTCAACCAATATTAAGCTCCCTGTGGGCAAGTAGGGCTCCATGGAGCCAGAGGCTACATAGTAGAGCGTGAGGCGCTGCGCCAGCCCATAGCCGCCATAGGCCGTTAGGAGAAGGCCCATGCCGAGGAGGAAGGCCTCGCGCTTCATCATGAACTTCTCACCACGTTAATTATTATGGAGAGGTTTTGCGCGCCGGCCTGATTAAGCGGAGAAAAGCTGAAGGTGATTGTAGTTGCCGTAGTGGTTACCGAAACGGCGCGGCTGCGGGAGCTCGAAAGGGAGTTATCCAGATATAGCGTATAGGCGAGCGTATAACACCGCGAGCCGCCGGGGCAGGAGTAGCTGGGGTCCGAGGCCCGCAGCGCTATATCTAACCGATTTATGCGATCATCGGCCAGGTTTCCCCCCATGCTTAGGCTTATGCGGATCATCAGCACGCCGTCCTTGGGCACGGGTACAAGGCCGGAGCCCCCCACCGGCCTAATGGTGGAGATGGCAAGCAGGGATGAGAAGGCCTCATAGGGGGTGGCCATCAATAAGAGCAGCAGGCCCGCGAAGAACAGCGCGGCCGAAGTCCTAGTTCTAGACATTCACGACCACCTTAATCAGGGAGGCGAAGGGAATGGGGTTGGATAAAGCGGCGGAGCCAGCCTTGGTTCCCAGCCCGGGCACCTGAATGGTCATATGAGTCTGTAAAGAGCTCCCATCCCTTAGGTACCAGGTAATCAAGACATCCGCCGTTTCTCGAGAGTTGCATGTGTTAAAAACCGTTATCGTGACGGAGGTTATGGACGTGGCGCTGAAGGAAAAGGCGAGCCCCTTTACTTCAAAGCAGCTGTTGAGGGGGCGCGTGAGGTCCACCCTTATGCCTTCGGCGGGCTGGACATTTACGGGGCTTATTAAGAGCGCGTAGGCCGGGGCTAAGATAATTGAGAGAAGCAGCAGCAAAAAAAGTCTTCTCAAGGAGTCTGGACTATTATCACTTCCACCTTATAGATATCCCTTGGGTTTGGCCTCGACGAGCCCGTCCCAGAGAAGGGCACGGTGGTACTTGTAGCCGTGCCTCCAGGTAAGCGTTTGGTGATGCAGCCGCTTCCATTATTGAGCGGGTTGCCATCGCTACCATAGAGGTTTACGCAGACCTGGTAGTCTCCATCTTGGCTGGGCGTCCAGGACACGGTTGCGCTGGCTACGTAGAAGGGAGGTGAGGTGTCCAGCGTCCAAGTTACTTTGCTCACCGCGCAGGGTTGTGCTGGGCAATTCACGGTAACGAGTCCCGTGCCCCCTATCGGCATTACGTTAGAGCTGCTGAGAGATATGGTCACGGCATACGCGGCGCTTGCCCCTAGGAGGATTAGCAGAGGAAGAACTGCGGCCACCAGTTTGGTCCTTAGCCTACGCTCCAAGCCTAACGGCCCCCGGGAGCATATGATATTAGGCTTAACGCAAAGGATTCCAAGTTAAGGGGACAGCACTTCCCGGCTCTTAGAACCCCTCTTGGTCAATTTTGTGCCCTATATTCCCTTTTTTTTGGACGATCGCTCCGGCACATGCCGGCCACCGCAGCAGCTTTTAACAGGGATTGCCCAGGAGGGGCGTGAGGGGGCTTCATCTGCTGCTGGCCTCGCTCCTGGCCAACGCAGCCTTTTGGGCCATCGCGGTGCTCCTGGGCCAGGGCGGCGCCAGGCTGCTGGCGCTCAGCGCCGCCTCATTGCTCTCGCTCTACGCCCTGGTGAGGAAGGGAAAGATGAACGAGCGCTGGCGAGCGCTCATCATCTCCACGCTGGCAACTAGCCTGCTGGCGCACCTCTACCAGGCCGTGGCCTTCCTCTCCTTCGGGGCCCTGGGGGCCTATCTTATCGCCATCGCATACGGCGGCATCTCGGTGGCGCTGGCAGCGCTGCTCGCGCTCTCGCTGCTCCTCGCGCTGGCCTCGGGAAAAGGATAATAGAAGTGCGCGAAGGCTCGGGCCGTGGACCCTGCCTCGCGCATGCAGGCCCTGCTCAGGCCCCCCACGCAGGAGGTGGTAACGGAGCAGGAGCTGCGGCTGCTGCTCGAAACCGAGGAGAGGCCAGGGCATTATATAGGCTTCGAGATCTCAGGCCCGCTCCACCTGGGCACGCTCTTCATCTCGGGCATAAAGATAAGGGACTTCCAGGAGGCGGGCTTTCGCTGCAAGGTCTTCCTCGCCGACTGGCATAGCGTAATAAACGAGAAGATGGGCGGGGATTGGGAGCTCATCAGGGAGGCCGCCAGCTACTATAAGGAGGCCTTCGAGCTCTTCGCTCCCGGGGTCGAATGCATCCTCGGCTCCGACCTGTATGAGAGCTACCGCGAGTACTGGCAGGAGCTGGTGAGGCTGGCCCTAAGGACCCCGCTCAGGAGGGCCATGAGGGCGCTCACGATCATGGGCAGGAGGGCCGGCGAGGGGCTGGCGGTGGCCCACTACCTCTACCCCCTCATGCAGGCCCTAGATATAAGGGCCCTGGGCGTCCATGTGGCCCATGCCGGCATGGACCAGAGGAAGGTGCACATGCTGGCCAGGGATGTCTATCCCAAGCTGGGCTGGAGGGCCCCCATAGCGCTTCACCACGAGCTCCTGCCGGGCCTGTTGCCGCCGCATAGGGAGGGGCTGGACGAGGATGAGAGGATGGATATGATCATCTCGAGCAAGATGAGCAAGTCCAAGCCCAAGAGCGCGCTCTTCGTGCACGATTCGGCCGAGGAGATGGCCAGGAAGCTAAAGGAGGCCTGGTGCCCCCCTCAGCAGGAGGAGCTCAACCCCGTGCTCGCGCTCGCCAAGCTCATCGTCTTCCGCCTTAGGCCCGTGCTGGAGGTGAGCAGGCCCGCATCAAAGGGCGGCGATGTGACCTACGAGCGCTACGAGCAGCTCAGGGAGGACTATATGGGCGGCCGCCTGCATCCCATGGACCTGAAGCTCGCCTTGGCCAAGGCCCTCGACGCGCTCGTGGCCCCGTATAGGGAGAGGCTGGCGCGCTGGGCCCAGGAGCTGGCGCGCTTTGGCTGAGCCCCAGCCCTTTCCGGTGCCCATAGAGGAGGAACTCGCCGCGCGCTTTCCGGGGCTCGCCGTGAGGGCGCTGAGCTTCAGGGCCAGGGTGCTCGAGGCGGGCTATGGGTTTGAGCAGGAACTTCAGGCCCTAAGGCGGGGGCTCAACCTGGACCTCACCTCCCTGAAGGAGCATCCCGTGGTCAGGGCCTATAGGGACTTCTACTGGAGGCTGGGCATCGACCCCACGAAGCAGAGGCCCTCCTCGGAGAGCCTGGTCAGGAGGCTCCTGCTCAGGGGCGGCCTGCCCAGCATAAACAACGTGGTCGATGCGGGCAACCTTGCCTCGGCCGAGACGCTGATCGCGATAGGCCTATATGACCTGGCAAGGGTGAGGGGCGTGCCGCGGCTGAGATGGGCGCGCGAGGGCGAGCTCTTTGTGGACATAACGGGCAGGGAGGTCGTGCTCACGGCTAAGAGCGTGGTCCTGGCCGATGAGCTGGGCGTAATGCATGTCTATCCCTTTAGGGATGCGAACAGGACAAAGGTGACGGGCTCCACGAACCATGTGCTGGCCCTGGCCTGCGGCGTGCCCGGCATAGGGCCCGAGCTGCTGGAGGGGGCCTTGAGGCGCGTGGTGGAGCTGGTGAGGAGGCTTGGCGGCTAGGAGGATAAGGATCGCCGCGCCTTACTTGGGCAGGGCCGAGAGGAGGGCCATCGCGGCACCGTTGCGGAGCGGGCTGCTGACCAGCGCCTCGCCCCAAGGGGGGCCCTATGTGGGCCGCTTCGAGCGCGCGCTGGCGCAGCTGCTGGGCGCGCAGGAGGTCGTGGCCTTCAATTCGGGCACCTCAGCCCTTTATGCCGCGCTGCTGGCCCTGGGGCTCAGGCCAGGAGATCGCGTGCTCGTGCCCGCGCTGACGTTCCCCGCCACGGCCAACGTCGTGGTGGCCCTGGGAGGCGTGCCCGTCTTCGCGGATATAGAGCTGGAGACCTACTGCCTGGACGCGGCTTCCCTGGATGAGCGGCAGCTGGAGGGCGTGAAGGGCCTGTTGCCCGTGCACCTCTATGGGCATGTCTGCGATATGGATGCGCTGCTGAAGCTGAAGCAGGCCAGGGGGCTCTGGATCGTCGAGGATGCCGCCCAGGCGCTCTTGGCGAAGTACAGGGGAAGATGCGCGGGCACGCTGGGCGACCTGGGCTGCCTCAGCTTTTACCCCACTAAGCTCATCACCACCGCCGAGGGAGGGGCAGTTATAGCGCAGGCCTCGGAGCTGGCCAGGAGGCTCAGGCTCATCAGGAACCACGGCGCCTGGAGGCATTATGAGACTGAGGCGCTGGGCCTGAACCTGCGCCTGCCCGAGCCGCTGGCGGCCCTGGGGCTTGCGCAGCTGAGGAGGGCAGCGGCCCTGCTCAGGAGGAGGAGGGGGTTGGCCCAGCTCTACATGGAGGAGCTGGAGGGGGTGCCGTACATAAGGCTGCCTCGCGTCAAGGAGTACTGCGAGCACTCCTGGACGGCCTTCACGATCTTCGTGGAGGAAGGGAGGGATGAGCTGCTGCTGCACCTGGAGGGCAGGGGCATAGAGGCCAGGGTCTACTATCCCACGCCGCTGCACAGGCTCCCCTTCTACCGCGAGCGCTACGGCGCCGTTAGCTTGCCCAACGCGGAGAGGGCGGCCCGCTGCGTGCTTTCCTTGCCGCTGCACCCGCGGATGGGCGCCGCGGACGTGAGGCGCGTGGCCCGGGAGGTGAGGGGCTGGGCCCTCAAGAGGAAAACGTTTTAAGCGGGAAAGCCCCGGCGAGCCCGTGAGCTCGGAGAAGATAAAGGGCCTGGTGTACCAGTGCGTCAGGTGCGGGGCCCTGAACAGGGCCGAGGACCTGGCCGAGCTGCCCGATATAAGGTGCATCTGCGGGTACCGCGTGCTGAGGAAGGTGAGGCCGCCCATCGCCAAGGTCGTGGTGGCGAAGTAGGCCGAACGCTTTAATTAACGCGCCGCCAGCGGCCGGCGTGCTCGAGGAGCTGCAGCGCTATGCGAAGCAACACGGCTTCTTCTTTCCGGCAGCAGAGATCTACTCGGGCACGCCCGCCGGCTTCTGGGACTATGGCCCCCTGGGCACGCTGCTTAAGCACAGGTATGTGCAGCTGCTCAGGAGGGAGATCTTCAGGAGGGATGGGATGCTGGAGCTCGATGGCTGCGCCATACTGCCCAGGAGCGTCTTCGAGGCCTCGGGGCATCTGAAGAGCTTCGTGGACCCTACCGTCAGATGCGAGCGCTGCGGCGGCTACTTCAGGGCCGATAAGCTGCTGTGGGAGAAGGCGGGCATCGAGTTCCCCGAGGGGGGCTCGCTGGAGGAGCTGGGCGCGCTGCTGGAGAGGAGCGCGGTGACCTGTCCCAGCTGCGGCGGCGGGCTCTCGAAGCCCTTCCTGGTGAGCCTGATGTTCAAGGTCCTGATAGGGCCCAGGGGCGAGGAGTGCTACCTGAGGCCCGAGACCTGCCAGAGCATCTTCGTCGACTTCCTCACGCTCTACAAGACGCTGGGCTTTAAGCTCCCCCAGGCCATCGCGCAGATAGGGAAGAGCTTCAGGAACGAAATCTCGCCTCGGCAGGGGTTCCTGAGGCTCCGGGAGTTCTACCAGGCGGAGATGGAGGTCTTCTTCAACCCGGCCCAGAGGGCCGTGCCGAAGCTCGCGCCCTACCTCGAGGATAGGCTGCGCCTGTACGATGGGAACAGCATGAAGGAGGTGAGCGTGAGGGAGCTGGTGGAGGGGGGAATTGTGGAGCACCCCCTGATCGCCTACTACCTGGCGCTCCTGCAGCGCTTCTACATAAAGGCGGGCTTCCCGGCGGAGGCGCTGAGGTTCAGGCTGCTGCGCGAGGATGAAAGGGCCTTCTACTCGCGCCAGGCCTTTGACCTGGAGGCCCTGACCAGCGTGGGCTGGCTGGAGCTCGTCGCCTGCAACTATAGGGGGGATTATGACCTGACGAACCATGCAAGGATCAGCGGCCAGGAGCTGCTCGTGGAGGATGCGGGGACCAAGCTCATGGCGCACATCTTCGAGCTCTCGATGGGCATCGATAGGAGCCTATATGCCCTGCTGGAGCTGAGCCTGCGCGAGCAGCAGGGGAGAAGGGTCCTGGCCCTGAAGCCGTACCTGGCGCCCCTCCAGGTCGCCATCTTCCCGCTCGTGCAGAGGGAGGGCATGCCGGAGAAGGCCAGGGCGATAAAGGGTTCCCTGGAGCTGGACTTCGACGTGCTCTACGAAGAGGAGGGCAGCATCGGCAGGAGGTATAGGAAGGCCGACCTACTGGGCGTGCCCTTTTGCATCACGATAGATGGCCAGACGCTGAAGGACGATACCGTAACCGTGAGGGAGAGGGATAGCATGCAGCAGCAGCGCATGGCCATAGCGGAGCTGCAGGGCTTCCTGCGCGGCGCGCTGGCCATCAGCTGAAGAGCAGCAGGCTCAGCAGGCCCCCCAGGGCTATCGCCAGGATATTCACCACGTTGTTATCGAGGCCCGGGATGCCGCTCCTCCTTTCGCAGAGCCTCAGGCAGTGCACGCGCTCCTCCACCACGCGGCCGCAGTTGGGACAGAGGAACCTCTCCTGAAGGGTGGCGCCCAGGAGGCTATCGAGCAGCGCGCCCAAGAAGCCGCCTAGGCAGACGGCGAACCAGGCGAGCGGCGTGGGCTCCACCACGCCCAGCAGCCAGGCCATGAGCGAGAAGAGGGCCGCCGCCAGAAGCGAGGCGCCCAGGCCCAGGCCGCTCACGCCCCCCGATGTGCCGGGGGGGACCCTCACCCACGGCCGCGTGATGAGCCTTGGAGGGCCCCTCGAGAGCCCCCCCAGCTCCGTGGCGACGGTATCGGCCAGGGCGACGCAGAGGAAGGAGGTGAAGAGCAGCGGCGTGGCCGGGAAGGGGGCCAGGACGAAGAGCAGGGCCATCAGGCTGGAGGGGCCCACATTCGCCAGCACGTTCAGCCAGCCCCTGGCCCCCCTCCTCTTCTCGGCCATGCCCTTCAGGCTCTTCAGGCGGTAGCCCGCCCTCGTGGCCTGCACCGTGGCGGCGAAGGTCACGAGCAAGAGGAGGAACCAGCGCAGCCCTCCCGCCAGCCAGGTGGTATACCCGAGGAGGAAGCCCAGCAGCGCCCCTCCCGGCGTGAGCGCCCTTAACGCATAAGAGGCCAGGGCCAGGAGCCCCACCACGGCCAGGCCGCCCACGTCCAGCCAGGGGGCCAAGCTAGAGGCCCTCGGCGAAGGCCCTCTGCAGGCCCGCCACCAGCTCCTTAACCTCGGGCTTCTCGGCGAGGGCCAGCGCCACGCCATCCCTCTCGGCCAGCTCCACGGCCAGGGGGTCCACCTTCAGCGGCCCGTGGACCACCACCAGCCTGGGCTTCAGCGGCGAGATCCTCACGGCCACCATGGGCGACCTGCCCAGGCCCACCCTCGTGAAGACCAGGACCCTCTCCGCGTTAGAGCCAAAGATATACAGGAACTCGAAGCCGCTCAGGGCCCTGATCGCCTTCAGGCTGTCGAGCACGGTGTAGCCGTACAGGGGGGCCTGGGGCTCATAGCGCGTCAGGGGCTGCGCCCCCAGCGCCTCCAGCGCGCGCTGCACCGTGATCGAGTTCTGGTAGTCGCCGATGGCCATGATCGCCTCGTTGAGCCGCTCCGTGAACTCCAGGCCCTCCAGCGTGGCCCCCCTCTGCAGCTCCGAGAGCTTAACCGAAATGGCCTCCACGTACCTCTTCACGTACCCGAGGCCCGGCTGCCTCCTGCCCTTCTCGTAGTCGCAGACCATTGAGGGCGATATGCGCATGAGCCGCGCCATCTCCGTCAGGCTGAGATGAAGCCTCAGCCTGAGCTGGCGGAGCACGGATGAGGGGTTCGAGTGCAGCGCTATGTGGCCCGCCAGCCTCTCCAGCGTCGCCCTCAGCTGGCGCGACAACTTGGCCCGCTACGAGGTGCTTTGCTTAATAGCCTTTTGCTGCCATGCCAGGAAGCTGCGGGTGGCGCCGCCCGCCTCCGCCCCCAGCGATCTTATCCTGCTCACCACCGGCAGGCCATGGGAGGCGAGGCCCACGATGAGGCAGTGGCCCATCGGGAGGCCCTTGGCTATGGCCGCCGTGGACTGCGCATCGAGCCCCAGGCAGGCGCTGATGCGCTCGACATCCCTCTCGCTATTCACGTTGAAGAGGAAAAGGTTGTCCAGCTGCCGGTATACCGTCTCGGGCACCGCGTCGGGCTGGTTGGTGACGAAGATGGGGAAGATGCCGTAGTGCCTCATCCTGGTGATCAGGTCGTCCCAGTGCGTCTCGCCCAAATACAGGTGGGCCTCCTCCGCGAGGACAAAGATGGGCGGGATGCGCTCCAGGCTCAGCAGTTCCAGGGCCTTGCCCAGCAGCGCCTCCACGAGGATGCGCCTCTGGAGCCTGCTCAGGTGCCTCAGCGCGAGCACGGTCAGCTGCCCGCCCTCCCGGTAGAAGAGCGAGGAGAGCTCCGGAGGCTTAGGCCATTCAGAGAAGAGCCTGGAGCCCCTGAGCGCCAGCAGCCTCGATACCAGCGCCTCCCTCACGTGTTCGTTCATGCGCGCCTGCTCGGCCCTCTCGAGCAGGGCATCGAGCGTGAGCCGGCCCTCGGCCTCACAGGCCCTCCAGAGGCGCGCGAACTCCCTTACCGAAATGGCGGGCGTCTCGAGGGCCCATTCCACGATCCTGACCATGACGCCGAGGCCCAGGCCCTGAAGCGAAAAGAGCAGGCTCGAGGAGGGCGTGAGCGCCTGGGCCCGGCCCTCCAGCTCCTCCGCCTTGGTCAGGGCCAGGTACTCGTTGTTGATGTCGAAGACGAGCACGCCCGCGCCGGCCTGGACAAGGCCCGTCGCCAGCAGCTTGGCCAGGTGCGACTTGCCCGTCTCCTTCCTGCCCAGGATGAGCGTGAGCTTGCCATCCAGGTCCTCCCAGCAGATGGAGTGCTCCTCCCCCTGGGCCTCGCCCAGCTTCAGCGGCCTCCGGCTCTGCACGCCCTGGGCGCGGAGCAGCTCGGGCATGCTCACTCTCCTCACCAGCGCCCTCGACCTGGATGGAAGCCAGCCCGCCTCCAGGCTCAGCCTGCCGCCGCTCAGCACGCCCCTCACCTTGCACCTCACCAGCTTTAGGTCCCTGAGCAGCTGGTTGAAGTTCCTTATCTCCAGGGGATCCCGCTCCTCGCCCTGGCCCAGCGACTCCACGATCTCCTCCCTCACCAGCTCCTCCAGCATGCCCGGGTACTCGAGGTATGACTGCTCATAGGCCTGGACGATCAGCGCCCTTCCCCCGCCATCGCTCACCGAGAGGTACTCGCCCAGGCTCACCTCCTCCCGCGGCGAGCAGAGCAGGAGCACTTCATCGCCCCTCTTCTGCAGCAGCTTCATGCCCTGGGCCCCGGCACGGGGAGGAGCAGCCTTCTCCTCGGCAGGAAGGAGACCTGCTGGGCGCCCAGCTTGGCCATGATGTAGCTTGCCACCGAGGCCATATCCACGTCGCCTATGACGCAGAGGTGATGGGCTAGCCGGAGCCCCTCCGGATAGCCCGCGGTCAGGGCATCGTTGCGCCTCAGGTCCAGCAGCGCCCCTTCGATCGTGCAGGCCCGCTCATCCAGGTCCAGCCTGAAGCACTCGCCCCCCTTGGTGAGGCGCACCACGTAGGTGGCTATGGCCCCCGCATCCGGCTCCCTCACCTTCATGTAGCAGGGCGCATCTTCAGCGCGGCCCAGATAAGAGAGGGCCTTCATCAGCGCCCTGAGGCGCGTCGTCTTCGATAGGCCCAAAAGCGCCGTGCCCCTCTTCCTGGCCTCATCGAGCAGCGCCCTCAGGCCATAGGGCGGGGGCTCGGGCAGGGGAAAGGTCAGCGGACCATCGATTAGCAAGTAGTCCAGCTCCCCTTCCAACACCAGCTGGCGCTGCAGCCACCTCTCCGCCATGCGCCTCAGGAACCTCTCAGCAAAGCCTGGGTCCACCGCCAGCAGATCCTGCAGCGGCAGCGGGCGCGCGAGCCTGGCCAGCATATCGTCGGTCAGGTAACTCAGGAAGGGGCCCAGCCTCATGTGGCCCAGCACCTTCTTCTCGCGGCAGAGCACGCAGGCGACCCTTGTGGCGTAGATGGTGCCCCTGAGCGTCTCGCCTATCCTCCTGCAGGAGGAGTCGACGGCCGCCACCCGGGCGCCCCTGCCCTCGCCCGAAACGCGGCGAAAGAGAGGCCCCCCCTGCGCCGCGAAGAGCGGCTCGGGCTCCTGCTCCCCCCTCAGGAAGATCACCTCCGCCTTCACCAGCTCCTCCAGGCCCGCGTTGAAGGGGAGAGGAGGGTCAAGGACGGCCATAAGCTTTATTTGGTTGTTCAAGTTGCCCAACAACAGGTGCAAGTGCCGTGCTTATAAATGTTGCGCAAGATGCGCAACAACAAGATGAGGGCGCGGGGACCCCTGAGCGCAAGCAGGAGGAGCCCGAGAAGGTAAGGATAGTGCTGAGGCACGGCGACTGGACGATCGAGGTGGAGGCGCCGGCGGCCAGGGTTAGGGAGGTGGTCGAAGACGTGCTGGCCGGGATGGCCAGGGCCCAGCCCCCTCCAAAGCTGGAGCAGGAGGCCAGGGCCGAGCCCCTCAAGCCGGCGGCGACGTGCAGGGGGCTCGTGGAGCGGCTCTGGAGCGAGGGCTGGTTCTCCCAAGAGAGGGTGCTGAGCGAGGTGGACCTAGAGCTCAGGAAGAGGGGCTACAACTATGACCGCTCCGCCATAGCTCACGTATTGGCGGAGCTCGTGAGGGAGGGGCTGCTGGCGCGAAGGGGCGAGCCCAGGCGCTTTACGTATATACAGAAGAGGCCGCCGGGGCAGGGGCCTTCAGCTGCTTCCTGATATACTCCTCGAGCCACTTTATGCCCAGCGTTGCCAGCCTGTACTTTACGGCCTTCCCCTCCTTCACCCTCTCCACGTGCTGCTCTAAGCTCATCTCGCTCAGCCGGGAGCTCACGGACTTCTCCTTTAGGCCCGTGAGCTGGCAGATCTCCTTGACCTGAAGGGCGTCCGTGGGGGCCCTGCCCAGCTCCTTGGCGATCCGCTGGGCCAGCAGCTGCAGCGCCACCTGCGCCTTGTCCGAGAGCCTTTCGTCCGCCATGACGCGGGGGCCCTCGGGCGTTATCTTTACGTAGTCGCCGAACTTCTCCGCCAGCTCCGCCAGCGAATAGCTGAGGCAGAGCTTTGAGGCCAGCTGCAGCTGGGGCACGTACTTAGCGGCGAACTCCAGCAGGAAGGACATGAGCCTCTCGGCGGGGCCCCTGAACCTTGTCCTCACCTCGCCGATGACGAGCTCCGCCTCTATCTCCTCGCTCATGCCACGGCCTCAGGGGGCGATGAAAGAGGAGGATGCGCGGCCACGTACACGTACTCGTTGCCCTCCTTGAACCGCCTGATCTTGCCCGCCTGGGCAAGGCGCAGCAGCGCCACGGCCACCGAGGATTTAGGGTACGTGAGGCCATAGGAGTGCAGCACCGACCTAACATCGCCCAGGCGCCGGGGCTTGCTGCCCCAGGGGTCCGAGAAGAACCTTTCGAGTATTTCCGTCAGCGACATCTTCGGGTCGATCTTGACGGAGGGGAGCTCGGGGGGCGAGCTGGGGGGAGCGGGGGTCGTGGGCCCCGCGGCGGAGGCCTGCGTGATCCTGTCCAGCAGCAGGTCGACCTTCTCCATGGCCTCCTCCCAGAGCTCCAGGGGGGCCTCTATTTCCACTTCATTTGCTCCTATCTTCATCCTGAGCCTTATAGGCGGCGAAGCCATTGCAAATTCCGTGAAGTTATTTGCTTTTAACCTTTTGGGACCGGCCCAGCTGCTCGAGCTTCTCCTTGAGCAGCCGGGTTAACAGGCTGTTTACAAGCGCCCCGTCGGCCCTGCCCCTTAGCTCCGCCATGGCCTCCCCCATCAGGGCGGAGAGGGCCCTCTCGCCCCTTTGGGCTATCACCTCCTCGTTTCTGTCCACCAGGCGCCTCAGGTGGGCCTTCAGCTCCTCCTCGCCCATCGGCCTGATCTTCAGGGCCTCGAGGGCCTCCTGTACCGTCGCGTAGCCCCCCTTCAGCTTCGCGCGCAGCAGGTCGAGCGCCGCCTCCTTCGCCACCCTGCCCTGCTCCACGAGCGAGACGAGCTCCCTGAGCGTGGTTTCCTCCACCTCCTGCACGGGCAGGCCCTCTCGCCTCAACGTCACGAGGCCATCGGTGAGAAGAGAGGCCACGAAGGAGGGGGCGAGGCGCCGAGGGGCGCAGAGGGCCTCAAAGAGCGCCAGGTAGTCGCTATCGTAGAGCTTCTCGGCCAGCTGGGCGCTGAGCCCGTAGAGGGCCCTGAGCCGGGCCACCTCCTCCTCCCAGCCCGGCGGCAGCGCCGCCTCCAGCTCCCTGAGCCAGGCTCGAGGCACGGGTATGGGGGGTATGTCCGTCTCAGGATAAAGCCTCGCCGCGCCAGGGCGCGGGCGCTGGTAGCGCGTTCGCCCTTCGGGCGTGGGCCCCCTGGTCTCCGCGGGCACCCCCTCGCCCAGCGCCCTAACCCTTTTGGCCAGGGCCTCCAGGGCCAGGAAGAGCCTGGGCTGGGGCCCGGCCAGCAGCAGGAAGCCGTCGCGCGCATCGAGCCCCAGCTGGGCCCTGATCCGCTCCACCGCGCCCCCCTCCAGCCCGTAGCCCGGAAGCTCGTCCGAGTGGATTATGCCGCCAAGGCCGAAGGCCCTGGCCACGTCGGCCAGCTCCAGGCCCAACCTCAGGTCGGGCGAGGGCCCTCTCCCCAGCCTGCCGGCCAAGAGGGGAAGCGGGAGGGCAAAGACGGGCTCGCCCCTGCCCGCCGCCTTTGCCAGCGGGCCCGAGCCCCCCAGCACCAGCGGCGTCACCTCAAGGGGCCTCAGCTCCTTCGCCCTCTCCTCGAACCCCATGCCCCTCAGCTCCTGCGCCAGCCTGCGAAGCCAGAGCTGCCTCCTGTGCTCGTAGTCCACGACCTTGCCCACGAGCTCGAGCTGCTGCACGCCCTTCACCTCCACCACGGGCCCCCCGCCCAAGGAGATGTTGAGGTCCTGCCGGATGGTGCCCAGCCCCCTCGCGACCCTCCTCGTGGACCTGAGGATCCTGCCCAGCGCCAGGGCCACCTCCTGCACGAGCGCGGGCGGCCCTGAGATGGGCTCCAGCGAAACCTCCACCAGGGGCAGGCCCAGCCGGTCAAGGTTGAAGGTCCTGTAGCCCTCGCCCGCCTCCACGAGGCGGGCCGAGTCTTCCTCGAGCGTTATCGTCTGCACGCCTATCCTCCTGCCCGCATGCTCAAACCACCCCCCTAGCGCGATGACGGCCGTCCTCTGAAAGCCCGTGGTGTTCGAGCCATCGATCACGATCTTCCTCATCACGTGCACCTCATCTACGACCGTGGCCCTGAGCCTCAGCGCCACCAGGAGCGCGGCCTCCAGCGCCTCCCTGTTGAGCTCCCTGGGCGGCTCCTCGTCGAGCTCGACGAGGCAGCTGAGCTCGGGAGGGGCGATGTACCTGTACTCGAGCCCCCTCTCGAATTCATACCTGGCCGCGGGGTCTATCTCGCCCAGCTCGCTCTGAGTGGGCCTGAGCCTCCTCACCACCACCGGCCCCTGGGCGGCCTTTCCCTGCGTGGGACAGGCGCAGAAGAGCTTGTGCCTCGTGGCCAGCTGCTGGTGGACCTCCAGGCCCACCTTCAGGCCGCCTTCGCTACTCGGAGCCGCTGCCATGGCCGCCCGCCACCTCCCTCTCGAGGAATTCGCCCGCGATGGGCTCCATCAGGAGCTCCAGGGCCCCTTCCCTGCTCCCCGCGTTGCCCAGCGCCCACATCATCTTCACCAGCGCCGTCTCGGGGATCATGTTCAGGGGCACCACGCCCGCCTCCAGCAGCCTGCGGCCCGTTTCATACACGGTCATCCTCAGGCTGCCCCAGATCGTCTGTGAGGTCATGCCCACCAGCAGGCCCCTCTCCCTCAGCTCCCTGAGCGCGGGGATAAGGTGGTGCGCCACATGCCCCAGGCCCGTGCCCTCCAGCACGACCCCCCTATAGCCCGCCTCCTTTAGCCAGAGCAGCTGCTCGGGCCTCATGCCCGGATAGAACTTCAACAGCGCCACCCTCTCCTCGAACTTGTTAAGCAGCCCGCCCCCCTTGCCCTCCCCCCTGGCCCTGAGCCCGGGCCTGAGCGCGATCCTGTCGCCCTCCACATATCCCACGGGGGGAATGGAGATGGAGCGGAAGGCATCCCTCCTGCTGGTATGGCACTTCCTTACCCGCGTGCCCAGGTGCACGGCGATCCTCTGGTCGCTGGGGCTCTCGTGCATCGCCACGAAGACGCCCGCGCAGGGGGCCTGGGCGGCGAACCTTATCGCGGCCAGCAGGTTCGTGAAGGAATCGGAGGAGGGCCTATCGCTGGAGCGCTGCGCGCCCACCAGCACAACGGGCCTGTCCAAGTGCCTGAGCGAGAAGCTGAGCGCCGCCGCGGTGTAGCCCATCGTGTCCGTGCCGTGGGCCACCACGAAGCCCTGGGCCTCCTCTCCGCCCCTCCAGATCTCCTCCGCCATCCTGCTCCAGTGCCCAGGGCCTATGTCCTCGCTGTAGAGGTTGAACAGCTGCACGGGCTCCAGCAGCGCTACGCTCGCCAGCTCGGGGTAGGATGAGTAGAGCGAAGAGGCGTCCAGGAAGGCGTGCACGGCCCCCGTCTCATAATCGATCCTGCTCGCGATGGTGCCGCCCGTGCCTATGAGGCGGACCCTGGGCAGCGAGGGAGGGGGCGAGGGCGAAGGAGGAGGGATGAAGGAAGGTGCCCTTGCCTCGCCGGCCTTCTCCAGCCCCTCTATGCTGGCCAGGTCGATGCCCACATTGTACCCATTGGGCAGCTTGATCACGAGCTTGGCCTCCGCGTACAGCCCATAGCGGGGCATCAACGTGCCCTTGATCTCGGCGCCCCTGAACCTCAGCCTGAGCAGGTCGCCCACCTTTACCCCCCTGCGCTCCAGGTAGCTCCTGGCCTCGCCCGTATAGCCCTGTAGCGGGTCCTGCTCCACGACAGGATAAGCAAGGGGGTTAAGTTAAAGGTGAGCCTAGCCGCCCGGCGCCCGCTGCCCGGGCCTCCTCTTCAGCAGGAACCTAACGTGGTAGTTTCTGGCCACCCTGTGCTTCGGTATGGGGCTCTTCTTGGGCCTGGGCGGTATCTTGGGCGTCTGCGCCCTGACCTTGCCCGCCTTGGTGATTGAGCCATGTATTACCATGCTGGCCCATAGCCCAGGCTCACCTCTTTTAAGGCTTTCGAAAAATTGGCAGCAGAGCGGGGCCTAGGGGCCCGAGGCCTCGCCCTTCCTCTTAGCTTCGAGCGCCTGCAGGATCCTGTGCACCTCCCTGGCCTCCCTATAGTCCCTGGCCGTCACCAAGTAGATCGATGTGCGCCATTCGTCGAGCTTAAGGTAATGGTGGTGCCCTTGGCTGCTCCACCACCTCAGGCTGCCGGCCACGATCTCCTCGACCTCATTCTTAACATCGCCGGGCGCCACGTGGAGCGGCGGGCTCTCCAGCACGCAGAAGGCCCTGAGCGCCTCGGCCTCGGCCTGCCCCTTCTCCTGTGGAAGCGGGTTATAGGGCTCCACCCTTATCGTGATGAGCAGCGGGGGCCTTGAGCTGAAGCTGCTGGTCAGCAGCACCTTCATCTCCTTGGCCGTGTTCCTGAAGCGCAGCCTGTCGTAGATCAGCTCGGCCAGCTTTTCGCTCTGAAAGGAGGCCACTAGGAACTGGCCCAGGAGGTTCTCCAGCTCTCTATCCCTATACTCCGGCTCTGCCATATTATGGAGCCTTGTCTATGAGCCTGAGGGGCCCCACCCTAAAGTGGGCGTTGGCGGCGTAGGCCAGCGGGTTGACGACCAGCTGGCGGTTCGCCTCGCACAGGGGCAGGAGCTCCTCGAGCGGCTCCTCGACCTGGACGGTGCTCATTATGCGCCAGCTGCGAACTGGGGATTTAAGCTTTTGTAACGGACCTCCCCGCGAGCGGTTAGGCGTGCAGCTTTACCCTCCTGCCGCTGTGGTCCCTGGTATATATGCCGAGCTCGTCGGCCACCTCCGCCAGCTGCCTTGGCCCCAGCACGGGCCCCTCCCTGCAGAGCAGGTAACGGCCCAGGCCACAGGCGCCGCAGGCCCCTAGGGCGCACTTGAAGGGGCGCTCCAGGCTGGCCTCCACATATAGGCCCTGCTCCAGCGCCCTCTTAACGATGCGCGCCACCATCGGCTCGGGGCCGCAGGCGTAGACCGCCGAGGGGGCTGCCCTCTTCAGCTCCTGCTCGAACACGTCCGTGGCCAGGCCGCGCTGGCCGGCGCTGCCATCCTCCGTCGCATAGATCAGCCTGAGGCGGCCCGCCGCGGCCAGGGCCTCGAGCTCCTCCCTGAAGAGCAGCTCAGAGGAGGTCCGGGCGGCCGCGATCAGCGTGGGACCCGGGCCCTGCAGCGCCAGCTCCCGGGCCAGGAGGTGCAGCGGCGCCAGCCCCGTGCCCCCGCCCACCAGCAGCGCTCGCCCGTCCTTGATGCTGAAGGAGGTCCCCAGGGGGCCCCTGATGCCTACGGCCTCGCCCGGGCTCAGCCCCAGAAAGGCGCGGGCCCTCTCGCTCCTGGCCCTTATCGTCACGCCGGCCAGCCCCTCGCCGGGATATGCGTGGGAGAGGCTCAGCGGAAACTCTCCCCTGCCCGGGGCCCAGAGCATCACGTACTGCCCTGGCCTGGCCCTGGAGCAGGCCCCGTCCCTGAAGAGCAGCGTCACGGTATTCTCATCCCTCCTCTGAGCCGCTTCTATGAGCACGCGCCTGTGATAGTGCTCAGCCATGCGCCAGCCCCACCAGCTCCCCTATATCACGGAAGCCCTCCCTCTCCATATAAGAAGCGAGCCCCTGGGCCAGCTCCGAGAATAGGCCCGGGCCCCTCTTGGCGAGGGCCGAGCCCACCTGAAGCGCCCTGGCCCCGCAGAGCAGGAACTCCACGGCGTCCAGCGGGCCCTCTATGCCCCCGCAGCCTATGATGGGGACCTTCACGTGCTCGTAGAGCTCGTAGACGCAGCGCAGGGCCACGGGCTTAAGCGCGGGGCCCGAGAGCCCGCCGTAGGCATGGGAGAGCAGGGGCCTCTTGAGCTCCGGATGCACGGCCAGGGCCTTCAGCGTGTTGACGGCCGTGAGGGCGTCGGCGCCCGCCTTCTCCGCCGCCGCGGCGATCTCTACTATATCCGCCACGTTGGGGCTCAGCTTCACGATCACCGGCACCCTCACGGCCGCCTTGACCCGGTGCGTGATCTCGGCCACGAGGTCGGGGTCCGAGCCCACCTCCAGCCCCACGCCCCTGACATGAGGACAGGAGAGGTTGATCTCGAGCGCCTTTACGCAGGGCACCTGGGCCAAGAGGGCCCCCGCGGCCGCCATCTCCTCGGGGCTGGAGCCGAAGATGCTCGCTATAACCGGCACGCCCGAGAGCAGGGGGGAGGAGAGCTCCTTCGCCAGCTCCTCCGCCCCGGGGCTCGAGAGGCCTATCGCGTTCAGGTATCCGACGGCCAGCTCGACCATCGTGGGGTTATCATAGCCCGCCACGGGGCGGAGGCTGGTGGACTTGGTCAGGACGGCGCTGGCGCCAGCTTCGTAGACGCGCCTTAGCAGCGGCGCCGTGATGCCGTAGAAGCCGGAGGCATTCATGAAGGGGTGCTTCAGCCTAAGGCCCACCAGCTCCGTTTCAAGCGAAGGCATGCCCAGACCGGCCGGCGCCTGGCTTTAAACCTGAGCCGTGACGCGAGCAGGGGCCCAGCGCAGCCTTCTGGCAAGCCGCAGCGCGCGAAGAGCAGAAGCAGCGGCAGCGCCAGCCGCCTTCCCCGTCAAGGGCAAAAGGTTGGGGGCCCTTGCGCTTATTAAGTTAAGTTGGCCCGGCGCCCATCTTTTATAACGCCCGCCCGCAGTTAAGGCCGTGCAGGCCTATCTGCTGCCGCTCGAGGGAGGAATAGCACTCGTGGGGCCCCAGGGGGACCTGCTGGACTATGAGCCCTTCGCCTCCGATAGGGTCTACGCGCTGGAGAGGCTCCTGGAGGGGGAGGAGGTCAGGGAGGTGGCCGAGCTGCTGGAGCGCGCGAGGGGGCTAAGGGTCGAGGAGCTGGGCGTGCCCACCTCGGGGCTCGTGCAGCTCGCGCAGCGCAGGGGCTTCAGGGCCAGGACCATCGAGCCCGCCGCCTGGAGGCAGCTCACGGCCCTCAGGCCCAAGCTCCTGCAGCAGGCCGGCCTGGCCCAAGGGGAGGGGGAGGCGCTTGAGCTGATAAGGGCGTTCGCGCTGGAGAGGCTGGAGAGGAGGCTCAGGGAGTTCGCGGCCAAGCCCGAGAGGCACGTCATAGAGGCCGTGAGGGCCGTGGAGGAGCTGGATAAGGCCTCTAACATCCTCTGGGCCAGGCTCAGGGAGTGGTACGGCCTTCACTTTCCCGAGCTGGAGCTGCGCGTCACGGACATGGAGCTCTATGCCAGGGTCGTTCAGGCGATAGGCAGGAGGGAGCTCATCGCCCCCGCGGCCCTGGCGAGGCTGGGGCTGGGGTCGCAGGAGGCCGAGGCCCTCGCGAGGGCGGCGAGGGAGAGCAAGGGGGCGGAGGTCAGGGAGGAGGACCTGAGGGAGGTGGCCGCGCTGGCCGGGCTGCTGCTGAGCATGCTCGCCCTTAGGAGGGAGCTCTCCTCCTATGTGCAGAGGAACATGGAGCGCCTGGCGCCGAACATCACCCAGCTCGTGGGCGCGCTGGTGGGCGCGAAGCTGCTGGCCAAGGTGGGCAGCCTAGAGCGGTTGGCCAGCCTCCCCGCCAGCACGATACAGGTCTTAGGCGCGGAGAAGGCGCTCTTCAGGGCCCTGAGGACCGGCACGAGGCCCCCCAAGCACGGCATCCTCTTTCAGCACCCGCTCGTGCACGGCGCGCCGAAGTGGCAGAGGGGCAAGATAGCCAGGCTCTTCGCGAACCTGCTCGCCATCGCCGCCCGCATCGATTACTTCAAGGGCGAGGCAGAGGAGGGCCTGAAGGCGAAGCTGGAGGAGAAGCTGGCCGAGCTGAGGCAGAAGTACGCCAAGCCCCCCCTGCCCGCCAAGAGGGGGGAGAAGGGCTATAAGCGGCGCAGGCGCGCGTAGGCCATGGACGTGAAGCCCGACGCTAGGTTCCCCGGCGTCTTCTGGGGCGAGGAAGGTGGGGGAAGCCGGCCCCTGACCAAGAACCTGGCCCCGGGCACCAGCGTCTATGGCGAAGCGCTGATAAGGCATGAGGGCGAGGAGTTCAGGCTCTGGGATCCCTTCAGGAGCAAGCTGGCCGCCGCGCTCATCAACGGCCTTCGCGCGCTGCCCATAAGGCCGGGGGCCTGCGTGCTGTATCTCGGCGCCGCCTCCGGCACCACCGTGAGCCACGTCTCGGACATCGTAGGGGAGCGCGGCCTCGTCTTCGCCGTCGAGGTCTCGCCGCGGGTGGTGCGGGAGCTTTATGAAAGGGTGGTGCGCCACAGGAGAAACGTCGTGCCCATCGTGGAGGATGCGAGGAGGCCCACGCATTACGCCTCCATCGACAGGCTGGCCGATGCGCTCTACTGCGATATAGCGCAGCCCGATGAGACCGAGATCGCCTTGCTGAACGCCGAGCATTACCTGGCGGAGGGAGGGGCGCTGCTGCTCATCGTGAAGGCCAGGAGCATCGATGCCGTGAAGAGCGCGGAGAGGATCTTCGGCGAGGAGGAGGCAAAGCTTCAGGCGGCCGGCTTTAGGGTCGAGGAGAGGGTCAGGCTCGAGCCCTTCGATAAGGAGCACCTGCTAATCCTGGCGCGGCGCCCTTAGCTTCTTGAGCGTCCCCCAGCTGCTCCTGGCAAAGGGGGGCGGGTTCCCGTGGCGCGCGAGCCAGGAGGCGAGGAAGCGCCTCGTGGCGGGATCGGCCGGATAGCCCGAGCCCACCTCCCCATGGG
Source organism: Candidatus Australarchaeum erebusense (assembly GCA_040290255.1). Lineage (GTDB taxonomy): Archaea > Thermoproteota > Nitrososphaeria > PSMU01 > PSMU01 > Australarchaeum > Australarchaeum erebusense. The sequence goes on along the minus strand of PSMU01000001.1, from coordinate 353,778 downwards.
CCCTAAGCTCGGCCAGGCGCCTATCCCTGAGCACCTTGGCCACGATGGAGGCCGCGGCGACGGGCAGGTAGCGGCCGTCCGCATGGTGTGCCACCGTGAGCCTGGGAGGGCTCTTCAGCGCCTCCCTGAGCTGCCTCCTAAACCTTAGGGGCCTTAGGTCGGGGCTGTCGACGTAGACCCTCGTAGCGCCCAGCCGGGCTATTACCCGGGCCATCGCCAGCGCCTCGAGCCTGTTCAGCCCCCTAGGGCCCTGCGGGCCCGCCACATAGCTGTCCACCAGCGAGGGGGGCAGCTCCTCCACCTCCACCCTCACACAGGCCCTTAGGAGCAGGGGGAAGAGCCGCTGCCTGGCCGATGCCGTGAGCCTCTTGGAGTCCCTGACGCCCAGCCCGCGCAGCAGGGTAAGCGCATCGGGCCTGAGGCAGACGCCGGCCACCACGAGGGGGCCCAGGACGGCCCCCCTGCCCGCCTCGTCCACGCCGCCCAGCAGCACGCATAATATATGCGGCCGGGGCTTAAAGCTTGGCATGGGGGCCGAGCTCAGCGAATATGTGGAGGGGCGCACCAGGCTGCTCGTGCCGAGCGGCTCGCTGAGCTCCCCGGCCCCGCCGGCCGCGCCGGCCTTCTTCAACCCCCATGCCAGGTTGGGAAGGGATGTCACGGTGCTGCTCTGCGGCGCGCTCAGGCAGCTGGCGCCGCCCCCTCATAACTACCTGGACGCGCTCGCGGGCGTGGGGGCCAGGGGGCTCAGGGTGCTGGTGGAGGCGGGCATGGACTTCGCCCACCTCAACGACCTGAACCCCTATGCCATCGAGCTGGCCAAGGAGGCGGCGCGGCTCAACGGCGTGGAGGCCCGTTGCTCCTTCACCGTGGAGGAGGCGGTCTACCTCATGGCGGAGAGGGCGAGAAGGGGGGAGCGGTTCCTCGTGGTCGATATAGACCCCTTCGGCTCCCCCGCGCCCTTCCTGGAGGCGGGGCTGAGGGCCGTGCGGCTGGGGGGCGTGCTGGCCTTCTCCGCCACGGACACGGCCGCGCTGATGGGCCTTCACCCGCTCGTGGCCAAGAGGAGGTATGGGGGCACCTCGCTGAGGTGCGAGGAGGCCAGGGAGATCGCGGTCCGGCTCCTCTACGGCGCCAGCGCGCAGGCCGCGATGAGGCTGGAGGGGGGCATAAGGCCCCTCTTCGCCCACGTGACCAGGCACTACATCAGGGCCTTCGTGGCCTTCGAGAGGGGGGCCGCGAGGGCGGATGAAGCGGCCAAGGGCATGGGGTATTACGTGCGCTGTGCAGCGGGCCTGCACCGCTATGCCTCCGAGGAGCCGCCGGCGGCCTGCGCCTCCTGCGGGAGGGAGGTGAGCAGGGCGGGCCCGCTCTGGATAGGGCCCCTCTTCGATGCCCGCCTGCTCTCGGAGGCCCTGGCCCGCATGCCCAGGGGCGCGTATCCCCAAGCCGAGAGGCTGCTGGCCACGGCGCTACAGGAGGCGGGCCTGCCGGTGGGCTATTATACGCTGGCCGAATTGGGCAGAAGGCTCAGGAGGAGCTCGCCCCCTCTCCAGGGGCTCCTTCAGCTGCTGGCCGAGGGGGGCTGGAGGAGCGCGCGCACCAGCCTTGATCCCACGGGCCTCAGGACCGAGGCCCCGCCCGAGGCGCTGCTGGAGGCGGCGCTCAAGCTCCCCTGAAGCCCCTGCAGACCAGGTACAGCTCCCTCCCCCTCCTCCTGGAGGCCCCGGGCTTGTAGCGCCTCGCCGAGGAGAAGAGGGCCCGGAGCGCCGCCTCCGCCTCCCGCAGCTCCTGGTGCTCGAAGAGCTTGTAGACCCCCGCGCCGCCCTCCCTCAGCAGCCCGGCCGTCAGGCCCGCCGCCGAGAGCAGCAGCTCCCCATGCCTGCGCGCATCGGCCTCCGCGATGCCCGTGAGGTTGGGCGATGCATCGAAGAGGATGAGGTCGAAGGGGGCATGGGGCCTTAGCTGGTCCAGGAGGGCCCTATCGCGCAGGTCCGCCCTGAGCGTGATCACGTTCGGGGCCACGGGCTTTATCTCGAGGAGGTCCACGCCCACCACGAGGCCGCCGCGCCCCACCCTGCTGGAGGCCACCTGGAGCCATGAGCCCGGCGCCGCGCCCAGGTCGAGCACCCTCATGCCCGGCGCGAGGAGCCCGAACCTCCTGTCCAGCTCCAGCAGCTTGTAGGCCGCCCTGCTGCGGTACCCCTCCCTCCTGGCTAGGCGCCTAAAGGCATCGGCCCTCGCCTCCGCCAGGCGCATGGGCTAGGGCTCCTCGCTCTGCAGCACCTGCACGAGCGTATAGCGCTGCAGCAGCTCCTTGTACCTGTTCCTGAGCGTCACCTCCGTGACGCCGGCCACGTCGGCCACCTCCCTCTGGGGCACGGGCTTGCTGAGCAGGATGAGCGAGAGGTAAACGTAGGCCGCGGCGAGGCCCATGGGCGACTTGCCGTCCGCCAGCTCCGAGTCCTTCGTGCGCTTCGCGAGCTCTATCGCGAGGCGCTCCACGTCCGCGCCCGCGCCCAGCTTATCGGTCACCTTCTTTATGTAGTTCTCGATGGGGATCAGGGGCACCGCGCTGCCCTCGAGCATGCGGACCAAATAGCGGTAATAGTAGCCCAGCAGGTTCCTGTCGATCTGCAGGGGCCCGCTGATCTCCTCCATCATCCTGCTCACATTGCACTTCCTGCAGGCCAGATAGATGGCCGCCCCCACGATCCCCGAGACCGACCTGCTCTTCGCGATCCTCGTCTTCACGGCCGACCTTATGATGTGCGCGGCCGTCTCCGCCACGTGCCCGGGCAGGTGCAGCACCTCGACCGCTTCGTTCAGGCGGTTCAGCAGGGCCATGAGGCTCCTATCCTCCGGGCTCGTGGTCCTGATCCTGCGCTGCCACTTGGAGAGGCGGTAGGCATCGCCCCTGAGCTCCGCGCTCACGCCGCTCATCTCGGCATCGTTGGTGGGTATGAAGGTCGAGAGGCCATAATCGTGCTGCGTGAGCGTGAGCGGATAGCCCGCGCGCACCCTCTTCTCCTTCTCCTCCAGGTCGATGGCCTTCCACTCGGGCCTGGCGTCCACGAGCCTCTCCTGCAGCACGATGCCACACTGGGGGCAGACCTCCTCCCCCTTCTCGGGGTCGCCCACGAGCGGCCGCTTGCATAAGGGGCATGAGTTCGGCCTCTCCTCAGAGCTGAACAAGCCCTTCACCCCTGGGCCAAGCCTGGCTTGAGATACAAGTATTTGCCCAGCACCCTTTTAACTCTATCGGTCATCACCCTCACGGAGGCGTAGGGCGACGCGACGGGGCCCAGCAGCGACGTCACCCTCCCCACGGGCCTTCCGCGCTCATCCACCAGCACCGCCCCCACGGGCACGGGCCGCTGAAGCTTGACGATGAGCGCGCCGCTGTGGGCCACGTGAAGGGCCCTGCCCACCGGCCTAGCCTCCTCGCCTTGCCCGCTCACCCCTCATCCTGGCCAGCTCCTGGGCCAGGGCCTGCAGCAGCCGGCCCTTGCCCATGCCGGGCTTCTTCACCGAGATATAGCCCGACCTCACGCGGTGTCGGCGGGGGTGCCGGGCCTCCTGCGCCTCGGCCTCCAGGCCCAGCGCCCTCGCCGCCTGGGCCAGCTCCTCCAGCGTGGGCGCGGGCACGCAGCGGCTCACCTGAAGGCGCCGGCCCTGGGCCCTGCTGAGCCTTGAGTCAAGGTAGTCCAGCCATATGATATAGCGGCCGTAGTCCTTCACGCCCCCTCCTTGGGCAGCAGGACCGCGTTCAGCACGCCATGCTGTGAGGGCCTGGAGGTGACCCTTGCCCTGCCCAGCTCGGTCTCTATTATGGCGCCCCTGGTGATGATGCCCATCCTCTGCAGGTCGCCGCCCGCGGGGTTCTCCAGCACCCTGATCACCTTGGCCCTCTTTACGGCCTTGGCCTCGGGATCGTACACGTTGGCGAAGTCCGCGCTCTTCAGCCCCAGCTTAAAGGAGCCCCCCCTCGCCCTCCTCCTCACCACCTCCAGGGGGCCCAGCCGGGTCAGGATGGGGGGCCTGTCCCTCTCATGCTTTCTCCTGCCCCTGAAGGGCTTGGGCTTGGCCCCCGTGTGGCGGCGCTTGAGGATGTTCCTGGCCATGCCCGGCCGCCCGCGAAGCCCTTTTATAGGCTTACCTTCGCGAGCTCCTTCTTCATCCTCTCCGGGTCCTCGCTCAGGCCCCAATAGCGCGCGAAGAGCGGGGTGGTGAAGCAGAGCCTCCTCCTCCCCTCCCTCCTGAAGGCTATGAAGCCCAGCGCCTCCAGCACCTTCAGGTGGGAATAGACCCTGCTCCCCCTCTTCAGCGCCAGCTCGGAGGCGCTGATGGGCTGATAGTAGGCCACGTAGGCCAGCGTGTTCAGCACCGCCCTCGGGAGGAGCCTTCTGCCCGAGACCTTCGCGGCGAGCCGGCCGAACTCGGGCCTGAGCTCCAGGATGTACTTACGGCCCGGGTACTCGGCCACCCTCAGGGCCCTCAGCGTGGCGTTCAGCCTCTGCGCCACGGCCTTTAGCGCGCGCTCGGCCCTCTTCCTCGAGGTGCCCAGGTGGGCGGCGAGCTCATCCAGGCCCAGCGGCACGCTGGTGGCATAGAGCAGGGCCTCCAGCTCCGCCTCCAGGTCGCCGCCCATGCCCCTTAGCGTGCACGGAGCTATATAACCGCGGCCGCCTATGCGCCCACGGGCACGACCCTTATCTCCTCCTCCTGCTGCTCCAGCAGCACGGCGCCCTCTTGGGCCAGGAAGAGGAGGCAGAGAAAGGCCCTGGCGGCCTCCTGCGCCCCTAGGCCGGCCACGAGCTGGCTGAAGAGCAGCTCGCCCCTCACGCCCGAGAGCTCCAGGATGCGAAGCCTCAGCTCCTGCAGGTGGCGGGCGAGCGAGGCCGAGAGCAGCTCCTGGGGCTGGGGCTGCTCGAGGGGCTCAAGGGCGCGCGGGGCCTGGGGGGCCGAGGGCTCCTCCCTGAGCAGCTCCTCCAGGGCGGCCAGCAGCTCCTCCACGCTCACGAGCGCGGGCTCCCTCCTAAAGGGCATGGACAGCCTGTCCAGGATGGGCGGGGGGGCCAGCGAAGAGGCCCGCGGCGGGGCCCTCCTCTTGGCCGGCTCCTCGAAGAGCGTCTCGACCTTCAGCCTGTAGATGAGCGAGGAGGAGCGCACGGCCAGGCCGTAGAGCGGCAGCGGGCGGCCCAGCCTTTCCGCATAGCTCCTCAGCTGCTGCAGGGCCTCCAGCAGGTTCACCTCCCAGGGCCTCACCCTCCTCAGCAGCAGGGGGTTGAGCAGCAGCCTCAGGAGGGGGGGCAGCTGCGGCTCGCGCTCAGCCCCCTCCAGCGCTCTTCACCCCCACCAGCGGCCTGTACCTCACGGCCCTGGTCAGGCCATCCACGCTGTACAGCCCGTAGACCAAGTCCGCGGCGGCCACCATCGACTCCCTGAGGCTCGTGACGATGATCTGCCTCTGCCGGGCCCTCTGCGCGAGCACCTCCGCGAACCGCTGCGCGTTCTGGTAGTCCAGGTGCGCGTCCACCTCGTCCAGCACGAGGATGGGCGAGGGGCTCAGCGCCTGCACCGCCAGCGAGAAGCTGAGCGCGGCGGCCGTCCTCTCGCCCCCGCTGAGCGCGTTCGATTCCCTTTCATCCTTGCCGGGGAAGGAGGCGAGCAGGAAGAGCCCCCCGTTGAAGATCGTCTCGGGGTCCTCCAGCTCGAGCCGGGCCGTGCCCCCCGTCAGCTCGGCGAAGACCTGCTGCAGGCCCTCGTTCAGGCGCGTGTAGAGCTTCAGGAACTCGCCCCTCTTCTGGGCCTCGACCTCCTCTATCGCCTTCACGATCGCCTCCCTCTCCAGCTCGAGCTGCCTAAGCCTCTGGGAGAGCGAGCGGTACCCCCTATAGAGGGCCTCATAGGCCTCCTCGGCCGCCATGTTGACGCGCTCGGCCAGCGAGGCCCTCTCCTGCTCCAGCTCCGAGAGCGCCCGCTCCAGCTCCTCGCCGGCCAGGGGGCGCGCCTCCTCGCCCAGCTCCTGCAGCGAGCGAGAGGCCGCCTCCCTTCTGGCCTCCAGCCGGGCCAGCTGCCCCCTGAGCGCCGAGGCCTCCCTGTCCAGCCTGCTGAGCGAGGCCTCCAGCTCCCTCCTGCGCAGCTCCAGCCTCTCCCTCTCCTGGCCCAGGGCATCCAGGGTCGGCTGTATGGACCTCAGCTTCTCCATCAGGGCCTCCCTCTCCTTGGCCAGCGCCTCGAGCGCCTGCCTCTCCTGCTCGAGCTCGCCCCCCAGCCTGGGCAGCTCCTGGGCCAGCTGCTTTAGCCTCAGCCTCGCCTGGCTGGCCTGCTCCGCTATGCGCCGCGCCTGCTCCAGCAGCGTGCGCAGCTCGGCCCTCAGCGGCGGGAGCCGGCCCCTCCACTCGCCCATCCGCTTCTCCACCTCGAAGAGCTCATCCCTCAGCTGCGCCTGCCGAGCCTGAGAGCGCTGCAGCGCCTCGCGGAGCTCGGGCAGCGTCAGGCCCCTGAGCTGCTCCTCCAGCTCCTGCCCCTTGGCCGTGAGGGCTTCAAGCGCCTGCTTCAGCTGGCCCAGGGCCCTTTCGCGGGCGGCGAGCCTCTCCTCCAGCCTGGCGCGCAGCGCCTCGAGCTGGGCCAGGGCCCTGAGGGCCCTCCTGCCCACCCTCCTGAAGGCCAGCGCCTCCCCCTCCAGCGAGGCATGGCGGGCCACCTTCCTCTCCAGCTGGGCCAGCCTCCTCGTGCCCTCCCTCACCATCTCCAGCGCCCTGTTCAGCAGCCGGCCCACCGCCTCCTGCAGGGCCCTGAGGTCCGACGTGATCGCCCTTGCCTGGGAGGGGGGCAGCAGGTAGGGCCTAAGGGCCCCGCTGGCGCCGCCTTCATAGAGCTCCCCATCCTGAAGCACGGCCCTGTAGCCCTCCCGCGCCAGCGCGAGCGCCGAGCGCCTGTCCTCCGCCAGGAGGGCCCCGCCGGAGAGCCTGTGCACGAGCCCCCTTAGCTCCGGGTTCGCCACGAGCTCCGCCACCCAGGCCCTTGCGCCCTCGGGCAAGGGCGCAGGGCGCTCCGGGGCGAGCTCCGCGCAGGCAAGGAGGGGGTGAAGGTCGAGCCTCTCGGCCAGCCTGAGCGCCTTTGGGAGGGCCGAGGCCTCCCTGAAGACATGCGCATAGCGCCAGGGGCCCAGCGCGGCGAGCAGCGCCGGCTCGGCGCTGCCCAGCAGCTCCTCCAGCCGCCCCAGGTATTCCCCGCAGACCCCCTTCCTATAGAGCTCCTCCAGCTTTGCCTCCGCCGGCCCCGCGAGCCTCTCGCCGGAGGAGAGCAGCAGCGCATAGCCCTCCTGCAGGGCCCTCTGCGCGAAGGAGAGGTTCTGAAGGGCCTCGCCCCACCTCGCGTGCAGGCGCTCAAGGGCCTCCCTCTCCTGCTTCGCCTCGCTGAGGACGCCGCCCCTGAGCTCCTCCAGCCCCGCCAGCGCCTTCTCCAGCGCCTCCTGCGTGGCCCTGGCCTCCTGGACCCTCCTCGCGAGCCCCTGTATCCTCTCCCTCAGCGCCCTGGCCCTCTCCTGCTCGGCCAGGAACCTGACCAGCAGCGCATCCCTCCTCTTGGCCAGCGCCCTGGCCCTCTGCTCCAGCCTCTGCTGCTCCGTGGTCCTCCTCGCCAGAAGGGCGCTCAGCCTCCTCGCCTCCCTCTCCTCGGCCCTAAGCTGTGAGAGCCTGGCGCGCTTCTCCCCTTCGAGCTCCCGCAGCTTTAGGCGCAGCGCCTCCAGCTCGCCCCTGAGCCTTGCCCTCTCCTCCAGGTTCTTGGCCCGCGCCCGGGCCAGGTCCTCGAGCCCGGCCTGCAGCCTTGCCCTCTCCTCGGCCAGCTCCTGCCTCCTCCTCTCCAGCTGCCCCAGCCTACCCTCCTTCTCCGATATGAGGTAGGCCAGCTCGGCCGGGCCCCTGCCCTCCCCGACAAGCGAGGCCATCAGGCCCTGCCTCTGGCGCTCCAGCTGCTCCAGCGAGGCGAGCAGCGCCTCCCTCTCCTGCTCGAGCCTCGCCCTCTCCTGCTCCTTCTGGCCCAACGCGCGCTCGGCCTCCTCGGCCTGGGCGCTGAGCTCCAGCAGCTCCTGGGCCAGCCTTGAAGCCCTTAGGCGCCTTAGGTACCTCTCCAGCAGCCGGAGCCTCAGCCGCTCGTTCCTCTGCGCCTCGAGCTCCAGCAGCTCCTCCCTCCTGATGCCCACCTGGCCCCTGTGGAACTCGAGCCTTCGGTCCGCCTCCTCGAGCTCCTTCAGCGCCTCGGCCTTCTTCGCCTCGAACCTCTCGAGGCCCGCCAGCTCCTCCACGAGCCTCCTCCTCTCCACGGGGTTCAGGTCCGCGACCCTGGTGACGGTGCCCTGGGGCAGCATCCAGAGCCCCCCGGGCAGGAGCCCCGCCGCGGAGAGCAGGTCCTCCAGCTCGCCCTTGCTCACCCTCCTGCCGTTCACGTAGAAGCGGCTCTCGCCGGACGCATCCATCTCCCTGGCCACGATCACCGTGCTCGCCTCGATGGGCAGGACGCCGTCGTTGTTATCCAGCGTCACCGAGACCCGGCACCGGTCCAGCGCCCGGCCCCCGGAGGAGTGAATGAGCGCGCTCAGCCGGTTCGCCCTCAGCCTCTTGAGGCTTGACTCGCCCAGGCAGAAGGCGATGGCGTCGAGCACGTTGCTCTTGCCCGAGCCGTTGGGGCCGGTGATCACGGTGAGCCCCCTCTCCAACTGCAGGGAGAGCGGGCGCTGGCCCACCGACTTGAAGCCCTGGAGCTCGACGCGCTTTATGAACACGGCGCGAGGCGCGCGCACCCTAATAATAAGGCTTAGCCGCCCGAAGCTCGGCCAGCAGCGCCTCCAGCAGCTCCCGGCGCACGAGCTCGGGGGGCCTCTCGGCCAGGGAGTAGAGCGCCCTCGCGCTGGCCCTTATCCTGCTCGCCAGGGCATGGGCGCTCCTCTGGTGCAGCACCACGAGCAGCGGCCTTCCCCAGCCCAGCGCCTCCTCCACCGCCCCCACGAACTCCTCGCTCAGCAGCTCCATGGGCCCCACCTCATCCACGACCACCAGCCCGCCCTGCTGCCTGGCCCTCTCCAGGGCCCTCCTGCAGAAGCCGCCTATGCCCTCTACGTTCACGAAGTAGCGCCCCAGCCTCGGGCCCCGGCCCCCCTTCGTCGTCGCCAGGAGCTCCTGCTCGCCCGTGAGCAGGTCCCTCATCACGAACCCCGTCCTCCTACCGCCCTCCCTTACCTCCAGGCTGATGACGCCTCCCGCCGCATGGCCCTGGGCCCTTATGTCCTGCACGAGCCTCAGCGCCAGCGTCGTCTTGCCCGAGCCCGGGGGGCCCGTGAGCGCGAAGAGCGGGCCCTTCATGCCTTCAGCCTCTCCTGCACCAGGTCCAGGATGAGCGAGGCCAGCGAGGCCTTGTCGGCCTCGAAGGAGAGCCTGCGGCCCTGCCGGTCGAGGATGAAGCCCCTCTGGCGCACTTCGCCCGGGCCATAGCCCTCCGCGGCCTCGTTGGCCACGACGAGGTCCGCGCCCGCCTCCTTGAAGAGCAGCGGCGCCCTCCTCCTCAGCGCGCTTGCGCTGGGCTCCGCCTTAAAGGCGACCAGCAGCGCGCCGGGCCTCAGCCTCTTGACCTGGCCGATGACCTTCGGCGTGGGCACCAGCTCCAGCCTGAGCCTGCGCACGCGGCTGTCCAGCTTGCGCCTCGAAGGGGATGTGGGCCTGAAGTCCGCCGGCGCCGCGGCCGCGAGCACGGCATGATACTCGCCGGAGGCCAGCTCCGAGGCCACGAGCTCCGCCATCTGGGAGGCGCTCAGCGCCCTGAGCACGCGCACGCCCGGCGGGGGCTCCAGGGGCGTGGGGCCCAGGATGAGCGTCACCTCCGCGCCCCTTCTGCGCGCCTCCCTGGCCAGCTCAAGGCCCATCAGCCCGCTGCTCCTGTTCGTTATTACGCGCACGGGATCCAAGTGCTCCACGGTGGGCCCCGCCGTGATCAGCAGCCGGCGCCCCCTGAGCGGGGGGCTGACCGCCGCCACGACGGCCTCCAGGATCCTCTCGGGCTCGGCCATCTTCGCCTTCTCCTCCTCCACCTTGGGCTCGATGAAGAGGATGCCCGCCTCCCTCAGCCTCTTCATCGCCTGGGCCACGAAGGGGTTCCTGTACATGGGCTCGTGCATGGCCGGCGCGGCGAGCAGCGGCACGCCCAGGCCCAGGGCGACGGAGGCAAGGCTCGTGACGGGCGTATCATCGATGCCCGCCGCGATCTTAGCGAGCGTGTTGGCCGTGGCGGGGGCTATGAGCATGACGGGGTTCTGCTTCTTGAGCAGCAGCACATGCTCCAGCGCGCCCGTGAGCCGGGTGATGGGCCTGTTGCCCGTGGCCCACCAGAGCGCCTCCTCGCTCACGAGCCTCCTGGCGCTGGGCGTGAGCACGGGCCACACCTCGGCCCCCTCCCTTATCAGCTCCCTGGCCACCCTGTAGCTCTCCAGCGCCGCTATGCTCCCACAGATGCCCAGGATCACATTCACGCCCTGCAGCCGGTTGCCCTTCGTGCCCCTTATCTCCGAGGCGGGCCTATAGCCCTCAGCCGACGCCAAGCGCCCTCTCCCTCCCCTTGACCAGGGCATAAAGCGCCAGGTTCAAAGGCGCCTCCACGCCCCTCTCCTGGGCCTTCTCCACGATGTATCCGTTGATGAAGTCGACCTCGGTCCTCCTGCCGGCCTGCAGGTCCTGTAGCATGGAGGACCTGTTGGAGGCCGTGCTCCTGCAGGCCTCCAGCACCTTGGCCGCGGGGTCCGTGAAGGAGGGCCCTATGCCCTCCGCCAGCGCGACCCTATAGCTCTCGTGCGCCACGCGCACCAGCAGCCGGGCAAGCGAGGGGACCTGCAGCACCTCGCCGTTCGAGAGCCCGCTCAGCGCCGTGATGGGATTTATGGCCGAATTCACGATGAGCTTCTCCCAGAGCATGGCCCTCCAGTCCTGCCTGATGCGCACGCGAAGCCCGCCGGCCGCGAAGAGGCGAGAGGCCTCCTCCAGGCGGCCGCGGGCGGAGGGCGCCAGCGCGGCGAGCTCCACATCGCTGCCTCCCGCATACAGCACGCTGCCCTCATCGCGCAGCTGGGCCCCTATATATAGCGAGGCCACCACCAGCCTCTCGGGCCCCACGGATTGGGCCACCCTCTCCTGAAAGCCCATGCCGTTCTGCACGAGCACGAGGCAGGGGCCCCTGGCCAGCACCGGGCGCAGCTCCTGCAGCGCGCCCTCCAGCTGGTGCGCCTTGGTGGCCAGGATGACGAAGCCCGCTTCGGCCAGCTCCTCGGGACCGCGGGCCAGCTTCACGCTGGCCGTTTTCACTCCCTCCGGCCCCTCGAGCCTTAGCCCCTGCTGCTCCAGGGCCCTCCTCTTCGCCTCGTCCCTGGCATAGAGCGTCACCCGGGCCCCGCCGAGGCTCAGCAGGCAGGCCAGGAGCCTGCCCACCGCGCCGGCGCCCACTATGCCCGCCTCCACGCCGCCAGCCGGGCCAGGAACTTCTCCCGCTCGCCGGGCTCCATCCTGAATAGATGCTCCTCGCCCGGGAAGTGGCCCCCCAGCACCTCCTCCCTATAGGCCCTCAGCGCCTGAAGCACGATGCCCCTCACATCGGCATACCGCTTCGCGAACTTGGGCGTGAACCTATCGTAATATCCGATCAGGTCGTGCAGCACGAGCACCTGTCCGTCACAGCCGGGGCCCGAGCCTATGCCTATCGTAGGTATCCTGAGCCGGGCCGTGATCGCCTCCGCCGCCTCGGCCGTGACCATCTCGAGCACTATGCAGAAGGCGCCCGCCTCCTCGAGCGCCACCGCATCCTCCAGCAGCCTGAGCGCGTCCTCGGCCTTCTTGCCCTGGGAGCGGTAGCCCTTCCAGATGGGCACGCTCTGGGGCGTGAAGCCTATGTGGCCCATGACGGGGATGCCCGCCTCGGTCAGGGCCCTTACCACCCGCGCCTGCTCGGCGCCGCCCTCGATCTTCACCGCATCCATGCCCCCCTCCTTTATAAAGCGCCCGGCATTTCTTAGGGCCTCCTCGACGCCCGCCTGAAAGGACATGAAGGGCATGTCCCCGACGAGCAGGGGCCTCCTCGCGCCCCGGGCCACGGCCCTCGAGAGCACGAGCATCTCCTCCATCGTCACGGGCCTGGTATCCTCATAGCCCAGCACGACCATGGCCCCCGAGTCCCCCACGAGGATCACGTCCACGCCCGCCTCCTCCGCGGCCCTGGCCGAGGGATAATCGTAGGCCGTCACCATCACGATCTTTTCGCCCCTGGCCTTCTTCTCCCAGAGGTCCTGCACCGAGACCTTCCTAACCCTCTCCGCCATCCTCCTCACCCGCCAGCCTTCTCAGGCCCTCCAGGATCCTGGCCAGCGCGGCCCTTAGGTTTCGCTCGTTGTTGAAGGAGGATACCCTCGAGGCCAGCTCCTCCCTTCCTAGGGTCCTCAGCGTTGCGCAGGCCTGAACTAGCCGGGGCAGCGCCCTCACGATGTTATCGACGATCGTCACCGTGGCCATGCGGGCCGTTCTGGAGAGGGGGTTCAGGTCTATGGCGATCACCTGCTTGCCCAGCCTCCTGAGGGCCTCGGTCCTGTCGCCATCCTCGAGCGGCACGAGCACCACATCGGCCGCCAGGATGCCCCGGGGGTCCACGCGCCTCCTTTCGCTGGAGAGCTCGGGGATCGTCGCCGAGGCCTGCTCGCCCACGCCGTAGACCTCCTCGGCCCCCGCCTCCTTCAGCCGCCGCGCGATCGCCTCCTCCCTCTGCCTCGTCCTGTAGAAGAGGTTCACCTCCAGGCGCGCGCCCGTGACCTTCGAGAGCTTGACCAGCTCCTCGGCCGCAAGCGCGCAGGCGTTGCCGTTGACAGAGATCACCGGCCTGGCCGCCAGGAGGAGCAGCGCGGCGGCGGCCTCGATCGCGCTCTCCGCCTCCGGTATGGTCCTCTCGCCAAGAAGGTAATCGAAGGCCTCCCCCCTGCCGTGGGCGAGGAGCCCCTCGGGCGCGACGATGCCCTGCCGGTATGCCTCCACCAGCCTCTCCCTGATGATAAGGCTAGCGGCCCTGGGATGGTTGGGCGGGATCCTCATAGAGCAGCCTTCCCTCCAAGCCCTCCTCATCCACCCTGGCGAGGTAGAGCCTGCGCCCCGCGATCAGCTGCGAGGCCCTCCTCCTTTCCTCGTCGAGCCGGGACTCGGGCACGAGCGTGAAGTACGTGTGGCCGAACATCGCCATGGCCATGAGCAGGCCCTCCTGCCTAAGCCTCCTCAGCTCCTCCTTCACGGCGCCCGGCACGCCGGTGAGCGCGAGCGAGAACTCGTGGCTCAGCCTCATGAACAGCTCGGCGCTGGGCTCCCTGAGCAGGCGCGCCAGGAGGGAAGGGGCAAGGGCCCTCACCTCGCTCAGGACCTCCTGGCTGGAGAGCAGGGCCCGGGTGCTCATCGGCCCATTGTACGAGGCCAGCACGTAATATGGTTCGGCGAGCTTCAGCTTGATCAGCTGGCCTATGCCGGGCGCGCCGGGCCTGAGCCTCAGCTCGAGGCCTCCATAGTACTCGGCTATCACCGTGCCCAGCCCCGTGCGCTGCTCCACCTCCACCAGGTGGGCCAGTTGGGCGAGCTGAAGGGGCCTTAGGGCCAGGCCCAGCGCCCTGGCCCCCGCGAGGGCCGCGCCGAGCGCCGCCGCGCCGCTCATGCCGAAGCCCGCGCCTATGGGGGCGTAGGCCTCATGCCTCAGGACGAGCTTACCGCTCTTCCGGCTCCAGAGCAGGAGCAGCTCGCCCACGCGCCGGCTGACGGGGGCCTCCTCGACCTGCTCCCCATTTATCCAGACCTCCACGCTCCCCTGCTCTCCCTCAAGGAACTCGGCCTCGGTGCGCATGCCCATCTGCAGCGAGACGCCCGCGCCCAGCGAGCCCTGGCGTAGCGGATCCGGTGAGTCCAGCAGCGGATAGAAGAAGCCCGTTATATGGGCGGGCACGAGCACGGAGGGGGGCACGGGCCCACCACGTGAGCAAACCTTATCAATATTGCATACATTCAATACATATTGATATGTATCAAGCGCCTAGGACCGAGCTGAGGCGCCTTCAGAGGAGCGGCGGCTCGCTGGTGGTCGCGGTTCCTCATGCGTGGGCCAAGGCCCTGGGCCTTAAGAAGGGCGACCCGCTTGAGGCCAGGATAGAGGGCAGGGTGCTGCTGCTGCTGCCCTGGAAAGGGGCTCAGGCCGCCCGCAGGTCGATCTCGCTGAGGTATGCACAGGGCCAGGAGGGGGCCTTCTACAACGAGCTCGTCGCCGCATACCTAGATGGATATGATGATATACGCATTAGCGCCGAGAAGGGGATGGCCGAGGGGGCAAGGCAGCTGATAAGGGCCCTGACCTCCAAACTGCTGGGCCTGGAGCTGGTCGAGGAGGACGGCGAGCTGCTGCTGCGAGTTATGGCCGATGCCTCGGGCCTAGCGCCGGAGCAGGCGCTGAGGAGGATGCACGTCAGCACGCTCAAGATGCAGCGGTGGGCCCTGGAGGCGGCCCTGGGAAGGGAGGAGCCCAAGAAGGTGCTGGACGAGGATGAGGTCGTGGATAGGCTCTATTTTTACCTCGTGAGGCTGCTGAGGGGCGCGGCCTCGGACCCCTCGCTGGCGCTCCGGCTGGGCCTGTCGCCGCTCCGGCTGCTGGACTTCAGGGTGGCCTCACAGCTGCTCGAGGGAATAGGAGATAAGGCGGTGGCGCTCGCTCAGGCGCCCCGCCTTGGGCATGAAGGGGAAGGGCTTCTCAGGCTGCTGGCCCTCCTTAAGGAAGGACAGGAGCAGGCCTTTGGGGCCTTCCTCTCCAGGGATATGGGCCGCACGCTCGCAGCGCACGAGACGTATGAGCGCGCCAGGGAGCTGGCGGGCACCCTGCTCTCCTCCAACCGCGGGGCCGAGCTGGCCGTCGTCTGCTCCCTGCTCCTCGATATAGCGGGCCTCTGGGTGGACCTGGCGGACCTCGCCGGCCCGCTGAGGGAGTAGGGCGCGTAAAGTTAATTTAGGCAGGAGCGAGGAGCTGGCCATGCGGAAGTTCATCTTCGTAACTGGCGGAGTGATGTCGGGGCTGGGCAAGGGGGTTGTGACCGCCTCGACGGCTAAGCTCATTCAGCTCATGGGCTATAACGTCTCATGTGCGAAGATAGATCCGTACCTGAACGTGGACGCCGGCACCATGAACCCCTATGTGCACGGCGAGGTCTTTGTGACCGAGGACGGGGGCGAATGCGATATGGACATAGGCACCTATGAGAGGTTCCTTGGCCTCGACCTCAGCAAGGAGGCCAACATCACGACCGGCCAGGTCTACCTGAGCGTCATCGAGGGGGAGAGGAGGGGAGAGTACTTGGGCAAGTGCGTGCAGATAATCCCCCACATCACCGACGAGGTGAAGCGCAGGATCAGGGAGCTGGCCTCTAGGACGGGCGCCGAGGTCCTGCTCGTGGAGTGCGGCGGCACCGTAGGCGACATCGAGGGCCTGCCCTACCTGGAGAGCTTTAGGCAGCTGAGGCTGGAGGAGGGCGCCAAGAACACGCTCTTCGTTCACGTCACGCTCGCCCCGGAGGCGGGAGGCGAGCAGAAGACCAAGCCCACCCAGCACAGCGTGCAGGAGCTCAGGAGGATAGGCATACAGCCCGACGTGATCATCGTGCGCTCCAAGAGCTACCTGAGCAGGGAGGCGAAGGCCAAGATCAGCCTCTTCACGAACGTGGAGCAGGAGGCCGTCATCTCGAGCCCGGACCTTCCCTCGGTCTATCTCTTGCCCAAGGTGCTGGCCGAGGAGGGCCTGCACCGCGTCATCAGCAGGAAGCTGGAGCTCGAAGAGAGGCCCCTTGCCTGGGGCGAGTGGCAGAGGCTCATGGAGGCCTGCCTGAGGCCGCAGGGGGAGGTCAGGATCGCGCTCGTGGGCAAATATGCCGCCACCAGGGATACGTATGTGAGCGTACTACATGCGCTGGAGCATGCGGGCCTGCACTACGGCCTGAAGGTGCAGGTCGACCTGCTGCCCTCCGAGAGGTTTGAGGAGGGGGCCGCGGCGGGCCTGCTGGAGGGCCATGATGCCGTCGTGGTGCCCGGAGGCTTTGATAGGAGGGGAAGCGAGGGAATAATAAGGGCCGCCCAGCGCGCGCTCAGCGAGGGGCTTCCCTATTTGGGCCTCTGCTTCGGCTTTCAGCTGGGCCTGGTCGCCATAGCGAGAAGCTACCTGGGGCTGACCGAGGCCAACTCCACGGAGCTCGACCCTAAGACGCCACATCCCGTGATCGACCTCCTTCCCGAGCAGAGGGGGGTGGAGAGGATGGGCGGCAGCATGAGGCTGGGCGCGCACGTGGTCAGGATCCTCGAGGGCACGCTGGCCCATGCCATCTACGGCAGCACGACCATAAGGCGCCGCCACCGCCATCGCTACGAGGTGAACCTGAGCTACCGCGAGGCCTTCGAGCGGGCCGGCGTGGTCTTCTCGGGCCTCAGCGAGGATGGCAGGAGGGTGGAGATCGCGGAGCTCAGGGGAAGGCCCTTCCTCGCGACGCAGTTCCATCCGGAGTTCTCGAGCAAGGCCCTCAGCCCCGAGCCGGCCTACCTCTGGCTCGTCAGGGAGGCCTGGAGGAGGAGGACGGGGCAGGTCCTGCCGCTGACGGCCCCCAGCCTGGCCCGCTAGGGCAGGTTGTCGCTTCATGAGCTCTTCGCCGGGCTAGGAGGCCTGGGGCGAGAGCAGCTTCTGCTGCTGAAGGCCTGGGCAAGGTCCCTGAGGGCGCGAGAGGCGCTAAGCACAAGGGAGCTGGTGGCCCTGACGGGGCTCAGCCCCTCCAAGGTGAAGGAGGAGCTGGGCCGGTTGCACAGAAGGCGCTATATCGCGAGGCTGAGGGGAGGTTACGTGCTGCTGAGCAGGGGGCTCGATGCGCTCGCGCTTAAGGAGCTGAGGGAGGCGGGCATCATCACCTCGCTGGGCCGGGCCCTGGGCATGGGCAAGGAGGCGGACGTGTACGAGGCCCTGGGCGAAAAGGGGGAGGCGCTCTCGCTAAAGCTCTACAGGATAGGGAGGGTGAGCTTCAGGGATGTGAGGAGGAAGAGGGCCTACGTGGGCCCGGGCGAGGCGGGCGGGTGGCTGCGCATCAGCATCGAGGCGGCCGCCAGGGAGTTCAGGAACGCCAAGAGGGCCTACTCGCTGGGCGTGAGGGTGCCCAGGCCCGTGGCCAGAAGGCTCCACGCCGTGGTGGCCGAGAGGGTGGAGGGCGACCTGCTCTGGCGCGTCAGGGAGCTGCCGGACCCGGCGCTCATGCTCAGGCAGCTGCTGGAGCAGATAGGCAGGGCATATCGCGGGGGCCTGGTGAACGCGGACCTGAGCCCCTTCAACGTGCTCTGCGACAGGAGCGGCGGCTGCTGGATCATCGACTGGCCCCAGGCGCTGCCCTCCAGCCATCCCAACGCCCTGGCGCTGCTCCGCAGGGACGTGAGGAACATATTGCTCTTCTTCAGGAGGAGGTTCGGAGTGGAGCTCGGCGAGGCCGAGGCGCTCTCGTATGTGCTAGCAGACGGCGCGCAGGCGCCCGCTTAGGAGCTCCTGCGTGAGCAGGGGCAGCTCCTCCAGCTTGGCCAGCACGGCGTTCTCCACCCTCTCGCTCACCGAAGCGAGGGTGACGCTCGGCTCCAGCACGAGGCCCACGCTGGCCAGCAGGGGCCTCTTCAGCGGATGGCCTATCTTGCTCACGAGCCTCACGTAGGCCTCCCTTATGCCGGAGATCTGGCAGACCTCTTCGGCCATGCGCTGCGCGAGGAGGTTGAAGAGCTTCCCGCTATGGTTCAGCGCGTTCTTCCCCGCCACGGCCTCCATCGACTGCTCCCGCATGGGCGTGATGAGCCCGTTCGCCTTGTTGCCCCTGCCCGTGTTTCCATCATCGCCCATTTCCGCCGAGGTGCCCGTCACGGTGATGTAGCAGTAGCCCTCCTCCTCCCTGTCCGCGGCGTTTATGTTCACCTTCAGCGAGTAGCCCTGGGGGAGCAGCCCCTGGGCCAGCTGCTGCACCTCCTCGGCCACCTCCTGCTTTATCCTCCTGTAATGTGCGCGGTCCTTCACGAGGTGGCTGATCATGGCCGCGGCCACCGTGAGCTCCACCTGATCCCCCCTCCGGACCGCGATCACCTTAACGTCCTCGCCCACCTCAGGATGCACGCGCTTATACGCCTCTGAATTAAGGTGCCTCTCCACGTTGAGCACGAGCCCCTCCAGGGGGCTGAGCGGGGCGAAGCCCACGCCCAGAGAGCTGTCGTTCGCCAGGACGCCGGGCCCCGCGCCCAGCTTGCCCTCGCCCACCAGCTTGATCAGCTCCCCGGAGCCCTGCTTTACCTTGCAGTCCACGACCACGTGCCTGTCGGGGTCTAGGAAGCGAAGCAGCCTGCTGAGGGACCGCCTGGCCTCCCCCAGCACCAGGGGCACCACGGGGATGAACTCCTGCCTCCCCTCCACCGCCACGCTGCTCGTCGCCCGCCCGGCCAGGAGGATATAGATGGGCTCCAGCACCTCCCCGCCCCCAAACCTGGGGGCCGAGCGCCCTCCGACGATGATGCCCTTGTCCAGGTTGTAGTGGAGGAGCCTGCCGTAGGTTTTATAGTAGTAGTTGGCCAGCGCGAGCGAGGCATCCTCCGCGAGGCAGTCGATGAGCGTGTCGGGGTGGCCCTTGCCCTTCCTCTCGACGATCTCGATGTGCCTCTCCCACACGGGAGGCGAATGAAGTCGCTCCAAGGCTATGAAGTCCTTGGCGTACGACTCCATTTGATGAGGCCGGCTTGGGTTTATTATTAAGTTTTAAACCCCGCTCAGAGGGTGGGCCGTGAACGAGCGGCGGCCAGGAGCTTTAGCACGCGGCCGTGCAGCGCCAGGATCCGCCTCCAGTGCGCGCCCTCCCAGTAGACCTTGCCGCACCTCCGGCAGATGTAAAAGGCCGAGTAGGCCGAGAAGGTGCGCGGAGCCACCTTGTTCCTGACGCTCCGCTTGGAGGCCCTGGCCACCTCCCCGTTGCAGCGCGAGCAGCGCGCCCTATCGGGCGAGAGGCCCTCGGGCCTAAGGCCCAGGCCCAGGAAGACCTGGGCGAGGGCCTCCGCATCCCCTCCCGCCTCGACGAGCAGGGCCGCAACCCCCAGCCGCTTCGCTCGCGCGACGAGCGCCCTGTCCGAGCTGATGAGCACCCTCCCCTCGTCCCTCGCCCTCGAGAGCAGCTCCTGGTCCGAGGCCCTGGGCTCGTATTCGGCATCTAGCCCGTAGAGCCTCAGCTTCCTAGCCAGGCTCCCCAGCATGGAATCCACGAGCAGCGAGGGGGCCCCTGACGACATCGCCCAGCCTCTCCAGCACCTCCCCCTCTATATATGCGACCTTTCCGCCTATGATCGTCGCATGGACCGCCGCCTCATACTTAAAGCCCGAAAAGGGCGAGTACTTTGCCTTCGAGAGGAAGCGCGAGGGGTCCAGGATCCCCTCGGCCTTAAGGTCGATGAGCGCGAGGTCGCACCTCAGCCCCTGCCTCAGCTCCCCCCTATCGTTTAAGCCCAAGAGGGCGCAGGGCGACCTGGTGAGCGCCTGGATCACTTCGCCCAGCCCCAGCAGCCCCCTCTTGGCCCACGTGAAGAGCACGGGCACCACCACCTCGAGCCCGGGAAAACCCGGCGGGGGGCGGGGGGAGGCCTTTTCATCCAGGGCATGGGGCGCGTGATCGGAGGCTATCACCTGCACGAGGCCGCTCTTCAACCCCCTCCTCAGCGAGGCCGCATCCCTGGCCTGCCTCAGCGGCGGCTCCACGATGCCCAGGCGGCCCAGGCGGCCCAGCTCCCGCGCGCTGAGCAGCAGGTGGTGGGGCGTCGCCTCGCAGCTCACCGCGCGCCCCTCCGCCCTGGCCCTTTGAATGAGACGAAGGGAGCCCGCCAAGCTCACGTGCGCTATGTGAAGCCTGGTCCCCGTGCGGGCGCTCAGCTCCAGCACGGAGCGCACCGCCTCAAGCTCGGCCTCGGGAGGATGGGCCCTGGCGTGCTCGTGGGCATCGTAGGCCTCTCCCAGCGGGCGCAGAAGCGAGCTCAGCTCCGCGTGCACCACCACCGGCAGGCCCAGGCGCGCGGCCTGCTCGAAGAGGGGGGCAAGGGCCTCTTGCCTGCTGTAGTCGGCGCCATCCAGCGGCCTGTGCAGGTAGAGCTTAAAGCCCAGCGTGCCCAGCGCGGCCAGCTCGGCGGCGGCGGCGGGCGAGGAGGGGGAGCTCCAGACGCCCACGTGGCAGTAGGCCCTCTGCCTGATATCCCTGAACCGCCGCTCCAGCAGCGCTGCGGCCGTGATGGGGGGCTTCGTGTTGGGCATCTCCGCCACCGTCGTGAAGCCGCCGGCCAGTGCCGCCTTCGTGCCGGTCGAAAGGTCCTCCTTGTGCGCCTCGCCCCAGTCCCTTAGGTGCACGTGCGCGTCCACGAGCCCCGGCACCAGCAGGCGGCCGCCGGCCTCGAGCACCTCCCCCTGGGCTGGAGGCTCCTGCCTCCCTATGTACTCGATCAGGCCCTGCTCGTTCGAGAGAAGATGGCAGGTCTCCAGGCCGCCATCGGGAAGAAGCCTGCGGGCGTTCCTTATGAGCAGGCGCGGGCCCGGCAAGCTGGCGGCTCAGCCCTCGGGCGTGGGGGCCTCACGCCTGCACTCCTCGCAGAGGTACTCGCCGTCGACCTCCAGGAGGTAGTCCGACCAGGTTTCGCAGCGGTCGCAGTAGCCGGTGACGTAGCCCGGCGCCCTCTCCCTCCCTGTTCTCTTGAGCATCGACTTCTCAGACACGATCTCGACCAGCTCGGGCATGACGAGCAGTATATCGGTCATGGTGATGACCCCCTGCAGCCGCCCCCTGCTCGTCACGCCCAGCCTCTTCACGCCCTTCTCCCTGAGCAGCTTGGCCGCCTCCAGGATGTCGCGGTCCGCCTCTATCGTGGGCAGGGGGGTGGACATGATCTCCTCCACGCGCACGCTGCCCGGGTCCCGGCCCTCGGCCAGCACCTTCGTTACCAGGTCCTTGTCCGTCACGACGCCCACGGGCCTTTCGCTTCTCACGATGATGACGCTGCCCACCTGCATGTTCTTCATCAGCCGGGCCGCCTCGAGCGCGCTGGAGCCCACCTTGAGCGTGATGGGTGGGCTGTTCATCACCTCCCTAACGAGGATCTTGGTGCGCTCCAGCGCCGCCATGGGGCGCCGTCGGGGACATAGCTTAATAAAAGTTAGGGCGGGGGCCGCCTCGTGAAGCCCAGGGATAGGATCTTCTGGCTCAGGGCCGCGGCCGGGGCGGCCATGGGCCTCCTCTCCTTCCTTATCGTGGCCATGGGCGGAGAGGGGCTGGCCTACCTCTCGCTCCCCTTGATCCTCGCGGGCTATCTGCTCACCTACTACCTGGCCCGGTTCATCCTGGCGCGGGACCTCCCGCAGGAGGAGAGGAACAGGTGGTTTAGCGAGGGCGCGGGCACCTACGTGGTGGCCTGGCTCTTCACGCTCATAGTGCTTTCCACCCTACTTTAGGCCCTCCTCCCCTATTTCGTAGGGCGCCACTTGCCGCGTGAGCGAGCAGCGCGCCCGAAAGGCCCTGCCCCTCCTTTCCAGCAGAAGATAGCCATAAAGCGGGAACGAGAAGCGATAACCGGCAGGCTTTCTCTGGCCTAGCCTCTCGTCCAGCACGAGCGGCACGATGAGCAGCCCGCAGCTGCCCAGCGAGGAGCAGAGCCTCCTGAGCTCGCCCACGAAGTCCAGCAGCAGGGCGTGCTGAGCCATGGGCGAGGGCGCGAGCCCCGGGCCGGCCTCAAGGCAGCCGTGCACTTCGTCGGCTATTACGAGCGGCAGCTCTCCGTTGGAGAGGCGCCTGAGCCTCTCCAGCGCGGCGAAGAGCTGCCAGGCCTGCTGGGCCCTCAGCACCAGAAGCCTCTCGAGCAGCTCCCTCGGCTCGCCGAGCCGGCGCGCGGAGATGAGCTGGGCGAGCCTCTCGGCCCTGAAGCCGCCCGAGGAGTAGATGTAAGCGACGAGCCGCCGCGGCCCCCGCGCCAGTTCCAGCGCCGCGGCCTGGAGGGCCAGCGTCGTCTTGCCCACCCCCCTCTCGCCCACGATCCCCAGCAGCTCGCCCCGCGGGAAGCCCCCGCCGAGCAGCCCGTCGATGGGCGCGCAGCCCGTCGCCAACCTGGGCGGCGCGCGGGCCGGCTCCAGGGGCTCGAGCGCCTTCCCATGGCGCTCGCGGAGCAGGGCGCGGAGCTCGCGGACCTCCTCTTCCGTCAGCCCCTGCTCGCGCAGCAGCGCGTCGGGCATGAGCGCCAGGTCCAGGAGCGAGGGGATCCCGGCCCTCTTGGCGAGCTCCCTCAGCCTCTCCTCGCCGGCCACCTGGCCACCTTCGGCGGTAGCTTTTTAACCTCAGCCATCCGCAGCCCCGCTCGTGCCCGCGCTCAACATGAGGAAGCCGCTGCAGCTGCTCTACAAGAGCCTCAACAGGAGGGTGGAGGTCAAGCTGAAGAGCAACACGGTGTACAGGGGCCGCCTGCTCAAGGCGGATGACTACATGAACCTATACCTGGTGGAGGCGGAGGAGGAGGGCACGAGGGGGCCCCTGGCCAACCTGGGCCATGTGGTCATAAGGGGAAATAACATCCTGTACGTTAGGCTGGAAGAAGAGCTGTAGGCTAGGTGCCCCTCTCCTGCATGCGCAGGTCCAGCTCGGGGCCGGCTATTCCCGCCATGGACTTTTTCTCATCGACCATCTTCTGGGCCTCGGCCACCGTCTTGGGATCATCCCAGTAGGTCGTGGCGATCACGATGGCGCGGGCCCTCTCGATGGGGTCCTCGGACTTGAAGATGCCCGAGCCCACGAAGATGCCATCCGCGCCCAGGGCCATCATCAGCGCCGCATCGGCCGGCGTCGCGATCCCCCCTGCCGCGAAGTTCACGACGGGCAGGCGGCCCAGCTTGGCCGTCTCTATGGTCAGCTCGGGCGAGATCCTGTACTCCCTGGCCACCGCCAGCAGCTCCTCCATCTTGCCCAGCTCATAGAGTCCACGCAGCTGGGCGAGCTCCCTCCCGATGAGCCTCATGTGCTTGACGGCCTCCGCCACATTGCCCGTGCCGGGCTCGCCCTTCGTCCTGATCATGCTGGCCCCCTCCTGGATCCTCCTGAGCGCCTCGCCCAGGTCCCTCGCGCCGCAGACAAAGGGCACCGTGAAGTCCCACTTCCAGATGTGGTTAACTTCGTCGGCGGGCGTTAGCACCTCACTCTCATCGATGAGGTCCACGCCCAGCTCCTCCAGCAGCCTGGCCTCGTAGGCATGGCCGATCCTGCACTTAGCCGAGACGGGGATCGTTATGTGGTCCATTATCTGCTCTATGACCTTGAGGCTGGCCGTCCTGGCCACGCCCCCCGCCTTGCGCACGTCGTACGGCAGCTTATCGAGCACCATCACCGCCACGGCCCCCGCCTCCTCCGCTATCTGGGCCTGCTCCACGCTCGTGACATCCATGATGACTCCATGCTTGCACATGGCCGGGAAGCCGCGCTTCACCAGCGTGGTGCCCGTCCACCTCTTCAGCCCCTCGTGCTCCACCAACTTCACGCCCCGCGCCTCCTGCACCTGCCCGGCCAGCGAAATCATCGCTTGCGCGGCGCGCTCGTGGCCTATTAAGCTTTTGCCGCGGGGACAGCCTTAAACGTCGGCCCCCCTTGCCCCGCGGGCGAAATTTGAAGCGCGTCAGGGTCCACTTTTCCGTCTTCAGCACGGGGCTCGGCCACGCGAAGAGGGACGCGGCCCTCATCTTAGGCCTGAAGAGGAAGGGGGCCCTTGTTACGGCCACCGCCTCGGGCGAGGCCGCGCTGCTGCTGCGCCCGCTGGTCGACCTGCTCATCCCCTCCCCCGTGCTCGATGTGGGCTGGGGCGAGGCGGGAGACGTATCCATGAAGAAGACGGTGAGGCAGCTGCCCGACATCGCGCCGCTCTTCGCCCGCCAGGTCGCCGTCGAGGCCCGGCTCGTAGCCCGCGCCGACGTGGTCGTGGCGGACAGCAAGCTATCGCCCTATCCTTCCGCCCTGGCCCTTCGCAGGCCGCTCATCTCCCTCTGGAACCAGCTGTGGCTCTCCTCCCCTCCTTCGGCGGAGAGGCAGAGGCTCTCGTGGGCCGAAAAGGCCTTCGGGGCGCTCAGCCTCTTCGCCATAGCGCGCGCCGATGAAGTGCTGATCCTCGATTATCCGCCGCCCTACACGATATCGCACCTGAACGTGGTGAACGCGATCAGCCTCAGGAGGGCTAAGTTCGTGGGACCCATCCTCGACGGGCTGCTGATCGAGGGAAGCCTCCTGGAAAGGGCGCGCCGGGAGCTTGGCCTGAATGAGGGCGGCTTCGTGCTGCTGCTCTCCGGTGGCCCGGGCCCCTCCAGGCGTCGGCTCACTTCGCTCTACCTTAGGGCCGCCGAGGCGCTGCGCGGAAGGGTGGGGGTAGTGGTGGTGGGCGCCGAGCCCGCCGGGAGCCAAGAGCCCAGGAGGATGCCCTGGGGCTGGTACCTGGAATGGTGCCCCTATGTAGAGGCCCTCATGCGCCTCAGCGAGCTCGTCGTCTGCAGGGGCGGCCATCACACGCTCAGCTGGTGCCTTCGCCTCGGCAAGCCCTGCGTGGTGGTGCCCATCAGCAAGCACAGCGAGCAGATAGGAAATGCGCGCAGGATGCAGCTCATGGGCGTGGGCAAGCTGCTTCACGAGGCCACGCTAACGCCCGGGGCCCTGGGCGAAGCCATCCTCGGGGCGCTAAAGGGCCCCCTGCATGAGAGGGCCAAGGAGGTGGCCCGCCGCGTCGGCAATTACAGCGGCCTCGAGCCGGCCCTGGCGAGGATATGGGCCTACGCTCACCAGGGATAGAGGTCCAGCGCCCTGTGGTAGCCCAGCGCTCCCCCCTCCAGCTCCAGCAGGCTCTCATGGGCCAGCAGCTCCTCGAGCTCGCCTTGGCCCAACGGCGCCCCCTCCTCCTCCGGCTCCTTCGGGGGCAGGGAGAGCGCATAGTCGCCGGGCGAGAGCTTGGCCCAGAGCGCCAGCACCTCCTGCTCCGTCAGCCAGTAGGTGGGGTCGCGAGCCGGGTCCGAGGGGCTCGCTATCAGGGTCGAACAGCCCCATCTCTTCAGCAGGGGTGGGGCCAGGCAGGCAAGCTGGGCGCGCGGCGAGCCGCGCAGCGGATAGCGGTAGATGGCGAGCGAGGCGCCGGCGGGCATGTGCTCGCTGAGCAGGCATGCGGCCTTCACGAGCGCCTCAATCTGCTCCTCCGCCATGTGCGGGCGCGCGTCGACCATCGCGAGCTGCAGGCCATAGCCTCGCCTCAGCGCCAGGAAGGCGGCCACGGCGCTCCTGAGCGAGTAGGTGAGGAAGGCCAGGGCCCGGCCTTCGCTGCCATAGGGCCTGCCCCCCAGCCCCTCATAGGCCCTCAGCGCCACGAACCCCCCTTCCCTCCAGGCCACCACCCAGAGCGTGAGCGCCTCCTCCGAAGAGCTCAGCTCGAAGCGGGGCACGCGCGGGTCGCCCATCAGCGCCGAAACCGCGTGAAGCTCCAGCTCCTCCGGCGAGAGCGAGGGGTCCTCCGAGAGGGCGCGCACGGAGACGCTATCGCCCCTCCTGAAATAGGCCCTGGCCACCCGCCTGGCGAGGCGCAGCAGCTCGTCGAGCCCGCCGCCACAGCTCCAGCCCACGAAGAGCCTCTCCAGGCCCGGGAGGCGGGCGAGGGCATAGGCCACCTCGACGGGATCCTCGTGGTCCAGCAGCAGGAAGGGCGCGCTCGCCCGCAGCGAGGGACCTAGGCCCCTCCTCCTGAGCGCCTCCGCGATGTACTCATCGAGCTCAGCGCCCCCGGCCCCCTGGACCAGCACCTCACGGGGCGCCCTCATGGACCCCTGGGTTCCAGCATGGGCTTAAAGCTTGAGCGGGCGGCAAAGGTAAAAAGCACCGGCCCCCGGCCTTCGGCATGGCCCTGAGCGTGAAGCTGCCCGAGGACCTAAGGCTCGAGCCCCAGCCCGTGGCCCTGGACCCCAAGAAGACGGCCGTCATCATCGTGGACTGCCAGAACGACTTCTGCCATCCCAGGGGCTCGCTCTTCGTGCCCAGCGCCCCCGCGACGCTGCCCAAGCTCGCGGCGCTGCTGGATAAGGCCCGCAGGGCCGGCGCCAGGGTCATCTTCACGCAGGACTGGCATCAGGAGGGCGATCCCGAGTTCGCGCTCTGGGGCGAGCATGCCAAGGCCCATACATGGGGCGCCGAGATCGTCGAGGAGCTGAGGCCCAGGCCCCAGGAGGACGTGATAAGGAAGCTCAGGTATGATGGGTTCTATGGCACCTCGCTCGAGCACCTGCTGAAGCTGTATCGCGTGGAGGATGTGGTCGTCGCGGGCACGGTGGCCAACATCTGCGTGCTGCATACGGCGGGCAGCGCGGCGCTGAGGTGGTACCGCGTGGTGGTGCCCATCGATGCCATCTCCGCACTGACCGAGTTCGACTACTACGCCGCGCTCAGGCAGATCACCTTTCTCTACCGCGGCACGCTCACGGAGGTGGCCAAGCTCAGCTTCAGCCCCGCATAAGCTTAAAGGGCTCAGGAAGGGGGATGGCCGGGATGGCTTCAAGGCCTCCGGGCACGCCCGTGAAGGGCGCGCCCACGGGCAGCGTGAAGCACGTGCATCCCTTTGAATATGCCTACACGCTGGGCGAAGCCCACGGTGCCTTCTTGGAGGGGCTCAGGAGGGGGGTGCTGCTCGCAGGGCTTTGCCGGCGCTGCGGCAGGAGGCTGCTCCCCCCGAGGGCCTTCTGCGAGCAGTGCTTTCGGCCCATAGATGAATGGGCGCCCGTCAGGGATGAAGGGTTCGTGGCCACCTACTCGATCTCTTACGTTAATACGGACGCCAGCAGGAGGCAGGAGCCGGAGCTCGTGGCCGTAATAGAGCTGGAGCAGCCCGGCTCCGGCCTCGCGCTCCTCCATCGCCTGGGCGAAGTTGCCCCCGAAGCCGTAAGGGTGGGCCTTAAGGTAAGGGCCGTCTGGAGGAAAGAGCAGGAGAGAAGGGGGGAGATCACGGACATCCTATACTTTAAGCCGGTGGCGTAGGCATGGAGGCAAGGCGCCTGGACCGGGCGAGGTTCCTGAACAGGATTCCCCTGGAATACCTTTACACGCCCGGCATCGCCGGCCAGAGGTTCTTCGAGGCGCTCAGGGAGAGCGGAAAGCTCCTGGCCTCCCGGTGCCGTAGATGCGGCGAGGCCTGGATCCCCGCCAGGCTCTTCTGCGCGAGCTGCTTTGCGAGAATAGAGCAGTTCGAAGAGGTGGAGCCGCGGGGCCGGCTCGCCGCCTTCACGTGGAGGGAGAAGAACGGGCAGCTGGTGGCCTATGGCCTGATCAGGTTCGAGGGCTATAGAGGGGGGCTCGTGCACAGGCTGCTGGTCGAGCGCCCCGAGCAGCTGAGCGAGGGCCTGCCCGTGGTGGCCAGGCTCAGCGAACGAAGGCAGGGGAGCTGGGAGGACCTCGTGGGCTTCGAGCCCTCACCGCAGCAACGAGGCCCCGGCCGCCACCGCCGCTAGCCTGGCCCTCTCCTCGCTGGGCGCGCTGGCCACCACGATCGCATCGCCCTCCCTGGGCCCGAGCCGGCGCCTCAGCTCCTCCCATTCCGGCCCTCCGTAATCCCTTTCGCAGTCCTCGCTGCCGCCGGGGATGCGGAACTTCCCGCCCGCGTAGATGAGCGTGACCACGCCCGAGCCTCCCACCTTTATGCCCTCATCCCTCTGCTCGAGGCCCAGCTTTACACGCGACGCCCCTCCCCTTATCAGCAGCGCGCAGGCATGTTTGTCCAGCGCCAGTTTGCCCGCCCGCACCGGATGGGGCCCCACCAAGCGCCTGCGGAGCCTGCGGTAGAGCTTAAGGCCCTTCTCGGCCAACCTGCAGCCGCTTCTGTCCGCGGCCACCAGGCCCTGGCCCCTTAGGCGGGAGAGGAGGTTGCGCACCGCGCCCTCGCCCAGGCCCAGCTCCCTGCCGAGCCTCATCCTTCCCATGCTGCCGACGCGGCCCAGCACTAGGAGCGCCAAAAGCACGTGGTGTTGGCCGAAGCTGGGGGCCAGGCCGGGAGCCCTCTGTGCCACCAGCTCGCCGGGAAGGCCGAGCAACCCGGGCCAGCTCCTCGCAAACACATAAATAAGCTTCGGGTCCGCGCGCGCCTGGCGGCGCCCCATGAGCGGCAGCGCGCAGGGGGCCTTACAGCGGGTGGAGGAGGAGCTGAGGGGCGCCCTTGAGCGCCGCGCCTCCCTTCGTTCAAGGGCGGAGGAGCTCCTGGCCAGCAGGAGGCAGATCTCCGCCGAGCTGGGCAGGCTCCGGGAGGAGCTGGCATCGCTGCACAGGAGGATAGAGCAGCTGAGGGGAGAGGCCAGGGAGGCTAGGGCCAGGGCCGGCCAGCTGGGCGCCTCGATCAGGGCCGTCGCCGAAAGGGCCAGGCAGAAGGCGGCGGAGCTGCGGGCCCTGGCCCCCGGGCGCAGGAGCGCCTCGGAGCTCAGGCTGGAGCTCCAGCGCATAGAGGAGAGGCTCGCGGCCAGCCGGCTAACGCGGGACGAGCAGCGCGCGCTCCTGGAGAGGGCCAAGGGCATCGCCCGACAGCTTCGGGCCCTGGAGGAGCGGGAGAGGCTGCAGCGGGAGCTAGCGGAGCTCACGCAGGCCCTTCAGGAGAGCAGGAGGCTGGCCGCGGAGAGAGGGCCGCTCCTGGCGGAGCTGCTCGAGAGGGCCAGGGCGCTCAGGGAGAGGAGGGGCGAGCTGGTGAGGAGGAGGCAGGAGCTCGATGGGCAGCTGGTGGCCTTGGCCAAGGAGCTGGCCGAGGCGAGCAGGGAGATTGAGCAGAAGAGGCGGGAGAGGGAGGAGCTCATCAGAAAGGAGCTGAGCGCGCCGAGCGTGTGGGGCGAGGTGCGGGGCGCGCTGGCCGAGGAGGCCCGACGAAGGGCGCTGGCCAAGCTGGAAAAGGGGCAGGCCCTCACGCTCGAGGAGCTCGAGCTGCTCTACGGCACAGACCAGCGCCAGGGGAACCAATAAGGCCATAAACTTCGATGGCCAGGGCGCATAAGGGTTGGCCAACGAGGTGCTGGGCAAGGGGAGGACGGCGCTGCCCGATAGCCTACTCATCGTATACGTGGACGCCGATGGGGACATCGAGCAGAAGACGGGCATAAAGACGCCGCTGGTGGGGAGGGAGCAGTGCCTCAAGGCCGCGGTGGACCTGGCGCTGGCGGATCCAGAGGAGGCCGACGCGAACGCGCTCTTCGCGGCGGTCAAGGAGCTCGACGAGATAAAGGGCATGGGCATAAGGGGCCAGATCGCCGTGCTCTCCGGCTTCCCCAGCTCCCTGGAGCGCAGCGCGGCGCTGATAGCGGGCATAAGGGAGCTGGCCGAGGGCGCGGGGGCGAAGGGCCTGATCTTCATCTCGGATGGCGTGAGCGACGAGAGGGTCCTGCCGCTGCTTCAGTCCGTTAAGCCCGTATATTATGTCAAGAGGGTCGTGGTGAGGCAGAGCGAGGCGCTCGAGGTCTCCTACTCGCTCCTGGGCAGATACCTGAAGCTGCTGCTGAACGACCCCAGGTACGCCAAGTACTCGCTGGGGCTCCCGGGCGTGCTGCTCGTGGCCTACGGCCTCTTCACGTTGCTGGGCCTGGCGAAGGAGGCCGTGGTCCTAACCGCCCTTATCCTGGGCGGCTTCCTGCTGTATAGGGGGCTTAACCCGGCGGCCCTGCTGGGCCTGATAAGGGGCGCGACGCATCTGCCGCCGCTGAAGTACTTCTGGATCGCGGCATCGATCGCGGCCGCGCTGCTCATCCTCACGGGCCTGATGAAGGGCGCGCAGGGCGTCGTCGCCCTCCTGTCGGGCCCTCCGCTGGGGCCCGAAGCCCTCCTGGCCGAGCTGCCCAAGGCGTTAGGCGTCTTCCTCGAGGGCGCCCTGGGCTGGCTCACGCTGGGCGTGGCGATGCTGTTCCTGGCCCGCATCCTGCAGAGGCTCCTCAAGGGCAGGATCAGCATCAGGAGCCTCATAGGGCTCGCGGCCCTGTTCACCGTCTACGTCCCGCTGAGGGAGTTCTCGCTGCTGCTGCAGGACCCCACCAGGCCGCCTCTTAGCCTCCTCATCTGGACGCTCCTGCTGCTCGCGCTGCTCTTCATGGCGATAGGCCTGCTTCAGCCCCGGCTTAGGATGAGCGAGGTGCAGGGCCATGGCCCTTAGGAGGTCGGCCGCGCGGCTCGTCCTCTGGGCCCTGCCCAGGCTGCTTTCGCTCTCCCAGGCCTACCGCATCTACGAGAAGTACCTGGAGAGCCAGGTGAGGAGGGGGGCGGTGCCCAGGCATGTGGCCATCATCATGGACGGGAACCGGCGCTGGGCAAGGCAGAAGGGGCTTCCCCCCTGGCTGGGGCATGATGAGGGCGCGAGGACGGCCGAGCGGGTGCTGGACTGGTGCAGGGAGCTGGGCATAAGGGTGGCCACGCTCTACGCGCTCTCCACCGAGAACCTGAACCGCCCGCCCGAGGAGCTGAGCCAGCTGCTCTCGCTGCTGCAGAGGAGGCTGAAACTCCTGCTCGAGGACCGAAGGGTCTACGAGCATAGGATAAGGGTGAAGGTGATAGGCGACCTGGAGCTGCTGCCTGCCCACATCAGGGCGCTGGCGGGCGAGCTCGAGCGGCGCACCGCCTCCCATAACTCGTATTACCTGAACCTCGCGATAGCGTATGGGGCAAGGAGGGAGCTCGTGGAGGCCTTTCGCAGGCTCGTCGAGGAGGTGCTGCGCGGGAGGATGAGGCCCGAGGACATCACCGAGGAGGCCATAGGCAAGTTCCTTTACACCTCCTCGCTGCCCTTTCCCGAGCCCGACCTGATCCTGAGGACGGCGGGCGAGTACCGCCTCAGCAACTTCCTGCTTTGGCAGGGCGCGTACAGCGAGCTCGTCTTCATGGATGTGCCCTGGCCCAGCCTGCGGAGGATCGACTTCCTGAGGGCCATAAGGATCTATCAGGAGAGGCAGAGGAGGTTCGGCCGTTGAGCATCGAGGCGCCCCAGCTCTACCTCGTCCTGCTCAGGTCAGGGCCCGGCAAGGAGGAGGAGGCCCTGAGGCTGCTGAGGAGCCTGGTCTTCGGCACGGTGCCGCTGGAGGGCGTGGAGCTCGTCGCCGCCTACACGCTGGTGGGGCTCTATGAGGCCGTGATGCTCGTGAAGAGCGGCTCCGAGGATAGCCTTGCGCGGTTCGTCTCCCGGCTGGAGAAGGTGCTGGGCTCAAAGGTGGTCATAGAAAGGGCCAAGCCGCTCACGCCCGGCGGGTAGCGTTAAAAGAGCCGAAACGAAAGGGGGGTGGCTTGCCGCTGTACGTGGTGGTGGGGGGCTTCTTCGGCGATGAAGGGAAGGGCAAGGTGGTGGCCTATATGGCCCGGAGCATGAGCCCCGCCATAGGCGTGAGGGGAGGCGTGGGCACCAACGCGGGCCACACCGTCTACTGGCAGGGTAAGCCCGTGGGCCTTCGCCAGCTGCCCAGCTGCGTGGTCAACCCCTCCACGCTGCTGCTGGTGGGCGCGGGCGTGCTCGTGGACCCCGAGGTCTTCCTGGGCGAGGTTAGGGCCTTCGGCTGCGAGCGCAGGGCCTACATAGATGCCCAATGCGCGCTCATCGAGGAGAGGCATAAGCAGGCCGACCGGGAGGGGCACCTGAAGGAGGTCATACAGACCACGGGCACGGGCACGGGGCCCGCGAACGCGGACAGGGCGCTGAGGAGGGTAAGGATAGCGAGGGAGGAGCGGGCGCTCCTGCCGTACGTGACCGATGTTTCTGAGAGGGTGCACGAGGCCCTGGAGCGCGGCCAATTGGTAATGGCGGAGGGCACGCAGGGGACCTTTCTCTCCTCCTACCATGGCACCTGGCCCTACGTCACGTCCAAGGACGTCACCGCGGCGGCCGTCTGCTCCGATATAGGCGTGGGCCCCACGGAGGTCGATAGGGTGCTGGTCGTCTTCAAGTCCTATGTGACGCGCGTGGGAGGGGGACCGCTCGAGGGGGAGCTCAGCCCCGAGGAGATGCAGAGGAGGGGCTGGGCGGAGTTCGGGACCGTGACGGGGAGGCCTAGGAGGGCCGCGCCCTTCAACTTCAGGCTGGCCAGGCGGGCCGTCAAGCTGAACGGCGCGACGGACGCGGCGCTGACGAAGGCCGACGCGCTAGCGCCGGAGGCCAAGGGGGTAAGGAGCTACGAGAAGCTTCCGGCGCAGGTAAGGAGGTTCGTGGAGGAGGTGGAGGCGGAGATAGGGGTGCCGGTTTCCCTCATAGGCACGGGGCCGGAGCCCGAGGACATCATCGACCGGTGGCGGGCTTGAGCGAAGAGGGGCTGAGGATAGAGCTCGGGGGGTTGGCGAGCATGGCCAGGGAGCTGGCCTCGTATCTGAGGACCAGGACGGGCCTTGAGGTGGCCGAGGAGGGGGGCGCGCTCCTGGTTAAGGCCTCCGCGCCGGGCCTGAAGGCGCTCCTCAGGACATGCCTGAAGGGCTTCCTGCATGACAAGGGCCTGCGGGAGCAGTACCGCGTCACTGCCCGAGGGCCCTCGCTCAGGCTGGCGGAGAGGAAGGGAGCGCCATGAGCAGCTGCTTGAACCTGGCCGCGTCGCTCCTCATCCTGAGGTTGTTGAAGAGCACCAGGGCCTCCTCGCCCCCGTAGGCCGCCACCAGCTCCAGCGCGCGGCGCAGCTCCTCCTCCGCATAGACATGCCTGTAATCGAGGCGCGGGCCCGGCCAGCCAGCGCCGTGTAGCCTATAATAGGCAAGGCGCTCTATGTGCGCCGGCTTCATCGAGAGCGGGTCGACTACGTGCGTGACCCTCAGCTCGGAGAGAAGGGAGCCGAGCCTCGAGCGGTCTGCCAGCCAGCTGGCATGGCGCAGCTCGAGGGCCAAGGCGGCGGGCCTGCTGATGGAGCCCAGGAAGGCCTTCATATTGGCCAAGTTCTCCTCGTTGAGCTCAAAGGAGGGAGGCAGCTGCAGCAGGATCGCCTTGGCCTGCAGTGCCTTGGCCAGCTCCCCCACCTTCTCCCAGAGCGCGAAGACCTGCTCGGTGGGCCTCAGGTGGCCGTAGGCCTCCGGGGCCTCCCTGGGCCTCTGCGCCCCCGCCCTCCTCCAGGTGGGGCTGCTCAGCGGATGCGTGATGCCCTGAAAGGCCTTAAGGGAGATGGTGAGCGAGGGGGCCCTCGCCCTCCAGCGCGCCGCCGTCGAGGGCCTGGGCAGCTTATAGAAGGCCTGCTGCAGTTCGATGACGTCGAAGGCCGCCTCATAGCTCTCCCACTTCAGCCCCGCCAGCCCGCAGCAGCCCACTAGGATCCTCACATGAGGCCCGCCTCAAGAAGATATATAGGTGTGCCGCGCCCTTGGCTTAAGGATGGCCAAGGAGCGCAGGGGGCTCTTCGTCATTCCGATCGCCCTCAGCTCCCTGCTCGACCTGGGAAGGCTCGCCTGCGCCCTGGAGAGGGTGCCCTATCCGGTGCTGCATCTCGAGCTGGAGGGCAGGGATGTTCTGGGGGTCCTCCTCTCCCAGCTGGATAGGCATGTGCCCTTCTGCCACTTCATGGCCACGAGCGAGGAGGCGAGAAGGGCCCAGTTCCTGGCCTACAAGCTGCGGGAGGGCCAGGAGCAGGTGGCCTTCACCGATTACATGCTTGACCCCACCTACCAGTATTCGCCTCTCATAAGGCTGGCCGAGCCGCCCGAATGGCTCGCCAGGGCGCTCAAGGGAGGGCCCGCGCGCGGGCCAGAGTACACGCCGCTCAAGCTCAAGGATACGGCCAGCCTGGTCAAGCTCGCCTCCTACAGGCTCGTCGTGGAGGAGAGCCTCCCGCCTCTGCTGGCCTTTCAGGCCGAAAGCGGATGGGTGCTGGGCTTCTTCAGCGTCCAGGAGAACTCCTACACGGCGCCCTTCTTCGTCTACGCGAAGCTGGAGGGCGAGCCCAGCGCCCCCTTCCTCCGCTACGACCTAAAGGGAGGGCCCTCCGTGGGCCTAGCCAGCGGCACCTTCGAGCACGGCTTCCTGTACCTTAAGCTCATCAAGCTGGCGAGGGCCCCCAGCTTCCTGGGCGGGCTTTGATGGACTTTAGGGCGAGGATGGAGGCGAGGGCGCGGCGGCTGGGCAGCCGGCTGGTCATCGCGCTCGATTTCTACAACATAGCCGAGCTGCGGGCCCACGTGGAGAGGGCCACGAAGCTGCTGGAGGAGATGGCTCCCTACGCCTGCGCCTTCAAGCTCAACCACCACCTGCTCCTCCCCCATGGCCTGCGCGGCCTGGCAAAGCTGACGGCCAAGGCCGAAGAGCTGGGCGCCCCGCTAATCGCGGACCTAAAGCTGGGCGACGTGGGCATGACGAACAGGCTGGTGGCCGAGCTGCTGGCCACCCATGGCTTCTCGGCGCTCATCGCCAGCCCCCTCCCCGGCAGGCTCGAGGGGCTCGACGCGCTGCTGGAGGTCAGGAGGGATACGGGCCTGGGGCTGCTCCTGCTGGCCTACATGAGCCACAGGGGGGCCCAGGAGCTCTTCTCGCTCAAGCTGGCGGATGGCAGGCCGCTCTATGCCGCCTTCGTGGCCCTGGCGAGGCGGGTGGGCGCGGATGGGATAATCGTAGGGGCGACCAGGCCCGGGCTCATATCGAGCATAAAGCGTGGGGCCCCCGAGCTCCCGATCTACAGCCCGGGCATAGGGCCCCAGGGCGGGGCCCTGGAGGAGGCCATGAGGGCGGGGGCGGACTATGCGATCGTGGGCAGGCAGCTCCTGCAGGGGCCCAACGCCCTGAGCAGGGCGCGGGAAGCGGCCAAGATAACGGCCCAGCTGCACGCGGAGGCCGCTAGACGCTGATGCCCCTCTGCTCGAGGAAGCGCCTCGCCTTCTCCAGCACTTCCCTGGAGTTCCTGTAGGTCAGCGTGTTCATGCTCTCCTCGTAATCGGCCCACTTGTAGCCCACATGCTCCCACGAGAGCTTCACCTCGCTCGTGCTCGTCTCCGCCAAGTAAAAGGCGACCGTCTTCCTGATCCTCTCGCCCCCTCTGGTGTAGAAGTACAGGATCGTCTCCCTGAAGCCTCCGTAGATGGTGAGGTCCTCGATGCCCGTCTCCTCCAGCACCTCCCTCCTGACCGTGTCCAGCTCCTGTTCGCCGGGCTCTATGTGGCCCTTCGGCCAGTCATAGTGGCCCCCTTGGTAGTGAAGGAGGAGGAAGAGGCAGCGGCCCACGTCACGCCTGAAGATGATCGCGCCCACGGACCTCTCCTCCTTCACGTTTTGGCCCGCCCCAAGCCTTAAAATTAAGCTTTTGAAGCCGAGGCCGTGCCCCGCGTTAGAGTGGCCCTCGCCGGCGTGGGCAACTGCGCCTCGGCCCTCGTGCAGGGCGTGCATTATTATGCTGAGAAGGGGAGCTCGGCGGCGGAGGGGCTCATTCAGTACGAGCTGGGAGGGATAAGGCCCCAGGATATAGAGTTCGTGGCGGCCTTCGATGTGGACTCCAGGAAGGTGGGCAAGGACCTCTCGGAGGCGATCCTTCAGCCGCCCAACAACACGCTGCAGGTGGCCAAGGTGCCCAGGCTCGGCGTGGAGGTGAAGAAGGCGCCCGTGCTCGATGGACTGGGCAGGTATCTCTCGAAGGTGATCCGGGAGGCCCAGGGCGAGCCCGTGGACGTGGCCAAGGAGCTGAGGGAGGCGGGAGCAGAGGTGCTGGTCAACTATGTGCCCGTGGGCAGCAGGAGGGCGGCGGCCTTTTACGCGGAGTGCGCGCTGAGGGCAGGGGTGGCCTTCGTGAACGCCATGCCCGTCTTCATAGCCTCCGATGCCGTTTGGCAGGACAGGTTCACCCGGGCGGGGCTGCCGCTCGCGGGCGATGACGTAATGAGCCAGCTGGGGGCGACGGTGCTTCACAAGACGCTGGTGAAGCTCTTCTCCGACAGGGGCGTGAAGGTCGAGGAGACGTACCAGCTGAACATAGGCGGGGATACGGACTTCCTGAACATGCTGGAGGAGGCAAGGCTCGAGGATAAGAGGGCGAGCAAGACCAGCGCCGTGGAGGCGCTGTTGGGCGACAGCGTGCCCATCAGGATAGGGCCCAGCGACTACGTGGAGTTTCTGGAGAACTATAAGGTCTGCTACATCTGGATCAGGGGACGGTACTTTGCCGGCGCGCCCGTGGAGCTCGACCTAAAGCTGAAGGTGGTGGACGCCTACAACAGCGCGGGCATCATAATAGACGCGATCAGGGGCGTGAAGGTGGCGCTGGAGCGAGGCGTGGCGGGGCCCCTCATCAGCCTCTCAGCCTACTGCTTCAAGCACCCACCGCTGCAGATGCCCTACCATGAGGCGAAGCAGGCCTTTCTTGAGTTCGCGCAGGGGAAGAGGGAAAGGTAGCCCTCCTTACGAGCAGGGCCGCGAGCAGGATCAGGCCAAGGCCCAGGGCCAGCGGCAACGCATACCTCAGGAGCACCTGCTCCTGTACCGCTATTATTACGCCTGAGCTCGAGGCCGGCAGGCGGGCCCCTTGGTAGCTAAAATAGGCGGCGGGAGGCGGGAGCGACACGTCGAAGGGGGCCGTGAGCCTGGCCTGAAGGGTAAGCTCGATGGATGAGTTCGCCTCCAGGCGCGGCACCAGGAGCGAGGCGTTCGAGAGCTCCAGGTAGGATGGCGCTCCCACGAGCTGTATGGAGATGTTCTCCAGCGGGAGCGGCGAGGGATTGCTCACCAGGACCTTGAGCGCGAAGGAGCTGCCCTCGGGCACCGTCTCCGGCGCGCGCAGAGCGACCACGGGCAGCTGATAGGCCGTGAAGTTGACGGCCGAAGGGGCGCGTAGCGTATAGGTCCGGCCGGCGAACGTGAAGGCGACGCCGGTCCCCTGAAGCGAGAACATGCCCGGGGCGCTGGGCCTGAAGTGGCCCTTAAGCGTCCAGGCCTCGCCTCCCGCCAAGCTGGCCCTCGCGAGGCTTGCGTTGGTGAGGAAGGAGAGGCCGCTGGCGTTCACCACCAGCGCCAGCCCGTAGACGGCCAGGGTCCCCCTATTCATGGTCGTGAAGATGGCCGTGAAGTTGAAGCCCGGGAAGCCCGCGCGGGGCAGCACGGCCTGCGAGAGCGATATGCCCAGCGGCAGGCCGTAGCCCTCTCCCCTATACGTGAAGTTATAGGGACCCAGCGCGAAGCTCAGCAGCGGGGGAGGCAGGATGTAGTTCTCAGGCGCGGTGAAGTTGATCAGGGCGTAGTACCTTATCGCAGCGCCCGGCCCCAGATTGCCCGAGGCAAGAAGCTGCGTGCCCAGGCCCGTAAAGTTGCCCCTAGGGGCCAGCAGGCCCGGCGCGAGGCCGGCCGAGAGCGAATAGCCCCTCATCGCCCCTCCGCCCTGGGCGTTCTGAAGAGTGTAGGTAAGGTTCAGCGAGGGCCGGCCGAGCCCCTCCGCCCCCAGGCTCACCGAGGGCCTGGGGAGCTGGCTGGAGGCCTGGTCCACGATCACGGATATGCCGTTCGTCGAGGCCTGAAGCTCGCCCGAGGTGGTCGGCCAGCTCAGGACCTCCTTCGCCTCCAGTCGGGCCTTGCCGAACGGAGGGGGGTTAAGCGTAAGGCGCAGCGTATAGCTCTGCCCGGGCAGCAGGTCGGGCAGCGAGGTGCCATTCCCCTTTGCCCCTATGACCGCCCTGAGCCCGGCGTTCCTGACCTTGAGCGTGGCGTTCACAGGCCCCCAGCCGGGCTGGGCCGAGGCCGGCTCCAGCCTCATGATGAGCGAGCCCTCCTCCCTGTTGACGTGCACGGGGAAGGCGTTGAGCGCCACGCTGCCCTGAAGGGTTTCGTTTCCCGCCCTGTAGTAGTAGAGCAGGGGGCCGCCATCCGCGAGCAGCGTGGCGCTCTGGTTCGTCTTCACGCGCAGCCTATAGGCCAGCGTCGCCTCCCCTCCCCCCTGCAGCTGGGGCGCGGCGAGCGTCGCGTTCCCCAGCACGAGGTCGAAGTAGGGCCTCCACCACTTCTCGTTCAGCGTCAGGTTGAGCGCCGGCGGCGCGGAGGGAGGGGCCAGGTTCCTCACGCTGACCCTTACTTCGATGACGTCGCCGAACTTCACGGAGGCATTATCTATGTCCCTCGTCGCCAGGAGCACGGGGAAGGCCGTGGTTATCGTGATGTTCAGGTTGGGCATCCTCCCGCCCGGGCCCAGGTGCAGTGAGCCCTGCGCGCCGAGCGAGGAGGGGTCATTTCTCATCTCTATGCCCTGCGCGCGGGCCACCAGCGCGCCCACGAGGGCCACCGTGATGTTCGCCCCGGCGCCGGAGGAGGCGTTAACGCGGGCCGAGGAGAGGGCGGGAAAGACGCTGCTCAGCGAGAACTGCCCCCCAAGGGCTACGTTGGAGAAGCCCAGCAGCGTGATGTTCCAGCTTCCGAGGGGCGCCGAGTACTCGAGCAGGATCCTGGAGTAGGGGAGCCCAAGGAAGTCGCCCTGCCTCACCAGCGCGCCCAGGCCCGTCGTGGGGATGAGGGGCCAGAGCGCCCGCTTGACCAGCACATCGTATTGGATCGGAGAGTAATAGCTGCCATCGGCCAGCGGCGCCAGGGAGAGGTTGAAGCGCGCGTTCAGGCCCGCCGCCAGAGCGGCCGCCTCCGAGGGCGGCGATGCCCTCAGCAGCAGGCCGGGCGAGGGCAGCGGGCCCAGGCCCAGCAGGTGCGCATAAGGCTGCAGCTGGCTCCACACGAGCCCCTCCGCGCTGGGCGAGGGCCGCGCGCTCGCCTCCAGCGAGAACTGCCGCAGGCCGGTGAGGTTTTCCAGCAGAGACCTAAAGGGGGCGCTGAGGTTGGAGGCCGGCAGGCCCTGGAAGCTGAGCCGATAGAGATAGCTGAGCCCCTGAACGCTGGAGAAGTAGAGCGCCTCCCTGTACGGCGCGGCCTGCGCCTGGGCCGGCCATGCGGGCGGCAGGAGGGAAAGGGAGAGCAGCAGCAGCACCGATAGGGCCCTTAACCTCACGGCCAACGCCCGAAGAGGACCCGCTTATAAGCTAGGCCTATTTGGCCTTCTTTCCTACCTCCTGCAGGTCCTCTATGCCCCTCTCGCTGAGGATGAAGGCCGCCTCCCTCTCGGGATGATAGGGGCTGTCCACCATCCTCGCGATCCTGGAGCCCTTGGCCCCCTTCCTCAGGTAGATGCGATACGTGCTCGTGTGGCCCAGCACATGCCCCCCCGTGGGCCGCGTTGGGTCGCCGAAGAAGACATCCGGCGCCGCCTGCACCTGGTTCGTCACCACGACGGCCACGTTGTAGACCTCGGCCGTCCTCAGCAGCAGGTGCATGAACCT
This sequence comes from Candidatus Australarchaeum erebusense, assembly GCA_040290255.1. GTDB lineage: Archaea > Thermoproteota > Nitrososphaeria > PSMU01 > PSMU01 > Australarchaeum > Australarchaeum erebusense. The sequence continues at coordinate 314,405 of PSMU01000001.1, read as the reverse complement.
GTTCAGGAGCTGCTGCCTTTCGGCCAGCGTGGCCCTGCCCACGAACTCGGCCCTATAATGCGAAACGGCCGAGTCCACGATGAGGAGCCTTATGCCCTGCTCGGGGATGAGCTTGCCCGCCTGCTTCACGATGAACTCCTGATGGGCGCTGTTATAGGTCCTGGCCACGATGATCTTCTCCAGCGTCGCCTGGGGGTTGAGCCCCCGGGCCTCCGCTATGCTGGCCACGCGCTCGGGCCTGAAGGTGTTCTCCGTATCCACGTAAAGCGCGCCCGCCTGCAGGCCGCCCTCCTCCTTGGGAAGCTGCACCATCACGGCCAGCGTGTGGCAGATCTGCGTCTTTCCCGTCCCATACTCGCCGTAGAACTCCGTGACGGCCTGCGTCTCCACCCCTCCGCCCAGCAGCTCGTCGAGCGCCCTGCTGCCGGTGCTGATCCGCTCGATGCTCAGCCTCTTCTTGTAGACCTCGCTGGCCTTTACGAAGTCCGCCTCCAGCAGCCCGAGCTCCGAGAGCCTTCTCCTGGCGCTGTTCACGAGCTCCGCCGCCCTGGAGACCTCCCAGCCCAGGGCCTCCGCTATCTCCACCGGGCTGCTCACGGCCAGCTCCCGCAGCGAGTAGATGCCCGCATCCTCCAGCTTCTGGCGCGTGACGGCGCCCACCCCCTCGAGGCTCTCCAGCTCGAGCTCGTTCTCGCCCAACAGCCAGAAGCGAGGCGCGGTGCTATTTAAGGGTAGACCCGGGCGGGCGTCCTGGGGAAGAGCGTGGTGTAGCGTATATTCCTTATGCCGCAGATCCAGCGCAGCAGGCGCTCCACGCCTATGCCGAAGCCGGCATGCGGGGGCATGCCATACCTCCTCAGCTCCAGGTACCACTGGAAGGAGGAGGCCGGCAGGTCCAGCTTCTCAATCCTCTGCCTGAGCGTCTCGTAGTCGTGAATCCTCTGCCCTCCGGTGGCTATCTCGCCATAGCCCTCGGGCGCCAGGAGGTCGGCCGAGAGCGTGACCTCGGGCCGGTCGGGCCTGGTCATATGGTAGAAGGAGCGGGCGGAGAGGGGGTACTCCGTGACGAAGAAGGGCGCCTGGAAGGAGCTCGATAGGGCCCTTTCGGCCTCGGCGCTGATGTCTTCTCCCCAGGGGAAGCCGACGCCCTTCTCCTCGGCCATCCGCCTGGCCTCATCGTAGGTCAGCCTGGGGAAGGGGGGCAAGGGCGGCGTGAAGGTCCTGCCCAGCAGCCTCAGCTGCTCCGCGCAGCGCTCCTTTAGCTGGGAGGCCAGGAAGGCCACGAGCTCCTCCTGGAGCCTCATGTTGTCCTCCTGCGTCGCGAAGGCCATCTCGGCCTCTATCATCCAGAACTCCGTCAGGTGCTTGGGCGTCCTGGACTTCTCCGCCCTGAAGGCGGGCTGAATCACGAAGACCTTCTCCAGCGCGCAGATGGCCGCCTCCTCGTAGAACTGGGCGCTCTGAGAGAGGTAGGCCTCCTTGCCGAAGTAATCCAGCTTGAAGAGCGTGGCCCCTCCCTCGACGGCCGCCTGCACGATCAGGGGCGCGGTGATGTAGGTGAAGCCCCTGCTCGTGAAGAACTCGAAGGCGAGCCGGAAGAGCTCCGACCTTATCTTGGCGATGGCCTGGGCCCTTCTGCCCCTTATGGTCAGGTGCCTCAGGTCGAAGTAGGCCTTGGCCGACTTCACGATCGAGGGCGTGATGGGCCACGCATCGGCATGTGCGACCACCTCCAGCGAGGAGAGCACCAGCTCCTTTCCACCGGGCGCCCTGGCATCGCTCCTCAGCACGCCCTCGGCCAGGATGGCCTCCTCCTTCGACACCGAGCGCGCCTGCTCATAGGCCGCGCCCGGCTTCTTCGCCACCAGCTGCAGGAAGCCGCTGCCGTCCCTCAGCAGCAGGAAGACCACGCCGCCGACCTCCCTCTTGGCCGTGACCCACCCGGCGAGCGTAACCCTGGCGCCCTCGGGAAGCGTCAGGGCCTCGGCCGCGCCGTTTATCCTGGGCCGCTGCACGTGAAGCCGGCGCCGGGCCGCGTTAAAGCCTTTTATTGAATCCCTTCATGCTTAAAAGAACGCAGGAGGCGGCGCGCCCGGTGGAGAAGCACCCCCACATCGAGGGCAGGGCCTTCGCCGGCTGGGCGCTGCTGGGCGCCGCGGACGGGCTAATAGAGGCGATGGCGGCCACGCTCGCGCTCAACATGGCCGGCGTCGAGTACAGGGCCATAATAATAGCCGGCCTGGCGCTGGCCATCGGCGGGGCCCTCTCCCTCTTTCAGAGCAGCTACCTCTCGGCCAGGCTCGAGCTGGACCTGATGAGGCTCGATGTGCAGAGGGAGCGGATGGAGATAGATACGGAGCCCGAGGAGGAGAGGAGGGAGCTGGAGGAGCTGCTGAGGGAGGAGGGCTACTCCCCCAAGGAGGTGGACGTGATCGTCAAGAGGGTGACGAGCGACAGGGAGCTCTGGCTCAGGACGCAGCTCCTTCATGAGCTTCACCTGCACATGGACGAGCTCAGGAGGAGCCCCCTGCGCGAGGGGGCGCTGGCCGGGGCCTCCTTCTTCATCGCTTCGGCGCTGCTCGTCACGCCCTACGCGCTCGCCGCCCCGCGGCGGCAGGCCCTCCTCGGCACCGCCCTGGCCCCCCTGCTGGCGCTCTTCATCATGGGCGCGACGGGCCTGCTCAGCAGGCACGCCTACAGCTTTAGGAGGGGGATCCTCACGGCGCTCACGGGCGGCATAGTGGCGGGCGTGGTCTTCCTGCTCAACCTAGCCTTGGGCTAGGCCTAGGTGCCCAGTATTATGACGGTGGAGGCCTGCAGCAGGTCGCCCCAGCTGTGGGCCAGCGCGAGCCCCTTCTCGATGGGCACCTGCCGCGCGCCCGCCTCGCCCCTGAGCTGCCAGAAGCACTCGATGACCTTCATCAGCCCCGCGGCCGCGATGGGGTTGCCCACGCCCAGCAGCCCGCCGCTGGGCGAGGAGGGAAGCTCGCCCTGCCTCGCCGTAACGCCCTCCCTTGTGGCTTTGTAGGCCTCCCCCTTGCCGAAGATGCCCAGGCTCTCCAGGTTCACCAGCTCCAGGTGGGCAAAGGGATCGTAGGGCTCCACCAGGTCGAAGGCCCTCCTGGGCTCGTCCACCTTGGCCATCCGATAGGCCATCTGGGCTGCCTCGCGCGTGTGCCTCTGGTGGGCCAGGTCCCTTGCCGTCCAGAACTGGTCATCCACGCACCACCCGGCCCCCTTCACCATGACGGGGGCGTCGGTCAGCCTCCTTGCCCTCTCCTCGCTCGCCATCACCAGCGCGGCCGCGCCGTCTGAAACGGGGCTCACCATGAGCCTGCGGACCGGGAGGCAGATGGGCTCCGAGGCCAGCACATCCTGCACCGTCACCTGCTCGGCCGCCTGCGCGCTGGGATGGTCGAGCGCGTTTCTCTTGTTCTTCACGCTCACGAGCGCGATATCCTCCTCGCTCGCGCCGAAGTTATGCATGTATTGCGTCATCTGCAGCGAGAAGATCCAGAGCAGGTTTATGCCCAGGGGCCGCTCAAGCGCGTAATCGAAGATCGTCCAGAAGGCGAGCTGGGGATGGGGCTGAAGGGGGCTCATCTTCTCCTCACAGACGACCAGCACCGTATCGAAGAGCCCCGAAGCTATATGCCACCAGCCCGCGATGGCCGCGTAGACCCCCGTGGCCCCGCCCACATAGACGCGCGAGCAGGGCTTCAGCTGGGCCGCGCAGCCCTCGGCCAAATACTCCCCCTTCATGTGCACGCCGTCGAACGCATCGGGCGCGCTGCCTATGACCACCGCATCTATGTCCTTGGGCTCCAGCCCCGCCCCATCGAGGGCCGCCCTTGCCGCTTCAAAGCAGAGCTCGGGGCTGGTTTCGAGCAGCCTCCTGCCAAAGAGCGTCATGCCCGCGGAGACGATCCCGACCTTACGCACGCGGGGGCCAGCGCCGCGCGCCCCTAAAACGCTTTGCCCCCAAGGAAAGCTTAACATAAGAGCCGGGGCGCGAACGGGAGGTGGGCTTCTTCATCGTGCTGGAGGGGCTCGACGGGGCCGGCATCACCACCCAGGCCAGGCTGCTGGCCGAGGCGCTCAGGAGGAGGGGCGAGATCGTGCTGCTCACCAAGGAGCCCACGGAGCGCGAGGTGGGCCAGCTGATAAGGCGCGCGCTCAGGCGCGAGGTGAACATAACGGGCCTGGCCCTTCAGCTCCTCTTCATGGCCGACCGCGCCCAGCACCTGAAGGAGGAGATCCTGCCCTTCCTGGCGCGGGGCACGGTCGTCTGCGACCGCTACCTTTACTCGACCATCGCCTTCGGCTCTCTCGAGGCGGACGAGGCCTATCTGATGAGGGCCAACGAGCCCTTCAGGAGGCCGGACCTGGCCATCCTGCTGGATGCCGAGCCCTCGGCCTGCCAGGAGAGGCTCAGGAGGGCGGGCAGGGGACTTGAGCTGTTTGAGGATGAGGGGAGGGCCAGGAGGGTCAGGGAGGCCTTCCTGAGGCTCGCCGCGCGCTATGGGGAGATGCGGGTGGTGGACGCGAACCCCCCCATCCAAGAGGTGGCCTCCAAAGTCCTGGAGGCCGCTCTCGAGCTTTGGAGGAGGGCTGGAAGTGAGGCTGGCCGCCGCCTATAGCGGGGGAAAGGACTCCACCTATGCGCTGATGAAGGCCCTAGAGCAGGGCCATGAGCTCGCCTGCCTGGTCACCGTCTTCCCCGAAAACCCTTGGTCGTACATGTTTCATAGCGCCAACGTAAGGTGGGTGGAGCTTCAGGCGCGCTGCCTGGGCCTGCCCCTAATCAGAAGGACGAGCAGCGGCGAGAAGGAGAGGGAGCTCGAGGACCTGAGGGCGGCCCTGCTCGAGGCCAAGCTTCGCTACGGCGCCGAGGGCGTGGTGGCGGGCGCGATCGCCTCGCTCTACCAGAGGAGAAGGCTAGAGGCCCTCTGCGAAGGCCTGGGGCTACGCCTGCTCGCGCCGCTCTGGGGCAGGGATCAGGAGCGGCTGCTGGATGAGTACATCGCCTCCGGCCTGGAGGCGATCTTCACCAGCGTCAGCGCGCTGGGCCTTGGGCGGCGCTGGCTAGGCCGGAGGTTGGACAGGGAGGCGGCGGAGGAGCTGAAGGCCCTTCATGGGAAGTACGGGCTCAACCCCACGGGTGAGGGGGGTGAGTATGAGACCTTCGTGCTCTGGGCCCCGCCCTTTGGGGCCAGGATTCAGGTCCTGAAGGCGAGGGTGGAGTGGAGGGGGGATGGGGGCCTGTACGTGATAGAGGAGGCGGGGCTGGCCGCGGCCTCAAGGAGCGCGGAGGCGTATGGGCGAGGCCTCCTTTAACGAAGCGCTGAAGGAGGCCTACGGGTTCTGGAGGAGGAGCCCGGGGCTCGCCTCGGTGGGCCTGCTGCACCAGGCGGCCTATGGCCTTAGCTCCTCCTTCTCACTCGGGCTGCTGCTCTATCTTCTGGGGCGCCTGCCCCAGGGCGTGGCCGGCGATGTGCTCGCCAAGCTGGCCTCCGGGGGCCTGGCGGCCGCGCTGGATGAGCTGCTCGCGCAGCCCTCGGGCCTTCGCCTGCTGGCCCTGCCGCTGCTCAGCTTCGCCGCGCTCTGGCTGGTGGCCTGGGCCCTGGCCTATGCCTTCGAGTACCCCGCCTACGCACAGGGCCTGCAAGGAGCGGTGAGGCTGGGCGAGCTGGCGCCCCTTGCAAGGCGATGGCTGGGCAGGCTGCTCCTGACCAACATCGCCTACGAGCTCGTGGCCAGCGCGCCGCTCTTTCTCGTGCTGGCCCTGCTGCTCGCGAGCCCGCCCAGCGCGCTCCCGCTGCTCCTCCCGGGGCTCGCGCTCAGCCTGCTGCTGAGGTGGGCCCTCTGCTACTCCTTTCCCGCCTGCGCGCTGGACGGCGCCACGGGCTTCAGGGCGCTGCGCCTGGGGCTGCGGGCGCTGCGCCGGCTCCTGGCGCCCTCGCTCGCCTATGCCCTCACCAGGGCCGCGCTCCTCTTCCTGCTGCTCACGCTGGGGCTGGCCTCCGGCTTCCTGGGCGAGGGAGGGTTCATCGTCGTGGCAATGCTGTACTGCCCCCTCATCTCGCTGGTGCACTACGCCAAGGTGGTGCTCTACGCCTCCCAAAGCGGGGCGATGCCGCGCGCCCCTCCCTCCTCCAGTTCCTTCGCCTCCTGGCTCAGGGGCGCCCTTCCCTGCGTGCTGCGCGGGGGCGCAAGGGAGCTGGCCGCGCCGAGGGCGCTGGCCTCCTATGCCCTGGGCGCTGCCCTTCTGGCGGCGCTGCTGGGGCTTAAGCCCTGGCCCGGGCTGGGCATCAGCCCCGCCGAGCTGGCGGCCTTTCCGGGCCTCTCGTGGGGGCTCTCGCTCTACCTCGTGCTCTCGGGGCCCCTGCTGCTGCTGCCCTCGCTGCCGGCGCTGCTGCTGGGCCTGGAAGAGCTCGCCTCGGCCCCCTATGCGGCGCCGCTTAGGGTATCCGCGCTCGCGCTCCTAGCCCTTTCGCTGGGCTTTTCGCTCAGGCTGGGCCTGGGCTTCACGAGCGGAAGAGGGGCGGCGGAGGCCTATAGGGGGGCCGTGCGCTACCTCCTGCTCGCCTCGCTCGCCTACCTGGCGCTGGCCGTGCTGAGGAACATCGTGCTGCCGCTGCTCTAGCCAAAGAACTCCTCCAGCCTCGAGGCGGCGCGGGCCCGCCGGCCCATGACCTCGTCCGCCAGGCGCCGAATGTCCCCCTTGAAGGGGGCCCTGAGGTTGGGGTTGTAGATCGCGGCGGCCGGGTGCAGCGTGACATAGTAGCGCTGCCCCGCCCTCTCCAGAAAGCGCCCCCTGAGCCCCGAGACGGAGCCCTCGCCCAGCACCGCGCGCACCGCCACGGAGCCCAGCAGGCAGATCACCTGGGGCTTCAGCAGCGCCATCTGCCTCCTGAGATAGGGCCGGCAGGCCGCTATCTCCTCCTCGGTGGGCTCCCTGTTCCCCGGCGGGCGGCACTTCACCACGTTCGTGATGAAGACCTCCGACCTGCCAAGCCCCGCCTCCTCCAGCGCCTCCGTGAGCAGCTGCCCCGCCCTCCCCACGAAGGGCCTCCCCTGCTGGTCCTCCTCCCTGCCCGGGGCCTCGCCGATGAACATGATGCGCGCGCCCTCCGGCCCCTCTCCCGGCACGGCCCTGCTCCTGCTCCTGTGCAGGGGGCACTTCGTGCAAACCAGGACCTCGGCCGCCAGCTTGGCCAGGCTGTCCTCCTGCAAGCTCCCGCATTGGGCCGGAGCCTAATATTTATACTAACTGCCCCTGGGCGAGGAGGGAGTGGAGGGCAAAAGCTACGTCTTCAAGATCACCTTCCGGCCCAAGAGGGGGTGGGTCGATGAGGTCTACCTCGGAAACATGCTCGTCGAGCTGCTGGGCACGTGGTCCAGGCAGACGCTAGCCTTCGATTTCACGGTGGAGTATGTCAGCGAGCAGAGGCCGCCTTAGGGCGGTCATCTTCGACAGGGACTTCACCCTCTTCGAGTGCGGCTTGCCCTTCTACAGGGCCGCGGCCGAGGTGTGTGCCACGCTGGGCTACGCCAGGCCGACGCTCAGGCGCACGAAGCTCGCCTGGCTCTTTGCCCATGATGAAGAGGAGTACTGGGCGACGCTGCTGGGCGTGAGGGGCGCCGATGTCATACGCAGGGCCGAGGAGCTCTTCAGGCGCAGGATCGCGGCCCACCTCGCCTTGGCGAGGCCCTATGAGGCAGCAAGGGAGGCGCTCACGGAGCTGCGCGACGGGGGCCTGAAGCTGGCGCTCGTGAGCGCGCTGCCCTCGCTCGAAGCCACCAAGGGGCTGCTGGAGGCGAGCGGCCTAGCAGGCCTGTTCGAGGCCGTCGCCACGGCCGACCTGCTGGGGCCCGAGCTGGACATCTACACGGCCCCTCATGCGCCCAGGAAGAGGGCGGTGGCGCTCAGGGCGCTCGCCCTGCTGGGCGTGGAGCCCCGCGCGGCGGCCCTCGTGGGGGATACCGATGTGGATGTGAGGGTGGCCAAGGAGCTGGGCCTGATGGCCGTCGCCTTCTATGGCCCGAACTATGCCAGGCTCGCGCCGCTGCTCCTGGCGGGCCCCGACGTGGTGGTGGCCAGCCTGAGGCAGCTAGGGCCCGCCCTCCTCGGCGCTGAATAGCGCCGCGGCATAGGTATCCGTGGGGATCCCCCTCCAGGAGAAGGCGAGGGCCCTCTTCACGCCCTGGGCCGCATAGGGCGCCTGGCCCCTTATCGCGAGGGCGCACTCCAGCGCCTTGGCCAGGCCCCCGGCCTCCAGCAGGCATCCGAGGCCCAGCGCCCCGCCCGAGGGGTTTATCGCCTCCAGCCCCCCGCCGGGAAGGCCCAGGGCCTCGAGGAGCTGAAGGACCTTGTGGGCATAGCTGTCCTCCAGCTCCAGCATGTCCAGCCTGGGCAGGCCCTCCAGCCGCGCGGCCTTCAGCAGGGCCTTCAGGCAGGCCTCCGCGGCCAGGGGCCTCCTGTTCAACCTATCGAAGAGCGGCCTGCTATCTGTGGCGTAGGCGAAGCCCTCGACCCATACCGGCCTCACCCTGGCCCTGTTCGCCCAGGCCCTGGAGCCCACCAGCATGACGATCGCGGCCTCGGCAGGAGGGGCCTTCTCTATCGCCCTTAGGGGGGCCCAGAGATATGGCGAGGCGAGCACCTCATCCCTGCTCAGCCTGGCCCCATAGGAGCCCCTCGGGTTCAGCAGCGCCCTTCGCTTGCTCTCGACGATGTAGTCCAAGATGAACTCCTCCGAGGCCTTATCCGCCAGCAGGGAGCGCTCCAGGCCCGCCAGCACATCGGCCTCCTCCACGACGGGCCTTAGGAAGATGGGGTCCAGCGCGAAGCGCCTCACCTGCTCCAGCGCCAGGAGGTCCGAGGCCTTGGCATGGGCCTCCACGAGCACGAGCCCAAAGGCCCCCGTCCTGATCATCATGCAGGCCTGCGCCAGGCCCTGAAGCCCGTCGCCGGCCACGGTATGCACCGGCCTGAGCGCGCCGCCCATGGGATCCGGCACCATCTCGTCCGTGATGCTCCAGCCATCGGAGAGGTCCTCGGCGCAGGAGATGAAGGCATCCACATCCCTTCTGGGGTCCACGTCCGCGTCCTCGCAGGCCCTTAGGGCCGCGCTGAAGATCATCTCGCGGGTCGAGAGGTCCTCCACCCGGCGCCTGAAGCCCTCATACCCTAGGCCCACGATCGCGGCCCTCTCGCCCAAGGCGCCCCTTCCGGCCGGGGACGCTATTTAAGTTAGGCCCGGCTCCTCCGGCCAGGGAGTATTGAGGATGGACCAGATCTCCTGGGCCCTCTTCTCTCCCACCAGCCTGGGGATGAGCAGCTCCTGCGGGCTGGCATTGGCCAGGGCCCTCAGCGTGCGGAACTTCCTGAGCAGCGCCTGGGCGATCCGCGGCCCCGCCAGGCCCTCCGCCACGAAGAGCGCCCTCTCCTGCGCGCTGCTCCCCTTCTTCCCATGCCTGAGCGGGTGGGCCCTCTTCTCCTCCGCCCTGCCCAGGCTCCGGGCCTTGGCCACCAGCCAGGCAACGAACCACCGGTCATCGGGGCAGGGGATGATGGGCACCTGCCAGTCCAGCGCTATCTCATCTATCAGCCGGGCCACCGCGCCCTCGCTCCAGCGCGTCAGCTTCCTGATCACGGGCAGGTAGCCCACCAGCACGACCGCGACGTCATAGTGGGGCTTCAGCTCCACGAGCTGCTTGAGCTGCGGCCACAGGCGGCCCTTGAGCCCCTGCACCAGGTCCGTGGGGCTCTTCCTTTCGAGCAGCAGGGGCCGGCGCCCCTCCGCGGCCGGCAGCAGATAGTCCCCCGCCGGCAGCAGGTTCACCTTGACCCTGAGCAGCGAGGAGAGCGAGGAGACGAGCCTCGCCTGCTGGGCCGCCTCCCTGCTGTCGACCACCAGGTCATAGCCCTCGAGGCTCATTTCGCACGACCCCTCCTCCCCAGCTGCCTGAGCAGGGCCAGCGCCCTGGCCCACATCTCGGCTATCTGCTCCCTGGAGTATTCCGCGTAGATATCGTAATGCGCCATCTCCTTCATCCTAGAAAGCTCCGCCAGCAGGGCCGCCTGCTCCTCCGAGAGCAGGCCGCGCTCGGCCAAGCGGTAGGCGGCCTCCGTCATCGAGGGGTTCTCCTGCGCCCCGGGCCTCAAGAATGAGAGGAGCGCCCTGCGCAGCGGCTCGAGGGCCTCGAGCAGCTCCTCTACATGCCCCCCTGCCCTATACTTGACCAGCGCGCGCTCCACCTCCTGCAAGGCCTCCTGCACAAAGCAGGCGGCCCCTGCCAAGTTATAACGTTTGAGAGCAACCGTTTTTAGCGGGCGAAGAGGGGCCCTGGCATGGAGCCCTTTCTCGAGAAGCACCTGGCCGAGCTGAGGGCCCTGGGGCTCATCGATGCCAAGGCGGAAAGGGTCGTGGCGCTCATGGACAGGGCGGCCGAGGAGCTTTACTCCAGCGAGCTGGAGCACTATTTGGCCCGTGAGGTGAATCCGGAGCACAGGACGGTCTTGGCCAAGCACGGCCTCTGCGGCCTGCAGGTCCCCGAGAGCTATGGGGGGCTGGGCGCGAGCGCGGTGGCCTATGCACTCGCCTTCGAGAGGCTGGGGCAGGTGGGCCTTGGCCCCGTCACCATGCTCGACGTGCAGTGCTCGCTCACCGAGATTCCGCTGCTTTATTACGGCACGGAGGAGCAGAAGAGCCGCTATCTGCCGAGGGCGGCCAGGGGAGAGCTCTTCATGGCCTTCTGCCTGACGGAGCCGGAGGCGGGCAGCAACGCGGCCGGCCTCGCAGCGCAGTACTATAGGGATGGGGACGGCTACAGGATAAGGGGCACGAAGTACCTGATCACGAACGGGAGCTTCGCGGACACCTTCATCGTCTTCGCGAGGGAGAAGGAGGGCGGGCGCATCTCCGCGTTTCTGGTGGACCGGGAGCAGAACGGAGGCGAACGCCTGCAGGTCTCGCTACATCTGGGCGAGAAGCTGGGCCTCTTCACCAGCGATACCACGCTGCTTGAGTTCAACGATGCCTATGCCCCCCGCGAAAACCTGCTGGGCGAGGAGGGAAAGGGGCTGCACGTGGCCTACGCGGGCCTGCTGAGCGGCAGGATAGGCATCGCCGCGGGCTGCATAGGCGTGATGGAGGACTGCCTGAGGGCCTGCCTGGAGAGGGCCAAGCACAGGCATCAGTTCGGCAAGCCCCTCGCGAAGCACCAGCTCATTCAGGACTACATAGCCGCCATCGCCAAGAGGCTCGAGTGGGGGCGCTGGCCCGTGTACATGGCGGCCCTGGCCAAGGATAGGTACGAGGCCAACCGCCAGGACGCGGCGCTGAGGGCCGAGGCGGACTATAGGAGCGCGCTGGCCAAGAACATAGCGACGCGCGCCGCCTGGGAGGCGGCCGACTATGCCCTTCAGCTCTTCGGGGGCTTCGGCTACTCCACGCTCTCGCCCGTGGGCAGGCACTTCCTGGACACGAGGGTGACGAGGATCTATGAGGGGGCCGAGGGCGTCCTGGACCTGAAGATCGCCAGCATGCTCCTCGGCAAGGAGTACGAGGCCTACTCCTAGGCAAGCTTTTTAGCACGGAGCGGCCGGGCCGCACATGCGGCTGGAGGGCGCCGGCGCTGAGGGGCTGAGGCTTGAGCGGCACGAGCTGCTTCTTTTGGAGGACGTGGAGCGCGCCTGTCGGGAGCTGAGGCCCCTGGAAGAGAGGCACTACCTGGCCCACAACTTCAACGAGGAGGTCGTGGAGGTCGCGCGGCGGTTCGGGCTGGGCGGGATGCCCATACCGCCCGAGTATGGCGGCAGGGGGGCCGGCTACCTGGCCTATGTGCTGGCGCTGGAGAGGATAGGAAGGGAGGGCGTGGGAGCGAGGACCTTCTTCTCGGGGCACACCTCGCTGGGCCAGCTCACGCTGCTCAGGTGGGCGAGCGAGGAGCTGAAGCAGAGGTACCTGAGCCCCTCGACGCGCTGTGAGCTGGTGCTGGCCTACGCCCTGACGGAGCCGGGCGCGGGCTCCAACCCGAGGGAGCTCTCCTCCGAGTACACCGCGGAAGGCACTCGCTATATCCTCAACGGCGAGAAGTACCTTATCTCCAACGGCTCCATCGCCGACGCGCTGATCGTCTTCGCGTATCCCAAGGGAAAGAGGGAGGGCATGAGCGCCTTCGTGGTGGATGCCAAGGAGCAGGGCGTCGAGGCCATGAGGCTCACCGAGAAGATAGGCATCCCGACCTCGGATACGGGCTACATAAGGCTCAGGGGTGTGAGCGTGCCGAAGGAGAACCTGCTGGGCCAGGAGGGAAGGGGCCTGCACGTGGCCTTTTACGCGCTGATGAATGGGAGGCTGAGCGTGGCGGCGGGCAATCTGGGCGTGCTGCAGGACCTGATCGATGAGCTGAGCAGCTATGCCAAGCAGGGGGACGGGAGGCTCGCGAGGCAGCAGCCCTTCCAGGCGGCGCTGGCGGAGATGGCCGTGGACCTAGAGGCGGGGAGGGCGCTCACGTACAAGGCCGCGGAGGCGAAGCAGCTCTACGAGAGCAGGCCCGAGGACCTCGAGCTGAGGCGCCGGGCGGACCTGCTCATCGCCCAGGCCAAGTTCTTTACATCTCAGGCCGCCTATAGGGCCGCCAGGGCCGCCGTCTCGCTCCTCGGGCCCTCCTCCATCAGCTTCTCGCGCCGGGCGGCCAGGCACCTGGTGGACGTGCGCGTCACCAGGATCTACGAGGGGACCGATGAGATACTCAAGCTGCGCATAGCCCAGGGCCTGCTGGGCGATGAGTACAGGGCCTTCATATAGGCTCACTTCGAGACCTTCAGGGCCTTTACCTGCGGCAGGGCATGGATCTTGGCCAGCACCTCCGCGGGCACCTGGCCCTCCACGATGAGCGTGAGCTTGGGCTCCGGCACGAGGTCCGGATCGTCGGCCAGCGCCTGGCGCACCACCAGCCCCTTCTCCGCCAGCGCCGAGGCCACGCCGGCCAGCACGCCGGGCTTATGGGGGTCCGCGTAGACCGTCAGCACGGTATAGCCCAGCTCCGAGGCCACGAGCTCAAGGCTGGCCCCTATGGGCTTGAGCTTCATGAAGACGGACCTGAGCTCCGGGTCCCGAAGTATCTGCTCGCAGACGCTCCTCACCACGCGCCTGTCCACCCCCAGGGCCCTGGCCAGCGCGGAATCGCCCACCCTCACATCCCCCAGATAGGGCCTTCCATCCCTGCCCACCCTGAGCCCCAGCTCCACGAAGGCCCTGGCCACCCTCACGCCCTCCCTCCTCCTCGAGAAGTAACCCTCGACCCTTCTCCACATAAATGTACAACTGTGAGCAACAATGTATTAAAAAGCTTTGCCCCTGCCCCCGCGCATGCCCGCGGAGGAGGACCTCGTGCTGCTCGACCCCGATGAAGTGCCCAGGCATTGGTACAACATCTTGGCCGACCTGCCCGAGCCCCTCCCCCCTCCCTTGGACCCTCGCACGAAGCGGCCACCCGAGCCCAGCGCCCTCACCAGGATCTTCGCGAAGGAGCTGGTGGCGCAGGAGGTCTCCTCCGAGAGGTACATACCGATACCGGAAGAGGTGAGGGAGGCGTACATACGCGTGGTGCCCAGGCCCACGCCGCTGAAGAGGGCGAGGAGGCTGGAGCAGTACCTGAGGACCCCCGCCAAGATCTACTATAAGTGCGAGTACATCAGCCCGCCGGGCTCCCATAAGCCCAACACGGCCATCCCGCAGGCCTACTACAACATGGCCCAGGGCATAGAGAGGATAGTGACGGAAACCGGCGCGGGGCAGTGGGGCTCCGCGCTGAGCATGGCGGCCTCGCTCTTCGGCCTGCGCTGCAGGGTTTACATGGTCCGGGTCAGCTACGAGCAGAAGCAGGGCCGCAGGGTCATGATGGAGAGCTGGGGGGCCGAGGTGATCCCCTCGCCCAGCCGCGAAACCCAGGTGGGCAGGGAGATCCTGGCCCGCAGCCCCGACCATCCCGGCTCCCTGGGCATCGCCATCAGCGAGGCCCTGGAGGATACGCTCACACACGAGAATACGCGCTATTGCCTGGGCTCCGTGCTGAACCATGTGCTGCTCCACCAGACGGTGGTGGGCCTAGAGGCCAAGAAGCAGTTCGAGAGGCTGGGCATCTATCCCGATGTGATCGTGGGCTGCATTGGAGGGGGCTCCAACTACGCGGGCTTCGCCTACCCCTTCATGCAGGACAAGCTCAGGGGAAAGGCGGAGGCCGAGTTCGTGGCCTGCGAGCCGAGGGCGGTCCCCTCCACCACGAGGGGCATCTACGCCTACGACTTCGGCGACGAAGCGGGGCTCACGCCCCTGCTCAAGATGTACACGGTGGGCCATAAATACGTGCCGCCGCCAATTCATGCGGGGGGGCTTAGGTATCATGGGAAGGCCCCCTCGCTCTGCTACCTGATCAACAGGGGCTATATGAGGTCCGTGGCCTATCACCAGACAGAGGTCTTCGAGGCCGCGAGGCTGTTCGCGCGCACCGAGGGCATGCTGCCCGCGCCGGAGACGGCGCACTGCATAAAGTTCGTCATAGATGAGGCGCTCAGGTGCAGGCAGAAGAACGAGGCCAAGGTGATCGCCTTCAACAACTGCGGCCATGGCCTCTTGGACCTGAAGGCCTATGAGGAGTACCTCGCGGGCAGGCTCCGGGACTATGAGCCGGAAGCGATAAAGGTGGAGCCCCTGGCCTAGAGGGCTTAAGCTTTTATAGCCGGGCCCGGCAGCCTGGTTGGATGAGCCATCCATATTCCCTTCAGCCCGCGCAGCGCGTCTCCGTCATCGCGCTCTTCACGGCGCTCATCCTGGCCACGAACTATGCGCTGATAAACCTGCCGAACGTTAAGCCCATGGACGCGCTCGTCTTCGTCTCCTCCTACATCTTCGGCCTCGGGGTGGGCCTCAGCGTGGCCCTCCTTACATGGCTCGTCTACGGCTTCATCAACCCCTACGGGGCGGCGGGCTATATCCTGCCCGCCCTCATGGCAGGCGAGGCGCTCTACGCGCTGGGGGGGTATATCGCCAGGAGGAAGTGGCGCCCCGCCGAGGTGGGCTCGGGAAGGAGGGCGCTTCAGCTCGGCAGCCTGGGCCTGCTGCTCTCGTTCGCCTATGACCTGGAGACGAACATCGTCACCGCGCTCCTCCTGGGCAGCCCCCTGCTGCCCGTGCTCATCCTGGGCGTGCCCTTCGCCGTGGCCCACGAGCTGAGCGACTTTGCCTTCTTCGCCGTGCTTGCCCCCGCGCTGGTGGCGGCGGCCAGGAGGACGCCGCTCGGCAAGGCGGCCCTGCTGGATGGACATGGGCTCCCGTAGCGCAAGGCTCTGGCCCTCGCTGGCGCTCCTCGCCGTGGCGCTGCTCGTGGTCAGCGCCAGCCTGGCGGCCTACTATTATGTGCAGTACTCCTCGCTGCAGGCGCGCTACCAGAGGGATCTGGGCCTGCTTAGGGAGACACAGCAGAGGCTCCGGTCCCTATATGCCAACGCCAGCGGCCTGCTGCTGCCCATCCTCGCCACCGCGAATACCTCCTCGCCCCAGTACGCGCAGCTCGTCTCGCTCCTCCAGAACATCAGCGCGACCTACCGGGCGCTGAGGCTCAACATCTCCGTCAGCCTCCTGATCGACTACGGCAACGGCACCAGGGCCTGGTTCAACGGCACGTCCGTGAGCCTGGGGGCCAGCTTCTATGACCTCACGCTGCTCATCACCGGGGGCAACGTGAACGCGAGCTGGTATCCCCAATATGGCTCCCACTTCGTGCTCGCCATCAACGGCGTGGGGGCCCCCGGCAACCCCTTCACCAAGAAGGGTTGGTACTGGATCTCCTGGGTCTTCACGGGCGGAAGGTGGCAGATGCAGCCCGTGGGCCCCGACCTCTTCCTGCTCGATGACGGCATGATCGTCGCCTGGAAGTACGAGGGGCCGCCCTACGATACGCCCCCCTAGGCCAGGAAGGGAAGGGCGGCGGCGAAGAGCAGAGCCGCGAGCAGCGCGAGGCCGTCCAGATGGCCGAGCCTGCCAGGAGCGGGGCGCCGGCGCGCCGCGCCGAGGGCCCTGGCCGCCATCGCCTCCGCCACGGCCTGGCTCCTCGAGAGGGCCACGGCCAGCAGCGGCACCAAGAGGGGCACGAGCCCCTTCGCCAGCCTGAAGGGGTTGGCGCCGCCCAGCCTGAGGCCCCTGGACCTCTGCGCATCGAGCACCCTGCCCGCATCGAGCGTCAGCAGCGGGAAGAACCTGACGGCCCCTGCAAAGGCCAGCCGAAGGCCGCCGGGCAGGCCGAGCCAGGCCATCACGCCCTCCACCTCTTCGGGCGATAGGGAGATGAAGAGCAGGCTCGAGGCGGCGACGAGCGCCTCCAGCCTCAGCGCTGAAGTCAGGCCCAACCCGGCGCCCAGCCCAAAGGCGAGGTCGGCCAGGAACAGCAGCCCCGCGAAGGGGAGCGAGGAGGCCAGGGCGCCCCCAACCCTCCGAAGCGCCCTAGAGGCCACGCTGAGGCCCAGCAGCGCCAACAGCAGGCCGAGCAGCGCCGGCGGACGGAGCAAAAGCGCGCCCGCGAAGGCCTCCAGGAGGAGGAGTAGCCTCACCCGCGCATCCAGCGCCTGCAGCGGGGCGCCCGTGCGCCTGAAGATAAAGGCCTCAGCGAGGCGGACCATGTGGCCCTCCTCCCGGGCCCAGGAGCCAGGCCCGGGCCTCCTCCGGCTGCCTGAAGGGATGAGGGGGCCGGGGATCCAGGGCCAGGTAGAGCTCGAGCAGTTGGGGGCGCAGCAGCCCGGCCCGCTCCAGCAGGGCCTCATCGAGCAGCAGCCGGTCGATCGGCCCCACGCGGAGGATCTTGCCCTCTGCCATCACCGCCAGCCTGGGCTGAAGCGACCAAAGGAACTCCATATCATGGGAGGCTATGATGGTCGTCCTCCCCCGCGCCGCCCGCTCTCGTATCAGCTCTAGCAGGCGGGCCCTGTACAGGGCATCTTGGCCTATGGTGGGCTCATCCAGCGCCAGCGTGGCGGGGTCCCAGGCCGCCACCGAGGCGATGGCCACGCGCTTCTTCTCGCCCTCGCTCAGCTCCAGGGGAGAGGCTCCCCTGAGCTCCTCCAGGCCGAAGAAGCGCAGCGCCCACTCCACGCTCCTCCTGACCTCCGCCGGCGCAAGGCCCAGCATCCTGGGGCCGAAGGCCAGCTCCTGCTCGACCGTTTCGCAGAAGAGCTGGTGCTCGGGGCTCTGAAAGACCAGGCCCACGTTCCTCGCGAGCCTCTCCACGGGCACCCGCCTGGTGTCGAGGCCATCGACGTACACGGCCCCGCGCGTGGGCCTCAGCAGCCCGTTGAGGTGCTTGAGCAGCGTCGTCTTGCCCGCCCCATTCTCGCCCGCGAGCGCAAAGACCTCTCCATCGCCTATGCGCAGCGTAATGCCCCTGAGCGCCTCCTGCCCGTTGGCGTATATGTAGTGAACGGCCCTAAACTCTATCATGCCCGCGCGCCCTTATCAGCGAGGCAAGGCCCCAAGGGCTAAGGGCGGGCCTTGGCGCGGGCGCCCCTGAGCCCATCAGGGCCTGCAGTTTTACGATGGCGGGAACCCTCACGCCCAGCTCCTCCAGCCCCTCCCGCGCCAGCACATCCTGAGGCCTGCCATCCGCCTTCACCTCCCCCTCGGCCAGCACGATCAGCCTGGTCGCCAGGCCCGCCAGCAGCTCAAGGCGGTGCTCCACTATGAGGGCCGTGAGGCCCAGGGCCCTGCACAGCCCCGAGACCTGGGCCAGCAGGGCGGCCGCGGCCCTGGGCGAGAGCATGGACGTCGGCTCGTCCAGCGCGAGCACCGAGGGCCTCATTGCCAGCAGGCCCGCGAGGGCGGCGCGCTGCTTTTCGCCCTCCGAGAGCTCGAAGGGGGGCCTGGGCGCCAGGCGCTCGATGCCCAGCAGGCGCAGCGCCTCCCAGGTACGCGCCCTGACCTCCTCGGGCGGCAGGCCCAGGTTTTCGGGCCCAAAGGCCACATCCCCCTCCACCGTGAACATGAAGAGCTGGTGCTCGGGCTCCTGGAAGAGCAGCCCCACCCTCGCGGCCGCTTCGTGCATGGGGGCCTTTGCCACCTCGAGCCCATCGATGAGGACGCTTCCCCTGTACTCCCCGGCGTAAAAATGCGGGATGAGCCCGTTGAGGCAGCGGAGCAGCGTCGTCTTCCCTCCCCCGCTGGGCCCCACGAGGGCCACGACCTCGCCCCTCTCTATGCTGAGCGATACATCGCGCAGCGCCCAGCGGCGGGCGCCGGCATACCTGAAGCTCAGCCCTCGCAGTTCTATGTGGGCCATGCCCGCGCGGCCGCGCGGGCGCCGCTCAGCTCGGCGTGGGAGGCGCCCCGGCGCAAGCTGGATGGCCCATCCAGCCCGCGCATATAAGGCTTAGCCCGGAAGAGCGCTAGGCCTTCGCCAGCAGCGGCTGGGCCTTCTCCGTGATCTCCCTCACCACGCCCGCCGCGACCGTGGTGCCCATGTCCCTGATCGCGAACCTGCCTATCTCCGGGAACTCCTTGAAGGTCTCGATGCAGAGCGGGCGCAGCGGCCTCAGCTTCACGAGCGCCGCGTCGCCGGTCTTTATGGTCCTGGGCTTCTCCTCCACGACCGCGCCCGTCCTAGGGTCGATCTTGGCCAGGATCTCCACGATCTGCGTGGCCACCTGCGCGGTATGTGCGTGCAGGACGGGCGTATAGCCCGCCGCGATGGCCGTGGGGTGGTAGATGACGAAGATCTGGGCCGTGAACTCCTTGGCGATGGTGGGCGGGTTGTTCACGGACCCGATGACGTCGCCGCGCCTCAGGTCCTGCTTCGCCACGCCCTTCAGGTTCACGCCCACGTTATCGCCCGCCTCGGCCACCTCTATGGGCGTGTGGTGCGTCTCGATCGACCTTACCTCAGCCGTCAGGCCGGGGGGGTTGATGATGACCGTGTCGCCCACCTTCATCCTCCCCGTCTCTATCCTGCCCACGGGCACCGTGCCCACGCCCGTGATCGTGTAGACGTCCTGTATGGGCATCCTCAGAGGCTTATCCACCGGCTTGGGCGGCACCTGCAGCTGGTCGAGCGCCTCATAGAGCGTGGGCCCGTTGTACCAGCCCATGTTCTGCGAGCGCCTTACCAGGTTATCGCCCTTGAGGCCCGAGGTGGGTATGAAGGGGATCTTCCTAACGTCGTAGCCCACCCTCTTCAGCAGGTCCTCCATCTGCTTCCTGCACTCCTCATACCTCTCCTTGCTCCACTTCACCGTATCATCGTCCATCTTGTTGATGCAGCAGATGAGCTGGTCCACGCCCAGCGTCTTCAGCAGGAAGGCGTGCTCCCTCGTCTGGCCCCCGGGCTGCGTGCCCACTTCAAACTCGCCCTTCTTGGCGGAGACCACTAGCACCGCGGCATCGGCCTCCGAGGCCCCCGTGATCATGTTCTTCACGAAGTCCCTGTGCCCCGGCGCATCGATGAGCGTGAAGAAGTACTTGTCCGTCTCGAACTTCTGGAAGGAGAGCTCGATGGTGACGCCCCTCTCCCTCTCATCCTTAAGCGTGTCGAGCACCCACGCATACATGAACGTCTCGCCGGCCCCGAACTTAGCCGCCTGCTGCTTGTACTCCTCCAGCGTCCTCTGGTCCACCACGCCCAGGTCGAAGAGGAGGTGGCCCATGAGCGTGGACTTGCCGTGGTCCACGTGGCCCGTGACCACCAGGTTCAGGTGGGGCTTAGCGCTCTTGGACATCGCCGGCGCTACGCTTCAGAAGGTATTTATACGTTTTCAGGCTCAGCGGCTCGCGAGGGCGATGCGCTCTATCTCATGCTTCTTCCTGATCGCATAGCTGTTGGGGTCGCCCCTCGCGGCGAGCATTATCTCGTTGGCCAGCGCCTCCTCGATGCCGATGGGCGCCTTGAAGGAGGCGGCCCTCGCGCCATCCGCGAGGTGCTTGAGCGCCAGGTTGACCCTCCTCAAGGGCGAGACGTCCACGGAGACATAGTAGACGGTGCCGCCGTAGACGATCCTCGTGGTGTCCTCGTTGGGCGCCGCGTTCTCTATGGCCCTCACCAGCACCTGGATGGGGTTCTCGCCGGTTTTGATGTGGATGAGCTCGAAGGCGGCCTGGACGATGCGTATGGCCCTGGCCTTCTTGCCCCCCATGCGGCCCGTATTCTTGGGGACCCTCTCGGAGGAGCGGCCGAAGTGCATCATCCAGTTCACGAGCCGCTCCACGATGTTCACCGCGGCCTTGCCGAAGGGCCTGTGCTCATGCCTGCCGAAGGAGTGGGGCACGAGCACGGGCTTCAGGCTTATGACGCGCTTTAGGCCGGGGTCGTTCACCGTTACCCCCTCGAAGTCCCACTTGCCGAAGAGCTTCAGGGCCATACTACCTCTTGGGCTTCTCCTTCTTGCCCAGGATGAGCTCCTTGAGCGATACGCCGTTCACGGCCACCACCTTCCACCTCACCCCCGGCAGGTCGCCGTAGCTGCGGCCCATGGGCCCCCCTATGCCCTCCACCAGCACCTCATCGTGCTCATCGATGAAGTTGAGCCCTCCATCCCAGGGCACAAAGGCGGTGACCTGCTTGCCGTTCTTCACCAGCTGTATGCGCACGCACTTTCTCACCGCGGAGTTGGGCTGGCGGCACGGGATGCCCACCTTCTCGAGCACGATCCCCTTGGCCTGCGGCGCGCCCTCCAGCGGGTCCACCTTCTCCTTTAGCCTCAGCACCCTTCTCCTGTACCACTTCTCCGACCACCGGAACCTCTTCCTCATCAGCACCAGCTTCCTGGCCGCGAAGAGGCCGTTGGCGCCCTTGCTCATTAGCCCCTCCCCACGAGCTGAAGGTCGCTTATTTGAAAGTATCGCTCGCCCAGCAGCTTGGCCTTGTGCAGGTTCCTCCCCTCCCTCCCCCTGACGAACTTCGTGTTCCTGCTGTCGGTCACCACCACGGCGATCCTCCTGCCCTCCCTGTCCTCGGTGACGCGCACCTCCGAGACGAACTTCTCGCCCAGGGCGTTCCTCAGCAGCACGCTGGGGTCCGGCGAGAACTCCACGATCTCTATCTCCTTGCCCGTGAGCTTGGCCAGCTGCTGCACGTTGGCCCCCCTCTTGCCTATGGCCCTGCCCATATCCTCCTTATTCACCACGAAGATCAGCCTGTTCCACCTTTCGTCGATCACGCAGTCCCTGGGGCTGACGCCCGAGATGGCCTGCATCAGGGACATCATGCGCAGCTCCTCGGCCGTGAGCTTTATCTCCGTCATGCCGCCGCTTCCCCGAGCAGGGGGGCCAGGTCGGCCTCGCCGGGGTGGCGTATGGCCATCACGCTGACCCTATAGGGCAGGCCCAGCAGCTGGCCCAGCTCTATGGGCGTGCCCTCATAGCTGAAGAGCGGCACCTTCGCCGCCCTGGCCCTCTCGAGGGCCCGGGCCCTTATCCACTCGGGGGCCCGCTTGGCGACCACGAGCAGCTTTGTGCCCTGGATCCTCTTCAGCGACTCCTTCAGGCCCAGGGTGACCCTGCCCGTCGAGAAGGCGGTCCTAAGCAGCCTCTGAAGCTCCCGCTCCTCCAACCAGACCACCGAGGTCCATCATGATGTTCACCATGCCCGTGCCCACGGGTATGATGTGGCCCACGATCACGTTCTCGGTGACGCCCTTGAGCTCCTCCACCTCGCCCCTCACGGCCGCCTCGGAGAGCACGGGTATGGTGATCTCGAAGGCCGCCCTCGCCAGCACGCTCGCCTTGGAGCCCACGACGCCGTGCCTGCCCGCCGGCTGCACCAGGCCCTTGGCCGTGAGCAGGTCCGCGACGAGCAGTATATGCCTCCTGTCCACCTCGAGCCCCTGCTCCTCCAGCGTGCCCGAGATCTCCCTCACGAGCGCCTCTCGGGCCGCCTCTATGCCCAGCACGGTGTAGACCTCATAGATGCTGTTGGTGAGCACGCGGCTGGGGTCCACGCCGGGCACGCGCAGCACCTGCGCGAGGTTGGAGCCGGCCGTCTCGATCACCCACTCCTCCTCATCGATGAGCAGCGGATCCTCGGAGCGCTTCTTCCTCGTAACCGTCACGCCCGTGATGTCCGGCACGCCCCTCAGCTTGGAATGGAGGATCTTCTGCTTTACGTTGTGAAGCTCCTGGGGGCCCAGCGGCCCCACCTCGACCCTGATCGTCCGCTCATCCATGGCCTCGGCCTTTCTCTTGGCGCCGCCCACGACCCTCAGCACGTCCTCGATGCCCACGCCCTTCTCCTTCATCGCCTCCAGGTTCAGCGTGAGCAGCAGCTCCCCGGCCTCGGGGCTATAGGCCACGGCGGCGATCACGTGGGCTACCCTCGTGAAGACCAGCTGGTTGGCCAGCTTCAGGGCCTTCTCCTGGTCCCTCCTGTGCTCCTCGTCCAGGTAAATCCTCATCCTGGGCGTCGAGGGGATCTTGCGCGCGTCGACGAGCTCGATCAGCCTGGGCAGGCCCAGCGTCACGTTCATCTCCCTCACGCCGGCATAGTGAAAGGTCCTGAGCGTCATCTGCGTGCCGGGCTCGCCTATCGACTGGGCGGCGACGACGCCCACGGCCTCGCCCGGCTCCACCTTCGACCTATCCACCAGCTCCGAGATCCTCTCCAGCAGCTGAGAGACGCCCTCCCGGCTGAGCGGGGCCTTGGCCAGGGCCTCCCTTATCGAGGCCAGCAGGCTGGGCGTGAAGGTCCCCTCATAGCGCTTCAGCAGCCGCGCGGCCTCGGCCTCGCTCGCAGGCTCGCCCCTGTCCGTCAGCCTTATCGTCTCGACGAGCCTCTGCACGTTCACGGGCCTGCCGTGATCGCTCTTGGCCGGGTCAATGCCGTCCTCGCCGTACACGAACTGAATTATGTTGCCCAGCGGGTCGCGCACCGTGGAGTCGTACTCCACCCTCAGGTGCTCCAGCGTATGGATGAGCCTCCTCTGCATGTACCCGCTCTGCTGGGTGCGCACGGCGGTGTCGATGAGGCCCTCCCTGCCCCCCATCGCGTGGAAGAAGAACTCCGTGGGCGTGAGGCCGCTCCTATAGCTGTTCTTTATGAAGCCGTTGGCGTCGGGCGTGGGATCGCCGCGCGGGAAGTGGGGCAGGCTCCTGCCCCTGTAGCCCCTGCTGATGCGCTTTCCCCTTACCGTCTGCTGGCCCAGACAGGAGGCCATCTGCGTGAGGTTCAGCAGCGAGCCGCGCGCGCCCGTCCTGGCCATGATCACGCCGGGGTTTTCGAGCGTAAGATGCCTCTCGGCGATCCTCCCCGCCTCATCCCGCGCCCTAGTGAGCTCGTCCACGATGTACTCCTCCAGCGCCTCCTCGGGCGTGAGCCCCCTGCTCACCTCCAGCGTGCCGCTCCTATACCTCTCCAGCAGCTCGTCCACGCGGGCATAGCGCCTCTCCAGCACCTGCTGTATCTCCCGGAGGGCCGCCTCGCCTATGTCCAGGTCGCTATATCCGTATGAGAAGCCATATCTGGTCAGGAAGACGCGGAGCACGGCGATGAGCGCGTTCAGGAAGCGCCGCGCCTGCTCCGTTCCGTAGTCCTTGACGATCCTGTGCAATAGCGAGTCGGGCGCCTCGGCGCCCAAGGAGTTCTTATCCAGCACGCCGCTGATCAGCTCGCCGTCCTTCACCACCACGTCGCCGCCCTCCCTTATCCTCAGGGCCCTGCCCCACTTCGAGGCCATCACATAGCTGAAGCCGCGGGGGAGGAAGAGCGAGATGAGCTGTTTGCCCGTGTACAGCGGCCGGGGCGCTGTTATGGCGGGAGGGGGCAGGGGCCCCTCATAGCCCCCCAGCCAGGCGAAGTTCGCGAACTCCTCTTTCGTGAGGAAGAGGTCATCCCTGGTGAGCAGGTAGGCGGAAGTTATGAGGTCCTTCGTGATGCCTATGATGGGCCCGCCGAACCTGGGCGAGAGGATCTGGTCCTGTACCTTCATGAGCATCGCCTCCTCCGACCGCGCCTCGAGCGACTGGGAGGCGTGAAGGTTCATCTCATCGCCGTCGAAGTCCGCGTTGTAGGGCGGGCAGACGGCCGGGTTAAGGCGGAAGGTCCTGTAGGGCAGGACCCTGACCTGGTGGGCCATGATCGACATCCTGTGCAGCGAGGGCTGGCGGTTGAAAAGCACCACGTCGCCATCCTTTAGGTGCCTCTCCACGATGTAGCCGGGGCCCAGGCTCTGGGCCAGGGCCTGGCGGTCCGCGACGAAGTCCAGCCTGATCTTCACGCCATCGGGCCTGATGATGTAGTTGGCCCCCGGATGCACGTTGGGCCCGTTGATCACGAGCTTCCTCATCTCCTCCAGGTTCCATTCGTTCACGTACTCGGGCACCGTGAGCCTCATGGCCACCTCATAGGGCACGCCCACCTCGGCGATGTCGAGGCTCGGGTCGGGCGAGATGACCGTCCTGGCGGAGAAGTCCACCCTCTTGCCGCTCAGGCTTCCCCTGAACCTCCCCTCCTTGCCCTTCAGCCTCTGCGAGAGCGTCCTGAGCGGGCGGCCGCTCCTGTGGTGGGCGGGAGGTATGCCAGAGATCTCGTTATTGAAGTAGGTGGCCACGTGGTACTGCAGCAGATCTATGAGGTCCTGCATGATGAGCGGCGGGGAGCCCGCCGCCTTGGCCTCCCTTATCCTGGCGTTCGTCCTGAGGATGTCCACGAGCTTATGCGTGAGGTCGTCCTCGCTCCTTATTCCCGTCTCCAACGTGATCGAGGGCCTCACGCTCAGCGGGGCCACGGGCAGGGCCTGCAGGATGAGCCATTCAGGCCTCATGGCGCTGGGGTCATAGCCCAGCAGCTCCAGGTCCTCATTCGAGATCCTCTCGAACCTCTCCCTTATCGCGGAGGGCAGAAGCCTCACATACGCCCCTCCCTCCGCCTTCTCCTGGAAGTAGTAGGGCTTCTGCAGGTCGATGATGGCCTGCTCCCTCCCGCAGTGCGGGCAGACCTTGCTCTTCCTGGCCTTGGCCACGATCTCCCTCGAGAGGGCCTCCCTTAGGCCCGGCACATCGAAGCCCCTGCTCTTCACCAGCTCCGCGTAGTACCTGATCTCGGCCTCCGGGAGCAGGATGCGGCTGCAGAACCTGCAGGTCACGGAGAGCAGCGTGTAGATATCATCGACGAAGTTAACGTGCACCACCGCCTCGGCCAGCTCTATATGCCCAAAGTGGCCGGGGCACCTCGCGGACGTGTTGCCGCAGGTCTCGCACTTCTGGCCCGGCTCGAGCGTGCCCAGGCGGGGGTCCATCAGCCCGCCCTTGATCGGGAAGCCGTCCTCATCATACGTTTCGGGCACGAAGATCTCGACCACAGAGTACTTCCTGATCTCGCTGGGCGCCAGGACGCCGAACTTTATCCTCCTGATGACCTTCGTCAGCTCGGCCTGAGGCGTCTGGGCCGCCATCTCAGACCCTCTCCGAAAGGACGAGGCGGGGCGCTATGGCCAGGCTCATCAGCTCCTGCAACAGCAGCTTAAAGGCATAGGCCATCTCCACACCCGAGATGCGGGCCCTGTCGCCGCAGATCTTGCAGATGTAGCGCCTGCTCCTCGCATCGTAGTAGGCCAGGAAGCCGCAGTTTTCGCATACATAGACGACGGTCTTATCGGACTCGTCCAGCAGCCTGTCCTTCAGCGCCATCGCGGCGCCGTAGGCGATGAGGCAGTCCCTCTCCATCTCGCCGAACCTGAGCCCGCCGCCCCTGGACCTGCCCTCGGTGGGCTGCTTGGTGAGTATCTGCACCTGCCCCCTTGCCCTCGCGTGCAGCTTATCGGCCACCATATGGTGCAGCCTCTGGTAGTAGACAAGCCCTACGAAGACCTCGGCCAGCAGCCTCTTGCCCGTCCTGCCATCGTACATCACCTCCTTGCCCGTCCTCTTGAAGCCATAGGCCTCCAGCAGCCTGCCCACCTCCTCCGGGTCCACGCCGCCGAAGGCCGTCGCGGCGAGGGGCTTGCCGAGCAGCGCGGCCGCCTTGCCCGTGAGCGCCTCCAGGAACTGGCCCACGGTCATCCTGGAGGGAAAGGCATGGCTGCTGATGATGATGTCAGGCACGATGCCCTCCTCCGTGTAGGGGAGGTCCTCCGCGGGCACGATGAGGCCGATGACCCCCTTCTGCCCATGCAGGGAGGTGAACTTATCGCCCAGCTCCGGCGTCCTCGTTTCCCTGACCCTGACCTTCACGAGCCTGTTGCCCTCGACCGTCTCCGTGATGAAGACGGCGTCGGCGATGCCGGCCTCGTTGGGCCTTAGGCTCACGGAGGTGTCCCGCCTGTGGGTCACGCCGCCCTCCAGCACGCCCGTGTACTCCTCTATGAACCTCGGGGGGCTCGTCCTGCCCACGAGCACATCATTGCCCCCGAGCGTGGCCTCCGCGCTCACCACGCCGTCGCCCTCCAGGAACCTATAGTACTTCTCGCCCTTGTAGCCCCTGATGTCCTGAGAGGGGTCGGGAACTTCGAAGACGTCCTTCATGCCGCCCAGGTACTGCTTGGCCTCCGCCTCGTAGACCCTGAAGGTCACGGAGCGGGCCAGGCCCCTCTCCAGCGCCGCCTTGTTCACCACGATCGCGTCCTCCACGTTATAGGTATCGTAGGAGAGGACGGCCACGACGCACTCCTGCCCGATGGGCCGCTGGTCTATGTTCAGGAGCTCCGAGGTCTCCGTGACGGTCAGCGGCGTCTGCGGGTACAGCAGCAGGTGGTAGCGCACGTAGGGCACGAACTGGTAGTTCGAGAACGGGAAGCCGAGGCTCTGCTTTGCCATCGCCGCCTCATAGGTGTTCTTGGGCGACTGGTTGTGCTCCGGGAACGGGATCAGGCTGGCCGCCACGCCGAGGATGGAGGGGGGATAGAGCTCCATGTGGGTCGTCTCAGGGCGTATATGTTCCTGGTCCACGGCCACCAGGCAGCTCTCCTCCTCGTCCGCGTCCAGGAGCTCGATGATGCCCAGGCTCACGAGGTCCTGCCAGCTGATCCTGCCCTCCTTCAGGGCCTGCACGTGCTCGGGCCTCAGCAGCGGCGCGCCGTCCTTGACGACGACGAGCGGGCGCAGCACCCTGCCGGCGCCTATGTTGATGTATATTCTCCTCGTGCCCCTTGGGTCCTTGGGCTCGACGATGCCCACGTTCACCTCCGGGTTAAGCTCCCCGCTGCGCCTGAGCTCCCTAAGCCTCCTCACGAATTCGTGGCCGTCCTGCACGTAGCCCACTAGGGATCCCCCCAGGAAGACGCGCCAGTAGTTGGTCCTGACCTCGGCCTCGGCCTCCGCCACGTCCACCATCCTAAGCCTCCTCAGGTGCTCCAGGACGTAGTCGCTGGGCACCGTCACGGAGATGATGGCCGAGAGCGCCAGGTTCTTGACGAGGCCCACGTTGGCGCCCTCCGGCGTCTCCACCGGGCAAACGCGCCCGAACTGGGTGGGATGCAGCTCGCGGGCCTCGAAGTTGGGCTGGCTCCTGCTCAGGGGCGACTGAATCCTCCTGAGGTGGCTGAGCGTGGAGATGTAGTTCGTCCTGTCGAGCAGCTGCGTGACGCCCACCCTGCCCCTGCCCCAGTTGCCCGTCGCGATGGCGTTGGCCAGCTTATCCGTTATGATGCCGGGCCTTATGGCCGCGACGACGGCGCCCGAGTCCCTCCTGCCCGTCCTCTCAAGCTGGTACTTCATGTCGGCCACGAGGTTCCTGAAGGCCGTCCTGAAGATGTCCGCCAGCAGCTGGCCGGCCAGCTTAATCACCTTGTTGCCATAGTGGTCCTTGTCATCGGGCTCTATCCAGCCCAGCCGGAGCTCCAGCAGCTTAAGCACCGCATCGGCCAAGAAGTAGGCCTTCGCCAGCCTCGAGGAGGAGTCCCTGCCTATATGCGGCAGCACGACCACGTCAAGGAAGTTCTCGGCCTTTTTGATCCTCATGTCCTCGGCCATGCCGGGCGCCAGCCTGTTGCCCAGGTAGACGAGCGCATCGTGCGTGGTGGCCACGTCCGCGGCCTCCTCGAAGGAGACCTCCAGGATCTCCTGCACCTCGGGCCTTAGCGAAATGGCCTCCGCCACATCCTTATCCTTCTCGAGGCCCAGCGCCTTCAGCAGGATGACGACGGGTATCTCCGTGGGCATCTGGGGGGCCTTCACGACCACGGAGCCGTTGGACTTGAGCACCAGCTCCAACTTGGCCCGGAAGCCCACGATGGAGGAGTGAATCCTAGCCCTGTAGACGGTCGAGTTTCCGACCTTCTCGACCTCCACGATGGCCTTGTTGGGGGTCAGGTCCTCAAGGCCCACGATCACCCTCTCGGAGCCGTTTATTATGAAGTAGCCACCGGGGTCAAGCGGGTCCTCGCCCGCCTCGATCAGCTGCTCGGGCGTCATCCTGGAGAGGTAACAAATGCTCGACTTCACCATGACCGGCAGGTAGCCTATCGTGGCCACGACCGTCTTGGGCTGGCCCTTCTCCTCGATGGTCAGCTCGAGCTTCAGGGGGCTGGCATAGGTCAGGTTCCTGAGCCGGGCCTCCAGCGGCAGGATCCTGGAGGGGGCGCCCGAAATCTCCATGACCTGCGGGGGCTCCAGGCGCACCCTGCCGAAGGTTATAACGTAGGGCGTGGGCGGGGCCTCTATCTCCACCTTGCCCACTTCATCCACGATGCTCTGAATGCCCCTCGTGATGAATTCGTTATAGGAGTCCAGGTGCTGCTTGGCGATGCCCTTCTCGGCGAGCATCGCCTTTATGATGGGCCAGGTCTCGAGCTTGGCCTGCTGAGGGGCGGTGGTCATCCCTCCACCACCACCCTATAGTAGACGCTCTCGCCGGCCGTCGGGCTCCTCCTCACTATGCGCAGGAGCTGCCCGGGCTTCGCGCCCAAGGCCTTCACCACCGGGTCCGAGCTCAGGATGTATGGAAGCTTATCGGGCGTCACGCGGTATCGCTGGAGCACCTCCCTCGCCTCCTCCTCGCTCAGGATCTCATGCCTAGGCACGAGCACGTGCTCTAGGGGGTTAAACTTGGCCTCCGCGGCTTTGGCCTTCTTGGCCTTTGAGGCCGAGGCTGGAGAGCGTTTAGAAGAAGACATGAGGTAAGACCCCCGTGAGGGGGCCTCCTATAAAAGTTTTCCAAGCGATTTACTTTAATAGCCGCGGCGTGCACGGCTGACAGGATGTCCCTGAAGGAAGGGCTGACCGCCTTTTTGAACGGAAAGTTCGTCCCCCTTTCGGAGGCCAAGGTCTCCGTGCTCGACCACGGCCTGCTCTACGGGGACGGCGTCTTCGAGGGCATCGTGGCCCAGCGCGGCGTCGTCTTTCAGCTGCTGGAGCATATCGACAGGCTCTTTCAGTCGGCCCGGTACCTGGACCTGACGATCCCGCTGAGCAGGGAGCAGCTGATCGAGGCGCTGCTCGAGCTCCTCAGGAGAAACGGCGGCCAGAACTACTACATTAGGGTCATCGTCACGAGGGGGCCGGGCGACCTCAGCATAGATCCCAGGAGCTGCAGGGAGCCCACGCTCGCGATCATAGCGGAGCCGATAGAGGCCCTGGCCGAGGATGGCGAGCCGAGGACGGCCCGGCTCATCTTCTCCTCCTATAGGAGGGATAGCGTCGATGCCACCACCCATGAAGCGAAGACGCTCAACTACTTGAACAGCATCCTGGCCAAGATAGAGGCGATCAGGTATGGTTACGACGATGCCATCCTCCTGGACAGGCAGGGCCTGGTCTCCGAGTGCACGGCCACGAACATCTTCATCGCGAGGGAGGGGAGGCTGAAGACACCCCCCTTCTCATCGGGCATCCTGCATGGCATCACCAGGCGCGTGGTGATGGAGCTGGCCAGGCGCGAGGGCCTTGACGTGAGGGAGGCGACCGTAACCCCCTTCGAGGCCCTGCAGGCCGAGGAGATCTTCCTGACGGGCACGAGGGCCGGGCTCGTGGCGGCCGTCGAGATAGCGGGCAGGAGGATAGGGGAGGGGAGGCCAGGGCCCATCACCAGGCTGCTCTACAGGAAGCTCGTCGCGGCCATGGGCGACCCTTCCTTTGGGGTGCCCATCTACGAGCAGCCGAAGCTCACAAAGGGCCAGTAGGCAGGCAGGGGCCGGGAAAGGATAGGGAGAGGCGCCCTGGGCGGGACTTCCATGGGCTGTGCCACTTTGAACCCGCGTCGGCGCGGTGACAGCGCGCCATACTAGACCGGGCTATACGACCAGGGCGCTCCTTGCGCCAAGGCAGGAAAACTTAAAGTTTTATCCCCGCGAAAGAGCGGGGGCCCGTAGCTCAGCACGGCAGAGCGGCGGGCTTTTACGCACGAAGAGACCCGTAGGTCGCGGGTTCAAATCCCGCCGGGCCCGCCAGCATGTTAGGCCCGAGCGGTGCTGGTGTTCTCAAGAGGTCCCTGCCGGGCCCCCGCCACCTACGCCCCTTCGGGCCACGCCTCTTCCTCAGAGGTAGAAGCCCATTATCCGCCGAGCTGCTCAAAAGAGCTTCTTCAGCAGTGAAGAGAGGGCCTCTTCGCCCTTCACGCTCAGGGGTTGAGGGGCGCGCTCCTCGACCAGCTCCCTATCCTTTAGGCCCGAGCCCGTGGCCACACAGACCACGAGCGCATTGCGCGGGAGGGAATGCTTGAGCCTGTAAAGGGCCGCCAGGGGCGCCGCGCTGGCCGCCTCGACGAACAGGCCCTCGCCCGAGGCCAGCCGGGATTTGGCCGCCAGTATCTCCTCATCGCTGACCGTGAGCGCGAGGCCGCCCGATTCCTGTAGCGCCCGCAGCGCCTTCTTCCAGAGCGCGGGCCTGCCTATGTTGATGGCCGTGGCCAGCGTGTGCGGGGCGGCCACGGGCTCCAGGCCTTCTAAGCCCCTGTTGAAGGCATGAGCAATGGGCGCCGCGCCCTCCGCCTGCACGGCCACTAGCCTGGGAAGCGTGGTTATGATGCGCCAGGCCTTGAGCTCCGTGAAGCCCTTCCAGAGCGCGCTGATGTTGCCGCCGTTGCCCACCGGCAGCACCACATAGTCCGGCGCCCTGCCCAGCTGAAGCACCAGCTCATAGGCCAGCGTCTTTTGTCCCTCAAGGCGATAGGGGTTTATGGAGTTCAGCAGGAAGAGCCCGCTCCCGCCGGAGGCGAGCCTGGTCACGAGGCCCAGCGCCGTGTCGAAGTTGCCCTCCACCTCCACCACGAGCGCCCCATACGCCTGCGCCTGCGCCAGCTTGCCCCGCGCAACCAGCCCCTTCGGTACCAGCACGAGCGCCCTCCTGCCCGCACGGGCGGCGTAGGCGGCCAGCGAAGCGGCCGTGTTGCCCGTCGAGGCGCAGAGCAGCACGCGGGCCCCGTAGCGCAGGGCCAGGCTCACGGCCACGGTCATGCCCCTGTCCTTGAAGGAGCCCGTCGGATTCTGCCCCTCGTACTTAACGTACACATGCTCCAGCGGCGAGAGCTCGGGGAGGTTCTTCACCCTCAGAAGGGGCGTGCCTCCTTCGCCCAGGCTCACGGGCTCTCGCCCAACGCTTGGCAGCGCCCGCCTGAAGGCCCACACGCCCAGCGCGCCTCGCCTGAGCGTCCAGAAGCCCTCGGGCGCCATCGCGGCCCGCAGCACTACCTCCAAAAGGTCGCCGCAAGAAGGACACCTATACCCCTCCGGAAGCGCGCCGAAGGCCTCTCCACAGGCTATGCAGCGGAGCACGTGATCGCTAGAACCTTTCAAGCACCCTGGCCCCCTCGCCCACGGATGTTATGAAGCCTTGGGCTTCTACGCCAGCCTGCTCGAAGGCCGAGAGCATGGCCCCCAGCACCGCCCCGGCCTCGGCCCTGTTCACGTCGACCAGCGCCAGCATGGTCGGGCCCGCGCCGCTGATGCAGACGCCCAGGGCACCAGCCTCCAGGGCCGCCTCCCTGACCTTGGCATAGCCCGGCACGAGCTTGCTCCTTACGGGCTCCACCACCACGTCCTTCATCCCTTCCCCTACCAGGCGCAGGTCCCCCTGCGCGAAGCCGGCCACGATGCGGCAGGCCCGGGCCATATTCTCCACCATGCTCCGGAGAGGAACCTCCCTTGGAAGGAGCCTGCGGGCGGCCTCCGTCTTCCTCTCGGGCAGCGCCACGCGGGGCGTGGCGAGGCATAGCAACAGGTGCGCAGGGGGCTCGAGCCGTAGCGGGCTCAAGCCCTCCATGCCCACGACCACGAACCCCCCGAGAAGCGAGGCCGTGACGTTGTCGTAGTGGGCCTCGCCCGAGGCGACCCTTTCGCCCACGCCCGCAAAGGCCACCAGCTCCGAGGGCCTGAGCTGAAGGCCGAAGAGCTCGTTCATGGCCACCGCCACGGCCGCCGAAGAGGCCGCGCTGCTGCCCAGCCCTATGCCCACGGGCACGTTCTTCTCCAGCTGTAGCAGGAGCCTGGCCCTGATGCCCTTCTGGCGGGCCATCTCGATAGCCACGGCCGAGGCGGCGTTGCGCAGCACGTCGATGGGCACGCCCACGCTGCCCCTCACCTCGAGCGCCACATCGAGCGAGGCCGAGGGCTCGTAGGAGAGCCTGAGGCGGTCCGCGGGCTGCTGCAGCGCCAGGGCAAAGACATCGAAGCCCGGCCCCAGGTTGGCCGACGAGGCAGGGGCTTCAACCAGCACGCCGCGCATGCCGCCACCCTGGCCGGCGCGCGCATATATGCGTCACAAGCGTTATATTGGTGACCCCTCACGGGGCGTATGCACCTGGACAAGATCTCCGGCTCCCCCTCGCTCGAGGTGGTGAACTTGGTCCTGGAGAAGAAGGCCAGGGGCGAGAGGGTGCTGAGCTTGGCCATAGGCGAGCCCTCCTTCAACACGCCCGAGGATATAGTCGAGGCCGCCCACAGGGGCATGCTGGCCGGCGAGGTGCACTATACCTCAAGCTACGGCATACCAGAGCTGCGGCGCGCCATAGCGCAGAAGGTCAGGAGGAAGAACGGCATTCGCGCGGACGAGGCCAACGCCATCTTCATCACCACGAAGTTGGCCGTCTTCGCCGCCCTCATGGCCGTGGCCGACGAGCCCTTTGAGGCGCTCGTGCCCGACCCTGGCTACTTCTACTCGGAGCCCACGCTGCTGGCGGGCGGGAGGCCCGTGCGCTACGGCCTCGCGCCCGACTTCTCGCTCGACCTGGGGGCCATACGCCGCGCCCTTACGCCGAAGACGCGCGTGATCGTGATCAATACGCCTTCTAACCCCACCGCCAGGGTCCTGGGCCGCGAGGAGCTCCAGGAGCTGTACGAGCTCTGCAGCGAAAGGGACATCTACATCATCAGCGATGAGGCCTATGAGGACATCATCTTCGAGAAGGAGCACTTCTCCATCGGCGCCCTGGAGCCCGAGCCCGAGCTTGTGATCACGCTCTTCAGCTTCTCCAAGAGCTATGCCATGACGGGCTGGAGGGCGGGCTATATCGTGGCCAGCCGGCGCATCGTGGAGAGGGTCGCCCGCCTGCTGGAGCACACGCTCACCTGCTTCCCGCCCTTCATCCAGAGGGCCTGCGCCTACGCGCTGGAGAACGGAGACGCGCACGTCAAGGCCTTCAGGGAGAGGCTCGCCCACAGAAGGAAGCTCCTGCTCGAGAAGCTCCAGGAGGTCAGGGGCCTGACGATCAGCCCCATCGAGGGCGCCTTCTACGCCTTTCCCCGCTACTCCGCCAAGATCCCCTCTCAGGAGCTGGTCAAGAGGCTGCTGCTTCAAGAGGGCGTGGCCGTGTTGCCGGGCATCGCCTTCGGGCCGGCGGGCGAGGGGCACATCAGGCTCTCCTTCTCGGGCAACGAGCAGGAGATAGAGGAGGGCATGGAGAGGATAAAGGCCTTCTTCGGCCGCCTCGGCTAGCGGCCAAGCTTAAAATACCGGGCCATGGGGTGCGGGGCCATGCCCTCGTACTCTGAGCCGGCCCTGTGGAGCGATAAGCAGGAGGCCTGGAGGGAGGTGATGCCGGGCGTGAGGAGGAGGATCCTGGCGCACTCGGCCACGGGCATGATGGTCATGTACTACATCGAGTCCAGGAAGGTCTTTCCGCTGCACAGCCATCCCCACGCGCAGTACGGGGTCTTCCTGCAGGGCGGCGGGGTCTTCAAGGTGGGCGACCGCGAGTGGGCGGTCAAGAAGGGCGACGCGTATTACGTGCCGCCCGGGGTGCTCCATGAGCTCAGGACGGGCGACGAGCCCAGCGTTATCATCGACTTCTTCACCCCTCCCAGGGAGGATTACCTGGCCGAGGCCCCGCCCCCCGAGCGCTAGCCAACGGAGCGCAGGTAGCCGCCGTCCACGGGCAGGAGGGCGCCGTTCACATAAGAGGAGAGATCGCTGGCCAGGAAGACGACCGCGTTGGCCAGCTCCTCCACCCTCCCGACGCGGCCCATGGGTATCTCCCTCTCGAGCTCGGCCAGCGCCTGCTCGGGGCTGATGCCCCTCCTTTTCGCCGAATCCAGCAGGATTTGCTCGAGCCTCTTCGTGCGTATGTAGCCCGGCAGGATCCCGTTGACCCTTATCCCCCTTGGGCCCAGCTCCCTCGCAAGCGTCCTCACGATGCCCGCCACGGCGATCCTGCATACGTTGGAGGTGGCGAGGCTCGGGACCGGCTCCCTGATGGCCACCGAAGCCAGGAGCACGATCCTCCCGCCCGTCCCCTGGCGCAGCATCACCTCGGCCGCCCTCCTAGCCAAGTAGGCCGCGCTCACCACCAGCAGCCTGGAGGCCTCCAGCCAGTCCTCGTACCCCTGCTCCATGAAGGGCCCGGGCTTGGGGCTGCCGGTGACGTACACGAGGATATCCAGCCCGCCCAGCAGCGAAGAGGCCCTGTCCACGAGCGCATCGATCTCCTCCTTCCTCGTCAGGTCGGCCTTCACGGCCTCCACGTGGCCCAGCGGCCTGAGCTCCCGCAGCGCGAGCTCCAAGTTGGCCTGGTTCGAGGAGCTAATGACCACGCTACAGCCCTCCTCCAGCAACGCCCGCGCCGCCCCGAAGCCCAGGCCCCTGCTCGCGGCCGTCACGAGGGCCCTCTTGCCCCTGAGTCCGGTCTCCCAAGGCATGGCCCCCCTTGGCGCTGGCGTTAAAAAGATGCGGCTCCCAAGGGTTATTTACGTGCCTCCCAAGGGGGCGCGTGAGCTGGCAGCGCAACCTAGGCCTGCCGATTAAGGAGGTCGTGGACCTTTCCCTGCCCATACGAAGCCTGGAGACGCCCGTCTTCCCCGGCTATCCCATGCCCGTGAGGGGCACGCTGACCACGCTGCGCGAGCAGGGCTACTACTCCTCGCTCTGGGTCTTCGTCGAGCACACGGCCACCCATATGGACGCGCCCCTGCACTTCTCCGAGGCGGGGCCCTCGATAGACATGGTGCCCCTAAGCACCTGCATCTGCAGGGGGGTGGCGGTGGACTTCTCGGGCGTGGGTCCCAACTATGAGATCACGAGGGCGGACCTGGAGAAGGCCCTCGGGCGCGCGACGGGGGGAAGGAAGGTGAACGGGTGGGCCGTCCTCCTTTACACCGGCTACTCGGCCAAGGCGGGCACGCCGGAGTGGATGCAGCATCCCGGGCTGGGCGAGGACGCATGCCACTATTTGGCCCAGCTGGAGGTCGCCGCCGTGGGCATCGATGCCCCAAGCCCCGACCATGCCCCCTTCCCCGCCCATAGGCTGCTGCTGCCCAAGGGCATCGTGCTGCTCGAGAACCTGACGAACCTGGATAAGCTGCTCGGCAAGGAGTTCGTATTGGTGGCCGCGCCCCTGCCCCTGGCCAAGGGCTCCGCAAGCCCCATGAGGGCCTTCGCGCTCCTGCTCTAGGGCCCTATCTTTCACTTTCTGACGTGCCCCGCCAAAAGACATGCGTAGTTTTAGCGCCTAACGGCGTTAAGCAGCTCAGCCTTATAGACGCGCACCTGAAGAGGCCCGAGGTTTGTCGGATGGCGAGGCCTCCCTCCACGTGCCCTGCACGTTCGCCCTATACGAGCCTCCCTCGCTGAAGATGGGCAGGATGGCCTTGCCCGTTATGTCGCCCCCCACGATGAGCAGCGGCACCTTGTAGACCGAGGGCACGTGAAGAAGCTTGAGGAAGAGCCGGTCCGAGCCGTGTATATCGCTGGCGAAGAAGAGCTTCAGCCTGCCCATGAGCCGGCTCCCCCTATATCTTATATGCCTTACACCTGGAAGCGCGCGAAAGTGAGGTCCCGCGGGCCGGAGTTTCAGGTCATGGGCCTTTTGAACTCGCCGCGCCTCCGCGCACCGGCGACCATCCGGTGCCTATGTTAGCCTGGCCGCCGTGGGGCTAGCCCAAGGCCAACCCTACAGCCGGACGCTCTTCCAGGCTGAGCTACCGCGGGACCTGGGATGAGCTTCGGCGGCGCATTTAAAATTTTTACTCCTTGCCCTCGCCCCGCCGCGCCCTCCTTCTCGCTGCCTTGGGCTTGGGCGCCCGCGGTCTCCTCCTGCGCGGCGCGAGCAGGGCCTTGAGTTCCTTGACGTTCTCCTCATGGGCCGTGCGCCGCCTTGGGTCCAGCCTCAGGCCCAGCTTCCTGGCCTGCTTCAGCGTGAGGCCGGCGAGGCGCAGCTCCGCCAGCGAGAAGCCGCGTCCCTCCCGCCTCTGGCCCGGGTACCTTGGCTTCAGCACCGTGGCCCGAGGCGGCTCCCTCTGGGCCGCCTTTCGCGCCATGCGCCTACCTCTTCACGCGCTCGAACCTGGCGGCCACGTCGTCCCAGTTGACGACGTTCCACCAGTTGTCCACATACTTGGCCCTGTCGTTCTGGTAGTCCAGGTAGTAGGCATGCTCCCAGACGTCCAGCGAGAGCAGGATGGGCAGCTCGGCCAAGTGCATGAGGTTCTGCTTCTCGATCTGCGTGAGCACCAGATGATCGGCCTCCGGGTCATACAGCAGGAGCGCCCAGCCGACGCCCTCTACGGTCTTAGCGGCATCGCTGAACTGCGCCTTGAACCTGTCGAAGGAGCCGAAGTCCCTGTTCAGCTGGTCCGCCAGCCTCCCGCCGGGCGTCCCTCCCCCTTTGCCCGGAGGGGCCATGTTGGGCCAGAAGATCGAGTGCAGCTTGTGGCCGTCGAGGTTGAAGCTCAGGTCCCTGAGCACCGCCCTTACATCCACCTGCAGCTCCCCCCTCCTCGCCCTCTCCAGCTTCTCCAGCGCGGCGTTGGCCCCGTTCACATAGGCTTGATGGTGCTTGGTGTGGTGCAGCGTCATGATCCTCTCCGAGATGTAGGGCTGCAGCGCATCATATTTGTAGGGCAGGCTTGGGAGCGTGTATCTTCCCATGCGCGCCGTCTGGTCCTTCAGCTTTAAAGGCCTTTACTGGCCCGCCGCCCTAAGCCGGACCTCCAGCTCCCTCTTCTCGGCCTTCAGCCCCTCGACCTCGCCCTCAAGCCTCATCACCCTGCCCTGCAGCGCCAGCACGCGCAGGTTCTCCTCCAGGACGCTCTTCGCCAAGGCCAGGGCCTGCACCTGCCGCCTCGCATACTCCAGCTCGGCCTTCGCCCTCTCCGCCAGCTTCCTGAGCTCCTGCAGCTGGGCCACGGGCAAGATGATCACGGCCTCCTGCCTCGCCCTCTGCGGGAACGAGTGGCCACAGGCCGTGCAGCGGCGGACGATTACCTCCTCCTTCGAGAGCTCCTTAGTGCCCTGGTTATAGACTAAAAAAGTCCACCTTTGCCCGTCGCTGAGCCCCCCGCCGCAGAGAGGGCAGGCCGACAAGCTACCCTTGGGCCTCCAGGCTGTGGAGGGCGCTCTCGAGGCTGGCCTTGGTCTCCCTGAGCGAGGCTATCTCGTGCTCCAGCTTCTGGCTGTGCGCCTCGAGCTGCTTGGTGGCGACCATTTCCCTTAGGATGTTCACCTCCAGCTCTAGGCGCCCCTTCTCCTCCTCCAGCGCCCTGGCCCTCTCCTCCAGCTCCTTCCTTCTCGCCACCAGCCCCTGGAGCATCTCCTCCGAATAGGTCACTTCGACCTGCTCGGTCATGCACCGGCCTTTCCTCGCCCCCTAAATAACCGCGAACTTAACTTCTTTAGATAAAAAGGATAAGCCGGGGCGAGGGGCGCGGTGGCCGAGGCCAGGGCCTTCGTCATGGAGGGGCTGATAAAGTACCATGGGCTCAAGGACTGGGGCCTCAGGATCCCCTACCACGACAGCATCTCCGTGAACTTGGAGGGCATAGGCAGCAGGGCCCGCGTCGAGCTGCGGCCCAGCGAGGGGGCCTGCGAGGTCCTCTTCGAGGGCAGCCCCGCCTCCCCCAGGACCAAGGAGAGGGTCCTGGGCGTGCTCCGCAGGGTCTGGCAGGAGGCAGGCAATAGGGCCTCCTGCCTCGTGAGCTTTCAGAACTTCCCCAGCGGCATAAGCGCGAAGGGCCTGGGCTTCTCCAGCTCGATGGGCGCGGCCCTGGCGGCCGCGCTCTTCGAAGCCTATGGGCTAAGGGCCAGGTGGGGCTGGGACCTCAGGAGGATCTCCGCCCTGGCCAGGCTCTTCTCCGGCTCCGCCTGCAGGAGCGTGGTGGGGGGCTTTGCCCGGTGGAGGGCGGGCCAGGACCACGAAAGCTCTTACGCCATACGCCTGGGCGGCCGTGAGCTGCTCGACCTGAGGGTGGTGGTCGTCCCGCTTTACCTGGAGTTCTCCACGGAGCAGGCGCACAGGGAAGCGGAGGCCTCGCCCTTCTTCAGGGCCCGGGTGGAGAGCGCGCAGAGGAGGGTCGAGGAGCTGGAGGCCGCGCTGAGGGCCGGGGACTTTGAGCGGGTGGGCCTGCTGGCGGAGCTCGATGCCCTCGAGCTCCACGCGGTTACGATGACGGGGCCCGGAGGGCACGTGCTGCTGCTGCCCTCCTCAGTGGCCGTGATGAGGGAGGTCAGGGCCATGAGGGAGGAGGGCATCCCGGCCTACTTCTCCCTCCAGACGGGGCCCACCGTCTTCATCAACACGCTGCCGAGGTACGTGCAGGCCGTGGAGGCCAGGATAAGGGCGCTGGGCCTCGCCACGCTCACCTGTGGGGTGGGGGGCGAGGTCTCGCTGATGAACGATCAATAGTAAACCTATATTCGCCCCCCTTCCGGCAGGCTACGGAATGCTCTACGTCGTCCACTACGGCGAGATAGCGCTGAAGGGGGGCAATAGGGGGCTCTTCGAGCGCGCCCTGGCCAGGAACCTGCTGAAGGCCGTGAGGCCCCTGGGGCCCGCCAGGGTAACCCGCCTCCCGGGGAGGCTGCTCGTCTGGAGCGAGGGCGAAGATGGTAAGGTAAGGGAGGCGCTGGCCAAGGTCTTCGGCGTGGAGTACTTTGCCCCGGCCGTGCCGGTGAAGCCCCCTTCCTATGAGGGTATGAGGGATGCGCTGCTGGGCCTCGCCAGGGCCCTGGGCGAGCCGCCGGGCGGCAGCTTTAAAATCGAAGTGAAGAGGGCCCATAAGGGCTTCCCGCTGACCTCGCCCGAGCTGGCCTCTCGCCTGGGCCAGGACCTAAGGCAGGCCACGGGCTGGCGCGTGAGCCTTAAGGAGCCGGGCAGGACCTTCCACGTGGAGGTGCTGAGCGACCTCTGCCTGCTCTACGGCGAGAGGATAAGGGGCCCGGGGGGGCTGCCCGCGGGCGTGAGCGGAAGGGTGCTGCTGCTGCTCTCCGGGGGCATAGACTCGCCCGTCGCCGGCTGGCTGCTGATGAAGAGGGGCTGCCAGCTGGGCTTCCTGCACCTGTACGCCTATGGGAGCGCGGAGGAGGCGCTGAGCGGCAAGGTGGGCAGGATCCTGCTCAGGCTCTCCGAATATGGGGCGGAGGGCAAGGTCTTCTTGGCCCCGTATCACCGCTATCAGCTCGCCTCGCTCAGGGCGAGCGAGGGGCTCGAGCTTGTGCTCTTCAAGAGGTTCATGCTCAAGCTGGGCGCGGAGCTGGCGAGGCGCTACGGCTATGAAGCCTTGGCCACGGGCGACGGGCTGGCGCAGGTGGCCTCGCAGACGCTGCAGAACCTCGCCGCGCAGAGCTATCTGCTCCCGCTGCCCGTGTTGCGGCCGCTGCTCACCTATGATAAGAAGGAGATCGTGGCGCTGGCAAGGCAGATAGGCACATACGAGCTATCGCTGCAGCCCTACAAGGACTGCTGCTCGCTCATCGCGAGGCACCCCGAGACAAGGGCAAGGGCCGAGCGGCTGCTGAAGGAAGAGGAGAAAATAGGCCTGGACGCGATCGTGGCCGAGACGCTCGCCGAGCTGGCCGTCTATGAGCTGAGCTGTGCGGCCCTTCGGCCCGCGAAGGCCCAAGATAAGGCCCTGGAGGCCCGCGCCGCTCGAATAGCTTAAATACCTCGTCTCATGTGCCCCATGACATGCCCCAGTACACGAAAGGCCAGACGTGGGGCGCACTGAAGAAGGCTTGGAAGGCCTATAAGATAGCGAAGAGCCAGAACGATAAGCAGCGCATGAAGCTGTACGCGGAGCGCATCAGGGCCCTGCAAAAGGAGCTGGGCCTTCAGCTGAGCAGCTTCCCTGACCTCGGCCTCACCTAAGCCCTAACCTCTCTTTTTAGTTAACTGCCTAAGGAGCCGGCGGGCCCGGGGCGAGCTTAGCCTGGAGGAGGCGCTTTCGAGGAATTCCCGTAGCGCGCCTCGGCCATATCCCTCCTCCTCATAGGCCTGGGCCTGAAGGGCCATCTCCAGCGCATCCGCCTCTCCCACCAGCCGCGCCAGCTCCCCCTCCTCCCTGTAGTAGGAGAGCCAGAGGCGCTGAAGGCGTTGTCGAAGCCCCGGCGGAAGCAGGGAGAAGAGGCGCTCCGCCGCCCTGAGCTCCTCTCCAGGCGCCCTCGCCTCCCCAGGAACCTTATCGCCAGTTATGGCTTCATGAAGGTCGTGCAGGAGGCCCATCAGCGAAGCCTCGCCCGCATCCAATCCTCTCTCCATCGCCATCAGGGCTGCGAGCAGCGCGACCATATAGCTATGCTCCGCCACCGACTCGGGCTGAGGATGGCCCAGCTTGAGCGCCCAGCCCCTCCTGGGCACCTCCTTTAGCCTCCTCGCCAGCTGAAGAAAGGGCAGCAGGCCCGCCTTCATGCGCGCGGCGCTCCCATGCGCTCCAGCACCAGGTCCCTAATCCTCACGAAGCCCTCCAGCGGAAAGTCCGGCTCAGCGCTCACGACCACGATATCCTCGCCTACCGGGAAGACGCCTATGATCAGCAGCTCCCTGCGCACGACGCTGAAGAGCACCCTACCATAGTAGGGCGTCCAGCTGTCGTTAATGCCGCTCAGGCTCAGGAGGTAGACCTGCAGCCTCAGCTCCTCGGACCTGGGCTCGAGCGACCTCACGCCCCTCCTCATGCCCCCCGCCTTCACCTTGCCCTGCGTATCCATGACCGCGGCATACCTAATGCGCCGGTCCAGCTTGAAGAGCTCCCGGCAGAGGTCCTCCAGCACGGCCTCTCGGCTCAGCACGGGGGATAGCCGGCGTCGGAATTTAAAAAGCTAAGTCCCCTTGCTCGAGGCCTTGCGGTAGGGCCCCCTCGTGCGCCTCCTCGCCTTCTCCTTCTTCTCCACCTCCTCGAGGAGCTCCAGCTCCTCCTCGTCCGGCTCCCGCTCAGCCATGTAAGGGCTCCCCCGGCGGGCGGGGCTTCAGCAGGAGGCCCGTGCGCCCGTCGCAGATGTGGCACCTATCGATGTCCAGCTCGGGCTCGTGCAGCTGGTGTATGGTGCAGGCGCACCTGTTGGCGAGTAAGTACTCCACGAGCGCGCTCATCTTCAGCACGATGGAGTACTTGTCCAGCCCCTTCTCGATGATCTCCTGCCCCAGCTGCTCGGTGAGCTCGAGGGCCCTGGAGTCGAGCAGGAGTCCCTTCCAGCTGCCCCTCTTGCCCGAGAGGTATTGGCTTATCGCGGCCTGCGTGATCCCCAGCCTCTCGGCCGCCTCCTTCTGGGAGAGGTGCAGGCGTTCCATGAGGATCTTAGCGAGCATGGCCCTTATCCTAGGGTAGAGATACTTGGCCGCGAACTCCTCGGGCATCAGCTTGGGGACGGGCCTCTTGGACATACCCGCATATATAATGTCGGCCCTCCTAATATGCCTTTTACTTTAGAGCCAGTGAGGAAGGCTGAGGAAGGCCTCGAAGACCCGCTCCGGCGGGGCCCCATCCCAGAGGGAGAACAGCGCGCGGGCCTGGGGCATGGAGAGCAGGGGCCTCGTAAAGTGGTCATCGATGGCGATCCTAGGGCAGGCGGTGTCGATGAAGGCCTCCAGCTCCCTGAAAAGGGCCAGCCTCGCCTCGGTGATCTCGTGAAGCGCCAGGAGCAGCGCCTCCCTTCCCCTCTTCTCCAGCTCCGCCTTGACGAAGAGCGCCGCCTTCATGTCCAGCTGCCCTTCCCTCAGGCCCACTAGCACGCCGAACCGCTGGCAGTCCCGCGCCTTGAGCACGCTGAGCACGGCCCTCCTGTAGAAGCGCTGGGCCTCCTCCGTGACCTCCACCACCTCGACCTCATAAGGATCAAGCATGTAGGTGGGCCTGTTCGAGGCCAGGGCCACGGCCACGGCATGAAAGCGGCTTTGGCCCAGGAAGCAGACCGCCTCCGCATCCTTCGCCACGTCGAGCGTATGGAACTCGCACCCGAAGACCTGGCCCGCCCTGAGCTGCCCTCTCCCCCTTCCCACGAGGGGCTCAAGGCCCCTCTCGGACAGGAAG
Source organism: Candidatus Australarchaeum erebusense (assembly GCA_040290255.1). Taxonomy (GTDB): domain Archaea; phylum Thermoproteota; class Nitrososphaeria; order PSMU01; family PSMU01; genus Australarchaeum; species Australarchaeum erebusense. Next base: position 271,765 of record PSMU01000001.1, on the reverse strand, counting down.
CGGGCGGCCTTCTCCAGCGCGGGCAGGTGCTGGCTGCTCGTCACCAGGGCGACCCTGGAGTATCGCCTCAGAAGGGGCAGGGCCTTCTCCAGCACGGGCCCAAAGTCGACGTCATCGAATGCATCCACGAAGTACGTCTTCCTGCCCAGCCTGGGCAGGGAGATGGTGTGGCCCACGTTCACGGCAAGGTCCGCGCCCAGCAGGTCGGCCACATAATCTAGGGTATCGCAGGAGCCGTAGGTGGGCTCGGCCCAGAGCACCAGCTCGACGCCGCCCTGCTTTTCGAGCCTCGAGGCGAGGGCGGCCAATTGATTAAGAAGTCCGTCGGGCGCGCTCAGCAACACGCGCCGCGGCTTCCTTTCCAAGAGCAGCCTTACCAGCTGCTCCTCATCTATCCTCAGCAGGCTGGCCCACCTCCTCGCCGGGCGCTATGGCCCTGAGCTCCTCCCCCTCCCAAACAAACCGTAGCCTCCTCCTGCCCTTCCAGGCCTCACCCTGAAGGACATAGCCCACCACGAGCGGCAGGCCCACCGTCGCCTCAACGTAGGCCGTGGCCCTGGTGAGGCTCTTGTCCATCTTGCCCCAGGACTTGGCCTCGTCGAGCGTGCTGCCGCTCAGGCCTCCCCAGTGGGGGGCATCCGTGACCAGCTGGAAGGCATAATGATGGCCGCCCGTGTAGGTGAACATCACGGCGGCGTCATTGATGTAGTTCTTGGGCACGCCGCCGCCTATGTAGATCGCGCCCCTCTTCTTGGACTTGAGCACGATCTGCCCTATTTCATAGTTGTCCCTAAGCACGCTCAGGCTCATGAAGGGCCTCCCCTCCTGCCTGGCCTTCCTGTATGCCGAGGCCAGGCTGATGCCTATCGAGCTGTCGGCGATGGCGGGGCAGAAGATGGGCACGCCGTGCCGGCTTGCGGCGCGCAGGATCGACAGCTCATCCTTCACCTCCCTGCCCAGCAGCTCCAGGAACTCGCGCGTCGAATACTCCCTTGGCTCCAGGCGGCTGGCGAACTCCGCCACCAGGCTGTCGGCGTAGACGAAGCCCCTCTCGTCCACATACGAATCATAGATGCGGTTGATCAGCAGGTCCCTGAGCCTAGCATCGTCGGCATAGGGGGAGCCCTTGTAATGATGGAAGCCGAGCGCATTGTAGAAGTCCTGGTACGCGATCGCCCCCGTGAGCACGACGACGTCGACCAGCCCGTACTCTATCATGTCCCTGATGACCTTCCTGAGCCCTCCAGCCAATAGCGCCCCTGAGAGGCCAAGGAAGATGGTGGGCCTCACCGGATCGCCGAGCATCGCTTCATACACCTGCGCGCACTCGGCGAGCGAGCGGGCCTGTATGCCGCAGCCCTTCCAGGCCTCGACCAGCTCCCGGATCGTCCTGACCCTTTCGAGGTCCACGGGCTTCACCGGCCTAGAGAGGAGTCGGGCCCTTTCGCGCTCCTGGCTCTCGCTGAGCTTGAACTCGCGGACCTTCTCCTCGTAGTACCTCCTCGCTATCTCCTCCACGGCTGGCCAGGGTGCCCTCGGGTGGCTTTTAAGCTGATGGCCCAAATCCGGCTCCGCCCGCTGCCTGAGCGCTGCAAATGGCCGCAAAAGGGGTTTTCGCCGCCGGCAGGTTTTTAATCGCGTCTCGGCCCCAGCGCCTCGCATGCTGCCCTGGGTCTTCGTGCTAGTCAAGTGGCTGCACGTGGCCGCGGCCTCGATCTGGCTGGGCGGCCTTGTCTTTACCGTCATAATGAATAGGACCCTTAGAGCCCTGTTGGCGCCGCAGCAGGCCGCGCAGGTCACCTCCTACGTGGGCAGGAGGATGCAGAGGCCGCTCAGGTATTCGCTGTACGTAGCTGTTCTGGCCGGGCTGGGGAACGTGCTCCTGCGCTTCAACGGCCTGAGCCCGCTCCTTGCCCTTTCCTTTTACTCCACCCCCTTCGGGCAGCTGTTCCTGCTCAAGCTGCTGGTCACCCTAGCCCTTCTGGCGGTCGTGGAGTATCACTCTCGCGCCGCGCGCCGGCTTGCCTGGCCCCCAAATGGGCCCGTGCCCCCCTCGTATCGCAGGAGGCTGATCGCGGCGGGCTGGGCCGCGCTGCTTCTCACCCTGCTGCTCGCGCTGCTGGGCTCCCTACTGAGGTTCAGCTAGGCCCATGGCGGGCCATATGCTATTAAAGCCGGGCCAGTAGGCCTAGGCCCACCTTGAGCTTAAGGGAAGTGCCCTTGGGCGCGCTGCCCGGCCCGCTGCGGGAGGCCCTGGAGAGGTGTGAGGAGGGGGGCGCGCTGGAAAGGGGAGAGGCGTATGCCCTCGCTAAGATGCCGTGGGCCCTCGTGGGCCCGGCGCTGCTGCGGGCGGCCGCGCGCAAGCGCCTGCTGCATAAGGCGGGGATCGTTTCATATTCCAGGAAGGTCTTCATACCCCTCACCAACCTCTGCCGCGACGTCTGCGGCTACTGCGCCTACAGGAAGGAGCCGGGCGCGCCGGGCGCCCGCTCGCTGCTCCCCGAACAGGTGCTAACGGTGGCGGAGTGGGGGCGCAGGGCCGGCTGCACCGAAGCGCTCTTCATGACGGGCGAGAGGCCGGAGCAGAGGTACCCCGAGGCAAAGGCGTGGCTGCGGCGCCTCGGCTACGCGAGCTTCATAGAGTACCTACGGGATATGTGCGAGAAGGTGGTGAAGAGGACGGGGCTGCTCCCCCACTCGAACCCGGGCACGATGAGGTACGAGGAGATGAAGGAGCTCAAGCAGGTGAACGCCAGCCTGGGCCTGATGCTGGAGAGCGTCAGCGAAAGGCTCTGCCGGCCAGGGGGGCCCCATGAAGGCGCGCCGAGCAAGCATCCCAGGGCTCGGCTGGCCGTCCTGGAAAATGCGGGCAGGCTGAGGATACCATTCACCACCGGGCTGCTCCTGGGAATAGGGGAGTACCCCGAGGAGCTGGTGGACGGGCTCTTTGCGATAAGGGAGCTTCACGAGCGCTACGGCCACATTCAGGAGGTCATCATACAGAACTTCCGCGCCAAGCCGGGCACGCCCATGGCCCTCCACCCCGAGCCGAGCCAAGAGTACATGCTCAGGGCGATAGCGCTGGCCCGGCTCATCTTGCCAGGAGAGGTAAACGTGCAGGCCCCTCCCAACCTCACCGAGGGCTATGCGGCCTATCTGGATGCGGGCATCAACGACTGGGGCGGCATATCGCCCCTTACGGCCGATTATGTCAATCCCGAGGCCCCCTGGCCCAGCATCTCAGCCCTAAGGCGCCAGACGGAGGCGAAGGGCTCTAGGCTAAGGCACAGGCTGCCCATCTATCCCGATTTCATACTGAGGAAGAGAGAGTACCTCCCCGAGGGCCTGCGCGAGGCGATCTACGCGGCGGCGGGCGAGGACGGCTTCGCCCGGAGGGAGGTGCTGGAGTGAAGCAGGAGGGAAGCGGGGGCCCGGCCTCCTTCCTGGCCGACGCCCTAGGCCAGCTCGACCCCGCCATAGCATCCATCCTAGAGAAGGCGCTCTTGGGCCATGAAATTTCGGCCGAAGAGGGCGCGCAGCTGCTGCAGGCCCAGGGCCGCGAGCTGACCTTTATCGCGCTGGTGGCCGATGAGCTGAGGAGGAGCCGCGTGGGCGATATCGTCACCTACGTCGTCAACAGGAACATCAACTATACCAACGTCTGCATAAAGCGCTGCGGCTTCTGCGCCTTCAGCAGGGACTTCAGGTCCGAGGAGGGCTACTTCCTGCCGCTGGAGGAGATCGTCAGGAGGGCCAAGGAGGCCTGGGCGCTGGGAGCGACCGAGGTCTGCATACAGGGAGGGTTGCCGCCCAAGCTTGACCCCTATTTTTATGAAAAGATCTGCAGGGCCATAAAGGCCGAGCTGCCCGACCTGCACATTCATGCCTTCTCGCCCGAGGAGATAAAGTACGGCGCCTCGCTCGCGGGCGTCGGCGTGGAGGAGTACCTGAAGGCCCTCAAGGAGGCGGGGCTGGGCAGCCTGCCGGGGACGGCCGCGGAGATCTTGGACGATGAGCTCAGGGATTACATATCCCCTGGCAGGATAAGGACGGACGAATGGGTGCGCATAATAAAGGCGGCCCACCGGCTGGGCCTCCCCACGACGGCCACGATGATGTTCGGGCACCTCGAAACGCCCAGCCAGCAGGCGCGCCACATAGCGCTCATCAGGGAGATCCAGAAGGAAACGGGGGGCTTTACGGAGTTCGTGCCGCTGAGCTTCATGTACTGGGAGGCGCCCATGTATAAGCTTGGGCGCGTGGCGGGCAAGCCGATAAGGGGCCTTAGGAAGGGGGCGAGCGGGGCGGAGGTGCTCAAGGTCCACGCCGTGGCCCGCATCATGCTGAACCGCCACATCAGGAACCTGCAGGTCTCTTGGGTCAAGGAGGGGCCCAAGCTCGCCCAGCTCTGCCTTAACGCCGGCGCCAACGACCTGGGCGGCACGCTCATCAACGAGAGCATCTCCACGGCCGCGGGCGCCTCCTACGGCCAGCTCATGAGGCCGAAGGAGTTCCGGCGCCTTATCAGGGAGATGGGCAGGGTGCCCGCGGAGAGGAGCACGACCTACAGGCTCCTGAAGGTCTTTCGGGGGGACGAGGAGCCCGAGGAGCCGCTCGATACGGTGCCTTATGATGAGGAGAGGTTTGGCTCCTACCAGAGGCTCATCAGGATAAGGGAATTCAGGTTCTCGGAGCTGCTGGGCCAGGGCCTGGGCCAGCAGAGGGCTCAGGAGCGCTAGGCCGCCCGGCGGTTCGCCTCGCGCCGGCCAGCGCCAGGCACATCGCGGCCAATCCGATGAGCCCGGCCAGGGGCGCGCCCAATATGACCTCCTGCAGGGCGCCGTCGATGGCGTAGGCAAGATAGGCGGCGGCCAGCGGGGCCCTTGGGGGCTCCTCCCCGCCCTTCCTCCCGGGCAGGCCCAGGCTCAGCAGGAGGAGGAACAGGAAGGAGGCCAGCGCCCAGCCCGCAAAGTTCGTGAGGGGGATGCCGAAGTAGGCGCCCTCGTTCCAGCTCCAAGCGCCCACGGCCACGAAGTAGGGCTCATACATCACGTCCCAGGCCACCATCAGCGCGGTGCCCCCAGCCAAGGTTCCGGCCGTAGGCCGGCCGCCCGCCAGGAGAAACGCTAGCAGGCCCAGCGTGAACCAGCCCACCGGCACCTGTACGGGCACGCCCGCGAGCTGGGGCTGAAGCAGCTGGGCATAGCGGTACTCCCCGAAGGGCAGGCCCGTCCTAGTGCCCACCACCTCCAGGGCCCATCCTCCCAGCAGGAGCACCGCCAAGGCCCGGCCCAAGAAGCGCCAGCCGGCCCTCCTCTGCGCGAGCGCCGCGAGGCCAAGGGCCAGCAGGAAGGAGGAGGCATGCAGCAGCAGCGAGCGAAGAAGGCCCTGGCCCAGGAGCTGCGCGGCATCGGAGAGCAGGAGGAGCGCCGCGGCCGTTATGGGCAGCAGCTCGGCCAGGCGAGGCCCTGGGCTCACGCGCTTGGCCAGGAGGGCAGGGCAATAAGCCCTACCGCGGCGGCGGAGGGATTCGAACCCTCGACCACCCGGTTAACAGCCGGGTGCTCTACCGAGCTGAGCTACGCCGCCAGATGGAGTAGGGGACGCCGTATATTTATCTTGCAAGGCTAGGGGCAGTACTTGGCCTCGAACCTCTCCTGGGCCTCCAGCAGGCTGGGCCCCTCCGGGGGCAGCTTAAACCCGTAGGCGCAGATCTCGGGCACGGCGCCGCGCTCCCCCATCTCCTTGGCACGGGCCACGGCCCTTATTACGTCCACCAGCACGTTCACGGCGTTCGCGGGGTCCTCGCTCTTCAGCGTCACATCTATCCTGAAGACCGTGCCCAGGGGGGCCTCGCCCTCAAGGTAAATGTAGCTGACCCTCCTTTCGCCCAGGAACTCCACGTACTCCACCGTGCCGGCCGCCGTCTGAAAGGGGTAGGGCAGCTCCCTCCTGAGGCTCTCCCGTATGATCGAGCGCTTGGCCTCCTTCACCTCATCAAGGAGCGAGGCGCGGGCGTCCATGCCCCCGCCCACGTCCAGCTCGTAGCTCCTGAGCACCCTTAGCCCGCGCTTGGCCAGCAGCCAGATGAGCGCCCTGTGAAGCGCCGTCGCCCCCAGCTGGCTGAGCAGGTCATCGCCCGCAATTATCAGCCCCCTTCTCCCGAACTCGCCGGCCAGCTGAGGATCGGCGGCCAGCCTTACGGGGGCCGCGTTGATGAACGAAAGGCCCGCCCTGAGCGAGGAGAGGCAGTAGAAGCGGGCCGATTCCGGGGCGCCGGAGGTGATGAGGTTCAGGGCCATATGAGCCCCGGAGGCCCTGAGCCTCCCGGCGAAGGCCTCCTCATCGGGCCTGGGCGTCACGGGCGCTTCCAGGAAGGGGAGCCGCTCCAGCAGCACGCCCCTTTCGACGCGGAGTTCGCCCTGATATCCGGGCACGAGCTCGGAGAGAGGCCTGCCCACCTTTTCGGGGTCCACGTCATAGACCGCCCTGAGCTCTATATCCTCCAGACGGTAGCCGCCCACGGTATCATGCCAGAGCCCCTCCAGGGGGCGGCGGGCCAGCAGCCCCACGAGGGCCCGGCCCACGCGCCCGAGGCCCAGGAGTGCCAGGCCTATCTTCGCCAAGCTAATCCACCTTCACATTGGCGATGAGCGCCAGCAGCGCGGCGCCCAGGAGGAAGGCCGAGGCCATGTAGAAGAGCGCGGCCAACGGCCCGGGCATGGGCGTCAGGTACGTGAGCGCGAACAGGACGGAGCCTATTATCAGCGTCGCGAGGGCCAAGAGCTTTATGAAGGCGCTGACCCGCCGCGCCGAGATCTCCTTCTCCTTGCTAAGCGCCATGGGGCCCCCGGCCGCCAAGGCTATATAGCCGTTAAAGGCTCTCGGCCAACCGTATCTTCTCGGGCAGGTACTTATCGACGATGGCCGTGAGCCCGTACTTGGAGAAGGCCTCCAGCTCGGACTTCCTCCTCAGCTTCGCGAAGGCCTCGAGCTGCTCCCTCCAGATGCCACCATGGTAGCGCGGGTCCTGCAGCAGCTCCTGCAGCCTCTTGGCGTCCTGCTCCGTGAAGGGGTCCGAGGGCAGCCTCCACTTCCTTATGTCCGTGGCCCAGACGCCCACCCACTTCGCCTCCGGCACGTTGATCTCGGGCACGTGGGCGGCGTTGGCCGAACCCGATACGATGACGGCCGCGATGTGCGCGCCCCAGGGATCCCCGTCCGTCAGTATCAGCACGGGCAGGCCCAGCTCCTGGTTCAGGCGCCTGAGCAGGTATCTCGTGGCCCGGGGCGCCTGGCCGGCGAGGTCCACGAGAAGGGCCCTATACCTCTGGTGCACCTTCTCCTCCACAAAGCGCGTGAAGAGCCCCCCCTTCTCGACGGCCAGCACCCTCTCGGCGCTCGTCTCTATTAGCTCGGCCGTGCTGAGCGAGGGGCCTATCATATAGCCGTCCGGGTGGGAGGAGAGGTTGAGCCTCCTGCCCTCGTAGCCGGGCGTGGTATACTCTATCACCAGGTCCCCGAAGATGGAGCTGCGCTCCTCGGGATAGATGTTGAAGGCCTCCCTGATGGCGCCCAGCAGCGTCTCGAGCTCTATAATCCTCTCATCGCTCTCATCTTGGTCGGCGAAGTCGAGCCGATAGGCCTGGGCCGAGTAGTAAACATCCCTGAGCGTGCTCGTCCTCCTCTGCCGCACGAGCAGGCTGGAAAAGTACGCCAGCCAGACGAGCTGCGTGAACCTCCTGACCTGCTTTACGTTGCCGAAGTTCAGCAGGACCCTCTTGGGGCCCAGCGTGAACTGCCTTAGCGCCTCATCGTAGATGATGTTGGAGACCGACCGACTCTTGAGCTCCAGCCTGGGGAACTCGCCCTTCTCGAGCATGGAGCAGAGCCTATCGCCCAGCGCCCTGAAGGCCTCAAGGACCTTCGTCCTCTTCGTTTCCGCCGCCATGCTGCTCGGCCAGCCCTCCCTCGCGATATAACCTTTCCAACAGGGCCCGGTAGGAGGGGGCCCTGGGCCTTCGGGCCAGCCCCCTGGAAAATTCCGCCAACAAGGGCAGGTACTTCTTGTAGAGCTCGAACCTCTTGACGCGCTGCTCGAGGGAGCCCTTCCGTGAAAGGTATGCGGAGAGCTTCCTGAAGCATTCCCTGATCGCGCCCGTCAGCTCCCTCTCCAGCTCGGGCTGGTCCGCTATGTACTCCTTCCCCACCGTCTTGTAGGGCACCTTGGTGCTGCAGATGTGCGTCACCACGGCCAGGGGCATCTCGGGGTTCAGGCGGTAGCGGGTCCAGTTCACGCCCTCGTTCAGCACCTTCCAGCTCACGTCGCTCATCTCGTCGTAGAGCAGGGGGATGCGGTTCGCGAATCTGTACAGCCTCAATCCTGGCGGCAGCGCGCCGCCGTAAGCAACAGCGGCCTCCACGATGAACGGATGGCCCGAGTAGCTCGCCGGCGGGCGGCTGCAGGCCACCGCGAACTCGGGCTTCAGCTCCCTCTTGACGCCCAGGAGCAGCAGCTCCTCGCCCAGCGGCGAGAGGCAGGAGGCATCGGGCCTCATGAACCCCTCATAGCTCTGGAGGGCCTTGAAGAGGCGCACGGCCTCCTCGTTCGAGAGCTCGCCCGCCCTCCTCTCCGGGTCGAAGCCGTTCTGCGCCAAGAAGGCCCGCGCGGTCTTCTCGCCCACGCGGTGTAGGTTCCTCACCAGGAGCTCGGCCAGGGGGCGGTCCGCCTCCCTCCTGATCAGCCTCCGGATCGTCTCGACGTCCAGCCCATGGGGGTGAGGCAGGATCTCCTTGGGAGGAGGGGGCATGACCTCCGTGAGCCTGGCGAACTCATACGCCTTGCCGAAGGGGTCCTCGTAGCGCAGCTCCGCATAGGGCGCGGCCATGGCCGTCTGTCTCACGTATTCGAGCAGCTTGGCCTGGGCCCTGGAGTAGTCGCCCAGCAGCGTGATGGTGACCCGCAGCCCCCTCCATCCCCCCGCCGCGAAGGCCTGCCTTTCGACCACGATGGGCTGATTTCTCTCCACATCTATCAGCAGCTTGACCCTAATGCCCGTTTCCCCGTCCGTGCAGGAGGCGATGAGGGCCGGCTGGCTGCTCGTGATCTGGGCATAGAGGATGGCCATCGTCCCGCCCAGCCCAAAGAGGCCCCTGCTCTGCCTTAGGACGAACTTCGAGCCATAAAAGACCTTGCCGAAGGCGCTGGGCAGCTGCTCGGCCCTTATGCCGGGCCCATTATCCTCGACCGTGAGCGTGTAAAGCCTGGGGTCAAGTCGGTCCTGCTCCGCGCTGGCGATCCTTATCTGCACGCTGGGCAGGATGCCGTTCAGCTCGCAGGCATCCAAGGAGTTTTCGACCAACTCCCTGACGGCGGAGTAGAGCGAGCGGCTGGGGTTGGAGAAGCCGGCGAGCTCCCTATTCCTGTAGAAGAATTCGGAGGGGCTTATCTCCTTGAACTCCTGGCGGCTAGCCCTGGCCAAGCACCTTCCCTTCCCAGAGGCCCAGCTCCTCCAGCTTTAGCGTCCTCCTCATCCTCTGCAGAAAGGAGTAGACGGCCGCATGGGGCGAGCCCGAGGCGAGCTTCCTTATCGCCTCCTCCGCGATGGCGGCATGCTCGTGCTGGCCGACCACGCAGGCCGTGTCGCCGTAAATGGAAACGTAGGTGCCCGTCAGCTCCTCGATCGTCCTCCTGGCCTTGCCCTGGCTGCCGATCAGGCGGGCCCTTACCCTGGGCAGGTCCTCCCTCGAGCGCGCGTACTCCATTAGGTCCACGACCCTCAGCTCCCAGCCCTCCTCCAGCAGCGAAAAGGCCCTGTCGGGGGAGAAGCCGCGGCCGATGGCCATGACGATCTCGGCCGCCTTCAGCGGGGCCGCCTCGCCCGGATCGTCCGCCAGCGTTATCGTGACATCGCCCGTCGCCCCGTTCACCTCCAGCTTGACGCGGCAGGCCTCCTCTATCCTCCTCTTCACCTCCCCCGCCCTTCCTATCAGCACGCCCACCCGCTCCAGGGGCACCTTCAGGTTCTTCACGAAGTGCGCCGGCAGCCTACATCACCCTCTTCAGCAGCTCCTCCAGCGGCAGCACGGGCACGCCCAGCTCGGAGAAGAAGCGGTTGACGTTGATAAGGTCCCTGGCCAGGAAGGCCTGCGCCGACGGGTGCGATGTATCCACGGCCGAGCCGAAGTCAAAGAGCACGGGCCCATCCTCCCAGTAGAAGACGTTGTACTCCGAGAGGTCGGCGTGCACGAGCCGCGCCTTCCTGTAGAGCTTTGCCACCTCGCCCAGCAGCGCATCGTAGTGCGCGGCCCTGAGCTCCTGCTTGGCATCCACAAAGCGGGGCGCGGGCACGCCGTCCCTGCCGACGAATTGCATCACGAGCACGTTGCGCCTTATCGCATAGGGCCTGGGCACCGCCACGCCCGCCTGGTAGGCCTGGCTGAGGTTCGCGAACTCCTTCCTCGCCCAGACATCTATGAACTTGTGGGAGCGCCTCGGGAAGCGAGAGAAGCGAGGGTCACCCTGTATGTAGGGGAGCCTGTGCTTGAAGCGCAGCGCGGCATACGCGAAGATCTTCACGGCCAGCTCGCCGCCATCGCCCCGGCGGGCCCAGTAAACACGGGCCTCCTTGCCCGAGCTGATGGCCCCGTCCAGCACGCTGAAGGCCCCCCTGTTCGCCAGCTCATAAAGCGTCATCAACGTCCTCTCATCGAAGACCTGCTCCAAGACCTCCCTCTGCTCCTCCCCCTTTATCCTGAACCTATCCCTGTACTCGAGCCTGCGCAGCGCCTCCAGTGCCTTTTTCAGCCTGGCCTCGTCGAACTCCTCTTCTCGGCCGGGCAAGCCTACAGGTCGGGGGGCAGGTAGCCGTTGGCCCGGAGCCAGTCCACCTGGGCCACCGTATAGCGCCACAGCACGTCCGCCCTATCGTCCTTGAAGTCCCAAGGCGCCACCAGCACCACGTCGCCGTCCCGCACCCATATCCTCTTCTTCAGCTTGCCCCTGATCCTGGCCAGCCTCTCCTTCCCGTCCACGCACCGCACCAGTATATTATCCCCTCCCAGCAGCCTGATCACCCTCCCCAGCATCTCCCCCTGCCCGGGGAGCACGAGCTCCTTTAGCTCCTCCTCGCTCAGCACCTTTCGCTTTCCCATGCGACTGAATTTCGCTAAGCCTTAGATAAACCTACCGGAGCCTAAAGCCTGTAGATGAAGAGGAAGGGCACATCGCCCACGAGCTTTACGCCATCGGGATGGCCGAGGCCGTTGTCGAGCGCCAGCTGCACGATGCGGCGCCCCACCAGGTCGATTATGTCGCCGCTCCTGACCAGCTGCAGCGCGTATCGCTCATCGATGAGCCCCCCGCCGTACCGGGCCTGGTCTATCCTTATCTCCACGCCATCTCCCCTGAGCGTGGTGCCCAGCAGCTCGGCATCGCAGATGCTCACCAAGAACCTGCCCTGGGCCCTGAGGGCCCTGCTCGCGAAGCGCCTGTCCCCGCTCATGCCCCTCGCGGCGACCTGGCGCCGCAGGCCTCGCAGACCAGGTAGAGCACCTTCTTCACCTTCTCCAGCCTGGTATCCGGCGAGCCGCAGACCGGGCAGTTCACATACTCCCTCTGATACTTGGCGATCGCGGCCTGCACGGCGGCCGCATCCTTGTTGCCCTTGAAGATGGCCCTCTCCCCATCTAGGTGCGCCGAGGTGGCCAGGGCCCTGCTGAGGTAGCCCAGCAGCTCGGCCGGCTCCCTCCTGAAGAGCCTGGCGTATTCAAGGAAGTTCCGCAGCACCGTCCTGTTGCCCATATTGATCACCTGCGGCGGCGGCGCCTCCAGGCGGCTCTTGACGGGCTTGATCCCCAGCTTCTCGAGTCGGCCATAGAGGCGGTCGAGCAGCGCCTCGTACGTAAGCTCCATGCCCTTGGGCTGCGGGCGAATAACATTATTATTTAACATTGCCCCTTCGCGCCATGGCGCGGGGCGAGCAGGCCTACCTCATCAGGGCCGATTATGTCTTCACGGGCCGCGTGCTCAGGGACGGCGCGGTCGTGGTCGAGGGGGGCGAGATAGCGGACGTGGGGCCCTACGATGAACTGGGCCCCAGGTATCCTCGTTATGAGCGCCTAGAAGGAAGGGGCGGGCTCCTCCTGCCCGGCTTCATAAATCTTCACACGCACCTGGCCATGGCCCTGTTGAGGGGCTACGCCGAGGACCTGCCCCTGATGGATTGGCTGCAGAAGAGGGTCTGGCCGCTCGAAGCAAAGCTCACGCCCAGGGATATCTATCTGGGCGCAAAGCTGGCGGCCGTCGAGGCCCTGCTTTCGGGCACGACCTGCGCGCTCAGCATGTACTTCTATGAGAGCGAGGAGCTCAACGAAGCCGCCGCCTGCTTTCAGGCCGGGCTGAGGGCCTTCATAGCTCACGGCTACTTTGACTGGACCGAGCAGGAGGGGCTCCGCAAGACGGAGCGCCTCTTCTCGAGCTGGCATGGGAGGGAGGGCAGGATCTTCGCCTGCGTGGGTCCCCATGCGCCCTATAGCGTCTCCCCTCGGCTGCTCAGGAGAAGCGCGGAGCTGCACGCCGAGCTGAAGGAGAGGTATGGCGAAAGGGGGCCCGTGAAGCTGAGCATTCACCTGGCCGAGGAGCCCAGGGAGGCGGAGGAGGTGCGGAAGAAGTACGGCGTGGACCTGAGCGGCGGCTTCGCGCAGTACCTAAGGGCCGCCGGCCTGCTGGGCCCCGACCTGATCGCGGCCCACTGCATTCATATCAGCGAGCAGGACGCCGAGCACTTCGCCCGGGCCTCGGCCTCGATAGCCTCAAATCCCATCGCCAACATGAAGCTCGCGATGGGCATTGCGCCGCTGGCCATGTTCCTCAGGAAAGGCGTCAACGTGGGGCTGGGCACCGACGGCCCCGCCTCGAACAACACGCTGGACATGCTGGAGACGGTCAAGGTCGCTTCGCTGCTTCAGAAGGTGGCCTCGGGCGACCCGACGGCGCTTGATGCCTATACTTCGCTCAGGCTGGCCACGGAGAACGGGGCGAAGGCCCTGGGCCTGGGCGAGAGGCTCGGGAGGATAGCGAAGGGCTACCTGGCCGACCTCGTGCTCTTTAACCTGAGGAGGCACAACACCTTCCCGGTCTACGACCCCGTCTACGCGCTGGTCTATTCCGCGAGGCCCAGCAACGTCAGCCACGTGTGGGTGCAGGGCAGACTCGTCGTGGAGAATGGGAGGCCCGTCTTGGTCGACCTGGAGGAGCTCCTGGCCCAGGTCGAGGAGGCTAAGCTTAATTTACTGCAGCGGGCCGGCGCGAACGTTGAAGAGGGTAGCCGATGAGTCGCTGGCGCCCAGGGGGGCCATTAACTTCAGCTGGGCCTGGCGCCACATGCCCACGCTCACGCGCATAATAGAGGACCAGAGGCCCAAGGCCCCCCTCAAGGGAAAAAAGGTGGGCGTCTGCCTGCACGTGACCAAGGAGACGGCCGTGTTCGTCAAGGGCCTGCAGCAGCTCGGCGCCGAAGTCTACCTGGCGGGCGCGAACCCTCTCTCGACCCAGGACGACATCGCCGCCTACCTCCTGAGCGAGGGGGTCGAGGTCTGGGCCTGGAGGGGGCAGAGTACCGAGCAGTATAAGGCCTGCATAAGAAATGTGCTGAGGGCGGGGCCGAGCCTGCAGGTGGACGATGGCGCGGATGCGCACGTCATGGCCCACAGCGAGGGGTATGCTGCGAGGATCGAGGGGGGCACCGAGGAGACGACCACCGGCGTGCTTCGGCTCAGGGCCCTTGAGAGGCAGCGGGGGCTCGCTTATCCCATCATAGCCGTGAACAACGCGAGCACCAAGTTCCTCTTCGACAACCGATATGGCACGGGGCAGAGCACGCTCGACGGCATCCTAAGGGCCACGAGCCTGCTGCTGGCCGGAAAGGTCGTCGTCGTGGCGGGCTATGGGTGGGTGGGCAGGGGCGTTGCCGCGAGGGCGAGGGGCCTGGGGGCCCGCGTGGTGGTCACCGAGGTGAACCCGATCAGGGCCCTCGAGGCCCTCCTCCAGGGCTATGAGGTCATGAGCATGCGCCAGGCGGCGCCCCTGGGAGACCTCTTCATCACCTGCACTGGCCAGATCAACGTCATCGATGAGCCCCACCTGCTGAACATGAAGGACGGCGCCGTGCTGGCCAACGCGGGCCACTTCGACGTGGAGGTGAACGTCGGGGCGCTGAAGAGGATGGCCAGGGCGAGCCGGGAAGTCAGGCCCAACGTCACGGAGTACGAGTTGCCCGACGGCCGGCGCCTGTATCTCCTGGCCGAGGGAAGGGTGGTGAACCTGGTCTGCGCGGAGGGCCATCCCCCCGAGGTGATGATGATGAGCTTCTCCAACCAGCTGCTCTCGCTGCTGTACTTGGCCAACGAAGCGCCAAGGCTTGAGAAGAGGCTCGTGCCCGTGCCTCAGGAGGTGGATGAGGAGGTGGCCAGGGCCACGCTCGGGGCCTACGGCATAGCGCTCGACGCGCTCACCGAGGAGCAGGTTAAATATGCGGAGAGCTGGGCCCTATGAGGGAGGTGATGCGCGCTCAGCAGGGTCATCGTTACGGCGGCCCTTCCCTATGCCAACGGCGAGATCCACCTGGGCCACCTGGCCTCCACCTACCTTCCCCCTGATATCTTCGTCCGGTTCCTGAGGCTCAAGGGTGTCGAGACGTACTTCATCTGTGCCACCGATGACTTCGGCACGCCCATCCTCATCCAGGCGGAGCGCGAGGGCAAGAGCCCTCAGGAGTTCGTGCGCGGGTGGTGGAAGAGGGACCTGGAGGACTTTGAAGCCGTGGGCATAAAGTTCGATATCTTTCACCAGACCAGCAGCCCCGAGAACGTCGCGTTCGTCCAGGAGTTCTTCCTGCGCCTCTATAGGGCAGGATACATCTACAGGAGGGAAGTACAGCAGTACTATTGCGAGCATGATAAGAAGTTCCTGCCCGACCGCTACCTAAGGGGCACCTGCCCCTTTTGCGGGGCAAGGGACCAGTACGGAGATTATTGTGAGGTCTGCGGCCGCACATACTCGCCCTCGGAGCTCAGGGATAGGGCCTGCGCGCTCTGCGGGCGTCCTCCCTCGCTCAGGAGCGTGCCCCACTATTTCTTCAGGCTCTCGGCCTTCTCGGACCGGTTAAGGGAGTGGCTGAGGGGCAACGGGCGCCTGCAGGAGGACGTGGTTAACTACGTCATGAGGTGGATAGAGGAAGGGCTGGCCGATTGGGACATAACGAGGGACATAAGCTGGGGCGTGCCCATACCGCTCGAAGAGGCGGAGGGGCAGGTGCTCTACGGCTGGTTCGACAACCATCTCTGCTACATCAGCGCCGCGCTCCTCCTGCTGGGGCATGAGGGGGAGAGGAAGTGGAACGAGGCCACCATCTACCACTTTATAGGAAAGGACATCGTGTACCATCATTATCTCTTCCTGCCCGCCATGAGGCTGGCCGACGGGAGGTTCAAGCTTCCCGATTACATTCCCACCAGGGGGCACCTATTGCTTCAGGGCAAGAAGATCTCCAAGAGCAGGAGGTGGTATATTTCGCTCAGGGACTTCTTGGCCGCCTTCCCGGCCGACTACCTGCGCTTTTACCTGGCCTATATAACGCCCCTCTCGCAGGCCGACGTGAACTTCGACTGGGACGACTTCAGGGAGAAGATAAATTCCGAACTCGTGGATAACTTCGGCAACTACGCGTATAGGGTGCTGACGCTGCTGCGCCGCGAGGGCGGCGGGGTGCCCGAGCCCGGGACCTTATCGCAGGAGGATGAGGGGGCGCTGAAGCGCATGGCGCAGGCGTGCCGGGCCTGCGGCGAAAGGCTTCAGGAGGGGAGGTTCGATGCCGCGCTCAGGGAGGCGATGGACTTCTCGAGGTTCTGCAACGCCTACCTGCAGGCCAAGGCGCCCTGGGCCAGGCGCGAGGGCTACCGGGCCGCGCTGTGGGTGGGAGCGAACACGCTCAGGAGCCTGGCCATCCTGCTGTATCCCTTCATTCCCTCCTCCGCCGAGCGGCTCTGGCGCCTCTTGGGGCTTAAAGGCGAAGTGGGCAAGGGCCCCTGGGAGAGCGCCTCTTCGCCCCTTATCCCGCCGGGCCACAGGATAGCCGAGGCCTATCCGCTATTTAGAAGGATAGAGCGCGACGAGATAGAGGGGCTTAAGGCCAAGCTGGGCTAGGGAACATAGGGGAGCCCCAGCTCCGCCTCCTCCGGTAACGCCACGCTGGGCTCATCGTCCAGCTGCTTCAGCCCGCTCAGGGGGTCATAGGTCCTAAGCACCGCCTGGGCCTCCAGCGGACAGACGAGCACCGCGATCGTCTCCTCGAGCTTGGCCAGCTTATAGCTCAGCGAAACCCTAAGCACCGCCTGGGCCTCCTGCACGAGCGCCTCCAGCGCGGCCAGCGATTTATCGCCGGGGGCCAGCACGATGCCCTCCGCGCCCGAGCTCGCCGAGCCCTGCACCTTCAGCGCCAAGTTCGCCAGGGCCTCCTCGGGCTCCTGGGAGGAGCCTACTACCATCAGGAAGGTGCCGCGCTGCTGGGCCATCAGGTAGGGCAGCGACACCTCCTTGACGATGTGTGCCATGCGGGCCGTCAGGTGCTCCAGGGCAACCTCCGCCGGGGAGGACCAGAAGCCGTCCATCAGGTTCGCCCTCTCCGTCACGAGGATGGGCGCGCCCTGGGCCAGCAGCCGGCCCAAGGCCGTGCCGGCCAGGAAGGTCCTCATCCCCTCCCGGGGCCCCGGCAGCACCACCCACGCCCCCCTGAGCCTGCCCTCCAGCAGGCCCACGAGCGAGGGCGTGAGCGAGGCGCCCAGCGTGGAGCTCAGGTCGGCCAGCAGCACCACCCTCCTGAACTCGGAAAGGCCCCGGACTATCTCCTCCCTCCTAGAAAGAAGCCCGCGGCGCAGCTGCGCCGGGCTTTGGCCCCAGGCGCTCAGCTGGGGCAGCCCCCTCATGACCGGGTATGAATCGCTTCCCAGCCGGTCGGCCGCGCGGGTCGCCAGCTCGCCGACGGCCATCAGCCCAAGCTCAGCATCAGCCATATCGCAAGGCCGCCAGGCCGGGCGGAGGCTTATAAGGCGTGGGGCTTAATTTTTCGCTCACACCTCACCTAATTAATTTCACCAGTGCCCGAAGCGGCCCCTTCATCATAAAGGCAGTGGGCCGTGACGCGCGCTATGCTCACCTCCACCTCTTGGCCCAGGGCAGCTTCCGCCTTGACGATGATGGGCCTGTACGCAAAATTCCTCGCCACGAAGGCCCCCTCAACCCTCTCCTCCACGAGCGCCCTGCCCCGCCATCCCAGCCACCTCCTATTTCTCTCCAGCATCACGCGGCCCGCGACCTCGGCCAGGAACCGGGTCCTCCTCTTCACCTCCTCCCTGGGCAGCTGGGGCAGCAGCGCCGCGTCCGTGTGGGGCCTGGCCGAGTAGGAGGAGAGGTTGACCACGTCGGGCTGCACCTCCTCCAGCAGCTCGACCGTCAGCGCTACGTCCTCCTCGGCCTCGGTGGGGAAGCCGGCGATGATGTCGGTGGCCAGCGTGATCTGCGGTATCTCCCTCCTAAAGGCCCTGACATACTCGCGAAACTCATCGACCGTATAGCCCCTCCTCATGAGCCTGAGCAGGCGGTCGCTGCCCGTCTGCACGGGGAGATGTAGGAACTTGTAGACCTTATCGTGCTTAAAGGCCTCTATCAGCTCGCCCAGAAAGCGCCTCAGATGAAGGGGGTTCATCATGCCTACCCTCACCATGAAGTCGCCCTCCACGCGGCAGACCCTTTCGAGGAGCTCCGCTAGGTTCGTGCCGATGTCCCTGCCATAGCACGAGTTATCCTGGGAGGTCAGCCAGATCTCCCTGCATCCCTCCCTCACGGCCATCTCCACCTCCCTGACGATCAGCTCGGGCGAGTAGCTGACGAGGTCGCCCCGGGCCAGCTTGGTCTGGCAGAAGCTGCACCTGCTCAGGCACCCGCTCAAGATCTCGACGATGGCCACGACGGGGTTGGTCCTGACCCTCGGCAGGCAGACCTTGGGCTCGGCGAGCGCCTCGAGCGCCACTACCTTATAGCCCGCCCTCGTGAGGTCGGCCACCTCGCCCACGCGCTGCACCGTCCTGGGGCCGAGCAGCGAGGCCCTGGGATTGAGCCTGGCCACGAGCTCGGGCTCCGCCTTGGCCAGGCAGCCGGCGACGATCAGGGGCCGGCGGGTGCGTGTGAGCTCGTTGATGCGGGTAATCATGCGGCTCGCGGTGGCGTTCTTCACGCTGCAGGTCACGATCATGTTCAGGTCCGCCTCGGCGGGGCTCGAGGCCAGCTCATAGCCCCTTTCGCGCAGCAGGCCCATCATGATCTCGGCGTCGGCCAAGTTGGCGCTGCACCCGTAGCTCTCCACCCAGACCCTGGGCAAGGCCCTTTCCGACGGGGTGGGCTACCTTTTAAAGTTCAGCGGGGTACGCGGCGCGTGGAGCGCGAGTTCCTCCATCCCTACCTCCCCACCTCCGACCCGAAGCTGGTGGAGCTCATGCTACGCGAGCTGGGGCTCCGCTCGCTCGAGCAGCTCTTCCAAGATATACCGGAGCGCGTCAGGCTCAGGAGGCCCCTGGCCCTGCCGGGCCCGCTGAGCGAGCTGGAGGTTAGGAGAAGGGTCGAGGACCGATTAAAGGGGACAAGGGCATTTGGGCGCAGGCTCTTCCTGGGCGCGGGCTGCTGGCCGCACTACGTGCCCGCCGTGGTGGAGCAGATCATCGCCAGGGGCGAATTTCTCACCTCCTACACGCCCTATCAGGCGGAGGTGAGCCAGGGCCTGCTTCAGGCGCTCTTCGAGTACCAGAGCCTGATCTGCGAGCTCACGGGCATGGAGTACGCTAACTCCTCGCTGTACGACTGGGCCTCCGCGCTGGGGGAGGCGGCGCGCATGGCCTATAGGCACACCAGGCGCAGGAAGGCCCTCGTGCCCCGCTATATGGGGCCCGAGAGGAGGCGGGTGCTCGAGCTCTATGCGGAGCCCCTGGGCATGAGCGTGCACGAGTACGGATGGCGGGCCGATGGCGCCGCGGACCTGGAGGACCTGGCCTCTAAGCTCGATGCCGATACGGCCTTCGTCTACCTGGAGAGCCCCAGCTTTCTGGGGTTCATCGCGAGGAACCCGCGCGAAGTGGGCGAGCTCGCCCATGCCAGGGGGGCGCTTTACGTGATGGGCTTCGAGCCGCTCTCGCTGGCGCTGCTGAAGCCCCCCGGCGAGCTGGGGGCCGACATCGCCGTGGGCGAGGGGCAACCCCTGGGGCTGGGCATGTACTACGGCGGCGCGCTGCTCGGCCTTATGGCCTGCCGCGGCCAGGAGCTGCTCAGGCAGATGCCGGGCAGGATCGTGGGCGCCACGCTGGATGCAGGGGGTCGGCGCGCCTTCACGCTCGTCCTGCAGGCCAGGGAGCAGCACATTAGGCGCGAGAGGGCCACCTCGAACATCACGACCAACCAGGCCCTCTACGCCATAGCCGCCGCGGCCTACCTGGCCCTGCTGGGAAGGGAGGGGCTGCGCAGGTTAGCCGAGCTCATCCTCGCCAGGACCTCCTATGCGTTGGGCCGGATGGCCGGCATCGAGGGGCTCAGGGCGCCGCTCTTTCGCGCTCCCCACTTCAAGGACTTCGCTGTGGGATATGAGCGCGGCAGCGCCGCGCGGGTGAGGCGTACGCTGAACGAGGCGGGCTTCGAGGCGGGGCTCCCGCTGGCGCACCTGTACCCCGAGCTGGGCGAGGCCGGCCTCTTCTGCGTCACGGAGGTGCATGAGGTGCAGGACATAGATGAGCTCTGCAAGGCCCTCGAGGGGGCGCTGCGCCATGTTTAGGCAGGCCCGCTGGGAGGAGCCCCTGCTGATCGAGCGCAGCGGCACGGGCAAGATAGGCCTCCTGCTGCCGGAGCTCACGCCTCAGGAGCGCGAGGCGCTCAAGGGGGTCGAGCGGGAGCTCTCGGGGCTGAGGCGGGAGGAGCTTCCTCTCCCCTCCCTGAGCCAGCACGAGGTCGTGCGCCACTTCACGCGCCTCTCCCAGCAGAGCTACGGCGTCGACCTAGGCTTCTACCCGCTCGGCAGCTGCACGATGAAGTACAACCCGAAGGTGAACGATGCGCTGGCAGCGCTGGAGGCGCTGCGGGAGCTTCACCCCTATCAGGCGGAGGAGAGCGTGCAGGGGCTGCTGGCGCTCCTTTATGAGCTGGAGCAGATGCTGTGCGAGATCACGGGCATGGCGCGCTTCTCGCTCCAGCCCCCCGCGGGCTCCAGCGGCGAGTTCTGCGGCGTGAGCATCATGAGGGCCTTCTTCAGGAGGAGGGGAGAGGAGAGGCAGGAGGTCCTGGTGCCCGATAGCGCGCACGGCTCGAACTTCGCGAGCGCGAGCCTCGCGGGGTTCAGGGTCAGGGTCATTCGCTCGGATGAGGAGGGCTGCGTGGACGTGGAGGCCCTGAAGGCGGCCGTGGGCCCCAGGACGGCGGGGCTCATGCTCACGAACCCGAACACGTTGGGGATCTTCGAGCGGAGGATCTCGGAGATAGCCGATATAATACATGAGGCGGGCGGGCTGCTTTATTACGATGGGGCGAACCTTAACAGCCTCCTGGGCATCGCCCGCCCGGCCGACATGGGCTTCGATATCGTGCACGTGAACCTGCACAAGACCTTCTCGACCCCTCATGGAGGAGGGGGGCCTGGCGCGGGGCCCCTAGGGGTGAGCGCCCAGCTCGAGCCCTATCTGCCCGCGCCTCTGATAGCCTTCGACGGGAGGCGCTACTTCCTGGATTACGATCGGCCGCTGAGCATAGGGAGGGCGAGGGCCTTTTACGGCCAGATCCCCGTGCTCGTCAGGGCCTATGCGTATATCCTATCGCTGGGCGCGGCGGGGCTAAGGAGGGTCGCCGAGCTCTCGGTCCTGCACTCCAACTACCTGCTCAGGAGGCTGCTTCGGTCCGGCTACTTCGAGCTTCCCTACAGGCCCGAGAAGCACAGGAAGCACGAGTTCGTAATAGCGCCCAGCGCCAGGCTCAGGAAGAGGGGGGTCAGGGCCTGGGACCTGGCCAAGAGGCTGCTGGACTACGGCCACCACGCGCCCACCGTGTACTTCCCGCAGATCGTGGAGGAGGCCCTCATGATAGAGCCCACGGAGTCGGCCACAAAGGAGGAGCTGGACGCCTTCGCGGAGGCCCTGATCGCCGCCTGTAAGGAGAGGGCCTCAACCCTTCGCAGGGCCCCTCATAACGCCGCGGCCCAAAGGGTGGATGAGGTGAGGGCCTCGCACCCGCTCACGCTCTGCGTCACCTGGAGGCAGCTCAGGGCCCTCGAGCCCAAGGCGGAGGGCTAGCTTAATTATGAGGGCGCAAAGGGGCGGCGTGGCCCGCTGCTCTCCCCTCCTTTCCTTGCTGCTGCTCCTCGCGCTGCTGGCCCCCGCCTCCGCCCAGGGCGGCGAACCCGGCGTCTCGCTCACCCTGGCCTACCAGGTGCTGCCCACCGGCTTCGTGCGCCTGAACGTGACGATGGCCTTTCTGGCCCCCTCGAACGCGTCCGCCCCCATTCCCTCGCTGGAGCTGCGCCTTCCTGAGGCCTTCAGCGCCGCCCTGCCGCCCGGCCCCCTGAGCTGGTCGTTCAGCGTGCGAGGGCCCGTGCCCGTTAACGTGAGCGCCCAAGCGGGGGGCCCCATAGCGCTTCGGCCGGGGCCGGGGCTGCTCCCCCCCTCGGCCAATGAGTCCGTGAGCCTGAGCTTCTTCCTTAGGGGGGCAGGGGGGCTGCTGCGCCCCCTGGGCGGGCAGAACATGAGCCTAGCGCTGCCGCTGCCCTCCCTCTCCCCGGGCCTGGAGCTGAGGAACTTTACGCTCTCCCTGGCCCTGCCCCAGGGCGTGAGCGCGCTCGGCGTCAACTTCACGAAGGTGAGCCAGCTGCCCTCGGGCAGCGTGTACTCGAACTCAACGGGGGCCGCGAGGCTCCTTGAGCCCAGGCTCTACAACCTTACGCTGCAGCTGGGAAGCGGCGCGCGCCTGAGCGCGCTGCGCTTTCCTGAGGTGATAAGGAAGGTGCAGCTCAACGGCACCGCGCAGCCCTTCATCGAGGATGTGATCCTGATCCAAAACCTCGGCGGGACCACGCTCACCAGCCTCCCTCTTAACCTCCCGCCGGACGTGGCGACGCTTTACCTGCCGGCGCCCCCGGGCCCCATCCCCGGCTCCTCGGCCTCCGCCTCGCTCACCCAGGGGGAGCTGGACCTGGCAGCGCTGGGCAGAAGCATAGCGCCGGGCAGCAGCGAGCGGCTGACCCTCCACTATTACTCGCCCTCGCTCTTCACGCCCACGCCCTGGGGCTTTAGCGCCAAGGGGCTGGCCTTTAGCCCCGTGCAGGGCATCGTCGATAACTTCACGTTGGCCGTAGCCCCGGCCTGGGCCTCGCGCTCCGCGGGCCTCTCGCTACAGGGGCTCTCGCCGCTCGCCGTTATGGAGACGGCGCCGCTGCTCCTGCAGCCCGGCTTGGCCTCGCCCGCCTCTCAGCTGCAGGGGCTCTGGGCGCTCATCCTGGTGGCCCTCTGGGGCATCCACCTGGCCCTGGGCCGCGTGATAAGGGAGGAGAGCCCCCTGAGAAGGGCCGAGCTCCTGCTCTCGCTGCTAAAGGAGCGCGCCAAGCTCGACCGTGGGCTCCTCACCGCGCTGGCTAGCTCCTCGGCCAAGGGCGCCCCGGCCCCCGAGCTGCTGGAGCTCTACTCCCAGCTGGCTCCCAGGCGTGAGGCGCTGCTGAGGAGGCTCGAGGAGCTCAGGGAGGCCCTGGGGGCGATGCCGGAGCTAAAGGGCTACAGGGCGGCGCTGGCCCAGGAGCGCCAGGAGGAGAAGGCCATCAGGGACCTGATCTCCCTGCTCAGGAGGGGAGGCCAGGGCCTCATAAGGGGCGAGGCCTTCAGGAGGGAGCTCGAGGCGGGCCTAAGGCGGGGCGAGCGGCAGCTCGCGGCGCTGGAGGAGGAGCTCAAGAAGGTGGGCCCGGTGGGCTCCTCGAGCTAGGCCTTTCGATCCCACGACCGACCGGTCTCCCAGCAGGCTATGAGCCGGTCGCTCTGCCAGGCTGAGCTACGGGCCCGCCCTTGGTGGGCGGGGGCTCTTATTTCGTTTGCGCCAGGCCTTAACGCTTTTAAGCCCTCGCGACGCCCGTGCCACCGCTCCGGTGGTGTAGCCCGGTCAAGCATAGCGGCCTTTCGAGCCGCAGATCGCGGGTTCAAAGTGGCGCGCCATGGAACTCCCGCCCGGAGCACGTCCTGTTGATGGCTACGAGAGCTCGCCCGCAAGCGCCTGCGGATCCAGGCACCAGCGGCCCAGAAGGTACCAGAGCCCCCTCAGCCCCCGCCCCGTCAGCGCAAACGGCCTGGGCGAGAAGAGCAGGAGCGAGAGGTCGGGGCCCAGGAGCAGCTGGGGCCTTGCCTCCTCAGGGTAGTGTAGCGCCTGCCGCTCAAGCCAGCGGCGCGCCTGGCCCGCGCTCAACCTAATGAGGAAGTAGAGCCGGCCAGCGAGCGATAGGGGCCTGGCCCGGGCGAAGGGCCTGTGGCTGAGCAGCTCAACGCCCCTGGGCTTCGCCGCCCTGATGGCGAAGGCCAGCACCAGCAGCTCATCGGGCAGCAGCAGGCAGGCGTGGCGCTCCCTATTCTTGCTCCAGCCTGCCCCTGGGGCCTCTAGCCTTGGGCTCAGCACGATCCTGCCCCTGGGGCCCGAGAGAAGAAGCCTTAGGTAGGCGTTGCGCCAAGAGCTAAAGGGGCCCTTCGCTTCGGGCCTGGGCCGCCACCTCTTGGCCAGGCGCCCCAGCAGCGCGAAGAGCTCGGGTAGGGCCTCCAGGGGGTCCACGGACCCCGTCATGATGCCCGAGCGCTCCAGCCTAAACCAAAGCCCCTCCTTTCTCACGCGCGCCACATCGGGACCCAGGCGCTCACACCTGAGCCCCCTGCTCTCCAATAAGACCAGCAGCGCCGAGAGCTGCCGCTCAGAGAGCTTGGGCAGGATGGTGCAGTGCAGCGGGCCCCGCGGCCCTGGCGGGTAAACGAAGTAGGTCCTGGGCGTATACGGCGCGGCCCGCGCCACGGGCTATCCCTCCTCCCTCCTCAGCGCCTTCAGGCCCTTCCTATAACGCTCCAGCTCTGCCTTGAGGAAGGCCAGCTCCTTCTCCAGCTCCTGCCTTCTGGCCCTTCCCACCGAGCTCTCGGGGCCGTCCAGCAGGGCCTCCCTTTCCTTTATCCTCCGCTCCAGATACTCTTCATAAGGGCTGCTCATTTGTGGCCCCTAGCGCGGCCAGCACCTCCTCCACGTGCCCGTCCACGTTCACCCTTGGGAAGACCTTCGCTATCCTTCCGTTCTCATCTATGATGAAGGTCGTGCGCTCTATGCCCCAGAAGCTCCTGCCCCCGAAGCTCCTGAGCTTGTAAACGCCATAGAGCCTCGAGACCTTGGCCTCCTTGTCGGCGAGCAGCGGAAAGGGCAGCGAGTACTTGTCCTTGAAGCGGGCATGGGATGCCTCATCATCCGTGCTCACGCCCAGCACGAGGGCCCCCCTCGCCTCAAGGAGCGGCAGGCGGTCCCTGAAGGCGCAGGCCTCCTTCGTGCACCCCGGCGTGTCATCCTTGGGATAGAAGTAGAGCACGACCTTCCTCCCCCTGAAGGAGGAGAGCCTTATGGGCCTCCCCCGCTCATCGGGCAGCTCGAAGTCGGGGGCCAGGTCTCCCTCTTGGAGGGCCATGCCACGGCCTCATCGCCTCCTCTAGATAAAGTTCGCGACCTTATCCAAGATGAGCAGGAACCAGAGCACGTAAAGATGAAGCGTAGCATACCTGAAGGCCCTGAGGCGCGCGGCCCTGCTGTTCTCGGAGAGCAGCGCCCGGGCCCTGAGCAGCACGAGGGCCCCGAAGAGGGCGGCCGGGACCAGATATACGGCCGTGGTCCACCAGAAGAAGAGCGCGAGCGAGGCGGCCACCGTCAGCGCCACGTTGGCGAAGACCACCAGCGCCGCGCCCCTCTCCGTAAGCAGGTCCGTTAGCATGGGTATCCCGGCCCGCGCATAGTCCCCCCTGAAGGCCAGCGAGAGGCTCCAGAAGTGGCCGGGCGTCCAGAGGAAGACGAGCAGCGCGAGCGAAAGCGCGCGCAGATCCAGCGGCGAGGAGAGCGCCCAGCCGGCCAGCGAGGCCATGCTGCCCGCCGCGCCTCCTATCACTATGTTCGACCAGTGCCTGGGCTTCAGGTAAAGCGTGTACAGCGGCAGGTAGATCACGGCCCCCGCCAGCACGAAGAGCGCGGAGGGCAGCGGGAGGAGGGCGAAGGCCGTGATTAGGCCCATGCCCAGCAGCGCGAGGCCAAAGTAGAGCGCCCGGTCGGGCTTCAGGAGGCCCGCCGGGAGCGGCCGCCTCTTCTGCAGCCAGGGCACCCGCCTATCCCTTTCCCGGTCCACATAGTCATTGATGGCCATGCAGCCCCCGGAGCTCAGGGCCCCCGCGAGGGCGAGGGCCAGGAGCGGGAGGGGGCTCAGGTGGGGCCAGGAGGCCACGAAGCTGCTCGCGAGGGCGGTGAAGACCAGGAGCGAGATGATGCCCGGCTTTGCGAGGGAGGCATAGGCCCTGGCCGCGCCCCCTTGGCTCCCCTCCAGCATCCCAGGCCTCGCCCTGCGCGGGGCCGGCTCTCTTATAGACTTATAGCAAGGAGGGGAGGAGCGCGCGGCGTGGACAAGGGGCTGCTTTACGCCTCGGTCGGCATGATCCTCCTGGGCTTTTCGGGCCTCTTGCTCATGTTCTTCTACCCAGGCATGTACAGATATGCGGGGCTGGAGGCGCTCTCGCTATACATAATGCTGCTCGGCCTGATCTTCCTGCCCGGGGCCCTGCTTAAGGGCGGCGTGCCCAGCCCCTCGGCCTTCTGGAGGGCGCTCATAGGCCTCTCGCTGCTCTCAGCCCTCTCGGTGGCCCTGGTGGCGCTGCTCCTCCTGCCGCTCTAGGTCCCGCCGCTGGCCAAGAAGGAGGAAGCTACATCGTAGAGCAGGCGCGCGAAGGGCCCCGGCAGGAGGCCTATCAGCAGCGCCAGCGCGGCCAGGGCGGCACAGAGCAGGGCCAGCAGCCTGGGCTCGTTTCCTCCCTCTCCGGCGGGCTCATCGAAGAAGAGCCTGCGAATCACCCAGCCGTAGTAGCCCAGGCTCAGCGCGCTGTTCAGGAAGCCGGCCAGGGCCAGGTAGGGGCCCCACCAGTAGACGCCGCCCGCCTGCACCGAGGCCGAGAAGATGAAGAGCTTGCTCCAGAAGCCGTTAATGGGCGGCAGGCCCGCGAGGCCCAGCAGCGCGATGGCCAGGCTCACCGAGGTCCAGGGAGTCCTTGCCCCGCTGCCCGCCAGGGCATCCAGGTCGTCCGTGCCCAGGCCCTTCAGGTACGAGGCGGCGGCTATGAAGGAGAGGCCCGAGAGGATCGCGTGGTTCAGCACGTGAAAGAGAGCGGAGCTGAGCGCGAAGGCCGAGGCGGGCCCCGTCACGGCCAGGCCCAGCAGTATATATCCCGCCTGGGCGATGCTGGAGTAAGCGAGCAGCCTCGTGAGGCTCCTCTGGGTCAGGGCGGCCAGGTTGGCGAAGGTCATCGTGAGCAGCGAGAGGGCGGCGAAGAGCTCGGCCCAGCCGAGCCTCAGCAGGGGCTGAAGGGCGAGGGAGATGAGCAGCACCCTTATGGCGGCGACGAAGCCGGCCTTCTTGGTGGCCGCGGAAAGGTAGGCCGAGAGCGTCGTGGGCGCGCCCTGATAGGCATCGGGGATCCAGATATGAAAGGGGACGAAGGCCATCTTGAACCCGAAGCCCGCCGCCAGGAGGCCCGCGGCCGCGGCCGCCAGGGGGAGCTGCTGGGCGCTGAGCGATGAGAAGCCCGCGGCCACCCCGGCGAGGTCCAGTGAGCCCGTGAGCAGATAGGCCAGCGAGATCCCATAGGCGAGCAGCCCGGTCGAGAGGGCGCCCACGAAGAAGTACTTCAGGCCCGCCTCCAGCGAGGCCTCGCTCTTCTTGTTGAAGGCGGCCATCGCGAAGGTGGGGATGCCCATCAGCTCCCATGAGACGAAGAGCGTCAGCAGGTCCCTGGCGAAGGAGAGCGCGACAAGGCCCCCCACCGAGGCGAGCAGGAGGCTGTAGAAGAGCAGCTCATTCTCATCCCCCCTCAGGTATTCCAGGCTGGCGACTAGCGCTGAGAGGCCCACGAAGCTGCCCACCAGCGCGAAGAAGAAGCCCAGCCCGTCCGCGGCCAGGGGGCCCACGCCGCTCCCCCCGCCCAAGAGGCCCTGTAGCGTTGCGCCCACCGCGAACGTAAGGCCCAACAGCGGCACCGCCGCCCCCCGCCGCCCGGCGCCCAGCAGTTGCAGCAGCACGGTAGCGAGCGAGGCCACCAGCAGGACCGCGATGATGTAGAGCGGGTTCATGGCCCCATAACGCTCTCCACCAAGGGCTGCAGCGGCGAGAGGATGAGCGAGGGCATGAAGAGGAGCAGCGTGAGGGGCAGCAGGAAGGCCAGGAGCAGCAGCGCCTCACGCGTCGGCAGGTCGTGCGCCGGCAGCGCTTCGTTCCTTTCGCTGAGCACCGTGCGCCTCAGCATCCACATAAAGTAGGCCCCCGTGATGACGGGCACCAGCACGGCCACCGAGTAGGCCCTGTAGCCCGCCACGGCACCCGCGATGACCATGAATTCGCTTAGGAAGCTCGAGAAGAGGGGGAAGCCCATGCCCGCCAGGCTGCTGAGCATCAGGAGCGCCGCGGTGCGCGGCATGGCATACCTTAGCCCGCCCAGCCGGCTGATCTCCCTAGTCCCCGCCTGCTCATGTATATAGCCCGAGAGCAAGAAGAGGGAGCCTATGGCCAGGCCGTGGTTGAACATCTGAAAGATGGCCCCCTGCAGGCCCAGGGCGGCGCCGGAGGCTATGGCGGCATAGGCGCCCAGGAGCACGAAGCCCATGTGGTTGATGCTCGTGAGCGCGATCATCCTCTTGAGGTCCGATGAGAGGAGCGCCACGATGGCCCCGTAGAACATCGTGGCCAGCCCAACGGCCATGAAGAGCCAGGCGAGCTGCCTTGAGGCCTCGGGAAAGAGCTGAAGGCCTATCCTTATGAAGCCGTAGCCGCCCATCTTGAGCAGCACCCCAGCCAAGAGCACGCTGATGGGCGCGGGCGCCTCCACGTGCGCATCGGGCAGCCAGCTGTGGAAGGGGAAGACGGGCAGCTTTATCCCGAAGCCTATGAAGGCCGCGAGCAACGAATACAGCTGCAGCGTAGCCGGCACGTGGCCCATGAGCTCGGGCAGGTTGAAGGAGCGCACGGGCGAGCCAAAGTAGGCGATCAGGAAGCCGGTGAGCATGACCACGCTTCCCGTGAAGGTGTACAGCAGGAACTTGAGGGCCGCATACTTGCGCCGCGGCCCGCCCCAGATGCCTATGAAGAGGAACATGGGGATCAGCACCAGGTCCCAGAAGATATAGAAGAAGATCAGGTTCAGGGAACTGAACACGCCGTTTATCGCCCCCTCGAAGAGCAGCATCAGCGAGTAGTACTCGCCCTCCCTTTCTCTGATGAGCGCGGGGGAGCCGGCCATCGCCAGAAGCGTAAGGAGGGAGGAGAGCACCAGCAGGACCGCGCCCAGCCCATCCAGACCGAGCAGCAGATCGAATGAGAAGTCGGGCAGGGAGACCCAGCTGTAGCGCTCCACCAGCGCATAGGCTCCGGGAGGGGAGGGGCGCAGGGCCACCAGGGCATAGGCTGCCAGCGAGAGCGCCAGCGTGGCGGCCGTGACCGAGAGGCAGAAGGCAAGGCCGGCGCGCCTGTTAAGCCTGAAGAGCGCATAGCCTATCGGGGCCCCCAGCAGCGGCAGCAGGATCAGCGCGGAGAGGATCGGCATCATGCCGGCGCCACCCTCCCCAGCAGGAAGAGGAGCAGCAGCACCACGAGCACCGCGCCCACGGCGACGACGAAGAGGTACTGCTCGACCACGCCGCTCTGCAGCCGCCTGGCTACCCTAGAGAGCGAGCTGCTCACGGCCGCGAGCGCGGCGCCCATCCTGTCCACCACGTTGGCGTCGAACCAGTTGGCCAAGGAGGAGAGGCCCACCCCCGCCAGCGCGCCCACATCGCTCAGCTTGGCCAGCAGCGGGAGCTCGAGCCGCTCCTGGGCGAGATTAAAGAGCCGAAGCGGCGCCCTCATGAAGGCCTTATAGTAGAAGGCGTTGATGTACCAGCGCGCCTCGAAGAAGGAGTAGAGGGCCCTTGCCAGGCCCGTGGCCCCCAAGGCCCTAATGCCGGCCCGCGGCGAAATGTAGGCCGCCCAGCCCACGACGGCGCCCAGCGAGGAGAGGCCCAGGCCGATCATGGAGGGGGCCAACGCGAAGCCGCCCAGGCCGCCCGTGGCCAGCCCTGGAAACAGAGAGGCCAGGTATGCCGTGGAGGCCTCCTCCAGCCGCGCCTCCAGGCCCACGAGCGGCGCCAAGAGGCCCAGCAGCACCGTAAACAGCGAAAGGGCTACGTAGGGCAGAAGCAGCACGGGCGGCGCCTCCTTAACTTCATGCCCCCTGCCCAAGAGCTGCCTGAGCCTCTCGCTTTCGCCGCCATAGAAGATGAGGCCCAGCAGCCTGAAGGAGTAAAATGCCGTAAGCGCGGAAGAGGCCGCGGCCAGCGCGAAGAGGCCGTACTGGCCCGCCTGCCAGCAGGCGAGCAGCACCGACTCCTTGCTCCAGAAGCCGCTAAAGGGAGGGAGGCCCGCGAGGGAGGCGGCGGAGATGAGGAAGGCGGCCAGCGTAACCCTCATCCTCCCGGCCAGGCCTCCCATATCGCTCACATACTTTGACTCGCAGGCATGTATCAGCGCCCCCGCGGCCAAGAAGAGCGTTGCCTTGAAGATGGCGTGGCTCATCAAGTGGTAGGTGCCGGCGGAGAGACCCACGGGCAACGAGGAGAGCCCCGCCACGCCCAGGGCCAGAATCATGTACCCTATCTGGGAGAAGGTGGAGTAGGCCAGGATCTTCTTCAGCTCAAAGCCCACGCAGGCCTGCGTGGCCGCCAAGAAGGCCGTGAAGCCGCCTATCCAGGCCACGGCCTGAAAGAAGCCCTGCACGGCCTCGGGGGAGGCCGAGAAGGGCGCATAAAAGAGCGGTGCTGCCCTGGCCACGAGCACCACGCCCGCGTTGACCATCGTCGCCGCATGTATCAACGCCGAAACCGTAGTCGGCCCGGCCATGGCATCGGGCAGCCACTCATGCAGCGGGAACTGCGCGGACTTGCCCACGGCGCCGCCGAAGATGAGCAGGGCTACGGGCACGAGCAGGCCCCTGGCCCGCAGGGCCTCGGCCCAGCCTCCGGCCCCCAGCGCCGACCTCGCCAGCTCGTCATAGTTGAAGGTGTGCGCGAAGTTGTAGAGCAGGAAGAGGCCGGCCAGGAAGAAGACGTCGCCGAAGCGCGTCATGAGGAAGGCCTTCAGCCCGGCATGCGAGGGAGGGTAGGCCTGCTCCTCGCCCCATACGACGTGCCCCCTGGTGCCCACCCACTTATCCTCCTCATCGCTGTACCAGTGGCCTATGAGCGCATAGCTGCAGAGCCCCACGCCCTCCCACCCGAAGAAGAGCTGAAGGAAGTTATCCGAGAGCACCAGCAGCTCCATGTTGCCTATGAAGAAGTTCATGAAGAACCAGTAGCGCGTGAGGCCCGGGTCGCCCCTCATGTAGCCCAGACTGTAGACCATGACGGCAAAGCTGATCCAGGCCACCAAGCTGGCCAGAATGATGGTGAGCGGGTCGCTCAGCACGCCGGCCGTGATGCCAAGGGAGGGGATCCAGGGGATGCGGGCGGGGATGACGGAGTCGTAAACGGTCAGGCCGCCCGAGAGGAGGGAGGCCAGGGGCCAGAGCGAAAACAGCGCGCTGCCGAGCGAGGCCGAGAGCGCCACGCCGTCCCTGAGCCGCGGAAGCCTCCAGAGCGCCAAGGAGAGCAGGGCGCCGGCGTAGGGCACCAGGAAGATGGCCCAAAGGGCGTAGGAGGGGACCGACATATCATCCTCCCAGCGGCAGGCCCGAGGGCAGCGCTGAAGCCAGGTACCTGTAGAGCGGGCCCAGCAGGGGCTCGGGGTAGATGCCCAGTAGCAGCGCGAGGGCCAGGAGCGCGAGCAGGGGCAGCGTCATGCTCTTGGGCGCCTCGCTCAGCTCCCCGGCCTCCCCGCTCAGCGGGCCGAAGAAGATGCGCTTAACGGCCCAGAGCGTGTAGGCCACGGTGAGCATCGTGCCCAGCAGGGCGGCGAAGCCCAGCGCCAGCGAGAAGGGGGGCCCGTACAGGGCCGAGCCCAGAAGCCCCGTAAAGAGCAACCATTCGCCCTGAAAGCCCAGCGTCGGCGGCACGGCGGAGATGATGAGTGAAGCGCCCAGCGCCAGGAGCGCGGTGAGGGGCATCCTCGCGGCATAGCCGCCCATCCTGCCCATCTGCCTCAGGCCCGTTTGCGTCACCAGGATGCCCGCCACGCAGAAGAGCACCGCCTTGCCCAGCACCTGGGCCAGGAAGAGGAAGATGCTGCCCGCGATGCCCAGCGCGCTCAGGCTGGCCAGGCCCAGCAGCAGGTAGGCCGTCTGGCTGACCGTGGACCATGCATAAAGCCGGTTGATGTCCTCCTGCGCGAGGGCCAGCGCGCCGCCGTACAGCAGCGTCACGACGGCCAGCAGGATGATAAGATGGGCCAGCTGTTGGAATGAGGAGTAGAGGTTAAGGACCAGCAGCCTGGTGAGCACGTAGCTTCCCAGTCCCGTGATGGCGCTGATGGCCGCGACGGAGCTGGGGAATTCGCCATACGCGAAGGGGAGCCATACGTGGAAGCCGAAGGTGGCCATCTTGATCAGCCAGCCCAGTAGCATGAGCCCCGTGACCAGGAGCGCCAAGGGGCCCCCTAGCGCGCCAAGGGCGGCGATGTCAAAGCTCCTCGTTCCAAACCAGGCCACGAGGATGCCGGCAAGGAAGATGAAGGCGCCCAGCTGGTTCCAGATGAAGTACATGAGCGCAATGCGCTGCCGGTCAACCTGGCCGAAGAGGCCCAGGAGCAGGTATGCGGGGATGAGGATGAGCTCGACGAAGATGTACAGCTCGATCAGGTTCGTGGCCAGCGCCACGCCCGTGAGCCCCGCGGCGAAGAGCAGGTAGTTGGCGTAGTAGAGCCCCCAGAACGAGCCCCTCTCCTCGCCGTAAAGCGCCGCCATCCTCCTGGCCATGTAGGGCATCGAATAGACGGCCACCGCGGCGGCGGCCACGTTCATCACTAACGCCACGGGCAGGCTGAGGCCATCGCCCAGGAGCCCGAAGCTCAGGCCAGGCACCGAGGTCCAGCCGAAGCGCTCGAGCAAGGGGAACCCCCCTGCCGGCTCTAGGTAGCTCAGGCCCAGCAGCAGGCTCGAGTAGGAGAGCAGCGCGAAGGCCAGCCAGCCGATCCTCCTCAGGAGCCTCCCGCCCAGGAAATAGGCGAGCACGGCCCCGGCGAGGGGGAGGAACGTCGCCTGGGTGAGCGAGTAGGGGATGGGCAAGCCATCACCCCCCTGCCAAGGGCCCTGCGCCGCCGACCAAGGCCAGAGGCCTGGAGCTCTTGCCCCCGTGAAGGGGGGCCCTGGACTCAAGCCTCACGGCTGCACGGGGCCCTAGGGCCCTTTATTTAAGGAGTTGGGCGCTAATCCCTGACCTTCCTCAGCTCCAAAACGTCCACGTCGCCCGTGCGCCTGTAGAGCAGGATTATTATGGCCAGGCCCACGGCCACCTCACAGGCCCCTATCGAGATGATGAAGAGCGCCAGCACCTGGCCCGCGGGCGCCAGGGCCGCCGGCGTGCGCGTGAAGAGCACGGCGTTGAGCAGGGCGGCGTTCAGGATGATCTCCAGCGCGAAGAGAAGCCTTATGGCATCCCTCTTCGAGACCAGGCCATAGATGCCCACGGCCAGCAGCAGCAGCGAAAGCAGCAGGTAATCGCCCAGGGCGGCCATCAGCCCTTCTCCTCCTTCGCCAGCGTGACGGAGGCCGCTATGGCCGCGGCCAATAGAAAGGCCAGCAGCACCAGCGCCAGGCCGTAGCGCTCCAGCAGCAGCGAGCCCAGCTCCCCGCCGAGCGTGGGCGGCGAGCTCAAGAGCCCCACCCCCTGCACAAGGGGATAGAGCAGGGGCACGAGCCCGAAGAGCGTGATGAGCAGCCCCACGAGCCCCAGCCGGGCCTCCCTTGGCCGCCGCTCCTGCCACCGCTGCGGGCTGACCAGCATGACCGTGAAGATGATCAGCACGGCCACGGCCCCCACGTTTATGAAGATCTGAAACATGGCCAGAAAGGGCGCGCCCAGGAGCGCGAAGAGGCCGCCCACGAAGAGGAAGAAGAGCGCGAGGCTCACCGCGCCGTAGACCAGCTGCCTCGCCTCGAGCGAGAGCACCGCGGCCCCCACCGTGAGCGAGGCGAGCGCGATGAAGGCTAGATCGACCATGCCGCGCCCTAGGCCAAGTACGCTGCTATAAAGGGCGCGGGCACCAGGTTCACCAGGGCCAGCACAAAGAGCCTCCCCCAGCCCAGGGCGAGCAGCTGATCCATCCTATAGCGGGGGTACACGGCCCTCAGCAGCTGCACCAGCAGGATGACCGCGAACGCCTTGAGCTGAAACCAGAGGTCGGGCGGCAGGAAGGAGGGGCCCGCCCAGCCTCCTAGGAAGAGCCCCGTGAAGAGGCCCGCGAAGGCATACATCTTTATGTAGGGCGCGGCGCCGTAAAGAAGCAGGTAGCTCACGCTGGAGTACTCCGTCAGCCAGCCGGCCACGATCTCGCTGTCCGCCTCGGGTATATCGAAGGGGATCCTTTCAAGCTCGGCCACCATGCAGCAGAAGAAGACGAAGGCCGAGAGGGGGGCGAGCATGAGGAAGGGGATACCTCGCATAACCTGCGCGCCGGCTATGTCGAGGGGGTTTATCGAGCGGGCCAGCAGGGCCGGCGTGAGCGCGGCGACGAGCATGGGCACCTCATAGGCGATGAGCTGGTGCAGGGCCCTGAGGCCGCCCACGAGCGTGAACTTGTTGTTGCTCGACCACGCCGCGAGCAGGACGATGATGGGGTAGAGCGAAAGGATCGCGAAGAAGGCCAGCAGCCCATAGCTGAGGTTCGCGATGGCCGAGGTGGGCGATACGGGCACGAGCGCGATCAGCGAGCCGGCCAGCACCGTGGCCAGGAAGGGCGCCGCCAAGAAGAGCGGCTTGTCCGCGCCCGCGGGCACGATCATCTCCTTGCCCAACATCTTCAGCAGGTCCGCGAAGCTCTGCAGGATGCCCTCGAACCTGCCCGCGTACTGCGGCCCCACGCGCAGCTGCACCTTAGCCGCCAGCTTCCTCTCTATCAGCACCAGGAAGGTCGCGTAGAGCACCACGAAGGTGAAGCCGGGGTAGACGATCAGCCGGAAGGCGAAGCTGGCGGGGTTCGTGAGCTCGCTCATCAGCGAGGAGATGAAGGGCCTCAGCAGCGGCTGCTCGAGCATATAATAGACGGGAAGCACGAAGATGGGAAGGAAGATCAATGCCCAGAAGATGAGGTGCAGCAGCCCCCTCAGCAGCTGCAGGAGCCCCCGCTCGGCCATCTACCACAGCTCCCTCTTGTATGAGAGCTTAAGCGTATAGGCTATCGGGAGCAGCAGCGCGCCCAAGAAGGCGTAGATCAGCAGCAGGCTCGAGGGGCTGTAGGGCGCACCGCTGAGCGACCAGGCATAGAGGAAGAGCGTGGTTACATCCAGCACTAGGTACATCAGCAGGAAGGGGTAGTACTGCATGAAGAGGTGCACCCGCGCGCTGCCCGAGGGCGGCTGGCCGCATTCAAAGGTCTCGTTCTTCACCGGGTTGGGCCGCCGGGGCGCGAAGAGCAGGTAGATGATGTACAGCGGCGCCAGCGCCGCGGCCACAAAGCCCGCCGTGAGCAGTAACGTGCCGAGCCCCGCCATCTCCGCCAGGCTCCTCCGCTGCCCCCTTAAATGAGTTAACGGCCTCTAAAGCTTTATTAGACCGCGACCCGGCCGAAGCCCATCGTGCCCGTGAAGATAGCGGAGATAAGGCCGGCGGCGGCCGCGGGGGCCGGGCTCGTGGCCCTGGCGGGCCAGACGAAGCTCGTCTTTAAGGCGCTGCAGGAAGCCCTCGAGAAGAATGTAAGGGACCCGCTGGCCTATCTCCTGAACTGGGGGCGACTCTACAGCCTCTGGCCCGTGCACCTGGAGACGGCCTGCTGCTCCGTGGAGTGGGGGGCCGCCTCCGGGGCCCGTTGGGATATGGAGAGGTTCGGCGTGCTCGAGGCCTTCGGCTCGCTGCGCCAGTGTGACCTGCTCGTCGTGCTGGGCACGGTAACAAGGAAGATGGCGCCCCGCCTTAAGCTCGTCTGGGACCAGATGCCCGAGCCCAAGTGGTGCATCGCGATAGGAGCCTGCGCCATCAGCGGGGGGCTCTACGTGGACAGCTACAACGTCCTGCAGGGCGTGGACAGGATCATACCCGTGGACGTGTACATACCCGGCTGCCCGCCCACCGCGCAGCAGATCCTGGAGGGCATCGTGCTGCTTCAGGAGAAGATAAGACGCTCGAACGCGCTGGGCCAGTACGTCGAGGGGAGGGAGGAGTGAGCGCGCTGGCGAAGCATGTGAGGGCGCTGGGCAGCGCGATAAGGCACCTGGTGCGCCCCCGGATGACCGTGCGCTACCCCGAGGCCTTCCTCACCAACCTGGCCACGAACTACGCCTTTGACCCCAAGAGGGGCGCGGGCCTTCCCGGATGGAGGGGGAGGCACCTGCTCTACTTGGATAAGTGCACGGGCTGCTCGCTCTGCTACATAGCCTGCGAGAACATCGCCCAAGCCATAGAGATGGTGCCCCTGCCCGAGGAGAGGAGGCCCCAGAACAAGAAGGGCATCTACCCGGCCGTGGATTATGGGCGGTGCGTCTTCTGCGGCTTCTGCGTCGACGCCTGCCCCTTCTACGCGCTCGAGATGACGCCCGACCAGGAGCTCTCGGAGTTCGATAGGGGCCATCTCTACTACACGCCCTATGAGCTGGCCGTGCCCCCTAAGGCCCCCTCAAGCCCCTACGTGCAGCCGGAGCTGCGGCAGGGCTCGATGGTGCACGAAAGGGAGGGATGAGCCAGCAGGGCGCGCTGGAGGCGCGGCTGGGCCAGCTGCTGGCGGAGAGGCTGGGGGCCCGGGCGCTAAGGGTGAGCTCGCCGCATCGTAACAGGGTCAAGGTGGAGGTTAAGCAGGAGCACCTGAAGGAGGCGGCGGCCCTGCTCAAGGAGCTGGGCTTTGACCACCTGCACATGATCACCGGCACCGACTACCCAAAGGCCGGCGAGATCGAGCTCACGTACGTCGTGGGCACGGTCTCCAGCGATGAGTGGAGAAGGGCCGTGGTGCTGCTGGCCACGAGGCTAAACCGCGCGCAGCCCAGGGCGCCGAGCCTGGTGGCGATCTGGCCGGGCGCGGAGTACCATGAGAGGGAGCAGTTCGAGATGCTGGGCATCTCCTTCGAGGGCCACCCGGACCTGCGCCGCCTGCTCCTGCCGGAGGACTGGAACGACCTGCCGCCGCTTCGCAAGGACTTTCAGCTCAGGAAGTGGCATGAAGAGGAGAGGGCCGAGCACGGGCTCACGCTGGGCGAGGGCGAAGCTAAGGGCGGCCAGGGCTGAGGGAAGCGGATAATAACGGGAGGCTGCTCTCGTAGGGCACGTGTCCCCATTCGCAGAGGGCCAGCTCCTCATAGCTTATCCCCCTGGAGATGAGCGGGGAGCACCAGCGCGCCCAGGCGAGGGCCCCCCTGCCCAGCAGCTCAACCCTCTTCACCAGGCCCCCCTTCAGCAGGGCCACGCCCCGGACGCCCCCCTCGCCCAGGGAGGGCCTGATCGTGAGGAATTTTCTGGCGAGGGGGGGTCCCTTGGGCCTGGAGCCCGCGAAGGCCAGCTCCAGCATGCCCAGCCTCCAGGCCTCCACGGGCTCGAGGGAGGGGGCGGCAAGGCGCAGGCCGGCCGCGCGGAGGCCCGCTATGTGTCCCGTGATGTAGCTGAAGGAGGGTGAGTAGAGGCTGCGCGTGCCATCCTCCAGGCAGATGCACCTGCCCGCCGCCCAAAGGCCGGGGCCCGCCTCCATCGCCT
The DNA here is from genome assembly GCA_040290255.1 of Candidatus Australarchaeum erebusense. Lineage (GTDB taxonomy): Archaea > Thermoproteota > Nitrososphaeria > PSMU01 > PSMU01 > Australarchaeum > Australarchaeum erebusense. Next base: position 234,582 of record PSMU01000001.1, on the reverse strand, counting down.
CGCTCACCGTTATGCCGAAGGGGCCCAGCCGGAGGTCCAGGCCCTCCAGCGGCTGCGTCTCGGGCAAGTAAGAGGGGAACTCCAGCACGCAGTCGCAGGGCACCACCTCGGCATCCACCTGCACCGCCTCCACGCGCCCCTTGCCCAGTACCCTAAAGCTGAGGCGCGGCGTGAGCACCCTGAGCCCGCCGGCCCTGCAGGCCTCCTCCAGCAGGGGGGCCAGCGCCGCATCGGCATGGCCGCGCAGCAGCGGCCTGGCGCCTATGTAGAGCACATCCAGTCCCCTCTCGCGCAAACCAAGGGCAGCGGCCAGCGAGGGAGGGGAGTCGCCGCGCACGGCCACCCTCGCGAAGCCCTCCCTCTCCCTCACGAACTCCGCCACGTGCTCGGGCACGTCGGCGCGGTACAGGTGCCTCCTCTGTTCGGCCCTCTGCCTGGGCCGGGCGCCCGTGGCGATGATGACCCTCTCGTAGAAGGCCTCCCCCATGGCGCCGCGCGAGGAGTGCCGGAGCAGGTACCCGTTGCCGCTCCTCCTTACCTCCATCACGCTGTGCCCCAGCAGCAGCCTGGCCTCGGGGCGGCGCGGCAGCTCTTGGGCGGCAGGAACCTGTAGCGAGGGGCCCTCGGGCGCGCCCTGGCCGCTGTACAGCAGATATGGCAGGAGCGACCAGTCAACCCCTATTAGGCCGCCCCTTTCATATAGGTCCACCTCCTCCCCTGCCCGCAGCAGGGCCTGGGCCGCGGCGACGCCCGCGAGCCCTCCCCCCACGACCGCCACGCGGGACACGCGCTTCCTGGCGGCGGGCGTTTAAGGGCTTGCGCCCTCAGCCGCCGGCGCCTCCGCGCGCACCTCCTCGCCCATGGGCGCGGGCTGGGGGGCCTCCACCAGCTTACACTTCCTTATGCCCACATGCCTCAGCGCCGCGAACTTCTTAGCCTCCTTCAGGATGTCCGAGGCGAGCTTGCCCAGCACGACCTCCTGGGCGAGCTGATCATAGCTCATGTTGGGCACGCGCTCGCTCAGCACCCCGTGGGCCGCCCTCCTGATGGCGCGCTTCTTAGAGGAGTTGACCCTCCGCTCCGTGAAGGCCGTGAAGTAGAGCCGTACCCTGTAGCCATCCCTCGTGGTATAGTCGCGGATAAAGTCCACCAGCGACGATCCTCGCTTGACCAGGCTCCTGAGGTACTCGCGCGCGTACTCGTAGCCCTTGAAGATGGTGCTGGCCACGTGGTCCTCCACCTTCGTGACCTGAAAGTAGAGCTTCAGCTGGTAGTGCTGGGGGTCCTCCTGCGTGATGTCGAAGAGCGTGGTCTCTATCACGCGGCCCACGGCGCGCTCCACGCTCGTGACCGGGATGTAGGCGATGGGCTTCTCGCCGAAGGCCGGAGGGGCCTTGACCCACAGCCAGACCTTCTCCCTCCACTTCTCCCTCATGCGCTTAGCCTGTGAGGCGGCCATAGCGACCGCGCTCCCGACCTGGCGCCTTTACTTAAGCTTGGCCTCCTTGGCCACGAGCAGCGCCCGCCAGGCCGCTTCGGCCTCCGCCAGCAGCTCGTTCAGCGTGGAAAGAAGCGTGAAGAGCCCATCCCTCATGCCTATGCGCACCTCGAGCCGCCCCCTCCGCGCGCCCATCGCTATCCTCATGCCCTCCGGGAGGCGGACATTCGAGGGCCTGAGTGCGCCCACCACCGCGCGGGCCTCCCTGGCGCCCAGGAGGACCTCGAGCCTGGCCCTATGGCGCATGGCCCTCCAGCCATGAGGCCACCTCGCGCGCGAACTTGTCATAGGCGAAGAAGGGGATGCGGGCCCCCGCGGCCCTCGCATGGCCCCCGCCTATGCCGCCCACCTTCTGCGCCGCCTCCCTCATCACCTGGCCCAGGTTCACGCGGGTCGGCGAGAGGTAGGGCGCCCTTATCGAGAGCTTTATGTCGCCGTCCACCGTGGCGCTCCTGAGCAACAGGAAGCTCCTGGCGAAGCGGGGCAGCGAGCTGAGCACGGAGGCGATCACGCCCGTCATCTCCTCCGTTACGATGCCATCGCCTATGACCTGCGCGAGGGGGCCCCTCTCGATGACCTTCTCGGGAAGCGATGTGAGCTGGGCCACGGTCCCCGTGATCGTCTGCCTGTACTCGCGCAGCGCCCTCACGGCCTCGTTCATGGCGGGCCCCCTGTCGCCCATGCAGAGCGCCACGCCCAGCGAGTGGCGCCTCGTCCTGCCGCAGGCGTTCAGCAGCGTGGAGAACTCCCTCGCATCCCTTAGGGGCGTGAACCTATCCTCGTACAGCAGCGTGTAGACCTCGCCCACCAGCTCCTGCAGGAGCCAGTCCTTGCTCCCCTCCACCTGCACGTGGGCCAATATAGTATCCAGCAGCAGCTTCTTCTCGTCCTCGGTCAGCTCGGCCAGCACGCGCCACCTCTCGCCCTCCTTCAGCCTCAGGCCCGCCGCCTTTAGGGCCGAGTAGCAGGCATCCCTGTTGCCCGAGAGGTTGGGCAGGTAGGGAAGCGTGAGCGCGGCCAGCGCTTCATGCACCGGCCTCGTCTCCCTGCCGGGCAGCAGGAGGTCCCTCGACATGTGAAGAAGGGGCGTGGCGCCGTCGGGCCTGTACTGCTGCGCCTCCTCCAGCGCGGCCCTGTTCAGCGATATCAGCGAGCCCCCCTCGCCCCTATCCTGCCTGTCCGCCAGCGCGCCCAGCACAGGCAGCCATGCCTCGCCCTGGTTCCTGGCCCTCAGGGCCTTGGCCACCAAGTACGCCATCGTGGCCGAGCAGGCCTCCTCCCCGCCATCATAGCCGTACTTCCAGCAGTTGAAGACGGAGGGCAGCGCGCGCTCCTCCTCGGGGGGCTCGTGATGGTCTATGACCAGCCACCTATCCCCGAAGTTCTCCTGCAGGTCCTTGGCCAGGCCCGCGCCCAGGTCCACGAAGACGTAGAAGCCCCTCTCATCCTTCGCCAGCGTGCGCACGAGCTGGGGCGTGAGGTCGCTGACGATGGTCAGGTGAAAGTGGCCCCCCTCGCCGTAGATGGCCTTCGCGAGCAGGCTGCTGCTGGTGAGCCCATCGGCATCGAGGTGGCCGACTATGATGAGCCGCCTGCCCCTCCTCACCTGGCGTAGGAGGAGCTCCGCGGCCTCCTCGGCGGCCTCGGCCAGGGCCTTGGGATCGCCCATCTTACTCCAGCTGGGCTATCGTGGGCTTGAACTTCCAGTCCTGAGGCAGGATGCCCTCCCTCTTATAGTACTTGGCAAGGCGATGAATCCTGGCCTCCACGAGCTCCAGGTTGTGCACGCTCCTCCTGTCCCCCCTATGCCTGCTCAGGTGCTCCTGAATCCTGTTGGCCTTCTGCATCAGGCTGCTCAGGTCCTCCGGGAGCGGCGGCGCGAGTCCCTCCTCTTTGAGCACCTCGGTCACGGTCTTGCCCACGATGGGCTTGACCAGCGGGATGCCGTGTTCATCGCGCAGCCTGCGCCCTATCTCGCTGGGGCCCAGGCCCTGCTTTGCCAGCTTGAGGATCAGGCCCACCACCTCCTCCTTGCTATAGGTGAGCCAGCTGGGTTCCTTTGGATAAGGCGGGCGCTTCGAGTGGGACTGCCCCCTCCTATGAGCGTGAGTTCGCGCCATCTGGGCGACGGGGGTGTGCTCAGTTCATAAACTTTCCCTAGCCCCGAACCAGGCCGCGAAGCGGCGCAGGGCCCTCGCGCGGTGCGAGAGCCTGTTCTTCAGCTCCAAAGGCATCTCCGCGAAGGTGCTCGCGCTTCCCCTGGGCACGAAGATGGGGTCGAAGCCGAAGCCGCCCGAGCCCCGGGGCTCCTGGGCGATCTTGCCCGTAACGCTGCCGCAGAAGAGCCTCACGGGCCTGCCCCCCTCGCCATAGACCACACAGGCCCTGAAGACGGCCCTCCTGTCGCGCTCCCCCTTCAGCAGCCTCAGCAGCCCCTCGTTGCCCAGCAGCGAGAAGACGGGCGATGAGAGCGCGCCCGGAAAGCCGCGCAGCGCCGCTACATACAGGCCCGAGTCCTCCACCAAAAAGGGGCCCTTAATGCGGACCGCGGCCTGCCTGGCCTTGTGAAGCGCCACCGCCCTCACGCTGAGCAGCTGGGGCTCCACGAAGGACATCGGCCTGAAGGCGAGCTTCACGGCCTGCCCCAGCAGCGCCCTGGCCTCCTCATACTTGTGGGCGTTGCGCGATAGATAGAGCACGGCGCGGCCGGCGCTATCCCTCCCTCGCATACCTTCCCCTCCTCTCGATCTCGGAGACGCGCTTTAGGATGCGCGGCGCCGCATCGCCCAGCAGCTCGGCATAGCCCTTCATGAAGAGCGAGAAGGCCCTCCGCGCGCTCCTCGTGTGGGCCCCCTCCAGCACGGATTTTAAGAGGTGTATGTCCACGGCCATATCCTCCTCCCTCTGTGAGCGGTAGGAGAGGCCGAAGTCGATGAGCACGAGCACGCCGTCATCGCTCACGAAGACGTTGCTCGTGGTCAGGTCGCCGTGCATTATGCCGCTCCTGTGCAGAAGGGCCACATGGCGGCCCAGCTGCTGGAAGAGCGGAAGGGCCCTGGAGGGGCTCCTCTCCAACAGCTCCTTCAGGCGCCTCCCCTTCACCCTGCCCATCACCAGCTTCATGCCCTTCGCGTCAACGAAGAAGAGCTGCGGCGTGGGCACCCCTGCGAGCTTCGCCGCCACCAGCAGCTCGGCCTCCCTCAGCGTCCTCCTGGCACGTAGCGCCACATCGAGCCGCTCATGCCTATAGCCCCTCGGCGGCCGCACCTTCACCACCGCCTCGTGGCCCAGCCAGCGGCCCAAGAAGAGGTCCGCCTCCGCCCCCCTGGCCATCAGCCTCTCCATGGGACCGCCACCCTGTCGATCCTCCAGGCCTGCCGGACGAAGGCCTCTTCGGGCTTCACCTTCATGCCCGAGGCCAGCGCCAGGGCCCCCGCCCAGGCGATCTGGGCCCCGCAGTCCCCCGCATACTGCGCTGGGATCGCATAGCAGGAGGCCGAATAGCGCCTCGCCACCCCCTGCATCATGGCCCTCAGCCTTTCGTTCGCGGCCACGCCGCCCACGAGCAGCAGCTCCCTGAGCCCCGTGAAGGCCAGCGCCCTCTCGACCACCTCGGCCAGCATCGCAAAGGCCGTCTCCTGAAGGGAGAAGCAGACCTCCTCCAGCGGCACGCCGCCCCTCCAGAGCCTCAGGGCCTCCGTGAGCAGGCCGGAAAAAGACACGTCGTTACCCTTCACGCTGTACGGCAGCTCATGGTACGCGGAGGAGCGCCCGGCCTGGGCCTCGATGGAGGGCCCCCCAAAGCCCGCGAGCTCCGGCCTGCTCAGGCCCACCTCCCTGCCGAACTGGTCGAAGAGCTTGCCCACCGTTATGTCGAGCGTCTGGCCGAAGATCCTCCACCTGCCGGACGAGAAGAGCAGGATCGCCGTGTGCCCTCCGGTCACGAGCAGCACGATGGGGTTACGCGCGCCCGTGAGCAGGCAGCCCAGCTCGATGTGCCCTATTGCGTGGTGCACGGGCACCAGCGGCTTACGATAGTAGAGTCCCAGCGCCCTGGCCACGGTGGCGCCCACCCTTAGGCAGGGGCCCAGGCCGGGGCCGGCCGAGTAGGCCACGGCGGCAAGATCCTTCACCGAGGTCCCCGCCGCCCTAAGGGCCCGCGCGAGCAGCCCCGGGGCCACGGCCGCATGGTGCTGCGCCGCCTCCCCCGGCTCTATGCCCGAGCCGGGCTTGGCCTTGTAGACCTCCTTGACGTCGCTCAGGATGCGGCCCTCATTGCCCTCGGCCTCCACGACGCTCACGCCAAAGGTGTGGGCGGTCGACTCGATGCCCAGAAGCATAAGGGCCATCCTCGCCTTCTCCCCCCGGGCCCTCTCAAAGCTAATAAAGGCTCTGGGCCCCCAAGCGGCAGAGCCGGCGCTGTGAGGATAAGGCTTTCGCTCATCTTGCACGCCACCGAGGACGAGCCGAGGGTGTTGGCCGCGCTCAGGAGCGGGCTGGGCCTCCCTCCGCAGGAGCTGCGGCTACAAAGGCTTCAGGGACACTTCGGCAACCCCATCCTCTACTACACCGCCGAGCTGAGGGGCCAGGGGGCCAGGGCCCTGGCGCTGAGGCTGCTGAGGGCGCTGCCCCAGGACCTGCGCCGGGCGCTCAGGCAGGAGGTCGAGGCCGGCAGGGCCGAGCTGGTCCTGCGGCTGCGCAAGGATGAGCTGCTGAGGGGGCGCCTCACCCCGGGCCAGGAGAACGCCCTGGAGCTCGTGCTGAGGGGCAGCGCCCAGGAGCTGCGCGAGGTCCTTGCGGAGGAGCCATAGGCGGGTGGGCCAGGCCGGATTTGAACCGGCGACCAACGCCGTGTAAGGGCGTCATCCTACCAGGCTAGACCACTGGCCCGTCCCTGGCCTGAGCGGGGGCGCCTCCTTTAAGAACTTGCGCGTCAGCTCCTCCACCTCTACGCCCTCGAAGGGCGATGGATTGAGGACCCTCTTCATGATGGGCGCCAGCAGCACCTCCTTTATGCTCGGGGCCCCGGCCAGCAGCATGGCCAGCCTGTCGATGCCTATTCCGATGCCGCCGGCGGGCGGCATGCCGTACATCAGCGCCTCCACGAAGTCCGCGTCATAGCGGTGGGCCATCTCCACCTCCGCCGCATGTATCCTCTGCTCCTCCAGGAAGAACCTGTGCTGCAGCAGCGGATTGTTCAGCTCGCTGTAGGCGTTGGCCAGCTCGAGCCCGCCCGCGAACAGCTCGAAGCGCTCCACGAGCCCCGGCTGGGCCCTATGGGGCTTGCAGAGCGGCGTCGTCTCACGAGGATAGTCGAGCACGAAGGTGGGGTTCAGCAGCTGAGGCCTGCAGTAGAGGTCGAAGACCTTCTCCAGCAGGAGCCCCCGGGGCATCTCGCTGGGCGCCTCGAGCCCCTTCTGCCTGAGGAGCGAGCGCAGCTCCTCCTCCGCCGCCTCCTGGGCGCGCACGCCGGCGTACTTCTCGAGGGCCTCGTAGAGCCTTATGCGCCGCCAGGGCGGCGTGAAGTCCAGCTCCTTGCCCATCCAGCTCACCCTATAGCCCCCCAGCACGCCCCTGATGGCGGCGCAGAGCACCTCCTCGGCGAGCCTCATCATGTCGTTGTAGTCCGCATAGGCCTGGTAGGCCTCCAGCATCGTGAACTCGGGGTTGTGCATGACGTCTATGTCTTCGTTCCTGAAGACCTTCCCTATCTCGTAGACCCTATCGAAGCCCGCCACCAGCAGCTTCTTCAGCGGCAGCTCCTCCGAGATCCTCAGGTACCACTCCTCGCCCAGGGCCCTTATCGTCGTCCTGAAGGGGCGGGCCGCGGCCCCTCCATAGAGGGGCTGGAGGATGGGCGTCTCGACCTCTATGAACCCACGGGCCTCCAGCTGCCTCCTGAGCTCCCTGATGAGCGAGAAGCGCACCAGCAGGATCCTTCTGGCCTCGCCGTTCAGCAGTAGGTCCAGGTACCTCTTCCTGTACCTCTCCTCCACGTCCCTGAGCCCATGCCACTTGCTGGGCAGCTCGAGCAGGGACTTGGCCAGCAGCACGTACTCATCCACATTCAGCGTGAGCTCGCCCTTCTGCGTGAAGAAGAGCTCGCCCCTTACGCCCAGGAAGTCGCCCCTGTTGATGTTCCTGAGGAACCAGGAATACCTGTCGCCCAGCCGCTCAGCGGTGAGGTAGATCTGAAGCCGCTCGCCTTCATCCAGCAGGTCCGCGAAGAGCACCTTCCCGTGCCTCCTGATGGCCATCACCCTCCCCGCGGTCGCGAGCGGGCCCTTCAGCCTTAGCTCGCCCTGGTTGGCCCTCCTTATCTCGGCTATGGCGTGGGTGGGCGTGAAGCTGTGAGGATAGGGGTCGATGCCCTCCTCCACGATCCTGGCCAGCGCCTTGAGGCGGTCGAGCAGGTCCTCCCTTGCCACGCGCCAGGCGCCCGCCCGCAGTTATTAAGAATAAGTCGCTTATAGCCAACCTTATATGCGCTCCGGAAGCCGGAACCTCATGGCTCTCTTCGACAGCAGGGCCAGGGAGAAGGATGTGAGCGAGGCCATCGTGAGCCGCTTCGCAGAGGAGCTCCGGGGGCTGCTGGAGAGCGACGCCATCGTCGTGGGCGCCGGGCCCTCCGGCCTCATCGCGGCGAGGGAGCTCGCCAGGGCCGGGCACAGGACGCTGCTGATCGAGCAGAACAACTACCTGGGCGGCGGGTTCTGGGTCGGCGGCTACCTCATGAACATAGCCACCTTCAGGCACCCGGCCGAGCGCGTGCTGGACGAGCTGGGCATCAGGTATGAGCCCAGGGGCGATGGGCTCTTCGTGGCCAGCGCCCCCTATGCCGCCGCCAAGCTCGCCTGTGCCGCGCTCGAAGCGGGGGCCAAGGTGCTGAACCTCACGCAGCTGGATGACATGATCCTGCGCGAGGGGAGGGTTAGGGGCGTGGTCGTGAACTGGAGCCCCGTGGCCGCCCTGCCCAGGAACGTCACCTGCGTGGACCCCATCGCGCTGGAGGCGAAGGTCGTGATCGATGCCAGCGGCCACGACGCGGCCTGCGTGAAGCGGCTCGATGAGAGGGGCATCATAAAGATCCCTGGCATGGGGGCCATGTGGGTGGAGAGGTCGGAGGAGGCCATCGTGGAGCATACGCGCATGATCTACCCGGGCCTCATCGTGGCCGGCATGGCGGTGGCCGAGACCTTCGGCCTTCCCAGGCCCGGGCCGACCTTCGGCGCCATGCTGCTGAGCGGCAAGAGGGCCGCGCAGTTGGCGCTCGAGGCGCTGGCAAATGAGGGGCAGCTCCTGAGGGGCCTGCCCGCCAGGGCCTAGCGCGGATAGCTTATATTGCACCGGCCTTTGTTCCCCACCATGGAGCTGAAGATAGGCATCCTGGCGCTTCAGGGAGACCTGGAGGAGCACGAAGGAGCCATGAGGAGGGCGCTCGAGGAGGAGGGGCTTCAGAGCAGCTTCGTGCACGTCAAGAGGGCCGAGGACCTAGAGGGGGTGAGCGCGCTCCTGATGCCGGGCGGCGAGAGTACGGTGATGGGCTGGCTGGCGCTCTACTCGCGCCTACATGAGGCCCTGAAGGCGAAGATCGCGGGCGGGCTGCCCATCTTCGCCACCTGTGCGGGGGCCATCCTGCTCTCCAAGAGGGCCTATGATCGCGTGGTGGGCCAGACCTCACAGCCCCTGCTCGGCCTGCTGGATGTGCTCGTGGAGCGCAACGCCTTCGGCAGGCAGAGGGAGTCCTTCGAGGCCGAGATAGAGATACCCGTGCTGGGCCCGCCGCCCTACAGGGCGGTCTTCATACGTTCGCCCATCATCAGGCAGGTGGGCGAGGGCGTCACGCCGCTGGCCAAGCTGCCCGATGGCGCGATCGTCGCCCTTGAGCAGGGCAGCGTGCTGGCCACGACCTTTCACCCCGAGCTTTCGGGCGATACGAGGCTGCACAGGTATTTCATCAGGAAGTTCCTGCTCCCGAGGGCTCGGGCAGGCCCGCCATCCTCAGCGCCCGCCTGACGGCCTCCGTCGCCGTCCCTCCCAGCACCACGATCATGGGCTCCTTTCCCACGTCCCCTTCATGGTAGATCACGTCGGGCGCCCTGCCGAGGGCCTTCAGGGCCTGCTCGGCCCCCCAGCGCGTCGTGGCGCCCTCCCTCTCCTTCACATCGGGCGGCTCGGCCCGGCGGTCGTAGCCTGAAACGCGCAGCCCCAGCGCCCTGGCCCTTTCGATGAACTCCTTCGAGTAGCGTATGTTGACGGCGCCCCTCAGCTCGGGGGCATGGGGCCTCAGCGCGAGCAGGTAGCTGGCCAGGTGCCTTGAAGCGCCCCTCCTGGGCGGCGCGCTGGCCCGGAGCCTGCCCATCACGTTCACGATGCGGCCGGGGATGGCCACCACATCCATCGCATCACGCGCGTACTGTAGCGCCATGGCCACGTTGATCTGGCACTCGGGGCTCAGCAGCGCGCCCGAGCCCGCCTCCTCCAGCAGGCGCGCGGCCCTCTCCACGTCCTGCAGCGTCGCTAGCTCATCGGCCCTCGAGTAGAGCTCTACGAGCGGGTTGACGGGGCCATGGCCCCCGCCCAGGGCCAGCCCGTGCTGTATGGCCCTATTGGCGAGAAGTCCGGCCGCTTCGACGGCCCGCTCGATGCTGGCCCCCTTCGCCAGCTCGGCCGCGATGGCCGCGGAGAAGCAGCAGCCGGCGCCGTGCGTGGTGCTAGTCTCGTGATAGGGGAGCTCCTGCCTCCAGAACCTCCCCTCCCAGTACAGCACGTTCACGACCTTAGAGCCCGTGGGCCTATGCCCGCCCTTGACCACCACCGCCCTGGGCCCGAGCCCCGCGATGCTGCGGGCCGCCTCCTCCATGGCCTCCAGGCCGTCGATGCGCCGCCCGCTCAGGACCTCCGCCTCGGGGATGTTGGGCGTGGCCACCGTGGCCAGGGGCAGGAGCTCTTCGATGAGCGCCCGTACGGCCTCCTCCTTCAGCAGCCGCGCGCCGCTCTTGGCCACCATCACGGGGTCCACCACGAGCGGGCTTCGCACCGACCTCCACTCCTCGGCCACGGCCCTGATGACCTCCTCATCGTAGAGCATGCCCGTCTTGGCCGCATCCACGCCCAGGTCCTCGGCCACGGCCCTGATCTGCGCCCTCAGCAGGGGGATCTCCACGCGCGCAACCCCCGTCACCTCCCGCGTGTTTTGGGCGGTTATGGCCGTGATCGCGCAGGCGCCGTGCACGCCTAGGGCGGCGAAGGTCTTAAGGTCCGCCTGGATCCCTGCCCCTCCCCCTGAGTCCGAGCCCGCGATGGTGAGCGCGACGGGGACCTTCACGGGAAAGCGAAAGGCGCAGCCGATTTAACGATTGCTATAACCCGGTTAAGACCAACCATATAAGCGACCGGCGCCCCGGGCGCCCATGGCCCTATATGTGCGCTGCAGGAGCTGCGGGCTCTACTTCAACAGCGGGCTCCCCGAGCAGGGCATGGTTAAGGGCCAGGAAAGATACGTGCTGGCCTGCCCCATGGGCCACATGCATGAGTATGCCGCCCAGGAGCTGGTCGAGGAGGCCGCCTTCGAGCGGCGCGCCAGGAGGGTGGCGGGGCGGCTGCTGCCCTAGGCGCGCAAACTCTTATAACCCCGGGCGTCCCTTCTTCATCAGGGTGGGATGCGGAGGACCTGTCTCACCGATTTGTGAAGAGAACAAGAAGTCCGACCACCCCAAGTGGGCCAGGGGCTAGGGCTTGGCCGCGCCCGAGCTCCGCGGCGACAGCGTGAACCTGGCCATCTACGGCGACCCGGCCGATGCCTTGGACTTCCTCGCGGCCTCGCTGAAGCGCTATGCCCAGGGCGGATGGGCGCTCTACTACGACTTCTGCGGCTCTTGGCCTCACGTGCTGCGCCGGCTCGCCGCACCCCTCACGCGCAGGGTGAGGGCGGTGGATGGCCTGGCCTTCTGCGCGCAGCTGGGCCTCCCCCCGCTGCCCCCCCTCTTCTCGACGCCCTCCTGCGTCATCTCCGACAGCCTGCGCGCCCCCGTGCTCTCGATGGCCAGGGGCCTCATGCTCAGGGAGGTGCCGCTCTTCACGCTCTTCTACCTCGTGCTCCTCTCCGAGCTGGCCCTGCAGCTGAAGGCGCCCGTGCTGCTCTGCGAATACGAGCTGGGCGCCTACGGCAGGTGGCTGATAAATCAGCTGGCCCTCAAGAGGCTGGGCGTGCACGTCATAGAGCTCTAGGCCTAGAAGTAGCCCTTGCGCACCAGGATATAGTAGCCCATCGCGAAGGCCAGCAGGAGGCCCAGCAGGCCGACCATAAAGTACATCCTCGCGATCCTCTCCTGCATCCCCCTTCTCCCCGCGAGCACCCAGGCGTAGAGGCCCGTGGCGCCTACTATGTAGACGCCCATGAGCATGAAGAGCTCGTAGATGGTCTGCCGCTCTCGCCCGCCGTAGATGATCACATCCCTCGGCAGCGTCGCTCCCTCGAGCAGGACGTTGAGCAGCCCCGCGCTGAAGAGGGCCAGCGCCGCCAGATAGAGCAGCAGCGGGAGTAGGGCCGCGGCGCCATGTCCCCTAGGCCTGCTCCTCAGCCTCTCCATGAAGCGGGAGAGAAAGGCCCGGGCCCCCAAGCTGGCGCGGGTCGCAGGCCCCAGGCTTTAAGTTTATAGGCCCCCCTCGCGGCCTAGGAGGGGTGGTCTTCGAGATCAGGTGCGGCGCCTGCGGGGCGGTCATCTACTCGGGCTCCGAGCTCAGGTCGCCCAGGGATGCGCTGAAGATCTACTCCAACCGCTGCAGGAGCTGCGGCCGGCTGCTCTCCCTCGACAGGTTCAAGCTGGAGCTCAGCCCCTCCTTTTAGGCCCCTCATAAAGAGGCAGATGCGCGGGCTCACGCTGAGCGCGCCGGCATCCCTTCCCCTGGCCCTATAGCCCCTGATCAGCACCAGGGGCGTGGCCTCGCCCGCCTCGCCCATCAGCGCCTCCGCCGCCGAGGCCAGCGCATCCGCCAGCGCCCTGAAGGTGACGCGAAGCCTCCTGCCATAAAGGTCCTCCCTGCCCCTCTCATCCAGCACGCCCGGCACGCCACAGCTGGCCAGCGCCACGCCCGTGGTGCCTCGCCTCAGAGGCGTCAGCCGGCTGTCCGCTATGATGATCCCGAGCCTCGCGTTGCGGTACAGGAAGAACCTGTCCCACAGCTTGCGCGCCTCCTCCCAAGGTCGAAGGGGCTGTAGCACGACCAGGCCCCTTCTGACGTTCGAGTGGTCGATGCCCGCGTTGGGGGCCAGCGTGCCCAGCTTGGCGGTGAGCAGCACGCCGCGAATCCCCCCGTAGACCTCCTCCGCCTCCCTCAGGATGACCTCGGCCTCCTTTGGCTGCAGGCCAAAGGCCCTCGCCAGCCTCCTCGCCCTCGCCCTGGGCCTCACCCCGGTATACCTCAGCACCCTCCCCTGCAGCTTGGCCACATACTTGCTCGATACGACCAGGATATCCCCGTCGCGCAGCGCGTCCCGCGGCGCCTCGAGCAGGGCGCGTCCTGAAGCCTCCCCCTTTAGCGCCATTGCCCGGAGTAGGACAATGGCCAGCGGCCGAAGGGCCGGCATTTAAACCTGCCCAAGCGTTTAAACGGCCGAGCGCGAGGCCAGGGCGTGCCCTTAAGGCTCACGCCCCTGTACAGCTATCATGCCGCGCACGCCAAGCTCACGGAGTTCGCCGGCTACCTGATGCCGCTCTACTACGAGTCCATCCTCGCGGAGCATATGGCGGTGAGGGAGCGCTGCGGGCTCTTCGACGTCTCCCATATGGCCCGCTTCCTGATCGAGGGCCCCGATGCGGCCAGCTTCCTCGATGGGCTCGTGCCGAGCGACCTCTCTAGCCTGCAGCCGGGGAGGGCGGCATATACCCTCCTGCTCAACGAGGCGGCGGGCATCCTGGATGACGTCATCATCATGAGGCTGGAGGAGGAGCGCTACCTGCTGGTGGGCAACGCGGTGAACAGGGAGAAGGATGCGAGCTGGCTGAGGGCCCGCCGAGGCGCCGCGCGCGTGAGCGTGGCCGATATAACCGAGGCCAGCGCCATGGTGGCGCTGCAGGGGCCCCTGGCGGCGGGGCTCCTGGCCCAGCTCTTCCCCTCCGCCCCAGGCCTCAGGAGGTTCGGCCTGCTTCAGGCCCGCTTCGAGGGGCAGGTCGCCATCATCTCCAGGACGGGCTATACGGGCGAGGACGGCTTTGAGGTGGTGCTCCTAGACGTGATGCTCCATAGGCCCGACCCGGCGCTCGCGCTCTGGCAGAGGCTGCTGGAGCTGGGCGCCAGGCCCTGCGGCCTCGGGGCCAGGGACAGCCTTCGCCTCGAGGCGGGCTATTGCCTTTATGGCCAGGACATAAACGAGGATACAAACCCGCTGGAGGCGGGCCTGGAGCGGCTCGTGAACCTGGAGAAGGGGGAGTTCGTGGGAAGGGCTGCCCTTTCCTCGGCCAAGATCAGGGAGAAGAGGGTGGGCCTGCTGCTGCTCGAGCCCGGCGTGCCCAGGGCGGGGCAGCAGCTGGCCCGGGACTCCGCCATCGTGGGCCGCATCACCAGCGGCGGCTACTCGCCCATCCTCAGGAGGGGCATCGCGCTGGGCTACGTGGCGCCCGAGCTGGCCCAGGAGAACCTCGAGCTCCTCGTGGTGGCCGAGGGCAGGAGCAGGAGGGCGCTCATAAGGAGGCCTCCCTTCTACGACCAAAGCCTTTATGGCTATAGGAGGGGAGCCCGGGAGAGAGGGCAGGCTTGGAGCGCCTCGTGAAGGGCTACAGAATAAGGGAGGGCCTTCTCTACACAAAGCAACATGAGTGGACGAGGGTGGAGGGGCGCAGGGCGTACCTGGGCATCACGGACTACGCCGCGAAGGAGCTCACGGACATCGTCTATGTCTCGCTGCCCAGGCCCGGCGACAGGGTGAAGCAGGGCGATGTGGTCGCCACGCTGGAGTCCGTGAAGGCCGTGGGGGAGGTCTATGCCCCGCTCTCGGGCATCGTGCTCGAGGTGAACCAGGCCCTCACGAGCAGGCCCGAGCTCATCAACGCCTCGCCCTATGAGCAGGGGTGGATCGCGGCCCTGGAGCTGCGGGAGGGCTTTGAGGCCGAGCTAACCCAGCTGCTCGACGCGCGGGGCTACGGCTCCTATCTCGAGGGCCTGCTCAAGGAGAAGCGCAAAGCTTAAACGAACAGGAGGCGAGTAAACGGCCTTGTCGAAGGTAGAGTTCGAGGACAGCTTCGTGAAGCTCTGCAGCATCCTGGGGGGCGATGAGTATGTGAAGGTGGCCCGCGCGCTGCTCTCCACGGAGGGCGTCACGGACGAGGAGGTCGCCAGCTCTACGGGCCTTAAGATCAACGCGGTCAGGAGGATCCTTTACGACCTGCACGGCCGCACGCTGATAAAGGGCATCAGGACCAAGGACCCCAAGAAGGGGTGGACGATCTATAGGTGGAAGGCCGACAGGGATCAGGTCGAGAGCTATATCGAGGGCCAGAAGCATAAGATCCTGATGAGGCTGAGGGAGAGGCTCAGGTATGAGAGCGAGCATAGGTTTTACCACTGCGGCGCCAAGGGCCACCCCGTGCTCGAGGAGGAGGAGGCGATCGACTCCTTCTACACCTGCCCCACCTGCGGCAACGTGCTGCAGCAGGTCGACAACAGCGAGATGGTAAGGGCGCTGGGCGCCAGGATCGCCGAGATCGAGAAGGAGTTAAAGCTGAGGCCCCGCGCCTAGCCTCACGGGCGCGGTAGGCGTATAAAGCCCGGCGCAAACCGCGGGCAGCGAGCGGCTTGTCCCTAGAGTTGCTGGAGGCGCTGGGCGCCGTGCTGGCCTATGCCGCCCTTTCGCTGTTCAGGATGTTCGCGGGCCTGGCGCTTTCGTATGCCTTCGCCATCCCCTACGGCGTCCTCGCGGCGAGGAGCAAGGCGGCCGAGAGGGTGCTGCTGCCCATCTTGGACGTGCTCCAGTCGGTGCCCATCCTGGGCTTCTTTCCCGTGGCCATCCTCTTCCTCATCAGCGCCTTTCAGGGCGCGCGCCTGGCGCTCGAGCTGGCGGCCATCTTCCTGATCTTCACCTCCATGGCCTGGAACCTGGCCTTCGCCGTATATGAGGGCGTCAGCGCACTGCCCTCCGAGCTCGAGGATGCCGCAAAGGTCTACCGCCTCTCCCTCCTGCAGAAGCTGCGCCGGCTCTTCATCCCCGCCGCCGTGCCCAAACTCGTCTACAACGGCACTATGTCATGGGCCGGCGGATGGTTCTTCCTCATCGCCGCCGAATACATCACGCTCGGTTCCACCAGCTATAGGCTGCCCGGCCTGGGCAGCTACCTGGCCCAGGCCACCTTCGCGGGCGACTTCGGCGGGTACCTGCTGGGGCTCGCCGCCCTGCTCCTCATCTTGGCCCTCGTGGAGCTGCTCTTCTGGCTGCCGCTCCGCGCGTATGCGGAAAGGTTCGTGCAGGAGGCCGTGGCCCACGAAAGGGCCTCGGGCTATTACCTCTTCCACATCTCGGCCTTCGCCTGGCTGAGGAGGCATGCAAGGCTCAGGGTCCTCTCCTCCCTCTCCTGGAGGCATGGGCCGCCGCGCGCGGCGCTGCTCAGGAGGGCGATCAGGCCCTCCTGGGGGCGCCTCCAGCCCCAAGTAAGGCTGCTCAGGGCGCTGGCGCTGGGGGCCACGGTAACCCTCCCCGCGCTCGTCATAGCCCTGGCCCCGCAGCTCCTCCTGCAACTGAAGCTTCAGCTCTCGCTGCTGGCGGCCCAGCTGGCGGACCCTAGGGCCTCGGCCCTGCTGCGCCAGATGCCGCTCTACATCCTCTACTCGCTCGCCCGGCTCGCGGCGGCCTTTGCGCTCAGCCTGGCCTGGTCCTTCCCGCTCGTGGCCTGGCTGAGCCAAAGGGGCAGCGGGGGACTCTACGCGCTCAGCGTGACGGCGGAGGTCCTGGCCTCGATCCCCGCCACGGCCTTCTTTCCGCTGTTCACGCTGGTCGCGCCCTACCTGCCCGGCGGCTACTGGCTCGTCTCCGTGCTGCTGACGATGACGGGCATGCAGTGGTACATCCTGTTCAACCTGCTGGGCGGCATCAGCTCCATACCCAACGAGCTGCGCGAGGCCTCCAGCGTCTATGGGCTCAGGGGGCTCAGGCTCTGGACCAGGCTCATCCTCCCCGCCTCGCTGCCCTCGCTGGTCACGGGCAGCATAACGGCGTGGGGAGGAGGATGGAACACGCTGATCGTATCGGAGTACATCGTCACGGGCAGGGGCGTCGTGAGCCTGCCGGGCATAGGCTCGCTCCTGAGCACGGCCGCGCTGGAGATGGGCAACAACGGCCTGCTGCTCGCCGGCCTTGGGGCCATGGTGCTCACCGTGCTGGCGCTGAATAGGCTGGCATGGAAGCGGATATATAGGTTCGCGCTGGCCCGCTACAAGCTCGAGGCGTAGGTGAGCGCCCTTGGCGCCCCTGGTGCTGGTGGAGAACGTCACGAAGGCCTACTATAGGCCCGGCCAGCCCCCGCTGGTGGTGCTCGAGCATGTGAACATGGCCGTGCAGGAGAACGAGTTCGTCTGCATCATAGGGCCCTCGGGCTGCGGCAAGTCCACGCTGCTCAGGATCATCATAGGGCTGGTGCAGCCCAGCGAGGGGGCGGTGTACTATAAGGGCAGGCCCGTGCAGGGCGTCTGCGGCGAGATGGCCTTCGTCTTTCAGAACTTCGCCCTCTTTCCCTGGCTCACCGTGTATGAGAATGTGCAGCTGGGCCTGGAGGGCAAGCCCCTCTCCAAGGAGGAGAGGAGGGAGAGGGCCCTCAGGGCTATAAGGCTCGTGGGCCTTGAGGGGTTTGAGGAGGCCTACCCGCGCGAGCTGTCGGGGGGCATGAAGCAGAGGGTGGGCTTGGCTAGGGCGCTCGTCTCGGACCCCGAGGTCCTGCTGATGGATGAGCCCTTCTCCAGCCTCGACGTGCTCACCGCCTCTCACCTGAGGGAGGAGGTGCTGGACCTCTGGGAGGATAGGAGCAGGCCCCCCAGCAGCATACTGATGGTGACACATAACATCATGGAGGCCGTGTACATGGCCGACCGCATCCTGGTCATGACGCCCAGGCCCGGCACGATCCTCAAGGAGGTGCCCGTGCCGCTCAAGAGGCCCAGGGACCCGAAGAGCCAGGAGCTGTACGCGATCGCCGATGAGGTCACCTCCCTGCTCGCGGGAGGGCCCGCGCTGGGACCCGTATAGCTATGGGCGCGCCACGGTTAAAGTTAATTAAGCGCTGAAGCGAAGCATCAGGAAGAACCAGCAAGATGGCCGACATCCCCTCGATCTCCTCCGTGCATATCGGCCAGGTCATAGGGCTACTTGAGGTGCTCGAGGATTACGGCGGCAGGGTGGACATGGCGCTCGTCTCCAACGACCTGGTGATGTCCGTCGACAGCCTCCTGCCCGTCGTGAACGCGGCCGAGTTCCTGGGCCTGCTGAAGGTGAGCGACGGGGACCTGGAGCTCACCGATAAGGGCAAGAAACTGCTCTCCTGTGACTCGAGGGGCAGGAAGAGGCTCCTCAACAGGATCCTGGCCGCGCTGCCTCCCTTCAAGCAGGTCCTGGGCTATATCTCCAAGAAGGATGGCGAGGTCCAGAAGGAGCTGCTCCTGGCCCTGCTCAGGCGGGAGATGCCCGACGTGGACCCCGAGAGGCTCTTCCTCTGGATCGTCGAATGGGGCAGGTATGCGCTGCTGCTGAGGTATGAGATGGACCACGGGAGGGTGCGCCTGATAAGCGAGTAGCACCGAAAGGCCTATATTAGAGGGGGCCCGCTTGGGCGCCAGCGGGGTAGGGGAGCCAGGTTACCCCGCCGGGCTCATAACCCGGAGGTCGGTGGAGCCTAGGGCGCCGAATTCAAATCCACACCTGTAGCCGCAGGGGAGAACCCCCGCTATTGCCCCCGCCCCGCCTCCCGTTAAGCCAGCTACTCGATGCTGATGGCCTTGCCCCCTCGTTCTAAGGGGAACCTTATCGACAGCAGGCCCTTGCTGTAGGTGGCGGAGGCCCTCTCCGGGTCGACCTTCGCCGGCAGCCTTATCCTCCTCATGTATTTCGTGAAGCTCACCTTTCTCTGAAGCGGACCGCCCATCATCAGCGCCACGGGCTCGACGAGCCTGGCCTCCACGGCCAGCATCTCCTCGGTCGCGCTCACCCTTATCTCATCCTTCTTCGCGCCCGGCATATCGAAGGTCACGGTGACGTAGTTCTCATCGACCTCTATCCTGTACAGCGGCTTTAGGCAGCCCTCCGAAGGCTCGCAGAGGTCCGAGCTGATGCCCCCATATGCTTCCTCCATCATCCTCTCCACCCTCCTAGGGGCTCCTTCTTCCTGGCTCATGCCTCTATGCGTACAGTCCGGAGGCGACCTTCGACATGCTCTCCAGTGTCTTGTTCATCAGCTCCCTCGTGCGAAGCCTTATCTGCTCCGACTCCTCGATGAGGGGGCTCACGTCCAGGCCCAGCGAGAGGTAGGCGCTCAGCTGGGCCACGATGCCCGCCGCCGCCCCCGGGTCGGGGAACTGCAGATGGGATTCGGCCAGGAGCGTGAGGTTAGGCTGGCCGGCCTTAAGGCAGGCCCTCATCAGCTGCGCGTAGAAGCCCACCAAGAAGCCCTCCTGGAAGGCCTCGCTCCCCGCCCTCCTGAAGCTCTCCCTCACCTCGGGCGAACTGCTGAGCGCGAAGACCCTGGGCCTCTCCACCTCGAGCCGCTGCCTGGAGGGTAGGCCCGTCATGCCTATCATCAGCGGGCTCTGAAGGTCCCGCCCCCATGCGGTGAGCGCCTGGGCGATGGGCGAGTAGAGCTCGGGCGAGGCCGGCACCTCCGCGTTCACGATTACTAGGTCCTCCCTGCCGAAGATCCTGAAGGGGGAACGGGGCTCGCCGTCGTGAACTACGACGATAGGAGGGAAGAGGTCGGAGTCCAGGTAGCCCACCTCGGGCAGCGCCAGCCTCTGGGCCATGTAGGAGGCGGCTATGGAGCCCACCAGCCCCGCCTCGGGCACCCCCACCACAAGATAGGGCCTTCGCGGCGAGAAGCTGCGCTCGGAGATCACCACCGACACCTCGGCCGCCTGCACGGGCGTTTTGGCGGAGGCGCCCTTTTATCCCTAATGTCTGTCCAGCCTGAAGACCTTGAAGAGCCTCCCTTCCTTCATCATCCTGACCAGGATGTACTGGGCCAGGCCCGAGGTGGCGATCTTCTTGCCGTAGACCTCCTCCACCTGAAAGAGGCCCGCTTCGTTGTCCATGTTCACCACCACCTCTATCGGCCTCTCCTCGCCCCTGACTATGTCCACCCGCCTGATGGCCAGGGCGGAGACCGAGTGAATGTCCGACTTGCCCGCCCTGTAGGGTATCCTAGCCCTGCCCTCGGCCATATCCGTGCCGTCCGCGAGTTTCACCACGCCCGCCTCCACGGTGAGCGCCCTCAGCGACTCGTCATGGGCAAGGATGCAGTGCAGCACCTCCTGCTGCACCTTGTACATCCTCCTCCTATCCTCGTAGAGCTGGGGCAGGCAGCGGCCCAGCAGGCCCAGGGCCAGGTAGGTGCCCGTCACGTGGTGAAAGTCCCTGTGTATCATGTTGCCAATATCGTGCAGGTAGGCGCCGAGCAGGACGACCAGCTGGGCATCCTCTAGCCCGTAGCCGCCCTCCACCATGATAGAGGGCCTTATGCCCGCCCCGTTCAGCAGCTCCAGGATCTCCAGCGCCGCGCCAGCTACGATCCGCGAGTGCACGGGCCCGTGGTCATTATAGAAGAGCCGCTTCACGACCATGTCGTTGCAGAGGTTGAGGTAGGCCTGCACCTCCTCGTCCTGCTCCAGGAACTGCAGCGCCCTCTCCAGCTTCGTGTTCCCCTTTACCTTCTCCTTTACCAGCTGGGGCGATACCAGCACCAAGCCGCCAAGGCCTACCTCGCGGGTTAATTAGCTGTGGGCTCTCCTTTAGGACCCTGGCGGCCATGGTTGGCTGAGCTTTCGCCATGGTGACCCTGCGCTGGCGCCAAAGAGAGGGCCTAGGGGCCCCGCGCTAGGGCCTGCTCCCTCGGCCCGAGCGCCTTCACGACGATGCCCTCGGCCGTCAGGTTCAGCACCGCTTCGGCTATATCGCTCGCATACTCGGCCGTGCGCCTTATATGCTCCAGTATAACGCGGGCCCAGCGCAGGTCCGTTTCGCCCAGGCTGAGCTCCGCAATGGCCTGCTCGCCCTGGCGCGCGACGCTCTTCGCGGCGCCCACGATGCTTTCCGCCGCCTCATAGCTCCTCTTGTACAGGGCCTCCATCGCCCCGCCGAAGACCTCCAGCGAGCCCTCGCTCAGCTGCCCGAGGGCCTCGAGCAGCTTCGGGCTCAGCCCCTCCCTTAGGCTCAGCCCTATGGAGGCCAGCTGTGAAGCGTGGTCCGCGACCCTCTCCACGCTCTTCGCTATCAGCTTGTAGCTGAGGCAGTCCTTCGGCGACCTGAGGCCCAGCTCCCTCAGCAGGCCGTGGAGCTGTACGGCCAAGTTCAGCTGCCTGTCCACGTAATGCGCGAACCTATCCACCTCATCATCCGCCCTTATGACGGCCTCGGCCAGCTCCCTGTCGAGCCTCCTCAGCGCATCGAGGGCATCCTTGTGCATATTCCGCGCTATGAGGGCCATCCTTCGCAGCGCCCCCTCCACGTCCAGCTCCGGGTAGCTGACCAGCACCTGCGCCACCACGCCCTCGGCCGACTCCGAGACGACCTCGGCCCCTATCAGGTACCTTCGGATCGTCTCCTTCACGGTCATCCGCTGCGCGAGCCCTAGCCTCGCCCCCTTGGCCCTGACGTAGAAGGCGCTGTAGCCGTGCAGATACGCCGAAATGATCTTCCTGATGATGGCGTTGGCGTCGTCGCCCTGCCTAAGCTCTATCTGCGCCTCGCCCATCGAGGGCTTCGAGAGGGGCCCATAGGGCGATATCAGCAGCGAGCCATCGGCCTGCTTGGCCACATATACGCTCTTGCCCTCCTTCAGCCGAGCCTCCTCCACCCATCTCTTGGGCAGGACCAAGATGTACGAAGACCTGCCCGAGCGCTGCAGCCTCCTGAGCTCCCCCTCCTCGCTCATGAGCCTTGGTATATATCAGCGCCTAATAAATATATTCAGAAATGAATTTACTAGTTTCACATGCGACTTGCTTATATCAGGGGGGCCGGGAGGCTGGCCGTGAAGGGAATCTCCAGGCTAGCTCTGGTGGCCGTCGTGCTCATCCTTACCGCGGCCGCGGCGGTCTCTTACTCACTTTTGGCAAGATCGAGCCCCGCGCCCTCCGACAGGATAGCCCCCTCCAAGGTTTCGTATAACCTCGTCATGGGCGGCGCGAGCTTCATTAACCCGCAGATGCAAGTTTGGGTGAGCCGCTGGAACTATGCGGGCATCCCTGTCTCCTACAGCTCGGTGGGCAGCGGGGCCGGCGTCTCCGGCTTTCTCCAAGGAACCTACACCTGCGGCGCCTCCGATGTCCCCCTGACCAAGGAGAAGTACCAGGAGGCCGTGAGGCTTTACGGCTCCATAATCACGGTCCCCGTCATCGTGGGGAGCATAGCGGTCATCTACAACCTTCCGGGCCTCTCAAGCCCCCTTATCCTCAATGGCGAGGCGCTCGCGGCCATCTACCTGGGCAGGATCTCCTTCTGGGATGACCCGAGGATAAAGCAGCTCAACCCGGGCACCGCGCTGCCCCATGAGAGCATAATAGCGGTCCACAGGAGCGACGGCAGCGGCACTACGGCCGCCTTCACCACGTACCTATACGGGGTCTCCGAGGAGTGGAGGGGGAGCGGCGTGGGCACGGGCTTCACAGTGCGCTGGCCCGTCGATGCGCTGGGCACGGGCCTGGGCGGGAAGGGGAATGAAGGCGTCGCCGCGCTGGTGCAGCAGACGCCCTTCTCGATAGGATATGTGGAATATCAGTACGCCGCGGCCAGCAGCCTCCCCTCGGCACAGCTCATCAACCATGACGGGCTGCCCGTCTTCGCCAGCCGCGAAACGGTCGCCGCTGCCCTCAACGGCGCGAACCTGAGCCGCCTGCCCAGCATCACCGCCGATTGGTCCAACTATACTTCGTTCTTCATGAACCTGCCGGGCCACTCCTCTTATCCCATTGTCACCTTCAGCTATCTCATCTGCAAGGCTCATTACTCGAACATCATGGAGGCCGCGGCCGTATACCTCTGGCTTCGGTATCTCCTCACCGCGGGCCAGAGCGATAGCATCGTGCTGCAGGGCTATATCCCGCTGCCAAGCCCATTGGCCAGCAGGCTCCTAGAGCAGGTGAACGCCGCGCTGAGCTACCAGGGTAGGCCGGTCAGGGATCTCCTGCTCTGGCCGTAAGGCAGAAAGGCATGAGCATCGGGCCGGCGGCGGGATGGAGGCAAGGGCCCGCTTCAACGCGCTGGCGCTTCCTCCCCTTCTCCTAATTTCCATCATCGCGCTAATCGTGCTCGCGCTCCTGCTCGCCTCGCTGGAGGCCTTCTCAAAGTTGGGGCTGGGCGTCTACCTGGGCAACCGCTGGAGCCCGTATGAGGACGTTTACGGGGGGTTTGCGGCCATTTACGGGAGCCTGGTGGTGACCGCCATCGCGGTGGGCCTGGCCATGCCCCTGGCCCTCTCCATGGCGGTCTTCTCGAACGAGTTCTCGCCGCGTTGGCTGAGGCCGGTGCTCGTGAACGTGGGCGACCTGATCGCCTCCTTTCCGGCCGTGCTCTTCGGCCTCTGGGGGCTCCTCTCCCTGGCCCCCCTGCTCAAGGGCACGCTCTTCAGCTGGCTCTACGGCCAGCTGGGCTGGATCCCGCTCTTCTCCACCAGGCCCTACGGGCCCAGCTACCTGCTGGCGAGCCTCGTCCTGGCCATCATGATCACGCCCTTCGCCTCCTCGCTCATCAGGGAGGCCTATGCCCAGGCCCCCAGGGCGATGGTGGAGGGCGTCTATGCGCTGGGCCTGGGGAAGTGGGAGGCGATCAGGGTCACGCTCGCCTACACGAGGGCGCAGGTCCTTGGGGGCCTGGCCCTTGCCCTGGGAAGGGCGATGGGCGAAACCGTGGCCGTGGCCATGACGGTGGGCGGGGCCTTCAACGTCTCCGCGAGCCTCCTGGCCCCGGGCCTGACGATACCGGCCCTGATCGTAAACCAGTTCGGCTCCTCTTACTACCCCTCGCTGCAGGCCTCCGCGCTCTTCTCTCTCGCGCTCCTGCTCTTCCTGCTGGGCCTGGGGCTCCTGACGCTCTTCAAGCGCATCCTAGGGGGTGGGGGAGGTGCGGGCTAAGGACGCCCTGGCCCTGCTGCTCAGCGCCGCGGGCACATTGCTCGCGCTCCTCCCCTTCCTCTGGATGCTGGGCGATGTCGTGCGGCAGGGGCTCCCCGTGCTCCTGCAGGTGGGCCCCCGCTTCCTGGCCGCGCTCCCCCCGCTTCCAGGCCAGGGCCTGGGCGGAGTGGGGCCCTCGCTTCAGGGCACGCTCTTCATGTCAGGCCTGGCGCTGGCCCTCGCGGGCGGCCTGGGCCTGGCCACGGGGGTCTATGTTGCGCTTTACCCTAACTCACGCCTCTCCCGCCTCAGCAGGGCGCTCGCTGAGGCCATGGTCGAGTTCCCCACCATCGTCATAGGCATCGTGGTCTACCTCCTGCTCGTGGTGCCCACGCGCACCTTCTCCGCGCTGGCGGGGGCGGTGGCGCTCTCGCTCGTCATGCTGCCCTACGTGGTGGTGCAGGTGAGCGAGGCGCTCAGGGCCCCCAGGCAGTCGCTGCTCGAGGCGGCGGAGGCGCTGGGCCTTCGGCTGAGGCACACCGTCAGGGTGCTCCTGGGCGCCGCGGCGGGCGGCGTGCTCACGGCCTTCCTGATAGGCCTTGCCAAGGCCATGGGGGAGACGGCGCCCCTGCTCTTCACCACGGCCACCTCCTTCAACCTCTACCTCACCTCGCCGCTCTCGCCCACGTCGGGATTGCCCGTGCTCATCTTCTTCTTCGCGCTGAGCCCCTACGATAACTGGCACCAGGTCGCCTGGGGCGGCTCCCTCGTTTTGGCGCTGCTCGTTCTGCTTATATTCATGGGCACCAGGGCCGCCAGGTGGCTGGGCTCGAGATGAGCCAGGGAGAAGCGCCCGCGCTGCAGATACAGCGCCTGAGCGTGTGGCTGGGCCCCAAGCAGGTGCTCAAGCAGGTGAGCCTGGAGGTGCCGAAGCGCTGCGTCTTCACGATCATGGGCCCCTCGGGCTCGGGCAAGAGCACGCTGCTGCGCTGCATCAACCGCCTGATCGAGCTTCAGCACGATGCCAGGGTGGAGGGCAGCATCCTCCTCGATGGGGCGGACGTCTTCTCCATGAGCCCCCTGGAGCTCAGGAGGAGGGTGGGCCTCATCTTCCAGATACCCAACCCCTTCCCCCACATGAGCATCTATGATAACGTGGCCTTTGCGCTGAGGGTCAACGGCATCGCGAGGGGAGAGGAGCTGCGCAGGCGCGTGGAGGAGGCGCTGAGGAAGGCCGCGCTCTGGGATGAGGTGAAGGAGGAGCTGGGCAAGAAGGCCTCCAGGCTCTCGGGCGGACAGCAGCAGAGGCTCTGCATCGCCAGGGCCCTGGCGCTGAACCCAGAAGTAATAATGATGGACGAGCCGACCTCGGCCGTAGACCCCGTGGCCACGAGCAAGATAGAGGCGCTCATGCGCGAGCTCAAGCAGGAGTACACCGTGATCCTAGTGACGCATGTGCCCCAGCAGGCCGCCAGGGTCTCGGACTTTATAGCCTTCCTGTACGGAGGTGAGGTGGTGGAGGTGGGCGAGGCGGCGCAGCTCTTCACCAGCCCCAGGCATAGGCTCACGGAGCTGTACGTCACGGGGAGGGTGGGCTAGCTTGTCGAGGCTCATGGACATAGGCCTGGAGCGGCTCAGGGCGCTCATACTGGAGATGGCCCAGCTCTCGGAGAGGAGCGTGGACACGGCGATAGAGGCCTACATGAGGGGTAGGGGGAAGCCCGATGAGGCGCTGAGCGTGGCCCAGAGGCTCAGGCACCTTCAGGAGGAGGCGAGCGAAGTGGCCGTCGAGCTCATCGCCAGGTTTCAGCCCGTCGCCTCGGACCTGAGGTTCATAAAGTCCTGCATGGAGATCGCCTACGGCTTCTGGCGCATGAGCAGGTATGCCTACGATATCATGGTGGCCCTGGACCTCTGCGGCGACATCTCCTCCTGCGACAAGGCCGATGCGCGGGCCGCGGCCGAGCGCGTGAAGGAGATGATAAGGCTGAGCGCGCAGGCCTTTGCCGAGAGGGACGCCACGATGGCCAAGAGGCTGGAGGCCATGGACGATGAGATAGACAAGATCTACCTGGAGCACCTGAAGAGGGCCCTGGCCTCAAGGGATGCAGATGTGAGGTGCATCCTCTCCGGCTCGCTGATGCTTCGCTACCTGGAGAGGATAGCGGACCACGCGAAGTATATCGGCGAATCGGTGAGCTACATAGCGGCGAGCCCTAAGGATTAGCCTGCGACAGGGAAGCCCAGGGCTATGGCCAAGGAGCCGGCAAGGCTATAACCTCATGTCGCTACGGCCTTCCACGGGGCCACGGATGGAGACCAAGGTGTACGTGGGCACGGGCGGGTGGGCCTCCAACGAACCGCCCTACCATATGCTGGCCCGCTACTCCAGGCTTTTCAACTTCGCCGAGGTCAACTCCACCTTCTACGCGCTGCCCCCGCTGGAGAGGGTTAAGGCCTGGAGGAGGAGCGTGCCGCCCTCCTTCGCCTTCACGGTCAAGTGCAATAGGATCATAACACATGAGGAGCGGCTCAGGCCGAGCGCGCGGGCCCTGGCATGCCTGGAGCGCATGCTGGAGGTCTGCGGGGAGCTCAGGGCCCGCGCGCTGCTGCTTCAGACGCCTTCCTCCCTTCCGCTCGATGGGCCGGCGCTTTCGGGGCTCAGGGAGCTGGCATCGACGGTAGGGCGTAAGGTGGCGCTCGCCCTAGACCCCGGAGGAAGGACCATGAGGCCGCTGGCCGCGCAGGCCATAGAGGTGCTGCGCGAACTGGGCATCGTGCATGCCGTGGACCTGCTCAGGGAGCTGCCCTCTTATGCCCATGAGCTGCTCTATGCCCGCCTCTTCGGGTTCGGCGTGCGGCAGGAGGCGCTCCAGGAGCTCAGGGCAAGGCTGCGCGCGCTGAGCCCAAGGGAGGCCTACTTCTCCTTTCACTACCTGAACATGGTCAGGCCCGCACGCGCCTTCTTGAGCCTCCTGAGGAAGGAGGGGGCCCAGGCGCAAGCTGTAGGGACTAGGCTTTTAAATCCCCCTTGCCATTTGGCCCTGTGAGGGGGCTCCTGCCCCTGCTGGCGCTCCTCCTGCTCCTGCCCGCCGCGCTCGCCCAGGGCCCTCCAGGTTCCGCGCCAGCGCTGGCTTCAAGGGGCGCCGAGGGCCCAGGGCCGGCCGCTACGCAGGCGCCCGCCCCGAGCCAGGCAAACCTGCACTTCGCGCAGGCCTTCGAGGGCATAAGCTATGCCTCAAGCCTCCTTAAGACCGCGCCGCCGGACGTGCAGCTGGCCGTCGGGCCGCTGCATGTAGCGGAGATGGTGAACCTGCAGCTCAGCGTCTGGCTGAAGGACGGCACGCCCCTCATGGCCAGGGATCTCTACTCCTTCTTCGGCGCGCCAAGATGGCACCATATCGGCGACCCCCAGCTCGCTTTCGATGCGGGCGCCGGGAGGTGGTATGCCTCCGCATTTGACTTCACCTCCAGCGCGGTGCTCTTCGCCATCTCCTCGTCCTCGGACCCCACCTCTGCCTGGCGGGTATATGCGCTGCCCGCCCCGCCCGGCACGGCGCCAGACCAGCCCATGCTGGGGTTCAGCGATGGCCAGGTGGTGCTCTCGGCCAACCTCTTCTCGCTGCCAAGCCTCAGCTCCTTCCTGGGCGCCTACGTGTGGGTGCTGAATAAGGCCGACCTGCTCTCCGGAACGAGCGTGCGCTATGCTGCCTTGGGCCCCTATGCCGAGTTCTTTTCGCTGCATCCGACCCGCCCCAGGGGCCCCTCGACCTTCGCCTACATGGCCTGCGTAATGTACTGCGGCGGCACCTTGGCCCTGTTCAGGGTGCAGGGCGTGCCGCCCGCGCCCGTCTCGCTGGCCAGGCTCGACGTGGGCATACGCAGCGCCCAAGCGCCTCCTGATGCGCCCCAGCGGGGCACGGATAAGCTGCTGCATACGGGAGATTTCAGGCCCCAGGCGGCCATACTTTCGGGCAACGCGCTCTGGCTCACCTTTAACGAGGCCTGTACCCCTCCTGGCGATGTCCAGCCCAGGTCCTGCTTCAGGCTCGTGAAGGCCGACCTGAGCGCGCTCGTGGCCCCCATCGACTTTACTGTGCACGCGGGCCCTGGCCTCTATCTCTTTTACCCCGCCCTGGCCTTGGATGGTCGCTCGAACCTCTACATGGCCTTCGGCTACTCCTCCAGCTCCTCCTACCCCAGCCTGGGGGCCGCGGGCCTTGCCCCCTTCGAGGACCCCAGCTCGCTCCTCGCCTCCTTGAGCGCCATAAGACAGGGCAGCGGGCCCGAGCAGACGGTCTGCGGCTTCCTCGTGCCACCCAACGTCTGCCGCTACGGCGATTACTTTGGGGCCAGCGATGATCCATCGGACCCCTCCTCGGTCTGGCTTGCTGGCGAATACGGAACGCCGCAGGGCTGGGCCACCTTCATCAGCAGGGCGAGCATGGTCATACCGAAGGTGAGCCTCACGCTCAGCTACATAGTGCCTAACGGCCCTGAGCCCCCTAGCCCGCCGCTGCTCACATATGTATCCGATGGCATGACCATCAAGGCCCCCCTGAGCCGGGTCCCCACCACCTACCGGGCGGACTATGGCACGCCCTGGAGCGTGACGCCGAGCCTCTATTCGCCCGGCGGCCTCGAGAGGTGGGCCACCCATCAGCCCGCCAACGGCACCGCGCTGCAGCCCCTGACCATGGCCTTTTCCTTCTATCATCAGTATCTGGTGACCTTCGCGCACGCCTCCAGCGATGGCTCCGCCTTTGGCCCGCCCCTAGTTACCTTCTCCAGCTTTGGCCTGGCCAGCTCCATGCCCTCCTCCGCCGGCGGCGTGATGGCCTGGGCCGACGCGCGCTCCGGCTACAGCTTTGAGGCCGTCATGGCCGGGGGGCAGGGCGAAAGGTGGTATGCGCCCAACGCCTCGGGCTACATCACGGGGCCCCTTCTTTATAAGGCGCTCTACTACCACCAGTACCTGCTCACCATATCGTATTCGGTCAGCGGGGGCGGCGCGCCTCCGCCTCCCTCCTTGAGCTATATATCGCTGGGCCTGAGCTCCACGCTCACGCTTTCAGAACGGCCAGCCCAGGTCTGGGCCGATGCCGGCTCGCCCTACTCCTTTCCGGCCACGCTGCAGGCTTTGACCCAGAATGAGAGGTGGCAGGCCAATGCCGCAAATATGGGCCTGCTCGCGGGGCCGCTGGAGCTGGCCATAACATACCACCATCAGTACCTCGTCTCCTTCGGCTATGTCATCATTGGAGGGCACAGCGGCTCTTCGCCGCCCACGGTCAGCCTCTTCAGCCTTGGCAGGCCGCTGCAACTCCCGCTGAGCTCCTCGGGCCCTGTCCCCGCCTGGGCCGATGCGGGGTCCACCTACTCATATCCTCAGCTGCTGCCGGGCAGCGCCGGCCGCGAGCGGTGGTATGCCCCACAGCCCCAGGGCCAGATAACGATGCCCGGCACCATAGCGCCCGCATATTATCATCAGTACTATGTCTTCGTGCGCGCCGAGCCCGAGGCGGGAGGCCAGGTGAGCCCCCAAAGCGGCTGGTATAACGCCTCTCAAGCGCTTCAGCTCTCGGCGAGCGCCCAGCAGGGATGGCGGTTCCAGGGATGGCGGGGCGAGGGCCCCGGCGCCTTCTCGGGCCCCTCCAGCTCCGCGCTGGTGCGCGTGAGCGCGCCGCTGAACGAGACCGCGCTCTTCTATCCGGGCCTGGCCATCTCCATCACCGGGCCGGGATACGTGGACTATAGCTACGGCGCCGGCTCGGGGACCATAACGGGCGCGCAGACGCTCTACGTGCCCCCGGGAAGCGCCATAGAGCTCCGCGCCAGGCCCTCGAGCTTCCTGTATGCCTTTAGGGGCTGGTCGGGCGCGGTCAACGCCACCTCCTCCTCCATCTCGCTCGTCGTCAGCTCGCCCCAGGCCCTGGGCGCCGCCTTCTCGTACAACATCCCCGCCCTCGCGGCCATGGCCGGGGGCCTCGCGGCCCTGTCCGCCCTAGCCGCCTATGCGCTCAGGAGGGCCAAGGCAAGGCGGGGGACAGAGGGCAGGGCTTAACTACCGCGCCCCCAGGCTCCCCTGTGCCCAAGGCCCTCGATCAGGGAAGGCTCATCGCTTACCTGAAGGGCCGCTATGAGCGGCATCTGAGGAGGCTCCAGGAGCTCGTGAGGCAGCCCTCAGTGAGCCCCGAGGATAGGGGGATAAGGGAGTGCGCCGAGCTCGTGAGGCGCTACCTAAAGGAGCTGGGCTGCGAGGATGCCAGGCTGGTGGAGACCTCGGGAAACCCCGTCGTCTTCGGAACCTATGATGCGGGCGCCCCCCTGACGGTGCTGCTCTACGGCATGTATGATACACAGCCCGCCGATGAGCCCTCGTGGAGGGTGCCCCCCTTTGAGGGCAGGGTCATCGAGCTCGAGCCCTTTGGCGCCTGCCTTGTAGCCAGGGGCGCCTATAACACGAAGGGCGCGCTGGCCGGCTTCCTCAACGCCTGCGAGGCGATAAGGGAGGTGAGCGGGGAGCTGCCCGTGAACCTCATCTTCGCGATAGAGGGCGAGGAGGAGCTGGGCAGCAGGCACCTGCCGGAGTTCATTGAGGCCATGAAGGGCGAGCTCTCCAAGGCCGACCTGCTCTTCTTCCCCATCCCCTCCGAGAACAGGAGGGGAAGGGCCGTCCAGCACCTTGGCGTGAAGGGGATCGTGTACTTTGAGCTCGAGCTCGATGGAGCGAAGTGGGGAAGGGGGCCCCTGGAGTTCGGCATACATGGCAGCAACAAGGCCTGGGTGGACAGCCCCGCCTGGAGGATGATACAGGCGCTCGCGACCATGACCTCGCCCGATGGCAACAGGGTGCTCATCGAGGGCTTCTACGATGATGTGGCCGTGCCCACGCAGGAGGACCTGAGGCTCGTGAGGGAGCTGGCCAAGGTCTTCGATGAGGCCGCCATGAAGGAGCAGCTGAGGGTGAGCAAGTTCATAGGCGATGCCAGCGGCGAGGAGGCGCTGAAGCTCTACCTCTTCAGCCCCACGCTGAACATAGATGGCATCTGGGGAGGCTATATAGGGCCGGGCTCAAAGACCCTCCTGCCCCATAAGATCACCGTGAAGATGGACGTAAGGCTCGTGCCGAATATGAAGGTGGAGAGGGTGCTGCCCATGATCAGGGACCACCTGAACAGGAGGGGCTTTCCGGAGGTGGAGCTCCGGCCCCTCGATGTGGGCTATCCCCCGGCCCGCATGCCCTACGGCCACAAGTATGCCAAGGCGGTGCGCGAGGCCTATAGGGCCCTGGGGAAGGAGGTGGAGGTCTGGCCCACGCTCGCGGGCAGCGCGCCCTTCTCGCTCTTCGCCGCCCCTCCTCTGGGCCTCCCCTTCGTGGAAGGAGGGCTGGGCCATGGCGGGCTGGCGCACTCGCCCAACGAGTACCTGGTGGTGGCCGAAGGGGGGCCCACCGGCGGGCTGCTGAGCATGGAGGCCTCCTTCGCCATCATCCTGCAGAACCTGGCCGCGGCGGGCCCCAGGGAGGAGCCAGCAGGGCCCTAGGTCTCCTTGAGAACATAGAGGGCCGCATGGATTTGGCCATCTTAGGGGCCGCTTGGCCTGGCGCGATATGCGAGCCTGCAGCCCCGCCAGGGCGATGGGCGGGCGCTTGGGGCACCCTTAAAATCGCGCCGCCGCGCGGGCCGTGGTCAGAGCCCTATGCCCCTCGCCGTGGCCGTCGACGTGGGAGGAACCTTCACGGACTTCGTGTACGTCGATGAAGGAGGGGAGCTGCGCTCCTTCAAGGCCCTGACGCGCCCGCGGGAGCCGGAGGGCGTGGTGCTCGAGGGGCTGGAGAGGGTGGGCCCCGTCGGCGAGGTGCTGCATGCCTCCACGGTGGCCACGAACGCGCTCAGGGGGCAGATTGGGCTCGAGCTGCCCAGGGTCGCGCTCCTCACCACGAAGGGCTTCGGGGATATAATAGAGATAGGGAGGCAGAACAGGCCCAAGCTGTACGACCCCTTCTTTGAGCGGCCCAGGCCCCTGGTCCCGAAGGAGCTCAGGTTCGAGGTGGGCGAGAGGGTTACCGCGCAGGGCAATGTGCTGTTGCCGCTCAACGAGGAGGAGCTGGAGCAGGTTAAGGAGCAGCTCAGGGCCAGGGGCGTCGAGGCCTTGGCCATCGGCTTCCTGCACTCCTACGCCAACCCCCGGCACGAGCTCAGGGCCGGAGAAGCGCTGCGCGGGGCGGTAAAGCACATCACGCTCTCCCATGACGTGGCCCCTGAGCCCAGGGAGTACGAAAGGACGTCCACGGCCGTGGTGAACGCCGCCCTCATGCCGCTCATCTCCGGCTACCTCGGACGGCTGCGCGGCGCATTAAGGTCGAGCGCGCTGCACATCATGTCGAGCTCAGGGGGGCTCGTGGACCCCGAGGAGGCGGCGGCGAGGCCCGTGCAGCTGATCGAGAGCGGGCCCGCGGCGGGTGTGGTGGCGGCCGCGGAGCTGGCCAGGATGATGAACGAGGGCCAGGCCATCAGCCTGGATATGGGCGGCACCACGGCCAAGGCCGGCACCATCGTGGAGGGAGAGGTGCAGGTCACCGGCGAGTATGAGGTGGGCGGCGAGGCACACCACGGCAGGCTCGTGAAGGGCTCGGGCTATCCCGTCCGGTTCCCCTTCGTGGACGTGGCCGAGGTCTCCGCGGGAGGGGGGACCATCATCTGGAGGGATGAAGCGGGCGCGCAGAGGGTCGGGCCCTTGAGCGCGGGGGCGGAGCCGGGCCCCGCATGTTATGGAAGGGGCGGCGCCCAGCCCACCATCACCGACGCAAACCTGGCCCTGGGCAGGATAGGCGAATGCCTGCTGGGAGGGGAGCTCAGGCTCGACGTCGCGGCAGCGCTCAGGGCGCTCTCCGGGCTGGGCGAGCCGCTCGAGGTGGCCAGGAGCGCGATAGAGCTGATCAACGTGGAGATGGCCAGGGCGATAAGGCTCGTCACGGTGGAGAGGGGGCTGGAGCCGGGGAGGTTTTCGCTCATCGCCTTCGGGGGCGCGGGGCCCCAGCATGCCGCCGAGCTGGCCCAGGAGCTGGGCATTCGCCAGGTCATCATACCGCCTCACCCTGGCGCCTTCAGCGCGCTGGGCCTGCTGCTCGCCGATTGGAGGTTCGAGGCAAGGGCCTCCTTCCCCAGGGCCCTGGAGAGCGCGTATGCCGAGCTCGAGGCCCGGCTCAGCTCCAGGCTGGGCCGCGTGGATTATTTTGTCAGGTATGCCGACGTAAGGTATGAGGGGCAGGGCTGGGAGCTCACGCTGCCCGTGCCCAGGCCCTGCTCGGAGCGGCAGGTGCAGGAGAGCTTTGAGCAGAAGCACCTGGCCACCTTCGGCTTCACGCTAAAGCATCGCATAGAAGTGGTCACCATCAGGGTCCACGGCATCCTTCGCCGGCCCAGGCCCAGGCTCATGCCCCCGTCTCCCAAGGGCGAGGCCGTGAGCGGGCGGAGGAGGTGCCTGGCGGGGGGCGAATGGCACCTTTCAACGGTCTACCGAAGGGAGGCCCTGAAGCCCGGGGCCCTGTATGGGGGGCCCGCGCTCGTGGAGGAGTACGGCTCCTGCACCGTGGTGCCCGGAGGCTGGGCCTTTCATGTGGGCCCGCTGGGGGAGCTGAGGCTGCGCAGGGCATGATGTCCCCTCCTTCCTGGGAGGTGCTGTACAGGGCCTCCGCCTTCATAGCCGAGGAGATGGGCGTGGCCCTCAAGAGGTCCGCGCTCTCGCCCAACATAAGGGAGAGGCTGGACCACAGCTGCGCCCTAGCCGATGAGCGCGGAAGGATCGTGGCCCAGGCCGAGCACATACCCGTGCACCTGGGCTCCTTCAGGGTAGGCCTCTCCAACGCGCTCTCCTGGCTCGAGAAGGAGGGCCTCGAGCTGGGCGAGGGGGATATGCTGGCGCTCAACGACCCCTACATCTCGGGCACACACCTCAACGACGTCATGCTGCTGGCCCCGGTGTATTATAGGGGAGAGGTGGTGGCCTATGTGGTGAACAAGGCCCACCACGTGGACATAGGCGGGCCCGTGCCCGGCAGCATAAACCCCCAGGCCAGGACCCTCTACGAGGAGGGCCTCATCATACCGCCCGTAAGGCTCGTCAGGGCCGGGCATCTCGATGAGGGGCTGCTGGGCCTGATAGAGGCCAACGTGAAGGCGGCGCACGTGAGCAGGGGCGACCTGGGCGCGCAGCTGGCCGCCAACCTCAGGGGGATAAGGATGCTGCAGGAGCTGCTGGAGCGCAGGGGCCTCGAGGCCCTGAGGGAGGCATGGGAGAGGGCGCTGGCCCACGGGCGCGAGCTGGCGTTGCGCCAGATGGGCTCCTGGCGGGCGGGCACCTATGAGGCCGAGGATTATTTGGAGCTGGGCGAGCGGGACCTCAGGATAAGGCTGAGGCTGCAGATAGGCGAGCGAGGCATAAGGGCGGACTTCACGGGCACGGATCAGGAGGTGGAGGCGCCGCTCAACGCCGTCTACGGCGTCACCTATTCGGCCACCGCCTTCGCGGTGAGGTGCGCGCTGGAGCGAGAGGTGCCCACGAACGAGGGCTTCTACGCGCTCATAGAGGTGCGGGCGCCCCTTGGGAGCCTGGTTAACCCCCACCGCCCTGCGCCCGTGGCGGGCGGTAACCTCGAGACGAGCCAGAGGGTGGCGGACGTGGCCTTCAGGGCCTTGGCGCAAGCGCTGCCCCACAGGATACCCGCGGCGGGCTCCGGCACGATGATGAACGTGCTCCTGGGGGGCGTGGGGCCAGCGGGCCCCTGGGCCTACTATGAGACGATAGGAGGCGGCACCGGCGCAAGGCCCGGCCGGCACGGCGTATCGGCCGTGCAGGTGAACATGACCAATACGCTCAACACGCCCATCGAGGTGGCCGAGAGGGCCTATCCGCTGCTCTTCACCGCCTACAGGATAAGGGAGGGCAGCGGCGGCCGCGGCAGGTATAGAGGGGGGGATGGCATAGTGAGGGCCTTCAGGGTGCTGGAGCGCTGCAGGCTCTCGCTGCTGGCCGATAGGTTCAGGAACCCTCCCTGGGGGCTCTGGGGAGGTGAAGCCGGAAGGCCGGGCGCCGCCCACGTCAGGAGAGCTAAGGGCCAAGAATTGGCGCTGCCCAGCAAGTGCACGCTCGAGCTAGAGCCGGGCGATGAAGTCATCTTGGAGACCCCCGGAGGAGGAGCAATGTACCCCGAGCCCTAGGCGCAGCACGCGCCCCACCACCCTCTCCCCTGCCATGCTCCTCCCGCCCAGGCGCTCCGCCACGAGCTGGGAGGGGTTCTCATCGTACTCCTGAAAGGGCTCAAAGCCGAGGATGAGGGCCGCCATCGCCCCGCCTCCTCTCCGCCACTAAAAGCCTTTTCATGGCCATGCTTGCCCCCCTTTCACCATAGCGCGAGGCATCAAGGCTTATCTTCCTGCCCCCGCATGCTCGCGCATGGAGCCAAAGGCTCAGTCCCTCCCTCCGGGCCAGGTCTGGGGAAGGAGGTTCATCATCTACGCGGCGCTGGGCGTGCCGCGCGTCGACATACAATCCTGGAGGCTAAGGGTAGAAGGCCTGGTGGAGAGGCCGCTCGAGCTCACCTATGGGCAGCTGCTCGCTAGGGAGCTGAAGCGCTATGTCGCCTCCTTTCACTGCGTCACGAAGTGGAGCATAAGGGATGTGGCCTGGGAGGGCGTGCCCATCAGGCAGCTGGCGCAGGAGGCGGGCGTGAGCCCCAGGGCCACATGGGTCATGTTCCACTGCCTGGATGGCTATAGCGCGCCCGTGCCGATAGAGGATGCCCTGGGCGAGGAGGCCATCATCGCGCTGCGCATGAACGGCAGGCCCCTGGCCCCGGAGCAGGGCTTCCCGGCCAGGCCCTTCATACCCAGCCTCTATGGCTGGAAGAGCGCCAAGTGGCTTACGAGGATCGAGTTCATGGAGGCATATAGGGATGGCTACTGGGAGGCCTACGGCTATCATGAGAGGGGAAACGTATGGCTGGAGGAGAGGTTCAAGGGGGGCCTCGGCAGACATGCCAAGAGGAGCGCGCTGGGCAGCGCGTAGGCTCCCCATTCAAGATTCCAGGGGTCAGGCCCCTGACGTGACCTGTCTAGAGACATGGTAAGTAGAGGGTAGCGGGCACATGGCCTGTTTAGGTGGCATCATTCCCATCCTTGAGGCTGAACTGAGTATCTTTCGAACCGGGCGCTCAGCCCAAGATCGCGCTTAGAGCCTACGGTTCG
Organism: Candidatus Australarchaeum erebusense; assembly: GCA_040290255.1. Classification (GTDB taxonomy): domain Archaea; phylum Thermoproteota; class Nitrososphaeria; order PSMU01; family PSMU01; genus Australarchaeum; species Australarchaeum erebusense. Next base: position 198,540 of record PSMU01000001.1, on the reverse strand, counting down.
GTCGAGTTACGGCGCGCTCTGACGCCCTCGCCCTCCTGCTAGGGATATGGGCTCGCTAGCCGGCCGTGAAGATGAAGTCCCTGACCTTCCCATCCTCAAGCTGTATCAGCACGCCCCTGAGCACGCCCTCCTGGTACTCGCTGCCGGGGTTGAAACAGAGCGTCCTTCCTATCCTCGCGAAGCCCCTGGCCTCGTGCACGTGTCCATGTAGGCCCAGGGCGGGCTGATGCCTCTCTATCGCCCTGCGCACGGAGGTGCTGCCCACGGGCCTCAGCAGCGCCTGCCCTCCCGGGGCCAACTTGGGCCTCATCTGCTCATCGAGCTCGGGCGCGGCATCGATGCCCGAGTTGAAGGGGGGCACGTGAATGGCGTACAGCAGGCCCTCGCCCTCCGCCACCTCGCCCATGAGCTGCTCTATCTTCCGCTCGATGAGTTCCTCCGGTACATCGCGGTAGCACTTCCAGGGCGTGATGTTCGAGTACCCCAGCCCCAGCAGCTTGAGGCCGCTCGATAACTCTACCACCCTCTCATGGGGGTTGATGATGACCTCCGAGCCCTTCAGCATCTCATCTACAAGCGGATGGTCATCGTTCCCGGGCATGATGTAGCACTGCACGGGCCTGCCCCTGAGCCTGAGCTCCGCGAAGCCCGCCCAAGAGCGAAGGGAGTCCCGTATGAGCGTCAGGAAGAGCTCCTCCATTCTCGTGGGGCTCGACGTGAGCTCCTCCCACCGCTCCTTGGAAGTTACGTAGGGATAAGAGCCGGTATCCCTTATCAGCTTGAGCGCCTCGCCCAGGCCAGCCTCCTCCACGCGCCGCTGCTCCCCCAGGAAGCTGTAGGCATACCTGCCTCCTTGCTCCTCGAAGATGGGCACGATGAACTTCCCCGTTATATCCCCGCCCACGATCAGCACATCCGCCTTGTACGCCTCGGCGGCGTTCACGAACTTCTTGAAGCAGACATCGCTGCCGTGAATGTCCGAGCAGAAGAAGAGCCGCAGCCGCGCCATGCTCTACTCGGGGGGCAGCTCCTTAAAGGAGAGCTCGAGCGGCAGCCCCCTCCGGCGGTGATACAGCGAGGAGATGAAGTAGATGGCCGCCCCTATCAGGAAGAGGCCCACCGTGAAGGCCATTATCCAGGGGTTGAGCGTGCCCACGAAGGCGGGCGAGATGCTGGCATAGCCCAGCCAGATGCCGAAGATCATCGAGAGCGCCGATAGGATGGCCAGCACGGGCACGGGTCCCATTCTGGCCCTGACGAGGGCGGGGGCCCTTTCGTAGAGGTCCCTCCTCCTGCGGCTGAAGAGCAGGGCGGCCAGGGCCGTGATGATCTGCATGATCATCCAGCCGAAGACGATATAGGCGAAGTACTGCAGCAGGGGGGTCCAGAGCCAGAGCGCCTGGAAGACGATAGCCACGATGGTGACGAAGATGAGCGCCGCATAGGGAGAGCCGGACCTCACGCTCACCTTGGAGAGCCACGTGGGCACCACCCTGTCGAAGGCCCAGGCGAAGACGAACCTCACGGCCGCGGCCACATATGTCAGTATCGCGGCCAGGACCATCGCGCCCCATCCTACCATCATCAGCGTGAAGAGCCAGGGGTTAGAAGCGTATTGGAAGAGCCACATGAAGAAGGGGGCATCCTTCAGCGGATACTTGTCGCTCCCTATGGCATAGAGGTAGGAGAGCGCGCCGAGGAACTCGCCCCCCATGCCCGCATAGGAGACCTGATAGGCGAGCCAGTCGATGAGGCCAAAGACCAGCACGGCCCCCACTATGGCTATCAACTGGGACCTCTCCACCTTCTTGATCTCGCCCGCCAGGTATATGGAGAACTGGAAGCCCAGGAAGTTGATGTAGGTGAACGTAAGCCCCAGGAGCGTGGCCGTGACCGTGAACTGGCCGGGATAGCCGGCCTTGACCGCCTCCTGGATGACGGCCTCGGGGCTCATGCCCGTGGCGGCCGAGAAGTTTCTCGAGAAGCCCTGTTGCCCGGTTATCAGGAGCCCGCCCGCATAGGCGACCAGGCCGATGAGCACGAGCGCGAAGAGGGCCCAGAGGACCCTCATCGTGAACTTAGCTCCCCTGGAGATTATGGCCGCGCAGATGGCGTAAAAGGCCACCGCGAAGGCGAAGGCGAATTCATTGGATGATACCGAGCTCGCCAGCTCGGGCATCCCGTTCACCCTCAAGACGGGCGCCAGCGTGTACTGCGTGAACCAGGGTATGTAGGCCCCCGCCACGCTGAGGATGACCATGAAGAGGAAGAAGTTGATCATGTAGCCCAAGGCCGGGTGCAGGATCCTGCTCACCCAGATGTAGTCCCCTCCAGCCCTGGGCATGGCCGCCGAGAGTAGCGCGTAAAAGAGGCCCACGATGATGCTGATGGGTATCGCCAGGAGCGCGGTGGTGGGAAGGTGCGCACCGGGATAGGTGACCGAGGCCCATACGCCATAGACCAGAATTGCCATGGGGGCCATCACCATTATGTTGAAGATCATCGCATCCCATGCGGAGACGTTCCTGACTAGGCCTGAGGCCGTGCGCGCGTATACGCCCTCGCTCATCCCGGGCCGCTGATGCGCGCCCTATAAAAATTTTAGCAAAGGTCCGGCAGAAAACGAAGAAACATCCCCTTGCTGCGCGCATGCCCAGCAAGACTAACGCAAAGACCCCCTGCAGGATATAGATGAGCTCGTGCTAACATATGCGGCGAGGGCCTTGAGATGCTCTTTGCCCTGACGCTAAGGTTTTTAAGGCCCCCCTTTCATCATCTAGAGATGGGAACCCTCTCTCAGGCCAAGACAATAGGGGGCATAGGCTCCGTCCTGGCCTTCGTGCCCGGCGCGAGCGTGGCGGGCTGGATCCTCGTGCTGATAGCCGGGAAGTATATCTCCGACGAGACGAAGGATAGGTCCATCTTCAACAACCTGCTTTATGCGGCCATCACCGTAATAGCGGCTTCGCTCATTGCATCCTTCCTCTTCTTCTTCTCCTTTGGAGTGGGGGCGCTCTTGGGGGCGCTCTTCAAGAACCCCTTTGCGATGTTCGGCGCCTTTATACTGCCGCTGGTGGCCGCCTGGATACTGGGCATCGTGGCCTCCCTCCTCCTCAAGAGCAGCTATGATAAGATCGCGCAGAAGCTGAACGTGGGCCACTTCAGGACGGCCGCGCTCTTCTTCCTCATTGGCTCCATCCTGCTCGTGATCTTCGTGGGGGTCATCCTCATCCTCGTGGGCCTGATCCTGCAGGCCGTCGCGTACTTCTCGATCCCCGAGCAGCTCCCTCAGGCGCAGCCGGCAAGCCCCGCGCCCCAGGGCGGCTAGCGCGCGCAACGGCCTTATCCTAGCAAAAGGCAGGGGCAGGCTTGGTCACCTTCACCCACGACTTCGTGGAGAGGATGAGGAGGATGGAGTTTTACAGGAGGGCCGATGAGCAGGCTCTCAAGAGCTCCATCGAGGTCGTGGTGGTCAAGGGCGATAACCTGCTGGCCGAGGCCTCCACGCCAGGAGGCGATGTAACATGGTTCCCCGATGAGCACAGGGCGCAGGGCGGCTCGGGAAAGGGAGTAAGCCCCCTCGCCTACTTCCTTTCCAGCCTTGGCCTGTGCCAGATGGTGCATTATGCGGAGCACGCCGCCACCAAGGGGATAGAGCTGGCTTCGTTATCGATAAGGGTCAGGGGAAGGTTCTCGCTGGCTCATCCTAGGCGCTTTGAGGAGATAGCCTACAGGGGGACGTAGAGAGCCCCTCGGATGCTGATCAGATCGCCCAGCTGGCCAGGGCGGCCGTGGAGGACTGTTATGTGACCCAGACGCTGAAGAAGGCCTGCTTGGTTAAGCGCGAGCTGTACCAGAACGGCGCGCTCATCGCCGAGCTCACCTAGAAGCGACAAGGACCTGGCGCCGCTGGGCGTGGGCGCATCTTAACTCCAAAGCCCGGCTAAGCCCGCATGGCAGGCCCAGGGGAACCATCAGGGCTAGCGCTTCAATCTCGCGTGGCTCCATCTACCCCCAGGGCCTTAGCCCAGAGCTCCTCAAACGAGGACATCGAAGCCAGAGAACCGGGATTGGCAACGGTGAGCGCCTAACCAGGAAGAGGCCCATGGGCCGCGCTCAGATGCGACGGGCCCTCTTAAATGGCGAGCCGGCGCTAATAGGCAACCTTGTAGCCTCGCTAATATGTGCGCCCAGCTCCTTTTCCAGCATGCTAGCAGCCCCAAGGCGAAGGGCCTCGATGGCCAAACCTCACCTCTGACGGGATCCACCTCTAGCCCGAGAACCTAGAGGGTAAAAGCTCCTATGAGCGGCATGGGCGAGTCCATCAGCGGGACCGGCACAGGGGCTTCTCTGTCCATCACCCTTATATTCACTAAAGAGAGGTCGGCCTCCGCCTCAACCTTATTGGCCAGGGTGGCCTTGGTCCTCGCAAGCACTTCTAAGCCCAGGTGTCTTGTGATCTCCGCCGGCTCCGGTATCCACCAGAAATTCCACTTCTAGCGCGCTATTTCCCCTGGGACAGCTAACCGTCCCCTCGACCTTCGCGTACCTCACATGCATTACTTGAAGTGTAGTGGACTAAAGGGTTTCACGCGAGCCCTCATAGGGTTTAGTTCTCCAGAGGCTCCTGGAGGTGGGCAGATCGGGCCGGCTCACCGGCCTCGTCAGGCATGAATGCGCCAGCTGCGCCCCGCAAAGCTGAAAGTGCCTTACATTGAGGGCCTCTTAACAGGCAGTCCGACGTCTGAAAGGCGACAAAAGCAGCATCCTATAAGAACAAAGCCTGACGGTCATGATCTTGCCGGCCCCGTTTGGCCCATAGCCATGTATTGCATTTCGTTCAACCCTTAAGTTGAACTCATCTACGGCCGCCAAGAGATCACACTGCTTCACTAAGCCAACCGCCACGGTGGCTAGGCCCACCTAAAACGCGCTCATGCGCTCTCGAGCGGCTTTGCCTGAATATGTTATACGTAGACGAGCCTGGTGGGGCTCAAGGCGGCCCATGACGAAAGGCCATCAGCGATACGCCAGACCTTCGTCAGAGCGCCTTATCGCCCCTAGCGGTTCGCGAGTCCACCAAGATCAATTTCATCAGGGACGTCCAGATCGAGGGGCTCTTAAAAACGGGACATAAACGAAGGAACCTCCCTGCGCTGACCGCCGTGCTGCGACTTGAAGAGGGCGGATTTCTACGTGTCGCTTCGGTTGCATCGAACGCCCAACCCTACGCATTACGCGCCTTCGCCTTCTTGCCGGCAGGATCCAACATGCCGTAAGGTGACCATTAAAAAGCACGGGGCTAGTTCCCGGCAGTTAATTCACATGTAAACAGGGCGCGCCAACGATGCTCATTCTCCCGATCTCGCAAAAATTCTCCTTCGGGAGCGCCCACTGTCCTGATATGATCCGCACTGATGCCTCCAAAGGCAACACTTTTTAATAATTTTTGTGTATAAGAAAGCCCGTGGCAACACCCCCGGCCTTTGTGCGCAAGGCCACTGGCCTGCTTCGCGAAATAACCGCTCTCGACGGCTTTCTGATGAACGTCGGCACGATGAATCTGGTCTGGGTAGCCACTTCATATTTCTGGGCCCTGCAGCTCTTTCCCGGGGCACACTTCACGTTCGCCCTCTTCTTGATTGCCGGCCTTACGCTCGTTCAAGCGCTCCTCTTCGCGCTCTTCACGGCCGCGATGCCTCGCTCCGGCGGAGAATACGTCTTCAATACACGCGTCATCTCGCCCCTGGTTGGCTATGCCGTGAACTTCAGCATGGTCGTCTGGAACATCTTCTGGATCGCCTACACTTCATGGTTCCTGAGCGCGTTCGCCGCCTCTCCGGCCTTCACCATTGTGGGGCAGGCAACAGGCATACAGCTCTTCAGGGAGTTAGGGGAGGCCGCCGCTAGGCCAGAGGCGGCTTTCTTGATCGGCACCAACAACATTCTCGTCGTAGCGCTCTTAGCTTACGTTGGAGTGAGAAGGTACTTTTTGGCCATGCGCGTAGCTTTCATCTTGGGCATGCTGGGGATCCTCTCGCTGATCGCGGTGATGGCCCTTGCGAGCAGGGAAGCTTTCGTGGCGGGCTTTAATAGCTTCGCAGGTCCAGGCGCCTACGAGCGTACCCTGACGATGGCGCGCGAACTGGGAATCGAGGCCTCGGCGCCTTCCCTCTTTTCCGCTCAGACCCTCTTCGCGCTGGCCGTGGCGTTTCAGCCGATAGGCTTCGCGGTATGGTCCTCCTACGCGGCCGGCGAGATTAGGCACGCCATGAGCTTAAAGGTCCACCTGCTCTCGATGGCAGGTTCCGTCCTCTTCATCACGGTCTTCCTGGCTCTCGTTGGCGAGCTGTCATACAGGATCTTCGGCTACGAGTTCATAACCGCTTCCGCCTGGCTCTTTTATAACGCCCCCGATAAGTCCATTCTGGCCATACCGCCCTCGACGCAGCTCTTCGCCTCATTGCTGACCAATAACGTGGTCGCGAACCTCCTGATGGCGATAGGCTTCATAGCCTGGGCGTTCCTCTATGCTCCCCAGTCCATGCTCATGGTCACACGCTGCATGTTGGCGTGGAGCCTCGATCGCGTTGCGCCTGAGCGCCTAAGCAGAGTGGGCGGGCGCTACGGCACCCCGTATAACGCCATTGTCCTCAGCACCGTGCTGGCCTTAGTGCTGCTCTGGATCTTCGTATTCCCTCCGTTCAACATCTTCTCCACTTACGGCCTCAATGCCTTCATAGGAGGGGGGACAATCACCTGGCTCGCGGTGGGGGTCGCGGGCATACTATACCCATATCGACCAAAAACTAGAGCCCACTACGAAGCTTCGCCGGCTTCAAGGTATAGGGTTGGTGGCGTGCCCGTAATTTCGATAGCAGGCGCCATCACGGCCGCCTACATGGCCCTCATCACCTATCTGTACATGGCGCGCCCGGAGTTCGGCATCCTCAGCGTGCCCTCGACGGCCTTCTTAGTCGGCGTTTACCTCCTAGGGATCGCGCTATACTACGCCCACAAAGTTTACTATAGGCGCAGGGGAATAGCGGTGGACCTGGCCTTTAAGGAGATACCGCCCGAGTGAAACCAAGGATTCGATCGCTGGGCTATGTCGTTCAACTTAACGCCAGCATGATATAGCGAAAGAAAAACCCCGCGCTTATGCTAGGGCCTGTTCACGAATTCCATCTTGAAGGTGCTGGCCGTCGCCGCCTTGCCCGTGGCCGTATCCCCTATGGTGAACTGCGTGAGCGTGAAGCTCAGCGAGAGCCCGTCGCCCTTTGAGATTCCGCCTAGGGTGCTGCTCAGCACCGTCGCGTTCACCCTAACCTTACCGCTCGCCGCATCGATGCTCACGCCCGTGACGTTGGCCACGACCCTGCCCTTCCCCGGCACCACGAGCACCAGCTTCTTTCCCTCGCGGAGCTTCGCCTCCACCTTCACCTTGTCGCCCGGCGCTATGCCGCTGATGTTCGACGACGAGACGTTGCCCCTCGCCTCTATCTTCGCGCCGCCCTTGCCGAACTGGCGGGCCTCCTTGGCGGGCTTGGCTTGGTGCTCCGCATCTGCAGGCGTGGGATGTGGCGTGGCGTAGCTCACCGCCGAGGCGCCAAGGGCGGCCACCAGGCCGGCGACGAGCAGCAGCGCCACCAGCCCCTTTCCCGCGATCACAACACCGCCTGGGGCCACATGAGCTAAAAGGGGCTCCTTTGAAACGCGTTCCAGGTTGTTTCAGCCGTCGCCCGAGGCCAGAAACTACCGCATAAAGCCCTAGTAAGGCAGGCTGTGGGTGGCCGCCCGACTTAAGCATGTAGATGTGGGTAGCCTAGGGCCTATGGGCCGAGAGCAGCACCTTAGGATAGCCCTCGACCCCCTCCGCCACCCTTCTAAAGGCCTCTTGGCCCTCTTCAAGGGGCCTTATGTCTATCCACCCCTCTTGAAGCCCTGCCAAGCCCTGGTTCACGAGGGCCGTTGCTCTTTCGAAGTCCCCATCGCTGTATGCGAAGGAGCCCAATACCTCCACCTCGTTCCTGACCACGTAGTTGCCATCTAGGTTGAGCGAATTCTCGTGCAGGCCCAGGAGCACCACGCGCCCTCCCCGCCTAACGCTCAGCGCCGAGGCCAGCCTGGTGCCCGAGGAGCCGACGGCATCGACCGCTATGTCCACGCCCTCCACGAAGCGCTCCCGAAGGGCCCTGGCCACATCTACTTCCCTGGCATTCAGGCTCAGGCTTGCTCCCAGCCTCTGCGCCCACCTGAGGCGGGCCTCATTCAGGTCGACGGCCGCCAGCTCCCTGATGCCCGCGGCCCGCAGGAGCAGCAGGACCAAGAGGCCGATCGCGCCCGCGCCGAAGACCACGGCGGTATCGCCCAGCTGAGGGCCGGCCCTTGGATAAAATTCGAGCTAAGGGCGCGATGCCCTAGGCTAGGCCAGAGGCCGCCGCCTTTTGTCGGCCGCGCTTACTCCACCAGCCTTAGCGCGTCCTCCCTCTTCAGGGCCACGAGCGTCTCGGTCGAAACGATGTCGGAGAGCCTGATCGAAGCCTTCATCATAGCGGCCTCATTAGGGGCCTCCACAATCCTTACAGCATCGTACCTGCCGAGCGTCCAGTAGCCGGCCAGCGCCTTAACACCCTCCCTCTCCATCTCGGCCAGGAGCTTATCCGCCTGGGCCAGCAGTTCCTTCGTGGGCTTTCTCCTGAACCTCGCGAGAACGATGAATAACATATGTAGATGAAAAGGGCGGGCTATATGAGCCTTGCTATGGACCACGCTCCCAGCCTTAGCTGAGCCGAGGGCGATCGTCATAAACTGCTTGGATTCGGGGCTGGCTAGCTGGCGTTGGGCTTCTTGCCCAGCTGCACCACGTTGCCCGTCGTAGCCGCGCCGGTCCTGCTGGGGTGAATGGTGGCCATGCCGGGCGTGTTGATCACGACGCCGCTGGTCCCGCAGCCGGGCTCCATCACGTTCTGCGGAGCTGGGCCCTTATACCCTGCGATATCACAGCCGCAGTTCGGGTGATGCTTGCCCCTGCGCAGCGTCCCCCTGTAGAGCCCATCCTCCAGCTTGCGCCCGTTGCGCCTCTCCCACTCCTCCACGGGGATGCCGAACTTCTTCTGGATCCTATCGCGGTACCACTCGGGTATGACGTTGAAGCTGCAGAAGGGTATGATGCGCAGGTCGGGCGTCAGGTAGTGGATGTCGCACCTCTGGAGCCTCTCCTCATCCTGGTTATACTTATCCTGGAAGTGCATCATGCCCAGGAATAGGCTCTTCAGGTGGAACTGGCCCACGGTGGAGTAATCGTGCTTGAGCAGCATGGCCAGGAAGACCTTCCTGAAGTCGAGGCCCTTAGGCTGCTTCTTGGCATCCACGAAGCGCATCAGCCTTATCGCGGTCTCCAGGGCGGCTTGGTAGGTGGGCTTGCCCGATCTTATCTCCTCGGCCTTGTCCTCCAAGTACTCCAAGAGGCCCCTTATGTCCACGAACCTGGTGATGGGCACCAGCTTGCCGCTCTCCTCATCCTGGAAGACGTAGGTGCCCGCGCCGCAGGCGAAGTGAATGGAGAGCTCGTACTGGGGCTTCCTCGTCAGCATCTCTATGATGTGCGTGACGGGCGCGCAGGAGGGCACGGGGAACCAGTCCTCCTCCGTCACCTCGCCGCCCGTCTGCTCCTCGATGCGCTTTATGCAGTCGGGGATCGTTATCCTGTACTTCTCCCTCTCGCTCCTCGTGAGCCTGCCGGTGAGCGAGACGGGCTGGAAGTTCACGGCCCTTACTATATCCACGTTGCGCTGCCCGAAGCGTATTATGGCGCCCAGCTCGTGGTCGTTTATGCTCTTTATCACGGTGGGCACCAGCACCACGCCCAGGTTGGCCCTCCTGCAGGCATCCAGCGTGTAGGGCACCTCCCAGTGGTTCTTGGGGTTGGTCTTGGGCGTCACGCCGTCGAAGGAGAGGTAGAGGTTGGAGGCCCCCGCTTCCCTGTAGATCTTGGCGAGCTCGGGCTTGAGCGCGATGTTTATGCCGTTCGTGTTGAGCTGAATATGGTCGACGCCCTCCTCCTTGATGGCCCTAAGGATCTCGGGCAGATCCTCCCTCAGCGTGGGCTCCCCTCCCGTGATCTGCACGGAGTTGCCCGGCACAGGCCTTTCGGCCCTGAGCGCCCTCACCATGAGCCGGATCTGCTCGATGGTGGGCTCATACACATAGGAGCCCTCTAGCCCCTTCTTCACATAGAAGAAGCAGTACCAGCAGGTCAGGTCACACCTATTTGTGACGATGATGTTGGCCAGCCCCGTGTGTGAGAGGTGGTTGCTGCAGAGCCCGCAGTTGGCCGGGCACGCGCAGAATTCCATAGGCACGTTGGGGGCCTTGGTGCCCTTCCCCTCCGTCCAGTAGCTCGAGAAGCGGCGATAGAGCTCATAGGAGCCGAAGTAGAGCTCCTCGGTCTCGCCGTGCTCGGGGCAGGTCTTGGTCATCCAGACCTTCCCATCCCTCTCGAAGACGAAGGCGGGCAGGATGCGGTTGCAGTCGGGGCAGATGCTCTGGGTCCTCCTGATGAGCTGCCCCTGCTTTAGCCTGCCCTCTATAGCGATAAGCTGCGTCATTGCGCTTGCCGCTCTCGTAGCTTTAAATAGCTTTGCCAACACATCACCCGTTTAGGGGTCGGAGATGGCCGGCAAGGGCTTTTAAGCCGGGCTATGGGGGAGCCGTAGCTTGCCAGAGCTCGACCTGACGCTGCTCTTCTGGCTGGTCGTGCTGCTCCTCATCCTCTATCCCCAGCTAAGACACAGGATGGTGCAGGGCGCCAGGCTCTCGCTCATCAGGAGGATAGAGGAGAAGACCGGCTCCAGGGTCATCGCGATGATACACAGGCAGGAGAGGGTTTCGTTCCTCGGCATACCCTTCTACAGGTACATAGACATAGAGGACTCGGAGCAGGTGCTGAGGGCGATAAGGCTAACGCCCCCCAACCTGCCCATCACGCTCATACTCCACACGCCCGGCGGGCTCGTGCTGGCCGCGGCGCAGATCGCGATGGCGCTCAGGGATCACCCCGCGAAGAAGGTCGTGGTCGTGCCGCATTACGCGATGAGCGGGGGCACGCTGGTCGCGCTGGCCGCCGACGAAATCTGGATGGATCCTCATGCCGTGCTGGGGCCCATCGATCCCCAGCTGGCCGACGCCAGGGGAGGGTCGGTGCCCGCCGTCTCCGTGCTCAGGGCCGTCGAGCAGAAGGGGAGGGAGAGGGCCAGCGATGCCATGCTGGTCAGGGCGGATATAGCGGAGAAGGCGATCAAGCAGATGAAGGAGTTCATCATCGAGCTGACCGCGCAGAAGTATGGGCAGGAGAGGGCCGAGAGGCTGGCGGAGGAGCTGGTGAGCGGGAAGTACACGCATGACTACCCCATCACGGCCAGTAAGCTCAGGGAGCTGGGCGTCGAGGTGAGGGTGGGGATCCCTCCGGAGGTCTACCAGCTGATGGACCTTTACCCACAGCCGGCCCAGGCCCGCCCCTCGGTCGAATACATACCTGCGCCCTATCTGCCCCCTAGGGGCAGGAGGGAGAGGTAGCTAGGAGGGCTGCTCGCTCAGCTCCGCCGTCAACTCGAGCCGCCTGTCCTGCCTCACGATCGCGAGCCTGACCACATCGCCCACCCTCTTCTCCTGCACCGCATGGTGAAGGTCCTCCACGCTTCTTATCTGCACTGAATCCAGGGCCGTTATGATGTCGCCCGGCTCCAGGCCCGCCTCGTAGGCCGGCCCGTGGGGGACTACGCGCAGCACGAGCGCCCCCTTGATGGGCTGCAGGCCATAGTACTCGGAGAGGCCCCTGGTCAGCGTGGTGGCCAGCACGCCCAGCCACGGCCTGAGCACGCGCCCATAGCGGATGAGATCCTGCACGGCCCTCTTCACGGCGTTGATGGGGATCGCGAACCCTATGCCCTGCGCGAACGGTATCATCGCCGTGTTTATGCCTATCACATCGCCCCCTGAATCCACCAGCGGCCCGCCGCTGTTGCCAGGGTTGATCGCGGCATCGGTCTGAATCAGGTTCTCGAGCACAAAGTCGCCCGCCCCTATATGCCTCTTCAGCGCGCTCACCACGCCTATTGTCACCGTGGGGCCTCCGAGCAGCGGGCCAAAGGGATTGCCTATCGCGATGACCAGCTGCCCCACCTTGAGCTTATCGGAATCGCCCAAAGAGGCCGCGTTTAGGCCTGAGGCCTTAACCCTTATGAGCGCGATGTCGGAGTAGGGATCCGCGCCCACCACGCCCCCCTCGAGCTGCTGGCCGTTCGGGAGCGTGACGAAGACCCTGTTTGCGTTGGCCACCACGTGATTGTTGGTCACTATGTACCCGCCTGGGTCTATGATCACGCCGGAGCCGATGCCCTGCACGGGATGCACCTGAAGGAAGTTATCGAAGACCAGACGCACCGTGCTTACGTTTACCACGGAAGCGTAAACCCTCTCCACCGCCGAAGTGATCTGCTCGTCCAGCGAAGGGCCGGAAGCCATGGGCGCCTGCTGCCGTGCGTTTTTATTAGCCTTACCAACTAGCTAAACAGCTTAGAGATAGGAAAGGCTTATAAAGGATCGATATCGATTCCGATATCGACATGCATACGGAGAGAAGGCCCTTCCCACCCTTCTTCGCGGGCCTCCTGGGCTGGAGGTTCATGAGGGGCTACGGGGGGCTTGGCGGCACCGTGCTGTTGCTGCTTGCAGAGAGGCCCATGAACGGAGCCGAGATAATGGATGCGATCGAGAGGATGACCTGGGGAGCTTGGAGGCCAAGTCCTGGCTCCGTCTACCCCACGCTGAGCAGGCTGGCGGAGCAGGGGCTTGTCGCGAAGGGCGCGGACGGTAGGTACTCCCTGACGGAGAAGGGAAAGGCCGAGGTCCAGGAGCTGAAGGAGTTCAGGAGGGGGTGGCTAGGGGCGCTTTGGGGCAGGCCCAGCAGCGCGCCCGAAATGCTGACGGAGATGGAGGCCTATACGTCGTATTTTGAGGACGTACCCGATAAGGTCAGGGCCCATCTGGAGAGGCTTAGGCAGCTTCGGGATAGGCTGGATGCGCTGGTGAGAAGGCTCGAGGCGGGGCATGGGGGAGATAATTAGGGCCTCAGGCCTGACGAGAAGTTTTGGAAGGTTGGTGGCCGTTGATCACATAGACTTGGAGGTGAGGGAGGGCGAGGTCTTCGGCTTCTTGGGCCCCAACGGGGCGGGCAAGACGACCACCATCAAGATGCTGACCACCCTGCTGAAGCCCAGCTCCGGCAGCGCCAGCGTCTGCGGCTTCGACGTCGTGAGGGAGGCCAAGAGCGTGAGGGCATCGATAGGGCTCGTGCCCCAGGAGTACACGGCCGATGAGGACCTAACGGGCATGGAGAACGTAATGTTGATGGCGAGGCTCTATGGGATACCGAAGCAGGACGCCGTGAGGAGGGCTCAGGAGCTGCTCGAGCTCGTGGACCTCAGGGAGGCCGCGCAGAGGAAGGTCGAGCATTACTCAGGCGGCATGAGGAGGAGGCTGGAGCTGGCCATGGGCCTTATCAACAGGCCCCGGCTGCTCTTCCTAGATGAGCCCACGCTCGGCCTTGACGTGCAGACGCGCATCGCCGTCTGGAACTACATAAGGAAGCTGAAGGCCGAGTACGGCATGACGCTCTTCATGACCACTCACTACCTGGAGGAGGCCGATGCGCTCTGTGATAGGATAGCCATCATCGATAGAGGAAGGGTCGTGGCCCTGGGCTCCCCGGCGGAGCTCAAGAAGGAGCTGGGGGGCGATATCGTGGAGGTGAGCGTGGACGGCGATGCCGTGAGCCTGGAGCCCGCGCTGGCCAGGCTGGACTTCGTGAAGGCCGTCAGCAGGCAGGACAGCACCTACAGGATAAAGGTCGAGTCCGGGGAGGATGCGGCGCCCGCCATCATGGAGGCGGTCAGGCGGCTGGGCTATCACATAAGGAGGCTTCAGATCACGAAGCCCTCGCTCAACGATGTCTACCTAGAGTATACGGGCAGGGCCTTCAGGGAGGAGGAGCCGGCGGATGTGTGGGCCCAGAGGCTCACGCTGAGGAGGGCGAGGGCATGAGCGGCCTGCAGGGACTGGGCGCGCTCACAAAGAGGGAGCTGATCAAGTGGTTCAAGGTCCCCTTCCTGCTCATCATCTCGCTCGTCCAGCCCATCATCTGGCTCAGCCTGTTCGGCCGGGCAATGGACTTCGGCTCCTTCTTCAGGGAGGGGGCGCTGCAGATACCCCTTCTCAATCTGCCCAAGCAGGTCATAGACCAGATCGCGACGCAGCTGATGAAGGGCACCTTCGGGACCTCGGATTATTTCTCCTTCTTCGCCGTGGGCCAGCTCTCCTTCATCGTCATCTTTACCGTGATGTTCGGCGGCATGTCGCTCATCTGGGACAAGAGGATGGGCATCCTGGATAAGCTGCTCAGCACGCCGGTCGAGAGGGCCTGGATCATCATGGCCAAGGTGCTCTCCAATGTGCTCAGGGCTATAACGCAGGGTGGCGTCATCCTGCTCGTCGCCATCCTGCTGGGCATGGACCTGAGCCAGATGAGCGTGCTCGGCGTGCTGGAGGCCTTTGCCGCCCTCGCGCTGCTGGGCTTTGGCCTGGCCTCGCTCTTCGTGATGCTGGCGGTAAGGTCCACGAACTGGCAGACGCAGGCCGCGCTGGGCAACCTGCTGAACCTGCCCCTGCTCTTCACCAGCAACGCGCTCTTCCCCATAAAATACATGCCGGATTGGCTGCAGTACATCGCGAAGGTAAACCCCATCACCTATGCCACCGACGCCTGCCGCCAACTTCTTCTCGGAGCGCCGGGCCTCACTAGCCTGGGCTATGACTTCCTCTACCTAGGCCTCTTCTCCGCTATCCTCTCCTCGCTCAGCATCTTCTTCGCTTGGAGAATGCTCTCGGGCTAGAGGCCTCCGGTCCACGACCTACTTGAAGGTCGACAGGTGAGGGATGAGCGTCTTAGTGTCCTGCACATGTCTCACCTTTCTCAGCCTGTCCACCACATAGTTGTAGACCTGCTCATCGCTCGGCGCAATTATCTCCCTCCTCACCTCCAGCACCGCGAGCACATCCCACTCGCCCCCTATCACGTGGACCTCCCTTACCTCATCGTGCCCCGCCAGCTCGCGCATGACCTCCCTCTCGTGGCCCGGCTCCACCTTTAGGAGGATGAAGGCCCTCTGCGTCCTTCTGCCGCTCAATATGCCGGCATGAGAAAAGGGCAATTTAAGCCTTTTTTGCTCCGCGGCCCGCAAGGCCTTAATAACCGGCCGGTGCCACGAGATAGCCTTGTCCTTGCAGCTGGGCCCTCCGCTCAACACCGAGCAGCTGCTCAAGGAGCTGGGCTACGATTACTACCATTTTATCTCCCCCGGCCAGGCGCCCGAGTTCAGCGATGTAACCTTCGGCCAGCTCCTGCCTGGGCTACTTGGCTCCTCCAGCCCAAGGTGCAGGGCCATCGCGCCGGCCCGCCTATATTGCCATCAGAAGCAGGGCCTAGAAGCGCTAAGGGAGGGCCTGAACCTGATCCTGAAGTCCGGCACGGGCTCGGGCAAAACCGAGGCGTGGTTCGCCTACTCGGCCCAAGGCCCCAAGAGGACGATGGCCATATACCCTACGCTGGCACTGGCGAACGACCAGCTCAGCCGGCTCATGGAATATGGGGGCGCCTTGGGCCTTGAGGTCCTGGCCCTAGATGCCCTGAAGCGGGACCAGTACGTGAAGAGCCTGGGCTTCAGGGAGTTGAGGCGGCGCCTGCTCTCCTCTCATATCGTCGTGACGAACCCCGCCTTCCTCCTCAACGAGCTCAGGAAGATAGGGGCAAATAGGCCCTCGCTTCTCAGGCCCTTCCTGCAGGAGGCCCAGCTGCTGGTGGTGGACGACTTCGACTTTTATGGCCCCCGCTCCATCGCGCTCCTCTTCAGCATGGTGAAGCTGCTCGTCAAGCATGTGAACCCGGGCCTGCAGCTCTGCTTCCTGACCGCGGGCCTGGAGAACCCGGAGGACGTGGCCGAATACCTCACATCGATAAATGGAAGGGGGACGGCCATAGTGGCGGGCAAGCCCTTTCATCCGGAGAACCACTATTACGTGGTGCTGGGCAAGAACCTGCGCAGGCTCTGGGAGATGCTGAGGGAGAGGAAGGAGGAACTCAGGGCGAAGGGTGTGGGAAGCGATGTGCTGAGGCACCTGGAGAGCTATGAGGACTTCAGGGAGCGCTGCTACGCCGTGCTGGAGGTGGTGCAGGCCCTGGGCCTGGAGGTGGGAGAGCTGGGCCTGGACCCCGTCTCCCTGCTGGCCAGGTATGCGGAGGATAAGGGCGTAACCCTCGTCTTCACGAGGGGGATCGCGAAGGCGGAGGAGGTGGCCCGCCAGCTCTCCATGAAGCTTCAGCCGGAGCTGGTGGCCTCGCACCATCACCTTATCTCAAAGGAGATGAGGGAGCGGCTGGAGGAGAGGGCCAGGAGGGGGGAGCTTAAGCTGCTGATCTCGCCGAGGACGCTGAGCCAGGGCATCGATATAGGCCCCATCATAAGGGTCGTGCATATAGGGCTGCCCGATTCGCTCAGGGAGTTCCGGCAGAAGGAGGGGAGGAAGGGCAGGAGGCAGGAGATAGCGCGCACCGAGACGGTGATCTTCCCCTCGGGCCCCTGGACCTTCTCGCTCCTCAGCAGGGGGGTGAATGCGCTGAGGCAGTGGCTCGAGATGCCCGCTGAAAAGGTGCTCGTGAACCGGGACAACCTCTACAGCAGGCTCTTCGAGGCGCTCTTCCTGCTCTCCTCACCCTCGCTCAGGGCTCATTTGAGCAGGGAGGAGAGGCTCTTCCTGAGGGGGCTGGGCCTAGAGAGGGATGGGGAGCTCACGGCGGAGGGGAGGAGGGTCCTGCTCAAGATGAACTTCTACGAGTTCGCGCCCCCCTTTGGCATCAAGAGGCTGAGGCTCAGGGGAGGAAGGGAGCTGGAGCAGCTGGAGGATATATCCCACGTCGACCTGGTCGAGAAGTTTCAGGTGGGCTGCATAGACTATAGCAGCGACGGCGTCGTGGTGGAGCATAGGCTCGGAGGCGGAAGGGCGAGGACCGTAACGGGCGTAATCATCGATGATCTGAGGGAGCAGGTGCTGCGCCGGCACGAGGCCCTGGCCTACGTGCTCGAGGAGTATGAAAGGGCGAAGAGAAGCGCCGGAGAGCGCCCAGACCTATATGGGGATTACCTGAACGGCCGCGTGCATACGGAGGTGCTCTGCGCCGTGCATGCCCCCTCCAGCGGCTTTGGCCTCTACAGCAAGATACCGAATAGGGTGATCTGGAGGTTCACGCTGCCCAAGAGGAGGGTGCAGGTCATAGGCGAAAGGACGCTCGTGCTGCGCGATGAAAGGAGGATCGTGGCGCCCACGCCCACCTTCGGCTCTTATGGGGACTATACGTATGGCATCTCCTTCGAAGTCTCGCCCACCGAGGGGCAGGAGCTGCTCAGGCTGGGCCTGGCCTTCCTCATGATCCTGCTGAGGCGCCTGCTGGGGATCCCCTTCGACCTGATCAAGTACGATGTAGCCGTCATGGGCAACAGGAAGGTGGTGCTCCTGCATGAGGCGGAGAGCGCGGGGCTCCTAGTGAAGCTCGACTGGGCAGGTCTGCGGGCGCTAGCGGAGCGCTATGAGCCTCAAGAGCTGGACGCCGTCTTCCTAGAGGTGGTGGATGAACTGGCGCATGCCAGCTTCCTCTCTCTCGGCCTGGATTGGAAGATCGTGAAGAGGCAGACGCTGGCGCTCCTAGATTACCTCATCTCAAGGGAGAGGCTCGTGGTCCAGCTCAAGGGAAGAAGCCTGGCGCTGCCGAGGCCCTCCAAGGCCCTAAAGCTCGCCAGCCTGGCGGCCGTTGACCTTACGCTCAGGGAGGACCTCAGGAGCGGCATCTATGGCCTCGCGCTCTTTGATGGTGAGGAGGTGTCCTGCGTTACGGGCACAAAGGAGCTGGGCGAGCCCGATCGAGCCGCGGCGCCCATCCTTCAAGGGCTCTCCTCGCTCATAGATAGGGGCTTTAGGGTGATCGTCCACGACTTGGGCGATGTAGAGGCGCTTCTGACCTCGGCCGGCCTCGCCTCGCTGAGGGCCTCGCTGCTGGGCGCCGCGAAGTTGGGCCTGCTGCTATCGCTCGCCGAGGAGCTGAGGGGTGTGCTCGGGGAGAGGGCCACGAGGGAAGCGCTGGAGGAGGGGCTGGGCATGGTCAGGCAGGTCAGGCTCCAGGACGTGAGCTTTGAGGCCCAGAAGGAGGCCGCACGGAGGCCTAAAATGAGCTTCATAAGGACGGAGGGGTCAAGGCTAAGGGAACGCCTCGCCGAGTACCTAAAGGAGGAGGCGAGGTCCCTCTACCTCTGCCATCTAACGCTTGAAGCGCTGAAGGCGGAAAAGCGAGAAAGGCCGCGAGAAGAGGTCCTTACTTAAGGAGGCTTAGGTCGTGGGGCATCTTCCTCCTCTGGGCCTTGGACTCCCGCACCAAGTTCAGGAGGGAGTTTATCATATGTTCGATCAGCACCTTTGCGTCCTTTTCGCTCAGGAGCCCCCGGCTCACAAGCGATTCGAGGGCCGTGATCGCCTGCTCCGTCACGCAGATCTTCTCGGCCACCTCCACCGGCTGCAGTTCGTTCCTACGCATTGAAGGCTCTGCTAAGGCTCGGCTTTTTAACCTTGTCCTCCGGCCATCAGCTCCTTGACCTTCTTTTGGCAGAGCTCGGCCTTTGTGGCATAGTCCAGCCAGGCCCTGTATGTGGACTCCGACTTCGCCAGGGTTAGGAAAATATCGGCCGCCATGAGATAGCCGGCGATGGCCTCCTCCACTTGGCCCGCCTTGGCCTTCTGCTCGGCCGCCTTCATCATGCCCTCAGCATAGCTGGCCCAGTTCGCCGGCCTCTGCCTCTGCTCCACGCCGCTGCGGCCCGGCCCAAATTATAAACGGGCCTTGTTAGCAATTTCAAACCCCCGCGTCATCTGGCCTAGCCGCCGATAAGCCTTATAGAGGGGGGGTACTGCCCCCGGCGTGGAGCTCAGGCAGGAGGTCGGCCAGTACCTCATAGGGAACAGGCTCTACAAGGTGTATTCCTTAAGGCTGGCCCAGATAGTCCAGGAGACGCCGGATACCTTCACCTACCGCTTCGCCCTAGATGGTATCTCATACACGCATAGGCCGGGCCAGTATGCAACCCTGCTCCTGAGCTCCTCGCTGATAAGGGCCTACTTCGAGGACGGGTTCACGAAGGGCATCATACCAAAGCCGGCCTACCAGAGGGCGCTCGAGAACCTCAGCAGGGAGGTGGATAAGGCCCTCAAGGAAAGGAGGCCCGCGGAGGTGCCGCGGCGCTTCTCCATCGCGAGCCCGCCCACGAGGAAGGAATACATAGAGCTAACGATCGAGCGCTATATCGAAAGGGATAAGCAGACGGGCCAGCCCATCTACTATGGCCTGCTCTCTAACACCTTCATCGATAACGCCAGCGTGGGCGACTACTATCATATCACGGAGGCCGACGGCGACTTCATCTTCGAGGAGGGGACCTGCGCGTACCTGAACCTGATAGCAGGCGGCAGCGGCATCGTACCCTTCATGTGCTACCTGAGGTACATCTTTGATAAGGGGATAAGGGATGTCCAAGTGAATCTGTTGTATTCCAACAAGACCAAGGCCCATATAATATACAGAAGCGAGCTGGAGGAGCTGCAGAGGCGGCTCGCCAACTTTCGCGTCACGCATGCCCTGACCAGGGAGTTCGACCCCTCCTACGCCAAGATACAGGGCAGGGTCGATAGCCCCCAAAAGTTATTGCTTTGGCTGCCGCGCGAGATCCTGACCCATGAGCGGGCCTCCAACAGAATCTGCGGCAGCGCCGAATTCATTCAGGCCATGATGAGGCTGCTGCTCAGCCCCGAGATAGGGGCAAAGCGGACGCAGATAAAGATCGAGTCCTACTACGCGGGCAAGTAACATTTAGGCCCCTGCAGGCCTTAAATGGCAGGCCTGGCATATAGTGGGACAGAGTGTGAAGGAGGCTGAACCGCACTCCGGTGCCTTGCTCGCCCGCCTCAGGCTGGCGCTGGTGCTCACGGTGGGCGCCACGGCGCTGGAGGTGGCAGGGGGCGCGCTCAGTGGCAGCCTCTCGCTACTCAGCGACGCGGGCCATATGGGCACCGACGCGCTGGCCTTCGCGCTGGCGCTATGGACGATAGGAAGGGCGAGGGCGCCCCACACCTACAAGTACACCTATGGCTTTCATCGCGCTGAGGTGCTGGGCGCCTTCGTAAATGGCGTCGCCCTGGGCTCCATCTCCTTAACCATAGCGGGCGAGGCGATAAGGCGCCTCCTGCTTCCTTCGCTCCCCAACGCCGACCTGGCGCTTAGCGTGGCCCTGATAGGGCTGCTCATCAACTCGTCCGTGCTCCTGCTCCTCAGGCCCTTCAGCGCCAGGAGCCTGGGAGCCAGGGGGGCCTTCCTTCACGCCCTCTCCGATAGCTTCTCCTCGCTGGGCGCCATAACCGGAAACCTGCTCGTGAAGCTCACCCATATGGCCTTCTTTGACGGCCTCCTGGCGCTCATCATAGGGCTCAGCCTGCTGCGCTCCTCCGCGAAGCTAATATTGGACTCCTCGGCCGTGCTGCTTGAAGGGGCGCCTGAGAGGATCAGCGCCAAGGAGGTGGCCGCCGCCCTCCAGGCCCTCCCCGGCGTTAAGTCGCTGCATGACCTACATATCTGGACCATAGGCACCGACCTCTACGCGTTGACCTGCCATGTGGTCGTCGAGGACCAAGCGCTCAGCAGGGCGGCGGAGCTCCTCGCCCGCATCAACGAGCTCCTGCGCAGCAGGTTCGGCATAGCCCACGTCACCATACAGCTCGATACAGGCACACCGGAGGTGGAGCTGAGGGGCCTGGAGGAAAGGAGAAGGGGCTAGAGCAGCGCCCTCAACCCGCTCAGCTGGTCGATGATCAGGTCGGGGCTGAGCAGCGAGGCCTCCGCGCTGTCCACCTCGTAGGCGGCGTAGCTATCGGTGAGCGAGCTGCGCACGAGGCAGGCGCCCATGCCCAGCTTCCTGGCCCCGTAGACATCCTCGCTCGGCGTATCGCCGACCATCAGTGCCTCCTCGGGAGCGCATCCCAGGCGCTCCAGCGCGAACCTGAAGATGGCCGGGTGGGGCTTCCTGTACCCCACCTCATGGGATATCGCGAGGACCTCGAAGAAGCCGCTCAGGCCTAAGCCTTCGAGCCTTGCCCTCAGAAAGGGAGCGTAGGAGAAGTTGGAGACGAGGCCCAGCCTGTAGCCCTTCTGGCGCGCAAGATAGTGGAGGGTGCTGCGAGCGCCCGGGGCGGGCCTCAGGCCCCTCATAAAGCAGGTGAAGTAGCGCGTTATGGCCCTCTCCAACAGCCCCTTGTCCAGCTCGATGGCGGGGTCTAGGGCCCTACAGGCCTCCTGCAGCCAGACATCATTAGAGACCTCCACCAGCTGGGTTCTTCTGATGGCCAGGTATTTGTTGTAGGCCCGCATGTAGGCCCCATGAAAGGAGCCAAAGTCCCGCTCATTCAGGAGCGGCGCCAGCTCTTCGAAGAGGCACCTGACCGCGCCTTGCGGATCCGGCTTAAAGAGCACCAGCGTCCCCACAAAGTCCAGGAGCAGCGCTGAGGGAGGGCGCAACGCTCGCTCTAGGAGGCGTAAAAATAAGTTATTTATGGCGCCGAGGCGCGGAGGGAACGTGGGCAGCTTCTCCGTGCCCGAGGACAGGATCGCGCTCTTCTTTGAGATGGAGAGGAGATATGAGGAAGAAGACGCGGAGTTCTTCGCCCGGCTGACCAAGCACCAGGACTTCGTGATAAGGGCCAGGGCCGTCTGCATCCTTGCGGAGCTGGCCGGAAAGAGGTACGTGAAGGAAATAGCGGAGGTCCTCCTGCGGGATGATAACCCCATCGTGAGGCACGAAGCCGCCTACTCGCTGGGCCAGCTGGGCCGCCGCGAGGCGGTGCAGTACCTAATAGAGGCCGTGCGCAGGGACCCTCACCCCATAGTGAGACATGAGGCGGCGGTGGCCCTCGGCGTCATAGGCTACGAAGGGGCCAAGGAAGCCCTGGAGGAGGCGCTCTCGGACCCGAGCAAGGAGGTCGTGGATTCGGCCGTGATAGCCCTGAGCAACATCGAGTTCTGCAGGAGGCTCTTCAGCCAGCCCATCGGAAGCGCGGCGGATAAGTTTGCAAGGCTAACGGGAGGATAGGGGGGAGCCCTTGCCCAAGCTCGTCAGGGTCACGCGGCTCGAGGCGGGCGGGCTGCTGGTCGAGCTAGGCCAAAGGAGGGTAGCCCTTGATGCCAGGACGCCCGTGGCGGCCGACCTCTTCTTCTACTCGCATGCCCATACCGATCACCTTGGCATGCCGGCGCCCGGCGGCCTTGTGCTCGCCTCCGCCGAGACCGTAAAGCTGGCTAGGCTGCAGGGCGTCGCGCTCAACGGGGCCAGGGAGGAGGGAAGGCTGTACAGGACCGGACACATGCTCGGCTCCACGGGCATCCTCCTCGACGACCTCTTGTACTATACGGGCGACATAGCCGGCAGGCCAAGGGGCTTCATGCCCAGCGCTAAGCCGGTTCCGTGCCGTATCCTCATAGTGGAGGCCACCTACGGCAGGCCCAGGTACCGTTTTCCTGCCCTGACGTGGATCATGGACAGGACCAACGAATTGATCGATGCCGCCTTCTCACAGGGCCTGCCGGTGTTGCTGCTGGGCTACCCTCTGGGCAAGTCGCAGATCCTCAGCTACTTTTTCTCGGTCTGGGAGCCCCACCTGTACATCTCGGACAGGGTGCTTAGGTTTAACAGGGCTTATCGGGCGCTGGGCGTGGAGCTGCCCGAGGCCCCTTCCCTTGAAGGGGCGCTTGCCAACGAGGGGCTGGCCAGGGGTCCCTGGCTGGGCATAGCATCCCTCTCTCAGGCAAGGGAGCTCGCCGAGCGAATAAGGCGCCTGCTGGGCCTCGCGCCCCTTACCATCGCCTTCAGCGGGTGGGGCGCGGAGCCCGATGCGGCCGCCAGGTTCGGCGTGGACTGCGTCCTCCCCCTCAGCGACCACTGCGACTTTGAGGAGCTCATCTCGTTCATCAAGGAGTGCTCCCCGGAGAGGGTCTACACGGTGCATGGCTTTGTGGCCGAGCTCGCAGGGCAGCTGAGGAGGATGGGCTTCGATGCCGTACCGCTGGGCCCCGCTCCTGCCAAGTCCTCCTTCATACTTGAGTGATGCGCCCTGCCCGAGGGGAAGGTATAAACGCATCGCGCGCCCCTAAGGCGCAGGGGCCTTGAGGGCATGGCTTCTCGACGTGGCCGGGGAGCAGCAGGAGGGGGGGCCCGTCATCTACCTTTGGTGCGTGAAGGAGGACAGCCGGCTGCTGGTGAAGTACCTGGACTTCAAGCCCTACTACTATCTCGTGCCCCCCATCGATGATCAGCAGATGCCTCATAGCGTCGTGGAGAGGAAGCTGAGGGGAAAGCCAGCGAGGGCCTCCTTGGTCATATCCGCGAGGGCGGAGTACGAGGAGGAGGCGGAGAGGCTGGCCAAGAAGTACGCCAGGACCGCCTACGAGCACGATATACGCTTAGCGCATAAATTCCTTCTCTCGCTGGGGCTCAGGCCCTCCTCTTGGGTAGAGCTGGAGGCCGCGCTCGAGGGAACCCATGACGGCCTTGAGCTGTATGTGGCCAAGGGGAAGCCGGTTAACGTCGAGGGGCTTTTCCCGGAGCTTAACGTCGTGGCCCTTGAGGCCGTGATCAGGCCCGAGCGTGGAAGTCCCAGGCCGGATAGGGACCCGGTCGTCCAGCTGAGCTTGGCGTCGCGTAGGGGCCTGGAGAGGCTAACGGGCCCCGAGGACCAAGTGCTTATTTCCTTCGTGCAGAGGATAGAGGAAGAGAACGCCGATGTAGTCGTGGGCTTCAGGACCAAGTTCCTCCTGCCCTACCTGGCCCACAGGGCCCGACTTCTGGGCCTTCGCCTGGCGCTGGGAAGGATGGGCGCTGAGCCGCATACGAGCGTCTACGGCCACGTCTCCGTGGAGGGAAGGCTGGCCGTGGACCTGAAGGACCTGGCCGAGGAGATACCTGAGATTAAACTCGACACGCTGGAGGAGATGGCGGAGTACATGAATTTGGAACGGGGCCTCGAGGAAGTGCCGGAGGTGGAGTGGTATAGGTTGGCGAGGGAGGACCCCGGCCGGGCCTCGCAGCTCTGTGATGAAAGGGCACGGCTGATCCTGCGCCTCTTCGAGGAGTTAAAGGATTATCTGCTCACCCTCTCCTCGGTCACCGGCATGCCGGCCGATTATGTGCTCTCGGCTTCGGTGGGCTTTAGGGTTGAGAATTATATGATGTATGAGGCCGTCAGGAGGGGGGAGCTCATCCCCCCGAGGCCCAGGCGCGCGGGCTATGCTTATGAAGGCGGGTTCGTGTTCGAGCCCCGGCCGGGCCTGTACAGCGATGTGGCCGTCATAGACTTTAAGTCCATGTACCCGAGCATAATGCTCAAGCACAACGTCTCCTTCGATAATATCGAGGAGAACGGCGAGGAGAAGCCGCCGGGGCTGGGCGTGGGCTTTAGAAGGGGGGACGCGTTTGTGCCCTCCCTGCTTTCGAGGTTGATAGAGGCCAGGAGGGAGGCGGAGGCCCTGGCCCAGCGCCTCCCGGAGGGCAGCGTTGAGCGCAGGATGTTTGAGGCTAAGCAGAGGGCGCTCAAGCTCCTTGCCAATGCCATGTACGGCTACCTGGGCTGGCCCGCGGCCAGGTGGTATAGCGTCGAAGCAGCTAGGGCAATTGCTGCCTGGGGCAGGGAAGCCATTACTAGTTCGGCCGAAAGGGCGAGGGAGCTGGGGCTGGAGGTGCTCTATGGCGACACGGACTCCCTCTTCGTGAAGGGCGCTAGGGCGGCGATCGAGGAGCTGATCAGGTGGATAAGGGAGGAGATGGGCCTCGAGGCCAGGATCGATAAGGTGTACAGCCGCTTGCTCCTGACGAAGGCGAAGAAGAAGTATGGGGGGCTCGTCGACGACAAAGTAGAAGTGGTGGGCCTCGAGGCGGTGCGGGGCGACTGGTGCAAGGCAGCCCGCAGGGCCCAGCTGCGCGTGCTGGAGCTCGTGCTGAGGGATAGGGCGGGTGAAGCGGCGGAGGAGGCCAGGAGCATGGCCCAGCAGGTAAGGGAAGGGAAGGTGCCGCTGGCGGCGTTGGTCATCTGGGAGAAGATCACGAGGCCCCTAGAAGCTTATCAGGCCCTAGGAGCCCACACCAAGGTCGCGCTCGAAATGAAGCGGGAAGGATGGGATATCGTGCCCGGCACCATCATAGGCTATGTAATAGCGAAGGGGAAAGGAAGGGTCTCCGATAGGGCCAGGCCCTACTACAAGGCGAGCCTCGAGGATGTAGACCTGGACTATTATGCCGAGAAGCAGCTCCTCCCGGCCTGCGAGCGCATCCTGGAGGCCGTGGGCCTTACCGTCTCCGGAGGTAAGGGTCTCTTGGACTTCCGGTAAAGAAGCCTTAAATTGCGATGTAAGCCCACAGGGCCATGGGCTTAGTCCTGAAGAGGATTACGGTGGGGCTGCTGGCCAGCAACGCCTACATAATAGCTGATGAGGGATCTAGGGAAGCGCTGCTTTTAGATGCTGGAGGGGAGCCGGAGACGCTGCTCGCGGCCCTAAAGCAGGAGGGGCTTAGGCTCAAGGCCATCATCGCCACGCATGGCCACTTTGACCATGTGCTGGCCGTCGATGTCCTCCGCATGGAAACGGGGGCCCCGTTTTATCTTCATGGCTCGGACGCGCCCATCCTTGCCTCCATGCAGCAGAGGGTAAAGCAGCTCTTGGGCCTCGAAGTAGGGCCGCCGCCCCGCGTGGACTACTATATGAAGGAGGGGGATGAGTTTAAGGTGGGCCCCTATGCCTTTAAGGTCCTACATACCCCTGGCCATTCGCCCGGGAGCATCTGCCTGCTGGGCAACGGCCTGCTCTTCAGCGGCGACACGCTCTTCGCCGGCTCCGTGGGCAGGACCGATACGCCGGGCGGCAACTTCCCTTTGCTGGCGGACTCCATAACGCGCAAGCTGTTCACCCTGCCCGATGACACGCGCGTGTACCCAGGCCACGGGCCCGATACGACGATAGGCCAGGAGAAGGCCACCAACCTCATCAATGCCCTGCTGGGGGGCGTCCATCACATCTGAGGGGCGCGAGGCCCAAAGCCTTTAAGCCACATCGCCAACCAACCGGGGCGTTGAAGCAGGGCCGCACCGAGCTCCTTTACATGGACGACTCCTACCTGAAGGAGTTTGAGGCCAATGTGTTGGAAGTGGGCTCCAAGGGCGTCCTGCTGGACAGGACCTGCTTTCACCCCAAGGGAGGGGGGCTCGAAACGGACATGGGCTCGCTATCGTTCCCGGGCGGCGAGGTGAGGGTTAAGGAAGCGGTGCTCTCCGATGATGGCGTGTGGCACTTAACCGACCCAGGCCTGCCCCCGGCGACTTCCCACGTCCGGGGGGTTTTGGACTGGGAGAGGAGGTACAAGCTCATGAGGTTACACACGGCCCTGCACGTCCTGGCGGCGGTGATCCTAAGGAGGGAGGAGGCGCTCATCACCGGCAATAACGTAAGCCCCGAGGGGGCCAGGGTAGACTTCAGCTTCAAGGCCTTCGATAGAGCCATAATTAACTCCTGCATTGAGGAGGCCAACGCCGAGCTCAGCAGGAACAGGCCCGTGAAGGTGTACTACCTTACCAGGGACGAGGCGCTGTCAAGGCCCGGCATGGTGAAGCTGGCGGGCAGGATGCCGCCCGAGGTCTCCATGCTCAGGGTGGTGGAGATAGAGGGGGTAGACGTCCAGGCCGACGGAGGGCCTCACGTGAGCAATACCGGTGAGGTGGGAAGGATCGTCCTGCTAAGGGTCGAAAATAAGGGCAGGAATAACAGGAGGCTTTACTTTGGCCTGACGCCCTGATCGCCGGGCAGTTTTCCCCTACCCGTCCCATAGCTCGGCCCCATAGGCAATCCCTTCGATAGCGCCTGTAGCCGTTCAGAAGGCCTATTGCCTAAGGGACTTTAGCTCCTGGGCCAAGACCTCCAAGAAGGCATGGACCTCCTGCTCCGTATTATAGAAGTGCGGTGAGACCCTGATGAGGCCGGGCCGCGCCGAAACGATGATCCCCCTCTCGCGGAGCTTCCTGACCAAAACATGGGAGTCGCGAAACTCGAAGCAGACGATCGCGGCCCTTCTCTCTCGAGGCGTCAGGACCCTCAGCCCGAGGCCCTCAAGGCCCTCCAGCAGCTCCTCCGTTAAGCGGTATGTATGTCCGTCGTAGCGCTGAGGTACCTCGAAGGCCTCCAGCATCTTTAGGGCGGCCAGGGTCCCTTCAAAGGCGATGGCGGGCCAGGTTCCCCACTCGAGGACCTTCGCGTCCTCGGCCCTCTTGTAGTCCGATATATCGAAGGACCTGGCGAAGACCTCCTCCCTTCTTGCCATCCTATCTATGACGGAATCCGCTATCGAGTGCCAGCCCGCGAGCATGGGCCTTAGCCCCTCCAGCAGTTCCCGTGCGAGATAGACGAAGGCGGCGCCGTGAAGGCCCAACAGCCACTTGTAGGCCCCGCAGAGCAAGGCATCTATTCCATCCCTTGCAACGTCCAGGGGCATCACGCCCACGAGATGGAAGGCATCGACGATCAGGCGCGCGCCATGTGCGTGCGCCAGTCCTGCCAGCTCCCTTATATGTTCCCTGAACCCCGTGATCCATGAGACATAGTCCACGAGCACGATCCTGGTTTGGTCATCGATCAGGCGCTCATACTCCTCCAGGCCCACCGCGCCTCCCCTCCGCTGGGCTAACCTTACCTCCCTAAGCAGCCCCCTCTGCCTTAGCGCGTGAAGGGCGAATATGCCCGTGGGGAAATTCAGCGGGCTCGCCACCGCGTTAGCTTCCCCCTTCAGCTCCAATGAGGACAGAAGCGCGTTCAGGCCGGTGGAGACGTTGGGGACCGCGGCCACCTGGTCCTTCGTGGCGCCCACGAACTTTGCGAAGAGCGCCCTGGCCTCCACGATATGCTCGAGCGCTACCTCCCAGGGCTCGCCCTCGCGATCCCAGAGCTCCAGGAACTCGATGGCCGCCCTGCGCACGTCGCTGGAGAGGGGGCCCGCGCCAGCGTTGTCGAAGTAGAT
Organism: Candidatus Australarchaeum erebusense; assembly: GCA_040290255.1. Taxonomy (GTDB): domain Archaea; phylum Thermoproteota; class Nitrososphaeria; order PSMU01; family PSMU01; genus Australarchaeum; species Australarchaeum erebusense. The sequence goes on along the minus strand of PSMU01000001.1, from coordinate 170,287 downwards.
CGCCCTCTTAACGATTCCTATCCTGGACCTGGCGCGGCGCAGCCAAGAGGGGGCCTCCCGCTCCTCTAGGGCCTTGACGCTGGAGGTAACGGAGCGCACGCCGCGCGTTCGCCCTGCTGGCTTAATAAGGCTGATAAGCCGCCCTTAAGGCTTGAGCTTCCACCTCTCCTTCTTTACTCTCTCCAAGATGTGCTCTATGATGACCTTCAACGGCGTACCAGGCCCGAAGTTGCCCGTTATCCCCCACTTCTCCAGGATGGGTTTGTCCTCAGGGGGTATTATGCCGCCGCCCACCACCACTATATCCGAAGCCCCCCTTTCCCTGAGTAGCTGAGCGACCTTGATAAAGGCCGGTATGTGGGCATTATTATGAAGGCTCAGGGCGACGACATCTACGTCCTCCTGTATGGCTATTTCGACTACCTCCTCGGGCGATCTGAGGATCCCGCCGTAAATGACTTCGAAGCCCGCATCCCTGAAGGCCCGCGCAAGTATCAGGAGCCCCCTGTCGTGCCCATCCAGGGCCGGCTTGGCCAGCAGTACCCTTATCCTTCGGCCCTCGGGCACAACCCTCTCTATCCTTTCAGCTGATCCGCTCAAGGCCAGCTCGCGCGCATGGCGCTAAAGGAACGAGGGCTCGGACCAAGTCCCGAAGACCTCCCTACCCACGTCCATGATCTCCTGCAGCGTCGCATAGGCCTTGACGGCCTCCAGGATGGGTGGCACACAGTTTACGCTGGGGTCCTCGAAGGCCCTTCTAACCTTCTCCAGGCACTCCCTCACCTTCACGTTGTCCCTCTCCTGCCTTAGCCTCTGAATCCTCTCGATCTGCCTCCTCTGAACCTCCTCATCTATCTTAAGGTAGTTAACCCTGGGCTCCTCCGGGATTACATAGCTGTTTACCCCTACGATTATCTCGCGGCCCTGCTCCACGGCCCTCTGGTACCGATAGGCCGTTTCGTGGATCTCCCTCTGCAGGTAACCGCTCTCAATTGCCTCCAGGATCCCGCCCATTTCATCTATCTTGAGGAAGTACTGGTATGCCCCCTCCTCGAGCTGCTCCGTGAGCCACTCTAAGTAATAAGAGCCCGCCAAGGGGTCTATAACATCCGCGATGCCCGTTTCATGGGCAATGATCTGTTGCGTCCTGAGCGCGATCCGCGCCGCCTCCTCCGTGGGCAGGGCCCAGGCTTCATCGTAGGAGTTTGTGTGAAGGGACTGCGTGCCTCCCAGCACGGCGGCCAGTGCCTCTATGGTGGTCCTGATGATGTTATTCAGCGGCTGCTGCCAAGTCAGCGAGGCCCCCGAAGTCTGCGTGTGAAACCGGAGCAGCAGGCTCCGAGGGTTCTTGGCCTGATAAAACTCCTTCATCACGCGCGCCCATATCCTCCTGGCGGCCCTAAACTTGGCGATCTCCTCGAAGAAGTTCATCGTGGCGTTGAAGAAGAAGGAGAGCCTGGGGGCGAACTCATCGACGGAGAGGCCCGCCCTCCTGCCCAGGTCAACGTATGTGAAACCGTCCATTAACGTGAAGGCCAACTCCTGTAGGGCCGAGGCCCCCGCCTCCCTGATATGGTAGCCGCTGACGCTTAGATAGTGCCAAAGGGGCATATGTTTGGTGCAGAAGACCATCATATCCCTTATGATCCTGAGGTGGGCCTCGGGAGGAAAGATCCACTCCTTCTGCGCTATGTACTCCTTCAGTATATCGGCCTGAATCGTGCCCCTTAGCCTGTTCAACGGAACGCCCTGCTTTTCCGCCACGGCGGCGTACATAGCCAAGAGCACCACGGCAGGCGCGTTGATCGTCATCGATGTGGAGACGCGGTCCAGCGGTATCCCGTCAAGGATGATCTCCATATCCTTAAGGGAGCCGACGGAGACGCCGCACTTGCCCACCTCCCCATACGCCCTGGGGCTGTCGGGGTCATAGCCGTAGAGCGTGGGCATGTCAAAGGCGATGCTGAGCCCTGTCTCTCCCTCCTGCAGGAGCATCTTAAGGCGCCTGTTGGTATCCTCGGGCGAGCCAAAGCCGGAGAAGAGCCTGATCGTCCAAAGCCTTCCTCTGTACATGCTGGGATAAACGCCCCTTGTATAGGGGTAGGCCCCAGGAAAGCCCAACTGCTCCGTATAGCTAATATGGGCTATATCCGCGGGCGTATAGAGCGGCTTAACGGTTATGCCCGACGTGGTCTGAAAGGCGGGCCTCCTCTCCCCCTCTGTGAGCGAGGGCCCATAGACCTGGCTCAGCCATCTCTCCTCCTCCTTTCTTAGCCGCTCAATGGCCTCAGCATCATAGGGCTCCGCAACCCTCTTCCTCCTCTCCCTCAGCTCGGAGAGGATAGCGCCCCAGAACTGCGCCCTCTTCTCCAACTCGTCTCCTTTCAGCAAAAGGGCCGACTCCACGGTGCCCTAGGTTGCACACACTCATATTTTTCCTTTTATAATAGTTGCGCGAGCGGGCCTGGCATGAGCGATAGGATCTCGCAGTTTCTCTCCGAATACATCGCCGGGACCTCCTACACGGATCTAAGCCCTGAAGTGGTGAGGGAAGTAAAGAGGAGGGTCCTGGACTCTTTGGGCTGCGCCCTCGCGGCGCTCCAGGAGCCCGCGCCCAGCTTAGCCCGAAGGGCCGCGGCAAGATATGCAGGGATAAAGGCAGGGGCAAGCCTCTTCGGTACGCTTGAAACCGTGCCGATTGAATGGGCCGCGTTCGCCAACGGCGTGGCAGTTAGATATCTGGACTTTAACGACACCTATCTCTCAAGAGAGCCGCTACATCCCAGCGACCTAATCCCTGCCGCCCTAGCGGCCTGCGAGGCGGCGGGAAAGGGAGGAAAGGAGCTCATAGCGGCCATAGCCACCGGTTACGAAGTCGCCATGAGGCTCTGTGACGCGACCTCGCTGAGGAAGATGGGCTGGGACCATGTCAACTTCCTAGGCCTGGGCGCCCTCGCGGCCGTAGCCAGGCTGCTCGACCTCAGCCAAGAGCAGATAAGCAACGCCATCTCCATCTATATAGTGCCTCACGCGTCCATGCGCCAGACGAGGGTTGGGGAACTTTCTATGTGGAAGGGGGCTGCGGCCGCCAATTCGAGCAGAAATGCGGTCTTCGCCTGCCTTCTGGCCAAGGAGGGCTTCACGGGTCCCTTCCAGCCCTTCGAGGGCGAGATGGCCTTCATCAAGCTCGTGGCAAAGTATTTCGATTACTCGGCCCTAGAGGGAATGGGCAAGAGGCCGCCCTCGAAGATTTTGGAGAGCTATATGAAGTTCTATCCCGTGGAGTACCATGCCCAGACCGCCGTCGATGGGGCGCTGCAGCTCTGGAAGAGGGGACTGCGGCCCGATAGGATCGAGCGCATAGATATAGAGACCTTCGATGCGGCCTACGAGATAATCGTAAAGGACCCCGAGAAGTGGGCCCCTAAGACGCGAGAGACGGCGGACCACAGCCTGCCTTATTGCGTGGCCGTCTGCCTGGCCAAGGGTGATATATGGATCGGAGACTTTAACGAGAGGATGTTTAAGGACGAAACCGTGAACGAGCTCCTCAGGAAAATGAAGGTCACGGAATCGCGCGAATTCTCATCGCTCTACCCCAAGGCCTTTCCGACGCACATTAAGGTGAGGACCAAGGAGAACGCCGTGCTTGAGATAAGGGTCGACCACGCGCCGGGCCATCCGCAGCGACCCGTTGAGGATCAGAGGGTTCTGGAAAAGTTCAACAGGCTGGCCATGCCCGTCATTGGCAAGGAAGGGGCCGAGCGGCTGGCAGGGCTGGTCTTTAATCTGGAGGGGGTGAGTAACATAAGCAAGGTGATAGGCCTGCTAGATGTGAGGGGTAAGGTTGCGTCGGCCTAGCCAAAGGGCTTCAAGTCTAACGGAGCTGCTCCAGGAGCCTCAGATGGTCGTAGGCGTCTTTAGCCCCTACTCTGCCCTGCTCGTAAAGCAGGCGGGCTTCAAGGCCTGCTATCTGAGCGGCGCGGCGTTTTCGGGCAGCATGGCGCTGCCTGACCTTGGACTGCTCACGCTGAGCGAGATCGCCGAGATGGTGAGGAGAATAGCGTATGTGGTGGATATACCGGTAATAGTAGATGCGGACACCGGCTTTGGGGAAGCGATCAACGTGGCCAGAGCCGTAAAGGAGCTTGAGGCCGCCGGCGCCGCCGCCATCCAGATCGAGGATCAGGAGATGCCGAAGAAGTGCGGGCATTTGGCACATAAGAGGGTGGTGGGCCCGAAGGAGATGGTAGAGAAGATCATGGCGGCCCTGGACGCCAGGAGGAGCGAGGACTTCCTCATCGTGGCGAGGACGGATGCAAGGGCCGTGAACGGGCTGGAGGATGCCATCTGGAGGGCGCAGCTTTACAAGGAGGCGGGCGCGGACATCATCTTCCCCGAGGCCCTGGAGTCGGTTGAGGAGTTCGAGAGGTTCAGGAAGGAGGTCAAGGGACCCCTGCTCGCCAACATGACGGAGTTCGGCAAGACCCCATATATCCCCTTTAGCACCTTCGCGCAGCTGGGCTATCAGCTGGTGATCTATCCTGTCACGCTCTTTCGCTTGGCCTCCAAGGCCATGGAGGAGGGGCTGATGGAGCTCAAACGGACGGGGAGCCAGGCTACGCTTCTCTCCAGGATGACGACCAGGGAGGAGTTCTACTCAAAAATTGGCTATTGGCGCTATGAGGAGGGCGACAGGGCCCTTGCGGAAAGGGCTGCGCAGCTCCTTAGCGAAAGGGCTACTAACAAGAGGGTGGGGTAAGGGATGGGGGTGGGGCTTCCCTTCTCTCCCGGCCTGGAGAACATCATCGCGACCACGACCCGCATCTCAACCATAGACGTTGAGAACCATAGAATTCTCATAAGGGGCTACGACCTTATCGAGCTGGCCCAGAAGGCCACCTTCGAGGCGGCGATCTACTTACTGCTTTATGGAAGGCTGCCTTCGCCGGAAGAGGTGACGGCCCTTAAGCAGGAACTTGTCCGCTACATGCACGTTCCGAGACCGGTGTACGAGCTGCTGAGCAGGATGCCCGGCTCCATGCACCCCATGGATGTTGTGAGGGTGGGCATAAGCGTCCTAGCGGCCTATGAGGAGAATCTGGAGGACCCCTCCGTGGAGGCCAACCTCAAGAAGGGGCTGCGCCTTATAGCGGCCACCCCTCTGATCGTGGGGAATGGCTACAGGTTGCTTAAGGGCTTACCCGCGCTTGATCCCTTGGAGAAGGAAGGCATAAGCTATAACCTGCTCAGGCTCCTTAAGCCCAGTCCACCTGAACCCCTTGAAGCCAGGATCTTCGAGCAGACCATGATCCTTTACATAGAGCATGAACTGGCCGCCTCCACCTTCACCGCCCGCGTGGTGGCCTCCACCCTCTCGGACATCTATAACTCCGTCTGCGCCGCGATCTCCGCGCTAAAGGGGCCCTTACATGGCAGGGCAAACGAGAAGGTGATGGCGATGCTGCTCGAGATAGGCGACGCATCTAGGGCTGAGGAGTACATCGACCGGCTTCTAAGCCGTAAGGAGAGGGTGATGGGATTTGGGCATAGGGTCTACAAGAGGGGGCTCGATCCAAGGGCGCTCTTCGCCAAGAACCTATTAAGGCAGCTTGCGGAGAACAAGGGAAAGCTGCAGTGGTATGAGCTAGCCGAAAGGGTGGAGCTCCTGATGAAGCAGAAGAGGGATCTGTACCCCAATGTGGACTTCTTCACGGGCCCCCTCTACTACCTGATGGGCATCGAGATGAACCAGTATACTCCTATCTTCGTAGCCGCCAGGATGGCGGGCTGGGTGGCCCATGTCATAGAGCAGCAGAGCGAAAACAGGATTTACAGGCCCAGGGCCCTCTATCAAGGTCCTCCTTATACTCCGCTCACGCAGTAGGATGTTAGCTGAGCTCGAGAGCCTGGCCGAGGCGGTTAGAAAGGGCAACATAAGGGCGCTGGCCAGGGCGATCTCCTTGGTTGAGGAGGGGAGGGAAGAGGCGCTTCACCTTTCGGCCCGGCTCTATCCTTACAGCGGCGGGGCCATGCATGTAGGCTTCGTAGGTCCGGTCGGCACGGGCAAGAGCACGCTCATCGACAGGCTCATCTCCGAGTTCAGGAAGAGGGGTTTCAGGGTCGGGGTCCTCTCCGTGGATCCCTCGAGCCATCTTACCGGAGGCTCTATACTGGGGGACAGAATCAGGATGACCAAGCACACTCTTGATGAGGGCGTCTACATTAGGAGCCTGGCGGCGCGGGGAAAGCTAGGGGGCTTGGCTAGGAGGATCGGGCTCATGATACGCCTGCTGGAAGCGGCCGGCTTCGAGGTGGTACTGATGGAGAGCATAGGCGCGGGTCAGGCCGACGTGCAGATCAGCCGCCTGGCGGACATCACGGTCGTCGTCCTCATGCCCGCGCTGGGCGACGAACTTCAGGCCCTTAAGGCGGGCCTCATGGAGAGCGGCAACATTTATGTCCTCAATAAGGCCGACCTTCAGTACTCCGAGCTGGCACTCGCCTACCTTAGGCAGGCCCTGCTCGATAGGAAGGACGCTAAAGTCCTAAGGACCATCGCCACCAAGGGCGAAGGGGTGGAGGAGCTCTGCAAGGAGCTGCTTTCCACATTGGAGGATATGAAGGCCTCGGGCAGGTTGGCGCAGAGAAGAAGGGAGATGGTAAAGGATGAAGTGATGGATTACCTGTTCGATTATGTGAAGGAGGAGGTGGAGCGCCTGGCGGGCCGCAGGGAGTTCCTAGAGCTGCTGGAACGGGTCTATAGGGGGGAGCTCGATCCCCTTACGGCGGCCCTCTCGCTACGCCAGGAGTTCCTTCCCAAGGGGGTGAGCGGCGGCTAAGCGTGAGCATCTTCATAGGCCAAGGAACTCCCCTGGTATTCCTTCACGGGGCGGGCGAGGATTCGCGCGTCTGGCTCGACGTGGTGGGCAAGGGGTTCGCCGGCTTTAGATCTTACCTGCTCGATTTACCGGGCCATGGCAGCAACAGGCATGTCGAAGGCCCCTTTACATTCGAGGGTTATTCCACGGCAGTTGAGGCATGGCTCAACGAGCAGGGGCTTACGGGCGTAGTGCTGGTTGGCCGTTCGCTGGGCGCGCTGATAGCGCATCACCTTTACCTAGCAAAGCCCTCTCTCTTTACGGCGCTCATCTGCGTTAACTACGGGACGAGGCTCGAGTTTCCTGATGGTTTCTTGGAGAGGCTTGCCAGAGAGCCTAGGCTCGCCATTAGGGAGATGATGCTGCCGATAACCTTACCAGAGGAGAGGAAGGAGAGCCTAGGGCCGGAGATCGAGGGGCTACTCATGGAAAACCGGGGTGTGCTTCTATACGACTTCGCAATCTTGAAGGCGCGCAGCATCAGGAAGCCCTATGGGGCAGGGAGGCCCGGCCTCATAGTGGCTGGCCTGCGCGACAGGCTTGTGCCCCCTTCCTCCAGTCAAGAGCTGCAGCGCCTTCTTCCCGGCTCTAGGCTGCTACTGCTCGGCGATGTGGGACATTTCATACCAATAGAGAAGCCAGGGCTTCTACGCGGCGCTATGGAGGCCTTCTTTGGGGAGCTCAGAAGGAAGGCTTTGCTATAGAGGCCTAGGCGTAGGGGCCTTCGATGGGCGGCCTTGAGTAACGGGCTAAAGCGTTCAGGAATTCATCGCTATAGTCCTTAAGCTTGGCCAGATAGTGGGCTATATCATCAGCGGTCACAATCCCCACAACCCTGCCCCTATCCACGACCGGTAGCCTTCTGATCCTATACTGGGTCATGAGCTTCGCCGCCTGAAGGATCGTAGCCTGGGGCGTCGTGAAGATGATGGGGCGGCTCATTATGTCGGCCAGCGTTACCTTCTTCGCATCCAAGCCGTTTGCGACCACTCTCTGCACGATATCGTGCTCCGTCACTATGCCTAGCAGGGTTCCCTGCTCCACCACCAGCACTGAGGAAATGTCGGCCTCCCTCATTGCCAAGGCCGCTTCAAAGGCCGTCTGGCTGGGCCTAAGCACCCCCTTCGGACTCTTCATTAGATCAGCGACCTTAACTTCCTCCACATGCGATTCCTTACGCTTATATTTTTATGCGTTGCTAAGGCGCTGTGCAAAGAGAAGTCGGCGTTTTAGGCACGGGAAGGATGGGCTCCGCCATCGCATTAAACCTGCTGAGCAAGGGCTATCGTGTTCACGTTTACAATAGGACGAGGGCCAAGCTAGAGCCCCTGGTGAGGGCGGGGGCTGTAGCTCATGATACGCCGGCCTCGCTGGCCGCCAGCGCCGATGTGGTCATGACCAGCCTGACGGACCACGTTGCGCTTCATGCCGTGCTTGAGGGGGAGAAGGGGCTTCTTTCAGCGCTAGAGGAGGGCCACGCGCTCATCGAGATGAGCACTATAGGGGCTGAGGAGTCGGCCGCGCTCTCGTCCTTGGTGAGGACTAAAGGCATAACGTGGATAGACTCCCCCGTCTTCGGAGGGCCGTCGCTCATCAGGCAGGGAAGGGCCTTGCTGCTCGTCGGTGCGGAGAAGGCGGACTTTGATAAGTATAGGGCATTCCTGCAGGAGCTGGGCTCACCGATCTATTTGGGAGGCGTGACATCCGGCCACAGGCTTAAGCTGGCGCTCAACCTCTATCTGGCGCTCCATACGCTAGCCCTGTGCGAGGCGATGGCCCTCTCCATCAAGCTGGGGTTCCCTCCGGACGTCATCATAGAGGTCATCAACGCCAGCCACCATAAGAGCGGGCTCACCGAAAACAAGGGGCGGAGAATGGCGAAGGGAGACTTCTCGCCCACCTTCACGCTCAATCACATGTTGAAGGATGTAAACTATGCCTATAGGGCCGCCGAACGGACGGGCGCGGTGCTTCCGCTGACCTCCTTGGGTAAGGAGCTCTACAGGCTCGCCTCGTTGAAGGAGCTGGGCGAGCTCGACTATTCGGCCGTGCTCCTGCTCCTATCGCAGTTATCAGGCATAGAATTCAGGAGCAACGCTTAGCCTCTCGTGATGGGCTTAGCCCTCATTCGGCCATTTCCTCACCCCTCATAAGGATTCTAGATATCACTGCCGAAAGGTTGAGAAACCCTTCTAGCGTTATGGAAGAGACAGGATAAAGGAAGCTCGAAAAGCCCAGCCTAGAAACGCTTCTCCAGACACCTCTGCTGAGCAGCCTCCTGTACTCGTCCTTTCTCCCCTCGGTCAGGGCCGCCTCGAAGGCGGCAGGCTGCTCCAGCCACCTTAGGATTCTTTGAACTTCTTCCTTGGCCAAGTCCACCTTGGTGAGCACACCGACCTGAGGAAGGCCTAACCTCAGCTGAGTGGAGGCGGCTAGGAAGGCAAGCGATGCTAAATTGCTGGCCTCTTTGGCCAAGGTAGCATCGAAGAGGAAGAGATTGAGCCTTCCCGAGTGCCTTAAATGGCTCGTTATAAACGGACCGCTCTCGCGGAAGACGAAGAGCTCAAGCTGCCCGGGCGTATCGATGAGCGCCAAGTCGGGATTGACCTCATCAAGCATCGCTTGAAGCTTCGCGAGGTTGATGGCCACCATGCTCACGGCCATGATGAGCGCGCCGTTGGGGCCCAGCCCCTTTTCCTCCATCAGTTCATAGATGTTGACAAGCTCTCGACAGTCGACGTCGGGCTCGTACGGAAGGTCTAGCGCGCCGGGGTCCAAATTGACCCGGGCGACCGTGAAGCCCTTCTCTTCATACCAGTTCCCCAGCGCCCCTACTAGCTGGGATTTGCCTGAGCCGGCGGGGCCGGTCACATACAAAAGGTACACGCCCCAAGCTATGGGCTGGTAAACATTAATTTAGCGCCAGGCAAGCTGTGGCGCGTGCCTCGGACAGAGCTGCTCTCCGTCGGCAATGAGCTGCTCTCCGGCAGGACCCTGAACACCAACGCCCAGTGGCTCTGCAAGCAGCTCTTCGAGCTTGGCATAAGGGTCAACAGGATAACTACTGTAGGCGATGACCTCGATGAGATCTCCGGCGCCGTCAAGGAGGCGCTCGGCAGGGGTACCTCTCTCCTGATCACCACCGGTGGCCTGGGCCCCACCTATGATGATATGACGGTGGAGGGCGTGGCGAAGGCGCTTGAAGTAGAGCTCCTGGAGCATCCCTTAGCCCTTCAGCTGGTAACCGAAAAGTATGCTAAGCTAGCTGCTAGGGGCCGTGAGATACCGATCACGCAGGCAAGGCGCAAGATGGCGCTGTTGCCCAAGGGAGCAGCCCCGCTCGCTAACCCGGTCGGAACGGCTCCTGGCGTCCTCCTAGAGGGGCCAAGCTATGTCATCATCTGCCTCCCGGGGGTCCCCGATGAGATGAAGGCCATCTTTGAAGGACATATAAGGTCTCTCCTCACCTCCCGCTTTAAGGGACCCAGCATTTCGGTCAAGAGGGCCGTGCTCGTCGGCATCATGGAATCGACACTTGCACCCCTGATAGATATTGTCCGCTCCGAGAGTCCATCCGTTTACATAAAGTCTCATCCAAACCGCTCAGAACTCGAGGGGCCGCTTATCGAGCTTGAGGTCCAAGGCGAGGAAGAGGAGGCTGAGAGGGCCCTCAGGGCCCTACTGCAACTGGCCGAAAAGGAGGGAGGGAGGGTAGTGGGTGAAGCGGGAGGAACCTAGGATAGGGCAGGCGAGGCCGTTGGTGGCCGTATCGGCCGCGGTCATCCAAGGCGACAGCGTTCTACTTGTAAAGAGGGCCAAGGGGCCATATAAGCGGCTCTGGTCCCTGCCGGGAGGGCTGGTGGAGCTAGGCGAGGGCCTTAAGGAGGCTGTCATTAGAGAAGTGCGCGAGGAGTGCTCCCTAAGCATAGAGCCGAAGGAGGTGCTGGCGGTCGTCCAGGATATTGGGCCACGAGGAGACTCTAATGAGTATCATTTTCTGATAATTTGCTTCAAGGCCGAACCGAGGGGAGGGGAACCTATGGCTGGCGATGATGTGAGCGATGCGAAGTGGTTCAAGATCGACGAGCTAGACAACCTACCCGTTGCGCGTGCCGTTAGGGAAGTCAGCAGGCTGCTGCGCCATGCTTAACTCTCGAAGGGCGCCCGTAGGTCACGGGGCAGTGCGCTTCCTCTTGCTGCTCTGCAGCCAGGTGCCCCTCTTGCCCCTGCTAGCGTTATCCCTTTTTCTCTCGAGGAGCCTCGGCCCTACCGGGGTTCCCGGCACCTTAGACGAGTTGGCCAGGGTTGGGCTATTTTACCTCGTGGCCTGGTGCTTCATTTCCGCGGCCATTGGCTATAGGGCCGCCTCGCATAGGGCGCCTAACCCCTTCATGGCCCTGGGCTGGAGCTATATCTACGTGCTGCTCGCCTTCATCATCCTCAGCCTGTTTGAGAGCGCCTCACTGGCCAACGGCACCCTCTATGCCCTGAAGGTCATGGCGGGCGGCTTGGGCGTGGCCTTGGCGGCCCCCCTGCTGCCCCTTATACTGCTCGATCAGGGGCCGATCTTCGGCGGCTGGTGGGCGCTGGTCCTATCCTCTTCCTTTCTGGTGCTTCTGCTGCTCGCGATCTGCAAGATAAGCTACCAGTTGAGCCTACAGCGCTCGGGCTCAGGTTCGGGCTAGAATTACTGCTTCTTTTCGATGATTATCCTCGAAAGCTGGTGATCCCTAAACTTGTTGATGTGAGCGACGGCTTGGCCTATCTGCTGGAAGTGGGCCCCGCATGTGCAATTATACTCAAAGACCGCGTTGCTCGGAATCTCACCGCCTTTCTTGCTCAAGGTACTCGGGCCCCTTGGGGACTACTATTTATTTCTTGCTTTAGTCCATGGCACAAGCTCATATACCGGAGCCAGGATGGCGGCGCACCTTGTCCGATGAGGCGAAGTACAAGGTGGAGGTCAAGAAGGCCCCGCGGCCCATGAACGTCCCTAAGGAGGTCACGGCTGAGCTTAAGGGCCTTGGCTCGCCAAAGCTCATGAGCGCGATGAAGAAGGAATATGTGTCGTGCCCTGTCTTCGCCAAGGATCTTCCCTTCCTTATATGCTTCGCATGTCCTAACTTTATACGCAGGGTCACGGGCGTCGTGGACTGCGCCGGCACTCCCATCCGCTACGAGGCCGCTGAGAAGTGGTAGCTTAGGAGGCTGCCGAATCGCGGAAATGAAGATACGCCTCTATCACCCTCCGCGTGTAGGGCTCTACGGACAGCCCCGTAGCCTCCTCAGGTTTGGTCCAGAGATAGTCCTGTAGCTCCCTCTTATCCAGGCTGAGCGTCCCCCCTATTAGCTCACAGAGGTAATCGAAGAAGATGTAGTGCCTGGGCAGGTAAAATTCCGGCGCAAAGATCGCCTCTTGGACCAAGAGGAGCTTAACGGGCCTGACCTTAAGGCCCGTCTCCTCCTCCACTTCCCTTACCACCGCCGCTTCAAGGGTTTCGCCGAACTCGACGTGCCCGCCAGGCACGCTGTAATAGCCCCTCCATTTGTGTGACTTAACCAACAAGATCCTGCCAAGGCCATCTACTATGAGACCTCCCACCGTAGGCTCTGGGTAATCCTGCTCCACGGCCCTGCTTGGCTTACTTTCTCTCAAAACTTTTGTTGTGCTTGCCGTCGGTAACGCGGGCCCTTCACCCCCTCGCTGGCCAGCGCACGCTTTTAATGCCCTCTGACCCAACCGACGCATGCTGAGGAAAGTCAGGGACCTACGCATCACGGGCAGGGATTACACTCGCATCCTTTACCAGATGAGCGATATGGGTGGGTTCGGGGGCAGGCACCTAGGCGAGGCCTTTCAAATCCTTAGGAGCATGCTGGACGACGCCGACTGCCTCAGGCTTCTATCCTTCCCGGCCGCGATGGTCGGCACGGGCATTAGGGGCGTGTTGGTGGAGTTCGTAAAGAGAAAGTTTTTCGATGTCATAATTACGACCTGCGGCACCGTAGACCATGACTTAGCGAGATGCTATGGCCACTACTACGCTGGCTCCTTTTACGCAGATGATGTCGAGCTACTTAGGCGGGGCTATCACCGCCTGGGCAATGTATACATACCTAGGGAGGCCTACGGCCCGTTAATCGAGGAGAAGGTGCGCCTCTTCCTGGAGAAGGAGGGCATGGAAGAGCTGGCGAATAAGCCCTTCCATGAAATTCTTTGGAGAATGGGCGAGCGGCTATGCGATGAATCCAGCATCCTGTGGTGGGCCGCCAAGAACAGGGTCCCTATAATTGTCCCGGCGCCCTTCGATGGCGCTGTAGGCCACCAATTCTGGCTTGCCCATCAGAAGGACAAGTCCTTCCACGTAGATCTTATGCAGGACCAGGACTTGCTGGCCGAGATGATCTTCAGCGCCAAAAGGCTGGGGGGCCTGATAATAGGAGGTGGTGTCTCGAAGCACCATCTCATCTGGTGGAGCCAGTATCGCGGGGGGCTAACCTATGCGGTCTATATCACCACCGCTGCTGAGTATGATGGAAGCCTAAGCGGCGCCTTAACGAAGGAAGCGATTAGCTGGGGCAAGATAGCCAAGAGCGCCAAGCACGTCACCGTACACAGCGATGCCACCATCGTCCTGCCCTTTCTAGCTCATGCCCTGCTTGAGGTGCGCGGGCGTAAGGCGACTGTGCGGTGAGAGGATGGATGGGCTAAGTGGGGCCGCTGGGATTTGAACCCAGGACCACCAGCGCCCTTAGCCAAGAGTTCAGGCTGGCATCCTAACCAAGCTGGACGACGGCCCCCCTCTCAGGGGCTCGCGCCCGTTTTAACTTTTACCTGGTCGGACTCGTAGTGGTCCTGCGCTGGTTGTAGCTTAATGTTACGCAGGAGGGCCTCGATGGCATCCCTTGAGCGCTCGGCCTTATACCTCCTTAGGCTCTTGAGCACGGCCTGTACCTCTACCCCACCCAAGCGCCCCGTTACCAACCTACGAAGAGGGTTCCTTAAAAATAGGGCCTGGACTATGGCCGTTACATTGGATTTGGAGGAGTTCAGTTGAGACTTTCCGAAGTCCAAGATGATGGGCGCCGCATCGGGCGAGATGATTACATGTCTCCGCGGGTCCGAGAGCTGACCATGGGATATCCCTAAGAGGTCGAGCTCGTAACATTGTGAGATGAGCCTCCTTAAGGCGAGCGCTATGCTCTCGCCAGAAGCGGAGGAGAGGAACTCTACTAGGCCCGTTCCCCTCACGTATGCCATAGCTATGGCATTCTTGGTCTGCCAGTAGAAGCGGGGGCCTATGTCCCTTGAGTTCGCCGCACTTAGGGCCCTTGCCTCAAAATCGAAGCCCTTACCATTATAATCACTCCTCCTGATCTTTAGGGCCGCCAGGCGACCATCTGATAACAGGGCCTTTACCACGACCGAGCTGTGGCCCTTGCCGAGCACGTTGAAGCCGTGTGCCTGTGTAGGGCCCTCTAACAACAGCCCTTCCACGTTGAAGTTAGAGAGCTCGGCCAAGACCTCATCGCTTCTATGACAGTGTGGGTAGCAGAGAAGTATTCTGGCGCGCCCCTGCGCGATCCTACTCAGCGGTAAGAAGCCGTGGTACATCCCCTCGGATGAATTCCGATAGCTGAGGGAGCAGCCATTCGTGTTTATCCAAGGCCTCCACTATATCTAAACCCTCATAGATCCGTCCTTTGGCCAGCTCATCGCGAAGGCCCTCCGCTACGCCGGAGCCTTGAGTTATCAGGGCTTTCAATACTTCCGCTGCCGATACGAATTTTCTCTTCGTGACGGCCCTCAGGCGGCCCTCTTCGCCTATCCACAACATGAGCGCCTCCCCGGCGTTCTGTCTTAGGAAGTCGTCGGCATGTTCGCGGTCGAATGTCAAGGGCCCCAGCTTGAGCTTATAGCGAGAAAGGTGTGTTCGCTCCAACAGGAATATGAAGCCGCTCTCATCGCTTTTGTTACTTATAGCCTGCGCGTGCCACGGCGAGAACTCGGCCTGCTTAAGTTGATTGACAAGATGTTTCAAGGTCTTCTTCAATTGACCGAAGAGAATGTCCTCGCTCCTGACTTTATGTTTGAAGATCACCAACAGAAGCTGAGTCATGAGGGGGGAGTTCAGCAGGTAGTAGGGGCTGATTTTAGAGGGGGACTTGTAAAGAAAGTAACTCGTGCTGGGGCTACTCAAGAAGGCGCGGCTGGCCAGACAAACGCGGGCCATCTGCCTCAGGGAAATTGCCCTGCCTAAATTCCTGGCCGGGTCAACTGGGTCCGGGAGCCAAATGGATTCCCTCTTGTCCCCGCCGGCTAATTGAGGCGACAAGGGCTCGCCGGGCCTCCAAGATGCCAGAAACTTTAGCAGGTTTGTGAAGTTCTGATGGTGAATTATCAAAAGCTCGCACACGAAACCGCTGAATCCCTCTACCTCTATTTCCGCGCCATATACCTTGGCCTTCTTCATGAAGGCCTTCAACAGGCGTACCTCCTCCCTCTGGCGCTCACTCAGCCTCTCTCTCACCCACCGAACGTGATAGGGCGAGCGGTCAGCGATTGTTCTCCACTTTCCGGGTTCAACGGAGAAGCAGGGCACAATGTTAATCCTTTTACCGTTAACAACGCCCTCGACATAGGGGTGCTCTGCATAGCGCAATTTAGCGTTCGTCTCGCCCAGAGCCTTAAGGCCCAGTTCTATCCCCCTTCTCTCCAGCTCATCTTCGCTTAGGTCAGCGGGAAATTTGACGAAGATGTCGATGTCAACGTCGTCGGGCAGCCATGTCCCTTTCGCCAAAGAGCCCCCTAGCTCTACCTCTGCCCCCAGCCGTTTGGCCTCTGCCTCTACCCTCTTCATCAACTCGGTAGCCTGCTTCATGAGCTCCTGTTCCTGCTGCTCTGTGGGTGAGAGACCACGTCTCGCCTCGTCCAGGACCCTCTCGAGCTCTTGTTCAGACATTCCCGTCACTCCAAGCCCAAGGAGAAGAGATCGTGATAAATGGGGCCTTGAGAAGTGAGCACACTCTCCTTTAATTTGATCTCCTTCACATCAACGCTCCCAAACTTCGTCGTCCTGAAATCTGCAAGGGTGGACTCAAAACGGGCTCTATCTTTAAGGCTCTTTACCCTGGCCACCGTTAGATGTGGCTCGAAGGGCTTCGGATCAAACGGCACTTTGCCGGCCAAGAGACTTCCGACCCTTTTAGCTAGATCCATAAGTGGAGTCCGGCCCTCTTCATCTACGCCTATCCAAATCACCCGTGGCCTGAGCGGCGTAGGAAACGTGCCAATGCCCTTTAACGTGATGCTAAAGCGGGCTATGCTCAAGCCGGAGAGCAGCCCCCTGATTGTCTCGATCGTCGCCGGTGGGATGTCGCCGAAGAACTTTATCGTGAAGTGGAGCTGCTCCTTCTTAACGAACTTAAGCTGTCCCACTTCACCCAGCCTCCTATACAATTCTGTCAGCTTATCGGCATCTACGCCCTCGCTGGCTTCGACGGCTAGGAAGGCCCTCACCATGTCCCGACTAAGTCCTTGCCTCTCTAAAGCAATTTTTAAGCTGTCGTTTAGAGGGGAATAGAAGTGGCGCAGGGCAGAATGCTCTTTCTATGCATCACGGGCATGCCTGGCGCGGGAAAGACGACGGTGGCCAGGGCATTGGAGGATATGGGGTTCAGAAGGATAACGTTAGGCGATGTGGTCAGACAGGCTGCCCTGAGCAGGGGGTTGGAACCTACGGACGAGAACCTCAGCAAGCTCTTTCATGAGCTCAGACAGGTTCATGGCGGCGGGGCCGTAGCGCAACTGGCCCTCGAGCAGAATAGGGAGTTGAGGGGTTGTGTCATCGTGGATGGCATAAGAAGCATGGAGGAGGTCGAAGAGTTCAAGAAACGGGGCGAGGTTCTCCTAATCGCTGTTCATGCAGCCCCTTCTAGGCGTTTCGCCCTGCTCTCCAAGCGGGGTCGGAGCGACGACCCGAAGCTGCCGGAGGAACTCAGCAGAAGGGATGAAAGGGAGCTGGCGGCGGGGCTCTGTAAGGCCATCGCGCTGGCAGACCTTGTCATAGTAAATGAAGAGGGCATGCTTATAGAAGACTTTAAAAGAACGGCCAAGGAAAAGATAATCGTCTGGCTAAAGGGTCATGGCTGGTTCTGAGGGGCTCCTAGTGCTGGCCGAAGCAGAGGTATATGAATCAGAAAGCAGGGAGAAGGTGGCCAGGGCCCTGCAGAACGTCTTCGGCTCGACCACCGTCGAAATTAACCTAGGCGAAAGGACTATCAGGGCAACCTGTAAGGGAAACGCCTGCCTTCAGAGGCTAAAGTTTGAAGCGAGGACGCAAAGGATAAGGGCGGCCCTTCGCAGGCTGCTAAGCGAGCACGTTAACGAGGGCGCCACTTGGGTCTACCTTAACAAGCAAGCCGCCTACGCGGGACGGCTTGTGCCCTGTGAGGTAGAGAACGAATCGCCGCTAGGGCCGATAAAGCTTACCCTGATCTATGAAGGGGACATCAAGAAGATTATAGAGGAGCTGACCGCCTAGTCAGGCATATTCCGCTCTAACCGGAAAGAGAAATAAGCGCCATGGTCGTATCAAGTACGTGCTGCAGGTGGGGCTTTCAACCTTATACCTCTATATGAACGGAGCTAACTTCGAGAGTGTGCCGGCTGAGGTTGCGAGCGATAACCCTCAGGGCCGCCCTGCCTTCTGGGAGCTAGTGGACGAGGGAGCGCATAAGCTCAGCAGGGCAAGAACCAAACTCATAAAGGATTTGGCGGCTATAGGCTACAAGTTCAGCATACATGCTCCTTTTAGGGAAGTAGACCTCTCCTCGCTCGAGGCGGGGCGCAGGCTCGCCAGCATTAGGCGCATTAAGGAGAGCATCGACGCGGCCTCGGAGATAGAGGCTTCCTATATTGTGGTACATCCTGGAGGAACAAAGGAAGGCGTGAAGGAGGCCTTGATCGAGGGCCTCTTCGAATTGTTCGACTATGCCTCTTCAAGGGGGATAAAAATGGGGATCGAGAACATGCCTCCGATTAAGGATATGGCCTTCGTAGCGCCTGACGAGTTCTTGGAGTTTTATAAAACCGCCGCGCAGGCCCCCCAATTAGTTCTGGATGTGGCGCACGCCTACATAGCGGGCTTTTTGGACCACTTTATTCAGAAATTGACGAACAGGGTGCTCGTCGTCCACTGCTCCGATACCAACGGTCTCAGGGATGATCATCTAAAGATAGGAGCGGGGGTCGTGCCATGGAGAACCATCATAAGCCAGATGCTGGGCTTAGGCTTCGCGGGTAACCTGTCGGTTGAGTCCATCGCCGAGCCCTACGCGTCGGTGAGCGAGCTGCGCGATATCGTCACGAACATCTTGGCCCGTAAGGAATGGAGGCGCTAAGGAGGAAGTTCCACCGTAGCCAGCTCTGTGGCTAGGTGAGTCGCCGGGAAGATCCTCCGCGCTTCATCGAGCAACTTTGCCCTATCGCCATATCGAGCGCTAAAGTGTATCAGGTATAGCCGCTTTACGCCTGCCCTCAAGGCTAACCTAGCTGCCTCCTCGGCCGTAGAGTGATAGTTGGCCACAGCCCTATCCTTATGTTCGCTGCTATAGGTCGCTTCCATCGCAAGGAGGTCGGCGTCCCTGAAGAACTTGGCCAATGAGGGGAAGGGTCTCGTATCGCCGCTATATCCTACGCGCCTGCCCCGCCTAGGTGGCCCTGTCACCTCCGTTGCCCTTATCACCCTTCCCTGTATGACGACGTCCCTGCCCCTCTGCAGCTCCTTCCAGAGGGGGCCCCTCGGCACGCCTAGCTGCATAGCCCTTTCGGGATAAAACGTGCCAGGCCTCGGCTTCTCCTCAAACAGATACGAGTAGGCCTCTATGCTGTGGCGGGCCCGCTTTGCGAGCACCCTGTAATCCTGGCCCTCTGCTACGAGCCCCTCTCGAACTATCTGTATGTAAAGAGGGAAGGTTGGACTGAATTTCAGAAGGCGTGAGTTAGTTTCAATGAAGCTCCTTATGCCCCTAGGCCCGTATACGTAAAGGGGCCTTTCCCTGTTAAGCAGGCTCATCGATTGAAGTATGCCCAGTAGCCCTACTACATGATCGCCGTGCATATGTGTAATAAAGATGCGCATTGCCCTAAGCAGACCCAGACCGGCCTTGAGCAGCTGTCGCTGGGTGCCTTCGCCGCAGTCGAACAGCAGAACCTCGCCCTTATACTGTAGGGCAAGCGAGGTATAATGTGAGTCGGCGATGGGGCCCGCCGCTGAGACCCCTAGGAAGTGTATGCGCATGGTTTACGCCAGGCCCGCCATGATATAAGCCATCACGACTTCTTAAGAACGGCGAGAATTCTGGTTAACCTTCTATGTACAGGTATCCTAAATCTTTGGACCCTTAAGAATTCACCTGAACGCACATACCTCTCTAGGTCATGGGAATAGAGCAGGACCATACTACTTCCCCCTACAAGTAAACGCCCCGCCTCCGTTAGGAACGCGCCTATGAGTTCCTCGGCCTTTATATGATGAAGAGAAGAGGCGCGGCCATAGGGTAGGTCGGTGACGATGGCCCCCACCTCTCGCAGGGGCATGTTCCTGGCGTCGGCCTGTATGATGTCGATGTCCGTGAGGCCCGCATGCCTGGCATTTAATAAGGCGCCCTTGCACATCCTTAAGCTAAGATCGGACCCCAATGCCCGCAGGCCAAGGATGGCGGCTTCTATGAGTATTGAGCCTGTACCGCAAAATGGATCTAGGAGCACTGCATTCCCTAAAGGCCCGGCGAGATTTACCATGAGCCTTGCCAGGCGGGGATGAAGAGCTACGGGATGAAAGAAGGGCCTAGCCCTTGGCCTTCTATCGAGCCAGCGCCGTCGAGGGGGGCGCCCCGAGGTTCCTACGTAGTACGAGCTTGGCGTTCGGAAGAGATGAATGACCTGCTCCGCCCGAGACGGGCGGAGAAGCGCGGCGTTGCCCCTCTCTTTTATAGCCGAAAGGATTAGCTCTTCAATAGGGCTCTTAACTTGCCCTTGAAATCCGTGGAGGGCTATCAGCACCTCCTTAGATGTTACTATCCTTTCCCAGGCCACTTGTCTTAAGCTCTCTGGCTCTAGGCCGGGAAGCTCGGCGTGTATCCTTCCCGCCCACTTGATGAGTGCCATTCTATGCCAAAGCGTAGCGATATCGAGAGCCCCTTTAATCAAGAAGAGCCTGTCCGTCAGGGGCTTGATCTCCACCCCCTCTTGGCCCGCTAAGAGCGACCTAAGCTCGGCAGCCCCCGCTTCTGGGACATCCCCAGCCAAATATACAAAGAAGCGCTCCTCAGGCTCCATGTGAGAAGTAGCTGATGATTAAGGGTGAGACATCAACATAACTCACGGGGCTGGGGACCGTATTTGTCCCTATGACGTCGATCCTTGCGGCCTTCAGCTTTTCTAAGGCACCGCCGACGAGCAAGGGGTGGACACATAGGGCCCTTACTCCTGCAGCCCCAAGGCTATAGAAAAGCGAGCCAGCCTTTAGGAGGCTGGAGCCCGTGCTCAATATGTCATCGATGAGCAGGATGTCTCGGCCCTCCACCGCGACCTTCTCGAGTCCTGCTGCGGTTACCTCTACTTCGCCCGTCACCCTATCCCGCCTCTTTGTCAGTACGTGCCATTCACAGCCATACAAAGCCGAGAAGGCCTGCACCCTTGTTGCAGCGCCTTGATCGGGGGCCACGGCCAGCGGGTTCCTTAGCTTTAGTTGTGTTTTCGCGTACTCTGCCAACAACGGAATGGCCGAAAGGCTGTAGGCTTCTAAGGGAATCTGGGCCAGAGCCCTCGGACTGTGAATGTCGACGGTAACCAACCTCTTTACGCCTGTATACTTGAGGAGCCTGCCTAGGACCCCTATGCTGACCACCTCGCCCTCCATAAATTCCCTATCCTGTCGGGCATAGCCCATGTAAGGCATTATGCAAAAGACCTCGGCCCCGGCCTCCGAGAGCTTGCTCGCCAAAAGAAATAATTGCATATAGTGAGTATCAACGGGAGGGTAGGTGGACTGTACGAGCAGGACTTTCTTGCCTAGGACGCTGGAGGTAAGCCTGAGCAGGTTTTCCCCGTCAGGGAAGGTGCGCCATTGAACGTCTACCCATTCAGCATCAAGGCCGGAGCAGATTTTCTTAGCTAGATCGTAAGAGGCAGGCCCAGAGGCAACAGCCCATGGCAAGGCCTTACAGCACCCAGCTGGGGCTTTAAAAACCAGATGTTGATAGAAGCATATAAATCTATGTGCCCTCTCGGCGCCGGCGTGAGCAGTAGGGTCTGCCCGGAGTGCAACTCTGCCCTGTTCTATGAGCCGAGCACCAAGCACCTCATCTGCAGGAACTGCGGCCTCTTCATAACTAGGGAGGAGCTACAGGATATCAGGGAGAGGAAGAAGGAGCAAGTGGAGTTGGACGCTAAGGAGAGGCGCAAGCGGGTCATGGCGGAATACATCGAGTGGCTAATGAAGAAGGCGCAGGCTTAGGCGACAGAAGCTACAGCAGGCGCTAGGGGGTCAGCTCTGAGAATAGATCTGGCATTAGCTCGCTGACGAGCGTGAGTATCTTATCGCTAAGCCTCCTTATCTCCCACTGTGCCTTCAATCCCACGCTGCTCGCACTGCTCCTGTAGAACAGTATGTGGTTCAAGTATCTGCTCTGCACGGTCATCATCAATTTTGTAGATATAGCCATCGGCAGCACGAAGCGTGCATCTTCCTTCTTTATGCCCAATTCCCTTAGCTTTGCGTAGCATTGCCGGGCATGCGCAAATAGCGTCAGCGCCACCTCTCGAGCCGTGGTGTTGGCGGCAATGCTATCCGGAACCACGAAGTCCTCTTCAACGGCAGCGGAAAATCGCTGTGATTCTTGGCTAAATGATACGGGCCTATGCCTTACGAGTTGGTGCGAGCAGACCCTGGAGATGCCCTCAATGCTCAATGTCACAAAGCAATGCTTGGCAAGTTCCTGTTTGGAGTCTATCTGCCTATAGCCGTGCGAGCGAAGGGCATCATTTAGGATATGGGGGGTTAAGGCCTGTATGACTTCTACCTTCATCTGCACGCCCGCCTCCGTTCCCGCCCGTTGCTTTGTTTCCAGCCCTGCGGGACGAGGGGGGAGGGGATGACCTCCCACGGCCTTATGAAGGTTGGGTGCTACGCTCTGGACTACCTCGCTAAACCCATTTACGCCTGCCAACATAGCCTCCAGGGCTGTCCTAAGATTGAAGGAAACGAGCCAGGTTTCTCGGTCTAATCGCGTCACATCAAGGTAGCGGAACCTCAAAAGCAAGGACAGCAGCTCTTCGGGCGAAGCAGTCATCAGCCCGCTTATTCTAACGTGCTCGTAGACATCGAACTCCATCCTTTGATAAGCTGAGCAGGTTAAGTACGCACCATACTCTGCAGATACTTCCTCCATAATTTCTTGAAGGGGCTTAGATGTATAGCAGCGGCGCATCGCTATGCCTATTAGCCTCTCCGCTTCAGCTGTGTGCCAGAGCACCTCCATGACCTAGCCCTATAACTGCTAACCTATTAAGCCAGCCACCGTTTTGCCCCTATGGCCGGCTTCTTGGAAATTACAGAAACGCCTAAAGAGGCGGAGCTTCTGAATCTCGTAGAAAGGACCGCTGATGAGCTGGCGCCCATGGAATACGAGCACTATATATCACGCCCAAGGGGGCCGAGCCGTCAGGTAAAGGACGGGCTGTATAAAGCCGGGCTCTACAATTTGCACAAGGAGATCGGCTTGGGAGAAGAGTTAGCGAATATAAAGCTCATGACACGCACAGCGGCCCGGTTAGCCAAGATAGGACTTTCCCCCGTTCTGCTACTTCTCTCACATTCCTTGCAGGCTTCACTCGTGATCTCAAGGTCAAGGGGAGGGGAGGAATCGTTGCAAAGAGCGCTCCGGCGAGGCGGCAGTGAATCCCTCTTGGCCTATGTGGGCCCGCCCTTTGCCTCGGCTGTCTATGGGCATGATGATCGAGGAACCGACCTCGAAATAGCTCCACAACCGATCTTCAATGCGGTGGACGCCTATGCCTTCGTGGTCCTAGCGCGCGATAGAAGCGAGGACAGGTGGGCTGTCTTCGTGTTGGACAAAGAGCAGGTTGAGGTCTTGGATAGGATGGAAAGCCGCATGGGCTTACTAAGCACGGATCTCGCGATAGTCAAGGCTAGTCTACGGGGCTTACCTAAGGAGAACGTGGCTACCGGAGCCGCGCAAGGGAATCTGCCTAGGATTATCACGGTTTTGTCCGTAGCTTGGTTGGTGGGTGCGCTGGCCGGAGTCATTAAGGAGACGATGCTCAGTAGCCTTGAGAGGGCTCAAGAAAGGGTGCAATGGGGCAAGCCGATTATAGAGCATGCCTTAGTTAAGAGGCACCTAGCCGGAATGGTGAAGGGCTACCAAATAGTCGATGCGTTGGCCTTCTATCTCTGTGAGCAGGTAGCTAAAAACAAAGATCAAACAAAACATGTGGAGGGCGCCGCTTGCCTTATGGTTCAAGAGGGCGCCGCGCTTAGGACGGCCCTTGAGCTGGCGGCAACCACGACCGATAGCGCCGTTCAGATCTTCGGCGGATTCGGCTACTCGCTCCTGTCACCCATCGCTAGGCACTATCTTGATACGCAGGCCTTATGGACGTTATTTGAGACGACCCTTGAGTTCGATAGGCGCTTCTATGAAGCCGCTCGAAGTTTAAAGGGTAAAGAAATATCTTAAGGGGACTCAGGGGATTGACGTGAAGATAGCCTTCCAAGGGCAACTTGACGTGAAGGCATCTGCGCAGAGAGTGTATAAGATCTTGGTCGATCCAAAGCTCATAGGAAGTGCCCTTCCCGATGTAGAGCAGCTTCGACAGATAAGTGAGGATGAGTTCGAGGCCAAGGTGAAGGTGGGAGTGGCCTTCATCAAAGGGAGCTTGGATGTGAGGGGGAAAATCGTGGATAAGAAGGAGCCTGAGGCTGCTACCTTGGTGACCGAAGGAAAGGGCTTAGGAAGCACCGTTAAGATCCAGGCCGCCTTCTCCCTTTCTGAGCAGGGAGAGATGACGCGGATGAAATGGAACGCGGAGGCCGATATAAGCGGCCTTTTAACTGGCCCCGGTGAGAGGCTGATTAGGGCTCAGGCCGATAAGGTCATTCAAACTATTTTGACCAAGATAAAGGAAGAGGCTGAAAAGGCTTAATTAGTGAAGGGCTGGTTCTTAGCTTTCCGTGCTAGGGGGGGACTGGAGGAGCTTTTAAAGGAAGCGGAGGAATTGGCCCGAGGAGCCAGGTCCGCACTAATAATACATGACGATGAGATAGATGGCGTCTGCTTTGCTGCGCTAACTTCAATAGCCCTGGAGAGCGCCGGCCTTCGGGTGGGAAGGGCGTGTCTGGACAAGCTGTTTCCAGAGCTTCTCCCCGTAACATACTCTTCGGGCGAGGATATCGTTATATTTACTGACCTGGGCTCCGCTCATGCCCCAAGATAAGTAAAGCGCGCCGGGCTAAGCCCGCGATAATTCTTGATCGCCACGATCCCCTGCATATGTAGGATGAGGGCCTTGTAAATGTAAATCCCGAGCTGGTAGGCTATAGCGGAGAAGCGGACGCGTCAGCTTCCACCATTGCATACCTATTTGGGTTAAAGATGAGTCGGGATGTGAAAAATACGCACATCTCGCGCTGATAGGTGCCTTTGAACTGGGAGGAAGCTACAGGGGCTTCAACTCAATAGCGGTAGAAGAGGCTGTTCAAAGCGGTCTCTATAGTGTTGAGACGTCCTCCATCATGATTGATAAAAGGAGCATGGCCGTTTCGCGGGCTAGCACACTCATCTCCGTGCTTGCGTCAGTAGGATATTATAGGGGTGGCCCGAACTGGCAGTGGAATTTTGTTTAAGCGGCTTTCCGGAATCGATCAGGAAGCAGGCGGAACAGTTAGAGGAAGAGCGCCGTGATCTCAATAGAAAGCTCTTGTACGAGCTACGAAGGGGAAAGCTGCAGCGAGGGACCTGGGTCCAATGGTTTAACACGGGCGATCTTTTTAACGAGATGAGTGGCAAGGTGCTCGGAAGCTTCTGCTCATACCTGCGGCACCAAGGTTTCGTCAACCCAAACAAGTACCTAGTGGGCTTCATGAATATCCCCAGGCATGTACCGGGATTGGGAGAGCTGAGCGTGGACTATACGAGGCTATCTGCTAGGACCGGCATTAAACTGGAAAGACAGGTTCGTGAAGGGCGCTATCCACCGTTATCGTCCCTAATAGCTGAGGCGTGTGAGGCGCTAGGAGGGTTTGGAGATGGATACTCGGTTGCGGCGTCATGGATAATCCCCACGGGGGCCGAGCTGGGGTTCATTGCCAAGTTCGAGGAGTTGGTGAGTAAATACATGCGAGTTGATCTTGCTGCAGGATGAATCAGAGCCCCGGGCGGGATTTGAACCCGCGACCCTCCGCTTACGAGGCGGATGCTCTTCCGACTGAGCTACCGGGGCAAGGGAGCAGAACCGCTAAGGCCTAAAACCTTTTTGAAGGCATCATTACATTTTATTAGACCCGCCGCGCGGTCAAGGAGGCAATGAGGGTCCTCATCACGGGCGCATCTGGCTTTGTGGGCCGCAATTTAATGGCGCATTTGGCCCAAAGGGGCTACGAGTTGATAGCGCTGGATTTAAAGGAGGCCGAAGTAGAGGGAGATGTTACTGACGCTGACTTCGTATTCACCCGCTTGGGCGAGCTCAGCTTTGACGCAATCATACACCTAGCAGCCCTGACCAATATACCGCAGAGCATAGAGAAGCCTTACGAGACGATCAAAGTTAATGCGGTAGGAACGCTAAATGTGGCTGAATTAGCGATCAGAAAGAAGGTTACTCAGCTCATATACGCCTCAACCGCTAATGTCTATGGCAATCCTAGCTCCGTTCCTGTCGATGAAACAGCTCCTAGGGCCCCAAGGACGCCTTATGACTACTCTAAGTGTATTGGGGAGCAAATCCTTGAAGCGTATGCAAGGGCCAAGGGACTGCCGGTGACCATACTGAGGAGTTGGAAGCTCTTCGGAGAATGGGATAGCTTAGGCAGCGCGGTCTGCAGGTTCATAATTCGTGCTCTGCGCGGCGAGCCCCTAGAGCTTTACAATAGCGGGCGCGATGTGAGTGATTTCACTTATATCGCTAACTACTGCAGGATCGTCGAGCTGGTGCTCGAAAGGCCCAGCTCTTCTCTCCGCGTATACAACGTAGGTACAGGGACCCCGATTTCAATAAAACAGTTAGCGCAAGAAATAGTAAGGCTGACGAGCTCCTCATCGAGGATCCTAGAGCTGCCGCCAAGACATCCCTTGGAGGAGACCATGGTCAGTTATCCCTCTATTGAAAAGGCCAAGCACGAATTGGGTTATCGGCCAGTGGTAGATCTAAAGGAGGGGCTTAACAGAACGATCGCGTGGATTAAGAGCTTAGGAATAACGGGGTAGCTTTACCTCCATGTAGACGGCTTCCGGTGGCTTCAAGAGTATCAGCTGCCGTATGACCCTATCGCTGGGATCGATTTCTATGATGCGCCGATGGACCCTCATCTCCCACTTATCAAAGGTGTGCGTGCCCTGACCCGAAGGAGCCTTACGTGTCACGACCCTTAATCTCCTCGTGGGCAATGGTATCGGACCTTTCATTTTTACGCCGGTCCGCTGGGCGATCTCCCTGATCTGCTGGCAGAGTTTCTCTATATCCTCTAGGCTCGGGCTGGAGAGCTTTATCCGCGCCATGCGTGTCTGCTGGGACATCTCCTTCTTGCCTAATCTGAGCGGGAGCTAGGTCTAGCGTTATAAGTATTACTACCTTGAGATATCCCACTTGGCCAATAAGCTAGCGAGGCCTCTTAAGCAGTGGCCGTACCTCCCTAAAGTTCAGCCTCGAGCTGTAACAAGGATAAGGGAGGCCATTATTGATTAGCCTCATAGCTTGGTTCGCCATAAGCTCATTAGCGCCGTCTACCTTTTTGTCCCAGTCTATCTCGCTTACCACGCTCTCATATCCCCCTCCTTCGGCGGCTACCACGGACCAGATGGCCTTTCCGTAGAAGGGCTTCACTAGCCGAACTTGGAACTTCTCACAGCGCATGCGCTGTGAGCTCAAGCGCGTAAAATTCTTGCAGTGCAGGCAGTAATAGGAGAGCCAGATTATTTCCCTCTTATTCCCCCTTCTTTCCTCCTCTTCAGCCAGAAGCGCGTAGCTCTTGGCCCTCGCCTCCGCCCTGGCCAGCAGCTCTCTCCTGCCTTCCTCTGTATCTAAAAAGTATTCCAATTTTTCGGAAAGCTCCTTAAACCAGGAGGCCTCGTTGCTCAGCGCTCTTACTTTAGCGTTAAGGCCCTCTTCATGTTGGTCCAATGCGGTTCAGGGGCTAGGTAGTTCGCGGCCGCTAATATATTTTATTACTCAGGGTCGCCTGCTTGAGTTCAGCTGGAGCTTAATTAGCTTCGCGGGCTTATCGTGAAGTGAGATGCTCACCACGTCCCCCAGCCGTACTCGGTAGCCCCTTAGCGCCTTGCCCACGCCATAGAGCCTCGCATCGCCTTCTCTGAGGAGGCGCACGGAAACTTTAGACGTATTAGCTATCGAGTAGCGCAGGGGATGTAAATCAGATCCTCTTCTCAGCGTATAAGTGGGCAAGATATAGCAAACTCCAAGGTCGTTGGGAGCTAAGGTGGTAACGGCGTCCACGTTTAGGAGATCGCCTTTTATCTTGTCTACATATGAGTAGTAGCCTGAGGCTCCCAAAGGAGTCGTTACTATGATGCCGTTAGCGATGGCGAATTCGGTGAAACTTCGTGGCCCCTCGACTTCGACCTGAAGGCGAAGGCATCCCGCCTCTGCCCCCCTTTCAAGGTAGACGTCTGTCAGCGACGTTCCCTTTAGCGTGCCATTTAACGAGGCGGCGAGCCTAGGGTAGGAAACGAGCTCATAGCTTCCCTGTTTTATCTGCTTGAGGGCCCCCTCTAACGCATAATAATCGATCTGAGCCAAGAAGGCTCTGGAGGCGGCGGGCTCTTTGCCTTTAAGCCCTACGAACAGCAGGGGGCGGTCGTATAGCCTTGCGCAGTAGCTGAAGAGGCCATCGCCTCCTAGGACGATTATAAGTTGAGGATTGCCGTCCAGCTTAAAGCCCAGCTCCCGTAGTAGGCGCTCCGCTTCACGCTTTAACTCTGACCTTCTCTTATCACCTACTACCTTGACGTATGTGATCTCGGCCGCCAACCCACTCCTTTTATAAAGGTATGCTTCATATAAGTATATGAAGGAGGTAGGCCCCACGCGCCTTCATAGGCTCTTTTACCCCGTTGTGCCTGTCATAGTTATGGCTGGCGAGGGCGAAGGCCTTGCTATGGCGGCCGTAAGCTCGGCCATGCCTGTTGCACAGAAGCCTCCATATGTAGCGCTGGCCCTGCTGAAAGGGTCGAGAACCCTTAGCGCTATCTTAAGGCATAAGGGCTTTTCTCTAAACTGGCTTGACTTCATGCACGTGCGCGCGCTTGACGTGGCTGGCTTCACTATAGCGAGGGGTGTGGAGAAGCTAGCGCGCATGACGCTTACCTGTCAGTCCTGGAAGGGCATACCGTATCTGGAGCAGGCAGCCGCCTTAGTGCTAGCGAGGTTGCGGAGCAGCCATAGAATGGGAGATCACGTGCTAGTAATAGGGAGAGCTATCCGCGCCGAGGCACAGGAGGCCTTCGGCGATTATTGGGATTACGCCCATTATAAGCCGGCGCTTTATCTTGGCAGCGTAGGCAATCTAGGAAGGTATGCTACGATAGCATAAGAGAATAGGTAAAAGCGTTCAGTCTCCTGCAGGCAAACTTAAAAGAGTCTTATCATGTTGTCTCTTCCAGCGAAAGACCAACTTCAGCTAGCTGCCTGTTAACCACATAATTTGGGAGCTGAAGCAGTAACCAGCTGTATTTGTTGTCAGGGAAGGAAGCCAAGGCCCTCTTAGCTGAGGAGCAGTACGAGCGAATCTTATTAAGCGCGGATCTGACCAAGCTCTGAACTATGCCCCTCGGAGGCGTCAACGCCACTAGGGCTTTTCCAAGCCTTATCGGTGTTAGTAGCCGGAACAGCACATAAGAATGAAGGACGCGGCTCAGCAAATATCTGCTCATTTCATAGCTAGTGGAGGCGTAAGGAATGAATAAAGTGACCGTCAGCAAAGAACCTAGGTCTGGTATCGAGCCGTATTTGGACCATGATATGAAATCGACCAGGTCATCAGCGAGCTGATAGGCCGTGCCAACCTCAACGCCATATTGATACGCTGCAGCTATGGTCTTGGCTGGTGCTCCAGCGGCAATCGCTCCCATCTTAGCCGCCGCACCGAAGAGCTCCCCCGTCTTAAGCCGGGCTATTAACTCATAGAATGTAGGCAAGATGCCTAAGTTAAGGCTCCTCCTAAGAAAGCGGAGGGGGTTAAGCGGCTCCATGGCCACGCCCCTACAGAGCGTATACACAGTATCGCTGAGCGTATCTTTGCTGCCGTCAGCGGAGCTGGTAAGCTTGAGGGCTGAGCTCAGAAGCATATCGCTCAACAGAAGAGAGCGGCGGGGGTCCAAGAGCCTATAGAGCGGTTTCTTACCTCGCCTCATGTTATGCCTGTCAAGTATATCGTCATGTACTAAGACGGCGGAATGAACCAGTTCTATCGCAGCAGCATAGTCCACGGCCCCCATAGCTGAACCGCCTAAGCTCTTACAAACGGCTAAGGCGATTAGCGGCCTCAATCGCTTGCCCCCTCGAGTCATGTACAGCATGTAGGAGGGAAAGTGGAGCCTTGAAGCAAGTTCTTGAATCCTAGCCTCAAGTAATCCGAGATCCTCGTAGAAGAGGGCCTCGAGCGATTCCAGTGCTTGCAAGCTGTTATCCAGGCCAAGGCTTCGCTTGGTAAAAAGGCTTTTTCTCGCCTAATAGCTGGGCCGCAAGAACGGCAGGGGCAGGTTTAAAAGCTCGTAGCCTTAAGCGTGATGCGGTGGTCCTCTTGGAGTCGGCACTCAAACATGTCTACACAGAGGAGCGAGTAGCAGATAACGTGCTCACTGTCTCAATAGGTCCCCAGACCTAGTAGGGGGGAACATCCGGGAAGTGGGCACTTTAGGCTAATAGTGACCTTAGATGGCGATATCGTCATCAAGTGTATCCCCGACCCAGGGTACGTCCACCGGGGCGAGGAGAAAATGTGCGAGTATAGGACCTATATTCAGAATATACCTCACCTTGAACGGCCTGTAATCTTAGACTCATGTGGCATATTGTTTCCTTATGTGCTGGCGGTAGAAGAATTGCTAGGGTTGAGCGAGAAGGTGCCGGAACGCGCGCAATACCTGCGCGTGATAATGGCGGAATTTAACAGGATTATCAGCCACTTGTACTGGCTTGCCATACAGGGCATATTTACGGGTCACAGCACGATGTTCATGTGGGCAACCGGGGATCGCGAGTACTTTATCGACTTGGCTGCCATGGCCTCAGGCGCTAGGGTTACCTTTGCCTACTATGTGCCTGGTGGGGTAAGGTGTGATGTGCCTCCCAGCTGGGAAGATAAGGTGCTTAAAGTCTGCGAGTACTTCGAGGGCAGGCTCCAAGAGTACAAGAAAATCTACTTTGAAAACCCTGTTTTCGAAAAAAGGACTATGGACGTGGGCTTCCTGAGCAAGGCGGATGCCATAGCCCTAGGATGCGTAGGCCCAACCCTTAGGGCCTCCGGCGTTAAATCGGATGTAAGGATAGACGAGCCCTACTCGCTCTATGATACCTTCGAGTTTTCGGTTCCAGTTATGCAGGAGGGGGATTCATGGGCGCGCTGTTGGGTATGCTTCTACGAGATGTTGGAGTCCCTAAAGATCATCAAACAGGCGATCAGGAAGATGAGGCCGGGCCCTGTCAGGCTGCCCCTAAGAGGGCAGTTACGAGGCAGGGTGGGGGAAGCCTACGCCAGAACCGAGGCCGCCCGAGGCTGCATGTCCTACCATATAATCTCCGACGGAGGTCCTCATCCTTACAGAGTGCGCATCTCGACTCCCTCCTTTAGGAACCTGCCGGCCATACCGAAGGTTATAGAAGGGTATCGCCTTGCCGACGTTCCCGTATCCTTCTGGTCACTAAATTATTGGCCTGTCGAGGCGGATAAGTGAGAGTGAGCCTGATAACTAGAGCCGTGTGGATCAACGTGCACTTTTATACTAGGCGGAGGGGGGCTGGGAGGAGGTTATGTATAGCTATATGACCGAAACATGGCAAGAGCTGTGGAAAGAAAAGAGGCACCTACTCATGAGTAGGCTGGTAAAGTGGAGGAGAGAGCCGGCTATCGTGCGTCTTGACAAGCCGATTAGAATCGATAGGGCCCGCAGAGTAGGTTACAAGGATAAACCGGGTATGGTAGTACTGCGGGTAAGGGTTGGCCGGAAGGCCATGAGAAGGCAGCGGCCGAGGGCCGGAAGGCGACAGAAGGCGCTGGGCGTAAAGAGAAGGAAGGTGAGCCTGAACTATGTTGAGGTGGCCTTGCAGAGGGCTCGGAAGAGATATCCTAACCTAGTCCCCTTGGGTGGTTATAAGCTATTTCAAGATGGAAGGTACGTCTTCGTCGAATTGATTTGCGTTGACCCAAGAGCGCCTCAGATACTCTCTGATAGGGAGCTAAAGCACAGATTAGGAAAAAGGGCCACCTCCCTGAAGAGCGAGGATTAAAGGAGCTTAAGTGAGCCGGTTATCTGATCAAGTAACGAAGATGGAGCCGGGCCTATTCCTAGGGCTGTAGGAGTATTGGGCGGGATTTGAGTCAGGCCCCTATCAACTATAAGGGCATGTGGCAAACCCCGGGCTGCAGCTCTCGCGGCCAACTCCAAGAGCGCTTGTAGAGAATCTACCTTTAGCACGATCTTCTTAGCTCCCTGTTCCCGCCAGGTAGCGCAGAGGTCGGGGCTCTTTGCCCTGGCCGATTCATAGGCCTCTATGGCCGCATGACAGGCCTGGCTCACAAGCTTGCCCTTGCCCATTTTGATGTCGGCTCTGAGAACGATCGCCATCTTAAGTTCCTCCAAGCCCCGGCTCACAAGAAGATTTTACAAACCATTAATAATGTCTTCTCGAACCTAGGAACGTGGACGAGGAAGCTGAATTTGATGTAGTAGTTGTTGGAGGGAGCCTCGCAGGACTTTTGACGGCGCGTGAGTGCGCTTTAAGGGGGCTTAATGTTATGGTGTTAGAAGAAGATCTGGAGGTCGGATCTCCTGAGAAGTGCGGGGGATTGGTAAGCGCCCAAGGCCTCCTTGAGCTGGGCATCATACCTAAGGACGAGGTTTTAAACAGGATAGAGACAGGCACGATAATCTCCCCTAATGGCTCAAAGCTTACCATAAACGCCGGTCGACAGCGGCTGCTGGTGCTTAGCAGGCGCGCCCTAGATAAACGGGCAGCAGAGCAGGCAAGCGAGGCAGGAGCTCGCCTTGAAGTAGGTCGACGCGTCTTAGAGATTAGAGGGGGTCAGGTGCTGACACAAAGTGGAGCTGTATCTTCCACTTGGGTCGTGGACGCCGGCGGCGCGTATTCTTATCTTAGAAGAAAGAAGGGTGACGTGGCTAGAGCCGTTCAGTGCGATGCTTGGGCAAGGGGCTTGGACGATAAGGAGGTATTGGTTTATATTGATCAGGAGGCGACGCCTGGCTTCTTTTCATGGGTCATACCGCTTGGCGATAACATGGTGAGGATAGGAGCGGCGAGTGTAGGCGCCAGCCCTGCGCCCGCCTTTGAAAGGCTAGTAAGACGCCTTGATGCAAATGTAGTAAAGAGGGTGGCTGCCCCGCTGGTGACAGGAGGAGCGCTTGAGAGCTTTTTCATAGCTCCGAATCAACTCGTCGTTGGTGATGCGGCGGGCCAGGCTAAACCCACAACGGCGGGAGGGATCTTCACCTCGGGAATGGGAGGCGTGCTAGCAGGCAGGGCGCTAGGCATGAGCCTTAAGGAAGGGTGTGAACCGGGTAGAGAGTATGAACGTGCTTGGCTTCAGAGGTTCGGCAAGGAATTCAAGTTGATGAGCCTGATGCGACAGGTATACCGGAACCTGAGCAACAAGCAACTGGAAGCGTTGATAGGAATGGCTAAAAGGGCAGGGATAGAGCATGTGGAGTTTGAGCTAGGGAGTTTCGACGAGCACTCACGCGTAATAAGGAGGTTTATCGGCATGGCGGGCCTCTCCTCGATCCTCGAATTAGCAGGGCAGGCCCTGAGCGCTCTTGTGCCATCCTTAGTGAAGGCGCTTTTCGAGTGAAAGATGCGAAGCATGAGTAAGCAGAGCAGCCGCTTCAGGAGCTAGGGAATATGTTATTAGGACGGCGTAAAAGAGTCCGTGGTAGGAGTGAGCAGCCAGCTGGCTTTGCCCCTTTGTACGTCTTGCAATAGGCCAATAAGACCTAAGAGCTTGGCCATTAAATTCTATTGCCCAAATTGCAAGCAAGTTCTAATTTGGAGGTGTGAGGTTTGCAGAAAGCTGATGAGAACTTATAAGTGCATCAATTGCCTTTTTGAAGGGCCGTAAATTAGGAGCACTTCTGGACTCTGAGGTGGCCTTGACGGAAGGCATAACTACGGGTTTAGGCGAGATGTCGAGGGCGAGAGTTATGGGGGAGCTGCTGGTCCGGGTACGTGTTCTACCTAGCGGCATCGAGGTTCCGCTGAGTTCCCTGCTTGAGAACATAAAGGAGTCGCTAAAATCATCGTTGGTCCAGAGATCTTGGGAAGAGCCCATAGCCTTTGGTTTAAACGCTTTGGTCTTAGACGTTCGCGTGAAGGATGCCGAAGGGAGTGTGGACGAGTTAGAGCGGCAGCTCAGTAGCATTGAGGGGGTTGGCTCAGTAACGGTGCTCGGGGTCGGAAGATTCAGCGCTAGGCTCTAAACCATTTTTCCAGGCTAGAAGCGGATCTTGCTTGAGCTTCTTTGTACCGGCTAAGGGCGTTGGTGACCCTCTCGACAGAAAAGTCCCTCTCCCTGCATAGGAAGTCTATTAGCCCCTGCTCATCTACCGCGCCCCACTCTAGAGTTATTCGGGCGGGTAGAGCTGGTTTCAGAAAGATTTCCCTTATCTGATTGTAGTCGACCTCCTTTAGTTTCTCCTGTAAAGAGGGGATGTTCTCTAGGCGGCCATACTGTTTAACCAGTTTCAAGGCCGTTGCGGGGCCAATTCCCTCAAATCCATCGGGATTGAAGTCGGTGCCTATGAGAATGGCGACATCGATTAGCTGCTCACGCGTCAGGCCCAACTGGGTAAGCAATTCGTTAAGCGTTATAAGCTCGGGCTCGACCTCAACGTATACAGGCTTATTTGGCAATTTTCTCCTCCCACTTATCGTAAGATTTCTAATTAGACATGTGGCTCCAAAGAGTAGGCTGTCAAAGTCCTGTGAAGCCACCATGTCCGCCATTTTCTTTTGAGTCAGATAGGCGGCCGTCGCCTCACCCTCAGAGGGCGCATCGACATAGGGCACCCCGAGCAGCCTTAAGAGCCGCTTCGCGTCGTCCACCATATAGTCCTTGATCATAGAGGTGGCCTGCGCGTACTTCTTGGCCTCGGCTAGATCGCCCCTCTTTAAGGCTTCAACGTATTTCTGGGTGGCCTCGTCCTTGACGGCCCTCCTGCGCGCTATCTCAGCGGCCTTTAGCGAGGGAGGCACGCCATCAAATACGTAGATGAGCTTAACGCCTTCGGAAAGCAGATTTAAGGTTCTGTAAAAGAGGCCGCTTAAGTGACTTGTTATCCTGCCCTGGCTGTCCATAAGGGGCTCGCCGGCCTCTCCTCTTATAATGGCCAAGAATTGATAGAGCGCATTATAAGCATCTACGGCAATAGTTTTACCGCTGAGCGCCTTCAGGCTCACTTTTACTGGCGTTACTAGATCCCTAAGATTAACGCCCATTGTAGGGAATATCACTCGCCAAGTTATATAGCTTGACTCTTCCGCAGCACAGGCAGACCGATGCTGCCCACATAGAGTTCGCCTACGTAGGGGCTTCGCCGCAACAATCCTAGTTTTGGCCGGTGTAGAGTAACTGTGATGGTGGCCTTAACGGCTAAGCCCAGCGCCCTGCCGGTATCTGAGTCAAGGCCAGAAGGTATGTCGACGGAGAGGACGGGCTTCTGAGAGGCGTTTATGAGCCTTATTGCTTCGTCAAAAGGAGGCCTAACGGCGCCTTTGAGCCCTGTGCCGAGCAGGGCGTCGATAATTAAATCGGCGTGTCGCAGCAGCCTGCCCAGCACTTTAACGCCGTGTTCCTTCAGGGTATAAAGCCTAGCTGCCCGCAAATTCTTGAGTATGCCCCAGTTGGTACGCGCTTCTTGTGTTCTTATCTCATCCTCTCCCCCAAGAAGAAAGACGTCCACCTTAAGTCCTAACGATCTTAAATGTCTGGCTGCTGCAAGGCCATCTCCGCCGTTGTTGCCCAGGCCTGCGACCACCACGACCCGCATGCCCTGCGTCAAACCAAAGAGTCTGCCTGCCGCCTCCGCTATAGACCGACCAGCGTTTTCCATCATTAAAAGCCTGCTCAATCCGCTTGCGCCGGCCAGCTTCTCGATAGCGAGCATCTCCCCGGTAGCAAGTGCCCTGCCACGAGCTGGCTCGATAAAGCTAGGCGCCTTATAGACCACGGACTTACTCATTCTGGCGTTTTTCTTGCTCCATAACTCGGCCGTAAGACCTAATGTTTTAGCTAATTCCGATAAATTGATGCGAGCTCTATGTAAGTCTCTCTGGCGTCTGTATTCGCAAAGACAGACCAGCTTTGCCATGCCTCGCCGCGCAGCTAGCATATGAGGCATAGAGGGGCCGGAGAGCGGGAGGACCTTAAACCCTGCCCTGCTAAGCTCATTAGCTGCTTGAGTAATCACTGGCTTAAATGCACTAGGCCGGGAGGCTCTTTTCGCCTGCATTTGTAAGCCCTCTCTGATTAGGGCCTTTTGTAAACTTTTTAGTACCCTTTACTTTTTTTTATTCAGATGAGCGGGATAGATAAGGCGACTATATCCTTCTTCATTAGGCTACAGAGGCAGCTCGCCAAGGCCATGCATATGCGCGGATGGAATGGGAGCCTCAGGTATCTTTTGGGCCTAGATGTAAGCTACGCCAGGGGCGTCGGGGTGGCCGCGGCCGTTCTCTATGACTATGAAGAGAAAACGACGATCAAATCCAACGTATATAAGGGAAAAGTGTTTTTCCCCTATATCCCTGGCCTGCTCTACTTACGGGAAGCACCGCTTATGCTGGCGGCCGCCGAACCCCTAAAGGACGAGTTTGATTTAGCCCTAGTGGATGGACACGGGTACGCTCACCCAAGAAGGGCGGGGCTAGCCGTCATAGTAGGAGTTCTCCTAGATAGGCCTGTGGTCGGAATAGCGAAGTCGCTGCTAGAGGGTAGGGTTGAGGAAGTGGAAGGTGAAGTTTCTGCTATAGTTGCTGATGGAGAAGTGATAGGATGGGCGTCAGCAGGGCCGCAGAGGTACTATGCGAGCATTGGCCATGCAGTTTCTAATGAGGACGTAAGGAGGATCGTGTTAGAGTTAGGGGGGAGCTACCCAGCGCCGCTTCGAGAGGCCCATGATCTTGCCACGAGGATGGCAAATGAAGCTAAAGGGTAACCTACTTCTTACGCTGCTTGAGCTTGCGAGGCTTGGAGGCCTAGAGCAGGGCATAAAGGTCGCCGAAAAAGAGCTTGGAAAGAGGCTAGGCCTAGCTCAGCAAACCATATCAGCTCATCTCATCGCCCTTGAAAGACAGGGATATGTCAGCCGGCTGAGAACGGGCAAGCGTAGCGACATAGTAGTGAACGAGGTAGCCCTAGGCGAATTATCGCATATGCTTTTTATGCTCGTTAAGGCCCTAGGGATAGAGTCGCTCGAGATTAGAATGAGAGGAGCCGTCATGACAGGAATAAGGGAGGGGGGCTATTATATGGCTCTGGAGGGTTACAGGAGACAGTTTCAAGCGAAGCTAGGCATGGTACCTTACCCGGGCACCCTGAATCTAAGCTTGCTAACGAAGAGGGATGTGCTGAAGAAGTTGCTGCTCTTTACTCTGCCCGGCATTAGAATTGGAGAATGGAATGATGGGGTGAGGAGCTATGGTGGGCTAACCTGTTATCCTGTTGTAGTTCGGTTCGGGAATAGGGAAGAGGAGGCGTTCCTCTGCAATATAGATAGAACACATTATCAGGCGCAGATAGCTGAGTTAATTGCGGAGCGTAACCTGCGCGAGGCGTTGGCGGCCAAAGATGGAGATGTTATTGATGTGATAGCGAAGCTCGATCGCTCTATTCTCGATAAAGCTTCCTAAGAATCCTAGATGTCTTTACTCCTTTAACGTAGCCCTTTATCCTGACTACGCGTGTGTTTAACCCCATCTCTCTGCATTTTAGGGCGAGTTCCTGTTCATCATGTGCTTGATCGTACCCCAAGGCTATTATGTCAGGCTTTAATTTAACGACGGTATCAAATATACTGCCTTCGCTACCAATGAGCGCGACATCGACGCACTTTAACGCGCTAACCAACTCCTTTCTCAGGTCAGCGCTGTGGAGAGCGTGCCTCCCTTTAAGTGAGAGCACTCTTCTATCGGTAGCGATCACCACGACCAAGACGTCACCAAGCTGCTTGGCCTTGCTCAAGGTGTAGAGGTGGCCGGCGTGTATGATATCGAAGACGCCGCCGGCCAAAACAACGGTAAGGGCCTTTCTGCCCTCTGCGGTTAGCTTAATGGATTTATTCAGTGCTATAAGGCCTAAAGCCTTGAGTCTAGCCAACTCCTTCATTAAATATGTCCTCTCTACGGGCAGTTCCTTCTGAATGGCCGAGACGCTAACGACGTCTTGGGCTAGGCTCATGGCGTAAATCTTAGAGAGCAGCTGCTTAAGATGCCGGGGCAGCCGAGTAGCTATCAACTGCTCACCTTCAAGTGGCTGGAATGGCTCTCGAGTAAGCCCTCGAGACGGCCAAGGGTAAGAATGGCCAGCTCGGCCCTTCCCTCTTTAATGTATCTGTCGATGTCGTCATAGTAAGTTTGGGCCTTCTCCAGTAGCGTATAAACGCCCCGCGAGCCCTTCTGCTCATATAATTTGGTGAGCGCTTGACGTACTTCGGCTAACCGTGGCTCCAATATTTTACGCCAAACCGGTACGACCCTTTGTGTATTATCCGGGATAGGGGCGTCATAACCACAAAGCCTCTTGATCGCCTCCTCCTCCATAAAGTGCAATCGCGCGGGTATAATTAGCGAGTATTGGCCTAGCCCAAAACGCATTTTAGCCAGCTCACCTAACGTGCCTGCTTTAATCTGGGTCTCCTCCTCGTAACCACAAAGAGCGATTACGAAAAGGTCCGCGTTTATTATGCCTAGGCCCAGCTGTTCCTCGGCCTTCTGCAACAGGTTGAGGCACTCGGCCGGGGTAAGGATGTCGGTGCCCGGCGCGTACTCTAGGAGCATGAGGGTATGCAGGTTATTAGCTAGGTTGGTATGCAGCACCATATATGCGGTAAGCGGGGGTGCTAGGCTGCGCGTTAAAGTTACAAACCTGCCAAATCTATAGGGCTGCAGACCCAAGCCCCCATATGCAAGATTTAGTATAGAGCTATTGTGCATCACCTTAACTCTGACGCCCTGTGCGAGGGCCCTTAGAATTAGTTGCAAATGAGTAGTAGCTATGAGCGGGTCGCCGTATACGAGCAGTACGATGTCATCCTGCTTCGCCTGTCTGAGGAGCTCATCGCCGTCCTCAAGGAAAGGCCTGCCCACCCTTATGATGGGCTTGTTGAGCTCGCCCGACAGGAGGTCTATCAGCTTGTTCGGCACATAAGCCGTATAATCCTCGAGATAGAGCGTCTTGCAGCTTGTTGCGACCCTCTTTAACTTGTAGGGCATGCCCTCTATCCCGTAAATACCAAGCCCTATCAAGAACAGAGCCATGCGCTTGGAACTAGGATGGGGTAAGTTAAAGTTTAAAGGGGGTCCTCTCGACCTCACAACACGGGCCCGTAGCTCAGCACGGTAGAGCGGCGGGCTCTTAGACCGCTGTAGAGAGACCCGTAGGTCGTGGGTTCGAATCCCACCGGGCCCGCCAACTAAGCTATGATCGAAGCGCCAAAGGTATATCCTCAGGTTCTCGGTGAGTTAAGGCTTGGTAACTTTAAAGGAGCCTGCTTTGAGATGCTGATGGGCCGGTAGTTCAGCCTGGTAGAACGCCCGCCTCGCACGCGGGAGGTCGCGGGTTCGAATCCCGCCCGGTCCACTGCTTGCACACTAACTCACATGAATGAGATGCGCCGTCGATGAAAAGGTTAAAGGTGCTAAACTGTTCTAGGCGTATGGCCGCGATGGTGCAATGGCAGCACGGGAGGCTGTGGACCTCCAGATCCGGGTTCGATTCCCGGTCGCGGCCCTCTAGGTTAAGCTGGTTTATTGCGACAAAACGTCGATGCCTTGGTACTTGCCGGAATAGGGTTTCTTTACTTTGGCTGAGCGGACCAGCAGGAGATACCATATGGGTTCACCGCTCCTGAGCTCGATGGCTGCGCTGCCGGCTGTCAAGACAAGCGTTAAGCGGCCATAATACCCGGAGTCTATAACTGTGGTAGGCGCTAACAGGCCTCTTCTGGCGTAGGAACTCTTCAAGCAAATGATGCCAGTTAAATCGTTAGGCATTCTAAACGTCTCGTACGAAGTGCAGAGGACACTGCGATGTGGCTCAAGCAGAATGGAGGAAGCCCGAAAGCTTTCCGTCTTGTCTAGAAACTTGAACTCCGAGCCCATCCTTATGTCTACGCCATTAGGTTGAATGAGCGCCTCGTCCAGAGGATCTATGACCAAGCGCTTTAGCGCTAGGGCCCGTCGAATCTGCCAATCGGCCAACAGCATACTAACGGCTTAACTTGGATCATGTAAAGTGGCTCTTGTCAAAAAACGCCGACGTTTTACTTATAAGAGAATACAATGCAGTTTAGCGTGCGGGGGTGGCCGAGCCTGGTCAAAGGCGCGAGGCTTAGGATATATTGAGAGACCTCGTCCCTTAAGGGGTTCGTGGGTTCAAATCCCACCCCCCGCATCTCGCTGGCGCGATTCCGACATCATGGCTGAGGCCGTAGCTGAAGCTCTTGGCTGGTAAAGAGTTATATTATGAGCGGAGCGTGCGACCTTGTTGGAGGAAGAGCTACCACTCGTCATAATAGGCAGCAAGAAGCCGCCCCTCAGCTATGTGACCGCCATTCTCACGCATTTCAATACGGGATGCAATAGCGTTAAAGTTAGGGCTAGAGGGGTAGGCATAATTAATATGGCGCGGGTGGTTAACTTGTTGAGGGAGAGCTTCATAAAGGATCTGAGCATTGAGGGTTGGAAAATTGAAAAGGATTCGATCGAAGTGCCTGGTGGCGGAATAAAGCATCTGTCCTCGCTAGAGCTGATGATCTGTAAGCGCAAGAGGGCGGCAACAGCGAAGTCACTATGAGCTCGGACTAAATAGTGGAAGTTTAATAGGGGAACTGATTGAAGAGGGAAGGAAAGTGAGTGTAAGGAAGCTAGACGAACTGCTTAGGCTCATCAGCGAGCGAACGGGCAGGGATTCCCAAGAACTCCTTAGGCTAATAGACGAGAAGCGTGAGAGGATCGGGGGCGGTTATTTGAGTCGGCTCGGCGCGGCTTACCTAGTGGCTGCTGACTTAGGTGTTCGCTTAGAACCTGAACCAATACTGGCCCTGAGGGTAGGTGATCTGACAGCAGGACTTAGAGGCGTAACTGTGATAGGACGTGTCCTTACTCTAGGCCCTACTAAGATGAAGCAGGGGAACCGGGACCAAGGGGGCGAGCTGGTTTATCGAAAAGGGGTTCTCTATGATGAGCGTGCCTGTGCTCTTATGATCTTTTGGGAGCGAGCAGCGCAGAAGCTGGAATCATTACAGATCTCAAGGGGTGATGCGCTCAGGGTCTCAAATGTAGCTGTAACAGAGGCTAGAGATTATCATGTGACAGTACATGTTAGAGAGAATAGTGTGGTTGAGAAGCTATCGGACATAGAAGGCGTTAGCAGTCCCAAGGAACTGGCGACGGATGTATCGGCGATTGGGAACAGGACGCATTTTTTGGTCCTCCGGGGGATTGTCGCGGGGAAGGTGCGAGGGTCTATGGATACGGAGGGGAAGGGTCTAGAGTATGTTACCTTTGGAATCAGGGATGTAAGGGGCGTGGGTCTGCCTTTAAGAGTTCTCTTCCGCCGGCCTCCATTGACGCTGGAGAGAATATCTGAGGCAGAGGGAAGGTTGGTGTACCTATACAATGTAAGAGTGACAAAAAGCAGCTATGGGGGCCTCCTCATAAAGGGTGGCGATGAAAGCGATCTTGAAGTGGAAGACCTGCAGAGAACCCAGGCGCTAACCGTGCTCTCGTTCAGAGAGGACCCGCAGAGCAACCTTGCTTATCTGGTGTGCAGGAACGACGTCGGGGAGCTTATTTTTGTGGAAGCCTCTAGGGACCTTGTCCTGAGGTTAGGCGATATATTGGATGCGAACGTGCATCTGACCAGTAGGAGCTCAGCGAGCTTTATTAGGGCGCATGATGTTGTCGAGATAAAGAGCGTCGAAGGAAACACGAAGGCATCAGCGGTAGAGGCACTTTCCAAGAAAATAGCTGATATAGGGCCGGGCGAACAATGGGTCTTTTTGCCCGCCATCACGTTATCTGGGCCAATGGTTAGAGTTGTGAAGTTGAGCGATGGCAAGGAGGTCGAGCAGGCGAGGATCCTAATAGGAGATAGCAGTGGTGAGGTGGAATTGGTGGCCTGGGGCAGTAACGCGCACCAGGTAAAGATGCTCCGCTCAGGGCAAAAGGTGTTAATAAGGGCCGCAAAACCCAAGATGTTCAGAGATAGAGTCACGCTAGAGGTGACTAAGTATACGATGGTTCAAGTGCTATCACCCAGGAATATGCCTTAGTATAGGGGCACAGCTAGCCAGAGGCCGACGTAGCTTCAGGTCTAAGGTATAGGAAGATGATGATGAGAGTAAGAATTGCAGAGGCTATCGTGAGGCTCACGGCCGCATTGAAAAAGTCGGTGAGGCTCACTTCGACTCAGCGAAAGGTTAACTTATATATAGCTTGCGAATATCATGAGAAGTGCCGGGGTCGCCTAGCCTGGTTTTGGGCGCCGGTCATGTAGGGCGAGACTCATAATCCGGAGGTCGCGGGTTCGAAATCGAGCGAAAATCCCGCCCCCGGCACCTTATGGTTTACCGTTCGCCATGAGCGGCATGAGATATAAACGGTGTGATATGTCTTTATCGTCGGAAAATAAGGCAGAATAAAAGCTTATGTTGTTGTTTCATCAGCGAGTGATCGCGGGGGTAGCCAAGCCCGGTTAACGGCGGCGGTCATAAGGCCGAGACTCAAGTTCGCCGGGGGATCCGCTCCCCTAAGGGGTTCGTGGGTTCAAATCCCACCCCCCGCATCTCAGCTCACTAGTATCGTCCTATGGGTTATGAATCGGTCTATATTGACGCTTAGCCCACGGGTATAAACATTAAAATGGGCCCGGAGCAAGTAAAGCTATCGCCGGGGTGGCGGAGTGGTAACGCGCCGGCCTCGAGATCCTACATGATAGCCGGTGGGCCTCACGGCCCGTGAGGGTTCGAGTCCCTCCCCCGGCGCCTGAGGGTCAAGGGGACTTGATCCGGCGGGCTATCAGCGGCAGGTGTCTGTTAGCCCTCTGAAGATACTAGATCTTTGAGTATTGGATCCGCAGCTAGTATTGACAGCAGGCGCTCACTATCCTGTGTCTTTATACGTTTGGTCCGGCCGTATCTGCCAGAACTAATCAGCTCGGCGTGAAGAAGGCCTAGGGCGTCTAACTCACTGAGTATTCCTGTTGCACGTCGGGGGGTTACTGGCGAGGCACCGCAGGCTTCGCAGAGCCTCTCATATTTCCTGTAAACCTGTCCGGTAGTGGCGTTCTGAAGCCTTAGAGAGGATAGAAGTAAGAGTTTGGCGTGGAGGGGTAATGTAGAGACTGCATCCTGTAGGCGGTCGCTCTCTATACGAATTGAAGCCTGCTGAACATGTTCCTCGGTGACTTGTGAAGCCCCGGCCCTTTCTGCTATCTCGCCTGCTACTCTCAACAGCTCCACGGCCCTCCTTGCATCGCCATGCTCAGACCCGGAAAGAGCTGCGCAAAGATTTATCGCTGCGTCGCTAATTGCCCCTGACTTAAATGCGATCCGGGCTCGCTCTCTTAATATCTCTCCTAATTCCTGAGCAGTATATGGAGGAAACACTATCTCTTCCTCGGCTAGGGTGCTAAGGACACGAGGATCCAAAACTTCCTTAAACATTAGGTCGTTTGATATGCCCACGATGGTATAGGCAGATCCTGCGTACTCACCTGTATCTAGGCGCGCTCTGGTTAGTTCATATAGTAGATCGTCACCGAAGTGCTTCACCAAGAAGTCGATTTCGTCGAGGACTATTATTACCCTGGTATTTTGCCTAGCGATATGGCCGTAGATTCTTCGCATCATCTCCGGTATTGATAGACCTGTGAATGGAAGCGAAAGGCCAAGCTGGTGAGCCAGCTCCCAAACAACCCTGTATGCTGTACCGGATAGCCTTGTATTGACATAGACGAACACGTCCTGAAGGCCCAAGGAGACCGCCTTTGCAGCCAACCTTCGAAGCACAAAGCGGGCGACTACGGTTTTACCTGTACCGGGTTTGCCGTATAAGAAAAGGTTGGAGCATCTTTCCTTCTTAAGAATGGGGGATAAAGTGGACGCTACCTCGGCTATTTGCTTGTCTCTAAAAGGCAAGTAATCAGGAATGTAGTCCATACTTAATACGTTCTTATTGATAAATACCGCGCTGGTTCGGGCAGCCCTCTCTAGGATTTGATCGATGAGTAACGATGCCGGTGAGGCCCCTGGTTTTCCAGTGGAAGATCCTAGCTCTTCAATATTAGGTTTATCTGTGGTCATATATCCTAGCTCGGGCTTGGTCGCCAGGGTCCTTATTTCTGTAGTTAGGTCAAGCGTTATTGATATCCTGCGTACAAACAATATAGTATCGGTGTCGGCTCGCTGGGGTACGTTCGACAGGAAACGGAGGGGTGCGCCCTCGCGCTAGCTAAATGCCCCACTAAACTGTGGTAACCCACCCTCTACCTTATTTCAAGACCCCTGCCTTTCCAGTGGAGCAGGTGGAGGATCTGCCTCCATCGAAGATTAACTCCTTTTCACAGCGCTGTTATGGACTGAGCGTTGAGTGCGCGTTCATTGCTAACTTAACAATAATGTCAACAATCTTAACAGTTACCCTATTAACAACGGCCCCCACTATGCCGATCGGTGCCTCCGAGGAGGGTAAAGGTAACGATAGAGCAGCCGGGCTCAAAGATAACCATGTCATTTGAAGGCGATGTGGATTCGACAATCATAGCTTCCATCTTGAAACAGGTGGAGGCTCGTGAGTCAGTCTCCCCACCCACTGAGCCAGCAGCTATGGCCAACCCAGAGCTGTCAGACGCAGACGATCAATCCCTTAATTCTAGGCTCCTTTCACTCTTGCAACTAAACTTCAGATACGGCAGCTTTACATCTAAGGATTTGAAGAGGATCTACGAAAATTACTTTGGCCGGCCAATAGAGCTAAGCGTTATAGCGACCTACCTCGGCAGGTATGTCAGTAGGGGCCTTCTTTATCGACAAAAAATAGGTCGAATCTGGTTCTACAGGCTACCCGCTCCAGCAATCTCGACTCAATAGCCACCTTCGCATAGGGTTATACGGAGTCGTATAACACCCTCTACTATGCTCAAAGGACTTCTT
Source organism: Candidatus Australarchaeum erebusense (assembly GCA_040290255.1). Classification (GTDB taxonomy): domain Archaea; phylum Thermoproteota; class Nitrososphaeria; order PSMU01; family PSMU01; genus Australarchaeum; species Australarchaeum erebusense. The sequence goes on along the minus strand of PSMU01000001.1, from coordinate 125,483 downwards.
GCCGACGACCCCCTCGCCGAGCATCTGTTCTCGAGAAGCGGCCTAAAGCCTGCATCATTCGACATATTTTTAATCCAAAAGACCGCTAGAAAGCTGAAATTATTCGAAAGACTCCGCCTCAAGGATGGTGGTGCTGTCTCTAAAGGCGCCTACTACAGAAGTTTGCGTCAGGGGATAACCCAGGTTAGGCGCTGCTTTTATACGTTGCTCTTGTTGTCCTACCTAGACCTGCTAGATCTAGACGCCATAAGCAGAGCACTTACGTTAGTGCATGAGGCGGGCCGTGGGCCGAAAGCTAGACAAGATAAGCTGCAGGATATAATAGCCACCTTGGACGCCTTGGTGCATCAGCTAGCAGAGGGAAAGACTTAAAATGATGACTTGGAGTCAACAACATGATGCCGTCAATTGACGTCATCACATTAATCATCAGCCTGATCCTTTCAGTCGCATCCTTGACCATAGTGATATGGAGCATACGTAGGATGTCCTCTTCGCTAGATAAGGCCTTGAGTTGGATCGGACCTGCGAGCGTAATCATAGAGGCGTTCAGCGGACGATTGACCAAAGTGCAACAGGATCTTGGTAAACTGAAGGCCGATATGGATATGTTAGAACTTAGAGTGAGCTCGGCTAGACCTCCTATACCGGGGGCCAAGAGCATGGTTAGCAGCGGGCATGCTCAACCTACGGGATCGCCGGGTGGCAGAGAATCACCTGAGGATAACTCTGAACGCGTGACATCATCACGCTCGTCACATATCATGACAGGATCATTAGCTGTTCTTTACACCCTCAAAGATGGCGAGAAGAGCGCTTCGGAGGTTAGCCGGAGCATCCGCAGGAGCCGGGAGCACACATCACGCCTTTTGAAGGCAATGCTGGACCAGGGCTTGGTCTCTCGCTCAGCCTCTAGGCCCTACGTTTACCGGTTAACTGAAAAAGGACGAGAAGCGTTATCGCAGCTTAGGGATTAGGACCAAGTACTTAAATTTAGGGATCTGCCTGCGCCCATATGGGTAGGAGAAGGCGAAAGATACCTAAGCCGCTCAAGCGCAGTCTGCCGAAAGTGTACATCTGCCCCAAATGTGGGCAAATAAGCGTGAGGGCATGGTACGAGGATCCCAACAGAGTGATAGTAATGTGTGGAAATACAGATTGCGGCTTAAAATTTAGCTACGATTACGAAAAGAAACCCGAGATAATAGACATTTATAACTTGGCGGTCGATAAATACAATAGAGGTGAGCTATAGAACTTCCGCAGACGGCTTAGAGCAAACTGCCTGCGAAGGCAACAACGTGTAGGGCTAAGCTCAATAAGAGGCCGCGCGGCACAACGCGTGAAGCGAATTCCGTGAGTTCGGAAATGGCGTTCAACAGATTACCCAGTACTAGGCTCTCCGTATGTATCTCGTGCAAATCGACGACAACGCGCCCGGCCTTGGCTTGGGCGGTCAACATGCCGCCCAGAATTATGTCAGCCAGTCGCTCGACTCCGGTCACTTGAGCCAGTTTTAGATATCCGTGACGTGATGTGACATCACTAGCCGTGATATGATTATCTGTGGTGCATAGCAATATCGGGTAACCAAGGCGTTCTGAGCAGAGCTTCGTCAGCGATCTAGCCACAGTAGGAACTATACTATTCGCGTCAAACACTACTACGCCCAACGCCTGCTGTCCATTGGATAAGTAGGTGAAGCAGACCCCAGCCGGCCCTACCTCTATAACATCCAAGAGCTGGTTCTTGGCCACTTCGGCAAACCCCGCTACCAGCGACTCCTGCCTCGGGCCCTCATTCGTTCTTATTAGGTTGTTTAACTCACTCCCCATGCTGGATAGACGTTCCTCTCCATTACTTAGTGAGGTAATGCCATTGTGCACATCTATTACCACACACTTAGCATGCCCCAGTCGCAAAGCGTCGCGCAAGGCGCCGATCAGATCTGGCGCGACATCATCACTATAAGGGTCTAAGGCTCGGCCAGTAAATAGCACCAGGTCTTTGCCCAGCCAGAGGAGTGAGGGAAAAGCTGATTCAGCATCCTTTACTAGGAGTTCTGCCCTAGATATCCCCGATGAGATATAATCGGGCTGCGTTTGCGTTAAGCCTTGCAGGTATTTCATGACCTCGCGTGCCGAGACCAAATCGAATTCATGTGTAGACGGACCATGAAAGACGCACGTAGGGACGTTACCCAAAGCACGCTTAAGATAAGAATATACTTGGCTCGGCAAATTATATGAGCCTAACGGGTTGAAGGGCCCTGGGTGAGCGCCAAGTATAGCCCATATGCCTTGTGCCGCGTTAGAATCAATAGACCGAAAGTATAGGAGATAATTGCTCAGCCTTGCTCGCTCGGCCTTGCCCTCTAGCCACCGCTCGATCGATGTCGTATTCCTTCCTCTCCAGGCCTCAAGCAGCGCCGGCAGGATCACCGTGGGATCCTCCTTAAGAACCGCTTTTCCCCTACGAATGACCGCATGGGCCGAGAGCACTAATGTGAAGACCGTGGAAATGGAGGGAATGAACAGGAGAGAGGCGCGCACAGGTGACTGGCCAGCCACGCTTCCAACCGCTAGGCCTTCTACCAAGGGAGTTGCCACGCAAAGGACGCTAAGCGCGCTGGCTAGATATCCGTTGGGAAAACAGAGGGAGCGGATTACGATAAATGAAAAGGCATATCCCATTGAGAGGGGCACCATGAGCTCTGCCAAGGTGATATCCGAACCCCTGGCGAATCTCATGATCGTAACTTCTACTATATATATCACGCTAGCAACATTCGAAGAGAAGATCATCCGGTTACTTATTACCCCGTGAGGCACCACGGTGCCGGACCCAAACAGCAGAGGTACTGTCAGTAACGCAATTAACTGCGTCGCTGCACTCCACGGCACTATCCATTTAGACGGCGAAGAGAAAGCGAGTACTAACTGCAGGGCCACATACAAAACCAGGTTTGCCCAAAGCGGCGGTATTGATATTATATAGCGCCTCTTGGGTGGAAGGGCCTTCCAGCTCACTACGCGAGGCCCTAGCGTATCAGTATTTTAATCAGTATCGAGACCGCTACCAGTATGATCGACATCGCTGCGACGGCCTCGGGCCTGATCTTAATCCCTTTCGTCTCATCCTCAAAGAACCGCAGAAGCCCGGCGCCCGAGGCAGGCAGCGGCGCTTCCCTTTTCCTTCTGCTGCTCACAGATGCCTACAGGCAGGCTCGAGCTTATTAAATTTTGTTCCTTAACGCAGCTTCATTAATTTCCTTCGCCCGCCTACCACCCAATACTCCACCTGCCTGCCTTGCTCAAGCTTACCGCGAAGCCCTTCCTCCTGTGGCATATCTGATTCGAACACCTCGTAAGTTTCCAAATCCATCAACTGTACCCTGTCAGGCAGGAGCGCGAGTACCTGCGCGATGCGCTTATCGATCAGCGGTATTTCTACTAATGAGTCGGCAGGTCCTAGATAGCTTCTCTTCGAGCCGGTAAACAAGCCTATTCCTACAACCCTGACCTTCGCAGAGCCATGCTACCTGGGTAGCATATCGCTACTTTCCAGGCTTGCTCTTCTCTACTTCCACGATCCTGCAAGGCTCTCCTTCGATTACCATGTAGCTGCCCTCCTTAACCTCTCCCAGTTCGGCCTGTTTGCTCAGGTCATATCACCTCCGAGCCCAGCGTCAATGCGTGCAATAAAAACATTAGTGAAAGCTTTTAATTGCCGCGAGTTTCAAGCCCAGAGAATGCTTTCAGAGCTGAGGGCTGGGCTAGCAAGGGCGATCGAGAGGCTCCTCAGCAGCACCACCCCTGTCGAGCAGGCAATCGAAGAATTCTCTAAGGATGTACAGCGGAGTCTTTTGTTAGCAGATGTGGCTGTTGAGCAGGTCGCGCGTCTAACTCGCGATATAGAAAACAAGGTGAGAAAGGAGAAGCTCCCTCCAGGCATTTCGCTGAGGGAGCACGCGATCCGCCTTCTCTATGAGAAACTCGTGAGTCTGCTAGGTGGCGAGGGAACCGCGCATTTAAACATCGATCCACGAGAATTCAATATAATAATGCTTGTGGGCCTGGAAGGCAGCGGCAAAACCACAACGGCAGCTAAACTTGCGCGATGGTTCCAAAAACGTGGTTACAAGGTTGGCTTAGTATGCGCGGATACATACAGGCCGGGGGCATACGAACAGCTAAAGTCGCTCGTCGCGCCTGTTGGCATCCCGGTATATTGGCTTGAGGGCAGCTCCGCCGAGGAGATAGCCAAGGCCGGAACAAAACATTTCAGAGATATGGGCTATAATGTCGTTGTAGTCGACACGGCTGGCAGGCATAAGGAAGAAAGATCCCTAATGATGGAGGTCAGAGCACTTAACGAAGCGATCAAGCCCACTCTCACCTTCTTAGTTATTGACGCTGCTATGGGCCAGCAAAGCGCTGCGCAAGCCATCGCATTTAATCAAGCCGTTGGCCTTGGCGGCATAGTGGTAACTAAACTAGATGGCACAGCAAAGGGCGGAGGCGCCCTATCGGCTGTAGCTGCCATCGGAGCCAAGATCTACTTCGTATGTTCCGGAGACAGGCTAGATGATTTAGAGGTATTCGACGCTAAACGCTTCGCAGCTCGGTTACTGGGCCTTGGGGACCTAGAGGCTCTACTCCAAAGAGTTAAGGAAGCATCGGTAGAGGAGGAAGATCAGGAGAAGTATGTGAAGAAAATGCTGTCAGGACGCTTTACTTTGGACGACCTGCTCAGGGAGATTCAGAGACTGGGAAAGATGGGACCGCTTAGGAAGCTTCTTGAGCTGCTTCCCATCGGGCCAATAGGCGGAGGGGAGATAAACATAGACGATATAGAGTCAAGACTGAAGGTATGGAAAAGCGTAATAAACTCTATGACGCCACAGGAGCGGGAAAATCCGGACATAATCGATGGGAGGAGAATTAGGAGGATCGCTAGCGGATCCGGACGGGATGAGCGGGCCGTCAAGGAACTCTTGGAATACTATAAACGAACTAGGCAGCTATTGAGATCTAACAGAGGAAGGCTGATTAAGATGCTGTCCGGTCAGCGCTTAAGCCTCTAGCTCCTCATACAATGAGGCTTTGTCGCCATTGCTGGCAGCGTTTAGCAAGGCACGTGAGAGCTAGGGCTGCTTTGAAACTGACGGATAAAGGCGGCAAGTGCCAACTGTGCGAAGGCTTGACTGACAAGATCGCTGGGTTGATATATAGACACCTTAGCCTCATTGAAGCTTTCGAGTTCAGTTCAGTCAGCTTGGGCATAATCTTGCCCGCGCACATCATCAATAGGGAGGACGAGCTGCGGGCGTCACTCAAGCTAAAGGAGCCGCCTACGATCAAGAGGTATCTGGCCAATGTGGCCATCGCCGAGCTTCGCTCAATGCTTGGAAGGCCAGTAATGCTCTCGCATATCAACGCCGACGTTTCGCTAACATTGGATTTTATAACGGAGACGGTAGATATTCGCGCATCACCCATATACTTGTTGGGCCGCTATATCAAACAGAAAAGGGGGATCCCGCTAAGGACACGAGAACGAGTCAACACTCAGAGCCCCTCTCTTGAAGCACTGCTAGAAAGAGCATTAGTTCTGCATTTTGGTGCAGAAGAGGCGAAGTTCAGTTGGGCAGGCGGCGAGGACAAAGATAGCTTGGTTTTAGGCCAAGGAAGACCCTTCGTCGCCAAACTTACTAACCCTAGGCGCAGAACCTTGCCGCCTACCCTCATAAACTCCATAAATGACGAGTTGGGCGCGCTCGGCGTTGGGGTCACGCAGCTCGAGGTGCTTACCTCGAGACCTAAGCTTCCCTTTCATTATATATTTACTGCGGAGATAGCCTGCAGGCTCATTAACAGTTCGGCTGGGGCGTTGACGCGGTTCACGGGACTCTCCGCATTCAGCTCTATCGACGTGCTCTTCGAAAGACCAGGAAGACCTCCCAAGACAAGGCGGCTCCTGTCGCTTGGAGGCTTTAGGCTATCTGATAGCGAGCTGCGGATGACAGGCACCTTTGAAGGCGGTTTCGATATACGGGCCTTCTTCGGCCGTGAGAAAGAGAGCAGGGCCCAACCTAATGCCCACCAACTCTTGAGGACCTCATTAGAGTTGATTCACTACGACATCCTAGAGGTCAAACTGCTCGAAAGCGCTCTAAGTTTAAATTCACCTTTTGGCGTCGGCCTGCGTGCCCAAGAGTAAGGGTCCTAGGGCGAAAACTAGGCACCTTATGGCTAAGGAGGCTAACCTAGGCCTGTCCTACCTCCTATACAATTATAAGGAGGGAGACCGTGTGGTGATACTGTGCTATCCCAAGGAGCAGAAAGGGATGCCTCATAAGCGGTTTCATGGGAAAGTGGGTTTTGTCAAAAAGGTGATGCGAAGGGCTCTGGTCGTGGAAGTACCTATGGGCGAGAAGATTAAGCAAGTTTACACGCGATTAGAGCATGTTAAGCCACTAAGGTCGGGATAATGAGGATCCTAAAGAAAAAGGCGATTACCATCGCGGAGGTAAATGAACTGCTAAAGCAGGTCGCTCCTGAGCAACTAAATCCTATACAGAAACGAGTTCTCGACTACACCTCAAAGTTCTCCAAGCTGCCCGGCGATCGCGCTAAGGAACTGATAATCAAGCTAAAGTCCGAGGTAGGATTAGCTGAAGAGGAGGCGGTCGAAATAGTAAATATATTGCCCGAAACTCTTGACGAACTAAGAGGCATAGTCAGCGGCTGGAAAAAATTGCTGAGTACGGAGGTTTTGCAGAGAATCCTCGCTATCATAACCAAAGAAACTAGGGCTGACAATAGGCAGGATTAAAAGTTTAAATCCGTTGCTCTTCTGAGCAGGGTTAACATGCGCGGTTCATGCTATCGGCCGGTAAGGGGCATGCCGTACTCCAGAAAGGAGTACATAGAGAGCATTCCCTCGACGAAGCTTAATAAGTTCGTGATGGGCACCTTCAAGACTGATTATGATACTAAGGTTCTTCTTGTCGCGGGCAATGAAGCGCAGATAAGGGATAACGCTCTTGAAGCGGCCCGCACGGCAGCCAACAAACTCCTTTCTAGGGAGGTAGGGGACGCGAATTACTATCTGCTGATCAAAAAGTACCCTCATGTTATATTACGTGAAAACAAGATGATAGCTACAGCTGGGGCCGATCGACTGCAGGAAGGAATGCGAAGAGCTTTCGGTAAACCAATAGGCCTGGCAGCTCGCGTGAAAGCTGGGGAGCCAGTAATGGAGGTTCAAACTTACTCAACGTATTTGGCCAAAGTGAAAGAGGCGCTTAAGGTGGCTTCGAGCAAGCTCCCCATTTCAACGGACATAAGAGTAACGACCGCGGCTGTTCAACGGTAACTTATGACAAAATCGAAGCTCGTCGCTCCCGGCGATAAACTGGCGGTGATAGAGGAGTTTGAGGGAGGAGAAGGCGTATACCTGTGGGGACCCGAACTTAGAGCTAAGCTGCTTGGTGAGGCCCTCTATGACTATGAGTCCCGAAAGGTGCGCGTGGTACCTTATAGATCATTCTCGCTGCCCAGGCCAGGAGATATGGTGGAGGCTTTAGTAACCGAAGTGGCACACAAGCACGCGAACATTAAGATACTCAAGATCAACTCTCTGGCCTTGCGTAACAACTTGCCTGCCCTGCTGCTGATGTCCTTCGATAGAGATAACACTCTAAGGATCAAGCCCACGGACTTGGTAAAGGCTAAGGTCCTTAGAGTCGTGGGCGGCCTTCCTCTATGTTCAATCGAAGGCGAAGGGTTGGGCGTTCTGAGCACAAGATGCTCGGTCTGTGGCGAGCGTACCCTTAAGATAGGCCCTAGGTCGGTCAAGTGTGTAGCATGTGGCAACAAGGAGCGCGTTCCTTTGGCCATCAGTTCCGCCGAGAAGTAAACCTAAAATAGCGCCCGCCAAGCGAGTAGCCCGTGTCCGTTGAGCTAATAGAGAAAGGGAAGGACAGGCTGGAGGTTAGATTTAGAGAGGTAAACGCATCTGTAGCGGATATACTGCAGTATGAACTCCTTGCGGACAGCTCTGTCCTCTCATCGGGCGTGGTCATACCACACCCCCTTCAGAAGGTTGTCGTTCTGAACGTCTTAGCCAAGGAGCAACCGAAGGCCGCTCTAAGGGAAGCTTGGGCACGTAGCATGAAAGTCTTAGAGTCATTGGAAGCGGAGCTCGACAAGAGCCTGACAAAGAGTAGTAAAAAATGAGATTCTGTCCTAGATGCGGTACTCGACTGAGACTAAAGTCCGTAAAGGGCTCGTCTACGGGCTTTCAGCTCTTATGCGAAAAATGTGGTTACAACGAAACACCTCGAATAATAACTAGTCAGGTGCTACAACAGAGTTCGACCTCGGTAAGGGTAGTAGACAGGAACCTCTCAGAACTTAAGACCTTGCCCGTTACACGAGCCGAGTGCCCTCAGTGTGGTCATGATGAAGCCACTTGGTGGATCGTGCAAACAAGGGGAGGCGACGAGCCCTCCACCCAGTTCTATAGGTGCCTAAAGTGCAATTACACATGGCGACAGTACGCCTAAGGCTAAGGGCTGCTCGCTTAAATAGTATATCCGTAAGTAGTGTGTGATATGGCGGCACTTAAGGCCGTAACTTCATCCGTAGATGTCTGGCGGACCGTTGCCGTGAGCATAGCGGCGCTCGTGGAAGAGGCTTCATTCGAAGCCAATGAAGCAGGTATATCCTTTAGAGCCATGGACCCTTCACACGTCGCTATGATCGACCTTTCTTGGAGTAAGACAGCCTTCGAAGAATACAGCTGCGAAGGCAAGATAAGGTTCGGGCTCCGCATGGAAGATCTCGTGAAAATGTTGAAGGGGGTGGATAAGGCAAATCGAGTAGAATTGGCAATAGAGGAGGGCGATACCGTTACCTTTTCGTTTTTTAGTGAAGACGAAGGAGGCGTTGAGAGATGGCGCCTTCAAATGGTCGAAGTCTTTGAGACAGGTACGCCGCCCTTGCCGAAGATCAATTTTAGTGTTTCAGCTCAGCTCTCGGCCGCCCTGTTAGGTCGCTGCATAAAACGTATTTCAACCATTTCGGATCACATAATGATAGAGGCGAACCCTGACAGCTTGACCTTTAAGGGTAGAAGTGAATTTGGAGAAGTAACTCTAACGGTACCAAAAAGCGCATCGGAGATTTACGACTACAAGGTGAAAGAATCAGCAGCCGCGTCTTACAATCTGGACTTCCTAGACGCGTTCATTAAATCAGTAAGCAAGGCCACGCCGACGGTCTTATTCGAGTTCTCCAATAAAAGTCCGTTAAAACTAGAATCCAGACCGGCGGAGGGTCTAACGCTGACGTTCTTTCTGGCTCCGCGTTTAGAATAAGCAGGGGCGCTTAAAGCTCAGGGCTTAACTAGCTCGGGATGACGGAGCGTTTGCCACTCATGGCCTACCTATTTCCATTTTTAGTGAGGACTACGTATTATAACCCCATCGAATTAAAGCAAGATGCGCTCAGGGAAATTCATGATCTGATGAAACCTGTAATTGCTTTCAAGGCGAATCCAGCTGAGCTGGCCGCCTCGCTTACTGAGAGGTATCCAGTTTATTATCACCTGATCAGTACAGCTGTATCTAATTCAGGTATAGGTGAGTTTATCAGCAACTGGGCCTACTTTAACGCTTACCGCACAAAGCATCTAGTGCTGATATACATTGGAAATAAACTAGTCATTAGGGCCTTGAGAACGATCATCGGCAACATAACGTTCCGCATGGACCCCTCAGGCTCACCCAGTTTCTGCGTTCCGCTCTCTAGCTATCTGGAGATAAAGAAGAAGTGTCCTGAGTGGATGGCTGACCGCAGCCTACGGCTTTCGAATTTATCCCTAAGCGCTGGAACGCTAAAGCTAAACACGCTGGAACTAGGAGAGCTTGCCATGCTGGCCTCTTATGGTCACCTTGAAAATAAATTAAGAGACCCTACTCGATATCCCCCTAATAGCTCCTCTCTCTTAGCTGAATTGATAGGCTACCTTATGAGAAGAGCAAGCTTAAGACAGACGATGCGATCTTATGCTAGATTTGACCGTTGAGCCTGACCTAAACGAGTTCATTTACAGGAAGTTCAGGGAATACTATTATAGAAATATAGAAACCATAACAGGCCCCCCTCAGATAGAGTCTAGGGAGATAGGGTACCTGACCTTCAGCAACGCTATGGTTAGACATCTGAGCGTGAGAGATGTCGGAGAGCTCAGGAGCCTTATACTCCGAGTTATACCAAGAGGCATATTCGCCTCCGTAGCTTACTATAGCCATCCAGCCTTACCCATCCAGGATAAAGGCTTCCTGGGCGCCGATCTCTTTCTCGATATTGATGCCGATATGCTGGACCTACCTTGTAAGGCTAAGCATGACCTCGTATTCTGCCTAGCTTGTGATGCAATACAGGCAGTCTCTGAAGTTACACAGTGCAGCAGCTGCGGTTCTACAAACCTGAAGACGCAAAAATGGACTTGCGGTAACTGTGTGCAACAAGCCAAAATTGAGGTAGCGAAAGCCCTTAAGATCATGCAGGAGGAACTTGGCTTTGATGCCCAAGACATCTCCGTTTACTTCTCGGGCAATAGGGGCTTTCACATACTTGTAACTTCAACCGCGGTGCAGGATCTTGGCCAGCAGGAACGGCTTGAACTGCTGGATTACTTCTTGGGGCGCGGCATCAATGCGACGGCCCTCGGATTCCGCGATAACATGAACCAAAAAGAGCTCTCATCGCTAGTACAAAGGTTGAGGCTCGACGGGGGGTGGAGGACGAAACTCTTTGCTGACCTTTCCGAGCAGCTCGTACTCGAGAGCTATAAGCGGGGGGGTTTGAACGAGCTCACAGCCCTGCTGCAAGCTTCCGTAGAGAGACATAAAGTCAGGCTGGACCCAGTGGTGACAGGCGACCTGCACAGGCTGGCTAGGCTTGAGGGCAGTCTTCACGAAGATACAGGGCTTATCAAGATCAGGTGTAGAGATTTAACGAAGTTCGATCCCTTTACCGAGGCTGTTGCCTTTGAGGATGATCCACAGGTTAAAGTTAAGGTGAAATTCGTCCCCATCCTCTATTGGAAGGGTCAGGAATATCGCCTAGCCAGAGACACGGTCGTAAGACTACCGCAAGGGCTGGCCATCTACTTGCTTTGCAAGGGGGCAGCCAGCTTGGTAATAGAGCAATAGAACGCCAGGCCACAAACGCTATAAGTCCACTCCCGAAATTGGGATTGATGGAGAGAGCCCTTCCCTATATAGAGCGTCTCGTCCCACTCTTGAAGGAGGAGATGGCTTCGGAGACCATCGGGAGACTACCATCACAGTTTTATCGGGAGGCCTTAGGCACGGTCGCGGATTTTACATTGGGAGAAATAGACACCGATAGCCTCTACTCACGGCTGATGAGCAGAAGGCGACAGCTGTTATCAGAATTATTATCAAAACTACTCATGAGTCGCGTCACTAAAATGATAGATTTGCTGCTTAGTGGCAAACCGGAGGACATTCCTTGGGCTACTCTACCCGATGAAGAGAAATACATTCTGGAGCCGCTGCTAGAATTCGAGAGACGTCTCTTCATTGTTCGGTTTGCGCTCAAGAATGTAAGAGTAAGCGCTCTGAGCCGTATCAAGGAAGAATTGTCGGGATCAAGGCTTATAGTCAGATGCCTTAAGCCTATAGATCAGGTCACGGACACGGACCTAAGAACATATGGACCCGTGAAGGAGGGCGATGTGCTAACTCTGCCCATAGAGACAGCTCACCACCTGAAGTCTATGGGTTCCGTGGACGACGTGTTCACCTAATCCCTAATGCCCTCGAGCTGTGATACTGCCGACCAGATCTGAACGCGTGAGAAAGAGGGCAGGTTCGGATCCTGAACCACTTCCTCTAATGCGCTAACGACATTAGCAGCCCTGACGCCGGGGCTTAGCTTTTCATTTTGTAAGGTCTCGAGGGATTCTTTGAGTATACGCTTAACGGCCCTGGGGGTAGCTGCGTCCTCGGCCACTATCCTCAGCAGCTCCAAGGCCTTCTTTATACGGTCGAGCTTCTCGTTTATCATCATAAAGCTCCCTAGCAGCCCTCGAAGAAAGAGCATAAATAAGTGCTTCGACCTCTGTGGTCGTCCTAGATGAGCGCTACAAGGAAAGATCTACGCCAAGCGGCCGAGTTGCTACGAAAGGGTGCCACGCTCCTTAAGGAGCCCTGCCCTCAGTGCAACGGCATCTTACTCTTGTACCAAGGCTCCCAATATTGCCTTAACTGCGGCATATTGCCAAAGCCAGGGCCAAAGGAAGTTACCACTTCTAAGGCCGCGGGAACCCATGCCGAGCAGACCAGCCCCTTCTCTACCTTGGAAAATGTTAGCTATAGGAGACTGCAGGAACTTTCCGAGAAGTTGCAGAGTCCGCTAAATCTGGAGGAGGAATTAAAGTATGTTGAGCTCGCTAAAGCCTACCTGCAGCTCCTGAAATTAATACAGTCCTCTAGAGAACCGAGGAGGGGAGCTTAAATTCGCGCATTCCCATACGGACGTTGTCATTCAAAGAGCCATTCCCCTACGAGCCGCCTCGTCAGGGCCAGCAGGAATTAGTAGGGTTAATACAGAAAGCCCTCGAAGAAGAAAGAACACTCTTAGTAGAAGCTCCAAGCGGATTCGGAAAGACGGTGTGCGTGCTATCAGCGTTCGACAACGTGGCGAGATCCCACGAAGAGTACAAACTTATATTTTTAGCTAGAACTAGAAGAGAGGTTGCTCGCGTTATTGAGGAATATATGCGAGTTAGCCAAAAACTAACATCGCTTAAACCCATATCGTTCCTGCCCAGGTTTGAACTATGCTTGAAGAGGAGAGATGAGCAGATCGAGGTAGAACGCGCGCTTTTCAGCGCGTATTGTAACCATCTAGTGAGGAATAGAATTTGTCAGTACTACGAAAGGACGCACGCCTTACCAATAGCGGCCCTCACCTCCATAAGAAGGAACCTGCTAGAGGACTTGCTGGCGACTAGCAGGCATAACGCTTTCTGCCCCTATGAGGCCCTGCTAAGGCTCGCACTCAACTCTAACGTTCTTGTTATGACGTACCGCTATTTCTTCCTATCCTTCAGGAATTACCTAGTACAGCTTCTAAGTGCCGTCACCACCCGTCTATGCTACGTCATCGATGAGGCTCACAGCCTGTTTTCTAGTCTGACCTCGCTGTTCTCTGTAGCCCTCTCCGGGTCACTTCTTCATGAAGCCCTAGCTGAAGTAGCTGGAAGCGCTCCGCCTGCGCTGGCGGAACAACTTGGCCTCTTGAAGGCCAATCTAGGTGCCTTGGCGGGAGAGCTTAGTAAGGGGCAGGCCATTACAGGCGAGGAAGCTTATATGCGGCTCACTAGTGGCCTACATCATACTCTAGACAGAATCTATGCTGACCTCAGGGCTACATCTCTCCAAAGGACTCTTGCCGCTAGCCCCCTAATCATGAGGTCCCATGCATCTGTAGGGGTTCTTGAGGCCCTTGAACGCCTCACCTCTTTACGGGAAGCGGGAATGTTGAAGGACTGCATAACGTTCGTACCTTCCTATAAGCCAGAAGAGCGAAGCACAATACTCATAAAATGCATCAGGCCTTCGTTAAGCCTCCCGAGCAAGCCTCTGTGGCGTGGAGGTAAGATCCTCCTCTCCGCCACACTTGGGTCGCCAGAGGTGTTACGCAGGCTGCTCGATCTAGAAGGACCTATAACTTACTGGGCATTAAGGGATGCCAAGGCCGCATTCCCTGGCCTTCTCTGCATAGTAGATGCAGCTCTAACCAGCAGGCTTAGGGAGCGAAGCCAAGCCAACTTGAGGGAGATAGGTGAGCGACTCAGCCTCTTCGTGGCCAGCATTCCTGGCAACACCTGTCTCTTCTTCTCATCTTATGCGATGATGAAGGCCGTGAAGCCCCATCTGTTATTGCCCGATAATATCGTTATTATGACCGAAGAAAGGCAGCTTTCCATGGAAGAAGCCGAGAACATGATGCGCCTCTTTAAGGCAAATCTCGCTTCAAGAGCGCTGCTAATGGCAGTTCAGAATGGGCGATTCTCGGAAGGGGAGGATTTCCCGCCAGATTCTATTCAAGGGGTCGCCATCGTAGGTCTAGCCCTGCCACAACCGAAAAGGCCGCTCTTGCTCACGCTCAGGGCACTGCGGCCATCTTTAAGGCTTGCCTACACTCATCTGTTCCTAAGGCCCGCGATAGAGGCATGCCTGCAATGTATAGGCCGCGCGCTAAGGGCTAAGTCGAAGAAGATAGTTGTCTACCTTCTCGACAAGCGCTTTCTCAGCCCTCAAGTGAGTGAACACTTACCAGAGTGGCTTCTACGCGACGCAAAGACAATATCCGATAAGAAGGGCCTGCAGACGATGCTATCTACCCATCGCAACAACTAAACACCGATCCTCAGGTAGCTAAGCGCAAGGCTTCCTCCGCACCTAATCTTGGCAGCCGCACTAGGCTAAGAAATATCGTGTTAACGGGGCCAGAAGTTGGAGTCAGTACTACCATTTCTCCATCACGCCTATACTGTTTAATGACGCCGAAGCCCTGCACCTCGTCGTTACGGGCTAGTGCGACGAACATGTGGTCCATCGCTATAGCTGGCACTAGGACCTCGTTGCTGGATAAGCTGAGAAGGTAACTCCTGGCGTGGGGCTCAAAGTCAACCACCCTGCAACTCCTGCCTAGGAAAGCCAATCTTGTGTCGCTCAGATGCAATCTTCTGGGCCTTGCTCCCTGAAGGAATTTCAGGTATTGCAGCAAGCGCCTGTTGGCCCTTATTAGCCTGCTTCGGACGTTAATATCAGGCCTGGCTATCACGATAAATTTGTTTGGAGCTAGGCCTAACTGCAGGGCTTTACTGGCCACGCCGTTATCGGTAAACACGGCCAAATGTGTTCCTGTCCCCTTTAGTAGCCATAGTTTTGTGACCAGGCCTTCCCCCTCCACAAACCCGTCCGTGTTAAGAAGGATTAGCCTTTCTCGGGCCCTGTCCCTTTTAAGTCTCGAAACGAAACCGATAACACGCTGTGCGACGTAATGCGGGTTAAGGCCGGCGGAGAAATACCCCACGAAGTCGAACATCGTGGGCTTCAGCTCCCGTAGATCGGTTACTTGACGGTCTACCTTAGCCAGCGCCAGCGAGCAAGGAGGGCCAAGATCATTCTGTCCTATATCCGCGTCTATTATCACGAGTTCCTTTTCCTTCTTATCTAGGAGGCGATTGGCAACATAGCAGAGGAAGGTAGATTTGCCGGTGCTTACAGGCCCGAGGGCGGTTATCACGCAGTCCCTACAGCTCTCGCTATGGCTTACTATGTTGGAGATAGCACTATCCCAAATCCTCGTGCCTAGGCTTTCACCTGAGCCTATGAGTCGGCAATTCGCTCCACGCGTTACCTTAACTTCTAACTCAGCATTGCTCAGCGCTTCAAGAGGCAGTTCCTTCCCCTCTCGTACAACGACCCTCTCCCCCTCGTAAAGCTCCTTTCCTAAGCACTCAAGCCGCCCTCGTAGGATCTGCGCGACCGCTGGTCCAGCAACCAATACTGCGCGGCCCGCCTCTAAGCTGAACCGCCGGCTAAGCATATGGGACACGCCAAGCGCGCAAAAGGATAAATTAAGCGTTTATGGCCCTCGGATGCCCTGCCCATATTAAGCTACAAAGAGGGGGTTCCACTGTAGCACGTTTGGGTCACCGCTAGCCCTCATTTATCGGGTAGCGGCCGTCGGACGTGCAGTTCGTGGAACCCCCCAAAGCACGCATTCGTCAGAAGCTTAAAACCGTTTTTCGCGGTCTTTTATGCGCGCTGCAGGCCCCTCCCGACTAGCTTGCCCTCCGCGTCTATTATCCCGGCCCTAATCCGGGTGGATGAGATAGGTAATCCATCGTCAGCTAAAACTAGAGGCACCTCTATAATCTTAAGAGGGGGAAGCCCCATGCGGCTCCTTACTTTGTTTATCTCTTCGGCAACGGCTTTGGTTTCGGTGCTCACCACTATTCCCTCCAGCTCACGCAAGGTGGCCGCGGGCCCGAAGGCTTCATCCAGCCTTACTATGCTGTATCTCTCTGGCGTCACATGCAACTCATTCTCCAAGTACCCTCTTAGGGCCTGTTCGCGTCTAGCGTAGTCCCATAGTGGCTTCTTGCCCCTAGAACTGCAGAATTCATCGCTGCTCAGGCCGATGATGACCCGCTTTGCCGAAAGAAACGCTACGCGCAGTAGCTCCTTATGGCCACGATGCAGAAGATCAAAGGTGCCTCCGACAGTGGCCAAATTAAGCAGCACGTCCTTGGAAGTTTTTTAACCAGTAGGATAAAAGCCCTCACATGTCCATCCAAGCTTACCTATTTGCCGGGAAAATAGCGGCCAGGGTACGTGAGGAGGCCGTTACCCTAATAAGACCTGGTGCTAAGGTTTTAGACATATGCCAATATGTGGAATCTCGAATTGAAAAACTTAGCGGAAGGCCCGCATTTCCTTGTAATATCTCCATAAATCATATCGCCGCGCATGATACGGCGGGCGTCGAGGATGAGGCTAGCATACAGGCGGATGATGTAGTTAAGCTCGACCTTGGCGTCCAGATAGACGGGTATATCGTGGATACTGCACTAACGGTTAGCTTAGGGAGGAGATATGCGGAGCTCGTGGCCGTTACCGAGCGGGCTCTGCGCGGCGCATTGGAAATGATAAAGGAGGGAATCACGGTGGGCGAAATAGGCGCGCTGGTCGAGGCGACGGCCAAAAGCGGCGGGTTTAAAGCCATCTCCAACTTAGGAGGCCACAATATAGAGCGTTTTCAAATTCATGGCGGCATCACTATCCCAAATGTGCGCGTTCCCGCGCGCCAAACTCTTAAGCGCGGAGGAGTATATGCAGTAGAGCCCTTCCTAACGACGAGAGAGGGAACAGGCCAAGTTAGAGAACTCCCAATGACGAAGATTTACAGCTTGGTCTCTCGACGACGCCTTTCCGCCCCGGAACTTAATGAAATGGAAGAGCTGATATGGAGCAGATACAGAACATTACCCTTCACGTCTAGGTGGCTCATCGACACTTATGGAGCTAAAGAGCTGGAGCAACGCCTAGCACAGCTCGCCCGCCTCGGCATCTTAAGGCCTTATCCCGTCCTAATGGAAAGCAACTCGGCCGTCGTTGCGCAGTTCGAGCATACAATCACGCTCACCGATAACGGAATATTGGTACTAACCGCATAGGCCAGCCTACTTGATTGTTTCCGCGAAAATAGCCGTTATTACCATTTTGGATTTGCACTTAGGACATTCCCCGCTATCCTTGTAGATATAGTCACCCACCTGGAAGCTTCTTTTGATATTTATGTTATCGGTAAAGCAGGTCTCGACGGTAAATACACGATACCCCTTCTTATCAAAGATATCCTTCGACATACCTACAGCACGCCAATGGTGTTCCCTACCCCTATGATGATGACGTTATCTCCTTCCTTAGTTCGCTGCTCTACGACCCTGTAGATCGCCTTTATTACCCCCTCCACGGCATCGAAGATTTCCTTTCTTATCACTGTGATGGCCTCGATAAGGGATTCCTTCACAACGATGCCATAGAGAGGGATCTTGTACTTGGTGCATATCTCCTCTATCTTGAAGCGATCGGTACCAAGCCCACCTATTACCGCCCCGGTGCCCTCAGCTATAGAGCCTGACGCCTCACCCTCAAGCTTCAAAGCCGCATCTATCATGATGACCACACTCGGCCTAACAGGCAACATGTTAACTAGCTTGAGGGTAGCGTTTCCCATATCTCCTACATTGCCTCCCGGGCCTTCTGCCTTCAGCAAGTATAGCTGCCTGCCCTTATATTCTACCTGACTCATCACTGTGTCCTTCTCTATCTTGACTCTCTCGCGGTTATACATCAGCCTGCCGACAACGATGGGTCCTATGCTATCGCCGATAGGTTGGCCAGCCTTGAACGCCTCTAACGCGCTCAACAGCGCGCTGGCCTCCTGTAATATCTGCGGCATCTGGTTCTGTAGTGTTATAACATAAAGCAGGGAAGAGGTTTTCTTACTGAGCAGGTAATAATGCCTCACTACCTTATAATACTGGTTTAGGGCCGTCGCCACTTCAACCATATTTACCAGCTTACTTACGTTAACGTCGCTCTTGTCTTTGACTAATTGAGCTACCTCGTACCTCAATCTTTCGTCATGCTGATTAAAGATGAATTCGATCTTGCTCACCAAGCCCGTCGGCTCTATGTCGACGGGATAGACGACGAAGTACTCTATGAATTTATCGACGGCCTCATCGACGTTTATTCCCTCTTGGCCTTGGTCTTTCAAGTGATTCACTACTTCCCGCTTCGAAGCGTCGCGAATATGCTTAAGTTTGTTTAAGGCACTGCTGAGCTGCATGAGTGATATCTGCAGCTGGAGTCTTCCGCCGTAAAGAATGAGGAGAGACATAGTGATTATTATCAGTAAGATCTGCATGAGGATGTTCTCATTCCCCGAAGGGAGCAGCTGGAGAGCGATCACGCCTGACACTTTACGGTGGGGTTTGGCGGCGGTCTCTTTTAACTCTTCTGGGCCAAACACTTTTAAGCGGCTACACCTAGGCTAGGTCAAGCCGGCCATAGCGCGTGGGCTCCACCCGGTCTCATACCGAACCCGGAAGTGAAACCACGCGTCGCCGCTGTTGTACTGAGGTGCGCATGCCCTCGGGAAGCAGCGGTGCCGGCGACTTAGCTATGGTCAAGGGATTAAGGTACTAAAGGGTATAATTAGAAAACTACCTCGCTTCGTCAAGAAAGGAAAAGTCGAAAAACTTAGAGAGCTGGAGACCTAGCTCTCAGTCTTCTCCTTCTCTTTTTCTTTGCCTTCCTTCATTGGCTTGGCTACCACGATGTCATCGATCCTTAAAATCATGGTAGCGGCCTCAGTTGCAGCCTTCACGAGGTGGAGTTTAACTCTAAGGGGCTCCACGACGTTCAGGAGCAGCATATCCTTTATATCGCCGCTAAAGACGTCCACGCCCATCCATTTTCCTTTAGGATCTGCATGAGCAGCTCTTATCTTAACTAGGATGTCCAGAGGGTCTAAGCCAGCATTCTCCGCTAAGGTCAGCGGTATGGACTCAAGGGCCTCCGCAAAGGCCTCTATCGCCAGTTGCTGCCTCCCGCCAACTTGGATGGCGTACTCCCTTACTTTAGCGGCCAGCTCAGCCTCGACGGCACCCCCTCCTGCTACGTACTTGCCATCCTCAATGGCATCCCTTACCACGCAGAGAGCATCATGGAAGGACCTTTCCGCCTCGGAGACTACGTGTTCGCTGCCTCCCCTCAGCACCACCGTTACGGCGCGCGGATTCTTGCATTCCCTTACATAGATGAGCTTTGAGTCGCCCACCTTTAGCTCCTCTACAAGGCCTGCCTCCCCTAGGAACTCCGGCGTCAGGTCGTTAACATTGCTGACGATTTTAGCGCCTGTAGCCTTCGCCAACTTCTCCATATCGCTGCTGCTGACGTTCTTGACGGCCAAGATGCCCCTCTTGGCCAAGTAATGAAGGGCTATGTCGTCCATTCCCTTCTCGCAGAAGAGAACGTTCGCACTCACGGATGCGACCTTGTCGACCATTTCCCTTAGGATCTTGGTCTCCTCGTCCAAAAAGGCCTTAATCTGCTCTGGGCTCGTTATCCTTATTTCGGCACTTATTTCCGGCTTCTCTATCTCGAACTTCTGGTTAACCAAAGCGATCTTAGCACCTGCGACACGCTTAGGCATCTGGGCATGCGCTATTTCCTTATCGATGACGATGCCCTTAACCAACTCGCTCTCAAGGAGGCTCTTGCCGTGCTTCTTCACGATCTTTATCCTATCTATGTCCGCCTTAATTTTGCCGTTGATGACCTCATGTACCTGTTTCACGGCCTGCACAGCAAGCTCAGCCAGATACTCCCTAGCCGTAGCTACACCTTTACTTCTCATGGAAGTGGCAGCTATCTTTCTAAGCTTGTCGTCCTCATCGATTCCTACGGGCAAGGCGATCTCCTCTAATAAGGCGGTGCATTTAGCGGCGGCCAGCTTGTAGCCCTCAACGATTATCCGAGGATGTATGTTCTGGTTGAGCAGCTTTTCTGCGTTGGCCAGCAGCTCTCCCGCTAGGATGACAACGCTCGTGGTCCCATCTCCTACCTCATTATCTTGTGTCTTGGCGACTTCCACCAAAATCTTGGCCGCAGGATGCTGCAAGTCTAGCTCTTTCATAATTGATGCCCCGTCGTTTGTGATTGTAATGTCGCCCAAGCTTGTTACCAACATCTTATCCATACCTCTGGGACCCAGCGTCGTCTTAATTAGTTCTGCAACAAGACGAGCGGCCGTGATGTTGTTGAGCTGGGCTTCGCGGCCCTTAGTTCTCTGCGCGCTCTCCTTTAAGATTAAGACCGGTATCCCTGCTTGAGTAGCCGACATATATCACATCACCGTTTGGGGCTTTGCCATAAAGGGTCTTTATAAAGGTTTCTTGCTCCGCTCTCATAGCCAGAGAAGATAGTTAGCAGGTCGTCTAATGGTCACGAGAACAGATTAAGAGACCTTATAGCGCGGCACCCTATGCTTGCCGTCCACCCTTTAGCAAAAGGATGGCCTCCGCCAAATCCCCTTTAGTCTTTCGCAACGCCTCCCTGGCCACCTCCTTGGCGACGCCGGCCTTGGCGGCGACGAGCTCCACATCCTCTTCGGGTAATCGCTCTTCCGGTTGCTTGGCCTGGAGCCCCCTCTCCTCAACCTCCTCCGCCATTACCTGATAGATCTTGATTTCGTTAAATAAAAGATAGTTTACTGCCGCCTTTTTGATCAGTATTTCGCGATCGTTAGTGCGGATGATCACTTCCTTCACACCTTCTAGAGGCGTGAAGTTCATCCCCATCCTTTCTATTGCCCTTCTCATCTCCCTGTTCCAAGCGAGCGGCTTCAAGTTACGCCTCCACCCTTCTAACCTTGACGGCGATTCCATATCTTATAAATTTAAGCTGGTGTGCCGAGAGGACGGCTCTTCCAACGCCGCGGACGTTCCCGCTTTTATCTAAAATTATCACGTCGCTCTTGGGCCTTATCCCCTTTCCTACGCCCTCAAGCTGGGCGGCAAGCACGTTGTATCCCCTCACAAGACGCTGCATTCCTTGCTCGCCTACAATGACAGAGCAGTCTGTCATCGCGCCATGCTTCAACAAAACGCGGGCCCCGTCCAAGGTTGGAGCCATCGTTCCGTCCTCCCGTACGACGAAGAGCAGCTTGCCCTCAGCATTCCTAACATACTTTAGCCTACCCGTCCTCTTAGACCTCTCAAAGGACCACCCTTGCATATCGATCTCTTTGGCGCGCGATCCAAAGAGGTAGCAGAGCATAGCTTTAACCTGCAGCTCTTCGAGCACGAACCCTCTAAAGGCAGAACGCTTTAATGTTACTTAGTTGCTTACGAACTAAGCGCAGTTTGGCCACCTGTGAGATATGCGGCACGAAGGTACTAGGCGAGGCCATACTCGTTCAGATAGAGGGTGCCATATTGGCCGCATGCGCATCATGCAGTAAGCTTGGAACGCCGGTCGTGGCCAAGCAGGTCAAGGCAGAACGAAAGCGGAATAGAAGCCTCCCCGCTCCGCTGGAGATATCCACCAAGGCCGAGCTCGGTCTGCGACCCGAGTACCCAGAGTTAGTAAAATCGGCGCGCGAAAAGCTAGGGATGCGCCAAGATCAACTGGGAGGGCTAGTGGGCGAAAAGGCATCCGTGATAAGCCTTATAGAACGCGGTAAGCTGAGGCCAACGCTGGAGTTGGCCAGGAAATTAGAGCGCGTGCTTAAGATCAGGCTCCTCACGGAAGAGGAGGCTTGACGAGCCCAGGCCCCGTACCGAGGGTAGTAGCCCTGACCTACAACAGCCCCTCGGCCATAGAGGAGATAATAGAGCTTTGTAGCGCAGCGCTTTATGAGCCGGTAGCCTTAATGGTAAGAGATAAGCTCGGCCTAGGCCCCTACGGCGTGAGCGCAGGTAAGCTTGAAGAGATCAAGGAGCTGGTAAAGGCCAGCGGGGCCGAGCTGCTCGTGGTGGATGAGCACCTAAGGCCCGTGCAACTCTATAATTTGGCGAAGGTAGTCGGCGTGGAAGTCATCGATAGGGAGAGATTGATTTTGAACATCTTCTGGAGAAGGGCAAAAACGAAGGAGGCGAAGCTGCAGGTTAAGCTTGCTGAGTTGCGCTATGAGATGTCCAGGGCAAGAGAGAAGGTCAGGTTGGCCAAGCTGGGCGAGCAGCCCGGCTTCAGGGGGTTGGGCAAGTACGATGTAGAGGTCTATTATAGGATGATCAAGAGGCAGGCCACTAAGCTAAAGCAAGAGCTTGAAGAGGTCAGGCGCCACAGGGAAGTAAATAGGCAGAGCAGAAGGCTCAAGCTGCCTTTGGTGGCGCTTGTTGGCTATACAGGAGCCGGCAAGACCACGCTCTTCAATCGGCTTACGCGTGAGGCGATGCCCGTCGGGCTGGGCAGTTTTACGACTCTGACTTCATATCTTCGAGTAGCGGAGCTAATGGGCCTCAAGTTTTACGCGATGGACACCATAGGCTTCATAAAGCGCCTTCCAACGTATATGATCGAAGCCTTTCGCTCGATATTAGAGGAGCTTAACTTCGCGGACCTAGTGCTGCTGCTGGTAGATAGCACCGACCCGGAGCCTGAGCTGGCCATGAAGCTGCATGTCTCCTGGTCAACGCTGGGGGGCATCGGAATCCCTCAGGATAGGCTCATTACGGTATTTACAAAGGCGGACCTCATGCCTCTGGATGAGATCGAAAAAAAGGTCAGCGCGCTGCTGCCCAGCGATAAAACATACGTCGTTGTCTCGGCCGTAACGGGCCAGGGGCTTGAGAAGTTGGGCGAAATCCTAAGGGCGCGCCTGGCCGCTAAGGCGAGGGTGCCCGCCCTTGTCCCATAAGGCCAACATAATATTAATTATTGTAAGACCGACATAAGTGCGCCTTGCCCGACGAGCGGTTGCTCTTGGGCGCTCACCTGCCCATAGCAGGGGGCCTCCATAAGGCCCTTGAGCGCGCCACCGAAATAAACTGCGCGGTTGTACAGATCTTCACCAGAAATCCGCGAGGATGGAGGGCTGCGCCCCTAGACGCCCAAGAAGTGGAGCTGTTTAAGGAGGCCGCCAGAAAGACGGGCTTGGCGCTAGTGGCCCATGCCTCCTACTTGCCTAATCTGGCAAGCCCAGATGAAAAAGTACATGAACTCTCGATTATGGCTGTCAAGGACGAGCTGGAGAGGTGTGAAGCGCTTGGGATACCCTATCTTGTGCTTCACATAGGCAGCCACCTAGGGACCGGGTTCGATAAGGGCTTTGAACGTCTGGTCTCGGGCTGTAAGAAGGTGCTCGACTCCTTTGATGGAAGGGTCATATTGCTGTTGGAAAACATGAGCGGACAGGCTAACAGCATGGGCTCCAAGCTAGAAGATATAGCACGGATACTCTCGGCCATAGGCGAGGAGCGAGTGGGCCTCTGCCTTGATACCTGCCACCTCTTTCAGGCTGGCTATGAGCTAAGATCTGAAAAGGCGCTTAATGCCCTTCTCCGCCAGATAGATGAGCTCTGTGACTTCGACAGGGTTAAGGTGCTACATTTGAACGATTCGAGGGCCGCTATTGGGTCCGGGCTGGATAGGCATGAGCGAATAGGTAAGGGCTATATTGGGCTAAGGGGGTTCAGGAATATTCTGCAGCAGCGGGCTCTGAGGCGGCTGCCAATGATACTTGAGACCCCCGTAAGGGAATGGCAGGAGTATAAGGAAGATATCATGACGTTGCTCTCGCTACTGTAGGCCAAGGGTTAAGGGCGTGGTGCTCGTACCCCCCATCCTGTTCCTAGGCAGGCATTCATCTTAGCGGCCTACCCGGGCCTCCTCGGGCCCCCTCATGGGCCCTGCTTGGCCTTGCTCGCGCAGGCGCGCCTGTTTCACCCTCCCGCACACGTCTGCAGGCTTGACGCCATCATCCTCATCCCGTCGGCAGGAGGTGCCATTTCTGTGGCGGCCGGGTCCTTTCGGACCCCCCCTCTCGGGGTTGCGCGGCCCGCGTGGAGTGGGGAGGTTCCTCGGGCATTTTGCCCGCGCCTGCCCGGCACCCCGCCCAGCTCCTCTAATTGGAGCGGACCTAATTATCTGTTTCCCTAAAAAATATCCCCGCCGTGTAAAGGCTTTCGCCCCCACCACAATGGGAACACCTTGGGCGATTGGGAGTGGCGGCCTGAAGAGGTCCGGCATAAGCCTCCCTCCTTACAGCCCCACCCCATCAACGCCATCTTCTATGGCGGCCCTCGTCCCCACCCCCACCCTTACGGATGGAAAGTGGGGATGGAAGCCTTTTCTCGGGAGGGGCTTCCCGCTTAGATGCTTTCAGCGGTTATCCCCGAGGGCTTAGCTGCCCGGCTACCCCCTGTCGGAGGACCGGTGCACCAGAGGCCCCGCCCCCCTGTTCCTCTCGTACTAAGAGGGGCTTCCCCTCAGGCTTCCTCCGCCCCCGTCAGGTAGAGTCCGACCTGTCTCGCGACGGTCTAAACCCAGCTCATGGTCCCCTTTAATGGGCGAGCAGCCCCACCCTTGGCCCCTGCTGCAGGGCCAGGATGGGAAAAGCCGACATCGAGGTTCCAAACCGCGAGGTCGATGGGGACTCTCGCCCGCGACGAGCCTGTTACCCCTGGGGTAACTTTTCTGTCACCACGGGCCCCCAACAGTGGGGACACCGTGGATCGCTAGGCCCGGCTTTCACCCCTGGACCCCTTGTGTTCAAGGGTCCAGTCAGGCGAGCTTTTGGCCTTGCCCTCAACGGCGGAGTTCTGACCCGCCTGAGCTCGCCTTTGGGCCCCCTCGCTACCTTTTCAAGGGGGGACCGCCCCAGCCGAACTGCCCACCTGCCGTTGTCCCTCCCTTGCGGGAGGTTAGTGACGCAACCAGAGATGGCCGGTGTTACACTTTCACCTCGCCTAGATCCAGAGACCTAGGTTCATTGGCTCCCGGCTACTCTCTGCACCCCCGGTCGCATCACAGCAGCAGGCTGCAGTAAAGCTCCACAGGGACTTCTCTCCCCGACGGGGGTCGGTGGACTCTTCATCCACCTCGTGGGTTCACCGGGTTGCAGGCGGGGACAGCGCTCCCCTCGTTGATCCATTCATGCACGTCGGAACTTACCCGACAAGGCATTTGGCTACCTTAAGAGGGTCAGAGTTACCCCCGGCGTTTACCCGCCCTTAGCCCCCTTGAACGGGGGTTTCAGGTACGGGCACTGGCCAGGATTCAGCGGCCGTACTCACCCTTTCGGGCTCGCGGCCACCTATGTTTTTATTAAACAGTCGGGGGAGCCTAGTCACTGCGACCTATCCCCCCTCCTTGAGGAAGGGGAATAGGCACCCCTTCTAGCGAACGTACGGGGCTAACTTGCCTAGTTCCCTCGCCTGCGTTACCCCGACACGCCTCGGGCTCCTCACCCAGGGCCCCAGTGTCGGTTCTCGGTACGGTCTCCGCAGGACCCCTCACCGCCTTTCATGGCCCCCTGGACTCGAGGGAACTGGCCTAAAGGCCAGCTATTCCTCCCTTGGCTGAGTTCCCATCATTACGATGCTCCCTCAGCCTCGGAGAGTTAAGTGAGGCGACAACCTCACTCCCCCTATCCAGAGGGGTACGATGAGGATTGACCCTTGCGGGTCGTCCTGCGAAGGCACGGGATTATTAACCCGTTTCCCTTTCGGGCTAGGCCCTTAGGCCCGGCCCTTAGGACCGGCTAACTCCTGGCTGACGACGCATTGCCAGGAAACCCTGGCCCTTCCGGCGGCCGGGATTCCCACCCGGCTTTGCTGCTACTACCGCCAGGATCTGCAATGGAGGCCGGTCCAGTGGAGCTCACGCCCCACCTTCTGACCAGCCACCACGCCCGCCTACCACACACCCCATTTCTGGGGTGGTCCGGGGTCTCGGCGGCTGGCTTAAGCCCCGTCCATTTTCGGGGCCCCCCAGCTCGGCAGGTGAGCTGTTACGCACTCTTTAAAGGATGGCTGCTTCTAAGCCTACCTCCCTGCTGTCTTAGCCGGAGGACGCCCTTCGGTTTGGCACTTAGCCAGCACTTTGGGGCCTTAACCCCGGTCCGGGTTGTTCCCCTCGCGGGGATCGGGCTTACCCCGACCGCCCCGTCTCCCGGCTTCTACGCCGCCCATGCCTTCGGAGTTCGAAAGGGAGGCGGGCCTTGCGGCCCTTACCCCCCTATCGGTGCTCTACAGCATGGGCCGGCTCCACCGGGGCCTGACTTGGATCAGTTTCGGCGGGAACCAGCTATCACCGGGTTAGATGGGCGTTTGGCCCCTAGCCCCAGGTCAGAGGAGTGAACTGCACGTCAACACCCCTTCGGGCCTCCAGCGGGGTTTCCCCCGCCTTCGCCCTGCCCAGGGCTAGATCACCCGGTTTCTGGTCCCACCCCTATAGCTAAGGGCCCTTTCGGACCCCCTCCCTCCCCTTTCGGGTGCGGAGGCTAGGTTTCCCTACGCCTTCGGGCTTATAGCCCTTAGACTCGCTATAGAGGTGGACTCCCTGGCCCGTGGTTCCGAACGGATGGTGCTACCCTGGAGGCGGTCCCCACGACCGGATTGCTCCGGTCATGAAAACACGTCTCCTTTCGAGCAGCACCCGTCTGTAGCCACATGGTTTCAGGCTCTTTTCACCCCCCTTCCGGGGTGCTTTTCAGCTTTCCCTCACGGTACTTGTTCTCTATCGGTCTTGGGAGGTATTTAGCTTTGGAGGCTGCTTTCCCCCATCTTCCCTAGCCATTGACCAAGGCCAGGTACTCTGGCCATCCGCGCGCACCTCCGCCGCGAAACCTACGGGGCTGTCACCCTCTTTGGCGTGCCATTCCAGGCAACTTCGGCCCCGCCTTGGAGGCGCGCTGCCCTGAAGAGCAGCGGACGGCCGAACACTACATCTCCCCTAGATTACTCTAGAGGATTCGGTTTGAGCTTTCCCCTTTTCGCTCGCCGCTACTCAGGGGATCTCATTTTGATTTCTCTTCCTCCCCCTACTTGGATGTTTCCGTTCGGGGGGTTCGCGCTCTTGGCAAAGCCAAGAGCGAAGGAGGCTTTTGGCCTCCTTCATGAATACACATTCGGGGATCCCGAGATCGACGCCTGCATGCGGCTCCCTCGGGCTTTTCGCAGCTTGCCGCGCCCTTCGTCGCCCCCCAAGCCGAGCCATCCACCATGTGGCGTCGTTGTGTTCCCACTGAGGTGGAGTTGGCGGCCTTTACACGGCGGTAATCGTGCACATGCACTCCGCCCTTCGCCTATTAGCGCTGCGCTAACAGGCTGCATCTACCTGGAGAGAGGCCCTTTACAGGCCGGCCGTATTAAGGAGGTGATCCTGCCGCACGTTCCCGTACGGCAACCTTGTTACGACTTAGCCCCCCTCGCTAGGCCCTGGTTCGATGCCACCAACAGGGCGGCACCTCACCAAGACCTAACTCGGGTGGCTCGACGGGCGGTGTGTGCAAGGGGCAGGGACGTATTCACCGCGCGATGATAACGCGCGGTTACTAGGCATTCCAGGTTCATGAGGGCGAGTTTCAGCCCTCAATCACAACTGGGGTGGGGTTTTGGGATTACCTCCCCCTTTCGGGGTCGGAACCCGTTGTCCCCACCATTGCAGCCCGCGTGTGGCCCGGGGGTTTCGGGGCATACTGACCTGCCGTAGCCCGCTCCTTCCTCCGCCTTAGCGGCGGCAGTCCCCTTAGTTTCCCTCCCTATACTTTCGCATAGGGAGGCAACTAAGGGCGCGGGTCTCGCTCGTTGCCTGACTTAACAGGACACCTCACGGCACGAGCTGGCGACGGCCATGCACCACCTCTCAGCTTGTCTGGTAAGGTCTTCAGCCTGACCTTCATCCTGCTGTCTCCCCCGGTAAGATTCCCGGCGCTGACTCCAATTAAACCGCAGGCTTCACGCCTTGTGGTGCCCCCCCGCCAATTCCTTTAAGTTTCAGCCTTGCGGCCGTACTCCCCAGGCGGCAGGCTTACCGGCTTCCCTGCGGCCCTGGGCCAACACGAAGTTGGCCCAAAGCCTAGCCTGCATCGTTTACGGCTGGGACTACCCGGGTATCTAATCCGGTTCGCTCCCCCAGCTTTCATCCCTCACCGTCGGGCGCGTTCTGGCCGCCCGCCTTCGCCACTGGTGGTCCTCCCGGGATCAGAGGATTTTACCCCTACCCCGGGAATACCGGCGGCCTCTCCCGCCCCCTAGTCCCGCAGTATCCCCTGCAGCCCAACGGTTGAGCCGTTGGATTTAACAGGGGACTTACGGGACCGGCTACGGATGCTTTAGGCCCAATAATCGTCCCGACCACTCGGGGAGCTGGTATTACCGCGGCGGCTGACACCAGACTTGCCCTCCCCTTATTCCCCTGCCTGTTTACAGCAGGGAAAAGCCTCCCTCAGCGGGAGGCACTCGGGGTGACCGCGTCGGGCTTTCGCCCATTGCGCAGGTTTCGCGCCTGCTGCGCCCCGTAGGGCCTGGACCCTTGTCTCAGGGTCCATCTCCGGGCTCCTCCTCCCAGAGCCCGTACCGGTTATAGGCTTGGTGGGCCTTTACCCCACCAACTACCTGATCGGCCGCAGTCCCATCCTCAGGCGACCCGACAAGGATGGTTGTCGGGCCCTTTGGGCTAGAGCTCCTTCCAGAGGCCCTAGCCTATCGCGCATTAGCCTCAGTTTCCCGAGGTTATGCGCGTCCTGAGGGCAGGTTGACTGCGTATTACTGAGCCGTGCGCCACGCCCCTCCCATGCCCGAGGGTCGTACAACTCGCATGGCTTAGTCTCACCCCGATAGCAGTCGGGTCCGGCAGGATCAACCGGATTCAAAGGGAAATACGGCCGGCTTCCTGCGGACCTCTCTCCCTTGGACATAACCCTCACGGGTTATGCCTGCATTATTGTCTGCACGTCTGGAGGTCAGAGCCTCACCGCTAGGATTGCATCCTCACTTGGCCCTGAGCCGCCGACGTGCAATCACGTTGAACATCGGCCAGCTTAATAAGCTTTTTCCGTGGCCAAGGAGACAATTCCAGCCCCGGGCGGGATTCGAACCCGCGACTTGCCGGGCCATACCTCTCGGCATTACCAGTGCCGCGCTCTAACCTCCTGAGCTACCGGGGCGGCAGCATCATAGGAGGAAAAGTTTTAACCTTATCTCTTACATGATTCTCGGGGTCGTGGGCTAGCATGGTAAGCTGCGGGCCTCGGGATCTATCGACGGGAACGCCCGTGATCGTGGGTTCAAATCCCACCGACCCCACCAATCTCATGCGCGAGGGCTTTGTAGCGAACAGGTAAGGGAAACGGTTAAGATACCGAGTTGGCATTATTCGAAATGTTGGCGGTTCGACATGTGCAGGTTCATGATAAGGGGATAACCTTGGTGAGCGTGCTCGGGAAAGAAGGAGAATACTTAGTGAGCCCATCCCTTAAGGCCTGCACGTGTCGTCACTATTACTTCGTAAAGCTATTAAGGGCAGGGCGTGAGTGTCACCATCTACTCGAACTGAGAGAGAGCAGCTCCTCCTCTTCCGTCGGCGTGGTCAGGCTTGGGGCGGACGAGGCCTATCAATACATCGGATACCTGATCAAGGACACGCTTCATACAATACCCTTGAGCCGAGCCCCGGGCGGGATTCGAACCCGCGATAAGCGGCTCTCCCCTCCACATTCCTGATTACAAGGCCGCCGCCTTACCGGGCTAGGCGACCGGGGCGTATACGATTGCCTGCCCCCTTCTTAAAATTATTTTTATGGGGCGTTAAGGAAGCCGCTCTATGGGCGTTGCGGCAGTGCCCTTAGCAGGGCCACCATTCCCCCCATATTTGAGAGGATCTGACCTGCTTCGGTTTCCTCCGAGATGACCTCTACCTGTACGTTATGTTCTAAGGCCTTTTCCTCAAGAAGCTCGGTTAGGTCTTTCTCCCTTACCTCCCTTTCCGTAGAACCGCATGCTTTGCATGAGGATCCTATCAGCTCATCCCTCTTCACCATATATGTTGCTTTATCGACCAAATGCCTTTCGATAAGGCCGCAGGCCTTGCAGCTTACCTCCAGATAGTTCATTTCCAGCTTACCGGAGACGAGCACTACCTGCACCAACCCCTTATCCATAAGCTCTAGGATCCGCGGCGGCTCTAGCACCACGTAGGAAGGATTCTCGCTTAGGGTCTTGAGCACTTTATCGATGAGCTTCTTCTCCTCAAAGACCCTAACTCCGCTCATGACCTCTGTTAGTTTATCGAGAAGTTCCCTTATTCCCTCTCTGCCTGCATAGGAGGTGTTTAAAGTGGCGAGGATTTTGTTCTTCAACTGATAGTTTAGATACCCGGCTTTAAGAAAGTCGTCTTTGGTAAAGCCCGGGCCAGCCACTATAAGGCCCTCGACGTTATAGTCCTGCAGGAAGTACTTATTGGCATACTCGGCCACCCTCTGAAAATAGTAGGTGAGATACATCTCTCTTTCCCTCTCATACCTTCTGGCCGACTGTCCCCCCTTGCGTGTCTTACCGCCAACTCCGGATGTGATGACATCCAGGACTTGGACTCTCTCGCCCGATATTACCGCCAGGCCCGCTTCCGTGGCATCGATCGAGATCAGGCCGTAGACCTTCTCATGCTTAAGCATGTCTCTGAGGGGTTCCAAATGGAAGTGATCGTCGCACCTGTACAGGTATACTTGGACGGGCTTTGGGGGCACTATTTCGAAGATCTTGACGGCCTCAGTTCCTGGCCCATTTCTAGGCAAAGCTCCTGCGAAGATGATAAGGCCATTGGGAGGGGGTCTATTGTAAAGCTTTAAGCGCTGCATTATTTTCGTTAGTGCGTCCTGTACGTGACTCCTTGTAACATCAGATTTAATATTGGAGGCTGTTCCCCACTCATTTCTTAACTCATTCATCACGTCGCTGAGGGCCTTTTTAGGAGGTATGTAAAGCGAAATCAGCTCGGTCCCCCTACCTCTTATTTGGGCCAGCTCGTTTAAGGCGCGCTTTATCTTCAGGCTCTGTAGAGACTTCAGATCTACCTTTCCTTCCATCCTACTCTCAACCCTTATATTCAGATGCCGACAGCATGCATGGCATGCCCGTTTATAAAAACGTAGTGCTAAAGCTGACCGGTCACCTTTTTGATCCCCAGCGCTTGGAGGCGAACTTAAGGCGCTTTAGCATCACACTTCGTGAGGCGCAGGATAGAGGGCTCTTCGAAAGGCTGGTCGTCGTTGCGGGAGGTGGGGAGCTCGCCCGCTCCCTGATAAAGGTTGGAAGAACTCTCGGGCTGGATGAGACGTCGCTTGACAGCATAGGCATCGGTGTCGCGAGGCTGCACGCGGCTCTGTTCGCTGGGGCCTTGGCACCCCTAGCCTGTCCCGCAGTACCCTCGGGCCTAGATGAGATGGTGGATAAATTAAGGCATTACCCCATAGTGGTCTTGGGAGGGCTGCACCCTGGACACAGCACTTCAGCCGTCGCGGCGCTGGCCGCGGAAAGAATTAGAAGCGATCTTCTCCTAATCGCGACCGATGTAGAAGGGGTGTTCAGCCGGGATCCTAAGATAGATAGGAAGGCTAAGCTTCTTGAGACAGTTACGGTACCTCAGCTATACAAGCTTCTGATGAGAGCTGGAAGCAAAGCGGGCACGTATGAGCTCTTGGACCTCGTTGCCCTTAAGATAATATCGAGATCCAAGATACCCACACGAATAACAAAGTGTGACCCCTCCATCATAACAAATGTGCTGAAGGGCGTGAGCCAGGGGACGCTTATAACCCATAGGTGAGCAACAGCCTATCGCGCCTCTTCGACGCGCTTTATGTGGCTTAGCAAGGTATCCGCGATGGTCTTGGCGGGCACCCTTTCTTGGACCGCCCATACCAGGCCACTGAGCAGCCTCACTTCTTCTTGCTTTAGCAGAATGATCGCCAAGATGCATTCTTCGCCCAGCGCTCTCCACGCGAAGGTGCCACGCGCTCTTTTAAGCAGCTCCTCCCTGAGGACGGCTTCAATCGCCTCGATGGGGTTCTGACCCTGCGGAAGTCGCGCTATCAGACCCGCGAAGACGGAGCCCCGGACCGCGCGTATGGCGTCTTCCAAATCGGGCGCGGCGATGATTCTATTAATGGT
Source organism: Candidatus Australarchaeum erebusense (assembly GCA_040290255.1). Taxonomy (GTDB): domain Archaea; phylum Thermoproteota; class Nitrososphaeria; order PSMU01; family PSMU01; genus Australarchaeum; species Australarchaeum erebusense. The sequence continues at coordinate 93,179 of PSMU01000001.1, read as the reverse complement.
CGCGGCGTCAAGCCTATAGCCCGGTCTGACGACCAGCTCCCTTAATCTTCCCTGCGGCAGATTGGAGGATTTCCCGCGTAAAAGAGCCATGAGATTATATGAATCGAGTTCGAATCCGGCCAGATTCAGATACTTCCTTCCTTCATCTTCGAAAAGATTTACAGCGATATCGCGCATCACGGCCCGCTCTATGATAACGTCCAAGAGCTGTGGGTCTAGTGCCTGTCCGGCTCTGTTAAGTTGCTGCAGTAACCTTATCTCGGGAAAGAACTCATCGCCACTTGATGCCTCTACGCACTCATCCAAGCTTCGGGCTTGCATGAGCTTCAAGATTCTGTCCCTAGTTCCCACCAGCGCCTCAATATCCAAGTTGACTAACTCCTTGATTTCCTCGAAGCCCTTATTCATCAAAACTGCCCTGACTATACCCTTGATATTGAGCGCCCTATACTTTCGATAGTAGGCAAAGAGAAGCTTACTGCCAGACGCCTTAGCCAACGATAGGTGCAGTTTGGCGAGATCCGTAATAAGTGCCTTTTCTATATCGCGAGCGCTATAGGGCGCCTCGAGGGACGCAAGTGCGTCCTTGTATGGTAGAAGCTTTAATTTATTGACAAGGTCATCTAAGCTTAGAGCCTCGGCCAGCTCTGCGAGATTCTTATAGGACAGAAGTTTGCCCCGTAAAGCATAACTCCTTATCGTGGCGTAGAGGCTAGAGGCCTCCTCCTTTACCCTCAACCTCATGGAAGCACGATGCCCTCTATCATCCTGATCACATTTTCTTTGTGCGCCCTTAACTTCTCTTCCATGGCCCGTAATTGGTCATTAAACTGCCTCATTCTCTCGGCCTTGACCCTCTCGGCCTCTTGCTTCGCACCCATCAGGGCGCGCTCCCTGACGGCCTGTATCAACCTCTCCTCCTCGACCCTGAGCTCAGCTAAGGTTTGGTCGAGCAACGCCCTAAGCATTCTTTTCTCCTCGTCGATGCTCTCAACTATTCGATCCGCCTCCTTCTCGAAGTTCTCCAGCGCTTCGAGAACGCTCTTTAGAGCTTCGCTCACTTCCCAGCCCCCGCTAGCGCTACGAATATGATTTTAGCCCTTCTGCCCGTCAGGGAGAGCCCCTGGAAGATCGTCCCCTTACCTTCATAAAACTTGGTAAACCATTCATAAACATGAAGCCTGAGGGCTTGCACATAGACGATGAGCCCCTCTAGCAACATGACGCCTATATTGCCCAGTACTGCGAGGGGCAGGAAAGCGGGGTAGCCGTAAAGAGTTGCAACGATGCCCATTACCACCGCGTGGGCAAGCAGCATGATCCCTATTCGAACATAGCTTATGCTATTCGCTAGGAACTCGGTGATGCGCAGAAACCACTCTATGGGCCCCAGAATTAAGGCATCCGTCAGCCTGCCCGCCTCCTCGCCGGCCTTGATGGAGAGAAGATGGCTCAGAGCTATCAATAGGGAGAGGACGATGCCCAGCGGCAGCACAATCGTCCTCGTCACCTGACCGATAGAGAGAAGCGGCAGTAGAGGATGCGACGCATCATTAGTCAATAAGAGCCCAAAGCTATAGTTTGAAGCAACCAAGCCCGTAGCGAAAAGGGTACCTACTACTGCGTAGAGAAGGAAGGTGGGCAAGCTCAGGGTCAGCGCCTTCACCCTCTTACTTTCTTTAAGGCTCCTTTGGACGTCCAAAAGGAAGGCTAAGGCCAGATGCAGGGCCCCCATCCAAACCGAGAGCGCTAGAATTCTGATGATGTCCTCGGTGGTTTCAAGCCTAAGCACGCTGATCGCGGCCAAGAATTCAGTGATCGGGCCGAAGTTCAATTCCGCGAGCTTTAGGCCGAAGGCCTCACCGGTCAGTAAACCACCTACAGTGGCCGAGATGCCACATGTTAACAGCAATATCCCCCACCTCCTATACCGCGGCTCCAGCCTTTGAGCGACTAGCAGGCCAGCGAGCGCCAGTATAAGTCCCTGTCCCGCATCGGCGAACATAAGCCCGTAGAAGATAGGGAAGATGAAGGCGATGATCGGCGTTGGGTCAATTTCCGTATGTGCAGGCGGGCCCTGCGCTAAGGTGACCAACTCAAAGGCCTTGGCCCAACGCGGGTTACTCATCAAAGTGGGCGCCTCTTTAGGACGATCATCCTCCACTATAATCACGCCCTTAGTTAGCTTGCGCTTAAGCTCATCGAGCATCCTTAAAGGCACATAGGCCTTAAGGACGCCGAAGTATTTTAGAGTGCCAACCCTTGCCACCTTTTCCAAGTAACCCAGGGCTAAGCTGCAGGCCTCTCTCAGCGTTAGGATCTGTTCCCCTTTCTCCCTAGCCATCTCGCCTATGCTTCGTCTTACCGCTTGCAATTCCCGCTCCAGCTCCGATAACTCAAGCCGTAGTCTCTGCGTCAACTTAGAGGGGTTTACCTCGGGCAGATCCTCAAGAGGCAGGGGAGTTGCCCCCAAAACCTTCATTATCCTGTCCAGCTCCTTTTCTTGACTCGGCAGCACGATCAACAGGAGGACAGCTACCCTTTCATCTTCATAGACCGTATAGTGGGCTGCCTTGCTTAAGGAGCGCAGGAGTTCCTCCTTTGCACCTTTCGGCACGGAGACAATGAGGGGCCTAAGGTACCTGCTTCTCTTGAGTCGAGAGAGGTCATAATCCAGCTCCCTTAGAACGGCGAGAGAGGCGAGCAGGCTCCTCTTGCTCTCTATTGTGGCGCTAAGCTCCCTCTCCCTTCTAAAAAGTTCGCTAAGGGCTTCAATTATGGGCCGGGCCTCTTCCCTCACGCTCTCAAAGAAAGCCTCCCAGGCGGCTACGTCAAAGCTCCTGACTTCATTTATTCTCCCCCTTAGTATCTGATGCACTATGGGCCTCTCCTCTTTGAGCGACAGGTCCCTGGCCACGGTATCTAGCGATACCAATAGCCCTCTAAGGCCTGCAAGAAGCTCCGCCACCCTCCTATCGCTGGTGAACCCTTCATCCTGCGCTAAATGCACGAGCCCCAGCGATGCAAGTGCGCGGCTAACATCGAGGATGGCCGAACGCGGGATCACGATGGCCACTCTGGCTACCTTCTCAAGCGGCATGAGCCTCACGGGAGCCCGCGCTTCCCCTCTTAAATTATTACACCCCGATAACTTTAAGGCGGCGCCCTCTATCGGCCAGGCGTGAAGATAATAGCTGTTGGCGACGAGGTATTCGTCAATGGCCTTCGGTTAACAGGCATCGAGGGCTACGCAGTGAGCGACGCGGAGCAAGCTAAGGATATGTTGACCGAACTGAGCAGGGCCAGCGATGTGGGCCTTATCTTATTGGACGAGAACCTCGCAGCTCCTCTAGAAGGCTTCCTGACCGAGACGAGAAAGTCAAGGTCACTGCCCTTGATCTTCTCGGTGCCTAGGCCGGGGGCCGCTTCTAAGGCCAGAGATTATAGGAAATTGATAAAGCAAATACTAGGAGTATGAGCGCCGGCGAAAGTGGCAGGGAGAGAGCGCATTCCCTGCTTTCAGAGGTAGTAGGCGATCTAGAACGCCGTATCGAAGAGCAGCTGAAACAATATTTTCAGGGCCTTTTGGAAGAACTCGATAAGGAGCGAAAGGCCCGCCTGGCCTCCCTGATCGCCAAACTGAATGAGATAACAGAGGAAGCGGAGTCCTACAAGAGACAACAGGCAGCACAGCTTGAACTGGAGCTAAAACAGGTCTCGCTGGGAAAGCTAGAAGGGTATATGGAGGAGGTGCTGGAGGAAGCAAAGCGAAGGCTAGGTGAATTAAGACGCCAGCCAAAGAAATATAGGCTGGTTCTGGCAAAGCTACTTGAGGAGGCGTTGGGGCTTAGCGGGATAAGGGAGGGCTACGTAGAGGTGGCTGCCGAGGATTCAAAGCTTATGGAGGATCTGTTACATGAGTTTAACGCCAGAGGTTACGCCCTGAAGATGGCCAAGGACCACATTATAACCGCAGGAGGGCTAAGGCTCGTGAGCTTAGACGGTAAGCTGGCCGTCAATAATACGGTCGAAGCTAGGCTACAGAGGGCTAAGGCAGATATACGGGCTGAAATCTACAGGTTGGTCAGGCATGGAGACAGCTAAGGGCGCCGTCATCTACGTGAGCGGCCCTCTGGTAAAGGCCTCCGGTCTGCCCAACCCTAAGATGTACGAGGTAGTGAAGGTAGGCGAGGATAAGTTGATCGGAGAGATCGTCAGGCTTTCCGGCGACATAGCTTTCATACAGGTCTATGAGAGCACTTCGGGGCTTAGGCCCGGGGATCCCGTCTATTCCACAGGTCAGCCCCTTTCGGTTTCGCTGGGCCCAGGCCTTTTAGGCACCATCTTTGATGGCATACAACGCCCCCTCTCGCTGCTTTCCAAGATCAGCGGACACTTCATAAGGCGAGGCATCTCGGTTCCGGCTCTAGATCAGGATGTCAAGTGGGAGTTTAGGCCCCTGATAAGCAAGGGCGCGAAGCTTACAGGCGGCGATGTGTTGGGCTTTGTTCAGGAAACGCCCATTGTGGAACACAAGATCTTAGCTCCGCCTCACATGCACGGGATAGTGATCGATATAGTAAAGGATGGGAAGTACACCTTGAAGGATCCGGTGGCTAGGATCGAGCGTGATGGCGTTCGTTCGGACCTCTTCCTTTATCACCTGTGGCCTGTGCGAAGAGCTAGGCCCTATCTAGAGAGGCTCGATCCCACACTTCCACTTATAACTGGCCAGAGGATCTTAGATACCCTCTTCCCAATGGCGAAGGGAGGGACGGGGGCGATACCGGGCGGGTTCGGCACCGGTAAGACGGTAACATTACATCAGATCGCCGCTTGGGCTGACGCTAAGGTAGTGATATACATAGGGTGCGGCGAACGCGGAAATGAGATGACCGAGGTCCTAGTCAGATTCCCCGAGTTAAAGGATCCCTACAGCGGCAGGCCCCTCATGGAGCGGACCGTGCTGATAGCCAACACAAGCAATATGCCCGTGGCAGCTCGCGAGGCCAGCATTTATACAGGTGTTACCATTGCTGAGTACTATAGGGACCAGGGCTATGATGTGGTGCTTGTGGCCGATTCTACGAGCAGGTGGGCCGAAGCCCTAAGGGAAGTTAGCGGGAGGCTAGAAGAAATGCCGGCGGAGGAGGGATTTCCGCCCTACTTGGCTAGCCGGCTGGCTGAGTTCTATGAGAGGGCTGGAAGGGTTAAGGCTCTAGGCACACCAGAGCGAATGGGTTCCGTCACCATCATCGGCGCGGTATCTCCTTCAGGAGCTGACTTCACTGAGCCGGTAACTATGAACACTTTGCGCTTCATAAAGGTATTCTGGGCACTCGATACGAAGCTCGCGTATTCCAGGCATTATCCTGCAATAAACTGGGTGCAGAGTTACAGCGGATACGTCGAGCAGGTCAAGCACTGGTGGATAGAGAACGTGGATAGGCAATGGTACGAGAAGAGAAGCCTAGCTTATGAGGTGCTCCTCAGGGAGGACGCGCTGAGGGAAATCGTCAGGCTGCTGGGGCCTGAGGCCCTGCCCGACTCGGAGAAGCTGATCTTAGACGTAGCGCGTATAATAAAGGAGGGCTTCCTTCAGCAGAACGCCTTTGACGAAATAGATGCTTACTGTAGTCCCCTAAAGCAGGTGAAGCTGCTCGACCTCCTGCTGACCTTCTATAAGAACGCCAACCTGGCCTTGCAGAAGGGAGTTCCGCTCTCCCGCATACGGTCCCTCCCAGTAATCTCCTCGCTGATGAGGGCGCGGTTTGAGGTCTCCGAGAAGGAGTTGGAAAAATTAGACGTCCTGAAGAAGGAAGTGGAGGAGGCGTTCAAGGCCCTCCTAGGAAAGGTGGTGGAGAGAGTTGCCTGAGGTCAAGGGCACACGCGGAGGAATAGAGTATACTAGCATTAGGGAGATCAGGGGCCCCTTACTGGTCGTAGGGGGAGTGGAGAGAGCAGCCTATGAAGAGCTGGTGGAGATAGAGACGCAGGATGGCGAAAGGCGTCTGGGCCGTGTCCTAGAAACGGGCAAGGGCTTGGCGGTGGTTCAAGTCTTCGAAGGCACCCTAGGACTCTCGACTACATCCACCAAAGTGCGGTTTACCGGTGAGACGCTCAAGATACCTGTTTCGGAGGACTACTTAGGCAGGGTCCTCGATGGGCTGGGCAGGCCCTTGGATGGGCTGCCGGAGCCTATAGGCGCATCTTACCAAGATGTGAATGGCGCCCCTATCAATCCCGAAAGGAGGGATTATCCAACGGACTTCATACAGACCGGCGTCTCAGTCCTTGATGGCATGAATACCCTTGTGAGGGGGCAGAAGCTGCCCATCTTCTCGGGCGCCGGCCTTCCTCACGCCATGTTGGCCGCGCAGATAGCTTCGCAGGCTACCGTCGTGACGGGCGAAGAATTCGCGGTGGTCTTCGCGGCCATAGGCGTGCAGTACTCTGAGGCGGCCTTCTTCAGGCGCAGCCTTGAAGCTACGGGCGCTCTAAAGCGTAGCGTCCTCTTCCTGAACTTGGCCGACGACCCAGCCATAGAGCGCGTGGTGACTCCTCGCGTAGCGTTGACGGTTGCAGAGCATCTTGCCTATGAAGCCGGCATGCATGTGCTCGTAGTGCTTACCGATATGACCAACTATGCGGAGGCGCTTAGGGAGATCAGCGCCGCACGCGAAGAGGTGCCAGGGAGAAAGGGTTACCCCGGCTATCTCTATACGGATTTAGCCACCATCTATGAGCGCGCCGGCAGGATAAAGGGCAAGAAGGGTAGCATAACTCAGATGCCCATTCTATCGATGCCTGCGGACGACATAACGCACCCTATTCCTGACCTCACAGGCTACATAACTGAAGGGCAGATCGTGCTTGGGCGCGAGTTATACAACCGTGGCATATACCCGCCGGTGAACGTCCTGATGTCCTTAAGCAGGCTGATGAAAGATGGCATAGGCGCCGGCAAAACTAGGGAGGACCATGCTGATGTGAGCAATCAGCTCTACAGCGCTTACGCCAGGGCCCAAGATATAAGGGCGCTTGCGGAGATAGTGGGCAGGGCCAGCCTGAGCCCGATCGACCTAAAATATATAGAATTCGGCGAGGCCTTCGAGCAGCGCTTCCTGAAGCAGGCCCCCAATGAAAATAGAACCATCGAGCAGACGCTGGACCTGGCTTGGGACATCCTTTCGACGCTGCCTGAAGCCGAGCTAACTAAAATAAAGCCTGCGCACATAAAGCGCTACTACAGGACGGCCGGCGCCACCCCGTAGGCATGTCCCAGACGCTGGGGGGCAAGGTTCAGCCGACTAAGATCGAGCTGATAAGGCTCAAGCGCAGCGTAAAGGTGGCTGAAGCCGTGCATAGGATCCTAGAGGATAAAAGGGAGGTGATATTGAAGAAATTAGAGGAGGTCGTGGATGAATCGGAAAAGGTCTCGGGCCTACTGCAGGGTTCCTTGGAGCGGGCATACGGCCTGTATCTGGCGGCGCTATTAAAGGCCGGCTCCTCTAGGATCTTCTCCATCGCTGCGACCACCCCCCCGTTGTATGAGGTAGAAATAGAACTGAAGAGGGTCTTAGACATAGATATGCCCTCGATACGTCTCGTGAATAGGAAGTCCGAGAGCCCAATACAATACGGCTTCGCTGACACTCCTCCTGAGCTCGATGAGTACGTCTTTCATATGAAGGATACATTCCCCCTTCTCGTGAAGGCCGCCGAGCTGGAGAGCACGATCATCAGGCTTGCCAAGGAGCTTGAGAGGACTCAGAGGTTAATTAACGCGCTCGAGTATGTCATAATACCCACCTACAAAGAGCGCATGAAGTTCATATCCTCTGTGCTAGAGGAGCGCGAAAGGGAGGAGTTCGTAAGGTTAAAGAGGGTAAAGGCGGTGCTCGCTAGGGGTGAGGGGCAATAGAGACGGATCGTAAGTCGATCGAGGAGCTGATGGCTAAGAAGTACAGCGCCGCGGAAGAGAGGCTGCGTAAAGCTTACGAGGAGAGCAGGACCAAGTTGAAGGCCAAGCTCTCGGAGCTATTGGAAAAGTATGCGAGGCTTCTGGCCGAAAAAATATAAATAACGTGGCCCTAGGCAGGGCCGTCCCATGCGTTTGCAAACTCTTCTGCTGGGCCTGTTAGCCTTAAGCCTCATCCTTGGCGGCGTCGCTCCTTCGTTTGGGCAGGACCAAGCCGCGCCGCAAGCTACTGAAAGGGGGCTTGCCTTGATAGGAATAGGACTCGGATTCGGGCTGGCCGCCGTGGGAGCAGGCCTGGCCATCGGTAGGGCAGGCGCGGCTGGCCTTGCGGCTACCGCCGAAAAGTCAGAACTGCAGACCTTCGCGCTGATCATAACCGCGCTGGGAGAGGCGATAGCAATTTACGGGCTGGCCATCGCCTTCCTGATGTTGGCCAAGGTGCCGTAGCTACGCATCTTATCCACCCCCTCTGTCCAGCCTTATCGCCTTATACGATCTGCCTGATGATGTCCTCCACCTCTATAATGCGTGAGCAGTAAAAGCATCTGAGCTGAGGCCTGTCCGCGGATACGACAACGAGGATTGGCACAATCGGCTCCGCCGCTGAGTTGCTGACGCAGGTTGGGTATGGGCACCGAAACACATTCACGAATTCCTTTGGCAGCTCAACCTTTCTCTTCTGGACTACTCTATAACCCCGGATGATGTTTATGGTCGCATGCGGCGCTATCAGCGCGATCTTATTGGTCTCGTCGGCACTAAGAAATCGTCCCTCTATCTTCACTATGTCCTTCTTTCCTAGCTTATGGCTTGGCACATTTATGGCCACGGTGACCACGTTATCGGCCTCCCCCCTTATGCCTAGAATCTCCAGCACCCTCAATGCCCTTCCAGCCGTTATGTGGTCGATGACCGTGCCTTCCTTTATGCGCCTGACGATAAGGCTTTCCTCATCTTTTAGTTCCTTGGACACCCCACGCTTGTGCCGGGACTAGATAATTATTTATTCCCTCATTGATACCTTCAAAGGGAATGAAGTCACCGTTGCACGGCAGGGACATAATTTCGGTAAAGGACCTTTCCGCCGAAGATATGTGGTCCCTCTTTGAGCTAACGGATAGGCTACAGGCGGTGTCCCCCCGACAAAGGAGGGCGCTGGGCGAGGGCAAAATAGCGGCGCTTATGTTCCTCGAGCCTAGTACGAGGACCAAGCTCAGCTTCGAAGCGGCGGTAGCCACCATTGGCGCTTCGTGGATAGGCTTCGATGAACCCCAGACCACCTCTCTGGCGAAGGGAGAAACCCTCCACGATACGGTGAAGGTACTGGAGGGCTATGCGGATGTGATCGTGATGCGACACCCGATGGAGGGCGCCAGTAGATATGCGTCCATCGTGAGCGAAAAGCCCGTGATAAATGCTGGCAGTGGGACCGAGGAACATCCAACACAGGCGCTCTTGGACCTATATACGATCTGGAAATTGAAGGGCCGGCTCGATGGACTCACTATAGGCATCCTGGGCGATCTGAAGTATAGTCGCACCGTTCCGTCGCTGCTCTACGCCTTGGTAAAAATGCAAGGGCATCTAAGGATTAGGCTCATCTCGCCTCCTTCGCTACGCCTCAGGCGCGAGGTATTCGAGGACATTTCAAACAGGCTTGACATAAGAGAGCTAAGGGAGCTAAAGGAATGCTTGCCTGAGCTAGATGTGCTCTACGTCACTAGGATACAACGTGAACGCTTCCCCGACCCCAACGAATACGAGAAGGTAAGAGGCTCGTATAGAGTCGACCTAGGATCGCTGGAAGGCGCCAAGTCAGACTTAATAATACTGCACCCGCTCCCCAAGACGGACGAGATATCGCCCGAGGTCGACAGGACTCCCTTTGCCTGCTATTTTAGGCAGGCCCACTACGGCGTATGGCTCCGCGCTGCCTTACTGGCGCTGATCCTGAATGATGAAATAGTTTTAGATGCGGTTCAGAAGGTCGAGTAGACCCTCACATTGGTATGAGCGTTGGCGGCGCACCTCTCCCTATTGCCTATTACCTTAGATGAGCAGACGGTGCAGGCGGTGTAGACCAAGGCCGGCTTCCCGACTCCTATCTCCGAAACCAGTGCCCTTGCCATCCTATCAAAGCAGGTATCATCCACATAATCCCTTAGCCTAAGCCCTACGCTCACGTTGCTATGAACCAACTCGCTTATGGTCCTCAGCTCCTTGACCTTATCCTCTATTCCATCCCCTTCTAGTTCGATCACAAACCCGTTGCTGTAGCTATCCTGTGTTTTGGCTATGCCAGCCTCTTCACGAATCCTTTCGCCATATTTCTGATAATCAAGCCAGAGGAACCTGCTCGCCTCGCGGTCGAAAAGGAGGCCGTAATTGATCTTCAGGTCAACGTTTTGAAAGACCCTCTTTCCGACCGCTAAGACCTCTTGGAGTAAGCTCACGAAATCATTACCTTTGCCAAAGACCTTCGTTGCCTGCTGCATTCCGATTAAGTTTATGGTGGCAGTTACCTCCTTTCTTTGCACGAGCCTTTGTGTTAGGCTACCGGCGCCCCCTACTGTGGGCCTTGAGAGATCCCTCATCCTTTGCTCGGCAGCCTCCGCAAGTAGCCTGAAGGCCATGCTGAGTTTACTCCTGAAGTAGGAGGGGTCACCCTCGCTCTCAAAAGCCAGCCTTACTAGGTTAACACTAAAGCCATGTATGGCCCCAGCTATGTGGTAGCCTTCGGCCGCGCTGTGATGGATGCCTAAATAAGACGTGGGCCCTTGGCCGGAGCACAGGCTTACCAGCCCGCCCGCCCTGAAGATTTCTGAGAGCATGTCCATCAACACCTTAGACCGATGCCGCTCCTTATCGAACGTGAGCGAAAGAGCGACCAGCGGCACCGGAACCTCGGCACAATAGCTGCGATAGGCCCTGAGCAGGGCCTCGGAAGGCACGTTTGTGGCGAGGGTCAGTAGGGTCGTGGAACCGCCGGTCGTGGCAAGCATGTGCGCCTGCCGCATCATAGCTAGGGCGTCCCCCTCATTCACTTGCCCAGCAAGGGCGGAGATGTCGACGACGACCTCGCGGGAGGCCTCGTTAAGGCAGCAGGCGATGACGCCTATTATCCTCTTTGGTAGGGAATCGCCCCACTCCCCTTCTATGAGGGCCCTTGAGCGGGGTATGACCTCAAAGACCCAGCCGGCTTCTCCCTGCAGGTCGCCTTTAATGAACAGTGTATCGACGGCCGTCAGCCACGAGCTAAGGTCGGAGAAGCCGACATCTCCGGCCATGTGTGACTCAGCCAGATGCCTAGGAAGCCTATAGTGCAACACATACTCTGTTAGGAGCCTCTTTGCCATCCATCTGCTCAACATATGAGTATCGGCGAAGTTTGTGGCCCCTCCTTCTAGCGCCTGAGTGAGGTCATGAACGGATATTCCTACCCTGCTCAGCTTATGCCTGTAGTCCTCCATGTTCATTTCAAAGAGCTTAGCGTTTATCAGTTCCCTGATGAGCGCCGTGGTCACATAGCTGGCCCTGAACTTAAGGAGAGTAGATTCTATCTCGCCTGCCAGATTATAGGCTAAGTCAAGCGCCATACCTGCCTCCTTTACCAGCGACTGTATGATCTTCTCGCTGGCGAACTCCTCCACTTTGCCATCCGACGTATGAACCAAGAGCCTGGGGCCGCCCGCCAGGGCCTGCTCGCCAATCTGCCTGGCCAGCAGCAACACAGCTTTGCCCAACGGCGTTACGCCGTATTTCTTATCTGAAGAATAGTGCATGACGAGATTAGCTTTAACTAGCTTTCTTAAGTGGTAGGCAAATTTGCCGGATTCCTTCTTAGCTTTAAAGCCGGTCAGCGCCTTGAGCTCTGTATAGGTCATGTTCCCCCTCATGTTGAGCTTTTGAATTATATCCAGCCTCACGGGGTTGGCCACGACGGAGAAGATGGCCCTTACACGCCTGGTGTTACTTTCCAAAGCGTTCAGGGGGTCTAAACCGAAGCTAAAAAATTTTGGATCAAGATTAGCGGCCCGTTTGACCTAGCCTACTTAACTTACCGTCAACCTGTTGTCATTCAAATTTTCCCACAAATGAGAAGGATTAATAAGCTGTTAATTAAGAGGCTTATAGCATGCTCCCGCCTTGTGTTCTCATGACGGAGAGGTTCTTGCCGGCCCTGAGGATCTTAGTGGCCAAGGAGCTACGCAACAAGGGGTTAAGCCAGCTGAGGATAGCGGAACTCTTGGGCGTTACGCAGGCGGCCGTAAACGGATATCTAAAGAAGAGGGGTGAGGAGGCCTTAGGACTTCTAGCGGGCTTCGGCTTATCCGAGGAAGAAGCCCATGATCTCGCTAAGTTGCTCGCGAACCTATCTCTGATAAGCCCCGTCGAGGCCACGTTTGCCCTCTACCATTATTGGTCCAAACTTCTATCGAGGGGACAAGCATGTAACGAGCACATCGCTCAGTTTAGGCAGCTGGCTACTTGCGATGTTTGCCTCAACAAGGGCCGCGCTGTCCATCGATTTGACTTAGAAGAGGATGAAGTGCTGACGAATTTAAAGCGCGCCGTTCGTTTGCTCGAGAGCAGCCCTCTATTCCCGAGCCTGATACCTGAGGTATTCACCAATGTGGTCATGGCAAGGGCCGGTGCCCAGAGCTTGGAGGACGTTGCAGGCATTCCGGGCAGGATAGCGAGGTTTAAGGGCGGGGTAAAGGTAGGGGGAGAGCCCGAGTTCGGTGTTTCCCGGCATATGGCTTCCGTGCTGTTGGCGGCCTTGGCCGTGGACCCCACCAAGAGGGCCTGCCTTAACGTAAAGTATGAGCCACGCATCGAGGGCCTGCTCACTCCGCTGGGCTATTCCTGTTTCAGGACCATTCGGGGTCAGGAGAAGGGTGCCATGAACGAGGATCGTGTACTGGCAAGGATAAGGCGTACTGTAGCTGAGAAGGGCGCGGTACCCGACGTCTTGGTCGATGAGGGGGATGTAGGAATAGAGCCCATGATGTATATCTTCGCGGAGGACGCCGTGCGGGCGGCCGTCAAGGCGCTAGAGATAGCTAAGGCGTATAAGAGGTCGCTGCTTGCCTGAGGCCCTTAAGAACGGGTGGGGCCGGTGGGACTCGAACCCACGACCTACGGGTTTCCGCTCCAGAAGCTCCTCATCCTTATCGTCGGTAGGGACTTCTTTACTTCTGGAGCCCGCCGCCCTACCGTGCTGGGCTACGGCCCCTTTGCTGGGGAGGCCGGGCATTTAATTAACCTTCACCTGCGCTGGCTCACCCGTTATATATGAGCTTAACCATATGCCTATAGGGCCGATGAAGAGCCGGCTACACGCCGAGCAATAGATGAGGGCGCTACAAAGGACCGAAGGCCCCTTCCACCATACATTTTTTAAGCGCCCCCTCAGGCAGCGACCGTTATGGGAGAGCGCAAGAGCTTCAACTTTACCGTAGATGGGGGCCAGGTGAGCGCCGCACCCCCATTAGCGACTACGCTCGCCCCCCTGGGCGTCAACCTGTTGGCCGTGGTTAACAAGCTAAATGAACTTACGGCCGGGTTCAAGGGAATGAAGGTCCCCGTCACGGTTACTGTCGATATAGAATCGAAGGAGTTCGAAGTGCAAGTAGGAATTCCAAGCACGGCAGCGTTGCTGCTCAGGGCGGCGGGCCTAGAGAAGGGCAGCGGCAAGGCTAGGTCCGAGTATGTGGCCGACCTTGGCTTCGATAAGATACTCGAGGTCGCGGCGTTGAAGATGCAGAGTTCTTATTCGAGTAGTCTGAAGGCGGCGGTGAAGGAGGTATTGGGCACATGCATAAGCATGGGAATAAAGGTGGATGGTAAGGATCCTAAGGAAGTGCTCGCCTTGCTCCAGAAGGGTGGGTATGATGACAAGCTGAAAGAGTTCGAGGCCATGAAGGGCCAGTTAGCTTAACGGGCCGACATGACCAGCCTGATCAGCTCTGGCCTGTTCCTAGAACTCACATAGACCCCCGCCACGCGCCCTTTGTTCTTCAGCAGATAATCAAACTTCATGGCCGCCAGCTCTATGCCGGCCCCTGGCCCCTCACTCACCTTTTTCCTCTCTTCCTCCGAAATGGTCCAGCCGAACCTTTTGGTAACCACTTCTATATCTTCTTGGCTTAGCAGAGGAAAGATCGAGTGTAAAATTGGCTTCCTTATCCCCTTCGATTTAAGGTCATCTATCAGCTCTAGATAGCGCTCGGGTGGCATGAAAAAAGGCTGAGCCACATAGAAATCCACGAGCTTCTCCCTTTGCCTTAATACCTCGACATATTCCTCCTCCTGCGACATTCTGTGGTCTAACGCCGTAGCCAAGCAAAGGGGCGCCTGGTCGCCCTCGCCCACTAGCCTCCTTATCTCCCTTAGGGCATCCGCTACCCTCTTGAAGCCGAAGAGGTCTCCCTCCAGCCCCTCCCCCTTCTTATGGGGATCACCTCGAACCACAAGCAAGTTCCTTATATCCACATTAAGACATCCTACAACCACGTTGAGAAGGGCACCCTTCGAATAATCTCTCAGGGCTATTGACGGCATCGGCTCTATGCCGCCTTCTCGCTTCAGCTCCCTGGCGAGGAGCGCGGGAGGCACGTGGCATGCCTCGGTTTCCTTGAGGTCCGCTATGGCAATAGCATCACAGTATAAGCTCATCCTCCTAACCATCTCAAGCCAGCTGTACATCCTGAGCCGCAACTGCCTCACAGTGACGCTGAAGTTGATCTGATACCTTGGAGGCGTGACCTCCACTATTCTGACCAGACCATACGCCCTAATGAGCTCGCTGATCTTCAACGCTGAATCCGAAGCAGCTGCCCCTGTCTATAGGGTACGCCATTCAACAAGGCGCTTTCCGCCTTTCCAAGCTCATAGCCCAAATACGCCAAGTGTCTCAGTGCGGTCTTGCCCTCACCTATTAGGCCCAGCTCCAGAGCGCTATAAAGCAACTTCTCGGCGCTTGAGGAAGCAAGGCCATGAAGGATTCTATGGTCATACGAATAAAGGAAAAGCAGGATCTGCTTGTTCCCGTGATCCACTTCTATAAGGAAATAGCCCCTGGGGTCATACTCCTCTCTTCTGAGGGGCTGGGCATGAGCCGCTAGGGGCTCACCATAAAAGACTCTATTCCTGGCGATGACCATATTTACATTCTTCTGATAAGCTGAGTTTAAGGGTAAGGCCCTTTCGCCACAGCCTGGGTGTATGAATAAGATCCTATCCTCTCCTAACTTTTTAACGCCCATAAGGATCAGCCTTTCTATGGAAGAAATATCCTCCACAATAGGGGTGCCTGTGTTAACGCATCCGAAGCCTATCAGCTGATCGTAATTCCTCCTCGCCACCTCCTCTAGGAGCATGGGATTATAGGTAAAATCTAGGCTGAGCGCTTGAACGGGCAACCTTACCAGATTCTTGAAGACCAAAAGGGAGTCGCCGCAGACGTGCAGGACGATAGGCTTGGTAATCGCGCTGGCTACTTCTTGGTAGAGGTCCACGATATAGTCCCGCCATGGGTCTATGGAGAGGAAGGGCTCATCGAATTGGACGTAGTCCACATAGGGCTGTAGCTCCAGTGCCTCTGGAACGCAGATACGTTTCGCGAGCTCAAAGGATAGCTGGCGTATGTCGCTATATTCGCCCGTGCTGAGCCGACAGCTTCGTGCTAACGTATAGGGGCCCGTGATAGGCTCCTTAAACTGATAATATGGGGGCAGCAAGGATTTGGCAAACCTGACGTCCTCGAGCCTTATCGGCCTTTTGCGCGCAATCTTTCCCGTGACTAGGATATCAGCCCCCTCTATCGATACGCCCTCAACATAGGAGGGGTCTAGGAAGAGCTTAACGAAGTGCTCCCTCGTTTGCCCCGTGGACGGCACTTCTATGCCGGCGCTGATAAAATCATCAAGCGCCGCCTGGACGGTCAAGAGGTAGGGATCTCGAAGGTCCTCATCAAATGTGCCCCACTGCCTATAAAAGTCCACCTCATCAGGTGTAGGAAAGACCGGATAACTTCCTATGACGGTGGTCCTTGGCTTTAGCGCCAACCCGATCTCCGAACAGGAGCGGTTTAACGTTATAATTTTAATGCGCACAGGGCCCCTAGCGCATCTCTGGCGAGAAGGCGGAGGATAGGGTCGTCCTATATACATCTCTCTGGCAGCTGGGATGCGGGGGGTGGGATTTGAACCCACGAACCCCTAATGGGACGGGAGCTCCGCGCTAGCGCACCTCAGTCCCGCGCCGTTGACCTGGCTTGGCTACCCCCGCGAGCACTGAGGCCGTGTTGGCGGCTAAAAATTTTATGTTGGGGCAAAGGAAATCGGGTAGGGTGGAGGGGGACCTATCGGCCTTTAGGGCCTACGACATACGCGGAATCTATGGTAAGACCCTGACGGAGCGAATAGCAGAGCGAGTCGGAATGGCGTTTTCCGCATTTCTTCAATTCGCTCCTTTGGTGGTCGCCCATGACGTAAGGCTCAGCAGCCATTCGCTTAAGCGGGCCCTGCTCAGAGGGCTCACCGCAGCCGGAAGCGATGTAATAGACCTGGGGCTGGTCCCCACTCCCTTCGCTTATTTAGCTACCCTTAAGGCCGATGTCGCCGGCGGAGTGGTCGTCACGGCAAGCCACAATCCGCCCGAATGGAATGGCCTCAAGCTCTTCAGAAAAGGAGGACTCCTTGTGGCTGAAGGCCTTGGGCTAGAGGAGGTCAAGGAGCTTTACCTTAAGGGCATATCCCGAGGCAATAAAGAGGGCAAGGTGTATGACGGGAAAGGCTTAGTGAGCGAAGTAGAATCATTACTCCTGCACGCGCTTAACGAGTCGCTCGTGGGAGAAGTTGCGGTGGATGTGGGGAACGGGTCCTGTGCCCTCTATGCCGAGCCCTTACTCAGGGAAGCTGGATTGAAGGTGACGGTGCTCAACGGGGAGCCCGATGGAAGCTTTCCGTCACGAGGACCGGAGCCGAAGGACGATAACCTGCAGCCCTTGGCACGGCTGGTAAGGGAGCGAGGACATAACTTCGGCGTTGCCTACGACGGTGATGGGGATAGGGCGGTTTTTGTAGACGATAAGGGGCGGATACTGCCGGGCGATATAACGTTGGCCCTCTTCGCAAAGCACTACCTCCAGAGACATCGTGGGGGGAAGGTTATCGCCGACGTTGCCTGTTCAATGGCCGTCGAAGATGTCGTTAAGAAATATGGGGGCGAGCTGCTGTTAAGCCGGGTTGGCCACGCCTATCTATTGAACGCCATGGTAAGGGAGCGGGCGCTCATAGGCGGGGAGATCGCAGGCCACTTCTATTTTAGCGAATTAAATGGCATCGACGACGCAATATTCGCCACAATGAAGATGGCTCAGGTAGTGACAGGTTCGCCGTTATCTGGGCTACTTGAGGATATACCTCGCTACCCCTCGACGCCCGTGATAACGTATGACTGCCCTGATGAGAGGAAGTTCCTAGTCGTGGATAGACTGGCTGCAAAGTTAGAGAGCGAGGGCTATACAATTGTTCGACTAGATGGGGTCAAGGTCATCGACGATGAAGGCTGGGCCCTAGTGCGGGCCTCGAACACACTGCCTCAGATAAAACTGAGGGCTGAAGCCAAAAGCGAAGAGGGACTGCGAAGATTATTGGGCCTCGTCGAAGAGGAGCTCAAGGCCTTGATGCTCGCCTGAAGTGTAGCCAGCCTCTTCGCTCCACTTCGCTCCCGTTAAAAGCCACCCCGCTTCCCTCGGTAACTCTTCCAACCACCAGAAGGTCCTTGCCGAAGCGACGGGCAAGCCTTCGTCCTGCCTTCAGCTTGCTGATGGGCAACGTATAGACGATCTCAAGCTCTTCGCCTCCATACAACGCCAACTCCTCCACCGTTCTGTTTAAGCGTGCGGCCAGCCTCCTGACCCCCTCATCCGTCGGTAAACCATGAAGGTTAATGCGCTTATGGCTAGCCTCTGCCAGGTGATGAAGGGAGAGCGCCAGCCCATCGCTCGAGTCGATAGAACTGGTTACTATGCCCTGCTCGGCCAAGGCCAGCCCGAGCTTTAGCGGCGGTTCTGGCTTCATGACCTTGGAGACAGCAAGCCTTTCCTCGGGGCTTATCGGTTTAATGCCGCCTAATAGAATCTCTAACCCTGCAGCGCTATAGCCGAAGGGCCCCGTCACGGCCACCAGATCCCCGACCTGCGCCGTGCTCCTGGGCACGATCTTGGCTGCGAGACCCACCAGGCAGGCGTCGAGCACCAGCTCCTTAGCCTCGTTTGTATCGCCCCCCGCTATCTTGAAGCCAAATTCCCTTGCGGCAAGAGAGATACCATCGGCGAGCCGCTTAACATGGGCCCGCGAGGCGAGCTCCTTGGGGAGCCCCATGGAAACGAGCGCAAAAAGGGGCTTTACGCCCTTGGCCGCGAAGTCGCTGACCGACATTGCCAACGCCTTCCTGCCTGCCTGGACAAGGCTCATGCCGGGGGGAATATCGGTGGACGCGACCAGCATGTCCGCCTTGGCCACTAACCACTTTCCTAGGCCTTTCAAGAAATATGCGGCCACATCATCTCCTAGGGGCAGGTAGCCCCTTCTAACTCTTCCTAACTTTTTTATAAAGAGCCTTATGATTTCTTCCTCGTTCATGACCTGCTATACCACATCCTCGACTGGGGAGTCGGCCGTCCATGTATAACCGCATCGGGTGCAGTAAAAGTCCCATACCCTGGCGACTTTGCTGTCGCTAGGCTTAAGGGGCATTATAACGTCGTAGCCGCAGCGTGGACATTTAGTCTTACTTCCCTTTCTCCATATATCGTCCTGAGCCAACATCTCTCGCGAGGAAACCGTTAATTTATCGCTTGCTATCCGCTCTTGTGCAGAGGCTCTGGGTGGCCATACCGGATAGCATCCTGATGGAGTGCTCTACGCTGAGAGAAAAGACCGAGAAGGTAGGCCTGATAGGCAGGGCGGTTGCGATCTTTGGCGTAGAGCGCGTTTTCATTTATCGTGATAGGAGGGACGGCAAGGATGAAGACGCCCACCTCGTATCTCTCCTCCTGAGCTATATGGAGACGCCTCCCTACCTAAGGCGCGCACTATTCCCAATTAAGCCTGAGCTCAAGTTCGCGGGGCTGCTTCCTCCCCTCAAAATGGTCCATCATAAAGAATACATCCCACTCTCCGAGCTTAAGGAAGGGGAGCTGAGAGAGGGCATCGTAAAGCGCGCTGGTTCCAAGTTGGTGGCCGATGTGGGGCTAAGCGACCCCCTGGAGCTGCTCGCGGAGGCCCGGCCTGGCACTAGGGTCACGGTCAGGGTCGTTAGAAGAGGAGCTCGTATGATGGGCGAGCTGGCCAATAAA
Organism: Candidatus Australarchaeum erebusense; assembly: GCA_040290255.1. Classification (GTDB taxonomy): domain Archaea; phylum Thermoproteota; class Nitrososphaeria; order PSMU01; family PSMU01; genus Australarchaeum; species Australarchaeum erebusense. The sequence continues at coordinate 73,830 of PSMU01000001.1, read as the reverse complement.
AATCAGTTGCCAAGGGGATGGGGTTTCACGGTCCATAAGGTGGGCGGCCTCCTGACGCTGCTCAGGCGTTATGCACCATCGCTCTTTGTGGCCACGGCGAGGGAAGGAACGCCCGTTCACCTTGTTTGGCAGGAGGTGATCGATAACTTAAAGCGGGCCTCATCGGTCTTGGTAGCATTTGGCTCACCTGCCCGTGGACTGTATGAGATCGTGGGGGACGAAGGCGCAAGGCTTGAAGGCATCGCGCACTACATTCTAAACACGATCCCCGAGCAGCACGTGGCCACCGTTAGGTCTGAAGAGGCGCTCCTGTGTACTTTGGCCATTCTGAATGTCGCGGTGAAGCTATGATGGCTCAGGACCGCCGCTCGCTCTGTCCCATATATGCTCAAGAGCCGCTATGCTTGCATGCCTTAGAGTAGGCCGCTATAATTAAGCTGAAGCATGACTTCGGCTCAGGAGTATGTGCGCGAGGGACCAAAAGGAGCCGGAGGACAAGCCATCTGGTAGAGCGCCCGCCTTTCTTGGCATTTAGTCCCAGCTATGGGCTCCCTGCCTTGGCGAGCCAGGCCAGGCCCCATGGCTTTGTTTAAGAGGCACATCTGCGGAAGGGCCGAGGTAGGAAAAATGCTCAAACCGCCGCTCCGCTACGTGATTTATACGATGTTAAAGGAGCAGAAGGTCATGACGGACAAGGACCTGCTTCAGAAGTTAAAACGCGAATATGGGGATGTCGCCCAGCGTGACCTAAATAAAGAACTGCTCGCCTTTGAGATAAACGGCTTGATTAGGGTAAGCTGGGTCAGCAAGGAGGAGAGGAGGATAGAGTTCGTGGAGGAGCAAGCTTCTGATGAAACATAAGAAATTCACGGTCGTGGTCTACAGCGCCAAAGGCGACGAGGATTCCCACGCACACCTTATTAGGGGCTACATAGAGGTTGAGGGGAGGCGCTTTCGTTTTAGCGGCGTCACTTTCGGCAGAATAGGCGGCTTTAACGCCTCGGTCTCCTTTACGAGGGCTGCGAAGAGGGGCCTAAAAGAGCTGGGCCTGGATGAGAATGAGGTAAGGGAACTGGAGCTCTCGCTCCAAGAGAGGCTGATCCGAGGAGATTTCACGTTCAAGCTTCACTCAGCAGAGCACAAGCATAAATTCTAAAGCGTGCGCTGATTCTATGAAAGGTAGGGATCCATGGGCAAAACGATAGCGTATACCGGGAGAGGAGACGATGGCCGCACATCGCTCTATGGCGGCGAAAGGGTGCCCAAGGACGATAAGAGGGTGGAGGTCCTAGGGGAGCTGGACGAACTTAACTCGGTGTTGGGCATCGCCATAAGCTCGCTGGGCGCCAAAGAGAGGACCATAGCTGGTTTGCTTAGGCGGATTCAGCTAGACCTATTCATCATAGGTGCTGAGGTGGCAGCGGGCGAGGGCGTTAAGCCGGCAAGGACGACGACCAAGCATCACCTTAAGAGGCTGGAGAGGCTCATAGATGAGTACAACAGTAGGCTGCCTACCCTTCGTCAATTCATTCTGCCCGGCGGCTCGGTGACATGCGCTTACCTGCACTTGGCAAGGGCTGTGTGTAGGAGGGCTGAAAGGCGCGTGGTCGGTTTAAGCAGGGAGCAGGCCCTCAACCCTCTAATCATAGCCTATATCAATAGGCTCTCCTCCCTTCTCTTTGTGCTCGCCAGGTACGTCAATTTACTCCAGGGCGGGCGGGAGTTCAAGGTGCCCAGAAGCGCCTTGGGCAGGAGACCTTAGGTGCCTTGACGGCCAACATAACATGTGAATGCGGGAACGAAGTAGCAATTCGAGAGGGAGAGGGCTCTGTATGGCTGGCGTTTTGCGAGCGCTGCTATCTGAACCTGGAATTGGCGAGGACGGATAAGGGGTATAGGGTGGTTAAGCGCTATTACTTTCCGGATGATTAAAAAGTTCTTAAGCACCGACGGTAAGCGGCGGCATGAATGCCGGACGGACCCTATCGCTCTCGGCTACGATAGCCATCTTTCTTACCGTCTCCATGGGAGGGTACACGACGCAGACGGGATCGGGCTTGGCCTGTCCAGATTGGCCCCTTTGCCATGGAAAGTTATTCCCACAGCCCATGACCGCGGCGCTCCTCATAGAATGGACTCATAGGCTCCTGGCAGCCCTGAGCGGGCTACTGCTGGTGTCGACGGTGCTCTATCTGCTTTTGCGTAGGAGGAAAGAAAGGGGCCTGGTGGCCAAGGGCCTGCTCGCCTTACTGCTCTTAATGGTTCAAATTTGGTTAGGAGGACTGGTGGTCCTTCAGGAGCTCGTGCCTGTGCTTGTAACCCTCCACCTCTCCGTGGCAGTGGCCACCTTCGGCATGATGGTCGTGCTCACCACAAGCATCTGGGATGTAGGCATGAGGGCTCAGGCGAGGGACGCCAAGCAGGCTCCCTAGGAGAGGCCTCATCTTCATAAGGTGGCGCGCCTTCCACACCTGCCCCTGATCCCCTAAGGGGCAGGTCAGCTAGGCTTAAATAGCAAGAGGCCTTTTCACGCGCTATGAGCGCTCTAGTTAGCTTTAGGTATCCCCTGCGGCAGATCAGCGAATATGTCTGGCAGATACCTAAGGACGCCAAGCCCGGTATGAGGGTACCCGTCACGATCTACGCCAGCAGGAAGCTCTTGGATAAGATGATGACCGATCGGACGATCGACCAGGCGGTTAATGTAGCCCATCTGCAGGGCGCGCAAAAGCACGTCGTCCTGCTGCCCGACGCCCATGAAGGCTATGGCATGCCCGTGGGGGGCGTCTTGGCCACGGACTTAGATGGAGGCATCATATCGAGCGGCGCCGTTGGCTATGACATCAACTGCGGCGTACGGCTCATAGCGACAAACCTGCACGAGAAGGACGTCAGGCCCAGGATTAAGGAGCTGGTGCATGAGCTCTTCACGAAGGTGCCCACGGGCGTGGGCGCGGTCCACCATACGGTAAGGCTAAGTCCTTCGCAGCTGGATGACGTGCTAGTAGAAGGCGCGAAGTGGGCCGTGGCCAACGGCTATGGCTGGGAGGAGGATTACAGAAGGGCCGAGGAGGAGGGTCAGATGAAGGGCGCGGATCCCACCAAGGTGAGCGAAATGGCCAAGAGGAGGGGGGCGCCCGAGCTCGGGACCCTGGGCAGTGGGAACCACTTTCTTGAAGTGCAGAGGGTGGATGCCATCTTCGATGAGCAAGCCGCTAAGCGAATGGGGATCTATGAGGTGGGCCAGATCACCGTGCTCATTCATTGCGGCAGCAGGGGCTTTGGCCACCAAGTCTGCAGCGATTACCTTAGAATCAGCGAGCAGGCAATGAGGAGGTACAATATCAGCGTGCCCGATAGGGAACTGGTCTGTGTCCCTGTGAACAGTAGGGAAGGCCTGGATTACAGGGCGGCCATGCATGCGGCCTGCAATTACGCCTGGGCGAACCGCCAGCTCATAACGCACTGGACGCGGCTCAGCTTTGAGCGCGTCTTCAAAAATAGCGCTGAGGCCCTGGGCATGAGGCTCGTCTACGATGTGGCCCATAATATAGCCAAGGTCGAGGAACATAAGGTAAATGGGGAGCGAAAACAGGTGCTGGTTCATAGAAAGGGGGCAACGAGGAGTTTCGCCGCCGGCTCGCCACTCATACCTAGGGATTATCAGGATCTCGGACAGCCGGTGCTAATCCCCGGCAGCATGGGCACGGCCAGCTGGGTGCTCCTAGGACATGCAAACAGCTACGAGCTTAGCTTCGGAACGACGGCCCATGGCGCCGGGCGCATGATGAGCCGCTCGGCGGCGGTCAGGCAATATGGCGACAAGGTAAAGCAGATAATGCAAGAAAAGGGGGTCTACATAGAAACGCCCAGCTGGAAGGGAGCGGCAGAAGAGGTGCCCCAGGCGTATAAGGATGTCGACGAGGTCGTCGAAACGAGCCATGCGCTGAAGATCGCCACCAAGGTCGTGAGATTGGTGCCGCTGGGCGTCATAAAGGGATAGGCGGGCTAACTCCTGAGCCTTAAGGGACGTAGGTGCGGGTGCCTCTTAACGAGCGCGGTCAGAATATCCTTCTCGGTCAGGACGCCTAAGTACCTCTGGCCATTATAGACCATCAGGATGCCAAGGCCCAGCTCTGACATCAGCGAGGCGGCATAGCTCAGTGATGCCTCTGGGTACACGGAGGGCGGCTTTGCTGAGCTGACCTTGATGACGGGTTCCTGTAGGAGCCTATTCAGCTCCTCGGGCTTGGTTAAATGGGTGGCGATGGACGACAGCGCGTCCTTCTCCCTTAACAGGCCGGCCAACTCCTCGCCATCGAAGATGGGTATGCGGCGAATCCCCACCTCCACCATCTTCTCGAGGACGTCCCTCAGGGGGGCATCCGCCGAAGCCTTATAGAAGTCCTTGGTCATATGCCTTGAAACATACTCCTGCAGGGCAGGCTCCTTGGTAAGGCGGATTACGATATCCCTCTCGGTTAGGATGCCCGTGGGCTTGCCCTCTTCGAGTAGGACCACGACCCCCACGCCCTTTCTCCACATAGCGCGTATGGCATCCGCTAAGGGGGTCTGCGCGGGGAGGCAGATGTAGTTAAGCCAGTTGAACTCCCCCAGCGGCCTTTCTATGACCCTTCTAAATATGCTGTAATCGCCCTTCTGGGCTGACAGCCTGTAGGCCCTGTATACGACCGTCAGCAGGTCCATGGCATTACTCAGGCCCAGCAGATACCCCTCGTCATCCACGATGGGCACCCTCCTGAAGCTCTCCCTGACGATTCTCCTTACGGCCTCCGCCAGCGTATCCTTATGGTTTAGCGTGACCAGCTTGGTTCTGGCGACGTCGCCCAACGAGGTCTCAAGTGATAACAAAGGCTGCACCTTTACTCACATGGAGGCGCCCCTATTTATTCTTAAGTAGCGAAGTGATAAACAGATAAGGCAGGACGGGGAGACTGCACCGTGGGCGAGGCCAGAAACGCGATAATCCTTACGTCCGGTGGGGTTGACTCCATCACCACGGCCTTTTACGTATACAAGAAGTTGGCTGTGCCCAAGCTGTTATTGCTCTTCTGTGACTACGGCCAGAGGACGGCTTCGGAGGAGAGGTACTGCGTCTCAAGGATAGCACAGATAATGAAAAGCGGGCTGATCACGGTGGATATAACGTGGCTCGGTAGGCTGAGCACCTCGTTGCTGACTAAGCCTGGCGTGGCCATTCCTGAAACGCGCATGGAAGAATTGAATGATATAGAAAAGGCCAAGAAGCGCATGCAATGGTGGTGGGATCCCGTTAGAAATGCCCTTCTTGGCTTAGTGGCGCTAGCGCATGCTGAGTCGCTTTACCTCTCTAAGGGAGAGCGCTACGACATTTACTTCGGTATAAGGAGGGAGACCCCTGTCGCCATGCGCGACAACACGCCTGAGTTCATTAACGCGTTGAACGCTCTTCAGGAGCACGCGACCTTCCACGGAGGATATAGGTTTCATGCTCCCCTAATAGGCTATGACAAGGATGCGGTGGTGAAGCTGGGCGAGGAGCTTTCGGTACCTTGGCAGTTTACCTATAGTTGTTATGCGGGAGGGCTGGGATTCACGAAGCATAACGGGGACAGGGTTCCCATTCACTGTGGCCGTTGCTCTAACTGCAAGCGCAGGGCCTTGGCCTTCCTGAAGGCAGGAGTCGAGGATCCCACATACTACGCCGTCAAGCCAGAGGTCAGCATAACAAGAGCTCCATCGCTCAGATGCCCCTACTGCCTATCGGCGTTTGAAGATGAAAAGGAACTGAGTCGGCATATCGATCGCGTGCACATAGGCTCCGGCCTGCTGGAGGGGGACGTAAGAAAATGGTAAAGATCCTGAGCGCCGGCGAAGAGCGAGCTTACCATAAGGCTTATTAGCTCAGCGTGGGCTCAACGGGCGTAGGTAGAAGGAGCATGTCTAGGGAGTCGGGCAGGCCCGGCCCTCAGCCTCTGCCGCAAAGGCAACCGCTAAGGGTTGAAGGCCCCGACCCGCAGGGCCTGTGCTGGGCCCGCTGTATACACTTCAAGTGTAATAAGAGGGCCCTAGAGATAAGGGCCGGCAGAATGTATTGCACTTGGTTCCAGGCCGACTGCTTGGGCCCCTCCTGCATCTACGCGGACTGCTTCATAAATAAGAGGCTCCCCGATAACCGATGTGCGCTTGTGCTTACCAAGCCTCAGCTGAAGAAATTTACGCCCTCGGAGTTCAAGATTGACGTCAAACTCCCGCCCAAGGCCCTTAGGAAGGTGGGCACGGAAGAGGACCTAGTTTAGTGGGGCTATTATACGTGCTAAGGCGCTAGCTTATGTAGCCCAGGTCCTTTGCCTGCTCTCCCGCTTTGGCCCTTTCTTCCTCGACCCTGCGCTGGAACTCACGCAATGACTTGACGAATTCGCTAACTTCCTTCTGCTTCTCCTGCAGGGACTTCACGTCGATCGTGAACCCCAAGAACCTGCCCAGCGCTTCTAGGGTGGCGCCCGCGGCCATAGGGTCGACCACATAGCCCGAGGTCTCCCCGAGGAAGCATACGCCCTTCATATTCCTAAGCTTAGCTAGACCTAACACTAGGCCGTTCATGCCGCTTATGTTCCCTTCATCCATCACCTTAACGCCTATCTGCTGTAGCTTGGGCACGAGCTCACTATGCGTTGTGACCCCGTAAACGCTGATGGGTGGGCTGGAGAGGCTGTACGTTATGTACGCTGCAAGGCTCACGACTAGCTTCGCATCATAGCTCTCCGCTATATCTAGGGCCCTGTCGCTCAGCGCATACTGGCCTACGGGATCGGAGGGCTGCGCGTCGCCTGTAAGGACGATGAGATCTTGGTTTATATCGTTGACATGCAAGTAATATAGCTCGTTTCTAAGCAGCCTCGAGGACCCGTCCTGTTTTATTACAAGATAGGGAGGGAAGCGGTAGGAGTATATCTCAGCAAAGAGCTTCCCGCCAAAGAGGCTTATCAGGTGGTCCACGGCTAGCTTGCCCACGAGTCCGGATCCAGGAAGACCCACCACCAGCACGGGCTCATGCAGTACGGGCTTTTCTAGCATGATTACTTTCTCACTCACAGCTGATTCCGCTCGATGAGGGCCTTAAACCTTAAAAGCCTTTAGGCCCGGCTCCGGGCCTTGAGCCAAGAGGCCACAAAGGAGGCGAAGTTAGAAAAGTGGGGCGTAGCGCACATTTACAGCTCATACAGCAATACGATCGTTCACATCACCGATCTCTCGGGCGCCGAGACGATAGCGATAAGCTCTGGCGGAAGGCATGTGAAGGGAGGCAGGAATGAAGCCTCGCCTTACGCGGCAATGAAGGCAGCCACTGCCGCCGGCGAGCTCGCGATGGCCAGGGGCATCGTCGGCCTCCACATAAAGGTGAGGGCGCCGGGGGGCGTTAAGCCTCGAATACCGGGCCCGGGCGCGCAGGCCGCCATAAGAGCCTTGGCGCGCATGGGCTTTAAGATAGGCAGGATCGAGGATGTCACCCCTATACCTCACGATTCGGTCAGGAAAAAGGGCGGCCGCCGTGGGCGTCGCGTATAGACGTAGCCCTGACACGCCTTACGATGAGCTCTAATATTCTCCTGCCCGGAGCGATCTGCGCGCGGGGGTTCAGTAGGCGCCTTATCTCCTGCCTAGTGAAGTACTTCCTGGCTTCCTCATCCTGCTCATACAACGCTAGATAACCGCCGGCTTCCCTGGCCCTCCAGCTCAATCTTTGGATTAGTCTATACGCCTCAGAACGTGGCATGCCCCTTTTAAGGAGCAAGCCCAGCAGCCCTTCGGCGAATAGGCTCCACTCGCCCTTTGTTACATTCTCGAGTATCCTCTGCTCGAAGACGCGTAGGCCGTTGAGCACTTCTTCGAGGGCTATAAGGGCATCCTCCGTTATTATGAAGCACATAGGAATCACGATCCTTTCGTTGGCCGAGTTCGACAGATCGCGCTCCTCCCACAGTGCGACGTTTTCGAGGGCCGTCAGGGCCAAGCTCCTCACAAGCCTCGCATGAGAGGTTACCCTTTCGAGCCTAACTGGGTTCCTCTTGGAGGGGATGGCGCTACTGCCCATCTGCTTCTCGCCGAAGGGCTCCTCTACCTCCCCCACCTCGGCCCTCTGGAGCAACCTGAGCGTTACTGCAACTCTTTCGGCGGTGGAGCTAAGCAGTGCCAGGAAGAGCATGAGCTCGGCCATCCTTTCACGGGCGATGACCTGCGTGGCGGCCTGCACTGGGCGAAGGCCCAGGTTCCTTGCCACCTCCCGCTGCACCCTTAGGGCCCTTATGCCCATCAGTGAGCCCGTGCCCACGGGTCCCAGAGTTTTACAGAGCAGGACCCTCACCTTTAGTTGTCGCGCCCGCTCCAGATGGCTGCGAAACTCGTCTGCCCAGACCGCAAACCTGAGCCCAAAGGGAATGATGGAGGCATACTGGCCGTGCGTGCGACCCGCTGCGGGGAGGTCCTTGTACCTAACGGCCAGCTCGCAGAGCGCCTGAATCACCTTGGATATTCTCTGTTCTATAAGGGCCAGAGCATCCTTGACCTGCAGGGAGGTCGCCGTATCAAGCACATCGTTGCTGGTCAATCCATAATGCACGTAGGGCTTCGCCGCGGGTGAACATAATTCATGTAGCAGTTCCACCAGAGCGCCCACCTCATGCCCTACCTCCTTCTCCTTCTCCCTCCAGAGGCGTAAAGTCAATCCCGAGGAAGCGGCCGCCTTCTCTATCTCTTTGGCCGCCTCTGTTGGTATCAGGCCTAACTTTGCCTGCGCCTTGGCCACCTCGACCTCCACCAAGAGTAGGCGCCTCATCCTTTCCTCTTCGTCAAATAAGGCCCTCATCTGCTCGCTTCCATAGCGCTTCGCATCGATGGGCAGGATGGTCATCCTAGCGCTCCTCCTGTACCTGGGCCTTTATCTTCTTGGCCATCACCTCGCCGATGGTAGGTAATTTGCTTAGCTGCTCCAGCCTAGCTCTCCGCAGGTCTCTCTTGGTCCTGAACCCGGCATTATACAGTATCCTAGCCCTCACTCTTCCCACCCCCTCCAAGCTTACGAGTTCGAGCAGCTCCTCCCTGATGCCATACCTCATTCGTTCCGTGAGCTTAGAACAGCATGTATAGACTCCTAAGTTGCCCATGAGCTTTGCCAGCTCGCCTAAGCTATATGTGAGCCAGATGGCCGTCTCCACCGTCCTATGTAGGTCACCGGGCTCAACGCCAAGGTCCCTCAGAATGTCATCCTCGCCCTTCTCCTGGACCCAGTAGTAAAGGGCCAAGAGGCTGCGGAAGGGCTTCAGGAACTGTTCGAAGGCAAAGTAGTCAAGCTCCGGTGGCCTCACTACCCGAAATTCGTGCCCGTGTACCTCGAGGAAGTCCTCGGCTAGCTCGATATCCCTGGACCTAGGAGGGAGACGGGGCTCGAAGTCCTCGGCGGCTACGACCGTGTAGAGCGTTTCCAGTTCGGTTGGCTCGCTCTCCGCGCATAAACGTATGAAGTCGCGAAAGCCGAGCGCCGTCAGCGGGTCTATGTAGAGCGTCGAGACCCTATAGCCAAAGTCGGTGGCTAAGTACCTCTCCCTCACCTCTCTAACGAACCCTTGATCCAAGAGGAAGTCCTTCGCGTCACTCAACGCCTCCACCACATAGTCCTGCCCCTTCTCGTTGGCGATGAGAGTATTGAAGAAATACTTCGCCAACCCCTTGAAGGTTAAGCCCGGCCTCGCCGCGATGGTGGCTAGGGCCAAGATCCTGAAGTGCCGTTGGGAGTTAAGCCTCGAGCTGATGGGCTCTAAGTCCCCTTCTATGTACCTGGCCCAGAGCTCTTGGCCTTCGGCCTCCGACGAGGCCAAAAGCACGATTTCCCCTACATCATCGTACTGCGGCCTGCCCGCCCGTCCCCCCATCTGTCTGTAGTCCATGACGCTTATTGGCACGCTTCCTTCCACTTCGTCGTAGCGGTAGGTGGAGGCTATTATCACACGCCTGGCGGGCAGGTTAACTCCCGCCGCTAATGTGGTGGTGCTGCATAGAACTGGCACGAGGCCCGCCCTGAACGCCTCCTCGATCGCCCTTCTGGCCCATGATGAGAGGCCAGCATGGTGAAACGCTACCCCCTTGCCTACCACTTGGGCGAGCGTCCTGGTCAGGTCCGTCGATTCCTCAGCGCTGAGGAGCTCCCTAGAGAGCGAGGCAAGCCTCTGCTTGGCCTCTGCGTCAAGCACCCGCTCTCCTATATCTTGTAGCCGCCTAGCCAGCGAAACCGCCCTCCTCCTAGTTTCGGTGAAGATAAGGGCCTGGCCCCCTTCGGAGATGGTATCGAGGGCGAGGTCGGCGATATCCCCCCTCCCGCTATACCTTATGGGCTTCGTTTCTCCATCCTTGAATCTGATCTCCCTTCTTTCGGCTATGTAGACCCCCTCCCTCAGCGGGACCGGCCTCCATTCAAGAGTTATGGGCTTCAGGTCCAGCCACTGGGCGAGCTGCTGGGCATTAGCTATGGTGGCGCTGAAGGCGAGCAGCTGCGAGTTCTCCGGCCTATCGGCGCGTATTCGTGATAACAGCGCCTCTAGAACGGGCCCCCTCTTGTTATCGGCCAGCATATGCAGCTCGTCCACGACATAGAGGGAGACATCGTTTAACCAGCTCGGCGTCCTTCTCCAGATAGAATCAAACTTCTCATAGGTCAGAATGAGCACATCATAATACGCGAGCTTCTCGGCGGGCTCATCATAATCGCCGGTGCTTATCGCAATCCTTAAGGGCGCGCCCGCGGCTTTCTGTACCCCCTCAAAGGCGCCGAACTCCATGAGCTTCTCATGGGCCAATGACCTTAGGGGCGATAGGTAGACCATCTTCCCGCTCCGCTCAACGACCTTCTTTGACATGGCCAGCACGGCCAGCAAGGTCTTTCCCGAGGCCGTAGGCGAGGCTACGAGCAGATCCTCCCCCTCAAGAAGGCCATGCTTAACCGCGAGCTCCTGAACGGGATAGAGGGCCGAGATACCCTTCTGTGTAAGGATTCGGGCTATGTCCGCATGAAGGTCGAGCTCCCCAAGTTCCATTAGCCTTATCTCTATACTCCTGCGGCGTACTTGAACTTCCCTCTGCTTACCTCGTAGATCATCCCGCTCTGCTTCAACTGCGTGATGACCTTCTCGGCATCCTCCTCGCTCGCCCCCGTTTCCTGAATCAGCTTCCTCCTAAAGTCCTCTATATCCACGGCGACTTTGCCACCCTGTTCCATCTCCTTGAAGAGCTGCTGCGCCTTCTGGAAGAGCGTCCTGAAGCTATAGGGCTTGCCATAAAGCACGCCGACGTCCACCCTTCCCGTTTTAACATCCTTGGCCGCGGATTCTAGCATGCTCATGAAGAGCCTTATGGCCTGGTCCGCATCTTCGCCCAGCACCCTATCCCTGAGCAGCAGCCTGGCCCTGGCCATGGCCAGCCTGACGAGCGTCTCGAGCTGCCTATGGGTGATGGTGATCATGCCCTCGGGGGCATTTGCCCTAATATTGAGGTAGAAGTTCAGGATCTTCTCCTCCGCCTCCTTGGTAAGGACGGGCCGCATCCTCTTGGAGTAGATGATATACTTCCTGAGGAATTCGAAGTCCACGGGAGGAGGCGCGGGGTATGTAAAGTCCCTGTAAATTTGCAGTATGTGCCTGGCCACCGCTTCGTCCCTATCCCTCTGGGGCACGTCCATGATTACGAAGATGAGATCGAAGCGCGTGAGCAGGGGGATAGGCAGGTTGAGGTTGTCGTATATGTTAGCCATCGGGTCATACTTGCCTAGGACTGGGTTGGCGGCCGCTAGAATGGAGGTCCTGGCGTTTAGCGTGGCCACGATGCCGCCCTTGGCCACGCTCACGGTATTCTGCTCCATCACCTCGTGGAGGACCTGCCTGTCCTCCGGCCTCATCTTCTCGAACTCATCTATGCAGGCCACCCCTTGGTCGGCCAGAACGACCGCGCCCGCCTCTAGCATCAGCATGCCCCCCTTCTCCTTCACTACTGCGGCCGTAAGGCCCGCGGCCGTGGAGCCACGCCCAGTCGTGTAGAGGCCCCTGGGCGCCAGCCTTGCGGCATACTTGAGCAGCTCCGTCTTGGCGGTGCCGGGGTCGCCCACTAAGAGCACGTTGACGTAGCCACGCAGCGTGGTGCCGTCAGGAAGGGAAACCTGAGGTGCACCGGCGAGCGCCAGCAGTATGGCCTCCTTGATATCCATATGACCTTTTATGGCGGGGGCGATCGATTCAACCAGCTTAGCGAAGGCATCGCTCTGCTGGGCAAAGGCCTTTATGCGCTCTTCGTCCTCACGCGTTATTTCCAGCCTTTCGACCTCCCTCCCTAAGGCCTCAACATAATTTCCTTCAAGCCTAGAAACGAAGATCCTCTGCTGCCTAGGCCCGAAGCCTTCGGGCTCAGATCTGACGATGCCGGTAACGATGACCCTATCCCCGGGCCTGGCGGAATTGGCCAGATCCCCAAAGAGCTGTACATCTATGTACTGGGGCAGCTGTCCAGGAGGCAGCTCCTCCGGCAACTCTTGGACCCTAATGAGCTGATAGTTCGAAAAGACGCTGTGCCTCTTGTCTAGCGCCAGGTCGGCCAGGCCGCACTCAGCGCAACGAGGCGGCTTTTTTATATGTGGGCCCACGAAGTCTCCCCTAGTCAAGTGGCCCGTGCTACATCTCCACATGCCTTGCATTAGGTAAGGCCTGACCTCCGAGGCCCTTACGACCAGCCCCCCGACGGCGATCAGCCTGTCTATGTGCGCGCTTGAGATATCCCTTAGGGGGACCTTCTCGGTGATCCCTTTCACGCGAGCCTTAAACAGAAGCGGGCTTTGCGAGCTTAGGGATGGATTTAGGGTTGTAAAGAGTTGATACACGGCCTTATCGAAGGCCGTCAGGACCGTATCTGGTTCCGCGAGGAGCTCGCCCGCCAGCTCTTTATCGTAAGTGAGGAGGTCTATGAAGTCGATCGCTAAGGAAGTTCTACCCTGTGAGATCGTCCTCGAGGCATCCTCCCTATACTTGGCCCTCCCCTGCTGGTCCTTATAGCTGCTCAGGAAGTCCCAAGCTATATCGACCAGCTTGCCCTCCGTGAGCATCATTTCACCTCCAATAGCCCCCTCTTCCAGGCGAGCAGCCTAGGCCTAAGCGCCCTAACCAGCTCCACCTCCTCTTCGGAGAGGACCTCCTTCGGAAGAGCACCTCCCTCGGAGGCGGCCAACTGGCTTAATATTTTATGAAGTCTAAGCGTTATGAGTTCCTGCATCAGCGCGTAGACGTGGTCGTGCCTCCTTTTATCGTTGAGGTCCCCATTGCCTAACGTCCTTAGGCGGTCCTTGACCCTCGCATAGAAGTCCCTATAGGGCAGAGGAAAGAGCTGAACGCTGGAGCCCTTTTCCCTTATGCAGGCCTTGGCCAGCTCTATTTCTATGTCGTCGTCCACGAGCAATACATACCCCTCTCGGGCCAGGAGGTGAGCCTGCCAGCGGGGGAGCGAGACCGTTTCCCCTTCCTTTATGAGGTTGTTTATGCCTAGGTCTGGGAGGGCGGGAATCTGCCGCAGGGACCTTACCTTGACAGGATTGAGCTGGGATAAAGCATCGCTGACGGTCATTTCCTGCTCCGAGTTCTTATCTTCCATGCTGTGTAACATGCATGCCGGGCAAATTAAACCTTTGCCGGCGGGAAGGGTAAGCCGCTAGCGTATATAAGCAACGGGCTGCTAGGGGAGAGGAAGAAGCTATGGCGGCAGCGAGAACGCTCTGGAGCGAAAGGTATAGGCCGGTTAGGCTCGAGGACGTAGTGAACCAACGCGAGGTCGTGGAGGGCGTGCAGCGGCTCCTGCAGAGGAAGGAAGAGCTTCCACACCTACTCTTCGCGGGTCCTCCGGGCACAGGGAAGACGACGATAGCCCTCATCATAGCCAGAGAGCTCTTTGGCGAGAGGTGGCGTGAGTTCACGCTGGAGCTAAATGCAAGCGATGAGAGAGGGATTGATACCGTCCGCCAGAGGATAAAGTCCTTCGCTCGGTACTCTAGAGGGGAAGGCGTACCCTTCAAGCTCATAATACTCGATGAGGCCGACGAGATGACGGCCGAAGCCCAGACCGCACTTAGGCGCATCATGGAGAGCTATTCATATAACACGAGGTTCATCCTCACGTGTAATTACAGCTCGGGCATAATAGAGCCGATCCAGAGCAGGACTGTCATCTTCAGGTTCAGGTCCCTGAGCGAGGAGGACGTAGTCGCCTGGCTCAAGCATATCTGTGAGAAGGAGGGCGTTAAGTTCACGCCCGCAGCGCTTGAGCGAATTTACCTGTTGGCGGAAGGCGACCTAAGGCATGCGATAAACCTGCTTCAAGCCGCGGCCTCCCTGGGCGCGGTGGACGAGGAGACGGTCGATAGGGTGGGCGGGCTCTCCCCTCGCGCGAGGGTTAGGGAGCTGCTCCAGCTGGCTGTGGCGGGCAAGCTGCAGGAGGCCCTGGCCAAGCTCGTCCAGCTGCTTAGGGTTGACGGCATATCGGAGAGGGAGCTCCTGAAGGCGGCCTATCATGAGGCGCTCACGATGCCTCAGCTCGCCGACAAGGGCGAGGTGGCCAGGCTCTTCGCGGAATACGACTACAGGCTGGGACAAGGCGGGAATCCAGAGATACAGCTCTCGGCCGCACTGGCAGAGCTGGCCAGGTTGGGATCGGCAGGGGTGCGGTAGCCATGCCCGAGCTCTCAACCCCCAGGGGGATAAGGGATATAGAGCCTGAGGAGTTCGCGGTGATCGAGAGGATAAGGGAGGCCTTCTTCAGGGCCGTGCACCTCTACGGCTTCACTCCAATGGAGCCAGCTTCGATAGAATTCCTCTCCACGCTGGAGGCCAAGAGTGGCCCCGATATAGCGCGCGAAATTTACGCCTTTAAGGATAAGGCCGGCAGGGAGGTGGCGCTGCGCTTCGACCTCACGGTGGGCCTCTCGCGATTCGTGGCCAGCAATAAGGCGCTGAAGCTTCCGGTGAAGCTCGCGAGTTTCGCGGACATGTGGAGGTATGATGAGCCCCAGATGGGAAGGTATAGATGGTTCTATCAATGGGATATAGAGATCTTCGGGGTGAAGGATGTTACAGCCGAAGCGGAGGTGCTTTCCTTCACCAATTACTTCCTCAAGAGCCTAGGACTGAACGTCAAGTTGCACGTAAGCGACAGGAGGCTGGTGGAGAGCTACATCAGGGAGAAGCTGGGCGTACAAAGCGAGAAGGAGGTACTGGAGCTCATAAGGGCCTTGGATAAGAGCGCGAAGAAACCTAAGGAGGAGCTTTTAGCCGAATATAAGAAGAAGGGCTTATCCGCCGAGGCCTTAGAGGCGACCTTGGAGTTGGGCAGGAAGAGGGGCCCGCTGCGGAAGGAGGTCCCGAGGCTCGAGGAGGAGGGCCTACGGGCGGATGAGCTGAAGCAGCTGGCCGATCTCTGCAGTACGATAGGGTTAACCGACGCCCTCGTCCTTGATCTTAGCATAGCACGCGGCCTAGATTATTATTCGGGGATAGTGTTTGAAGCTCTGCTCGAGGGCAAACAGGGCCTGGGGTCCTTGGCTGGGGGAGGGCGCTATGATGCCTTGCTCAGGGCCTTTGGTAGGGAGGATCTGGCCGCCGTGGGCGTGGCCGGAGGGGTGGAGAGAACCGTTCTAGCGCTGGGAGGTTCAGCACCGTTCCTGCGAAGGGGCTTCTTCATAGCATACGCCCAGCTCGGGCTGCGCGGCCAGGCCATGGGCCTGACCGAGCGGCTCAGGGCAAAGGGAATACCCTGTGAAACGGACCTGCTCGGGAGAGGGCTCGGGAGGCAGCTCGAGGAGGCCGCCTCTAAGTATGAGTATGCGGTCATCTTGGGTGAAAGGGAGTTGGCGCAGAAGTACGTTACCGTCAGGGAGCTGACGACCGGCAGGCAGGAGAGCGTGGAGCTGAGGGCGCTGGAGGATAAGCTCGTGGCGCTTCTGGGCTAAGGCCGTAACCTCCTTATCTAAGGAGTCATGGGCTTTGGGCTGCGTCATTCTATGCAGTAAAAGGCGGGCCCGGCGGGATTTGAACCCGCGACCCCCGGCTATCCGCCAGAACCGCAGGCCGGTGCCCTATCCATGCTGGGCCACGGGCCCGAGCGAAAGCTCATATCTATTAAGTTAAACCTTTTGGGTCGCACAGGGGTTGACGCTGGAGAGCCTGCCGACAATAAGGGCGGAGCTGGAGGGGGAACTCACCGCTAAGGTAAGGGAACCTAAGGAAGCGATCGAGTTTCTCAAAGAGAGGGGATATGGCAGGGAAGAGGAGGAGGGCTCTATTAGGCTCTATTATTACGAGGCCCTCTATCTGCTCTACATAGGGAAGCTTTCGCTCAGTGAAAAGGGAAGGCAGGTAAGCTTCGAGGAGCTGGCCGAGAGGGCCGTGAGGAGGAATCCATCGGCCTGGGTGGCGTTCATGGTGTACAGGGATCTTAGGTCAAAGGGCTATGTGGTAAGGGAAGGCTTCGGCTTTGGGCTCGACTTCAGGGTGTACGAGGCCGGAACCTATGGCAGCAAGGCCGCTAAGTATGTGGTCTTCTGCCTCAACGAGGGCTTCACGATTAAGCTGGCCGATCTTGAGCGCCTGGTGGGCGGCATCATGCGAATAGGCAAACAGCCCATCGTGGCCGTGCTGGAGAGGCGCGGCGAAGTGATTTACTATGAGGTCGCAAGGCTGGATCTCGTTAGGCCATAAGCTCACGGCGGCGCTGCGGCTTGCGCGCCCCATTAACTCCTTTATGATAGGGGCGGGCGTGCTTATAGGTTACCTGATGGCCTCACGTGGAGCCTTAGGCCCAGCGCTACATTATACGGCCGGCTTCCTTACCGGCTTCTTCATTTCATCCTTCTCAATGGCGGTCAACGATATACATGACCTCGCGGTCGACATGCTTAACAGAAGAGAGCGACCGTTGGTCCTTGGCAGCCTTAGCAGGCGCAGTGCGCTGGGAGCGGCCCTCATATTCCTCGGCTTAGGCCTGTTTTTTTCTGCTGTGACGGGCCCCGCGACCCTCGCGTATGCGTCGGCCTACGCCGCGTTGGGCTACGCCTATAGCGTGTTGCTGAAGAGGTGGGGCATCGTCGGCAACATCGCCGTGGCGGCTTCGGTGGCGGCCCCCTTTCCTTATGGGGCCCTTATCAAAGGAGGGGGCTTGGACGGCTTCCTAGCGTTGGCGACGGCCACGGCCTTCGCCTCGGCGCTCGGGAGGGAAGTGCTAAAGGGCATCCCCGATATAGAGGGCGATAAGGCCAGCGGGATCCGCACCATCGCCGTTAAGTACGGCCCTCCCACGGCCTCGCTTGTGGCGGCCTTAGCCCTCCTCATGGCCGCCGTCTTCTCTGTGTTGCCTTTCCTCTTAGGCCTAGTGGGCTGGTTGTATCTGGTAACTGTGCTGCCCTCGTGCCTCCTGCACTCTAGGTTATCGCTTAAGCTGTTCAGGGGCATCACGGGGAACGAGGCGATTAGGGCGAAGAACACCCTCCTAATCTATATGGGCTTGGGGCTCGTCGCTTTCATAGTAGGAGGCCTAACGCGCTGAGCCGGCTCAACATCCTATAAAACCCGGGCTGCCCTATGACAGCGGTGAGGGTATGTCCCTACTGAGGACTTTAGGCCCTTCGTCGCCGGAAGAGCTCATGGGCAATGAGCAGCAGAGGGTCGAGTTTTACAGGTGGTTGCGCAGTTGGAGCCCCGGCGCGCGGCCCGTGCTCCTAGTGGGACCTCCCGGGACGGGCAAGACCACCCTGGTTCATCTTACCTCCTCATCGCTAGACTATTTCGTCAGGGAACTGAATGCCAGCGACTACAGGGCTAGGCCAGCATTAGAGCAGGTGCTCGCCTCCGTAAGCGGCGGCATAACGGTCGAAGGATCTAGGATCCTCCTATTTCTCGATGAGGTCGATGGCCTCTTCTCACAGGAGGACAGGGGGGGCCTGGAGTTTCTGCTGACTAGGCTTGGCAGGGCCAAGGGTCTATCGACGCCCCTCGTCATGGCCGCAAACAAAGAGGATGATGAGCGTGTCAAGAAGCTGGCCAAGCAATCCATGACCTTAAGGATTAGGCCCTGCAGCCCCCGGCTCATCTTCCTGTACTTAAGGGAGCTGGCGTCAAGGGCCGACTTCGAGCTAAGCGAAGAGGACCTAGCGAAGGTAGCGGTGACCAGCGAAGGGGACTTTAGGAGGGCCCTGAACCTCCTGGTGACCCTTTCTACGACGAAGCTGGTGCCTCCAGCGAGGAAAGATAGGAGCCTGACGCTGCAGGAGGCGGTCAATGCCTTCTTTGCGGCCCAAGATGAAGAGGAAGCAAGGCAGGCGCTGGATGCCTGCCCTTTGCCGCCGGAGGATAAGCTGCGGGCGCTCTTTAGCAGCGTCGTTAGCTCGGGCCTCGAAGTAAGGGCGATGGCGCCCGCGCTCAGGGCGCTGGCGGATGCTGACCTGCTGCTCGCAAGGATTAGGCGCCGGAGGAGATGGGAGCTGCTTCGCTATTTTACCGCCATGCTCACGCTATTAACCCGTCACCTTAAGCCTAATGTGGCTTCGTTCATGGAGGACTGGCTCCCTTGGCCTGTCAAGACGACGCTGTGGAATGAAGCGCCCCTTATAAGGCAGCTGGCGAGATCATTGGCCCGGGCCCTGCATACATCACAGGCAAAAACCAGGGCCTTCTGCCTCCCCTATCTCCTCCTGGTTAAGCGCGATGACCTACCGTGGCTTGCCCGACAGGCGGGCACGCAAACCGACTCGAAGGCCTTGGCCTCGCTGCTCAGGAGGTTGGGCTTAGGGCCATGACGTGGATACGCATCGGCTCCCCGTTCAGGCTGCCAAGGCTGGGCAGCGAGTCCTTCAGGAAGCTCATGGAGGCGGGCGTAAAGTACGACAGGGAGCGCCGCATGTTTTCTGTCGACGATAAAACCGACCTGGGCCTCGTCTCGGCGATCTTGGCAGCGGCGCTGGGGGAGGAGGTGGAGTTCGAACTGGACTGCTTTATCTGCGGCAACCCCGCCGGCTGCCCTACGTGCGTATACCTGCCCTTCTGCGATAGGAGGCGTGTATCCAGAAGCTGTATCTGTGAAACTTGCCTTCGTAAGCCCGATGCCTACAGGCTCTATGTCGATAAGGTCAAGGAGGCCCTACGCTCTGGCTAGGCCCTGTTCCAGCCTCCTCCACTCCCTTACGAACCTCCTCAACAGGGGGATGCGCGCGTCATCTTCATTGACACAGACGATCCTTATCCTGCCGAACCTCTTCTCGTAGAGGAGGCCCTCGGCCTTTAGGGCGCGTATATGCTTGGCCACGGAGGCGTAGTTAAGGCCCAGCCTAGATAGCTGCGTTATGTTCACTTCGCTCTTGTCAAGGAGGTCCACGAGCACGCGCACCCTGCCTGGGGAGCTGAAGATCCTCTCGATTGAGTTCAGAGGGGTCAAAGCTGCCTCCCCCTGGCAGCGAACAGGCCCTCTAGCTCGCTTTGCAGAAGGGAGGCTGGGATCTGGGTGCTGACCAGCGTGAAGCGACCCCTCGTTCCGCCTTCAGAGAGCCTCGTCTCCAATAGCCCCTTCATCTTGAGCTCGTTTACTAGGGTCCAGATGCGAGTATGATGTAGGGGGGTAAGCCCAAGGGGCCTGCAGACCTCCTGGTACTCCTCCTCGAGCTCCGTCAGTGAGACCTCCCCCTTCTCCCTAAGCCTTAGGGCCCTGGCCAGGGCCAGGAGGATAGCCCCTTCCTGGTCGCTTAAGTAATGAAGCTCCTCCCTCGTTAAGTAGGGGGGCAGGCTCGCTCTTGCCCTCCTAACGTGCTCGGGGGTGATGGTGCTCACGCCTTCGAATTCCGCGAGCTTGCCAGCCCGGTATAGGAGCTCCAACGCATACCTCGCGTCGCCTTGGTCGGCCGCGATCGAGGCGGCGAGCTTGAGGGAGCCATCCTGGACGGCCCCCTCGCTCATGGCCTCGTCGGCCCTTAGCTTAAGGATGGTATAGAGCTGCTCCTTATCGTAGGGCTTTAGCCTTATAACGGGGCCCTGGAGGGAGCTGACCACGCTTCTATCGAGGAGCACCATATAGCCTAGGTTCTTGGAGATGAGGAGCAGGCTCAGGCACTGCTCCTCGGCCGTTTCCCTTAACCTCACTAGAGGATAGAGGCCCTCGCCGCCCTCCTTGGCGACTAAACCATCTACTTCGTCCAGCTCCACTAGGAGGTGCACGCCCTCCTTGAGGAGAAAGGAGGGAAGGACGGCCATGAGCTCTTGGGCCGAGAAGCCTCTAAAGGAGGAGCTAGGGCTGATCTGCGCCAGCAGCCTTGAGAGCACGAGGTAAAGCGTGCGGTCTATCCTACAATTTACGTAGACCGGCTTCACCCTCTTGGAGGCGCTTATGGCCTCGCGCTCCAGGGCCTTGGCGAACTTCTTGGCCACCAACGTCTTGCCCGAACCCACGGGGCCCGTGATGAAGGCCAGCTGGCTAAAGCGGCGCGGTTCCTCTAGGAGCTGCTTGAAGTGGTAAAGCAGCTCGCTTATCTGCTCCCCCCTAAAGGGCGTTTCGTTGGGCACATAGTCGGGCATGAACTTCGCCTCATCGATGAATATCTTGGCCCTTGCCTGCACGAGGTCAATGCTGGGGCAGGCTATATAACGATGATGAGCAGTTTAAACTGATAGTAGGTAGGGGGGTGACTGAAAGTGTTCGCGGCAAACGTTAAATTCGCTGGTCCTGCGTCTGGCCTGTGCCCGAGCGCCCTGCCCCCTGGATTAAGGTAAGGTATGTGAGGAACGATAAATTCGAGAACATAAAGCAGGCGCTGCGGCTATATGGGCTGCATACGGTCTGCGAGGAGGCCACATGCCCTAACTTGGGCGAATGCTGGGGAGGGGGTACTGCCACCTTCATGATTCTGGGCGATACCTGCACGAGGGCCTGTAGGTTTTGCAACGTGAGGAGCGGTAACCCGAGGGGGTGGCTGGACCCCACGGAACCGCAGAGGCTCGCGCTCGCCCTAAGGGACCTGGGGCTTGACTACGTGGTGATTACATCGGTGGACAGGGATGACCTGCCCGACGGAGGCGCCTCCCACTTCGCGAGGGTGATAGAGCGGGTTAAGGCCCTGAACCCTCATCTGCTCGTCGAGGTGCTCATCCCCGACTTTCAGGGCGACCTTGAGGCGCTCTCTAAGGTGGTGCAGGCGGGACCTGACGTCATAAGTCACAACATAGAGTGCGTAGAGAGGCTCACGCCTCTAGTCAGGGACAGAAGGGCCTCCTACAGCACCTCGCTTAAGGTCCTGCGCAGCGTAAAGGAGCTGCACCCCTCAATCTACACCAAATCCTCGATCATGGTGGGCTTGGGCGAGAGCGAGGAAGAGGTGTATCGGACGCTGGTGGACCTAAGGTCGGCCGGTGTGGACATCGTCACGATAGGCCAGTACCTCAGGCCCTCGACCTGGCACCTGCCTGTGGTCGAGTACGTGCGCCCGGAGGTCTTCGAAAAGTACAGAAGGCGCGCCCAAGAGCTGGGCTTTCTTTACTGCGCCTCGGGCCCCCTGGTGAGGACTTCATATAGGGCGGGCGAGTATTTTATTAAAGAGGTCCTTAACGCAAGGGGAGGGGCTGCATAGCTTGTCCTACGAGTTCAAGCTGCCGGACCTAGGGGAAGGCCTTCTGGAGGCGGAGGTGGTCAGGTGGAGGGTGAAGGAGGGGGACGTGGTAAAGGAGAATGACCCGTTGGTGGAGGTGCTGACGGAGAAGGCCACCGTCGAAATACCCTCGCCCGTTGCGGGCAGGGTGGCCAAGCTGCTGGCCAAGGAGGGGGAGAGGGTAAAGGTGGGTCAGACGCTGATCGTGATCGAGACCCCAGAGGCAGCGCGCAAGGAGGCAGCGCTGCCGGAGGTTAAGGCGATGCCCGCCGCCAGAAGAAGGGCGAAGGAGCTGGGAATAGCTCTGGAGGCGCTAAAGGGCACGGGCCCAGGCGGCATCATAACGCTGGAGGACGTCGAGCGGGCCGCCCTGGCGAGGGCTCGGCCGCCGGCGGAGGAGGCGAAGCCCAAGGAGGTGCTTCCCGCTCCCCCCGCGCCTCTCGCCGAGGAGAGAATACCGCTCCGCGGCATAAGGCGCAGGATCGCGGAGAAGATGGTGGAATCTAAGAGGTTGACCGCCGCGGTGACGCATGTGGAGGAGGCGGACTTTACTAGGCTGAGGGAGCTCCGGGAGAGGCTGAAGCCGATGGCCGAGGAGAGGGGCGTGAAGCTCACATACCTCCCATTCATCATAAAGCTCCTGATCCCCGTGCTCAAGAGGTATCCGCTCGCCAACGCGGTCTTCGATGAGCAGAAGCAGGAGATAGTGGTGAAGAAGTACTATAACATAGGCATCGCCGTCGATACGAGCGAAGGGCTGATAGTGCCCGTCGTGAAGGAGGCCGATAAGAAGGGCCTCTTTCAGCTTGCCCAGGAGATAGAGGAGCTGGCCAAGAAGGCCAGGGAGGGCCGAATAAGCCTCGATGAAATCCGTGAGGGCACGTTCACGATCACCAACATAGGCCCGTATGGAGGGCTCTTCGCAACGCCCATCATCAATTATCCCGAAGTGGCCATCTTGGGCCTCTCTAGGATCTCCCCGAGGCCTATAGCCGAAGGGGGGCAGATAAAGATCGCCGACATAGGCTATCTAATGCTCACGTTCGATCATAGGGTCTTCGATGGCGCCTATGCGGCCAGCCTGGCTTCTCTTCTGGCCTCGTATATCAAGGAACCCAGCCTGGCGCTGTTTGAGCCGCTTTGAGCGAGGGCCAAGGCGACCTGCTGATAATAGGAGGTGGGCCCGCCGGTTATACGGCGGCGATAAGGGCGGCCCAGCTGGGGCGGCGCGTAACCCTAGTGGAGGAGGACAAGCTGGGCGGCGAGTGCACCAACTACGCCTGCATCCCTTCAAAGGCCCTTATAAACGTCGCCCATCACTACGCCCGCAGCGGCTCCCTGCGCGAAGTTGGCATCGAGATAAGCGGGATAAAGCTGGAGTGGGCGCGCGCGCAGGCCTGGAAGGACCAAGTGGTGGCGCGCCTGGTGAAGGGCCTGGAATACCTGATGTCGGGTTACGGAGTAGAGGTGGTGAAGGGCAGAGCGCAGCTGGCCGGGGAGAGGAGGGCGACGATAAGCAGCGAACGAGAGGAGAGAAAAATCCAGTTCCGTAACGCGATACTAGCGACCGGCTCGGAGCCCATAGAGCTTCCCTTCCTTCGCTTTGATGGCAGGCACGTAATCAGCTCCAAGGAAGCGGTTCATCTGGCCGAGCTGCCCCGGAGCCTGCTGATCGTAGGCGGAGGGGCCGTGGGTATAGAGCTGGGCACGGCCTTTTCTAAGCTCGGCGTAAAGGTGACCATCGTGGAAATGATGCCTCATATCCTTCCGGGCTTTGATGCGGACCTCGTCAGGGGCGTACATGACGCCCTCGTAGCGAGCGGAGCTGAGGTGCTGACGCGCAGTCAGCTGCTGTCGGCGGAATTCAAAGAGGGCACCACGGCGGCCAGGGTACAGACGGCCGATGGCATCGTCGAAAGGAAGGTCGATAAGGTGCTGGTTTCGGTGGGCAGAAGGCCTCGCGTAAGAGGCTTGGGCCTGCAGGAGCTGGGCGTGGGGCTTTCGGAAAAGGGAGCGGTCAAGGTGGACCGGCAAATGCGCACCAACCTGGGCTGGCTCTATGCGGCGGGCGACGTCGTGGGCCCCCCCTTCTTGGCACACAAGGCCTATGCGGAGGCCCATGTGGCCGCCGAGGCTGCCTCGGGCCTTCCTTCGGAGCTGGGCTATAGGGCGCTTCCCGAGGTCGTCTTCTCGGATCCCGAGATAGCCAAGGTGGGCATGGGCGAGGAGGAGGCGAGGGCGAAGGGACACGAGGTGATAACGGGAAGGTACCCCTTCAGCGCCCTGGGCAGGGCCTTGACGGAGGCAGAAACGCAGGGCTTTGCTAAAGTGGTGGCGGACAGGACTACGCATCGCATACTCGGCGTAGCGATCGTGGGCGCCAGGGCTTCTGACCTTATCGCCGAGGCGGCCTTGGCCTTAGAGCTCGGGCTTACGCTCGAGGACCTGGCGCTGGTGGTTCATGCGCACCCGACCCTGCCGGAGGCCCTCAGGGAGGCGGTGGCCAGCGCCGCGGGCATGCCTCATCACCAGCTTAGGGCGAGGCTTTGAGCGGCCTCTTATTGGACCTCGGAAGGCAGGATTATGGCAGGACCTGGGCGCTGCAGAGGGCCTTGGTGATGCAGCGCGAGCAGGATAACGTGCCCGACCTGCTACTGCTGGTAGAGCATGACCACGTAATTACGGTGGGCAGGAGGGGGGCAGAGCTGCCCAGCAACCTCCCCCTGCCGGTATATTGGGTCGAAAGAGGCGGCATGGCCACCTATCATGGGCCCGGGCAGCTCGTGGGCTACCCCATCCTCAAGTTAACTCAAAGGGGCTTGTCCGTGAAAGGGTACCTAAGGCTGCTCGAGCAGGCCCTTATCCGCTCGGTGGCCAGCCTCGGTATCGAGGCCTATAGGATAGAGGGGCACACCGGGGTCTGGGTAGCTGGCAGGAAGGTTGCCTCGATAGGGGTGGCGGTCAGGAACTGGGTGACATACCACGGCTTCGCGCTCAACGTAAACGCCGACCTGTCCTACTTCCGCCTGATAAGCCCCTGCGGCCTGGACCCCAGCGTTATGACGACGCTACAGGGGGAGCTTGGCAGGCCCTTAACCGTGGCAGAAGTCAAGCCCCCCGTCATAAAATCGCTACAGGAGGAGCTGGACATGGAGTTCAGGCCGACGTCGCTGGACACGCTCCTAAGCGCAGGGGAGCACGGGCCGCTCGCAAAAGCTTTTTACCAAGGGCGAGGCTCTGGTTAAAGGGCTATGACCGGAAAAGCCCAGCTGATGCCATGATCTGGATCTTGAGTGGGGAGCCCGCCCCTCCGTAAAACCTTAAAAAAGAACCCGCGAAGTTCAGACCATGCCTGAAATCGATACAGTGGCCCCCCTCGAGGCCTTCCGGCGGTTCCTGATATACAGCACCTGCTACTCCTTCATACCTGAGAGCTACCTTAGGGACCGGGAGGTCTTCCCTGAGAGGGCGGGCGAGGGCACCATATATGTCGAAGCTGCTGACAAGGCGACGCTGAAGGCCATAAGGGACATCACCTTCATAAATGCCAGGGACGTCCTAGGTATCGTCTACACATCTAAGAGCAACAATTCGAAGCTCAAGTGGAGGCAGATAAGGGGAAACGTGGGAAGGGTGACGGGCCAGGCCTCGCCCAATGCCCTGGTGAACCTAGTCCTGGCAAAGGTCATAACGCAGGAATATGCCAACGAGCTGCTCAAGAAAAGCGGGATAGACGTGCAACTTAAAGGGGGGGAAGCCGATGTGCCCTCTCCTCTGGAGGAAGACGCGTCCAGCGGATAAACTCCTTATCAGGAGGGTCCTTTTGGTATAGCTCGGTCCTCCTGGCCTCTAAGGGGTTGGGCTTCATATCCCTGAACTCCGCGAAGGTGCCTACCCTGACGCCCCTGCCCCTAGCCTCTTCCTTTATAACCTCGAGCAACCTCAACCCCTCGGCATCGCGCAATAGGTGGTGCTCTATGAGGGCCACCTCGCCCACAAGGGCGATGGCGCGCTTCAGGTTTGCGATAGCCTTCGCGATCTGCTCTTCGGTGACTTTGTAGCCCCTTAGGTAGACGGGAGGCCCGCCTAAAATAAGGACTTGGGGCCTTTCACGCTTCAATAGCTCAAGGGCTCCCTCATCCAGGGGGCCCTGAAGGTCGGGGTAGAAGCAGAGGCTCTCGGCATCTCGTTTTACGAGCACGCATAGCACATACCCCAGGCCTCCCGCCTCCTCGCCATGGGTGAAGGGGCCCAAGAACTTGACCAAGGTCGGGCCGAACCTTAGCTCTAGACCATCGGCGGGGACCAGCTCGGCAAAGGAGCTCACCTCCTTGTAAAACTCATAGCCTCTCCTCCTCTGGCTGGCGTTTATCTTGGACCTGTAGTCCTTTATGTACACCCTCTTCCCGCCGTAGACCTCTTGGGCTTCATGCCTAGAGCACCAGGTCCACAGGGCTTCGACGTTCGGCCAAGGATGGGTGAAGTGATCGTAATGATAGTGCGAGACCGTAATGAGGTCCGCCTTCTGGGAGAACTCCCTTATCGCCCTTCTGGCGGCCGCCAGCGCCCGATATTCCTGAGGGTGAGGTAGAAGGCCGAACCTGGGGCCAAGGGCAGCGCCGGCGTCGAGCAGCAGCCTGACGTCCGGCGTCTCTATATATGTGCACATCGACCGCACGCCCAAGCTCTCGGCTGCGAGCGGAAGAAGTTTGATGCCCATCTGCGGGCTCAGGGCCCAAATAAGGATATTAAGCCATCGAGGGCCGGTCGTGCGTGCCAAAGGTAATAGTTCATAGGATAAGCAGCGTGCAGGATCCTGTGCTTGGCAAGAGGGGTAAACAGATCGAATTCGTTGAAGTGAAGGCCATGCCCCTGCTCGGACAATTGGGAGAGGGAGGTGAGGAGGCCAAGCTGCTCAGGAGCGTGATGTCACAGCTGCAGGCCTCGGGGCTCTTCCCTCCTTTCAGGGACATCGTATTTCCCAAGCTCATGCTGACGCTGACGGAGGAGGAGTACGATATGCTGGGCGTTAACTTTGAGGTGAACGACGTCTATGAGGTGGTGTTGAAGGACGGCTCCATACGCTTCGAGAAGTCCAGGGAGGGCGTTTAGCCGGAGTGCGGCGGGCGGGATTTGAACCCGCGACCACCAGCTCGGGAGGCTTCCGCGCAGGGCTTGGCGTCCTAAACCAGGCTAGACGACCGCCGCAGAGGCGCGTGAGTCCCGGCGATTATAAAACTTAACGCGCTACTCCTCCTCATGGATTTCCAGGGGCAACAGCTGGCCCCTATGATCGAAGGCGAGGACATCCGAGGCCCCTTCATAGGGATAGGCCGCTATTAGGCCCACCGCGCCCATGAAGCTGAGGAGGTCCTGGCGGGAGGGCCTGGGATCCGAGGAAGGGTGCGTGTGGGCAACCCCTATGATGCTGGCATCGATGGGGAGCAGGTAGGGCTGAAAGCCGGAGAACCCTTCGCCGTGTAGGGCCAAAGGTGGCACTACCAGCTCCCTCACGAAGGCCTCACCTGACTTCACAAGCCCCCTGAGAAGCAGGATCCCTTCCCTGGGGTGGTTCATTTTCCCATAGGCCAACAGGGCGTCGAGCGCGCTTCTGCCGATGTGCACGCGCCGGACCACGTAGACGACAGGGCCTTTAACTTAATAAGTTCGTAGGATGCGGGCCTGACAGCATGCTACCACAGACCGCCGGCTATGATAGGACGGTAACCCTCTTTGGGCCCGATGGACGCCTCTACCAAGTGGAGTACGCTATGGAGACGGTCAGAAGGGGGAGCATAGCCCTGGCCATAAAGTGCAGGGATGGCGTGGTCCTGGCGGCCGAGGAGAAGCTCAGGCCCCTTCAAAGCGCCACCTTCAGCCAGAAGATCTTCCAGATAGACACGCACATAGCGGCGACGGCGTCAGGCTATATACCCGACGCCAGATTGCATATAGATAACGCGCGCTGGGTGGCCCAGACGAATCGGTTGCTCTATGATGAGCCCGTGGAGATAAGCACGGTGACGAAGAGCATAGCCGACCTCTGCCAGCAGTTCACGCAGTATGGGGGCGTGAGGCCCTTCGGCGTGGCGATCATCATCGCCGGGGTGGACTCCAACGGGCCCGCGGTATACCAAGTGGAGCCCAGCGGCACCTATGCCAGCTATGATGCGGTTTCTATAGGAGGGGGCTCGGACCAGGTGATGGAGTTCTTGGAGAAGAACTATAGGCCCGACATGACGCTGGAGCAGGCTAAGGTGCTGGCGGTGCAGTGTATATACTTGGTGAGCGAAGATAAGGTCGGGATCAAGCACATAAGGCTGGCCTACATCTCGAGCAAGGATAGGGCCTTCAAGATGGCGGAGGAGGAGGAGGTGAAGAGAGTGGCGGAGGAGGCCAAGAAGGCCCTCTCCAGCCCCAAGGGCTGATCTCTTGCAAACATATTTTAACACGTCCCTCGTATGACCGAAGGGGAATTGAATGTCCTCCAAGTTCACCGTTGCGCGCCTAACGATAGGCGGCGAGAGGTTTGAGATACTGGTCAGGCCTGAAGAGGCGCTTAACTACAAACTCGGCCGCCCGATCTCAATCGAGAAGGTCCTGGCCTCGGATATAATTTACTCGGACGCGTCGAGGGGTCTGAAGGCGAGCAGCGAAAAGCTGAGAAAGTACTTCAAGAGCGAGGAGGCCCTCAAGGTGGCCGCGGAGATCCTTAGCAAGGGGGAGCTGCAGATAACGGCCGAACAGAGGAGAAGGCTGATTGAGGAGAAGAGGAAGCAGATCGTTAACGCCATCTCAAGGAACTTCGTCGATCCCCAGACGGGTCACCCTCATCCGCCGCTGAGGGTGGAGCAGGCGCTCGATCAGGCGCACGTTTCAATAGATCCCTTCAAGCCGGCAGAGGAGCAGCTTAAGGGGATCGTCGAGAAGCTGAGGCCCATTCTGCCCCTGAAGAGCGAAAGGCTCAGGCTGAAGATACGCGTGGGGGCACAGTACAGCTCAAATGCGTACAGGATCATAAAGGAAATGTCGGAAGTGCTGAAGAGCGAATGGAGGGCCGACGGCTCGCTTGAGGCGGAGGTCGAGATACCCCCCGGCGTCCAAGAGGGCCTGTTCAATAGGCTGGCCTCGCTCACCAAGGGCACGGCCGAGATAAGGGTGGAGAAATGAGCAGGCCCCAGGCCCCAGCCAGGAAGCTGGTGTTGCCGGGCGACGTGGTCTCGGCGAGGCAGAGGAGGGCGGGACAGTACCTGCTGCTGGAGGGCGGCAGGCTCATCGCGACCAGGCTCGGTTTTCTGGAGCGCAGGGGAGATACCTACGTCGTTCTGCCCATAAAGGGACCCTACATCCCAAGGGTGGGGGATAGGGTGGTGGGCAAGGTGATAGACGTCTCGCCCTTCGGCTGGGAGCTGGACATCAACGCCCCGCGTCCTGCCTTCCTTCCCCTGAGGGAGGCATGGCATGACCGACGGCAGGAGTTCTCGCTTAACTTGGGCGACCTGGTCTATGCCAAGGTGATGGCACACGATCGCACCAGGGACCCTCAGTTGACGCTGAGGGGCAGGGGGATGGGGAAGATAAAGGAGGGGGAGCTGCTCCGTGTGAACCCCATGAGCATGCCGAGGCTCATAGGCCGGCGGGGCTCGCTGATGGATCTGATAAGAAAGGCAACGGGCACCGACATAAAGGCTGGGCAGAACGGCCTAATCGTTATTAGCGGTCCGCCCGATGGGGTACTGAGGGCGATGAGGATCCTTAAGGCTCTCGAGCTGGACATTTACTCTACGGACCTAGTGGGGAGGACGAAGGAGATGCTGGGGGTGGAGGGATGACAACGCTGATTACCGAGGAGGGCAGGAGGCTGGACGGGCGGCTCTGGAACGAGCTAAGGCCGCTTAAGTTAGAAGTCGGCGTGCTCAGTAACGCGGACGGATCGGCCTACATAGAGCAGGGCAAGAATAAGATCATGGTCGCGGTATATGGGCCCAAGGAGGTACATCCGAGGCACGAGACCCTGCCCGATAGGGCCCTGCTCAGGTGCAGGTACCATATGGCCCCTTTCTCGGTTGATGAGAGAAAGGCGCCGGCCCCTTCAAGGCGTGAGATAGAGATCTCCAAGGTAGTGAGGGAGGCGCTGGAGCCAGCGCTCTTGCTGGAGGAGTATCCTAGGACGGCCATAGACGTCTACATGGAAGTGCTACAGAGCGATGGCGGTTCTAGGGGCGCCGCCATAACGGCCGCTTCGCTGGCCCTTGCCGACGCGGGGATATCCATGAGGGACTTGGTGGTGGGCTGTGCGGTGGGCAAGGTGAATGGGAGGCTCGTCGTCGACCTCAACGATATGGAGGACAAGCTCGGCGAGGCAGATATGCCGGTGGCCTACATGCCCAACTTAGGCCGCATTACGCTGCTGCAGCTGGATGGTAGGCTTAGCCCGGACGAATTCAAGAGGGCGCTGGACCTGGCAATCGAGGCCTGCCTGAAGATACATCAGAAGCAGCGCGAGGCGCTGCTGAAGAGGTACGGTGAGGCATAATGTCCGGCCTATCGAGGGCCAAGAGGCACATAATAGTCGAGGAGGTCCGAAGGGCAAAGCTATCCGAGCTGCTGCTCGAGGGCAAGCGCCTGGACGGCCGCGGGCTGCTGGACTACAGGAGCCTCTCCTTTGAGGTGAATGTGATAGAGAAGGCTCAAGGCTCGGCCCGGGTTAGGCTCGGAAATACGCACGTGATCGCGGGCGTGAAGACTACCACGATGCCGCCCTTCTCCGATACGCCCAACGAGGGCGTGCTCATCGTCAACGCTGAGATCTTGCCGCTGGCCTCGCCCTACTTCGAGCCAGGGCCCCCGGATGAGAACGCCATAGAGCTGGCGCGCGTGGTGGATAGGGGAATAAGGGAGACGGGCATGATACCGCTGAGCGAGCTGGCCATCGTGCCCGGGAAACAGGTGCTGGGCCTCTACGTGGACATCAGCGTCCTCGATATGGACGGCAACCTCAAGGATGCCTCCTCTTATGCGAGCGTTCTGGCCCTGGCCACGGCCAAGGTGCCCGTGTATAAGGCGAAGGAGGGCGGCTCCGCGGAGAGGACCAACGAGACCGCCTTTCTTAGGGTGAACGTGCTGCCGGTCTCCGTGACCTTCGCCAAAATAGGGGATGTGGTGATCGTCGACCCCTCCTCGGAGGAGGAGGCGCTGATGGACGCGGCGCTCACGCTTGTGACCGACAGCCACGATAACCTCTGTGCGGCGCAAAAGGGGCACGGGGGCGCCTGGACGCTCGATGAGCTTAAGAGCCTGAGCGATAGGGCGGTGGAGAAGGGAAGGGAGATAAGGGCAAGGCTGAGGGAGGTGATAGAGCGTGTCCGCGGCAAGGGCGAAGACGACGCTAGGCCAGCTGCGAGCTAAGTATGGCTCGACGCTGAGGAAGAAGTTCGTCAGCATTTACCTTTTACTACACAGGAGGAGAAGGTGCCCCTCCTGCAGCCGCAGGGGCTTCTCTCGGATCGCCAACGGGATCTGGGCCTGTCCCCACTGTGGCCTGAAGCTGGCCGGTAACGCGTATGAGCCGTGATGAACCTCGGCCGCCCGCCTTCTGTGAGCTGAGCCTGGAGCTTGGGCCACGGCTTAGCTCGCTGCTGCTGGGCGCGCTGGCGTTGCCGGGCGTGAGGTCAAGGAGGGGGACCTGGGCGCGCTTAGAGCGGCGAGGCGCCCACCTACGGATTAATCTCGGCGCGGATAGCCTTCCGAAGCTTAGGTCGCTGCTGAGGGCCTACAGCGGCCTGATAAGGTGCGTGCTTGAGATCTTTTCAATGGAGGGGGGAGAACAGGGCTCGGCCAAAGCTTTTAAGGCCCTGCCCGAAATCCAGGCCAAGCGTGAGCGAAGCTGAGCTGCCTCCTTGGGTAAGGGAACAGCTGGCCCGCTACGCACAGCTGCAGCAGACCCTTCAGACGCTTCAGCTGCAGAGGCAGCAGCTGGAGAGTGAGCTGAGCGAGCTGGAGAGGGCCCTCGCGCAGCTCAAGGAGCTCGGGGATTCGGACCAGGTCTTTAAGGCGGTGGGCCCTCTGCTAATCAAGTCAAATAAGGAGGCCCTGACTAAAGAGCTGGAGGAGAGGAAGGAATTAACTAACGCCAGGGCCATTATCCTGAGTAAGCAGGAGGCCAAGGTTAGGGAAAGCCTAAAAGAATTGGAGGCCAAGATTCAAGAGGCGCTCAAGGCGCCCCCTCCCTCATAGCGGTACATCAGGGCTAAGCTTATACCGACGCTCGATTCATTGGCCTAAGCGGCCGCATGAGCGTGGTGGTGGATGAGAGGGAGAGGGGCTCGGGGGTGCCCGAGCTGCTCTTATCGCTGGGCGTGCCCGTGGAGTACGCGCTGCTGGACGTGGGGGACTACGTCGTCACGCCAGAGATAGGCGTCGAGAGGAAGACCGTAAGGGACTTCCAGCTCTCTATATACGACGGCAGGCTGTTTTCGCAGGCGAGCTCGCTCACCAGCTACTATGCAAAGCCGGTTTTGATTCTTGAGGGGGACCTAGCGGAGCTGGAGGAATCCGCTGATAACGTAAGGCCCTTCTTGGGGGCCATAACGAGCCTGGCCATTTCCTACCGGCTGGCCATCATACCCTCGAAGGACAGGGAGCAGACGGCCGAATATATCAGGCTCATGGTCGAGCAGAGCAGAAGGCCGCGGGAAGCGAGGCCGCCTCTGCCCAGGGTTAGGAAGGGGGAGGACTTGGCGCTATTACAGCTGGGGCTGGTCGGTGTGCTCCCCGGCGTGGGGCCCAAGCTGGCCGAGCGGCTCCTGGAGACGTTCGGCACGCCCTTGGCCGTCTTCAACGCCGGCAAGCTGGCCCTTTCTAGGATCCAGGGCCTGGGCCTGAAGAAGGCACAGCGCATAGAAGAAGTACTAAAATCTCCCTATCGCTCCTCGCCCAGGCAGGCTCAGCTGTAGGCGCCTACTTGAGCGGCACGTAGAGCGAGGACTTGCTGGCGCCTATGCCGGGGGTGCCGTGCACCACCTTCTTGTTGGTTATCGCGTATTCGCCTAAGTAGTGCCCTATCATCCCAGGCTTTATTTCGATGGGCACGAACTCCTTTCCGTTATGCACATGTATGGTGAGCCCGACCATTATGGGGAGTACGATCATATCCCTTAGGTGCGTCCTGATGGGCTTGCTGGCGCCGTTCGTGGCGGCCTCCTTCACCTTCTCGAGGAGCTTTATCTTCTCCTCGCTGAGGCCCCTTAGCAGGCTCCTTCTCCCCCTTGAGGGAAGCAGCTTTATGAGCTCTTCGAAGCTCATCTGCTTTAGCGCCTCGAAGGGAACCCCTCTATACCTAAACTCCTTTACCATCCGGCCAAACACAGGGTCCCGCCGTTAAAAAGACTTTCGTCCTTCCCTACAGTATTCCTATCTTAGAGGCTACGTCGCTGGCCGAAAAGCCCTCGCTGAGCGTAACGTAGGCCTTCTTGCCCTGCGGCGTTATGGCCACCCTCACGCGCTTCACCTTTACGCCATAGAGTGCCTCGACGGCCTGCTTTATGCTGGCCTTGTTCGCCTCACGGTGGGCTATGAAGGTGAGCGTGTTCTGGTTCTGGATGAGCGAGAAGGCCTTCTCGCTCACATGCGGCCTGATGATCACCTTGAAGGCGCTGGCTTCGCTCATCTCCTGGCCACGATGGTCAAGACCTTAGGCGCCTCGGGCTGCTCCGCCATCCTGACGGCCTTCCTTATCAAGAGGACCCGCTTGGGCGGGCCCGGCAGGGAGCCCTCGATGACGGCATACTTCGCCTTCAGGAGGCCAAAGTGGAAGAAGCCGCCAGGCGGCATGACGTTACTGTCGCCCGCCTCTCCAACCAGCAGCACGCGCTTATTAAATTCCGTGCGCTGATGAAAGCCCATCTGCCCTGCCCTGGGCACGGTGAACATGACGTTTGCAGGCCTTATGGGGCCTATGCTGCCCACCGCCCTCACGCTCTTCCGGGCCTTATGCTCCTTCCTCCTGATGCCGAACCTCTTCACGGGCCCCTGAACTCCCTTGCCCTTCGTGACGCCTATCACATCCACGTACTCCCCTGGCTTAAGCACCTGATCGATGCTCACCGACTTGCCGAGGAGCCCCTTCGCGAACTCGAGCGCCTCCTTTATCGTTCCCCCTATGCCCACCTCCAGTATAAAGGGTTTCTTCTGCGACAGCCCCGCCTCGCTCGGGAAGCTAGCCACAAGGGCCCTGACCTCGGAGATCTTATCCAAATGGGCCTCGAGCGAGGGCAGATGAGAGGAGGCCTTCTGGGCATTCACCCTTATCTTCCTCGTGAGCTGCTTGGGCAGCTCGGACGCCCAGACCTCGGCTACGCAGCGCAGGCCGCGAGGGGAGTTGGCATAGGCCCTGAGGCCTATGACATAAAGGTTGGGCGCGCTCACCACGGTGGCCGCCTTCATCAGCGGCTTGCCGTAATCCGGCGTGTTGGGGATATCGCCCTCGGCTATAAGGTGTAGCATCCCGGCCTTATAGACGATAAAGCCCAGCAGGCCCGCCCGGGGACTTGAAGGCCAGAACCTTATTTTTGGCAATAGCCTTCCCTTTCTCTTCCTGGGATAGAACCCCATGGATCCCCTTCTCGGCGCGTTATGCTTTCTGCGGCCCACGGCGCGGGTGCTGAGGCTTAGGGCATTTAAAATAGGTTTCTATGCGTGCTCGAACACTTAAATATGGACAGCTTCGTGCGAACCGCGTGCCGGAATTTGGTTATGCTTACCAGGGTTATGACCCTTCGACCCAGGTGAGGGTTAGCCTTAGGGAGGTCGATATCAGCCCTAAGGATGCGAGGGAGGTTTGTCGGGCCCTAAAGGGCCTGAGCCTCGACAGGGCCAGGGCGCTGCTGGAGGAGGTGCTAAGGCTGAGGAGGCCGATCGCCTTTAGGCGCTATAAGAAGGAGGGAAGCCACAGGAGGGGCCTAGAGGGCTTTCATAGCGGAGCTTTCCCGCAAAAAGTGGCCAAGAAGCTGTTGGGGCTGCTCGATAACCTTGAGGCCGTCGCCGATTATAAGGGCCTGAGCCCGGAAAGGCTGCTGATCGTGCACGCGGCCGCCTACCCCGGCGTTAAGCTGAAGAGGTTTCAGCCCAGGGCCTTCGGCCGTTCCTCGCCTAGGAACCGCGCGCTGGTGCACGTGGAGCTGGTGGCTCAGGAGGCCGCCAAGGCATGAGCTACGTCAAGCACGTGCTTAACTCCTACGACCTGCTGCGGCAGCTCGATGAGTACTTCAGCGAGGAGCTCGGCAGCGCCGATTACCTGGGCCTAGACGTAGAAAGGAGGGCGCTCAACATCAATGTCACCCTCTACGTAGCGAAGCCCGGGCTCGTCATTGGCAGAAGGGGCTTCGGCATAAAGGAGCTGACGGATAAGATAAACCAGAGGTTCAAGCTGGACAAGCCCATCTACATTTCAGTCGTGGACGTGCCCGTACCGGAGCTAGAGCCGCGGGTGATGGCCAATAGGATCGCCCAGCAGATAGAGAGGGGGGTACCGTTCAGGCGTGTGATCACCTGGGCCCTCAACACGATCATGGCGGCCGGGGCGCTGGGCGTAGAGATAAGGGTCGCGGGCAAGCTGAGGACCGAGCGCTCCAGGTTTGAGAAGTACAGGGCCGGGGAGATACCTAAGAGCGGCTACCCGAGGGAAGTGGCCGTGAAGTCGGCCGTCAGACACGTGCTGCTCAAGCCGGGCCTCTACGGCATCAAGGTGACGATAGCCTACAAGGATAAGCTGCCCAAGGAGTTCGAGATGGCACCCCTGCCGCCCGTTACGGAGGTGAGCCCCGCTGAAGGCGAGGGAGCTAAGGAAGCTTGATGTGGAGAAGCTGCTGGAGCAGCTGAGGAGCCTTAGGGCGGAGCTGCTGAGGCTTAGGGCCCTGCAGGCGCGAGGCTCGTTGGGGAAGGAGAGCGGCAAAGTGAGGAGCGTCAGAAAGGATATAGCGAGGGTGTTGACGCTGCTCAGGGAGAAAGGGGTAAAGCTATGAGGAGGAGCAAGGCGAACCTGGTTGCCCACGAGCTGATAGGGCTTAGGGTAAAGGTTGCGGACTCCAGCGACCCCTCCCTAGTGGGCCTAGAGGGCCTAATCGTGGACGAGACCAAGAATACGTTCTTGCTTGAGACGGAGCGCGGCAGGAGGCGCCTTCTAAAGGCGGTCTGCACGCTCTCCTTCGAGCTGGACGGCGAGGAGGTGGTGCTGGAGGGGCCCGCGCTCCTGAGGAGGCCCGAGGATCGCATAAGGATGCTGAGGTGAGGCGGGTTGGCCAGGAACATAGGCATAGAAGTTAAGCCGCCCACGGCGAGCTGCTCGGATCCAGAATGCCCCTACCATGGCAAGCTGTCCATCAGGGGCAAGCTGAGGCGCGGCATCATAATAAAGTACAGGGCGCCCCGCACGGCGGTGATGCAGGTGGATTACCTTCACTATGTCAAGAAGTTTCAGAGGTATGAGAGAAGGAGGAGCAGGATACACGTGCACGTGCCGCCCTGTCTCGAGATCGAGGAAGGCGACCTAGTGCTAGCGGGCGAATGCAGGCCCCTGGCGAAGACCGTGGCCCATGTGGTCTTGAGCAGGCTGGAGGGCGAGGTCCATGGCTAAAAAGAGCAGGGCGGTCGCGGCCAAGGGCGTCGAGGAGTACAAGCCGTATGTTACTAGGGCTCTGCCCATGAAGGCCTTGCTCGTATGCGCCGATAACTCTGGCGCCAAGCTCCTGCAGCTCATACAGGTTTCTGGCTACAAGGGCCGCCACAGGAGGATCCCCAGCGCCTCCGTAGGCGATAAGATCATCGCCGTGGTCAAGAAGGGCTCGCCCGAGCTGAGGAAGCAGATCTTCCCGGCGGTCGTGATCAGGCAGAGGTACCCGATAAGAAGGAGAAGCGGCGTGAGGCTCTGCTTTGAGGATAACGCGGCCGTGCTGTTGACGCCGGAGGGCGAGCTAAAGGGGACGGAGATCAAGGGCCCCGTGGCGGCCGAGGCGGCCCAGCGTTTCCCAAGGCTGGCGGCGCTGGCCAGCATCATCATTTGAGGTGAGCGCCATGCCCACGCCCAGAGATCTCTCCTCGAAGCCGGCGAAATCTAGGAGGAGGGCGCTGCTGGCGCCCCTGCACAAGAAGAGCAAGTGGGTCAGGGCGCCGCTCTCTAAGGAGCTCAGGTCCACCTATCACATAAGGAGCCTGCGCGTGAGGACGGGCGACACGGTCAAGGTCATGAGGGGCGGCTATAAGGGACTCGAGGGCAAGGTCACGCGGGTCTTCGTGCGCGAGGGGAGGATCGCGATCGAGGGGCTCACAAGACAGACCAGCAGGGGCAGGACGGTGCCCATCAGGATACACGCATCTAAGGTTACGCTGGTGGGGCTGAACTTGGAGGATAAACGCAGGAAGGAGAAGCTGGAGAAGCTTGCCAAGCTGAGGGCGGAGGTGAAGGCCTGATGGCGCTCGTTGAGCAGAAGCAGGAGAACCCTATGAGGAGGATCTTCGTCGAGAAGGTGGTCATCAACATAGGCGTGGGCCAGGCAGGGGAGAGGGTGGAGAAGGCGCTGCGCGTGCTCTCCGAGCTCACGGGCAGGAAGCCCGTGCCCACGAGGGCTAGAAAGAGCGTGAGGGATTTCGGCATAAGGAGAGGGGAGAACATAGGGGTAAAGGTGACGCTCCGAGGGAGCGAAGCGCAGGCGCTGTTGATGAGGCTGCTGGAGGCCAAGGGGAAGCGCCTCCCCGCCAGGGCCTTCGATGAGGGCGGTAACTTCTCGTTCGGCATAAAGGAGCACATCGAGATCCCAGGGATGAAGTATGACCCGGAGGTGGGCATCTTCGGCATGGACGTCTGTGTCTCGCTGGCAAGGCCCGGCTACAGGGTCGCCAGGAGGAGGAGGGCAAGGTCGCGCGTGGGCAGGCCGCAGCGCGTAAGCAGGGAAGAAGCTATAGAGTACGTCAGGGGCGTGCTGGGGGTGGAGGTGGCGTAGCATGAAGGGGAAGCTAAGGCATGGCAAGCCTCGCCTATATGGCAGGTCGGCCCGCTGGTGCCGGCGCTGCGGCCAGTATAACGCGGTCATAAAGAAGTACGGCCTACTGCTCTGCCGCCACTGCTTCCGAGAGGTGGCCAAGTCGCTGGGCTTCAGGAAGTACGAGTGAGGCGATATGCCGGCCCTGGCGGTGATACCCAACGTGTTCGCCTGCCTCAAGAACGCCTCCATCAGGCGCCATAGGGAGTGCCTTGTGTATCCGGTCTCGAAGCTGGCGCTGGAGGTGCTCAGGCTCCTGCAGCGGCAGGGCTATGTAGGCGAGATAGAGTATATTGATGACGGAAGAGGAGGGAAGGCCCGCGTGCAGCTGCTCGGCCGCATCAACGGCTGCGGTGCGATCACGCCCCGCTTTCCCGTGAAGAAGAGGACCTATGAGGAGTGGGAGAAGAGGTTCCTGCCGGCGGTCAATACCGGCTTCCTAATCGTCTCGACCCCCCAGGGCGTGATGACCCACCTTGAAGCGAGGGAGAGGGGCCTAGGAGGTGTCCTGCTGGGATATGTCTACTAGCCAGGCGCTGGCCAGGGCGCGGCCCTCTGGGCAACCTGTGAGCGTGGTGGTGCCCGTACCTCAGGGCATAGAGCTACGGCTGGAGGGCTCAAGGCTCGAGGTTAGGGGCCCCCTGGGGGCGCTGTCGAAGGACTTTTCTAAGGTGCCGGTGCGGTTCGAGCTGGGGGAGGGAGGGCTAAGCATAAGCTCCCTGCGCGGCGGAAGGAGGGGGAAGGCCCTGGTCTATACCGCGCAAAGCCACGTCGAGAACATGTTCACGGGCGTGACCAAGGGCTACACCTATCGGCTGAAGGTCGTCTTCGCGCACTTCCCGCCCACCGTCAGGGTCTCCGATGGGCAGGTCATCATCGAGAACTTCCTAGGAGAGCGCTCTCCTAGGAAGGCTAGGATCGTGGGCTCCTGCCAGGTCTCGGTCGAGGACGAGGATGTAATAGTGAAGGGAATAGATAAGGAGGCCGTGGGGCAGACGGCCGCCAACATCGAGAGGGCCACGAGGATAAGGAGGAAGGACCCCAGGGTCTTCTTGGACGGCATCTATATTTACAAGAAGGAGGTGGGCATGTAGTGGCCAAGAAGGACTTCGTCCGACAGGAGTCTTGGAGGTATGCCAGGGTGAAGGGCTCCTGGAGGCGCCCGCGAGGCATCAGCAGCAAGATGAGGCTGAGGAGGAAGGGGTGGCCCAAGGTCGTCGACATCGGCCATCGTAAGCCCAAGCGGGCGAGGGGCCTACACCCCTCGGGGCTGCGCGAGGCGCTCGTGCACGCGGAGCAGGAGCTTACGAATCTTGACCCGAAGCTTCACGCGGTGAGGATAGCGCACGGCGTGGGCAGGAGGAAGAGGCTGGTCCTGCTGGCCAAGGCCAGGGAGCTGGGCCTTAGGGTGCTCAACCCGGTGGTGTGAGGTGAACCTGAGGGCCAAGAAGAGGCTCATCGCGCGCATGCTGGGCGTGGGCGCCAGCAGGGTGAGGATAGACCCAGAGGCCCTCGAGGACGTGAGGGATGCGATCACCAAGGACAGCCTCAGGGGGCTCCTCAAGAGCGGCGCGGTTTGGGTGGAGAGGCCTGCTTCCCCCTCCAGGGGCCGTGCACGGCAGAGAAGGGGCAGGAGAAGGGGCCCGGGCTCCCGAAAGGGGCCCGCCTCGGCAAGGTTGGGCAGGAAGAGGCAGTGGGTGCTCAGGGTAAGGGGCCTGAGAAGGTTGCTCAAGGAGGCCAAAAGGAAGGGCAAGCTCGACCGGCACACATACTGGAGGCTCTACTATAAGATCAAGGGAGGCGAGATAAGGACGCAGCGTCAGCTGAAGCAGTTGATCGCGGAGGCGGCCCGATAGCCTTGGCGCCCAATCACGTACCGCTCTTCAGGAGGAGAAGGCAGGGGAAGACGGACTATAGGAAGAGGGCCAAGGCGCTGCTGGGCCGGCTCCCCCTGCTGAGCGTCAGGGCGAGCAACCGATATGTGCTCGCCCAGCTCCTTCAGCCCTCCTTGGGCGGCGATAGGGTGCTCGTGGCGGTTCACTCGAAGCGGTTGCTCAAGTATGGTTGGCGGCTTTCGCTGAAGTCAACTCCGGCCTGCTACTTAATAGGCTACCTGCTGGGCAAGCTTGCCTTAAAGAAGAACGTTGGCGAGGCCATCCTATACATGGGCGTAAGGCCCTTCACGCCAGGGGGGAGGGCCGCGGCCGTCATGGCCGGGGCGCTGGCCGCGGGACTGAAGATAAGGGCGGACCCCTCGGTACTGCCCCCCGAAGATAGGCTGAAGGGCAAGCACATACAGGCCTATGCCCAGGCCCTCAGGGCCGAATCGCCCGAGCTGTACCAGAGCAGGTTCTCTGACCTGTTGAAGAGGGGCGGCGATCCCCTGCAGTATGAACAGGAGGTGGAGAGGGTGCTGGAGGCGATAAGGCGTGAGTAGCATGGGCCAGCTCCCCGCTCAATCGGCTGAGCAGGCGGCCTGGCAGCCCCGCTCGAAACTGGGGCTCTTGGTCGCACAGGGCAAGATAACCTCTCTTGCCGAGGTCTTCGCATACGGCTACAGGATTCAGGAGCCCGAGGTCGTCAAGGCGCTCCTGCCCGACGTGGAGTCGGAGGTGGTGGGCGTGAGGGTGGTCCAGAAGCAGACCGATGCAGGGGAGCTGACACGTTTCAGCGTCGTGGTGGCGGTGGGCGATAGGAAGGAGTGGTTCGGGGTGGCCCATGCGAAGGCGCCGCAGATAAGGCTCGCCATAGAGAAGGCGACGAACGAGGCGCTGCTGAACATAATACCCGTCC
Organism: Candidatus Australarchaeum erebusense; assembly: GCA_040290255.1. Lineage (GTDB taxonomy): Archaea > Thermoproteota > Nitrososphaeria > PSMU01 > PSMU01 > Australarchaeum > Australarchaeum erebusense. Next base: position 33,303 of record PSMU01000001.1, on the reverse strand, counting down.
ATGTGGGCTGCGGGAGCTGGGAGTGCCGCTGTGGCCAGCCCCACTCCTTGCCCCTAAGGACGGAGGGAAAGGCCGGAAGCGTCAGGGTTATCCTGCTGCCGGCCCCTCGGGGCCTGGGCCTGGTGGCCGGCGAGCTGCTAAAGCAGCTGCTAAGGCTGGCGGGCATTAAGGATGTCTGGAGCAAGACCTTCGGCGATACGAGCACGATCATCTCCACGGCCTTTGCCTTTTACGACGCGCTCGTAAACCTACATGACTTCGTTGGGGCGAGGAGGGGATGAGCCTCTTGCTGGTCGTGAGGGTAAGGGGGGCCGTTAACGCGACCGAGCAGGCCAGTTATACCCTTTCGCTGCTCAGGCTGCGCAGGCCCTACACGGCCTCGCTGGTGAGGGCCTCTCCCTCGGTCTTGGGCATGCTCAAGAGGGTTGAGCGCTATGTGATGTGGTCGGAAGCCGACGAGGAGATGGTCTCCCTTTTGCTGGAGAGGAGGGCGCAGACCCGAGGGGGAAAGCCCCTGACGCAGGATACAGTAAAGCAGTGGGGCTACAGGGACATAAAGGACCTGGCGAGGGCCCTGCTGGAGGGCAAGGTAGAGCTCGCCAAGCTCGACACACTCAAGCCCTTCTTCGCGCTGCACCCGCCGCGAGGGGGCTACCGGCGCTCGATCAAGAAGCTCTATGAGGAGGGCGGCGTGCTCGGCAAGAACCCTCAGCTTAAAAAGCTCCTGCCCAAGATGGTTTAGAAGTAGAATGCCAACCAGGCTAAGGAAGGTCCGAAAGCTGCGGGGCAGCAGGACCCATGGCTGGGGGACGTCGGGCCAGCACAGGAAGGCGGGCGGGCGCGGAGGCAGGGGCAAGGCGGGGCTGCACAAGCACAAGTGGCAGTACACGCTTAAGTATATGCCCGAGCACTTCGGCAAGGATCCTATGCGCCCCCCGCGGCGCAGGGTTGAGCGGGCCATCAACGTCGGCGAGCTGGACGACCTCTTCTATCGCCTAACGGGCCGCGCGCCGCCCAAGGAGGAGAGGGCCACGCTGGACCTGCGCGCGCTGGGCTACACTAGGCTGCTGGGAGGGGGCTGGTTGAAGGGAAGGTATGAGATATTGGTGGGCTCGGCCAGCTCCAGGGCCAAGGAGAAGGTCGAGAAGGTGGGGGGCACGCTGGTGATCGGCTGACATGGGCTTCAGGGACTTCATCAGCACCGTGGCCACCGTGCTGCCCGAGGTGGCCAAGCCCGCCAGGCGCCCCTCCTTCAGGGAGAAGCTGCTCTGGACCCTGTTGGCGCTCGCGATATATCTGGTCATGGGCGAGGTGCCGCTCTTTGGCGTGGCGCCCAGCCAGAACGACTACCTGACCTACACCAGGGTGATCTTCGCATCGCAGCAGGGCAGCCTTTTGGAGCTGGGCATAGGCCCCATCGTGACCGCGGGCCTCATAACCCAGCTTCTGGCCGGCTCCGAGCTGATGAGGCTGGACTTCACCAAGCCGGAGGACCGCGCGCTGTTTACGGCCTTCACGAAGTTCCTGACGATCCTCGTGGCCGTGGCGCAGGCACTTGCCTACACATTGGGCGGGCTCTTCGGGCCCGTGGGCCAGATCTCCCCCTCAGCGGCGGTGGTGATCGTGCTGCAGCTTGTAGCCGCCACCGTCATCGTCATGCTGCTGGATGAGGTAGTGCAGAAGGGCTGGGGGATTGGGAGCGGTATTAGCCTCTTCATCATGGGCGGCGTGGCGCAGAGGCTCTTCTGGGACCTCTTCTCCCCAGCCCCCTGGAACAGCGGAGGCAGGATAGAGTTTTACGGCCTCGTCCCCTTCCTGCTGGGTGATGCGCCCAAGATCGGCCTCTCCTACGCCATCTTCAGGGATTATGTGGCCCCCAGCGTCTTTGCCCTAACCATCACGCTCGTGGTCATCCTGCTCATCATCTACCTGGAGGCGGCAAGGCTCGAGATACCCCTCACCTCGACTCAGTATAGGGGGTTTAGGGCCACCTTCCCCCTTAAGCTGGACTACGTCTCCGTGGTGCCGGTCATACTTGCCGCTGCCCTCATCACTAACATCACCTTCTTTTCTCAGTTCTTCTACTTTAGGTATAACCCCAACGGCGCCAACGCCTTCATCAACGCGCTTGTAAGGTTCGACCCTAATAACGTCCAGAAGGGCCCCGTGGGGGGGCTCGTGTACTACATAACGAGCCCCAGGACGCTGCTCGATGCCATGCAGGACCCGTTGAGGGCGCTAACCTCCACCACCTTTCTGGTGGTCTTCTGTGTGCTCTTCGGCAGGCTCTGGATCGAGCTGAGCGGCATGTCGGCCGACAAGGTGGCCGAGAACCTTATCAGGTCCAATGTGCAGGTACCGGGCTTCAGGAGGGCCAGGGAGCCCGTCAGCGCACTGCTGAACAACTTCATACCTGTCGTCACCGTGCTCAGCAGCATCATGGTGGGCCTGCTCGCGGGCGTGGGCAACGTGCTCGGCGTGCTGGGCAGCGGCACCGGGCTGCTGCTGCTCGTGAGCATCCTGCTGCAGTACTATCAGCTGTTGCTGAAGGAGCGCATTAGGGAGGAGGCGCCCGCGGTGGCACGGATGATAGGCCTTGAGTAGGAGGGTCGTGGTAGTGGGCATACCGGGCGTAGGGAAGAGCAGCCTGCTGAACAGGGCGGTGGAGCTTGCCAGGCAGACGGGGATCAGGGCGGACTGCGTGATCTACGGCACGGTGATGCTGGAGGAGGCCCGCAAGCTGGGCATCAATGACAGGGATCAGATAAGGAAGCTCCCGCTCGAGGAGCAGCGCCGGCTGCAGCTCCTGGCGGCCGAGAGGATCTCGCTTCTGGACGCATCACTGCTCTTCATCGATACGCATGCCTTCGTCAGGACGCCCAACGGCTATCTGCCCGGCCTACCCGGGCCCGTGATGGAACGCATGAAGGCAACTCATCTCGTCGTGGTCGAGGCGAGGCCAAGGGAGGTGATGGAGAGGAGGGCGCGCGACACCGGCCGGGCCAGGGATGAGAGCACGGAGGAGCAGGTGGCCAGGGAGATGGAGATCACGAGGGCCGCGATGATCTCGCTTTCGGTGGAAAGGGGACTGCCGCTCATCATAATCGAGAACCAACACGGCAAGCTGGAGGAGGCCTGCAGGCAGCTGCTGAAGGCCCTGGACCTGAAGGTTGAAGCCTAGCCTCATCCTGCTGCTGGGCCTCGTGCTGGCCGCCTCATCGGGCGGCCTGCTCGGCGGCCTGAGGCACGTCTATAGGCCGGGCGACCTGCTGAGCTTGAGCGTGGGAGCCAATCAGAGCGTGGAGCTGACGAACAGCCTTGGGCAGCCCGTGAACCTGACGCTCAGGTCCGAAGGGGGGCAGCTGCTGGCCATCTATACCTTCAAGCCCAGCGACCCCCCTGGCGTCTGGCTGGTCACGATCGGTGGCGCACAGGAGGCCATCTACCTGATAAGGCCCTCGGACTTCCTGCTGGTGGTGCTGATGGCGGCCCTGCTGAACGTGGCCTTGGCCTTGGGCAGAAGGAAGCTGATAGACCTGCGGCGCTTTAGGAGGATCAGCCAGGAGCTTTCCGCCTTCAATAAGGAGATGATGCGAGCGCTGAGGCAAAACGACCAGGAGAAGTTGGCCCGGTTGAAGAAGAGGGAGAGGTACATGAAGGAGCTGCAGGGCCAGGTGGCCAAGGATCAGGTTAAGCTGCTGGTGTTCAGCCTGGCGGTTGGGTACTTCCTGTACTTCGTGCTCATCAAGCTGGAAGGGGGAGCGGGTGTCGTGGTGGCCTATATGCCGCTCTCGATCCCCCTGATCTTCTTCACGCTCGGGCCGGCAATCACCATGCTTCAGTTCTACATAATAGCCTCGGCCCTGCTGGCCAGCCTGGTGACGAAGGCCCTGGGGGCAGGCCTTGCGTAGGCTCTCCGTCATCATCTCAGGGCTCCCCTCCGTGGGCAAGACGACGCTGGCCAAGCGGTTGGCGGAGCGATACTCGCTGAGGTACGTGAGCGGCGGCGACCTGCTCAAGGAGCTGGCCGGGCAGCTCGGCTTCAGGGTGCAGGAGGCGGGCTGGTGGGAGACGGAGGAGGGCTTTCGCTTCCTGGAGAAGAGGAGGGGCGACCCGGAGTTCGATAAGAAGGTGGACGAGCAGCTGCTGAGGCTTGTGAGTGAGGGCGGCGTGGCGGTGACCAGCTACACGCTGCCCTGGCTTTCGCCCTTCGGCGTGAAGGTCTGGCTGAAGGCCTCTCAGGAGGAGAGGGCCAGGAGGCTCATGAAGCGGGACCGCATACCATATGCCAAGGCGCTGGAGCTGATAAAGAAGAGGGATCAGGAGAACAGGGAGCTGTACAGCGCGCTCTATGGGATAAGGCTCGGCGAGGACCTCAGCGTCTTTCACCTGGTCGTAGATACGGAGGCCTTGGATGAGGACCGCTTATATAACGTCGTCCAGGCTTACCTAGATGGCGTTGGCGGCTACACGGCTGGCGCAACTTGAAAACCTCGAGGAGATAGCCTACGACGTAACGGACGAGCGCTACGGGCACAGGCCCTGGGAGCGGCCGCTCGAGCGCCATTTTAGATATGGCTTCATTCCGCTCGATAAACCGCCGGGGCCCACGAGCCATGAGGTGGTGGCTACGGTCAGCAGGATCCTGGGGGTCAAGAGGGCCGGCCACAGCGGGACGCTCGATCCCCATGTGAGCGGCGTGCTGCCGATAGGGCTCGAGGAGGCCACCAAGGCGCTCGGCCTCTTTCTTCTGGGCCCAAAGGAGTATGTGGCGGTCGGGAGGCTACATCACCCGGTGGAGGAAGAGCGACTGCTGGCGGCGCTGAGGGAGTTTGTGGGGGCCATATACCAGAAGCCTCCGCTGAGGGCCTCGGTGAAGAAGGAGACGCGCATAAGGCACATCTACGAGCTCGAGCTGCTGGAGAGGAAGGGCAACCTCTTCTTGGTTAGGGCCAAGGTGGAGGCGGGGACCTACATAAGGAAGCTGATCTTCGACATAGGAGAAGTCCTGGGCGTGGGGGCGAGTATGGCCGAGCTACGCAGGACGAGGGTCTGCGATATAGGCGAGCGGGCGCTCGTCCGGCTGCAGGACGTGTACTTGGCCCAGAAGCTGTACGAGCGGGAGAGGGAGGTCAGGGGCCTCTACAGGGTCATCAGGCCCATCGAGGAGTTTCTCACCCACATTAAGGCCGTCGTGGTCAGGGATTCGGCCGTGGATGCGCTCTGCCATGGCGCTAGGCTTACCGTGCCGGGCATCATCAGGATCCATCCGGGCATAGAGGTGGGCGAGACGGTCTGCGTCTACACTCTGAAGGGGGAGCTGATCGCCATAGGCAGGGCCAGCATGAGCGCCCAGCAGGTGGCGCTGAGCAAAAAGGGGGTTGCGGTGGAGATAGATAGGGTCATCATGGAGAGGGGGCTGTACCCCAGGATGTGGAAGAGCAGGCAGGCTCAAGGCTTATAACCGATCGCCCTCGCCCTCCTACAGCCGGGGTGCCCCAGCCTGGTAGGGGGCGGGCCTGGAGCTCCATGGGGAGCCCGTGGCCAGTCTTGGCCGCGTGGGTTCAAATCCCACCCCCGGCGCTCAGCACCGCTAACCTTCACTGTTTGGGCCTTTGGGAAGGCCTCCTAAGCGCCCTTGGGCGCTTCCGGCTTTGTTGGGAGCGCCAGCGCGTGATACGAGGGGGTTCTTGAGCTCGAGGCCAAGACCACGAACGTCTCGCTCGCCTTCACGCCCTCGACGGGAGCGACCTTTTCAAGCAGGAAGCTCCTTAGGGCCCCTAGGTCGGTGGTCTTTACCCTGAGGAAGAGGTCGTAGGCCCCCGTGACCTCCAACAGCTCCCTCACTTCATCGAAGGCGGCGAGCTTCTCCTTCACCTGCTCGATCTGCTTCGCGTCCACCCTCAGGCCCACGAGGGCGGAGAGCCGTAGCCCCAGGGCTTCTTCGTTCACCTCGACCGTATACTTGCTTATTATGCCCTGCCTAATGAGGCGCTTTATTCGGCTGTAGAGCAGGCCAGGGCTCTTGGCCAGCCTCTTGGCCAGCTTAGGCACAGATATTGAGGAATCCTGTCTTATGGCTTCGAGGAGTTTTAGGTCCAGCTCATCCAGCCCCCTAGCTCTTCTAGGCAATCCGGAATACCTACTAGAACTTTAACTTATTAACTTTTTCCCCTTTGTGGGACCTAAGGGAAAACTTAAGCTGCTGGTCTAGGGATTTAGCCTCCTGCCATAAAAACGAACCCGGGGCGTCGCCTCTAAAAGTTGAGGTTCGAGTCTCTGCTCCCTGTTCAGGCGGCGGTAGAGCGAGGGGAGCTGCCCTCGAGGATGTTTCGAAGGATTCGCGGGAGGGAGCCCGAGCTGGGGCTGGCGATAGACCGCATAGAAAGGGCCTCTGGCATCCCCTATCCGCCCTACTACGTGGAGCCCAGCATCACGGTGGCCACCGGCGCCGATATGGGCGTGAGCCTCCTCTACTGCAGGACGCTGCCGCTGGCCGATGAGCAGGGCCTCTCGATCCTGGTCAGCATGTCGGCCCCCTTCCTGCTATATGCTAGCAGGGGGACGCTGCAGGCGGTGCTGGCCCATGAGCTCCTGCACTACTTGGAGTTCGTCAGGCGGTTCAGCAGCCTAAGGCTGGAGAACCTGCCCTCGGCCTCCACCTCCTTTGAGGCGCCCTTTGCGGACATGGACGCGGCGCTGCCCGCACACCTGGTCTTTAAGGATAGGGGACTCGTGAGGCTCATCGCGCGCAAGTTCCGGCCCTATCTTGTTGATGAGGCCTTGGCCAAGAAGGTGTGGACGCTCTGGGTTGAGAAGGGATATCCGGTGCGCCGCATACAGATGGCCGAGAACTACCTCAGGATCCCTATAGCCTCCATCCTAAGGGCCAGCTTCGACCAAAAGGTTCTAAACCTGCTCTCACGCATATACTCCTAGGCCTTGCAGGCCGAGGAGCTGCTATCCTGGCTGGAGGGGCAATTAGGAGAAGCGGAGCTTTTGGGCGCCGCGCGCGTGCTGGGCCTGCGCAGGGGGGAGCTGCTGCTCGCCGTATTGCGCGATGCCAGAAGTAGGTTAAAGCTGCTGCAGCGCGCCCAGGGGACGCGGGCCACGCTTGTGCTCGTTTCCTCGCGGGCGCTGGAGGAGGATGTGATGAGCGCTCGGCTGGGCGAGCTCGCGGCCGGGCTCCTGCTCTTGCCCTATACGGCGCTCCTGAACGCCGAGTTCCTCTCCAGGCTGGAGGGCAGCTATAGGAGGCGTGCGGTGTTGGAGGAGCTGGCGGACCTCTACGCCACCTATGGTCCCCTGGCGTGCGAATTCTGGCTGGACGAGGAGTATTTTTACTTTAAGCGGCTTAGGCTCTTGCTGGAGCTCAATCCGCTGCTCTCCGGCCTGGAGTTTTCGCCCGGCGAAATAAGGCGGGGCGCGGAGGGCTTCTCCGCCATCCTCAACGCCCTGGCCGAGGAGGGCCTGCTGAGCAGGCAGGGGGACCATTACCGCCTGGCCGCGCCAGGCCAAGAAGGAAGGCTGCAGCCCCTGTTGAGGGGCCTAAGGAGGAGCCTCGCGCGCTATGTCGCCTATGGGTCGCTGCTCTGGGGTGGGAGCGCGCTCAATCGGTCGCGGGCCGAACAGGCGGACCAGCTCAGGGCGATGCCCGAGCTCGAAGTGCCCGAGCGCCTGCTGCGGGTCGAGGGCTGCGCGCTCACCTTTGAAGAGGACTGGAGGCGGGGCGCGCTCAGGGTCCTGGGGCATGAGCGGGCGAACCTTGAGGTGAAGCGCCTGGGCCCGCTTTCGAGCAGGGAGCTGTGGCTGCTGGACGGGGCCAAGGGCGGAACTAAGATGAGCGCTAAGATCTATGGCGGGATCTATGCGGCCAAATGGACGGTGGTCTCGACCTGGACGCTGCTTTCCAGGCGCTTTAGCCTCTCGCCCTCGGCCCGCCTCTATAAGGAGTTCAGGGCGCTCCGCGAGTTGGCAAGGCAGGGCATCGCCACGCCCGTGCCGCTAGCCCTGGCCCCAAGGGTGCCGGCCCTGGTCACGAGTTATGTGGAGGGCAGGACGCTCGATGAAGAACTTCAGGCCTACTTTGCAGGCAACGGGGGCCTCGAGGGCATAGAGGAGGCCGCCAGGCTGCTGGCGAGGATACATGAGCTTGGATGGTGCCTGGGGGATACCAAGCCGGATAACCTCGTGCTGGCGGAGGACGGGCGCCTGTATCTTGTGGACCTCGAGCAGGCGGAGAAGGGGGGCGAGGCGGGATGGGACCTCGCGCTCTTTATCTGCTTCGCCAGCAGGTTCAATCCCTCGGCCTCAAAGGTGGAGGAGATGGCCGCGCGCTTCCTTAGCGCCTACCTCGAGAAGGGCAGGAGGGAAGCGGTGAGGGGCGCTCTGCGCGCGGCATACCTTAACATCTTCCTGCCGCTGCTGCTGCCCCAGACGGTCCTGGCGCTTAAGAGAGCTCTGAAGAGGGCCTTGGGGCGGGCGCGGGCCTAACGCGGTAAGCTTAAACCTCGAGGACCTCTATGCACTGCGTGCCATACGCGATGCTGCCAGGCTTTTCTGTCTACTATTTGAGGGGTGGGCAGGGAAGGCCGGTCCTCTTCGTGCACGGCATGGGCACCAACTCCTGGGTCTGGAAGCACGTCTTCTTGGACACGCCGCCCGGGGCGGTCTACTATGCGCTGGACCTCCCGGGACACGGCGGGTCTTATCCTGCCGGCGACGGGAGCATACGCGGCCATGCAGCGGTCCTGCTCGCCTTCATGGAGCATCTATCAGCCCAAGGCGCGGTGGCCGTGGGGCATGACATGGGGGGCCTCGTGGCGCTCGAGGCCGCCCTTAGGGCCCCTTCGCTCTTCTCCGAGCTGATCCTGATCAACGCCCCCCTCTGCTTCTCGCTTCCGGAAGAGATAGTGGGCGGGATAGAGCGGGCGCCGCTGAGGGCGGCCGAGGCCTTCCTGTCAAGGGCGGGCGAGGGGCTCAGCGGCCAGCTTAGGGGGGACCTCTGGCGACTGTTGGCGCAGGGAGAGGGCCAGCTGTTCGCGCGGGACGTGAGGGCCTGCCTAGGCTATGGCGTTGAGCGGCTCAAGGAGTGGAGGGGGAGGCTGCTACACCTGCTGAGCGGGCCCAGCGCCGCAGCGCAGGTCTCTTTGCCCACGGGGAGGGTCCAGAGGCTCGAGGCGCTGGGGCACTTTCCTATGCTGGAGGCGCCTACGGCTCTCTCGTCTCTTCTCAAGGACCTGCTTTCGCCTCTTCTGAAGCCGGAGAGGAAGCGCGCCAAGAAGGCCCACTGAGCGCGCCGTTCAGGGCTCTTGGGCCCTTATGTGCCTGACGAACTCGCGCACGAACGAGGCCGTCGTCACGCAGGGACGGCCGAAGCCCCTGTCGTTGAGGGCGAGGGAGAGCTGCGTCACCTGTAGGGGAATAAGGGAGCAGCGCCTAAGCAGGTCCACTTGAGTGAGCACGGCGTCGGGAGGGCCATCGGCCACGAGGCTGCCCTCATGAAGCAGGAGCACGCGGCGGCAGAACTCGGCCGCCAAGTACATGTCGTGTGTGATGAGCAGGATGGCCACACCCCTCCTGTTGAGGTCGCTGAGCAGCTGCGCCAGCTGGAGTATGTGCCTAAAGTCCAGGCCCGTGGTGGGCTCGTCCAGCACCAGCGCCCTGGGCCGCATGGCTAGGGCGCAGGCGATCGCGAGCCTGTGCTTCTCGCCCGTGCTCAGCAGGTGGGGCGAGGCCTCCAGGGGCTTCTTGAGGTCCACGAGCGAGAGCGCCTCCCTTACCCTCACCTCTACTTCGCTGAGGTCGGCGATGCCGAAGTTCCTGAGGGCGAAGCCCACCTCTTCCAGTAGCGTCCCGGCGAAGAGCATGCGCTCCGGGTTCTGGGCCACGTACCCTACCCTTCTGGCCAATTCCGCCACGCTGGCCGACCTCGTGTCCATGCCGTCCACCAGCACCCTGCCCTTGCTGGGCCTGAGCAGGCCCACGATCAGCTTGGCCAGCGTGCTCTTGCCCGAGCCGTTTTCGCCCATCAGCGCGACGAAGTCCCCTTCATATAGCACAAGGTTGATGCCCCTGAGCACGGGCCTGTCGGGCCTGTAACTGTAATGAACACCCTCGAGGGCTATGAGCGGGGCCCTGCTCAAGGCCTCAACAGCGCGGAGAGCTCCGACAGCGCCTCGCTCACGTTCACAGGAACCCTGCTGAGCCTTATGCCCACATCGCTGAGCTCATATGCCACCTCGGCGACCTGGGGGCAGCGGACTCCAAGGGCCCGGACGAGCTCTCTCTTCGAGAAGAGCTCCCTCGGCGGGCCTTGCGCGGCAAGGGCCCCATCGGCTAAAACGAGGATTCTATCGGCATGCTCGGCCACCCATTCGATCCTATGCTCTACGGCCAAGATCGTGAGCGAGTATTCGCGCCTGAGCCTTAAGAGCAGCTCGAGCACCCTTACCACGCCGGCGTGGTCGAGCTGGGAGGTGGGCTCATCTAGGAGCAACAGCTTTGGCCTCAGCGCCAGCACGGAGGCGATGGCCAGGACCTGCTTCTGGCCCCCCGAGAGCTCCCTCGGGTGTACGTCCTTCAAGGGCTTGAGGCGGGTGAACTCGAGCACCTCCTCGATCCTCTTGGAGATCTCATCGGGAGGGAGCCCCGCGTTCTCCAGCGGAAAGGCGACCTCCTGGTAGACGCTGTCGGTGACGAGCTGCAGCTCCGGGTTCTGGAAGACCAGGCCCACCTGCCTCGCCATCCTCGAGGGCGTCTCGCGCCTGGGGTCGAGCCCCAGCACACTGATGTGGCCCCTGACCTCGGCCCTTATCAGGTGGGGAATTATGCCCAGCAGGCAGTAGCAGAGCGTCGTCTTCCCTCCCCCGCTGGGCCCCATGAGCACGACGAGCTCGCCCTCACCCACCTCCAGGCTTAGGCCCCTGAGCGCCGGCTCGGGCTCGCCCGGGAACCGGACCCAGAGGTCCTTCACGCTGATGACCTGCAACGCCCCTACACCAGCCTAAGCAGCAGGGGCGCGGCCAGCACGGCGCAGCTCAGGCCCAGCAGGGCCGCATCACCCCGCCCCAGCGCAAGGGGGAGGGCATAGCTTCTCCTGTTCCCCGCGCCCAGGCCCTTACACTCAAGGGCCACCGCCAGCTCGTATATCCCCCTCATCATGCGCACGAAGAGAGGTATGAAGATGGGTATATGGCTTCTTATCCTCCTTATGGGTCCTCCCTTCTGGAGCTCGAGCCCCCTGAGCATCTGGGCCTCCATCACCGCCCTGAGCTCCTCGACGGCGTAGGGTATCAGCCGCAGGGCCAAGATCAGCGTGAAGGCGCCCACGAAGGGCACCCCTAGCTTCTGGAGCCCCTGAAGGAGCCTCTGGGGCTCCGTGGTGGTGAAGGTTAGGACGGAGGCCAGCACGGGGTTCGTCACCAAGAAGCCCTTCGTCAAAGAAAACCTGAGCCCATACTCGGTGAGCGCTATGTTGAGCAGCGGCACCCTCAGCAGCGCTGCGCCTCTATCGGTGAAGTAGGGCGACCAGAAGATCACGTTTGTCATCATGAAGAGCGCGCTCAGGTAAAGCCCCACCCTAATCCATGTTGAAGGTAGCCTGGCCGCTAGCATGAGCGCCAGCAGGTAGGCGAAGGCGAGGAGGCCCAGCAGGGGATCCTTGAAGAGCTGATCGTTGGTGACCGAGAAGGCCAGCACGAGCACCAGCAGGGCGAACTTGGTCCTAGGATCGAGTTGGTGAAGGGGACTGCGCGTCGGCACGTAAAGGCTGAGCCTAGCCGCCATCTTCCCGCTAGCTGGGCTTCGCTATGCTGGTTGGGGCTACGCGATCGGCCCAGTAGAGCCCCGAGCGCTTTACCAAGGGATAAAGGGCGTAGGCGAGCAGGGGCCCCACGACGGCCGTAACGAGGCCGTTATTTATGAAGACGAAGGGCACGAACCAGCCCCAGACGAAGAGCGGCGGAAGCCCTATGAGGGGCTCAAAGACATAGAGCCACCAGCCTATGTAGATCGCACACCAAAGGGAGCTGATGAGCACGGCCCAGAGATAGTAACGAAGCGCGGAGGCGCCGCTCCTGAGCGAGGGATCCCCGATGAACCTGTAAGGCAGGTATGCGAGCAGGAAGTTGCCCACGAAGCCTCCTACGCTTCCAAAGCTGAAGAAGCCCCCGAGGGCATCGGCTATGAAGTTGCCTATAGCTACGCCGAGCGCCCCTGGCAGCCCGAAGAACATCCCGAAGATCGGCGCCAGCATGTTGGCCGGCCTGATCCAGGTAAAGCCCGGTATGATGACGAGAGGAGCGGTGGCCACGAGCCCCCCGCCATAAACGGCCGCGGAGAGCGCGGCGGTGCTTATATCCAAGGAGTCCCATCGCACGTTGTTCCTGACGAGCCCCCTTCTCGTGAGCGAATAGCCCGCCAGCTCGGTCACGAAGAGGACCGTGCCCACCAGCCACAGCAGGCCCCCGAGCACGCCCCAGAAGCCGAGCCCCGGCGAGAGGAAGGCAGCGCCCCAGCTCCACGTCTGGGGCCCCGCCCTAAAGATGCTGCCGGCCGATGAAGCGTACGTGTAGGCGCCCCAGGCGGTGATGGCCAGGCTGATAGCCGCGAGCAGGGCGGCGCCCAGGCGCAGGCCTGCGCCGGTCATGCCGGTTTATACCTCCTGGCGAGCCTTGCGGTGCGAAGGGCAAGGGCCACGCCCGCGAGGAAGATCAAGACGGCTAGGATGTAGGGCGCTGAATAGATGGGAAAGCTTCCCTGGGGATAGTACTGGCCCACGCTCAGCAGGCCCACGTAGAGGCCCATCACGGCGAGCCAAAAGATGCCAAGGCCCAGTAGGGCCGAACCCGCCTTCTTCTTGGCGGCCCGCGCCATCAGACCCACCAGCAGGATCAGGACGCCAAGCCCCAGCACGACAGGCCAGCCCGCGAAGAGCTAGGCCATGACACAACTTCATGGCCTGAGTTTATTAGCTTTATTAGCCGGGAACGCGGCTAAGCGTCCGCTAAGTGGCTAGGAGATATGTGAAAACTTAGGCGGGCCCGGTGGGATTCGAACCCACGCCCCCCGGCTCCGAAGGCCGGTGCCCTATCCAGGCTGGGCCACGGGCCCGAGGTGCTTGGCCAAGCAGCAATATGGGTCTATCTGTAGGCCTGCACTGGAACGGTCTCGGAGGGCCTTGCCTCCTTCATGGACTTTACCTTCTTAATTGCCCTCTCGAAGTGCTCTCGCGTGACTAAGAACTCATTCATGTGCTTGGCCGCCTCCTCGGGCTCGGGGTACTTCGCTATGAATTCTTGGAGCACAAGCGAAAGGGCCGTGTTTACCGCGGCAGCGATATCGGCGCCGCTGAAGCCCTGCGACTGCTCCACGAGCGCATCCAGGCTGACGTCGCTGGCTATGGGCTTGTTGCGGAGGTGTATCTGGAAGATCTGGCGCCTGGCCTCCTTGTCGGGCAACGGCACGTAGACGATCTTGTCGAACCTGCCCGCCCTGAGCAGGGCCCTATCGATCATATCTATGCGGTTGGTCGCGCCTATTACTACGACGCCTGAGAGCCCCTGTATGCCGTCCATCTCGGTCAGCAGCTGGCTCACGACCCTCTCGGTGACCATGCTATCGGCGCCCAGCCCCCTTACGGGGGCGATCGCATCGAGCTCATCAAAGAAGATAATGCAGGGGGCGGCCTGCCGAGCCTTCCTGAAGACCTCCCTGATGCCCCTTTCCGATTCGCCCACCCACTTGCTCAGCAGCTCGGGTCCCCTGACGCTTATGAAGTTCGCCTCGCTCTCAGTGGCCACGGCCTTCGCGAGCAGCGTCTTGCCCGTGCCCGGAGGGCCATAGAGGAGCACGCCCTTCGGCATATTATACCCAAGGCGCTTATACAGCTCGGGGTACTTCAGGGGCCACTCCACGGCCTCCTTGAGCTCCCTCTTGACGTCCTCGAGCCCTCCTATGTCATCCCAGTGCACCTCGGGCGTTTCCAGGTAGACCTCCCTGAGCGCGGAGGGCGTGATCTCCTTGAGGGCCGCTTCAAAGTCGGCCATGGTGACCTGCAGCTTGTTCAGTATCTCCTGTGGAATCCTGGGCTCATCGAGCTTTATCTCGGGCAGGATCCTGCGCAGCGCCTTCATGGCGGCCTCCTTGCACAGGTACTCTAGGTCCGCGCCCACGAAGCCATGGGTAACGCTGGCGAGCCTCTCTAAGTCCACATCAGGGGCGAGCGGCATGTTCCTTGTGTGAATTTGCAGGATCTCCAGCCTTCCCTTCCTATCGGGCACCGGGATCTCTATTTCGCGGTCAAGCCGGCCGGGGCGCCTCAGCGCTGGGTCGATGGCGTTGGGCCTGTTCGTGGCGGCTATTACGATCACCTTCCCCCTGGCCTCGAGCCCATCCAGCAGCGTCAGCAGCTGGCTCACGACCCTCCTCTCTACTTCTCCTGTCACCTCTTCCCTCTTGGGCGCTATGGAGTCCACTTCGTCGATGAAGATTATGCTGGGGGCCTTCTCCTTGGCCTCCTTGAAGATCTCCCTGAGCCGGGCCTCGCTCTCGCCGTAAAACTTGCTCATGATCTCCGGGCCCGAGATGCTTATGAAGTGCGCGTTGCTCTCATTCGCCACGGCCTTCGCGAGCAGCGTCTTGCCCGTGCCCGGAGGGCCATAGAGGAGCACGCCCTTCGGCGGCTCTATGCCCAGCCTCTCGAAGAGCTCTGGGTGCCTCAGGGGGAGCTCCACCATCTCCCTTATCTTCTGGATGGCATCCTTGAGCCCGCCTATATCCTCGTAGGTCACGTGGGGCACGGAACGGAGCGCTTCTCCCCTCTCCGTGATCACGAAGACGGTCCTAGAGTTGATGATGACGGCATCGGCGGGCGGCGTGGTGGAGATCACCTGAAAGGTCAGCCTTCCGCCAAAGTAGGGGACCATGATGTTATCGCCCTTTGTTACGACCAGCGTATCGAGGGCCTCGGCCAGGTAGCGCTCGTCGATGGGGGGTATCGCCTCCAGAGGGGCCACCATAATCCTTTCGGCGGGATAGGCCCTTATCTTGCGCACCGTAACGAATTCCCCCAGCGCCACGCCCGCGTTGAGCCTCGTAAGGCCATCGATCCTTATCACTCCCCTGCCCTCATCGGAGGGGTATAGCGGAAGGCACTTGACCACGGTCCTCTTCTTACCCTTTACCTCCAGCACATCGCCCGTGGTGACCTGAAGCTCATCCATCGACTCATAATCTATCCTTCCGACGCCACGGCCGACGTCCTTAGTATAGGCCTCCATCACCCTAAGCTGTTTAGACGGGGTAACCACGCTGCCTGACCTCCACCGTTTTTTGGCTCAAAGGCCCCGCTCTTTAAGCTTTAACTCGGGCCCGGCACTAGCTCGCCAATCCGATGGGGGCTCACGGCTAAATCCGGGGTCCGGGGCGGGCCAGGCGAAGGGTTGGCGAGGTTCCTTAAGCGCGTGCTCGCCAGCGAGCTGGGCGAGCGGGCCGTGCACGTGATCTCGGCGATGGATATAATAGGGGACATAGCGATCATAAAGGTGCCCAGGGAGCTGGAGGATAAAAAGGCGCTCATAGGCGAAGCGCTGCTTCGGCATCTCAAGCACGTTAAGGCGGTCTACCGGCAGCTGGGCGCCGTCAGCGGCGAGTACAGGATAAGGGCGCTGGAACACATCGCCGGCGAGAGGCGCACGCTTACGCTGCACAGGGAGTACGGCTGCTCCTACTACGTGGACGTCCAGGCGGCCTTCTTCTCGCCTAGGTTGGCCGCGGAGAGGGATAGGGTTGCCTCGCTGGTGCGCGAGGGTGAGCGAGTGCTGAACATGTTCGCCGGCGTGGGGCCCTTTTCCATCCTCATAGCCAAGAGGAGGCCCTCCGTCAAGGTCTACAGCATAGAAGCGAACCCCAGCGCCTATGAGCTCTTGACGAGGAACATAAGGCTCAACAAGGTGGAGGGGCGCGTCGTGGCCCTCTTGGGCGACGCTGCCCGTATTGTGCCCTCCTTGGCGCTCACCTTTGACAGGGTACTGATGCCTTATCCCGAGGCCTCTTACGGCTTTATAGACGTGGCGCTCGCCGCCGCTCGGCCGGGGGCTTACTTACACTACTATCGCTTCGGCAGGAACCCCGAGTCCGTGCTTCAGGAGCTAGGCCCCGGGCGGCCCTTGGCCGTAGAGCGCTGGAGGAGGGTCAGGGAGATAGGGCCGCGTCTTTACGAGTTTGTCCTAGATCTTAGGAGGATTCAGGGCTAGGCTAGTAAATGATGAGCTCCTTGGCCTCCAGCGCGGCGTGAAGGTTGTTCACGGCCCTGTAGACGTCGCTCTCCTTCTTAGCTCCCGTGCAGACTAGCTTCCCGGAGGCGAAGAGCAGGATGACGGTCTTGGGGTCGCTCATCCTATGAATGAGCCCGGGGAACTGTTCAGGCTCGTACATGGAGCGGGGCAGGGTCCTGGCCGTCTTCTCCAAGTTCACCCTCCCGCCCAGGCTGGCGGAGGCGACGATGTTCTGAATCTCTATTATGGGCTCGTTGTAGATGTTTATGCCCTCCTTCTTGAGCCGGTCGATGACGGCATGCACGGCCTTATAGGCCTGCTCCTCGCTCTTGGCCCCCGTGCAGACCATCTTGCCCGACGAGAAGATTAGCGTAGCGGTCTTGGGCGTCTTTAGCCTGAAGACCAGGCCGGGAAATTGCTCAGGGTGGTATTCGACGTCCAAGAAGCGGCGCGTTATCTCATCCAAGTCGATCGGCTGGTTGAGCGTGACGGAGGCGACGACGTTCTCGATGGAGATTATTGGCTTTGTCTTGGGCATTCGAAGTGAATATGCGCAACCCTTTAAAAAGGTTTATTGAGTCTTGGCGCGAGGGTTGGCAAAGCTAGGAGGTTTTGGCTGGCTCGCGCTGCTCGTGCTGGTGGGCCTGCTGCTTTTCGTCAGGGGCGCGGCGGCGCTGGGCGTCTCGGAGCCCATCTCCATCTACGTGGTGGCCTCGGGAAGCATGGAGCCCACCCTTCACGGCGGCCCCTACTGGTCCTTTCCGGACCTTATAATCATAAGCGGGAAGCAGCTCGCTCCCTTCTCCTCGGTGAAGGTGGGCGACATCATAGTCTTCAGGAAGCCCTGCGTTCTGCCCGGGGGCCAGTGTCCAGAGGAGGTGATCGTGCACAGGGTGGTGGGGATCGAGGGCGGGGGGCTCAGGACCAAGGGAGATAACAACGCCGCCCCGGACCCTTGGGTGGTGACGAGCTCAGATTACATAGGCCTGGTCAGGCTCAACATAAAGAACCTCGGCTTCTTCACCTTTTACTCGTACCCAAGGGCCGCCCTCTTGCCCAACCTCGGCTACCTGCTGATAATCATATACTTGCTGCTCGGCGGCTTCGGCCGATCCAAGCAGGCCAGGGGCTAGCGCGATAGGAGCGCCACGAGCTCCTGAAAGAGTTCCTCCTCGGCCGAGGCGATTAGGTTTAATCTCGAGCTCGGATTAAGGTCGCCGGTCAGCGGAAGCCCCCTTTCATCCCCTACCCTCCCTCCTGCCTCCATGACGATGAGCGCGCCCGCCGCTATGTCCAGCGGCCTAATCCTTCGCCTTATGTCCACATGGGCGTCGAGCGCACCGCGGGCGACAAGGCAGAGCTCATAGGCATTTGAGCCGAGATGCCTAACGGCCAGCGCGCCCGTGGCCACTGGTTCCAGCCGTCGATATATCGGCTCGCTTACCGAGCAGAGGTCGAGCCCTATGATGGCTTCTTGGAGCGACTTCGAGCCCCTTGCGCTGAGCCTCCTGGCGCCCTCGAAGGCACCTTCTCCCCTAATGGCGTAATAGGTCCTGCCCGTGAGATGCTCCAGCACGAAGCCCAGCTCTACGTCCTCCAGCCTCGGCTCGTTGGCCAGCGCCAAGGAGGTGGCATAGTGCCCCAGCCCCTTTACCGCGTTCCTGGAGCCATCTAGGGCGTCCACCACGACCCATGGCCCGCCGCCTAGGTCCACCAAGCCCGCCTCCTCCATGATGAGCCTACAGCTTTTGCCCGAGGCCCTTATCGCCTCGAGCACGGCCTGCTCGGCGATGATGTCCGCCCTAAAGCTCACGTCCCCGCCCGCGCCCCTGCCCATCCTTTCCGCGGCGTCGCTTCGCCTCAGCGCTTCCGTGAGCCTGCCGTGCGCGAGTCGGCAGGCGGCTTCGAGCACTTCGAGCCAGTCGGCCAAGGCCCTCAGCCCAGGTAGAAGAGGTAGCTGACGGCCAGGTTGGCCGCCAAAAGCGCCAACGAGAGGGCGCTGAGCGAGAACTCGGCCGCCCTCTTGAACTTTACTCCAAGGGATTGGAGGGGAGCGGATATGAGGGCATGGCCGTCGAGGGGCTTCAGCGGCAGCATGTTGAAGAGGCCCACCATGAGGCTGAGGAACCAGACCCAGAACAGGAGCCCCGCATAATAGGGCGGGAGGTAGAGCGTATACAGCAGCGGCTCATAGTAGTCGGCAAATCTGTAGAGCCCCAGGACGCCCCTGGAGCTATTCATGGGATCCGCGGCCGCGGCCATTGTGAGGCTGTAGTTCCTGCCCAGCCTGATGAAAGAGAGCTGCACCTGCTGGCCTGGCCTTAAGTGCAGCGCCCTTAGCGTGCTGATGAGCTCGCCCGAGCTGAGCACCTGATGCCCATTTATCGAGGTTAAAACGTCCCCTGGCATAACGCCGGCGGCGCCCGCCCCCATGCTTCTGTTAAGGTCGAGCACCAGCACGCCCTTAGGGCGAAAGAGCCCATCGCGCAGGCCCTCGGGCAATATGGGCGCGATGGAGGGCTGCGAGGTGCTGGTGGCCAGCCCCAGCACCAGGGGCGTAAGGGCCAGCGCCAGGGCTATGTTGGCCGCGCAGCCCGCGGCCACTATCCTGAGCTTGACGCCCATGCTCGCGCGCTGGAACTCCTGCTCATCGGGCTCGACGAAGCCGAGCGGAAAGATGAAGGCGAGGCCCACGCCGGCCGCCTTTATCCTAAGGCCCTCGAGCTTTGCCAGCAGGCCATGCGCTCCTTCATGCACGACCAAGATGACCGGCAGCGAGATGAGGAAGTAGGCTATGATCTCGGGGCTGGTGATCGTTACGCCTGGGATAAGTATGGTGAGCGGCTCGAAGCCGCTTGCGGCGCTGATATGCTTCATCAGGTTGGTGGCCAAGAACCAGAGCGCATAGGCCATCAGCCCGAAGCCCACGAGCACGGATACCTGGCCAAAGGCGCGCAGGGCCCGCGGCCACCGAATTAGCCTGGCGAAGAGCGCATCAGACTTAGCATAGCGGTATAGGACCACCAGGGGGTAGGTATAGATGCCCTTCCTTTCGAGGCCAAGCCTCCTTGTCAAGAGATAAAGCGCCAGCCAG
Source organism: Candidatus Australarchaeum erebusense (assembly GCA_040290255.1). Lineage (GTDB taxonomy): Archaea > Thermoproteota > Nitrososphaeria > PSMU01 > PSMU01 > Australarchaeum > Australarchaeum erebusense. The sequence continues at coordinate 13,932 of PSMU01000001.1, read as the reverse complement.
GCGAGCAGCAGTAGGCCCAATGAGAGCGCCAGGTTGGGCACCGCCACGGGCGGCCGTGGGCTCTTAAAAGCTTGACCTGCTAGAACTTCAATGTTAGCGCCCTATGCGCCGCTGCCGGCCGTATTCCCGGGGCTACAGCTCGCTAGGCTCGAGGGGCTGCTCCACATCTCGGCTCAGGGGCTCTTGGCCCTGCTGGGCCTCGCCGCCCTGCTGCTCGTGCCGCTGGCCTACCTTGGCGCTAGGGCTTAACGCCTAGCTCCTTGAACGTCGTTATCCTGACCGTAGCTGGCTTCTTGTCCAGCTCACCCACCCTTTGCCCTATAAGGCTCTCAACGCCCTGGGAGGAGGCTAGGTCCACGAGCCTCTGAGTGATGACGCCATCGAAGATCACATGTTTTACGCCGCTCGTCGCCTGGAGGCGCTGCACGAGCTCGCTGACCGAGCACTTGGCCAGCACGTTATAGCCCTCATCGAGGAGGACGGCCTCGAGCGTTCCGTCCAGCTCCTGATGAAGTTGCCTTAGCCTCTCCAGGGGTATGGGGACCTCCTGGGCCTTGGCGGGTGCCTCCTCAGGGGCCTCCTTGGCTACCCTCTCGGGCAGGTAGGCGGCCAGCAGCTCCCTTATCTCCTTGGGGGTCAGGTCCTCGACCTCCCTGCCCTCGGGCGCCCTAACGACGCCGCTTAGGTGCACCGCCTGCTGAAGCTCCTTGAGGATTAGGTCGCCTGCACGGTCGCCGTCGAGGAAGGCCACCAGCTTTTTGCCGGGGGGAAGCTTGCCCACCGTCTCCTGTAGCCGGCTGCCCTCGATGGCCACGACGTTATCGATGCCCGCCCTCAGCAGGGCGATCACGTCCGCCCTGCCCTCAACCAGAAAGATGGTATCGCTCGCGTAGATTCCCGGGCCTGCTGAGATCTCCTCCCTGCCCAGCGCGATGGGCTTAGCCCTCCTCATGGACTCGCTTACTTCCTTGAGCAGGTCCTCGACATCGCTTGAGGCCTGAATCGCCCAGTCCTTCACGATGCTTTTGGCCCTCTCTATGATCAGCTTGCGCTTCACGGCCCTGACGTCCTCTATGGAGAGCAGCGAAAACCTTGAGGAGAAGGGACCCACCTTCTCCACCGTCTCTATCGTGGCCGCTATTAGGGCCGCGGTGGCTATGTCCGTGGACATGGGTATGACCACCTCCCCCACGGTCTTCGTTCCCCTCTTCTCCAGCTCTATCTCTATCCTGCCCACGCGGTAGGAGCGCTGTAGCTCGCTCAGGTTCAGCTCGGGGCCCAAGAGGCCTTCGGTCTGGCCGAAGAGGGCACCTATCACGTCGGGCTTTTCTACCGTCCCGTCTACCTCAAACTTCATCTTGATTAGGTATTTAGTCGCTACCGATTCCGGCATGTCAGGACGTCCTACGTGGGCCTATTAAGTTTTAGTTTATAGCCTCCCTCGGGGCCCAAGCCTTTGGAGGCCCTGTATCGTGGCGGGCAGGTGTTTGGCCCTGTCCAGGAGCATGCTCCTGGGGCCGAGCTCAGCCCTTATCCCCCTCTTCGAGGCCAGCCCACAGAGCTGCCTGGTCAGCCTCTGCCCCTCGCTATCCAGGTCAAAGAGCGGAATGAACCCCCTATAATGCAAGAGCTGCTCTAGAAGGGTGCCCATGCTGCCGCAGGAGGCCTTCGTGAGGATCGGGACATGCACACCCAGGCGCTCAAGCGCCTGCTTGTCCCTTTTGCCCTCCACGACGACGGCGAAGCCCCTTTCGCCGACTTGGTTAAGGTACTCGACGAAATGTAGCAGAAACTCCTCGAGCTCCTCGTTCAAGGCCGCGGCGCGTGGCTGGTCTCCTTCCTTAAAAGCTTGCTTGTCCTGGCTGCGGGGTTGGGCGCAAAGGAATAAGAGGGGCACATAAAGGGGCTGCCATGCCCATCTCGGGTGAAACGCTGTACGCGGCGCTCGCGCTGCTGACCTCCTCCGCCATCACGCTCACGGTGACTAGGCTGCTCATCCCTCTTCTCAAGAAAAGGGGGCTCGTGGTAAGGGACTACCACAAAAGGGAAGAGGTCTACGTACCCAGGCCGGGCGGGCCCGCCATTATGGCCGGCCTGCTCGGTGGTTCGCTCATCCTGCTGGCTACCTTCGATGGCCGGATCCTGGCGTTCTTGCTCTCATCGGTCGTGGCGGGCCTTATAGGGCTCGTCGATGACTTCATAAAGCTGGGCGGGAGGACGAAGCCGCTGCTGCTCCTCCTTTCAGGGGTCCCCCTGCTCGCGCTGGGGGCCTATTCGCCACACCCTCACTTCCCCTTCTTCGGTCGGGTAAGGCTGAGCATAGTCTATCCGCTCCTAGTGCCGATCGCCATGACGGTTACCTCTAACGCCTTCAACGCCCTGGACGTGCTGAACGGCGTCGTGAGCCTGTTCTCGGCCATCGTCACCTTACCCCTGCTCGCCTTCTTCCTGCTAAGGGGGGACCTTGAGGCTACGCTGGCGGCGCTCCTGTTACTATCATGCTCCTTGGCCTTCTATGCCTACCACAGATATCCTTCACGCATCTTCCCGGGGGACAGCGGGGCATTAGCCCTCGGCGCGGCCTACGGGGCCTTGGCCATAATAGGCCAGGCGGAGATCGTAGGGATAGTAGCCCTGCTGCCGGCCATCTTCAATACCTTCTTCTACCTGTTCAGCGTGAGAGGATTCCTGGAGCACAGCAAGGTAAAGGAGAGGCCCGTTGAGGTGAAGGAGGGCCTTCTGTACAGCTCCAAGGATGCCAAGGCTCCATTAACCCTGCTGAGGCTAATACTCGTGGAGGGGCCCATGAGCGAAAGGGAGGGGGCGAGAACCATCTTGCTCATTGCCGCCTATACCTCCCTGCTGGCCCTTTTCACGGGGCTCGTGACGCCCTAGGCATGAGAAGAAGCCTAGCCCACCTGCTGGCCATCTTCACCGCGGCATGGGCGCTGATCCTGCTGGGCTCCGCCGTGATCTTCGCGCTGGTCGTTAGGCTACAGGTACCGCACCCCTTCCTGAACGATGCCGCTAAGGTGCTGCTCTCCGCTGGCCTGGCCCTGCTCTGGCTGCAGCTCTTCAGGAAGCTCAGGGACATGTATGTCAGGAGGTACCTTAAGCGCTAGCCTCCCAGAGCCTCTTCTTCTCCTCGTAGGCGGCCCTATCGTAGAGCGGGCGGGCCGGCGCGCCCGCCACCACCATGCCCGGCTTCACGTCCCTTATCACCACGCTGCCGAGCCCTATCACGCTGCCGGCGCCTATCCTGACCCCAGCCAAGATGAGCGCCCCGCCCCCGATGATGGCCCCATCCTCGACGATGGCGCCCGCCAACCTCCTGCTGGGCGGGTACCTGTCATTAGTGAAGACCACGCCGGGGCCTATGAAGACGTTCCTGCCGATGACGGTCTTCGGGGGTATGTAGACCATACCCTGGATTCTGGTCCCTGCCCCTATCCTCACCTCGCGGTCTATGTGGCAGAGCGAGCCTATCACGACATCATCGCCTATTTCCGTTTCATCGCCTATGTACGAAAAGTGCCAGATCCTCACATTCTTCCCCAGCCTCACGTTGCGGCCCAAGTAGCGCAAGGGCAGCATATGCTAGCCCTTGAGGTAAACGGGGGTATTAAACCTCGAGGAGAGCATCGCCGCCTCCGCTATCTCGTTGACGGCCACGCCGTCCCAAGGGCCCACGAGAGGCCTCTCGCGGCCCTCTATGCAGGCGATGAAGTGGCTCAGCTCGGCCTGCAGCACGTCCTTGAATTCGTTGCGCGGAATGGTGGCTGCTTCTTGGTGCTCTATCCTTACCTCCTGGGTTATGAAGTCAAAGCTGACGATACCTTCGGTGAAGATGGCCACGCAGTACCTCTTCCTGGTGGGCGTAACCCAGTTCGAGAAGAGCACGGCCACCCCATCCTGAAAGCGCAGGTTGATGACGGCAAAGTCCTCCCGCTCGCCCATGATCGATAGCTGCGTGCAGTAGACCCACCTGGGTTCGGAGCCCCAGAGCCAGCGCGCCGTATCTATGTCATGCACGCTGGTATCTATGATGATGCCGACGTTCCTAGCCTGCGGGGGCCTCCTGTTCTCTCTGTGCAGCTCAAGCGCCTGAAGCTTCCCCAGCCTCCCCTCCTTGATCAGCTGCTTTACATAAGCCACGGCGGGATTATACCTCTCTATGTAGCCCACGAGCATCGTGACGCCCCTCTGCTCGGCCCTTGTGGCCAGCTGCCTGGCTTCTTTAGCGGTCAGGGCCATAGGCTTCTCGAGCAACAGAGGGATGCCCCTCTCTATGAGCTTGAGGCCGAGCTCGTAATGCGTGGCGGGAGGAGTGGCCACCACGACTCCATCGGGTCTGGCCTCGGCCAGCAGGGCTTCAAAGTCCGTATAGCCGGGAACCGAGTAGAGCTTGGAATAGAGGTCCGCCCTTTGCGGGTCGATGTCGCATACCGCGCCCAACGCCCCCAGCTCATGAAGCGCCCTGGCGTGGTTCTTACCCCAGCCCCCTACTCCTATTACCGCGATTTTAACCAAGGCGTACCCCCCTCAACCCAGCTGAAGGCCGAATCGGCCAAGCCAAAGGGCGTCGCGACGCCTCTCTTAAGGCCTTCCTGTAGGCTTGCCCTGTCGCAGACGATGGCGAAGTAGTTCTGCTCCACGGCGGGCAGCCTATCAACGCCCTTGACATGCCGAACCTCGCCAAAGCTTTCGCGCATCTTGGCCGTCAGGTCCGCAAGGGCCAGCGCCTTAGCCGGCCTCACCGAGTTCTGCTCCGTGTTCCAGACTAAATACAGCGTGAGCGCGCCCAGCCTCATGCCCTTCTCCTTTGCCGTGAGCCTTATCCTTTCGTGCAGGTACTTCGTATAGGCCCTCATGATCCGGAGGATGGGGGAGGAGAGCTGCTTCAGGTGATCGCTCCCCTCCAGCGAGGATACCACCACCTGAAGGTCATAGACCTCCTCGACGAACTCATCCAGGAAGACCGTTCTCCTGCTTCGGACCCCCCTTCTTCCGAGCTCTATGGCGCTGGCCACATCGCTAAGGCGGTCGATCAGAAGCTTTACGTAGAGCAACTCCGCCTCCTGAAGCGAGCAGGCCGCCTCGCGGCGCAGGCCGAGCGCCCTTATCAGGCCCGCCATTCCCTTCTCGGCCCCGGCGCTGATGCCTATGATGTGCGGGTTGGGCATATAGCAGAGGCTGAACTCCTTGCCGCCGCTCAGGCCCGAGAAGGCCTGGATCAGCTCGACGAGCTCGGCCACGATGCCAAAGGGCAGAGGGCAAAGGGCCACGAGCACGGTCCCCTTCCTCATGTAGCGCGAGATATTCCTGAGCGCCTGCTTTACGTAATCCGAGGGCAGCTCGCCCTTTAGCCGGGGGGCGAAGATCAGCAGCTCGGAGGCCTGCAGGGCCGCGCTCATGCTGGCCAGGGGGGCAAGGGCCTCCTCCTTCACCAGCTCCTCAAACGATGGGATGGCCGAAGGGCTCAGGGAGGCCTGCAGCACTTCATCTATGAGGTAGACCTCATATCCCACGGACCTTAACCTCGCAGCGAGGCTCAACCCCTCCTTCGAGAGCCCATAGACGGCTGCCCTCGGCTTCATCTTCGCGCCTTCGCCTACCCGCGGGAAAGCGAATATTAAAAAGTAGGGTGCTACGCGTGCCCGTTGCGCATCTGGCTGGATGTGCTCACGCCCAAGCAGGTGCTCTTCCTTTACCCCCTGCGCCGCGAGCTGCTGCGCGCGGGGCATGAGGTGCTGCTTACGACGCGCGAGCACCGGGAGGTACGGGGGCTTCTGGAGCTGCTGGGCGTTGAAGCCAGCGTCATGGGTACTTATGCGGGCGCGGGCCTGGAGCACAAGCTCGAGGCGAGCCTCCACAGATGCCTGGCGCTGCTTCCCGCGGTGAAGCGCTTCGCGCCCCACCTGGCGCTCTCCTTCTCATCCCCCGAATGCGCGAGGGTTGCCTACGGGCTCGGCATCCCTCACATCGCGGTGAACGACTCACCTCATGCCGAGCACGTAGCGAGGCTGACCATCCCGCTCTCCGCGCTGCTGCTCTCGCCCTGGGTGATTCCATACAGAGCCTGGGCGCCCTACGGCATCAGGAGGGCCCAGTTTAGGCCCTACAGGGCCCTCGATCCCATGGCCTGGCTCCTGAGGCTCGGGGAGCTGCAGCCCCTGTTCCGGAGGGGGCCCGAGGAGCCGGAGGGCTTCGTGCTCATCAGGACGCCGGAGCTGGCCTCTTCATACCTCAGGGGCATCACGCTCGATGTAGCATCGCTACTATCCGGCCTGGCCGCGCAACATAAGGCCCAGAGGTTCGTGGTCCTGCCCAGATATGAGCAGGAGGCGGAGGAGCTGGTCAGGAGGCTTGCGCATCAGGGGAACGTCAGGATCCTGCGAAGCGTGGTGTTCGCGCCCTCGCTGCTGCTCAAGGCTAAGGCATTTGTGGGCATGGGGGGCACGATGACCGCCGAGGCCGCGCTCTTGGGCGTGCCCTCGATCTCGGCATACCCCGGAACGCCCACGCTGATAGAGCGCTTCCTGGTGCGGAGGGGCTGTGTGCTGAGGGCCAGGGACGAGGAGCAGCTTAGGCGCCTTTTGGACATGGTGCTCGAGGATGCGCGCCTGAGGCAGAGGCTGAGCGAAAGGGGCAGGGCCCTGGCGAGGGCCATGAAGGATCCCATCGCCGCCCTCGTGGCCGCCATCGAAAGCTTGGGTCGGCCTAAAGCTTAAATGAGCTGCTGCCCTCTCGCAGGTGCCGGGGTCGCGTAGCCTGGTTAGCGCGTGGGCTTGCTATACCCTGCAGAGAGCCCATGGCCCGAACGGGCCGCGTGGGTTCAAATCCCACCCCCGGCGCGCGGGCGGAAGCCTAAAATAAGCGAACCGCAGCCAGCGTTCTGGCTTGGAGCTCGCTGATGTGCTCTCCCAGGCCAAGGAGATTGTCCGCAACGCTCGGGACCCACAGCAGGCGCTGGAGAGGGTGCTGGAGCTGCTCAGGCGGGTTCCTAGGTACGATTGGGTCGGCGTTTACGCCGTCGAAGGCGGACAGCTGGCGCTGAGGGCTTGGAGGGGGGATAGGCCCACGCAGCATGTGCGCATACCGCTGGGCGCCGGCATCTGCGGCGCGGCCGCCCTCTCGGGCAAGGTCGAAAACGTGCCCGACGTGAGCAGGGATAGGAGGTATATCGCCTGCTTTCCCGAGACTAAATCGGAGCTCGTGGTTCCTATCTTCAGGGACGGGAGGGTCGTGGCGGAGCTCGATATAGACAGCGAGCAGCTGGCGGCCTTTGGGGAGAGGGACGTGGAGCTGCTGAAGCAGCTGGCGGAATACCTGAGCGCGCTGCTCTAAGGACATGGCCAACGCGCAGGTTAGGCCGGGGAATGGCCTTCGGGCCCTGGCTAGGAGGGTGGCCTATAACAACATCATAGACGTCTGGACAGCGCTCTGCGAGGATAAGGGCCTCGACCCGGGCGATGCGCAGGCCTTCGTGCGCTTCCTTCGCTACGTGAAGGCCCAGGGCCTGAAGGTGCGCGCGCTCCCCGTCTGCCCACCCGCGCAAAGCTACAAGGCGGAGCTGGCCAGGCTGGCCTCGTCCTTCTTCGGCTCCCCACCTCAGGCCTTAGTTCTAAGGCTGGATGAGAAAAGCATCGAGGTGCTGCTATCCTTCCCTGAGGGAGGCCCGCGGGCCTAGGCTATTGGCGCTACGATACGCTTTTATAACGGAGAGGCGGACGACCGCAGCGTGGAGAAGCTGAGCGAGAAGCTGATCGCCCTTACTCCCTTGGCCGCGCAGAAGGTCAAGGAGTTCATGGCTAAGGAGGCTAACGGGGCGGAACTTTACCTGAGGGTCTACGTGAGCGGCGGAGGCTGCGCGGGCTTGACGTACGGCATGGCCCTCGAGGAGAAGCCCGAGGAGGACGATCTCGTGTTCGAGGAGCAGGGGGTGAAGCTGGTGGTCGACCCGGTGAGCTTGGGCTACCTGAAGGGGGCTGAGATCGACTACGTGGAATCGCTGATGGGCTCAGGCTTCAGGATCGAGAACCCCAACGTCCGGCACACGTGCGCCTGCGGCCACTCCTTCGCGGCATAGCCACCCATTCTAAGAGGCTGGCATGGCCAAGAACCCCCCTCCTAGGGCCCTTGAGGCGGGTCCCCTGCTCAGCCTCATCATCGTGGCGAGCATCGTCGGCCTGGCCTTCTATCAGCTGGCTTACCTGCCGGCCCTGCCAAAGCAGGCCAACCCCTGTGAGAAGTACCCCGTCATCTGCAGCCCGCCCGGGTTCGTAAGGGTCAAGATACCCGTGGACGCCGGCGTGCCCAATGCCCCACTGCCCGAGCGCTACATACCATCGACGATCGTCGTCGTGCTGGGGGTCAACAACACGATCATCTGGACTAATGACGACATCGTGGTCCATACGGTCACCAGCGATGATGGTAAGTTCGATTCCGGCCTGCTGAACCCCGGGCAGAGCTGGAACTACACCTTCACGACGCCGGGCACCTACCCGTACCACTGTATCCCGCACCCCTTCATGAGGGCCACGGTCGTGGTGCTGGCCGGGAACTTCACGATCTAGGCTTGGAGTCCTACGGCGACTGGGCGAGGCTGCTCTTCGAGCTTTTAGCGGGGCGGCCCTATCGCTTTTATGAAGTGGGCGAGGGCCTGGCCGGGGCCTCTAAGCCCACAAGCCTTAGGGCCCTTAGGTGGCTAAGGCGCAGGGGGTTCGCGCTGCTGATCAGCCTTACGGTTGAGCCGCCCAATCGCGCCAAGGTGCACGAGGCCGGCCTAGAGCACCATCACATGCCCATAAAGAACCACCAGGTGCCCAGCCTTGAGCTGCTCGAAAGGATCGCGGCGCTGATCGATGAAGGCAGGAGCAGGGGCCTCGGCGTGGTGGTGCACTGCTCGGCGGGGCAGGGGAGGAGCGGCACGGCGCTGGCCTACTACCTCTGGAGCAGGAGGGGCTACGGCATGCAGCAGGCCATAACTCATGTAAGGAAGGCCTGCCCGGGCGCCATCGAGCCCCACCAGGAGGCCTTGTTAAAGGCCTGGGCGAACAGCCAGGGCAGGCCTTAGCTCTACAAAGGTTAAATATGGTGCCCTCCGCCTTCATGGCCGCAGGGAGTTGCGGATCACGGACCTTAGGGATGGCATGGGAAAGGTGACCGTCAGGGGAACGATAACGAGGCAGATAGGCATAAGGGACGTCACGCTTAGGTCAGGGGAGCCGGCCAAGGTGGGTGAGTTCGAGCTGGAGGATGAGAGCGGCAAGATAACGCTGGTGCTCTGGAACGAGGATATCGACAGGGTTAGCCCCGGGGACGAGGTAGTGATAGAGAACGGCTATGTAAGGACCTTCAAGGGCGAGCTGCAGCTGAGCGTGGGCAAGTGGGGCACGCTAAGGCTCATCCGGGAATCCGAGAAGGCGCCTTAGATCCGTTAAGATCCTGGCCGTGAGGCCCCAGATGCGCCAGTCCCGATAGATAAACGCATCCTCCGCGGGCCTTAGCTCGCCGAGGGGCACCCATCTCGCTTCCTGCACCTCCTGGGGATCGCAGCTTAGCTCCTTCACGCCTTCGACGAGGAATACGAACGGGAGAACCCTAACGTCCGGCCTATTCTTGGGGCTATGGGGCGACAGGTGGCCTAGGTAAAGCGCCAGCGCTTTAAGGTCAAGGCCCACCTCTTCCTTGGCCTCCCTCAGGGCCGTTTGCAAGGCCCCTGCGTCGCTGGGCCGGCGAAACCCGCCCGGGAGCCCTATCTGCCCGGCCCAGCGATCGCCCCTCCTGTCGGTCCTCTTGATCAGCAGGACGCTGGGCCCTCGTTTCTCTATGATCAGCGCCACGGCCGCGTCCGCCTCCTCTTCGCGCTTGTAGAGCCTTGATGCGAGCTCTCGCCAAGGGAAGGGCCCGCTAGTCAAGGTCGAACCTATAGCCCTCTTCGGCCAGGCGCGCTATAAGGCGCCTAGCCGTATCAGGGGCCGGCTGCTCGAATAAGATCGTTACCACGGCCCAGCCGGGCCTCAGGGCGCTTTCAACCCTGTCGTGCCATATATCCAGCACGTTGCAGCGAAAGGAGGCGAGAAGCGCCAGCACCCTGCTGAGCTCGCCCGGCCTGTCGAGCACCTCGCCCCTGATCCTGGCTATCCTCCCCTCTGCCATCATCTCCCTGAGCAGCAGCTTCTGGAGCAGTGTCAGGTCCAGGTTACCGCCGCTGATGACGGCCACGGCGCTCTTGCCCTGAACCTCGACCTTATGTGAAAGCATGGCCGCCAGCGAGGCCGCGCCGGCCCCCTCGGCAAGGACCTTACACCTTTCGAGCAGCAGGAAGATGGCCCTGGCTATCTCATCATCGCTGACGAGCACTATATCGTCCACGTACTGGGAGACCATCCGCAGGGTGAGCTCGCCCACCTGCTTGGTTACTATGCCGTCGGCTATGGTGGGCTTCGGTGTAATCCTCTGCGTCGTCCCCCGCTTGAGGGCTTCGTAGAACGTGGGCGCGGCTTCGGACTGAACGCCTATTATCCTTACGTTCGAGCCCAGCCTCCTTTTGAGCGCATATGCTATGCCGGAGATCAGGCCGCCTCCGCCGATGGGCACGACCACCAGCTCAGGCACGGCCTCTTCGAGTATCTCTAAACCTACGGTGGCCTGGCCGGCTATGATGTCGTAGTCGTCGAAGGGATGTATGAAGGCTCCTCCCTTCTCCCTGACGTAGGCCAGCGCCGCCTCATATGCATCATCGAAGAGCTGCCCGGTGAGCTCCACTTGGGCCCCGTAGGCCTCCACGGCCCTTATCTTGGAAAGGGCGGCCGTGGTGGGCATAAAGACGACGGCCCTTTTGCCCAGGAGCTTGGAGGCGTAGGCCACGCCCTGTGCATGGTTGCCCGCGGAGGCCGTGACCACCTGCTTAACTTCAGGGCCCAGCGCGCTGATCTTAAAGTAGGCCCCCCTCACCTTAAAGGAGCCCGTCTTCTGGAGGTTCTCGAGCTTGAGGTAGACCCTGCCTCCCAGCAATGAGGAGAACGTATTCGAGTAATCCAGCGGCGTTTTGTGGACGACGTTCAGCAGCCTCTCCCTAGCTTGGGCGACCTTCCTGTCCAGCTCAAGGGCCGATAGCAAGCAGCGGCATCACGCACGAGCCCCTAAAAGACTTTGCCCTTGAGGGGCGGCGCCGCGAGGCCAGATACGATTAAATACGAAGTACGCCACCATAGGGTCTTGATGGTGTATGTGCGCGCGGAAGATGAGGTCGACTACCACCTTAAGCTCTTCGGAAAAAGGGCCTCGGAGGTAAAGTATCACGATGATGACGTGTGTCCCGTGTGTAACTCTAGGATTGATGAGTTCGGCTGGTGCGCCTGTGACACGCTGGGCGGTGGATAGGCTCGGCGGGAACATCTTGCACAGGAGCGCCCAGCAGCGCCCTTAACCCGTGACGGAGTTGGGCAGGCCCAGATATCTCCTGCCTGCGGGGATGCGGTACTCAACCTTAAAGGAGAGGGCGAGCTTTTATAGGCGCGAGTTTGATCTGCAGAGGGCCTTCGCCTGGGTCGCCCCGCTGGCCCGTCCTGTCTTCGCGGCCGTGATAGGCAGGCATACGAAGATCTTCCCTAGGAAGTTCCGCGGCGAGGCAAGCACCACGCTCCTGATCGATGACTATAAGGGGCCGGAAGACCTTCGGCGGCTGCTGGTGGAGCTCAGGCCGGAGTCCGTTTACTACGATAGGAACGTCTATGGCAGAAGGGGGCCCGAGGGCCAAGAGCTGGCCTTCGACTTGGACCCCGAAAACACCGTTTGTCCCATCCACGGCTCACTCGGCGACAAGATGAGGGTGGGCCAGGGCCTGGGCTTTTGTGAGCTGGAGCTCAATATGGTGCGGGCCGCGGCCGCCAGGCTATATGACGAGCTTGCGCGCTCCTTCTCTGAGGTTAGGGTCGTGTACTCAGGAAGGGGATATCATGTGCATGTCTTCGATGAAGGGGCCTTTCGCCTTTCCCGGTCAGATAGGAGGCGCCTGGCACGGGAGCTGAAGGAGCGCGGCTATCCCATCGATGTATGGGTTACGGAGGGGAGCATGAGGCTGATCCGGCTACCCTATAGCCTTCATGCCATGGTTACACGCATAGTAATACCGTTAAAGCGCGATGAGCTAGAAAGCTTTGACCCTATAAGCGACGCTCGCTGCCTTCCCCTCTTCCTGAGGCCCTAGCGCTATTCGGCCTTCTTGCCCGCTTTGCCGCGGGCTGCCTTTCCCTTTGCCTTCTTAACTACCTTCGTGGCCTTCTTTTCCTGTTTTGTATAATAGTAGTAGCGCTTCTTCTTCTCCTCTTCCTCTCCCTTTTTCTTGGGCATTAAGCAGTTCCAGCGAAGTGCGCTTATAAGGCTTTGCGAAACCCGACCGGTAGGGGCGCGCTGGCGACGTTATAAAGAGGGCACGCCAGGAGGCCCCGTGGCCCCCGCGGACGAGTGCCTTAGGCTTCTTATGTCCAGACGTGAGGTTAGGGAGTACCTGCCAAGGCCCGTGCCCGAGGAGCTGGTCATGGAGGTGCTGGAGGCGGGGAGGGTGGCGGGCAGCGCGAAGAACAGGCAACCGTGGTCCTTCATCTTGGTGCGTGATCCAGAAAGGCTGGCTGCGCTTTCCAGGTTTGGCCAGTCGGCGCAGCACCTTGCCAGGGCGGCCTTCGGGGTCGTGATCGTGAGAAGTGATGAATACTTTCAGGACCCCTTCGATGCGGGACGCGCGGCCCAGAACATGATGCTGGCCGCCCATATGCTGGGCCTTGGCTCTTGTCCCATCTCGCTTCACAATCAGGAGGGTGCAAGGCGCTTCTTGGGCGTGCCCGAGGGATATGTCGTGCAGGTCTGCATAGCCTTCGGCTTCGCGGCGCCCAGAGCGCCCAGGGGGAAGCTCCTACGGCGGCCGCTCGAGGAACTGCTGCACTTTGAGCGGTGGTGAGACTGAGCGCCCGCGGCCGTTTAGCGAAGAGCCCGGCGGCGTTTCAATATGCTCCTCCTGACGGCTTCGGCTACGCAGAGGGCGGCGGCATAGCAAAGCACGTCCAGCAGAGGGTAGGCCAGCTCCTTGGGTCGTGGGCCGGTGGAAACGGCGAAGAAGGTATCGCCGTCTACGCTCATGTGGCAGGGACGAAAGGCCATAGCTAGGCCATCATGTGCTGCCATGGCCAGCTTCATGAGCTGCTCGTGGGTCAGGCCCGCATCGGTCGCGACGACGCCTATAGTGGTCCCCCTGCCCCGGCGCGCCATTATGTACTCCGCGGCCACCTCGTCGAACTCGTAGAACCCCTTCTCATCTCTTCGGGCGCCGGCCAGGCAGCGGCCGGTGGCTATGTCGTAGACATTTCCCACACAGTTAGTGACTACCAGGGCCCCCATCAGGTGGCCGGTCGGAAGCCTCTTCAGCGCGGAGCCCACCCCTCCCTTCGAAGTCCTGCCTAGGCCAAGGAACTTGCCCACCGTGGCCCCCAGGCCCGCGCCCACGCTGCCTTGGCGAACGGGCCTCGCTGATGCCCCCGTGCAGGCGCGATAGCCCAACGACCTATAATCTACGCCCTCGATATTGGCCGCCTCCAGATCGTAGATGTTGGCGCCCACAACGCCCGGCAGCCTGCCGGCGCCCCTTTTTCTCAGCCCTGGCCGTCTCGAGGAGAAAATCCCTTATGCCCTTGGCCACGGCAAAGCCGAAGACGTCGCCGCCTGTGAGAAATATGGCGTGCTTTTTGACGAAGGTCTTCGTCAGGGCGGCGGAGTCCGTGTCATAGGTGCCCGGCCATCCACCTCTGGCCTCGTAGGCAACGGGCGCGGCGGGCTCCAGCAATAATACGGTGCACCCTGTCCTCGCCATGGCTCTAGGAGCGCCTGCAGGTTTGGGGATGTGACTAAGAGCACCGGTCGACCGCCGCTCTC
>PSMU01000003.1:0-154436 GCA_040290255.1 Candidatus Australarchaeum erebusense | reverse complement strand
TAGCGCTGGCCACGTTTTACGATGTAGCCATCTACGTGCGCGAAAGCCTCCTGCAGCAGGAGGAGTAAGGCCGCCGCTCCCTGCCCAAGCTGGCCCTAAGCAACTACACTTCCTTCAAACCAATGCGCCGGCTAATCCATGCCCAGGAGCGGGCCCGGTGGGATTTGAACCCACGACCTGCAGCTTAGGAGGCTCGGCCAGCTCTGCCGCCCTATCCATGCTGGGCTACGGGCCCCAGTCATGCGCATCTCTCCGGCTTAAAATCGTTTGCGGCCCGAGGGCGGTGAGCTTAATAGGCAGGAGGGGTTCGTTGGCCCAGCCCGGTGGTGTAGCGGCCAAGCAGGGAGCGCCCTTGAGTGCCGGCCTTTGGAGCCGGTGACGCCGGTTCGAATCCGGCCCGGGCTACCATAGAAGGCAGAGGGCCGAGGATGGCAGGCCTTTTATGGGGAAGGGCCTGCGGAGGGGTGGGGCTTCATTCTAGAACCCCCTTGGACGCTGTCCTGCCTCATCATAAGGGCGCTCAGGGGATGCGCGGGCTTAGCTTCGCCGCGGCTCGAGGCGAGCTCGCGGATAACGCGTGGGCCACGAGGCCGAGGGCCAGCCCTTACTCCTTCTCCACCAGCCGGCTGCGCAGCTCCTTTTGGGCCAGCGCGGCGTAAAGCCTTATATGGCGCTCTCCCCTGAAGAGGCCGGTGCTCTGAAGTGGGAGGAGGCACTAAGAAGAAGTCGCTGAGCGCGATGGAGAGGATGCAGAAGAGGCTTCAGGAGAAGGAGGGCTCCAAGGCGGCCAAGCAGAAGGGGGCCCAGCAGGCCCAGAAGCCCAAGCTGGACTCCACGGTGGCCGTGACCAAGCTCAACGAGAGCCTGGCGCTGAAGGCCCTTCAGGAGCAGAGGGCGCTCACGGTGCACGGCCTGGCCAGGGCCCTGGGCATAAAGGCCTCGCTGGCCAATCAGCTGCTCAGGAGCCTCGTGGCCAAGGGCCTGGCCGAGGTGGCCGGGGGCTATAGCGGGCACTACATCTTCATGGCCAAGGCCTAGAGGAGATGCCCCTCTTGGTGCCCCTCTACAACCTAAAGGGAGAGAAGCAGGGCGAGGTGGAGCTGCCGAGCGCCTTCCAGGCGCCCATCCTGCCCGGGCTGATCAAGAAGGCCTACCTTCTTCAGGCCACACATGTGCTGCAGCCCAAGGGCGTGGATCCCCTGGCCGGGAGGAGGACCAGCGCGGAATCCAGGGGCACGGGCCTCGGCATCGCCAGGATAGCCAGGGTAAAGGGCAGCGGCTACACCCGCGCCGGCCAGGCGGCCGGCAGGGCCAGCGTCGTCAAGGGGCCTCAGGCCCATCCGCCTAAGCCCGAGAAGCGCATAAGAAAGCGGCTCAACGAGAAGGAGAGGAGGTTGGCCCTGGCCTCAGCGCTGGCCGCGAGCGCGAGGGCCGAGCTGGTAAAGGCCAGGGGCCATCGCCTCCCCGAGGCCAGGAGCGTGCCTCTCGTGCTCATGGATGAGTTCGAGGAGCTGGGCAAGGCCTCCGACGTGATCAGGGTCCTCAGGGCCCTGGGCCTTGATGAGGAGCTGAGGCGCTGCAGGGAGGGCAGGAAGAGGAGGAGCGGAACGGCCGCGAGGAGGGGCAGGGTGCACTATGAGCCCAGGGGCCCGCTCATAGTGACGAAGGGGGATGGCACCATAGCCAGGGCCGTGAGAAACGTGCCGGGCCTGGAGCATGTGCCCGCGCGCAAGCTAAGCCTCCTGGCGCTTGCCCCGGGCGGGAGGCCGGGGCGCCTGCTCATCTTCACGCGCTCCGCCCTCGAGGCCCTGCCCGCTTCGCTCAACGGCAGGGCGCTGGAAGCCTTAAAAGTCAGGGCGCTCGCTAGCGCGCCCAGCTAGTGTTTTGGCATGGGAAAGAGGCCCTTGACCAGGAGGAGGGGGAGGGGCTCTCCCACCTTCAGGGCGCCGAAGGTGGGGAGGATAGCGGACGCTAAGCTCCCCTCCCTCCCCCTGGAGATTACGGTCAAGGGCAGGGTCGAGGACATAGTGCATGAGAGGGCTCGGCCCGCGCCCCTGGCCAGGATCAGGCTGGAGGGCGGTTCCTGCTTCTATGTGCCCGCGGCCGCCGGCCTGCAGCTGGGGCAGGTGGTGGAGCTGGGGCCTGAGGCTTCCTTGGCGCCGGGCAACGTGCTCCCCTTGGCAAAGGTGCCCGAGGGAAGCAGGGTCTGTAACGTCGAGCTCAGGCCGGGCGACGGCGGAAGGATCGCGAGGGCCGCGGGCAGCAGCGCGCTCGTCTACAGCAACAGGATCAGCTACGTCACGCTCAGGCTCCCCTCGGGCAGGATGGTGCGCGTATCGGGCCAGGCAAGGGCCATGCTGGGCCAGGTGGCCGGCGCGGGGCGGCTGGAGAAGCCCCTGCTCAAGGCCGGGGCCAGCTATTGGAAGCACAGGCGCGCGGGCAAGAAGTGGCCCTTGGTCAGGGGCGTCGCCATGTCAGCCTGGTACCATCCCCATGGCGGCGGCCGGCATCAGAAGGTGAGCCATCCCTCCTCGGTGCCCAGAACGGCCCCGCCGGGCCAGAAGGTCGGCAACATCGCGCCCAGGAAGACGGGCAGGGGGAAGCTCAGGAAGCGCGTAGAGGAGGTGAGGGCCTAGGTGGCCAGGATGGGCGGCGATACCAGGACGAAGAGGGAGGTCGCCCCTCCCTTCTGGCGTATACCCAGGAAGAGGCACACCTTCGTCTTCAGCGTCAGCCCCGGCCCTCATGCGAAGCGCGAGGCCTATTCCTTGGCGGTGCTGCTCAGGGACCTTTTGGGCCTCGTGCGCACGGGCAGGGAGGCCGAGCTCGTCCTGAAGCAGGGCAAGGTGCTCGTGGACGGGAGGGTCAGGAGGGATCCCGGCTTTCCCGTGGGGGTGATGGACGTGATCTCGATACCCTCGCTGGGCGCACACTACAGGCTGCTGCCCAAGCAGGGCACGCTCATCCCCCATCCGATCCCGGAGGAGGAGGCGAAGCTGAAGCCCTGCAGGATCAAGGCCAAGCGGCTCGTGAAGGGCGGCAGGCTTCAGATCACGCTTCACGATGGCAAGAGCCTTCTGGTCGAGAAGGAGCAGCCCAGGGTGGGCGACACCTGCGTGCTGAAGCTGCCCGATAACGTTCCCGAGCGCTTCCTGCCGCTGAAGGAGGGGGCCCTGGCGCTGACGCTCAGCGGCGAGGCCGGGGGGAGGCTGGGAAGGGTGGTCGCCCTGGAGGAGGGCAGCATAACCTCCAAGCCGCTCGTGGCGCTCGAGCTAAACGGGCAGGTCATCAGGGCTTTGAAGGAGCACGTAATGGCCCTGGGCCTGGAAAGGCCGGTCATCTCGCTGCCCTAGGGCTGCTCATATACGCTTCGCGGGCCCTGGCTGCCGGCGCGTGCCGTGAAGGTGGGGCCCGAGCAAGGCCCTACAGCCCGGCAAAAGGTTTTAATTTCGAGCTAAGACGCCGCTGCGTGAAGGCCATCATCCTGGCCGGGGGCCTGGGCCTCAGGCTGCGCCCCCTCACGAACGAGGTCCCCAAGCCGCTGATCAAGCTGGCGGGAAGGCCCATCGTGGAGCGCCAGCTGGACTGGCTGGCGCACAGCGAGCTCATCGATGAGGTCATCATGGCCTGCGGGTACAGGTGGGAGAAGCTCAAGGAGCACCTGGGCGAGGAGTATGGCGGGCTGAAGATCTCCTATTCCGTGGAGCAGGAGCTGCTGGGCACGGGCGGCGCGATAAGGAGGGCGCTCTCCACCTATAATCCCGGGCCCGAGGAGAGGTGCCTGGCCATGAACGGCGACGTGATAACCGACCTGCCGCTCGGGAAGATGGTGGAGGCCTATGAGGCCATGCCCACGATCGCGCAGATGCTGCTGGTGCCCTATCGGTCGCCGTATGGCATCGTGCGCATCGACAAGCTCAGGATGGTCAGGAAGTTCGAGGAGAAGCCCGTCTTTCCCGACGTCTGGGTCAACGGGGGCATCTACCTGCTTGATGCGAGGAGGCTGCTGCCCTACCTCCCCGAAAAGGGCGATATAGAGAGGACCACCTTCCCGGCCCTGACGGAGTACGGCGAGCTCTCCGCCTACCCCTACTACGGCTTCTGGTCCTCCATCGACAGCCTCAAGAGCCTCGAGGAGGTCGAGAGGCAGCTGCTGGGAGGGCAGGAGCTCAGGGCCTAGGGGCGGCGGCGGCCCCGCCGGGATTCGTGGTTTCCCCCGGCCCATTCCCAGGGCGCGGCTCGGCCCCGTGGGCGCAGGTGAAGCGCCCCTCCGCCTTAGGGCTGCTCCCTCCCGGGCCTGACCCGGTTCGGCGGCTAGGGGTAGGTCAGCCCCCCTTCGGGGGCCCCTCCCCTCGGAGGCCCCCCTGCGGCGAGGCTGCATCCCGTTGGCCTCTGGGGTGGGACGGGGGTCCCCACCTACCCCGGCGGTTACTGGCCCCCGCATGTAGCCGGTTTCGGGCGAGGGGGAACGGCTAGCTCCCCGGCCCTACCCGCCGCCGCCTTACCTTCGGGGCGCCCTCGCCTATTTATGGTTATGCGCCCCTGCCCTCCAGCTCTAGGCCCAGGGAGCCCAGCAGCCTGCAGGCGGAGCAGACCTCGCGAGAGGTGGGCGCGCCGCAGAGCCTGCAGCTCCTTATTTGCCCCTCGGGCTCCAGCAGCAGCTGCCTCGAGAGCTCCATGAACGAGTTGTAGAGCACGTACTTGATGCCCGGGCTCTCCCGCTCCAGCGAGTTGATGAAGGCCCTGACCTTATCCCTGAGCCCCTCGGCCACATGCGGGCAGCGCTCGGACTGCAGCGGGAGGGCGTTCAGGTAGGCATAGAAGGCGACCTCCTCTTCATAGATCTCCATGAAGGGCTTGGCCCTCCTGACGAAGATGCCCGGCAGCTCCTCGGCCTCGGGGTCCAGCTTCCTGAGCCTCCTGAGGTTGCCGGTGAGCAGGTTAATCATGAAGGTCTGCACCACGTCATCCAGGTTATGCGCGGTGGCGATCACATCAGCGCCCAGCTCCTTGGCAGCGACCTCCAGCGCCCTCCTCCTCAGCACGCCGCAGATGGTGCAGGCGGGAGGCCTGCGCTCGGAAGGGATGCGGGCCACCTCCTCCGTGCTCGTGCCGAAGAGCCGCTTCAACGAGTAAACCTGATGGGGGATGCCCAGCCGCGCGCAGACCTCCTTCGCGTGCCGGAGGCTCTCCTCCCTATAGCCCGGGATCCCCTCATCTATCGTCACGGCGATCAGCTCGCTGGCATGCCTGGGCACGAGCTGGGCGAGCACGTGCAGCAGGCTGAGGCTATCCTTGCCCCCCGAAACGGCGACCAGAATTCTGTCGCCCTCCCTGAACAGCTTATAGCGGTCTATGGTCGCCTTGGCCTTGTGCACGATGCTCCTGGAGAAGCAGTGGGCGCAGAGCGCCTGGCCGGAGTATGGCCTCCTGTAGGCTACGGGGCGCGTGCCGCAGGCGCCGCAGCTCGAGGGCATGCTCATCGCGTTAGGCCCAGCGCCGCCCCTACATAAGCGAGCAGATAGCCCAGGGCCAGGTAGGCGACCATGGGCACGCCGAACTCCACCTCGACGGCGCTGGAGGGGTCGTAGCGCTCCAGCTCGCCCCAGAGCCGGTTGACGTCCCTGGGCAGCTCCCTCCACCGCCCCTCCACGAACACCCTCCTCGGGAGCCAGTGCCTCTCGCTCAGGGCCCTGGCCAAGGGCATGATCGCCGCCCTGCGCCTGCCCCTCAGCTTGAGCAGCGCGAGGTGGCCCAGCAGCCCCGCCAGGGCTCCCAGCGAGGCGAGTATGAACTCCAGCGCGCCGCCCAGCGAGGACCAGAGAAGGAGCGCTATGGCATCGGCCTGGCCCACATAGCCGAGCCGGGCCGCCAGGTACCCCGCCGCCCCTAGGAAAAGGGCCAGCGGGAGGCGATAGGGCAGGGGGTTCAGCAGGAGCAGGAGGGCCAGGCCCACGATGCCGGGCGCCCAGATCAGGTCGCTCACCTCCCTCTCCCTGATGTCCTCATACGCGGCGAGCGCGAAGGAGGCGAGCACCGCCGAACCGGCCAGCAGCTCGAGCCACAAGCCCTCCTGGGCGGTTAAATAAGGTACATAAGCGCACTCGGGCTTGAGGAGCGGCCTCAGCTTCGTCATCACCGCCTCGCTGGCCATACTGCTTCTCCTGGCCTCCTTCAGCGCCCTGCTCTATGTGGGCTCCTCGCTCAGCGAGCTGCTGGGGGCCAGGGAGAAAGCCACCTACCTCAACGCGCTGAGGGCGCAGGAGAGGCTGGGCCTCTATCTGCAGCCGCCCCACCTGCTCGTCCGCAACGAGGGAGGAGGGGATGCCAGGATCGTGAAGCTGCTGGTGAACGACGGCGGCGCCCTTAGGCTGCAGGATGTGAACATCACGATACCTCCGGGGGGCTCCGCGCTGCTGCCCTATTCCGGCGGCAGGGTCTCCGTGCTGACCTCGCTGGGCAACCTCTTCACCTATCTCCCCGGCCAGGGGGCGCAGGGGCCGCCCTTGCTCGGCCCCGCCCTAAAGCCCCTGCGCTCGCCGGGAGGCAAGTACGTGGCGCTCATCGGCAGCGCCGCGCAGCTCTACCAGATGAGCACGGGCGCGCAGCTCTACTCGCTCTACCTGCCCGGCGAGCCGAGCTGGGCCTATCTACAGGACGACGGCGCCCTGCTCCTGATCCTGGGCGGCAAGGGCCTCTCCTTCAACGCGACGGGGCAGCTCAGCTACATCGTGGATATAGCGGACGTGGCCTGGGGCATGCGCACGTTCTCGGGCTTCGACGTCTGGGGCGCCAGGGGCCGGCTGCTGCTCTATTTCGGGGGCAGGCCCCTCGCCTCCCTTGCCCTGGGCCCCTATGACCGCCCAATTGCCCTGGCCAACGATTACTTCGCGCTCTGCCATGGGGCCGAGCTCAGGCTCTATTCCTATAGCCCCCCTCACCTTCACCTTCGGGGCGGGGGCGCTGGCGGCCACGCCTGCTCCTACGCGCAGGTGCCCCTGCCGCTCGTGGAGAACCTCTCGGCGCCCCTCGTGCTTTATGGCGCCAACTACAGCGCGCCGCCCCAGCTCTATCCCACCTTCCTGGCCCTCTTTGAGCCCATGACGGGCGCGCTGCTGCGCCTGGCCAACGCCAAGTCCCTCGCGCCGCTTTATATGGGCGAGGTGCAGCTGCTGCCCTTCGGGCGCTCGTTTCTGGTAAAGGAGCGCGGCTTCCTCTACCTGGTGGACCGGGCCCTGAGCTCCTACAGGCTCATCTATGAGGCCCCTCAGGGCGAGGGGCTTGAGCTGGAGGCCGCGTATCCCGCCACGGGCTCCCTCATCCTGAGGGCGGGGGCGCGCCATCTCCTGATAACCCTCTCGCTTCAGGGCGAAGGGGCCCTGGCCGCCACGGGCACGCTTTACGATCTTCCCGCCTATTCGAGCGTCTCCTACTCCTATGACCTTCACGGCCTGGGCTGGGATGGAAGGAGCGCGGTGAGGGTCGTGGTGCCTCCTCAGCTGCACAGCTATACGCTCTTCTCGCCGAGGCTGGGCTACGATTGGGGGGCGGACGATGGCTATGTCTACAGGAAGCCCGACGTTTACCCCGGGTATCCCTGGATGCCCTTGCCCAAAGGCAGCGAGGTCAGCATCCTCTCGCCCCTGGAGCTTTTGGACGCTTCGCTGGGCATGGCCCTCTGGGCCCCCAACTTCACCGTCCGCGTCTTCCCTCCCCTGCTTTACTTGGGCCCCTACCGGCTGGAGGCCCTTGCCCCCGTGAGCGAGGGAGGTGCCCTGCTGAGCCCCGTGAACACAACGCACCTGCTCCGCACCGATGGCATCAGCTCCTACCTAGTGCCCTGGCCGCGCTTCGTGCTGGCCAAGACCTCCTACATGCCCCACGTGACGGGCTTCGACAACACGCTGGACGGGTGGACGGAGCAAGTCTATACGGGCCGGTGCGCCTACGATGCCGGCTCGGGGCTTCCGCCTCCCAGCAGGCTCTGCACGGCCCAGCCCGGCAGCTGGGCCATGACGCTTTATCTTACCAGGCGCATAAGCGCGCCTTACTGGCCCTTCATGCTGGAGGTGCAGCTCTTCTACCGGGCCCGCACCGCGCCGGGCATGAACGTCAGGGTGCAGAACCTCTCCGCCTGGCTCATCGATGAGGCGACGGGCAGGGGGTGTGGCCGCAGCACCTTGGCCAGCGAGCCCTACAACATGAGCTGGACGTCGTGGATACGCACGCCGGCCGCCCCGCTCCCCTCCTTTCTGCCCGGCTATTGCTACTCGCCTTCAAGCTATCGGCTCACCATCATGGTGCTCGTGACCTGCCTGCCCGGCTGCACGCCCCAGCTCTGGCTGGATAACATATCCTTCTCGTACTTTCCAATGGAGGCCACGCCCTATTCCTATGTGGAGCCCGGCATGCACCTCTCATCCTACTTGGAGTACTCCTGGTCCTCCGCCTTCAGCATCGTAGCCCAGCCGCCCCTCGTGCCCTCCTACTCCTTCTACGGCTGGCAGATCGAGGGCCTGCCGCCCCAGGCCTCCCCCTCGCTCCTGCTGCCGGCCAACGCATCGAGGGTCGCCTGGGCGCTTTACTCCTTTGGGGGCTAGGGTGCGCCCTTGGGAGGAGCTTCGTAGGGCTATTGAAAGCATGGCGGAGAGGGCGGGCCTTGCCCCTCCCCCTCGTATATATGGCCTCATGCCCCTGCTGGCCCTTCTCGCGCCCCCCTTCTTCCTGCTGCCCGGCCCCCTCAAGCTGGCCGCTGCCCTACCCTTGGCCCTCGCGCTCCTGCCCCTGCTGAGGCTCCAGGCGGTGCTCGCGAAGAGGCGCTGGGCGCTCAGGGGCGAGCTGCCCTTTATGGCCCTCTTGGTCAGCCTCTTCGGGCTTCGCGGAGCGCTCGCGCTCCCCAGGGCGCTGGAGCTGGCCTCATCGCTTCCCAGGGCCCTGTTGCCGGGCATGAGGGAGGAGGGGCTCAGGTACTCGCTCATGGCCCTGCTGCGGGGCAAGGGACCCCTGGCCGCGCTGCTGGAGTACGCGAGGCATCACCCCGAGCCCACCTGGAAGGCCTACGTGGAGGGCTACGTAGCGGTGGCCGAGAAGGGCTCCTCGCCGCATGAGTACGCGAGGACCTATCTGGATGTATACCTCACGAGGCTCGAGCAGGAGTGGGCCAGGAGCTACATGAGCCTGGGCTCCTTCGTGGAGCTCGCGGCCGTCCTGATGGCGCTGACGCCCGCGCTCGCGGTGCTTCTGGGCCTGCTCTACAGCCTGGGGCTGGCCTATGCGACGATCCTGCTCATCCTCCTGCTGAGCCCCGCCCTCACGCCCGCCTTCTTGGCGCTCGCCTCGCTGCTGCAGGCGCGCGCGGGCGATAGCTACCCCACCAAGCCCCTCTTTGCGCTGGCGCCTGCGCCTGGGCTGGCATTTGCGCTGTACCTCTGGGCAGGGCTTCCGCTGCACCAAGCGCTCTCGCTCTCGCTCTTCGCCTCGCTGGCGCTGGCCGCCCCCTGGAGCTTCCTCAGGGCCAGGAGGCTGAGGAGGCTTGAAGCGGAGGCGCTGAGGCTGCTGGAGGAGCTGCTGGAGCTGCTGAGGATGGGCGAGACGCCGCTCAGCGCGCTCTCCAGGCTTGTGGCCCACGACAGGGGCCCTCTCACGCCCTTCCTGCTCAAGCTGCGCTGGGCGCTCGAGACGGGGGCCTCTAGGGAGGAGGCCTTTACCGGTTCGCCCTCGCGGCTGGTGAACTTCCTGCTCTTCTCGCTCGTGCTGGCCTCGGAGCAGGGAGGGGGACTGGAGGAGGTGGACCGCATCAGGAGGTTCCTGCTGAAGTACCTGGAGGCCCGGAGGGCCCTGACGAGGACCTCGCTCGCCTCGCTGGGCGTCGCCATGTTTACGCCCGCGCTCTCGCTCTACGCCATTCATCTGCTGGGCACCATCTTGGCCCAGCCCTCCTTGCTGGGGGGCCCCGCGCCTGCCTCGGAGTTCGGCTCGCTGCTCGAGCTGGCCAAGCTGGTGCCGCTGGAGGCGGCGCTCTCGCTGGGACTCATCCTCTCCAAGGGCGTGGGCCAGACGATCAGGG
This sequence comes from Candidatus Australarchaeum erebusense, assembly GCA_040290255.1. Classification (GTDB taxonomy): domain Archaea; phylum Thermoproteota; class Nitrososphaeria; order PSMU01; family PSMU01; genus Australarchaeum; species Australarchaeum erebusense. Next base: position 144,370 of record PSMU01000003.1, on the reverse strand, counting down.
ACCTGCGCTACCCGCTGCTGGCGCTTGCTCCCGTGGCTCTGCTCACGCTCATCTTCTAGGGGCGCTTAAATAGCGGCCTTGGGCCTGGGCCATGAAGAGGCGCGGCTTTTCGGCCTTCGTGGCCACGCTCATCCTGCTGAGCGCGGCCATCGTGATAGGGGGGCTGATGTACACCTACCTGCAGGGATACTTCATCAGCTTTACGGGCGCGAAGTCGCTTAAGCTGCTGGGCCAGAAGGTGCTCAACGGCTCCTCCAGTGCGGCGGTGCAGCTCACGCTGCTGAACGATGGCGCCAGGGCGCTGACCATAACCAGGATCGTGCTAACAAGCTCCGCCGGCGTGGATATTCCCGTCACAGTGCAGCCCTCGCTGCCCTACACGTTGCCGGTGGGGCAGGTCTCCAGCCTCGTGCTCATCACGCGCGCGGCCATAACCGACCAGTTCATCGTCGCCACCATAATCACGGGCCAGGCCTACAACGCCTCCTTCCCCCTTCAGGTGCAGGGGGGCTAGGTTGATGCGCAGGGGGCTCGCGGAGCTCTATGCCTCCCTGCTCCTAGTGGCCATAGCGCTCAGCCTGGGCGCCCTGGCCTACGATCTAGCGGGCCAGAAGCTCGCGTCCGCCTCCTCGGGCCTGGCGCAGTTCCTGTCCAAGAGGGCCCAAGGGCAGGGGGCCCTGCTGGCCAAGGTCTATCAGGCCCGTAATTCCACTTCGCTGATGCTGCTGCTGTACAACTACGGCTGGGCCCCCGCCAGGCTCACGCTGGCGCTCGTGAACGGCTCGCCCCTGCCGCTCAACATCACGATACCGCCCTCCTCCCTCTACCTCCTTACGCTGCCCTACCCCCAGCTGAGCGGGCTGGTGCTGGTGGCGGAGGATGGCTCTCAGTTTGCCTTCGCCACGCCATGATGTTTCGACCCCTGCCCTTCAACCCGCCCAGCGGGGCCCGCCTGATCGAGAGCTACAGGGTTGAGTACGAGGTCGAGGGGCAGAGGATCTCCTACGTGGTTTGCCTCATGGAGGGCGAGGGCCGGGGCTTCTATTACGTCAGGGAGCCGCCCGTCGAGGGCTCCTCGCTGGAGGAGCTGCGGCGCCTGGTGGAGCGCGCCCACCTGCTGCCCCAGCGCCGCCAGCTCCTTGAGAGGCCGCTGAGCACGCTGCTTTCTCTGCTCAGGCAGAGGGGGCTCGACCACGAGCAGGGCCTGGCCTACTATATCGCCAGGGATGTGGTGGGCTATGGCCCCCTGGAGCCCTTCCTCAGGGATCAGGAGGTGGAGGACCTCTCGTGTGAGGGCTACCGTAGGCCCCTGCGCGTCTGGCATAGACGCTTCAATGCCCACGAGTGGCTGACCGCCAACCTGGCCTTCGAGCGGGGCGAGGAGCTGGATGCGCTCGTGGCCAAGATGGCCTTCAGGGCCGGCCGCCCGCTCTCCGCATTTCTTCCCCTGCTCGACGCCTCTCTCCCCGAGGGCTATAGGATCTCGGCCACCTGGGGCAGGGATATATCGCCGGCCGGCTCCAGCTTCACGATAAGGAAGTTCAGGGAGAGGCCCTATACGCTCACGGAGCTCATCTCGCTGGGCACGCTGGACCAGGCCCTGGCCGCATACCTCTGGGCGCTCATGAGCCTCAAGGCCTTCCTGATCATCGCCGGGCCCACCGCCTCGGGCAAGACGACGCTCCTGAATGCGCTGGCGACCGCGCTCCACCCCAACTGGAAGGTGGTGACCATAGAGGATACGCGGGAGCTGCTGCTGCCTCATGAGGGGTGGAAGTCGCTGACGACGAGGCCCAGCCCCTTCGATAAGGCCGCCGTGGACCTCGAGAAGCTCGTCTATCAAGCGCTAAGGGAGAGGCCCGACTACATCATCCTGGGGGAGACGAGGGGCAGGGAGGCCTCCATGCTCTTCCAATCGGCCGCCCTGGGCCATGGCGTGATGACCACCTTTCATGCCTCGACCCCCGAGGGCCTCCTCGCGCGCATGGCCTCTCCACCCCTATCGGTCGACAGGGAGCTGCTGAGGCAGATCGATGCCGTGGCCTTCATCGCCAGGTTGAGGGAGGGCGAAAAGGTCGTGCGCAGGGTGGTGGGCCTGGGCGGCTTCGTGGGGGGCGAGTGGCAGGAGCTGTACAGGTGGACGGGCAGGCACTGGGAGGCCCAGCCGGCCGCGAGCGCCAAGCTGGAGGAGGCCGCCAGGAGGGGCGCGCTGAGCCCCCAGGAGGCCGAAAGGATGGCGGAGCGGCGGGCCTCCTTTCTCGATGCGCTGTTGGCGGCCAAGAGGTATGGCTACTCATCCATTTCCAGGGAGCTGCGCTGGTTTTACCTTAGGGAGGCGGGCGGCTGACCTCTTCATCCAGGTCCACCTGGCCCCCCAGCCTGGCCCTCTGAAGCTCATACAGCTCCCTCACCCTCTGCAGGTCATCGGCCTCCTCGGGCCGCTTGTCCAGCCTCAGGGCCTTTATGCGCGGGAAGCGCAGCGCGTAGCCGCTGGAGTGCCTGTCGCTCCTCCTCAGCGCGTCGAAGGAGACCTCGACGACCAGCTCGGGCCTGACCCAGACCCTAAAGCCCTCATCCCTCACCACCAGCTCCCTTAGCCTCGAGGTGATCCACCCGAGCTCCTCATCGGTGAGCCCGCTATAGGCCTTGCCCAGCACCCTGAGCTCTTCGCCATCCCACACGCCGAAGATGAGGTCGCTCAGCAGGCCCGCCCTCTTGCCATGGCCCAGCTCCGCTCCCATCACCACCACATCCAGCGTGAAGAGCTCACGCTTGAGCTTGGCCCACGAGCCCCCCCTCATGCCGAGCCTATAGGGGGATTGGGGGTCCTTGAGCATAAGGCCCTCGTAGCCGAGCGAAAGCGCGCGCTCAAACAGCTCCTTCAGCTGGCCCACGTCCTGCGCGGTGAAGAGCGGCGCAAGGACGAGCCCGGCGCCCGAGATTCCCAGGGCCTCCAGCCTCTTCCTCCTCTCGAGCCAGGGGAGTGAAATGAGGGGCTGCCCATCTAGGTAGAGCAGGTCGTAGGCGAAGTAAGCCACGGGCGGGCTTCTCAGGGGCTCCTTCCTGCGCAGGCGGTGCTGCAGCATGAAGAAGGGCAGGGGCCTCCCCTCCCGGAAGGCCACCACCTCCCCGTCAAGGATTATGTCATGGGGCAGCGAAAGCAGCTGCCCGATCAGCTCGGGAAAGCTGGCCGAGATATCCTCGAGTCGCCTGGAGAAGAGCCAGGCCTGACCCCCTCTTTTGTGCGCCTGCGCCCTTATGCCGTCGTACTTATATTCGCAGTAAAAGGGCCTCTGAAAGCGCTCGGCGGCCTCCTCGGCGGACTTGAGCGGCAGGGCCAGCATGAAGCCGAGCGGCCTGCCGGGCTCCAGCGGGGGCTCGAGGAGGCCCCGCCTCACATGCCGGGCCACCTCATACATGTGGCCCAGGGCCGCCCTCAGGGCCTCCACGGCGCCAGGCGCCAGCCCGAAGGCCCTTGCAAGGGCCTCCGCTACCAGGCCCTCGACGGCGCCCACCCTCACCTCGCCCAGGAGGAACTTCACGATGTACTTGGCCTCGGGCGGCGAGGCCCTGTGCAGCAGGCCCCTGAGCCTTGCCGCCCTCTCCCTCGCGCTGCCCTCCCCCCTCGCCTCGGCCATGCGCTGAAAGGCGACCCAAACATCCCTTACGCTCAGCGGCTCGCGCGAAAAGCTCTCCTGGCGCAGCCCTCTTTGCGCGGCGAGCTCGGCCACCGCGCCCATATCACCGGTGCGCGCGAGCTGTGCGGCCAGCTCCCGCTCCTCGCAGCGATAGACCTCCAGCAGCGAGCCCCAGATCGTGCTGAAGCCCACCGAGGTTTCGCCCTTTATCTCCCAGGGCATGAGGTGGCCCGTGATGAAGCCCACCACCATCTCCACCTCCTCGCCCTCCAGCCCCTTCAGCAGCGCCGCGAGCACGGCCACCTTGGCCTTCTTTGACGTGGTGGAGGCGACCCTTTCGAGCGCCTCACAGACCGAGAGGAAGCCCGTCAAGCCCTCAGCGGCTTGACCATTTCGTAGGCATCCTCGCCATCCCTATAGTAGCCGGGCAGCCTCTTGGAGATGGAGAAGCCCAGCTTGCGGTAAAGCGCTATGGCGGGCTCGTTGCTGACCCTGACCTCCAGGAAGGCCTCCTCACAGGCCCTATCCCTCATCGCGGCCAAGGCCTGCTGCAGCAGGGCCTCCCCTATCCCCCTGCGCCGAAAGGCCTGTAGGACGGCTATGGAGACGATATGCCCCCTGCGCATCGCCCTCAGCCTCGCCACATCGAAGCCCCACTCGAGCCTGCACATGATGTAGCCCACCACCTGGCCATCCACCTCCGCCACGAGGAAGCCCTCGGGAAAGCCCCTATAGAGGTCCAAGTAGAACTCCCTGGTATAATTCTCGGGCAGCGTGCTCATGTTGATCCTTATGACCGCCTCGAGGTCCCTGAGCTCAAAGCCCCTGAGCGAGAAGCCCTGAGGGGAGGCCTCGCCCGACCGCACCCTTGAATTCGCGGCAAGGCATGCTTATAAACGGTGCTATGGGCCTTTCCGCAGCGTGCAGCCGCTGCTGGGCGAGTACGAGAGGCCGCTGGCCCTGGTCAGGGAGTACTTTGCCTTTGACGGCTACTACCTCAGGGAGGAGGGCACCGTGGAGCTCGAGCTCAGCATGGCGCCCGACCTGAAGCAGCGCTTTTACCGGCTGGCCAGGCGCATGAGGGAGCTGGGCTGGAGGCCGGTGCTGCAGAGGGGGGCGGAGGGCAAGGTTATCATGCACCTGGTGCGCTTCCCCGCCCCCAGGCCGCGGCTCACGCCCGCGCATCTGGGCCTGCTGGCGCTCGTGGTGGCGCTGAGCCTGATCCAGGGCTATTATCGCTGGGCGGCGGCGGGGGAGCTGAGCCTGCAGGCCCGCCTGATGGGCGCCGCCTATTACGCGCTGGCGCTCATGGGCATCATAGGCATACATGAGGTGGGCCACATGCTTCTCTGGAGGCACCACGGCTACCCCGTTTCCTATCCCTACTTCCTGCCGGGGATCCCCGTGCTCACGCCCGTGCCCACCTTCGGGGCCGTCATCGTGGTCCGTGAGCCCTTCATAAATAGGGACACCATGTTCGACGTGGCCGTCGCGGGCCCGCTCGCGGGCCTGCTGGTCACGGTCCTGGTCTCCCTCCCCGGCGCCCTGACGAGCCAGCTCTTCCTGCCCGGGCAGGGCCCGCCCGGCGTGCCCATAGGCGTGAGCCCTCTGCAGTACCTGGTCTTCAGCCTCACGGGCGTGCTCAGGCCCGGCTATGAGCTGCTGCTCAGCCCGCTCGGCGAGGTGGCCTGGATAGGCTTCCTGATCACGTTCCTGAACCTGCTGCCCGCGACGCAGCTCGATGGAGGACACCTGGCCAGGGCCGCGCTGGGCAGGAGGCTGCATCAGGTGGCATCCTATATCGTGCTGCTGATCACGCTCTACCTGGGCTACTGGCTCTTCGCGACGTTCATCCTCTACATGCTGCTCTCTAGGATAGACGTGAGGCCGCTGGATGATGTCTCGCCCCTCTCCAGGGGCAGAAAGCTGCTCTGGGCCTCCGTGCTCCTTCTCATGCCCCTCACGGCCCCCGTCCTCAGCTAGCCGAGAGCACCGTGCAGGCCGCGTAGGGCACGATATAGAAGCGGGCCCTTGGTCCCAGAAGGCCCAGCGCATCGCTCAGCGAGCGCGCGCTCCTCAGGCCCAGCCTCCTGGCCAGCGCCTCGGGCAGCGCCGAGACGAGGATGACGGTCGCCCTGCCCGAGAGCCACCTAAGAAGCGCCATGTGCTCGGCCCCCTTAAAGTAGCCCCTGGCCGGCGGGCCGGAGAGCAGGGCCTCCTCCCAGGCCGGTGAGCCGAGCCCCTCTGCCGCCTCACAGAGCAGCACCACCTGCGCGCCCTGCTCCAGGGCGCCGGCGAAGTTCCAGAGCGCCGCGAGCCCCTCAAAGGCGTCCCTGTCCCAGGGATGGCCGCCGCAGGAGGCCAGCACCATCCTTGGCCTCACGTCCACGGTGAAGAAGGCCGCCTCGTGCAGCAGCCTCCTGGCCTGAAGGTAGGCCTCCAGCGCGCCCCCCCGAAAGGCCCCCAGCGGGCCCGCTCCCCCCTCCACCACCTCCACGACCTCGAGCCCCTGCAGCGCTTCGGCCAGGGCCCTGGCCGCTTCTTCGGCCGGCGCCGCCTGGAGGCTGGGCCCCCGCTCAAGCCGCTCCAGGGCGCCCTCGGGCACGCCCCCCTCCTGCCTTAACAGCCTCGCGCCCACGGAGCTGTAGCCGTAGAGCGGATCGGGCCTAAAGGAGTTGATCAGCACGCAGCCCTCCTCCACCAGCGGGCGGGCATAGCTCATGCCCCCGAAGGAGGCCTTCGCCCACCTCAGCTCCGCCAGCTCAAGCCCGCCCTCCTCACAGATCCTCCTGGCCAGCTGCGCGCCCCTTGGCACATAGGCCCTCATTCCCGCTCGCGCCTGCCGCAGCGCCGCCAGGGCCCCCTGCCCCTCCTCCAGCAGGGCGACGCATCTGGCTCCCGAGAGCAGGCCCCCCTCCAGCGGTCGGGGGCTGGGGGCCAGGACCCTCAGGATCTGCGCATCCCTGACCTCCGCCATGACCTCAAGCCTTCCATAGGGCAGCCAGAGCTCGGGCACGGCTCTCCCGGGAAAGCCTAATCTTATATGAGCGAGGGGGTGCGGCATGGAAAGGGCAGGCGTGGGGGCGCTCGCGCGCGCCCTGCTCGAGGCGGGGGCGCTGAAGTTCGGCCGCTTCACGCTCACCAGCGGCAGGCAGAGCGCCTACTACATCGACCTCAGGGTGCTGCCAAGTTACCCCTCCTATTTTAGGCTCGCGCTCAGGGCCTATGCCTCAGTGCTCTCGCGGCTCCTCCCCTTCCACGCGCTCTGCTCCATACCCACTTCGGGCCTCATCTTCGCCTCCGCGCTGGCCTACCGACTGCGCCTTCCGCTCGCCTATGTGAGGAAGGAGGAGAGGGCCCACGGCCTGCGGAGGGCCCTGGAGGGGAGGCTCGAGCGCGGCTGGAGCGTGGTCCTGCTCGATGACGTGGCCACCACGGGCGGCAGCCTGCTGGCGGCCGCCAGGGCGGTTAGGGCTGCAGGCGCCGAGGTAAGGGCGGCCGTGGTGCTCGTCGACAGGCTCGAGGGCGCGCGAAGGGCGCTGGGCGAGGAGGGCGTGGAGCTACACGCCTACTGCGACGTCCTCTCGCTCGCGAGGGCCCTGGCCTCGGAGGGGAGGCTCGGCCCCTCGGAGCTGAGCGCCATAGAGGGCCAGCTAGGGGGTTAGGCCCCTGAAGAAGGCCCTGGCCACCAACCTGGCCACCCTCACGGGCTCCGGCACGCCCCCCTGGAGCACGAACTTGTCCAGCAGGGGCTTTATGCTGGCCTCGCTCAGGCCGCTGGCCCTCACATAGACGGCCTTGCCCGTCTTGAGCGGCACCCTCCTCCTCCTGCCCAGCGCCCTGTAAAGCTCCACCTTCCTTTCCCAGGCCTGCGGAAAGCGCCTCTTTATCGCCTCCTCGATTCCCCTCGTGGGCCTGTAGCTCAGGGCCACCACCGGCCTGCCGCAGGCCTCCGCCACCCTATCCACGTCGATGATGTTGTAATAGCTTATTATCGCGCCGCCCAGCAGCAGGAAGTTGATGTCGTTCCTGGCCAGCCCCCTGTAGAGGCGTACGACGGCCTCGGTGGCATCATCGCCGCCGACCGTGGCATACCCCATGGCCACGCCGTCGATGATGAGGTCGCTCCTCATCACCACGCCCGCCAGCACGGCCCTTTCGCCCAGCCCTCCCCTCCTGTAGCTCTCGGCCACGCCCAGGGCGCGGATAGCCCTCTTGCCCAGCGCGGCGCCCATGTGCGAAAGGCGCGAGGGCGCGATTTAGGCTTAAGCCTACGGGCCCCTCAGCTGCTGGCTCAGCGCCCCCGGCAGGCGGAGCCTGTGCATGGCTATGAGGTCGGGGGCAAAGGGCTCCAGGCCTTCATCCAGGGGCAGCTCTATGGGCTCGGCCAGGGCTAGCCCCCTCTGCTTCTTCAGCGCCCAGACCTTGGAGTTAAAGGCCACGATCCTCTGCGTGTGCCTTGCCGGCTCCGTAGCCCAGAGGGGCCTGGGCAGGCGCCTCAGGTGTATGCTCCTCTCATCGTAGAGCCTCCTCCACAGGTAGTCCGTGATGTGGGGCGTGATGGGCGCCAGCAGGAGCAGCAGCGTCCTCAGGCAAGCGTGAAGCGTGAACCAGGCCGCCTCGCTGTCCTCCTTGCCGAAGCCCTCGCCGTAGGCCCTCGCCTTGACCATTTCGATGTAGTGGGGCGCGAAGAGGTTCCAGACGAACTCCCTGATGGAGGTGGCGACGGCGTGGAAGTTGAAGCGCGCATATGCCGCGCGGCAGCGCCTGACGAGCAGCGAGAGCTCGGCCAGGATCCATTCATCCGTGGGCCGCGGCTTCGCGCGCCTGGGCGCCGGGAAGGAGGAGATGAACCTGCTCACGTTCAGCAGCTTCGTCAGGAACTTCTGGGCCGCTGCCACCTTCCCCTCGGAGATGCGGAAGTCCTCGCCCGGCCCCGCCTCCTGGGCGCCCCAGAACCTGAAGCAGTCCGCGCCGTACTTCTCCAGCAGCGGCATGGGGTCTATGACGTTTCCCAGGTGCCTGTGCATGGGCCTGCCCTGGGCATCCAGGCCCATGCCCCCTATCCAGGCCCTCCTCCACGGCGCCCTGCCCGTCAGCTGGAGGCAGCGCAGGAGCGAGTAATAGAGCCAGGTCCTGACGATGTCCTTGCCCTGGGGCCTTATGGCGGCGGGATAGGCCTTTGAGAAGAGCTGCTCATCCCTACCGTAGCCCGTGATGTACAGGGCCGAGATGCTCGAGTCCATCCAGGTGTCAAAGGTCCTCTCATCGCCGCTGAACTCCGTGCCCCCACACCTGCTACACCTCTCGAAGGGGGCCTTCTCCCTCCAGGGCCTGTAGTAGCGGCCGGGCTCGGGCAGGTGGGGCATACCGCAGGAGGCGCAGTACCAGACGGGCACCTCGGTGCCGTAATACCTCCTGCGCGAGATGGGCCAATCGGAGGAGACGGCCCTGATCCAGTCCTTGAGCAGCCCGCGGGCCTTTGGCGGGTGAAACCTGACCTGGGCCGAGGCCCTTCTCACCTGCTCCAGGAAATCGAGCTGCCTTAGATAGTACTCGGGCAGCGCCACGATCTCGATGGGCGTCCTTGAGCGGTCGCAGATGGGGGTCCTGTGCAGGACCCGCTCCACCCTCTCCAGGAAGCCTTGGCGCTCGAGCTCCTGCAGCACCCTCTCCCTGGCCTCCAGTACGGTAAGGCCCTCGAGGAAGCCCGCCTCCTTGGTCATCCTGCCCTGCGCGTTGATAAGGTAGACCGGGCTCAGCCCCAGCTCCCTGAAGAGCAGCACGTCGGTGTAGTCGCCGAAGCTGCAGACCATCATCATGCCGGACCCGAACTCGGGCCTGGCGGCGGGATGGGCTCTTATGGGAACCTCGTGCCCGTAAAGCGGCACCAGCGCCCTCTTGCCCTCCAGGCCGCGGTACCTATCATCCTCGGGGTTGAACAGCAGCGCCCTGCAGGCGGCCAGCAGCTCGGGCCTGGTGGAGGCGACGATCACATGCCCCCCTCCCTTCAGCGGAAAGCGCATATAGGCCAGCTTGGAGGGCCTCTCTTCATACTCCACATCGGCATCCGCGAGCGTCGTGCCGCAGTCCACGCAGTAGTTGTTGGGCCTGTCGGCCTCGTAGATGAGCCCCCTCCTCCACAGCTCTATGAAGGTGGCCTGTGTGAGCGCCCTGTACTCATCGCTGTCCGTCCTGTAGAGGAGCCGCTCGAAGTCGGCGCTGAAGCCTATGAGCCTGAGCACCCTCAGATAGTAGGGCTCGGCCTGGTCCAGCGCGCGCCGGCAGAGCTCCAGGAACTCCTCCCTGGGCACGTCCTTCATCCTTATCCTGTAGGCCCTCTCGACATAGCTCTCCACGGGCATGCCGTTCCTGTCCATGCCCACGGGGAAGAGCACGCGGTAGCCCAGCATCCTGGCGGTCCTGGCGATCATGTCGATCTGCGAGTACTGGGCCACGGCGCCGGGATGCCAGCTCACGCCCACCGCCACATAGGGAGGCGGCGTATCGATGGCGAAGAGCCTCCCGGGGCCCGGCCTGAAGGCATAGAGCCGCTCCTTCTCCCAGAGCTCCGCCACCTCTGCCTCGAGCTCGGGCCTCCAGCGCGTCAGCTCCAGCTTCGGCCTCGGCCGCTCCTGCACGGCCCCGCTCTCGGCGCCAATAACCTTTTAAGCTTGCGAGCGGCCCCGCGACCATGCCTCTTGACCGCTATGCGGTCGAGGTCGAGCTGGCGCAGATCGTGGACCCCGAGATAGGGGTCTCCATCATGGAGCTAGAGCTGATCGATAAGCTGGAGATCAGCGAGGATGGTAGGATCGACGTACAGTTTCACGCCACAACCCCCTACTGCCCCGCCTTCTTCGCGCTTCAGATCGCGCAGGACATTAAGGAGAGGCTCTCTAGGCTGCCCGGCGTGAGGGAGGTGCACGTCAGGATGACGGGCCACTATATGGAGGACTACATAAACCAGCTGGTCGAGGGCGGCGAGCTGAAGACCGAGTAGCCGAAGCTTTATCTAAGCGCTGGTCACGTGCCCCACAGCTTGGACAGGCTGGCCTATGACGTCCTCGTCGTGGGGAGCGGGCTGGCGGGGCTGCGGGCGGCGCTCGAGGCGGCCCGCGTCTCTAAGGGAAAGGCCTCGATCGCCGTGGTCACCAAGACCCAGGTCATGCGCTCCCATTCGGTCTCGGCCGAGGGGGGCACCGCGGCCGTGCTCTATCCTGAGGAGGGGGACTCCTTTGAATCCCATGCCTATGATACGATAAAGGGCAGCGACTTTCTGGCCGACCAGGATGCCGTCGAATTCTTCGTGAAGAGCGCGCCCTCCGAGATCTACCTGCTGGAGCACTGGGGCATGCCCTGGGCCAGGAGGCCCGATGGGAAGATCGCGCAGAGGCCCTTCGGCGGCATGAGCTTCCCGAGGGCCTGCTATGCCGAGGATAAGGTGGGCTTCTTCGAGATGTCCACGCTCTACAGCGCCGCGCTCAAGTGGGAGAACATCCACTTCTATCCCGAGTTCTTCGTAACTTCGCTGCTGGTGGAGCAGGGCCGGTTCAGCGGCCTGACCGCGCTGGAGATGAAGTCCGGAGACCTTCACCTCTTCCGCGCAAAGGCCTGCGTCATGGCCACGGGAGGGGCGGGCAGGCTCTACAGCTTCGCCACCTACGGCCACTCCTCGACGCCCGAGGGGCTCTACGCCTGCTACAGGGCCGGGGCCCCCCTTAAGGACATGGAGTTCGTCCAGTTCCACCCCACCGGCCTCATTCCCACGGGCATATTGATCACGGAGGCCGCCAGGGGAGAAGGGGGCATCCTGCTCAACGCGAAGGGGGAGCGGTTCATGGCCAGGTATGCGCCGGGCAAGATGGAGCTGGCGCCGCGCGACATCATCTCCAGGGCCATGATCACGGAGATAAGGGAGGGAAGGGGCGTGGAGGGGCCCGACGGGATAAAGCACCTCTGGCTGGACCTCACCGGGCTCGACCCCGACATCATCAAGAGGAAGCTCTCCGGCATAAGGGAGCTCTGCATAAGGCTCGCGGGCCTCGACCCCGTTCACGAAAGGATCCCCGTCAGGCCGGCCACGCACTACTACATGGGAGGCGTGCACACGGACATCCGCGGCGCGACCCCCATCCTGGGGCTCTGGGCGGCCGGCGAGGTCGCCTGCGTGAGCATCAACGGAGCAAATAGGCTCGGCTCCAACTCCACCATAGAGTGCCTCGTCTGGGGCAGGGTCACGGGGGAAGAGGCGGCCCGCTACGCGATGGGCACCGACCCCGCGGAGGGGGGGTTGGCGGAGATGGCGGCCGCGGAGGAGAAGAGGATCTTCGATGGCCTGCTGGGAAGGGCCCCCAGGGAGAACCCCTATGAGATAAGGGAGGAGCTGCAGAGGACGATGGAGGAGGAGTGCCACGTCTTCAGGGATGAGGCCTCCCTCACCAGGGGGCTCAGGAGGGTTAGGGAGCTCAAGGCCCGGCTGTGGAGGGGGGTGGAGGACTCGAGCAGGGTCTACAACACCAACCTCACCAACGTGCTCGAGCTCGAGGCCATGCTGGAGGTGGCCGAGGTTATCCTGCTGGGGGCGCTGAACAGGAGGGAGAGCAGGGGCGCCCATGCCCGCACGGACTATCCTTCTAGGGATGATGCCCGCTGGCTCGTGCACACGCTCGCGCGCTATACGCCCGAGGGCCCGGAGCTGAGCTACCTGCCCGTTAGGATAACTAAATATCAGCCCGTGGAGCGGCGGTACTAGGATGGCCAGGCCTTCCGCCCGGCTCGTGCTCAAGAGGGCCCTGCGCACGTGGCTGAACCCCCTTCGCTATGGCCTGGAGCGCTGGAGCTACACCATGCAGAGGGTGACGGGCGTGGTCGTCACGCTCTACTTCGTGGCCCACATCATCGAGACGGGCTACGTGGTGGGCGGCCCCTCCGTCTGGGCGCTCAGGCCCGATGCCTATCAGTATGCCAAGGGCGTTTGGACCAGCACGGTCAACTACCTCAGCAATCCCATCTTCGACGCGGGGCTTACCGTTATAGGCGTCATGCTCGCCTTTCACGCCATAAACGGGGTAAGGCTCTTCCTGGCCCACTTCGGCTGGGGCCTGGGAAAGCCCTCCAGGCCGGAGCCCCTGGCGCGGCCCAAGGCCTTCTCGGGCTTTCAGAGGGCCCTCTTCTGGCTGGCCGTGCTCCTCTCCACCTTCGCGCTCATCTACGCCCTTCACGCCTTCTTCGAGGTGCTCTAGCATGCCCTCCGAAAGGACGCTCATGTTCTGGCACTACGTGACGGGGCTGGGCATCCTGATCGCCGGCGCGGTGCACCTGGCCACCGTCTTCTTCACGGCCCCCGTCAGGGTTAACCTTACCTTCGATCAGGGCCCCTTCTCAGTTATAGGGGTTTACCGCAACGAGCTCCTGGCTGCGAGCCTCGAGGCGCTCCTGCTCTTCGTCTGCTTCCACGGCTTCAACGGGCTCAGGGTGATCCTGCTGGAGCTGTACCAATCGCCCAGATGGGATAGGGCCGTCAACTGGGCCACGGCGCTCCTGGGCGCCCTGGTGGCGCTGTATGGCACCAGGACCGTGCTCTTGGCCTATCTGATCGGAGGGCTGGGATGAGCGCGCGCAGCATAAGGCTCAGGGTCTACAGGCACGACCCCAGCTCAGGGCGCGGGCCGAGCTATGCGCTGTATGAGGTGCCGTTGAAGAGGGGCATGACGGTGCTGGATGCCCTGCTGTACGTGAAGGAGAGGCTCGACCCCACGCTCGCGCTGCGCTTCTCGTGCAGGATGGCCATCTGCGGCTCCTGCGGCATGGCCATCGACGGCCTGCCGAGGCTGGCCTGCGTGACGCAGGTGCAGGAGCTGGGCGATAGGGAAATCCTGGTGGAGCCCCTGCCCCACTTCCCGCTCATCAGGGACCTGGTTACCGACTTCTCGGACTTCTTCGAGAAGCACAGGAGGATGAAGCCCTATCTGATCAGGCAGGATGCGGAGGAGCAGGAGCGCGCCGAGCGGCCGTATCTGCAGACGGAGGAGGAGCTGCTCAGGTATGTGCAGTTCGCCTACTGCATCAGCTGCGGCCTCTGCTATGCCGCCTGCCCCGTGCCGGGCACGGACGAGCTCTACCCTGGCCCTCAGGCGCTCGCCCAGCTTTACAGGTATATGGCCGATTCAAGGGACCAGGGGCGGCGGCGGTGGGAGGTGGCCGATGATCAGCACGGCCTTTGGCGCTGCCACTTCGCGGGCTCCTGTAGCCTGGTCTGCCCTAAGGGCGTGGACCCGGCGCTGGCCATCCAGCTGCTGAGGAGGGTCGCGCTGAAGGGGGCGGATAAGCCCTAGCCCCCTCCCTGAGCGCCCACACGAGCTTGGCCGCGTCCACATGCTCCTTGACGTCATGGGCCCTTACTGCATGCGCGCCCAGCCAAAGGGCCAGCGCGGCCGCGGCCAAGGAGCCCGCGAGCCTTTCCTCGGGCCGCTCTCGGCCCGTGACCTTTCCTATGAAGGACTTACGGGAGATGCCCACCAAGATGGGCCTTCCCAGGCCCCTGAGCCGGGGGAGCGAGCGCAGCACCTCCAGGTCCCAGCGGTACCAGGGCAGGCCCGTATCCCTGAAGAAGCCTATGCCTGGGTCCACGACGACCCTCTCCAGCTCGATGCCGGCCTGAGAGGCTAGGCGCAGGCTCTGCGCCAGGCAGAGCATCACGCCCTCGATGGGCGCCCTGCCCCGGGCCTCGGGCCCATAGGCCATCAGGATGAGCGAGGCGCCATGGTCCTTCACCACCCGCGCCATCTCAGGGTCCAACTTCAGGCCACCCGTGTCGTTGACGATGCGGGCGCCGGCCCTTAGGGCCTCCAGCGCCACCGAGGCCCTGCGCGTATCGACCGAGAGCGGCACGTTGAGCTTGGAGGATAAGAGCCTCAGCGAGGGCAGCAGCCTCTCCAGCTCCTGCTCGGGGGGGACGTTGGATGCAATATAAGGCGCCGTGGAGGCGGCGCCCACGTCGATGATCTGCGCCCCCTGCTCCTGCATCAGCAGGGCCCTCTCCAGCGCCTCCTCCGGCGTGTGGGCCACGGAGCCCTTGTAGAAGGACTCCGGGCTGAGGTTAAGGGCCCCGATTACGACGGGCGGGAAATCATCGCCCAGCCGGACGCCCGCCAGCTCGCCCCTCAGCATGGGGCCAGCATGGGCTCAGCGGCTATAACCTTATGCCGCCGGGGGGTGGCCATGCTTCGCCGGCCCTTCGCAAGCAGCCGCTGGCAGGAGCTCTACCGCCGGATCCGCGAGCAGCTATCGCTCGATGAGAGGGCCGACCGGGAGGCGGCGGAGCTGCTGGCGGGCCTGGCAAGGCAGAGGAGGAGCCCGCTCGAAGAGCTGCTCCGGGCCATAAGGGGCAGGGAGGTCGTGGTGGCGGGCGCGGGCAACACGCTCGAGCAGGGGCTTGAGCTGCTGGCGGGAAGGCTGCTAAAGGCCCCCCTCGTGGCCGCCGACGGAGCGGTCTCGCCCCTCTTGGCCAAGGGCCTGAGGCCCCTGCTGGTGGTGACGGACCTAGATGGCCCGCACGCCGCGCTCTATGATGCGTATCAACGCGGGGCCCAGCTCGCCGTGCACGCGCACGGCGATAACATGCCTCAGCTCATGAGCTTCGTGCCCAGGCTCTCTTCCTTTTTAGGCACGGCCCAGGTGGAGCCCGCCCCTCCGCCGCTCGTAAACCCCTACGGCTTCACGGACGGCGATAGGGCCGCGTACCTGGCCTATGCGCTGGGGGCGCGGGCCATCTACCTCATCGGCATGGAGCTGAAGGAGCCTCCCGGCGTCCACTCCAGCATGGGCAGGAGGAGCCCGGCCGAGGTTTCCACGCGCCTGAGCATAGCTAGGGAGCTGCTATCGTTGCTGGCCCAGGCGGGCGCGCGCCTCTACTCGCTGGGCCCCCCGCCCGCGCCGGGCATCCGGAAAATGGCCATATAGCAGCCCCGCGCGGGCCCATCATGCCCAAGAAGCGCGCCCATATCCTAATCTGGGGCCTGGTGCAGGGCGTCTTCTTCAGGGCGCATGCGAAGAGGGTCGCGGATAGCCTTGGCCTGGCGGGCTGGGTCAGGAACCTGCCCGATGGCCGGGTGGAGGCGCTGGTCGAGGGCGAGGAGGAGGCGGTTTCGAAGTTCATAGAGTGGTGCAGGCGCGGCCCCCCGCTGGCCAAAGTCGAGCAGGTTCAGGTGCGGTTTGAAACCCCCAAGGGCGAGCCGCCGGGCTTCAGCATCGTGCGGTAAGGCTCATTTACCGAGCCATCGTGCCCCCTGCGTGAAGCCGAAGGTGGCGCTCATCAGGGGCGATGGCGTGGGCCCGGAGCTCTCCGAGGCCGCGCTGCTGGTGCTGAGGGCCGTGGGCGAGCCCGTGGAGGTCTTGGAGGCTCCGGCGGGCTATGAGTGGTGGCAGGAGCACGGGGGGCCCAGCCTCATACCCGAGAGCTCCTGGCAGGTGCTGCGCGAGGCCAGGGCCTGCCTCAAGGCCCCCACCACGACGCCCTTGGGCCCAGGGACCCCCAAGAGCGTGGCCGTAAGCATAAGGCAGGCCTTTAACCTCTATGCGAACGTGCGGCCCATAAGGACCTATGAAGGGACGCCGGCGCCGCTGGGCGCCGTCAACTTCATCTGCGTCAGGGAGGCGACCGAGGAGCTCTACTCGGGCCTGGACTTCAGGCTCAGCCCCGATGCGGCCATCACCATACGCAAGATAACGCGCCAGGCGAGCGAGAAGGTCTGCGAGTACGCCTTCTCGCTGGCCAAGGGCAGGGGATGGAGCCGCGTGGTGGTCGTCAATAAGGCCAACATCCTCAAGGAGAGCGACGGGCTCTTCCTGGAGGTGGCGCGAAGTGTGGCCGCTCGCCATCCTGGCATAGCGCTGGAGGAGTACCTGGTGGACAACCTCGCCCAGCAGCTCGTCAAGAACCCCCAGCGGTTTAACGAGAGCGTGCTCCTGGGCCCCAACCTCTTCATGGACATCATCAGCGAAGAGGCCTCGGCGCTGGTGGCGAGCATAGGCATGATCCCCAGCGCGAACATAGGCGATAACTATGCCATGTTCGAGCCCTCTCATGGGAGCGCGCCCAAGTATAAGGGCCAGAACAGGGTGAACCCCGTGGCCATGATCCTTTCGGCGGGCTGGCTGCTGGAATACCTGGGCTTCACGAGGGAGGCGCGGGCCATAGAGGCGGCCGTCGAGGAGGTGCTCAGGGAGGGCAAGCAGGTCACCTATGACTTGGGCGGCAGCGCGGGCACCAAGGAGATGGCCGAGGCGATCGCGGTCAGGGCTAGCTCGCTTCTCTCAGCCCCAGCGCGCCCGAGATGATGGCATAGAGCTGCGGATCCTTGGCCCTTATCGTGGAGAGCTTCGGCGGCCTAAGCCCTATCCTCTTGGCCCTCTCCGCATGATAGCGCGCCAGGGCCTGCAGGCGCGGCTCGGACCAGCCCGTGCGCCTGAGGTAGTCCACCGTGTGGGCCACGGCCTCCTCTACATCCAGCCCCTTTATGTTGACCAGGTAAGGCGTGAGCACGAGCCAAACGAGCCGATGCCTGCCGTCCGTGACCGGCCTCTCGAGCAGCTTCTCGATATAGTCATATCCCCCGGGCTTGACGGCGGCCCTGCCGGCCTCCAGCTCCTCCGCCATCGTCCTGGCCTCCTCATACAGCGGCCTCAGAGGGTCAGGGAGCGGCCCCGGCCTCGGCATGGCCATGAGCCTGGAGAGGATATACCCATACCATCTTCCCTTCACCAGCTCCACCAGCTCGGCCTCGGTGAGCCTTACCCGACCCGAGGAAACGGGCCTGTTCACGAGCTTCAGGTTGGGCGGTATGGAGGGCATGGCCGCCAGGGCCTTCAGGTAGTTGGCGACGCCGCAGCTGATCCTATCGTCCTCCTGCAGGAGGTCCAGCCTGAAGAGGCCGTTCACCACCTGGAGCATCGTCTGGCGGTAGGGGCGAGAGCTCAAGTCCCCCTCGAAGGCCCTCCTCACCCTGGCCGCCTCCACCCTCGCATACCTCCTGAGCAGCGCCGCGCTGCCCACCGCCCTTATCGCCAGGGCCGCTATGTAGAACGAGAGCCCCCAGTCCTCGGGCCGGGCCTCGGCCTCGGGGTACTCGAGCGGCCTGTTCGCCCTGGCCCCCTGTAGCCTTACCCTGGCGGGCCCGAGCAGCCTGGCGGCCTCTGGGGCATCCAGCGCCGGCGCCATCTTCAGGAGCTGCTCGAAGCCGGGCAGGAAGGGATACTTCACATAGTCCAGCAGCCCGAAGGGCGCCTCGCCCACGCCCTCAAGGGGCGCCGCCCTCTAAAAAACTTAAATAGCCGTTGGCCCGCGCCCCCTTTAGGTGATCTTGTAATGGCCACCGCGATCCCAGCCGTCACTCAGTCCGGTCAGCCCGTCCTGATCCTGAAGGAGGGCACCTCCCAGACGAGGGGAAGGGAGGCCCAGAGGAACAACATCCTCGCCGCCAAGCTGCTCGCTGAGGTGGTGAGGAGCAGCCTAGGGCCCAGGGGCATGGACAAGATGCTCGTCGATTCCCTCGGCGATGTGACGATCACCAACGATGGCGCCACCATCCTGAAGGAGATCGACGTGCAGCATCCCGCCGCGAAGATGCTCGTGGAGGTGGCAAAGGCCACGGACAACGAGGTGGGCGATGGCACCACCAGCTCCGTCGTGCTTGCAGGCTTCCTGCTCGAGAAGGCGGAGGAGCTGATCGAGCGGGAGGTGCACCCCACGCTCATCGTGGAGGGCTACAGGAAGGCCGCCGATAGGGCCCTTGAGGTGCTGAAGCAGCGCGCGATAAAGGTCTCCCCCGATGACAAGGAGACCCTGAAGAAGGTGGCCCTGACGGCCATGCTGACCAAGCTGGTGGCGGAGGAGGCGGAATATCTGGCGGGCCTGACCGTGGAGGCCATCCTTCAGGTCAGGGAGCCCTACGATGGCGGCTGGAAGGTGGACAGGGATGCGGTGAAGGTCGAGAAGAAGCCCGGCGGCTCCATCAGGGATACGAAGCTCATTCGCGGAATCGTGCTCGACAAGGAGGTCGTGCACCCCGGCATGCCCAAGCAGGTGAAGAACGCCAAGATCGCGCTCATCAACGCGCCGCTGGAGGTCGAGAAGACGGAGCTGGATGCCAAGATCAACATCAATTCGCCCGACCAGATAAGGCTCTTCTTGGATGAAGAGAACAAGATCCTGAAGGGCATGGTGGACAAGATCGTTTCGGTGGGCGCCAACGTGGTCATCTGCCAGAAGGGCATCGATGATGTGGCCCAGCACTACCTGGCCAAGGCGGGCATCCTGGCCGTCAGGAGGGTAAAGCAGAGCGATATGGAGAAGCTGGCCAAGGCCACCGGGGGGAGGATCGTGACCAACCTCGAGGACCTGACGCCTCAGGACCTCGGCTATGCCGAGCTGGTCGAGGAGCGCAGGCTCGAGGAGGACAAGTGGGTCTTCATAGAGGGCTGCAAGAATCCGAAGTCCGTGACGATCCTCATAAGGGGCGGCACGCAGCGCGTCGTGGACGAGGCCGAGAGGAGCGTTAACGATGCGCTGATGGTGACCAAGGACGTCGTCGAGTATCCCTATGTGGTGCTGGGCGCGGGCGCCCCCGAGGCGATCGCGGCCACCGAGGTCAGGAAGTGGGCCTCCAGCCTGCCGGGCAGGGAGCAGCTGGCCGCTCAGAGGTTCGCGGAGGCGCTGGAGCAGCTGCCGCTGACCATCGCGGAGAACGCGGGCTTAGACCCTATCGATATTCAGACGGAGCTCAGGGCAAAGCTGGCCGCGGGCGTCGCGTGGCCCGGCGTGGACGTGGAGAAGGGCAAGGTGGCCGATGCGGGCGAGCTGGGCGTCTGGGAGCCCCTGGCCGTCAAGGAGCAGGTCATAAAGTCCGCCGTTGAGGCCGCGAGCATGATCCTGAGGATCGACGACATCATAGCCGCCAGCAAGGCCAAGGAGCCGAGCAAGCCTAAGACGGGCGAGGAGGGAGGCGAGGGTAGCTCCACGCCCTCCTTCGAGGATTAGGCCGCTTTCTTTTCAGGCTTTTTATTGGGGCTCTATGGTGGAGGGGGGCTTATCGCAGATGGCATATGTGACCCACGTCACGCCGGGCACCTCGCCCACGATCCTCCTGCTGATCCTCTCCAGCAGCTCGTGAGGCAGCCTGGCCCACGTGGCCGTCATGCCATCCTCGGAGTGGACCACGCGCACGGTCACCATATAGCCCAACTCCCCCTCATCGCCCTTCACGCCCGTGGCCAGGTCATCGCCCACGACCGCAAAGGCCTGCCAGACCGAGGAGTAGAGGCCCGCCCTTCTGAGCTCCTCCTCCACGATATGGCTGGCCAGCCTGCAGGCCTCCAGCTTCTCGGGCGTGACCTCGCCTATAACCCTCACGGCCAGGCCGGGCCCGGGGAAAGGGTGGCGCTCGACGATGCTTCCCGGCACGCCCAGCCTCCTGGCTATCCTCCTCACCTCATCCTTGTAGAAGGACCTGAGCGGCTCCACGAGCTTAAGGGAGAGGTCCTTGGGCAAGGCGCCGACGTTATGATGGGCCTTTATCCTCGAGGCGAGCTTGCCGGCCGCGGCGCTCTCAATGACATCCGGATAGAGCGTGCCCTGGGCCAGGTGGGTTAGTCCGCCCAGCCTCCTGGCCTCCTCCTCGAAGATCCTGGCGAACTCTTCGCCGATGGCGCGCCGCTTCTGCTCTGGCGTGCGAAGCCCCTTCAGCCTCGCCAGAAACCTCTCGGCCGCGTTCACGTAGATGAACCTTATGCCGGCGCGCTCGAGCGCCTCCCTGACCTCCTCCGCCTCCCCCTTCCTGAGCAGGCCCGTGTCCACGAAGAGGCAGACGAGCCCATCGCCCACCGCCCTGTGCACGATGTAGGCCGTGGTGACGGAATCCACGCCCCCGCTCACGGCGCAGAGCACCCTGCCGTCGCCCACCTCCCTCCTCACCTGCTCTATGAGCCCCTCCACCTCCTGCTCGGGCGACCAAGAGGGATTGCAGCCGCAGACCTCGAGCACAAAGCGCCTCAGGAGCTCCTGGCCCCCCTGTGTATGCGAGACCTCGGGATGAAACTGAAGCGAGTAGATGGCCCTGGCGCCGTCCTCCATGGCGGCCACGCGGCAGCCCTCCGAGGAGGCCGTGATGGCGAAGCCGGGCGGCGGCTCCTTTACCTCATCGTAGTGGCTCATCCACACGGTCAGGGGGCTCGGGAGGCCCGAAAAGAGCCCGCGGCCCGTGTGCAGCAGCGGCACCTTGCCGTACTCCCTCACCTCCCCCCGGGCCACCTTGCCCCCCAGCAGGGCGGCTATCAGCTGGTGGCCATAGCAGACGCCCAGCACGGGCCTGCCCAGCCCGAAGAGCCCCTCAGGGGGCTTTGGCGCCCCCTCCTGGTAGACATGCGCCGGTCCCCCGGAGAGGACGAGGCCCCTGTACCCGGCCAGCTTTTCGAGCGGCGCATCATGAGGAAGGAGCTCGGCGTAGACGCCCAGCTCCCTTATCCGCCTCACGAGCAGGTGGGAGTACTGCGAGCCGAAGTCCAGGACGGCTATCTTTTCAGGAGCCCTCATACGCGCCCTCGCCCGGCAGGATGATGCTGTGGGGCCTCAGCTCCTGCACGCCGCTGGGCGTGACGAGCGCGAAGGTGGCCCTCTCCCACAGCTCCTGAATGCTCTTGGCCCCGGCATAGCCCAGGGCCGCCTTAAGGCCAGCTTCGAACTCCTCCACGACCTTCGCCACGTCCCCCCTATAGGGCACGAGCCCCTCCACTCCCTCCGCGATCCCCTTCGAGGGCTGATACCTATCCACGGCATACCTCCTCTGCCTGGCCGCCGCGCTGCCCATGCCGCGGTGGGGCTTGTAGTACCTGTTGCCGACCTTTATTAGGTGGCCCGGCGACTCCGTGCAGCCCGCGAAGACGAAGCCCATCATCACCGAAGAAGCCCCCGCCGCCAGCGCGACGGCCGCGTCGCCCGGGTTCCTGATCCCGCCATCGGCTATGATCGGTATGGCCTGTCCGTACTTCCTCAGCACGTCCGCGGCCTGGGCGACGGCGAAGAGCGTCGGCGCGCCGGCCTTCGTTAGGTCGGAGGTGAGGCAGGTTGAGCCGGAGCCTATCCCCATCCTGAGCCCGTCGACCCTCTCGAGGTATGTGATGGCGTCCTCGACGCCTTGGCTCGTGCCCAGGTTCCCTATGATGAGGTCCGCGCTCACCTCCTTGGCCAGCCTCTTCGCCGCCTCCAGCACCGCCCTGTTGTGGAAGTGGGCCACGTCCGTCACGAGCGCATCCACATACCTATCCAGCGCCCTGGCCCTCTCCAGGTCAAAGGGAGAGATGGCCGCGGCCACCCTGAGCCTCCCTTCCTCATCCCTCGTGGCCCTGGTGTACTTCTCCCTCGAGTAGATGTCCTTGATCGTGATGAGGCCTATGACCCTCTTCTCGGAGTCCACCACGGGCAGCTTTTCCACCCTGTGCTGGTGCATGATCGCCTTCGCCTCCTCGATCGTGATCGAGGGGCCCGCGGTGATCACATCCCTGGTCATCACGGCCTCGACCAGGAGGCTCGGCGCCGCGAAGCTCACGTCCCTCTTCGTGACGATGCCCACGAGCCTGCCATCAAGCACCACAGGCAGGCCCGAGATGTTATGCCTGGCCATCAGCTCGAGGGCCTCTCTTACGGTGGCCTTGGGCGATATGGTGACCACATCCCTTATTATGAAGGACTCGGCGCGCTTCACGCGCCTCGCCATATCGACTTGCTCCTCTACGCTCATGTTCCTGTGCAGCACCCCTATCCCACCCTCCCTGGCCAGCGCGATGGCCATGTCGGCCTCCGTAACGGTGTCCATGGGCGATGACACGAAGGGCAGGCGCAGGATGATGTTCGTGCTAAAGCGCGTGCCAAGGTCCACGTCCTGCGGCTCCACTTCGCTTAGGCCAGGCAGCAGGATCACATCCCTGAAGGTATATGCGCCTACCGCATCCCTTAACCGCTCGTAGAAGCTGGGCAAGGCTCTCCTTGCCCACGGAACGGCGTGCCTTCCCCCTTTTAAACCTTCCCTAGGCGGGGACCTTCTCCAGCATCCTCTCGAGCGTCCACTGGAAGCTCTTCAGCAGGTCCTTTAGCCTGACCTGATCCCTGTAGTTCCTTATGATGATCCTCTTCAGCACGCCCTCCTCCTCCTCGAGCGCGTAGCCGAAGGCCTCCTCGGGCTTCAGCTCCCCCTTCCTCACGCCCTCTTCATCGGAGGCCCTCATGCCCTCCAGGATCTTGCCGACGAAGAAGGACCTGAAGGGCGGCGTCCTGGTGTAGAACTTGAGCCCCTCGGCCGGCCTCAGCGTGAGCTCCTTCGGGGTTATCTCGGCGATGGCCAGCAGCCTCCCGTCCGCCTGCCTCCTCAGCTCCCTCGTCTCGGTGATCTGTTCGAAGAGGCTCGAGGCCTTCTTGAAGCTCGCGGCGCCCAGCACGGCGTTCACGATGGCCAGCATGTCCTTCAGCCTCTCCTCCTCCTCCCTCAGCTCCCTGATCCTTTCCTCTAGCCACTGCTTCATCGCGGCCGCCCGCTTCACCTCCTCCTCCGAATAGGCCATCGCCTTCTTCGAGCGCCGTGCCCGTATATAAAGCATGTAAGCGTCGGACAGGGGGCCAAAGGCTTATCTACTCATGGTTCTCATGGCCTTGAGAAGTCGCTTGCTCGAGCAGGCGCAGGACGCGGCCGAGCGGGCCGTGAGGCTGGCTACCGAACTGGGAGCGCGCTATGCTGAGGCAAGGCTTCATAGGGTGCAGGGGCAGTCCTTCATACTGAGGTCGGGCAAGGTCGACCCTCCCGAGCTGGTGGACAGCTATGGGCTAGGGGTTCGCGTGCTGGTGGACGGCGCCCTGGCCTTTGGCGCGACCAACCTCCTCACGCAGCAGAGCGTGGCCGAGCTCGTGCAGGGCATCGTGAGGAGGGCCAGGGCAGCCTCCAGCCTGCTGAAGCAGCCCATCGAGTTCTCCGAGGAGAGGGCGCATAGGGCGAAGTGGGAGGCAAGGGAGCAGCGGCGCCTCGCCGACCTGGATGAGCAGGAGGCCATGGCCCTGCTCAAGGGGCTGGACGGCATCGTGCTCCGCGCCCAAGATGATGTTAAGCTCCCCTACAGGCTCTTCGTGCTGGGCTACTCCTACGAGGAGAAGTATTATGTGAACAGCGAGGGGGCCTCGCTGAGCGGGCGCGTGCCCAGGCTTCACTTCTTCTCTCTCGTGACGGCCCTGCTGGGGGGCCTGAGCGCCCAGAGGGCAAGGCAGGAGGGCATGAGCGGGGGGCTCGAGCTGCTGCGCGAGCTGGCCCTGGAGAACAAGGTCGAGGAGGATGTGAAGGCCCTCGTGAAGGTGCTGAAGGAGGCCCAGCCCTCGCCCACGGGCGAGCTGGACGTGATCCTGGCACCCGAGGTCTCGGGCCTCACCTCGCATGAATCGGTGGGCCATCCGCTGGAGGCCGACAGGGTCCTGGGCCGCGAGGGGGCGCAGGCGGGGGAGTCGTATCTGAGCAGGGAGGACGTGGGCAGGCAGATAGGGGGCCAGGAGGCGATGGTCTCCGACGACCCCACGCTGCCGAACTCCTACGGCTTTCATCTGTACGATGACGAGGGCGTGCCCGCGAGGAGGCGCCGGCTGCTCGTCGAGGGCAGGGTGAACGAGCTGCTTCATAACAGGCAGTCCGCCAGGGCCTTCGGCACCAAGAGCAACTCGGCGGCGCGGGCCATAGCCTTCGACGTGGAGCCCATCGTCAGGATGGCCAACACCTTCATCGAGCCCGGCGACTACGGCTTTGAGGAGATGGTGCGCGAAGTCGAGCTGGGCATCTACGTGAAGAGCTTCAGGGAATGGAACATCGATGACAAGAGGCTCAACCAGAGATATGTAGGCCTGGAGGCCTATCTAATAGAGGGGGGCCAGCTCAAGCACCCCGTGAGGGATCCGGTGGTGGAGTTCACGACGCCCAAGTACTGGAGCGCGATAGATGCGAGGGGCAAGGACCTGGAGTTCGTGGCCGGCAGCTGCGGGAAGGGCGACCCCCTGCAGCCCCTGCCCGTCTGGATAGGGGGGCCGCACGTGCGCGTAAGGGGCGTTAGGGTGCTCAGGAGATGAGCGAGCTGCGCGACTTTGCCCGGCAGGTGCTGGAGATGGCCAGGCGGGAGGGCGTGAGGGATGGTTCCGTGCTGGCCTGGGAGGAGAGGGAGGATAACGTGAGGTTCGCCAACAACGGCCTAAGCCTGGCCCTGGGCTCCGCAAAGAGGGGGGTCACGCTCTGCTTCAACGAGGGCAGGAAGAGGGTGGTGGGCTCCAGCACGGCGCTGGAGAGCGGCTATCTGCGGGACCACATCGCCAAGCTCCTGCGCTCGCTGAGGACGCTCGAGGAGGGAGATGCGGAGACGCACCTGGAGCCGGCCACGGGCTCTCCTGCTGGTATGCGCTATGAGCCCGCGGGGCCCGAGCAGCTGGCCCAGGCCGCACAGGAGGCGATCCACGCGGCCCTCGGCGAGGGCGCGGCCAGGGTCACGGGCATCATCGCGCAGCTGCACAGGCGCGTCGCCCTCTGCACCTCCTCGGGCTTCGAAGGCGAAAACGAGTACGGAGGCATAACGCTGAACGTCAGGGCCTTCGCGAATAAGGAGGCGAGCGGGCATGGGCTCTCCTGCGCCAACGCGCTGAGGGCGCTGGAGCCCAGGGCTGCGGGGCGCGAAGCGGGGGAGGCGGCGAGGAGGATGCTCTCGAGGGCCGCCATCGAGGAGGGCGAGTATGAGGTGTTGCTCTCGCCCACGGTGGCCGCCCACCTCATGGAGCACGTGGGCTCCTTCGCCTCGGCCTATGCGGTGGAGATAGGCGGGTCCTTCCTGGCCAACAGGCTGGGCCAGCAGGTCGCCTCGCCCCAGATCTCGCTCTATGACCTGGGCCAGGCGGAGGGAGGCCTGCTGGCGAGGAGCTTCGACGATGAAGGCATGGCCACGGGCAAAACCGCGATCCTGCAGGGGGGCGTGCTCAGGGCCTACCTGCACAACCTCGTCACCGCGCGGCGCTTTAGGGCCCAGAGCACGGGCAACGCCGGATACGTTGTGCCCAGGACCTGGAACCTGGTGGTGGAGGCGGGCGATGCCGCCTGGGAGGAGATGGTGCGCGAGGTCAAGAAGGGGCTCCTGGTGACGAACACATGGTATACGCGGTTTCAGAATTATCTTACGGGCGAGTTTTCCACCATGCCCCGCGATGGCCTCTTCTACATCGAGCAGGGCGATGTGAAGCACGGCGTCGCGGGCATCAGGCTCAGCTCCAGCCTGCCGCTCTTCCTCTCGAAGGCCAAGCTGCTGGGCAAGGCGAGGAGGTGGGTGAAGTGGTGGGAGGTGGAGACGCCCACCCTCTGCCCCCCCATCCTTGCCGAGGGCTTCAGGGTTACCAGGGCGCTCTTCTAGCTTGACCAGGAGAAGCGGCCCTTCTCTCGGCCGAGCGGTCGCCTTCCTTCTGCCCCTGATGCTCATGGCCGGGCTCACGGCCTATGCCTACCTGCAGCTCACGAGGCCCGGGCAGCTGATCGTGCAGGCGAAGGCCCTTGACCGCCATCCCGGCGCCGGGCAACGGTATGTAGACCTGAGCGTGCAGGCCACGGTGGAGGGCATCTCCAGGACGACTCCCTTCACGCTCACGCTCAGCCCCGGCACGTACACGGTGAGCTTCTCGCCGCTGCCCTGGTACAGGGTGCTCAACCCCCAGCTCACCATCTCCCTCCCGGCGGGCACCACGGCCTATGCTACGGGGCTTTATGAACCCGTGCCCGTGGTGATCGCGGTGAAGGAGGGCGCCTTCAACGTAACCAAGGTGAGGGCCCTGCACGGCGTGACGCCCGTCATCTGGGTAAACCAGGGCGCGAACTATACCGTGCTACATATACAGCCCTACGGGAGGGTGGTGCTGTACCCGGGGCAGAACTTTACATGGGTCTACGACGAGCCCGGCACCTACTCCTTCTACCTGCTCTTCCTGCCCTCCGTGGAGGGCAGCGTGCAGGTGCTTTAGCCGCGCAGCGAGAACTTCTCCCTCTCCTGCCTGAGCCTCACCATCATGCCGCCGAACAGCGCCCTGCCCTCGTCGACCACTTCCCTCCAGCCCCTCTCGCCCCTGGCGATGGCCTGCAGCCTCTTCTCGAGCTCGCTGGAGAACGATGGGTTGAGGAATTCGGGCCAGAGCCTATGCAGCTCCTCGGCCAGCCGATAGCCGAGCTTGGTGGGCAGGAGCAGCGTGCCCCTCCTGACCACATATCCCCTCTTCACCACGGTATCTATGTGCCCTGCCCTCGTCGACTTCGTTCCTATCCCAAGCCTCTCCATGAGCCTGAGCAGGGCCGCTTCGGTATACCTGGGAGGGGGCTTCGTCTGCTCCTCCACGAGCTCCACGGCCCTGACCTCCAGGGAAGTGCCCTGGGCCGGCGGCAGCGCCTGCTGCTGCGGCCTCGCATATGGGTAAATGGCCAGGAAGCCCTCCTCCAGCACCTTCAGGCCCTTGGCCCTAAAGCGCTCGCCGCCGATGCGCAGCAGGGCCTCCCCCTCCATGACCTTCGCGGCGGGGCCGAACAGGGCCAGATACCTCCTCAGCACCAGCTCATAGAGCCTGAGCAGGGGCCCCCTCAGCTCCGTGGGCTCGGCCAGGGGCTTGATGGGCGTGATGGGCTCATGATCACCTTCATACCTCTTGCCCTGCCTGGGCTTCGTGAGGCCTGCCTCCAGCAGGCCCCCCGCATATTTGGCATGGAGGGCGCCCTTGGCCAGGGCCCTCAGGTTTGCCTCGTGGTTGAAGGCCACATACCTGTCCGTATCCGTCCTGGGGTAGGTTATGTAGCCCTGAAGGTAAAGCTCCTCCGCGTGCTGCATCACCTGGGCCGCGGGCAACCTCATTTCGCGCGCCGCGAGCTGCAGCAGGGCGGATGTATTCAAGGGGGTAGGAGGGGGCAGAAGCTTCTCCTGGAACTGCGCGCTCTCCACGAGCGCCTCTCGGGCCCCCTCGCAGCGGCCATACGCCTCCGAGGCCTTGGCCCTATCATAGAAGGGCGAATCCACATGCTCGGCCGTGAGCTCGCGGCCCTGCTGCGCCAAGCGCGCCAGCAGCCTCCAGTAGGGCGTGGGCCTGAAGGCCCGAATCTCCTTCTCCCTCTCGTAGATCAAATAGAGCACGGCGGTCTGGCAGCGGCCCACGCTCAGGATCCTGGGGCTGAAGCCCCTTCTGTTGAGCAGCGTCAGCTCCCTCGTGGCGGAGAAGCCTATCATCGCATCTAGGTACATCCTGGCCTCCACGCTCTGGGCCAGCTGGGGCCTCAGCCGCTGAAGCTCTCCCCAACGGGCCCTTATATCCGAGGGCCTCATGCTCGGCAGCCAGAGCCGGTCCACCGGCAGGCCGGGCTTCTCCCTGAGCGCGAGCTCCACCGCCTCGAACCCTATGTTCTCGCCCTCCTCATCGGGGTCCGTGGCGATGATCAGCCTGTCCGCAAGCCTGGCCTCCTCCGCCAGCCTCGAGGCGATGTCGGGCCTCGTCAGGACCTTCACGAGCGCCTCCTCCTTGGCGACGATGTCCAGCGGGTCGACCTTATCCCACTTCCTATAGGGCTCGGCGGTCTCCACCTGCATGATGTGCCCGCTAAGGGGCAGGATTCTGATCACATCCCCCTCCCTCTCCAGCGAGTAGAGCTGCAGCCTTCCCCTCCTCTCCGTCCTGAACTTGCCCAGGGCCAGGGCGAGGGCCCTGGCCATCTTCGGCTTCTCCGTGACCACCAGGATCCTCAACCCTATGCCTTCGAGCCCCTTGCCAGCCGCTTCACGTCCAGCAGCCTTGAGGCCTCCTCCTCGCTGAGAAGGCCCCTCTCCACGACCAGCTCCTTGATGGGCTTGCCCGTCTGCACGGCGAGCTTGGCTATCTGCGCGGCCGCGTCGTAGCCTAACTTGGGCGCCAGGGCGGTCACGAGGGCCAGGCTGGATTCCGCATACCTTCTCATGCGCTCCACGTTGGCCCTGAGGCCCTCAAGGCACTTCGTGGCCAACACGCGGCTGGCGTTGGCGAGCAGGGCTATGGCCTGTAAAAGGTCGTAGGCGATGACGGGCATCATCGTGTTCAGCTCCAGTTGCCCCTGCTGCGCGGCCAGCGCGATGGTGGCGTTGTACCCGATGACCTGCGCACAGGCCATCGCGACGGCCTCAGGTATTACCGGGTTGACCTTTCCGGGCATGATGCTGGAGCCCGGCTGAACGGCGGGCAGCTCTATCTCCGCCAGGCCCGTGTTAGGCCCTGAGTACAGCAGCCTCAGGTCGTTGGCGATCTTCATGAGGTCGCAGGCGTACGAGGTGAGGGCCCCGCTCACGTACACGCACGCTGCCCTGCTCTGCAGGCCCTCAAAGGGGTTGGAGCTGGCGAAGTATTCATGCCCCGTCATGGCCCTTATCTCGTTTACCGCCAGCGTGGCGAACTCCGGGTGGGCGTTGAGGCCCGTGCCCACGGCCGTGCCGCCCAGCGGCAGCTCGAGCAGCCACTTCATAGCTTCACGAATCCGCGCCAGCCCCCTCTCCACCATCGAGGCCCAGGCCTGCAGCTCCTGGCCAAAGGTGACGGGCACCGCGTCCTGCAGGTGGGTCCTCCCGGCCTTGACGGCCTCGCCATACTGCTGCGCCTTTTGCCGAAGGGCTGCGCCCAGGGCCTCCAGCGAGGGCAGCAGCTCCTGTGAGATCGCCTCATAGCAGGAGATATGAATGGCCGAGGGTATTACATCGTTGCTGGACTGGCAGAGGTTAACGTGGTCGTTAGGGTGAACGGGCCTCTTCGCCCCCTTCGCGCCGCCCAGGAGCTCGTTGGCCCTGTTGGCCAGGACCTCGTTCACGTTCATGTTCGTGGAGGTGCCAGAGCCGGTCTGAAAGACGTCCACGGGGAACTGATCCGACCACTTTCCCTCGAGCACCTCGCGCGCGGCGAGCTCGATGGCCCTGGCCAGCTCGGGCTTCAACAGGCCCAATCTCGCGTTGGCCCTGGCCGCGGCCAGCTTTATCAGCGCGACGGCCCAGATAAAGCGCTGGGGAAGGCGAAGGCCCGAGATGGGGAAGTTCTCGAGGGCCCTCTGGGTCTGCGCGCCCCAGTAGGCCTCCTGGGGCACGCGGACCTCGCCCAGGCTATCCTCCTCGACCCTATAGCGCTCCATGCCATGCCCTAAGGGCGCCTGGTTAAAACGCTATCAGGTTCTTCCCCTCCTAGTGCGCAGCAGGAGCACCGCGAGCAGGCTCACCTGCACCACCGCCAGGGCCAGCAGGGCCGTGAGGGTCGATCCTATTGTCGTGAAGGCCTGAAGCCGGGCCTCGAGTTGGTCCAGCCTCGCCCTCAGCAGGCCGAGCTGCTCTTGTGTGGCGTTGGCCTGCTGAGATAGCCTCGAGGCCAGCGCGGCCACGTTGTTAATCCCCAGCTGCACATCGTTGGGCCCCACATTCACGAAGGCCGTGGCCAGGATGAGCCCCGAGTTCGGCTCCGTGAGCCTAACGCTGTAGGTGCCCTGGGCAAGCGCCGGGAGCACGATGCTCGCGAGCAGCCTGCCCGAGGCATCGGCGCTGATGCGAGAGGCCACAAGCGTATTGTTGAGCCAGAGGTCATAGAAGGCCGAGGCGGAGAGCCCCGAGGCGGCCACGCCGAGCTGGCTACCATAGCCAGCCGTGGGCGCCGGCCCCTGAAGCTCCAGGCTGGCGCTCCTGTTTCCCAACTTAGCGAAGTAAATATCTTCATTCGTGCCGAAGTAGCTCACGCCCGTCCTGTAGCCCCTGCGCCCGTCGGTCCAGACCACGTAGACCTGGGAGGGCGAGACCGCCATGTTGATGTAATCGCCTATAAAGAAGAGGAGACCGCAGGAGGAGGACATGAAGAGCGGGGTCGAGAGCAGGCTCGTGGTATAGTCCGTCACCCTCTGGTTCTTGGACCAGGTTTTGCCGCCATCGGACGAGCTGGCATAAAAGATATCGTAGCCAAAGTAATCCCTGGAGTAACGCTGGTCAATCCAGGCTATATGTAGGGTGCTATCGCTTTTCCTGAAGGCTATCCAGGGCATGAACTGGCCCGCGGTGGTGTTATCGTCGTTCACCTTCACGGGCCGGGACCACGTTCTGCCGCCGTCCGAGGAGCTGACGAAGAAGATATCGCTGGGATCGCTGGGGCCCGCCGTCAGCGTCCCCGTAGCGCTGTTGTAGGCTACGTACACCTCGCCCCTGGCCCCCACCGCTATCGAGGGCAGCGGCGCCGTCCTGAAGCCGTAGGGCCCGCTCTGGCAGAAGCCCGGCGTCCAGAAGTTCACCCTGCTCACCAGGTAGGGCCCCGCGAAGCTTTGGCCTCCGTCGCGGGAGACGGAGAGGAAGATGCCCGGCTCGGGCTCCCCTCCCAGGGGCAGAAATCCGAAGTAGGCCACGTAGAGGGTTCCATCGGGCGCCACCGCCGGCGCGGTGCCCTGGAGCCCGGGATACGAGGTCGACTTTATCATCGTAGGCTGCGTCCAGGTCTTGCCGCCGTCATCCGACCTCACCACCTTCAGCGCGGTGGCGAAATCCCACAGGTGGAAGTCCGTGTAGGTCACGTAGATGGCCTGGGAGCCGGGCGAGGTGATGCTGGGCCCCACGGCGATATAGGGCTTATCGTGCAGGTGCTTGGCATCCCGGCTGACGGCGGTATGAAGGCTCCAGCGCACCCCGCCATCCTTCGAGACCGCCACCGTGACTTCGTCATCGAAGACGGTGCTGTTTATGCTCAGGTAGGAGAGGTAGAAGTTGCCCGAAGCGTCCGCGACCAGCGCCGGGTCGCTCGCGAAGTCGCCGTAGGTCAGGTTCAGCAGCACCGGCCCCTGCCAGCTATGGCCGCCATCGAAGCTGTAGTAGACGGCGGGCACGAAGTACCCCGTTACATAAGGCGAGTTGTAGTCATGGCTGGCCACCACTAGGTTATTTTCATTAAGGGGGCTTACGGCCAGCGTGGGCTCGTTCTCGAAGGGGGTCGGGCCCGGCAGATCCTTCGTCACCCTTATGTTGGGACCGAAGGCCGAGCTCGGCGCCGGGGAAACGGGCAGCGCCGCGCTCGGTTGAAGGCGAGGCGCCAGCTGGGCCTCGGAGGAGGCCAGTCCTCCGGCAAGCGCTATCTGAACGGGCGTGGAAAGCAGGGCCGTAAAAGGCGGGCTCCGCTTAAGGCCCGGGCCCTGCGCCGCCACATTCCCAAAGGATAGCATGAGCAGGGCCATCAGCAGGATGGGAAGCGCCTTCGGGACTTGCACGCTTCAGGCACGAGCCCTTTCTATTTAAGGATGAGCCAGGGCGCCCTATGCCCCAGCTCCCTTGGTTTGCGGTCCGGGGCTGGCCCGAAGCCGCGCTGCCCTACGAGCGCCCAGGGGCGTTATCTTGGACTGCGCCGCCGCATCCTACTGAAAGGTGGGCGCGGGCTGGGCCTCCAGCCTCCTGAGCTCCTTGAGCCTCTCCTCCCTCCTCCTCTCCGCCTCCCGCCACCTCCTGAGCTCGTCTTGCGTCTTGGGCGTATAGGGGGGCAGGGGCGCGGGCTGGCCCGGCGCCTTCACGTGCACGTACGTGAGGTAGGAGGTGGTTACGTGCCTCCTCTCGCCCAGCACCGGATCCAAGGCGTGCACGGTAACCCCCACCTCCATCGAGCTGCGGCCCACATAATTCAGCACGGCCACCGCCTCTAATATGTCGCCGATCAGGATGGGCCGGTAAAAATGCACCTCATCGAGCGAGGCCGTGGCCACGGCCCCCTTGGCATACCTTATCGCCAGGGCCGCGCCCAGGTCATCGAGCAGTTTGAGCAGCCGGCCCGCGTACATTATGTTTCCATAAATGGCCTCCTCCGGCATGACGATCCTGCTGGCGCCCAGCCTCCAAGGCGTCTCCGCCTCTTCGTCCTGGCAGGTGCCCTCGCCAAGCCGCCGAAGCCTCTCTTCCCGGCGCCTTATCGCCTCCCTATAGATCTCCTCTTCGCCTTCCGCGGGCCTTATCTTCGTGGGCACCTCGCGGGGCCTATTCGCCCTGTTCAGGGCCACGAAGGCCATATGGGCGAGCGTGGTCCTCCTCCTCTCGCCCGTGAGCAGGTTCTCGGCAAAGGCTTCGAGCCCCACCTCCATGGAGCTGCGCCCCACGTGCTCCACCCAGGCCCTTAGGGCCACGAGCTCGCCCGCCCTGATGGGGTTGAGGAAGAAGAGCCTATCCACGGAGGCCAGCGTGAAGCTGCCTGCGGCCAACCTCGCGACGGCCGTGCTGGCCGTGGCCACCATCCAGTCCATCAGGTGGCCGCCGTGAAGCGTGCCTATGAGGTTGACGTGCTCGGAGGAGACCAAGTACGCCGTTTCGATCAGCGTATCCCTTATGCTTACGTGGGCCTGGCGGGGGGCGGCTAGGGGGCCCTCGCTCATGGAACTATCTCGAACGCGGTCACCAGCTGGGCCCTCCCGCTCACCGTGGCGCCCACGCTACAGTACTTCTCCATGGAGAGCTTTATCGCCCTCTGGGCCGCCTCAGGGCTCACCTTCCCGCTTATCAGGTACTTTATCCAGAGGCGCGTGAAGTACCTCGGGTACTCCTGCCTTTGCTCCCCCCTGACCTCAACGCGCAGCCCCCTTAAATCCTGCCTCATCTTCTTCAGGATGCTCACCACGTCCACGGCCGAGCAGGCGGCCACGGAGGTGAGCAGCAGCTGCTTGGGCGTGAATGCGATGCCTGAACCTCCCTTCTCGGGTGAGTCGATGAGCACCGCGTGGCCCTTCTCATCCTCCGCCAGGAACTGCAGGCCCTCCAGCCACTTCAGCCTTATGGGCCCCTGCACGGACATGCACGCCCAGGCGCATCGCGTTATATAAGAGTAGCTGAAGCGTATAAGGCCTCCTCTTCGTGGTAAAGGCGTGGACCGAAGGGGGCTGCTGGCGCTGGCGCTCATCGGCCAAGCTTGGTCGGGCTACTGGGATATCTACTCGCATAGGTTCGTCTACAGCCAAGACCCGCCGCTGAACCCCGCGCACCTGGCGCTCTATACCTTCACGGGCCTGGGGCTCTGGGCCCTTTTGGGCCTACGCAGGCGGAGCGGGCTCTATGGCCTGGCCACGGCGGGCTTTTGCGTGCAGCTGGGGGCCGGGCTCTGGAACGAGCTGCAGCACAGGCTCTGGGGCGAAATAGAGCCCATAAGCCCCCCTCATGCGGCCCTGGCGCTGGGCCTCCTGGCCGCGCAGGTGGGCTTCCTATTGGCCCTGGCCCATGCGGCTCCAGATGCGCAAAGGGCCCGGCTGGTGCAGCTCGGCTTCGTGGCGCTCTGGCTAACTGGACAGGGCTCATCGCTCTACGTGGCGGGGGTGCTGCAGGAGCGGGGCCAGGCCTTGGCGGCCCTGCTTCTGCTGGGGGCGGGCACCGCCCTCCTGCTCGTGCCCGCGGGGCTGGCCAACCCGCGCCTTCCTCTCCTGTTGGGCCTTTCCAGCTATGCGGCCAACATGCTCCCCCTGGCGCTGCTGGCGCGGCCCCCTCTTCCTTTGCAGGCCTACCTGCCCCTGGCCCCGCTGGCGGGCCTCGCGCTATGGCTTGGGGCAAGCCTGGGGGCCGCTTCGGCGCGCCTACATAGGGCCCTCGAGCTGGGCGCGCTGGGCGGGCTCCTGCTCTATCCGCTCAGCTACCCCTTTTCGGCGCAGCTCATGCCCAGCATGCTCTACGCAGCCCTTCTAGGCAGCGCCGTGGGCGCGCTGCTGGGGCCCGCCTCACTGGTGCTGATGAGGGCGCTCGTGGGCAGGGCATCTTAAGCCGCAGCCCTTGGCTATAGGGCTTATAGGGCGAGCCGCCGAAGCCTCGACATGTCAGAAGGGACCTCGCTCAGGGGCACCGTGGCCGCCATCACGGGGGGCACCTCCGGCATAGGCCTCGCCACGGCAAAGGCCCTGGCCATGCGTGGGTCGAGGGTCTATCTCATTGCCAGGGATGAAAGGAGGGCCGCGCGCGCCATGAAGGAGCAGGGCCTCTCCGGCTCGGCCACCTTCCTGAGGGCGGACGTGACGAGGGCCGATGAGCTGAAGGCGGCCTTCGGCGAAATAGAGCGCCGGGAGCCCGCCCTCGACTTCCTGGTGTGCAGCGCCGGGGCCTTGTTGCTGGCGCCGCTGCAGGAGCTGGGCGAGGAGCAGTGGGATTACCTATATGCCGTCAACGTGAAGGGCTGCTTCTTGGCCTGTAAGCTGGCGCTGCCGCTCCTCAAGCGAAGCCCCAGGGCCTCGATCGTGCTCCTCTCCTCTATAGCGGCCGTCTCCCCCTATCCAAGGGGCGCGGCCTACTGCTCGTCCAAGGCCGCCGTGCTGGCCCTTGCCAAGGCGCTGGCGCTGGAGCTCGCGCCCATGGGCATAAGGGTCAACTGCGTCGCGCCAGGTGTGGTGAGGACCCCACTCATCGAGGGGGCCTTGGGAGGCCCGCCCTCCGAAGAGGCCTGGAGGAAGATGGGGGCTTCGATACCGCTGGGCCGCGTGGCCGAGCCGGAAGAGCTGGCGGAGCTCATCGCCTTCGTGCTGGCCAACGCCCGCTACTCGACGGGCGCGCTCTACACGCTCGACGGCGGCATTACGGCGGGCAGGGGCGCCGCGGCCGTGGACCACGCCTCCCGTCGGGCCTAGGGCAGGGCCTGATAGCGCAGCTCGCCCAGCGTCATCGGGTAGGACCTATCCTTCATGCCCGGCAGCCCTATCACCACCTTGCCCGAGCTCAGGGAGCTGTCGGTTACGTTGAAGTACTGAAGGCCATCGACGCTGACCTCTATCCTGCTCCCCTGGGCCAGTATCCTGTACTCGTGCTCCCTGAAGGGCGAGAGCGAGGTCTGCACGCTCCCGAGGATCGCCTTCTGGCACCTCACGACCTTGCCCAGCTCCAGGATGCCGTTCGTCTGGAGCAGGACGTAGTACGAGTTGCAGTAATCCTTGAACCGGAACCAGATCCAGGGCACGTCCCAGCTGTGGCTGCCCGCCACCAGCACGCGGATCTTGAGGTCCAAGAGGAAGTCCGCGCCGTCTTCCCTCCCCACGGCCACGGCCCCCGCCTGGGCATACAGATAAAGAGAGATGAGCGCCACGAGCACCGCGGCCGTCAGCTCCCTTCTGTTGAACCGCACCAGGGCCCTCAGGGGCGCCCCGCGCCTCACCAGCTCGCCCAGAAGAGGCGTGGCAAGGTATAGGCCCAGGGCCGGGATCGCCACGTCGTAGACGGAGAGCTGTAACGCTCCCAGGCCCACCTTGAAGGTGTAAACGCTGTTCAGGAAGAGGTAGCCGAGCAGGAGCGTGAGGGCCAAGAAGGCCAGCGCGAGGGCCGAGGAGGTCCTTGTGCCCAGCCGAGCCACGGTGCCCCCATCGCCTCCCCTCCTGAGCCTGTACAGGATCTCGCCTGCCACGCTCGAGGTGAAGATGGCCATAAGGGCGTAGGAGGCGGGCTGGGCGAGGGGAAAGGAGAGGCCGTAGCCGAGCAGGAAGAGGAGGCAGTACCTTATGCCGTGATGGGCTATATCGAGCACGGGCCTCTCGCCCAGGCTCACGGGCCTAGGGTAGGTGGCATAAAGCGCGAGCACGGCCAGCCCCAAGAGCGAGGAGGGCCAGCCCAAGAAGATCAGGCTGCCTGAGGAGATTCCCAGCGAGGCCGCCAGGCTCATCATTCCACTAGGGCCTCGCCTCCCGAGCGATGCCTCGAGCTGGAGCGCGAAGAGCTTTGAGCTGACCGCGAAGGCCGCCAAGGTGCCCCAGAGCAGCGGAGGCCGCTGGCCCAGCAGCGCGCCCAGCAGCGCCACGAAGGTCACATGTAGGAGCGAGTTTACCAGATGCAGCGAGCCTTCAGGGGGAGGCTCCTCGAGGCGCACCCTCTGGCGCACCCTCCCACCTCTTAAATAAATTCGCCCTGCCTCAGAAGTTCGCCACCATCATCCAATACTTGTGGTTGCAGGCCTCGCATCTTCCCTCTATATGGCTCGTGTAGAGCCCGCCCCCCTCCGCAGCCCTTTTGCTCAGGGAGCCTTCGACCTTAAGCGGCTCGCACTCTCCGCAGGGACATGTAGGCACGGAGCAGTACCGACACACGCGGCGCGTTCGCCCCGCCAATATATAACGTTGCGAGTCCGATGGCAAAAACAGCCTCGTCCTCGAAATTAAGCCCTCGCCCTGCTTATTAAGTTGCCCGGCGGCAGGCGGAGGGGTGGAGCTCTATGTCGCGAGGGCGCGCTCGCCGCTCGTAACCTACGCGCTCCTTGCGCTGAACCTCGCGGGCTTTATCCTGGAGGTCTCGGCGGGCGAGGGCGTTATCATCGACAGGTTCGGGCTCGTGCCCGCGCGCATCGTAGAGGGCAGGGCCCTGTATACGCTCTTCACATCGATGTTCCTCCACGCGGACCTTCTGCACATCTTCTTCAACATGTGGGCCCTGTACATCTTCGGCAGGGATATAGAGCTGGTCCTCGGGCGCGCCCGCTTTCTCCTGCTGTACCTCCTCGCCGGCCTCGCGGCGGGGCTCAGCTATTGCCTCTACAGCTACTACCTTTCCCCGCTCCCGTTCGCCGTCCTAGTTCCCGCCATTGGGGCCTCGGGCGCCATCTTCGGCGTGATGGCGGCCTTCATGCTCTTCTTTCCCAGGAGGCCGCTGGCCCTCTTCATCTTCTTCCTGCCGCTGGTGGCGCCGGCCTACGTAATCATACTGCTGATGGCCCTATTGCAGACGCTGGAGGCGCTGGCGCTTCCCTTCAGCCCCATAGCCTACACGGCCCACTTAGGCGGCTTCGCGCTGGGGCTGCTGCTAGGGGCCTACTTCAGGGCGGAGGCCAGGCGGCAGCTCACGCAGCTCTATTGGGGCTAGGGGCGGGGCTCCTGCAGAACACCACGAACGTGGTGTGGCCCACCATCCTCGAGGCGGGCCGCGTGGCCCCCTCCTTTACCTCCAGCCTCCTATCCAGCAGCTCGTGCGCCTCGATGGTCAAGTAGCCCTTCCTCCTGAGCTCCATCACCAGCCTCTCCACCTGGTTGAAGGTGGGCACGCAGAAGGCCAAGGGAGCCGTGGGCTTCAGCGCCGGGGGCAGGACGTCGAGCAGAAGCCAGGGATCGCCCACATCCACCACGGCGCCGTCCAGGCCCGTCTCGCCAAGCCCCCGGCCGGGGTCCTCGTTCCTCAGATCTACGTACTCAAGCAGGCCCACCTCCTGCAGGTTCCTGAGGGCCACCTCGTAGAACTCCTTCCTCCTCTCATAGCTGATGACGCGCCCCGTGGGCTTTACCAGATGGGCCAGATAGGCAGAGAACACGCCGCTGCCGGTGCCCACCTCCAGGATCCTGCTGCCCGCGGCGATGCCCAGGTATGATGCGATGAACCCCCACTCCTTGGGATAAAGGACCTGCGTGACCCTCCTGAACTTGAGCGCGAGGTCCCTGATGGTGGGCCTGATCAGGTAAAGCTCCCTTCCCTTGGAGGTCCTCACCGCCTCTCCATAGCGCCTGCCGAGCAGCTCCTCATGCCTCACCACGCCCAGGTGCGTGTGCAGCTCTCCGCCCGGCCTCACCCTGATGAGCCAGGCCTTGCCCGCGTGATAGAGCAGCAGCGGCTCCCCGGGCCCTACCAGCTCCTGCATCGCTAGGCTCGCCTTGCCAGCGAATAGCCGACGTACAGCAGCACCAGCATGAGCAGCGCGCCCGCCAGCGCGGTCGGCCCGGCGAGATCCGAGGGGCTGAACCTGGCCATTACATAGGGGGCCACGGGAAGAAGCAGCAGGAGGACGAGCGGCGCCAGGGGGCTCCTCAGGTACCTGCGCGGGCTGGGCATCAGCACGAGCAAGGCGAGCAGCGCTATGAATAGAGGGGTCAGGATCGCATACCTGGCGTCCAGGAACCAGCCCAAAAACGCGCCCAAGCTCCGGCCGCTGGCCGCAAAGGCCAGGGCCCAGGGCGCCAGCACGAACACGGATAGCAGCAGCAGGTTTCTAGCGGCCCCCAACGC
Source organism: Candidatus Australarchaeum erebusense (assembly GCA_040290255.1). Taxonomy (GTDB): domain Archaea; phylum Thermoproteota; class Nitrososphaeria; order PSMU01; family PSMU01; genus Australarchaeum; species Australarchaeum erebusense. The sequence goes on along the minus strand of PSMU01000003.1, from coordinate 105,698 downwards.
CTTGGCGCGCCTCTCCTCGACAGGATGAGGTAATACCTCCAAGAGCACGGCCGTGCAGGCCAGCAGCAGCGTGGCCAGGAAGATGAGGGGGCTCCTGCCCGCTATGACCAGCGCCTGCAGGGGCGAAAGCCCGCCGGGGCGCGCCAGCCCAAGGGCAACCTGCGCGGCGTTCAGCGCCACCGCGGCCAGATAAAGCCAGAAGGCCGCTTCATCTGCGGCCTCACGCCTTAGCCTCACGCCCTAGGCCTTCATGCCCTTTATTTATCCTATTGCCGGCCTGAAGCAGTCTTCTCCAGTCCACCTTGGCCATCACGAGCATGGCGGCAAAGGTGAGCAGCGCATACGTGGCGCCGAGCACGAGCTCGAGCCCAAGGCCCCCAAACCTGTGCTGCAGGGGGCGCAGCAGCAGGCTGAAGGCCGCAAAGGCCACGAGCGCGCGAAGGAACTTGCCCGCCGGGATCGCGATCAGATAGCGGCCAAAGCTGAACTTCGCCAGGCCCAGCGGCAGCAGGTATGTATCATCGGGGAGGGGCAGCAGCGCCTCCGCCATGAGGGGAAGCCAGGCATGCCTGTTCAGCAGCCCAGCTAGGGGCTCCAGCCTGGACTTGGCCTCCGCCCCCAGGAGAGCCCTCCCTCCCCTCCCCGCGGAGAAGATGGCCAGCTTTCCCAGCGATGAGCCCAGGGAGTACAGCAGGGCCGAGAGCAGCGGGTTAAGGCCCAGCGTGTCCACGGCGAACGTCAGCGTCAGGAGGTAGGGGACCGGCACGAAGGGGATGAGGCTGACGAGGAAGCTGGAGCCGAAGATGCCGGCATAGCCTAGGCTTTTTATGAGCGGAGATAACACCATGCCTACCCCTAGGGCTCACCCAGATGCCTCTGTACGGCGGCCACCATGTCCTGGGCGCTTCTTCTCTTATCCCTCCTATCATCGATCTTTATGTGGGATATGACGCGCCTTGCGCCCGCGCCGGCCATCGCTTCGTGCGCGGCCCTTATGGCCTCGAAGAGCGCCTCAAAGCCCTCGGCCTCTATCACCGTGGCCGTCGGCGTCACCATGCACTTGACGCCCTTCGTGTTCCTGATGGCCTTGACGGCGGCGGCCACCAGCTCCGATGTGCTCGTGCTCCCCGTGCCCACGGGCGTGCAGGAGAGCTCCGCCACGAGCGAGGGCCTGGAGGCCATGCCTTTCGGCGCTGGCCTCGCGATTTAAAGCTATCGACAGCCTTAATACCAGGCTGGGGCGCTGCCCGCATGCCCGCAGGCCTTACCCCTGAAAGGATCGCCAGGGTTTATCGACGCATCGAGGAGCAGGGCCTCCCGCGGCCCGATGCGCTCCTGCTCCTCAACGGAACGGAGCCCCACCTGGACCTTTCCTTCTTCTACCTGACGGCGCTCGAGGAGGGCCTCTTCGAGGGCTGCCTCTTTCTGGCCAGGGCGGATGGGTCGGCCGTGCTCTTTACCTCGCCGCTGGAGGAGGAGCTGGCCAAGAGGGGGGCCGATGGATACAGGGTCGTGCCCTTTAGGGAAAAGGAGGAGCTGAGGGGACTGCTGAGGGCTGAGCTGGGCAGCACGGAGGGCCTTAGAATAGGCGTCAACGGGGCCGAGCTCACCTATGAGGGCTTTAAGCAGCTCGAGGGGTTGCTTCAGGGGGCCAGCTTCGTGGACATTTCGAAGGCCCTGCAGAGGGCCAGGATGGTCAAGGACGCGCACGAGCTGGAGGCGATCAGGAAGGCCTGCGAGATCGCCAGCAGGGCCTACTCAGCGGTCCTAGAAGCCGTGAGCGAGGGGATAAGGGAGTACGAGCTGGCCGCGGAGCTATGCTACCGCATGCAGAGGCTGGGCGCTTCGGCCCCCGCCTTTGAGCCCATCGTGGGCTTTGGGCCCAACAGCGCGCTGCCACATCACGTGAGCGGCGCCAGCCCGCTGAAAAGAGGGGATGTGGTGCTGGTCGACTACGGCGCCAAGTTTAGCCGCTACAACTCGGACATCACCAGGACCTTCTTCTTTGGACCGCCCGGGAAGGAGCTGAGGAGGATGTACGAGGTGGTGCTGGAGGCCAACCGGCTCGGGCTCGAAGCGCTGGAGGCGGGCTCCACCTCGGCCGAGGTGCACCGGAGGGTAGCCTCTTACATAGACTCCACGGAGTTCAAGGGCCGGTTCGTTCACTCCACCGGGCACGGCCTCGGGCTGGCCGTGCATGACGGCGGCAGGCTTCATTCCTCGGAGCAGCTGACGATAGAGGAAGGCATGGTCTTCACGGTGGAACCCGGCGTTTACGTGCCGGGCCTGGGGGGCGTGAGGATAGAAGATGTGGCCGTGGCCAAGCGGGGCGGGAGGGAGGTGCTCACTACCGCGACCAAGGAGCTGCTCGTGCTATAGGGGTCCTGCGCTTGAAGCTGGCCAGGCGTCCGCTGGCGTATTCACTCGCCCTCTTCATGCTCTCATCTTTCCTCGGCTCCCTTTGGCCCAGGCTCGCGCCCTACGATGCATGGCTGCTGGTGCAGCTGAACTCACGGGGCAACGCCGCGCTGGACTACGCCTTCCTGCTGATCACGCAGTTGGGCAGCCTTCCCTTCTGGGCGGCGGCCACGGCCTATCTCTGGCTCGCGGGCGAGCTCCGCGCGGCCGCCTACTTGGCGCTGGGGCTCATGCTCGAGGAGCCCTTCGCGCTCATCTCTAAGCTCGTCGCGGCCCGGCCGAGGCCCCAGCTCGCCATCCAGGACCTGCGCGCGCTGCAGTTTGAGTCGGACTTCAGCCTTCCCTCCGGCCATGCCCAGCGCACGGCTTATGCCGCGCTCATGCCCCGCCTGCGCCACCGCGCCCGTCTTTACCTCCTCTTGCTCCTGGGCCTGGTCTCCTTCAGCCGCATCTACCTGGGCGCACACTATCCCCTGGACGTGCTCGTGGGCCTGTTGAACGGCCTGGCCTTTAACCGGCTCCTGCGCTCGCTCGACCTGGGCCCGCTCGAGGCCCTTATGGCCAAGGCAAGGGGCTGGGTGCTCGCCAAGCTCTAAATAGGCGCTTTTCATGAGCAGCCCGTGAAGGCCTGGGCGCGGGCGCTGGCTCTCACGCTGCTCGTCTTCGGCTGCGCCACCACGATGGGTAACACCCCTTATCCGCTCGCGGGCTACGGCCTGGGCGCCTTTGGGCTGTTCCTCTCTGGCCTCCTGCTGGGCCCTTCCGCAGCGGCGCTTTCCGTCGCGGCGGGCCAAGGCCTGGCGGCCTATGTGCTGTATGCCACGCGCTCGATCTTCCTCCTCGTGGCCGTGGCCTCCGTGCCGGTCAGGGCCCTGCAGGCCTTCGCATTTGCGAGGCTCAGGGCAAGGCTGGGCGTGCTGGGCGCGGGCTCGCTGGCTTCGCTCCTGGGCGCCTTCTTGGCCTCGCTGTTGGCCGTGCTCTATTATGGGGAGGGCGGCCTCTCCGCCGCCTTCGCCTTTATGGACGTGCTTTACCTGTACCCGGCCTACCTGGCCCACAGGTACGTGAGCGTGCGGGCGCCGCGCCTCAGCGCCAAGGCCGTGGGCCTATCGCTGCTGGCCCTAGGCCTCTACCTTACCTTCCTCTCCGCGTCCACCTACCTGCTTCCCGCTGCTTTATTCCTGGGCCTGGCGCTGCTCGCATCTTCGTCGGCCCTGCTGATAAAGGGCTTCAGGACAAAGCCCGCCCTGGCGCTCCTCGTGCTCGGCCTAGCCCTCATGCCACCAGCCCTCCTGGCATCCGGCCAGGCCTACGCTATGGCGATGCGGGCCGCGCATTACCCCTTCTTCCTCGATTCGCTTCAGGGCGCACAATGGCAGCAGCGCAGCCTGCTGGCGATCTGCCGTGGAGGCGACGTTTCCGAGGGCGTTTACGACCCCCAAAGGCTGAGGGTGCTCTCAACGTGCTATGTGGCGGCCGGCAGGGTCGTGGGCATCATATCAAATCAGGGGCCCTCCACGGACGGCGACTTTATCATCGATATAGTTCCCGAGCAAGGGCTTGCGGATGTGCTTACGTTGGGCAGCCTTCTCCTTCGCGGCGGGACGATCCATGTGGAGGTCGTGCCCAAGGACCAGCCCGGCCTGCTGGCCCACCTAGACCTTAAGCCCGGTGACCGCGTTGTGGTGATAGGCGCCCTCGTGCTGGATACGGATCACGGCTGGTGGACGGAGATTCACCCCGCCTGGGCCATCGCGAAAAGCGGCTAGCGCGCTCTAGCCCGCCTCCCGCTTGGGCTTATGGCCCGCGCAGCGTTGAGGAAGCGGTCAGAGCGAAGGGCGAACCTCCGCCGCGAAGGCCTGCACCCTCCTCACATACTCTTCGTATGGAACGTCGCCGAAGTAGAGCGCTAAGTGCTTTAGTCCGGCCCGCTTATAGGCGGCGAGGTCCTCGGCAACGCTCGAGGGAGGGCCTCCGAGTATGACCCTCTTTTCCCCGGAGGGCGCCCTTGATACCTTCTTGCCCGGGGCCCCTAGGTCGACGGTAAGCCGCGCCGAGAACGTGAACCCCTCGTGCACCCTTTCAGTGGCTTGCGCGATGCGGCCCTCGAGCTCCTCCGGAGCGAGGCCGGTGGGATGCCAGCCGTCCGCGAGCTTTAAGGCCCTCCTGTACGCGGCCAGGGAGTTGCCGCCCAGCCAGATGGGAGGACCACCTCTTTGTCGTGGCAGGGGCTCAAAGACCGCATCGTGAAGCGAGTAGAAGTTTCCCTCGAACTTGGGCCTCTCGCTGCTCCAGAGGGCCCTTAAAAGGCGCACCGCCTCGGCGAGCCGGCGCCCCCTGTTGGCAAATTGAGCCCCCAAGTTCCTGAACTCGGGCTCGCACCAGCCCGCCGCAAGGCCGGCGATGAGCCGCCCTTCGCTGAGGTTGTCTATCGTGGCCAGCTCCTTCGCCACGATGAGGGGGTTTCTCATCGGCAGGACGATGATCGAGGTGCCCAGCAGGATCCTCGACGTTATGGCCGTGATGGCGGAGAGCGTGGTCAGCGCCTCATATATGCGTCCATAGGGATACCTGTTGGCCTCATTGACCGCGATGTGGTCCGTGACCCAGATAGAGTCGTACCCAAGCTCCTCGGCCCGCTTGGCCACGCCGAACACATGCCTGTTTGAAAGGTTGCTGCCGAAGTGCGGTATGCACACGCCCATCTTCAAGCCCACCTCCCCTCCTTGCCTTCGCATAAATGCCTGACCGTGCGCAACCCTTTTACGCCTCTCCTTCGCGCGGCCCCCCTGTGAGTATCCTCCTGCTGGAGAGGCCGTACTCCAAGGAGGAGGTGCTCACCTTGCTTGACCCCGTCGTGGCCGAGTGGTTCTCAAGGCGCTTTCAGGACCTCACGCCTCCGCAGCGCTATGCGATACCGAACATACACGAGGGCAAGAATACGCTCATCGCGGCCCCCACGGGCAGCGGAAAGACGCTGGCCGCCTTCCTTAGCATACTGAATGAGCTCATCCGGCTGGGCAGGGAGGGAAAGCTCGAGGATCAGGTCTATTGCGTCTACGTGAGCCCCCTAAGGGCGCTGAACAACGACATCTACAAGAACCTCTTGGAACCGCTGAACGGAATCACCGCCCTCGCGAAGGAGAGGGGTGCCGAGCTGCCCGACATAAGGCTGGCGGTGAGGACGGGCGACACGCCCAGCAGCGAGAGGAGCAGGATGCTCAGGAAGCCCCCTCACCTGCTCATCACCACGCCCGAAACGCTGGCCATCGTGCTCGTGGCCAGGAAGTTCAGGGAGCTGCTGCGAGGCGTGCGCTGGGTGGTCGTGGACGAGATTCATGAGCTCTGCGGCTCCAAGAGGGGCACGCACCTCTCGCTCAGCCTCGAGAGGCTCAGGGAGCTGACGGGGGGCGACTTCTGCAGGATAGGCCTTTCGGCCACGATACATCCCTTGGATGAAGTGGCCCGCTTCCTGGTCGGGTATGATGATGAGGGCAGGGGCAGGGGCTGCTATTTGGTGGATGCGCGCTTCGTAAAGCCCCTGGACCTGCTCGTGGACTGCCCCGTCGATGACCTGATCTACTCCGGCAGCGAGGAAACCTCTCAGGCCCTCTACTCCCTCATCTCCAAGCTGATAGAGGGGCATAGGACCACGCTCATCTTCACCAACACCAGATCTGGCACGGAGAGGGTGGTCTATCACCTGAGGAAGCTGGGGGCCGTCGATGCGGACAGGCTGGCCGCCCATCACAGCTCCCTTTCTCGTGAGCTCAGGAAGGAGGTGGAGGACAGGCTCAAGTCGGGCGAGATGAAGGTGGTGGTCACCTCCACCAGCCTGGAGCTGGGGATCGACATCGGCACCATCGACCTCGTGATTCAGATAGGGTCGCCCAAGTCCATCTCCCGCTGCCTGCAGAGGGTGGGCCGCTCCGGCCATGCCTTAGACAGGGTCTCCAGGGGGAGGCTCATCGCGCTCGAGCGAGATGACCTGGTGGAGGACTGCGTGATGGCGGCGGAGGCGTATAAGAACAGGCTCGATAGGGCTCACATCCCCAAGAAGCCGCTGGACGTGCTGGCCCAGCACGTCGTCGGGATGGCCGTGGAGAGAAGGTGGAAGGTGAGCGAGGCGCTCAGGGTGATTAGGCGCAGCTACCCCTATCATGACCTGCAGGAGGAGGAGCTGCGGCGCGTCATCAGGTACCTGGCGGGCGGCTTCAAGAGCCTCGAGGACATCAAGGTTTACGGCAAGATCTGGTACGATCCCTCGGACGATGCCTTCGGGAGAAGGGGCCCGCTGATGAGGGCCATCTATGCCAGCAACGTCGGCACCATTCCCGATGAGGCCGACGTGAAGGTCTACCTGCTCAAGGGCAGGGCGGTCGGCACGCTGGAGGAGGAGTTTTTGGAGAGGCTCACGCCCGGCGACGTCTTCATCTTGGGCGGAAGGCCTTATCGCTTTCACTATGCCAAGGGCATGAAGGCCTATGTGAGCCCCGCCGAGGGGGAAAGGCCCACGATCCCCTCTTGGTTCAGCGAGCTGTTGCCGCTGAGCTTTGAGCTGGGCGAGGCCATAGGCGCCTTTCGCGCGCAGCTCTTCGAGATGCTGAGGCAGGGCAGGCCAGAGCATGAGGTGATAAGGTTCATCATGGAGGAGTGCCACGCCACCGAGAGGGCCGCCCGGGCCGTGCTCTCTTACTTCAGGGCCGAGGACCTCTACCTGCGCCAGCTGGGCATACCGGCCAGGCCCGATAACCGCACGATACTGGTGGAGGACTACAGGGATGAGAAGGGCAGGCAGAACATCATCTTCCTCTGCACCTTCGGCAGGAGGGTTAACGATGCCCTCTCGCGGGCCTATGCATACGCGCTCGCCAGCGCTTACTCAATGAACGTGGGCGTGAGCGTCACCGATTCCGGCTTCGCGCTGACGCTCCCGCCGGGCACGGCCATAAGCCCCCAATGGCTCCTCAGGCAGGTCACCTCCGACAGGCTCAGGGAGCTGCTGAGGGAGGCGATAAGGCACACGGAGATGGTGAGGCGCCGCTTCAGGCACTGCGCCACCAGGAGCCTCATGATCCTCCGCAGCTACAAGGGCTACGAGATAAGCCTGGGCAAGCAACAGGTGAACAGCCAGATCCTGCTCAAGCTGGCGGAGCAGCTGCCCGGCTTTCCCGTGCTGGAGGAGACGCTCAGGGAGGTGATGGAGGACGTGATGGATGTGGAGAATGCCAAGCTCGTGCTCAGGGATATTGAGTGGGCCCTGAGGCGGTATTACGTCACGCCCCCCTTGGAGGTTCCCTCCCCCTTCACTCATGAGATAATCCTGCTGGGCTATTCCGACGTGGTGCTGATGGAGGACAGGAAGAAGCTCCTTCAGTACCTGCACGAAAGCGTCATGAGGAAGCTGGGGCTGGCGCCATCATCGTAAAAGCATATCAGCCGCGCCCTCCTTCTGGCGCCGCCTTGGAGCAGCTGGTGCAGGTCAGGCGCGGCATCTACATCGTGCACCCCTGGCCGGCGTTGCTGATAGAGAAGCTCAGCGCCGTCGCCGTGGCCGACCTGCACATAGGGCTGGAGGAGCAGAGGGAGAGGGAGGGCATTCATATTCCCCGCAGCCTGTTGCCGGAGATCCTCGCCTATGTTACGAGGCCGCTAGAGAGGCTCGGGGTGCAGAGGGTAGTGCTTCTGGGCGACGTGAAGCATGAGTTCGGCTATCCTCAGCCGACGGAGTGGGCGGGCGTGAAGAAGCTCCTCAGGGTTCTCCTGCAGAAGGGCCTGCACGTGGACGTAGTCAGGGGCAACCACGACAACTACATCGCCGCGATCCTCAGGGAGCTGGGCCTCCCCCTGCATGACCCCGCGCTCCTGCTGGAGGACATCGCCTTCTTTCATGGCCACCTGGATCCCCACGTGCTGCCCGAGGAGGCTAGGCTCATCGTGACGGGACATGAGCACCCCTCGGTCGTCATAAGGGATGACCTGGGCTTCCGGCACCGGTACAAGGCCTTCCTAGAGGGCACGTGGAAGGGGAGGGAGCTCGTGGTGCTTCCGTCGGTCTCGCCGTTGGCCCTGGGGAGCGACGTCAACGAGCTGCCGCCCAGCGAGCTGCTGAGCCCCATCCTGCGCAGCTCCGAGCTGGAGGCCTTTGTGCCCTACCTCATCGACATAGGGCATGAGGTAAAGCGCTTTCCCAACATAGGACTGCTGAGGCCGCTGGCTCGTTAGCATGCGGGCCTTCGTGCTATTAGCCCTGAAGGCTAAAACCACGCCCGACTTCGACCTCCTCGACCTCCCCGGCTCAGGGGGCAGGATGGACGAGGTCTGCAGGTGCGTCAGCAGCGCGCTCTTCTTGGCCGGGAGGCTCAGGCAGGACAGCTCGATCCACTGCTGCCTGCAGGGCCCGGCCAGCCCTCCCAAGGTGCTCTCCTTCTTCGGCTCCACGATAAGGGGCCTGAGGCCCGATGAGGTCAGCATCGCCAAGATGATCAGGGGCGCGCTGGCGAAGGGCCTTGGCCTAACCTTGGGCCAGGAAGTCAAGGTGCAAGAGGGCATCGTCGTGGCCAAGAGGGCCTTTGAGGCCCAGCTCAGGGCGCTGAACGGCCAGCTGCTATACCTTCATCCCAAGGGAGAGGATATCAGGAGCGCGCAGCTGGGCCCCGCGCCGGTCTTTATCTTGGGCGACCAGATAGGCCTTCCTAGGAAGGAGGAGCTCTTCCTCGAGCGGCTGGGGGCCAAGCGCATCTCGGTGGGCCCCCAGCTGTATCATGCGAGCCACGTCATCACGCTCTGCCACAACGAGCTCGACCGCCGGGGCCTCTAGCGGTTCCCGCCGCTCCTCCTCAGCAGATATAGGGGGATAAGGAAAAGCAGCGCGAGCTGCACGGCATCGCCTGCGAGGAAGGTGAAGGCCGGCAGCGCCTCGCCATACCTGACATAGGCCCAGTGCACGGGATTTCCCAAGGAGGCGAGCAGGGCCAGGGCAGACAGCGCCAGCGTCAGAGGGTAGGCGAGCCTGCTGCCCTTAAAAGCCAGGAGGGCGGCTACGAGGTAGGCCGCCCAGCCGGCCGCGACGCTCATGAAGAGCCATCGCGGCGCCAGATATAGCAACTGGGCCAGCAGCAGCGCGCCCAGCGCCACAGAGCAGTAAATGAGCCCATTTATGAGGCGCTTCACGCTAGGACCACTCCCCCTACACCTACATCAGCCTTGCCCTCCAAGATTAAAAAGGCGCCCCCGGCGGTAAACTGGCGTGAGGCTGATCGGCAGGGTGGCCGATGGGGCCACCGAGGCCTCGGCCAAGGTCATCCTACAAAAGGACGAGGAGAAGAGGGTGCTCGCGGAGGAGCTGGCGCTCATCAAGAACGGCGGTGAGGAGAACCCCGTGGCCGAGATCCTTGGCGTGCTGAGGGAGGGCCTGGGCAAGAACGAGTTCCTGAGCCACACCTCTTATAGGCCGGATGTGGCCTACATGAAGTATGGCGGTGAACCCTCCGGGGCCCGCGAAGTTTACTCCTTCACCATCAGGCCCATAGGCATCGTAACGGAGCAGGGCATCAGGTTCAACAGGGCAATCATTCAGCCCCGCTCGCCCGTCTTCCTGCTGGAGGAGGGCCAGGATAGGCCCCTCGAGCTGCTCGCCAGGGGGGAGGATGTGCTCTGGAGCGGGGCATATGTGGAGGGGCACCCCTCCTGGAGGGTGCCCATGAGGAGGGCATACATACCGTTTCACATAGGCGTTTACGGCACGACGGGCTCGGGGAAGAGCTGGTTCACGCGCTTCATCCTCCTCCCGCTGCTAAGGCAGGCCGGCTACCGCATCCTCGTCTTGGACTGGAGCGGGACCGACTACGCCCCATTTTACGCGGACGCCGACCACGCCAAGGTGGTGAAGCTCTCAGAGGTGGCGCTGGATGAGGAGTCGATGTCCAGCTACCTGAGGGGAAAGACGTCGGACTTTTCCAAAAATGACTATGTCCGTGATGCCATCGACGAGTTCCTAGAGCGCTGGCGCGATGAGGTTATCGCTGCTAAGAAGCAGGCCGAGGCCAGCCCCGGGAAAAAGGAGGAGATGCTCCTGTGGGAGCGCCTCAGGGAGTACGTGATGTCCAGCCTGGAGAAGGTGCGCCATGACACCTGGAAGGCCTCGGCCCAAAGGGCCGCGAGGCGCGTCTTCAGGCGCCTCAAGCCCGAGGACCTCCGCCCCCTGCTGGGCACGCTGGCGGTCGAGGAGCTCTCAAACGAGCTCCTGCAGAGCCTCCAGATGCTCGTCCTAGACCTGGGGGGCATGACGGCAGAGGCCAAGATAGGGTTCTTCCTGGGCCTGGGCAGGCATCTGTACCGGCTCATGGAGGAGGGCAGGACGCTGAACATAGCGCTCATCATAGACGAAGCGCCCCAGTACGCGCCCTGGGACCCGAAGGGCATACAGGCGGAGAGCGCGGAGCTCATCAAGAACCTCGCCGCGCTGGGCAGGAAGAGGGGGCTGAACCTCACGCTCATAGCCCAGGGCATAAAGGGTGAGATAGGCATCAACGCGGCCGTGAGGAGGAACCTCAACACACACTTCATAGGCAGGATTCACCCGCTGGATGCGGGAGGGGAAGGCGGCGCCGCCGAGTGGCTTTCGCCCTACGGGATCACGCCCGACAGGCTGCTCCTGCTCGAGCAGGGCAGGTTCTACTTCTCCGGCCTCATGAACCCCTCACCGGTTCCGCTGCTCATCACCTACACCCCGCCTGAGGGGAGCTAGCATGGAAGAGATAGAGTGGCTGAAGCTTCCGCAGGACCTGCAGCACGAGTTCTTCAGGCTGGCCGAGGACGAATCGCGCAGAATAGCCCCCGTAGTCGAGGAGCTAAGGCGCCGGCTCGCCGAGCTAAGGAAGGAGCTGCTGCCCCTCATGGAACCCCTCCCCTCTACTCAGGAATTGTCCTGGGTGGCCGCGGTCGATGGCTCCCGCTCGCCGAGGCTCAGCGAGAGGCTGGGGCTGCGATGCGGCGTCTTCACGGTGGGCGCTACGCTGCTAAGAGGGCTGGAGAGGAAGGATGAGTTCAGGGCCGGCGTCTTCAAGAGGAGGCAGGCGCTCTCCGCGGAAAGGAGCAGGTACTTCTTCGAGCTACTCGTGAGCGCGGAGGAGAGGAAGCTGGCCCTCGAGATGTTGAGCCGCGCTGACTTGGTCATCTTGGACGGCAGCTTTCAAGGCTTCATGTACCCCGTCAACCGCATGATAAAGGAGGGCCTCTTCCACGAGCAGGAGCATAGGGTGCTGCGGGAGGCCTACGATGCCACGTTAAAGCTACTGAAGAGCGGCAGGGCGATAGGAGTCATAAAGAGGAGCCATACGAGGGCCATAGGCGGCTATCTGGCCCTAAGGAACAGCAAGGACCCCTTGGCCCTTGTCATTGATAAGCTGACCCTCTCCTACATAATGCCGCCCGGCTCCTTCTTCGATTATTCGAAGCTCCTGCGCGAGGGCGTGCCCGTGCCCGTGTATACACATGTGGCCCGGTGGGCGCAGCAGGGCTCCTTGCAGAACCAGCTTCCCGAGGGCGCCGGGGAAAAGGGGATAGGCATCACCCCCGAGCAGGTCGAGGAAGCGGTCCTGAGGCGTGCTCGCGAGACGGTCTATGAGCCCTTTAGGTCGCTGGACCTTGACTCCTCTGAGTTTGAGGGCCTTAAGAGGCTTCAGGTGAGGGCATACCCCTATCTGCCCCCCTGCGAGATCGAGTATCCAAGTTCGCTGGGCCGCGAGCGCCTGCTGGAGCTGCTGGGTCAGCCGCACTTCTTCAACGAGGGCACCAACCTGCCCCTGGCGCTGGACCTCGTGGACAGCGTGATAGGCCTAACGGCCAAGTTCACGGATGAGTTCGTGGGCGAAATAGAGGGGAGGGTGCTGGAGCTGGCGGGAAAGGATAGGGGCAGCCAGGAGGCCATACGTATCTTCTTCAGCCTGCTGAACCCTCAGAAGCCCTTTTAATAAGAGGCCCCCGCTGCCCGCGTGGCGGAGGGCGTCATAGTCCTTCTGTCGGGCGGCATAGACTCCGCCGTCTGCCTCTGGTGGGCAAGGCAAAGGGGCTGGCAGCTCTACGCGCTCACGGTGAACCATTATCCCCTCAACCACGACAGGGAGCTGAGCAGCGCCAAGGCCCTGGCCCGGGCGGCGGGCGTGGTCGAGCACAGGATCATCGAGCTGCCGCAGCTCAAGGAGCTGGCCGATATGAAGCTCGCCCCCCCTCATCCCCTCAGCGAGGCACACGGGGCCTCCCCGAGCTATTTGCCCGCCAAGAACCTGATCTACTACGGCCTGGCCGCGGCCTGGGCCGAGGAGTTGGGCATCGATAAGCTGATGGGAGGGCATATCTCGAGCGATGCGCAGCTCTATCCCGATAGCTCACCGGGCTACTTGGCCAAGCTGAACGAGCTGATCAACGAGGGGCTCGTCTCCTCTAGCCGCAGGCCGCTGCGCCTGCTCGCGCCCCTGATTTTGCTGAGCAAGGCCGAGGTGATAAAGCTGGGCCTGAGGCTCGGCGCGCCGCTGGAGCTCACCTGGAGCTGCCATGAAAGGCGGAAAGAGCCCTGTGGCGCCTGCGGGGGCTGCGAGGCCCGAAGAAGGGCCTTCAGCGAATTAGGCCTTGAGGACCCCGCCCTGCGCGTCCCCAGCCCTAGCCCAGCGCCCTGAGGGCCTCCTGTACGCCCCTGGTGACGAGCTCGGGGGCCAGCGAGGGCTCGGCGCTCACGACCATAAAGCGCTTGCCGCCCAGCCTGAAGAAGTAAAGGTTCACCTTATCATAGGTTACGTACACCGCTCCCATCCTGCCGAACCACCTCTCCCAGCCGGCCGCTAACTTCGCGATGGTCGCGAATTCGAGGTCTATCTGCTTGGCCACCTCATCCGGCTCAAAGGAGGCCACGCCCGGCCTCATGCCCCCTCCGATCAAGTACTGGTCTTCATAGATCGAGGCGGACCTGATCCTGGCATCGATGCCGAAGACCGCGTCCAGCAGCTTGAGTAGATAGGTCCTTTGGTCCAGCACCCTCCTCTGCGGGCTCGCCAAGTCGCGCGGGGGTCATCTCGCGGAGCCTTATAAGCCATTCCCGCAGGAAGGTTTTTAAGACCTGGGCCTCGCTCAGGCGCATGAGCGGCGATCCTGAGCTGGAGAGGCTGCTGCAGGAAAGGCAGAGGGAGCTGATGAAGGGGGGTAAGAAGCCCTCGGGCGGCATCGTCGAGCTCAGCCGCGCCAACTTCGAGGCCTTCATCTCTGGCGAGAGGCCCGCCGTGGTGGACTTCTGGGCGGAGTGGTGCTATCCCTGCAGGATCATGCACCCCATCCTCGAGCGGCTATCGTCCACCATGAACGGCCGCGTGGCCTTCGGGCGCCTGAACGTGGACGAGAACCCCGACCTGGCATCTAAATACGATGTGTATTCCATACCCACGTTCATCGTCTTCAGCAAGGGGAGGGAGCTGGGCAGGCTCATAGGGGCCAGGCCCGAGCGGCAGTTCAGGGCGGAGCTCGAGAAGCTCCTGGAGCGGGCCTAGGTTTCCGGGCGCCTGCGGAGGTTATTCGGCGCCCCAAGGCATTTTATATACGAACTCTAACCTTAAATACCCAGGCCATGCTGGGAGCATATGAGCCCAGGAGCCCTCAGGGGGCTCACGCTCGCCTGGCTCGTGCTCTCGCTGCTGCTCTCCGGCCTCATCCTGGCCTATGATGGGTTGCTCTGGGCGGATAACCCCAAGACGGGCCACGCATATGCCCTTATCGGCTTCGGCGTGATCGACCTGGTGCTCTTAGTGCTCGTCGTGGGGATGCCCAAGGTGGGCCTGCAGAGCTCCTTCGTATGGGGGCTCGTGCAGCTCGTGCTGATGCTCGCCAACCCTCTGACGGCGGGGGCCATAGGCCGGAGCCCCGGCGAGTTCGCCAACTACCTCTTCGGCCTCAAGCCCTACAGCGGTTCATCATGCCCGTACCTGTGCCCTCCCTTTGCCTACTCCTATGATGCGCTAATGCTCCTGCAGCTCCTCCTGGCCATCACGGCTTACGTAGGCTGGAAAAAGGCGAGGCCCGTGCCCCCCGCGGAGCTGAAGGCGAAGCCTTAAATTAGCTGAGCCCAAGCCGCGCGGATGCTTTCCGAGGGCCTTCATAGGCTGGAGAGGAAGCTGCTGGCCGCGCTCGTAGCTTCGGGTTCGGCGATGGCCGTTGAGCAGTTGGCCCAGGCCTCGGGCCTGACGGTGGATGCGGTGAGGCGCGGCGTCGAGTGGCTCAAGGAGAAGGGCCTGGTGGAGGTGAGCGAGCAGGAGGAGCAGCTGCTCTCGCTGGGCCCCGAGGGCGAGAAGGCCCTGAGGAAGGGGCTGCCGGAGCGCAGGCTCTACGAGCTGCTCCTGCGGGGCCCCCTTGCCGTAGAGCAGGCGGCCCGCGCGCTGGGCCAGGACATGGAGGCCGCCATGGGAAGGGCCCTGGAGAGGGGCTTCATAGCCCTGCGCAGGGAAGCGGGGCGAACCCTGCTCTTCGCCGCGGGTCCGGCGCCCGAGCTGGAGGAGGAGGGGCTGCTGAAGCGCCTGGCCGGGGGGACCATAGCGCTGGACGCCCTGAGCGAGCAGGAAAGGGGCGCGGCGGAGCGCCTGCTGAAGAGGCCGGGCATGCTCAGGAGGCTCAGGAGGAAGAAGAGGTACGTGGCCGCCACGCAGAAGGGCAGGGAGGCGCTCGAGCTTTACGGGCGCGAGGAATGGCTGGACGCCCTAACGCCGGAAGCCCTGGCCAGCGGCCTGTGGAGGAGCAGGCCCATAAGGCCGATCGACATCCACGAGAGCCCTCCGCGGGCGCTCCTGGGCAGAAAGCACCCCCTCACCGAGGCGATTGAGGAGGTGCGTGAGGCCTTTCTCGCCATGGGCTTTGAGGAGATAGAGGGCTCCTACCTGCAGCCGGCCTTCTGGAACTTCGACGCCCTCTTCGTGCCCCAGGACCATCCGGCAAGGGAGCTGCAGGACACCTTTTACGTGAAGGGCCTTAGCATCGAGCCGGAGGACCCTTCGCTGGTCCAGAGGGTCAAGCAGACGCACATAGATGGCGGGGGCACGGGCTCGAGGGGCTGGGGGGGCGCCTGGAGCGAGGAGGAGGCGAGGCGCGCCCTGCTCAGGACCCATACCACGGCGGTGACGGTGCGCTTCCTCTGGGAGAGGAGGCCGGAGAGCGCGCAGGCCTTCATCGTGGACAGAGTCTTCAGGAACGAGAAGGTGACCTTCAAGAGCTATGTGGAGTTCAACCAGGTCGAGGGCATCGCGGTGGGCAGGAGCCTTCACCTCAGGCACCTCATGGGCCTCTTGGGAGAATTCTATCACCGCCTGGGGCTGAAGGAGATAAAGTTCTGGCCGAGCTACTTCCCCTATACGGAGCCCTCGCTTCAGGTCATGGCCAAGTTCGAGAAGCAGGGCAGGGCCCTCTGGCTTGAGATGGGCGGCGCGGGCATACTGAGGCCGGAGGTCACCCTTCCGCTGGGCGTCAGGAGCCGCGTGCTGGCCTGGGGCCTGGGGCTAGATAGGCTGCTCATGCTCAGGCAGGGCATCGAGGACATAAGGAAGCTTTACGAGCCCGACCTCCGCTGGCTTAGGGAGAGGCCTTGCCCGTAGTCGAAATTTCTCTCTCCCACCTGAAAAGGCTTGTCGGGGGCGACGTGGAGGAGCAAAGGCTCCTGGAGGAGCTCCCGTACGTGGGGCTGGACATAGAGGGCCAGGAGGAGGACCGCGTCAGGGTCGAGTATAGCCCCAATAGGCCGGACCTGGGCACGGTCTTCGGCATCGCCAGGGCGCTCAGGGGGCTTCTGGGCCTGCAGGAGGGGCCCCACGACTATCCCCTGCTGAAGGGCAGCGTGGAGGTCATTGTGCATCGGGGCCTTGAGGGGGTGAGGCCCCACATCGCCTGCGCGGTCGCGAGGGGCCTGCGCCTGAATGATGAGGCACTGCGGCAGCTAATAGGCCTACAGGAGGACCTGCACCGCGGCCTGGGGAGGGGAAGGCGCCTGGCCTCAATAGGCCTTCACGACCT
This sequence comes from Candidatus Australarchaeum erebusense, assembly GCA_040290255.1. Taxonomy (GTDB): domain Archaea; phylum Thermoproteota; class Nitrososphaeria; order PSMU01; family PSMU01; genus Australarchaeum; species Australarchaeum erebusense. The sequence continues at coordinate 89,240 of PSMU01000003.1, read as the reverse complement.
CTCCCCCCTCCGCCCTCCCATCCACTATGAGCCTCAGGGCCCGGAGTTCAGGTTTATCCCGCTGGGCCAGAGCGCCCAGATGAGCCTGCAGGAGGTGCTGAGCCGGCTCGAGCAGGGCAGGGCCTATGGCGCGCTGGTCCCCCCCGGCGGCCCCTACCCTATCCTTCGCGATGAGGAAGGCCAGGTGCTCTCCTTCCCGCCCATCATCAACGGCGTGGTCACGCAGCTCACGGAGAGCACCACGGAGATCTTTGTGGACGTCACGGGCACGAGCAGAGCCCCGGTGGAGAGCTGCCTTAACATCATAGCCACCACGCTGGCCGAGATGGGCGGCCGGCTGGAGACGGTGCTGGTGAAGCACCCACAAGGCGCGCAGCTCTATCCCGACCTCTCGCCCCGCGAAGAAAGAGTAGATATAAGGCTCATCAACGGCCTGCTGGGCCTGAAGCTGACGCCCGAGGCCATTCGCCGCCTGCTGCTCAGGCAGGGCTTCGGCGTGCGCAGCGCGCGTGGCGGGATCGTGGCCCTGGTGCCGGCCTACAGGTGCGACGTGCTGCACCCCGTCGACCTGGCGGAGGAGGTGGCCCTGGCATACCATTATGGGAGGCTCAAGCCCCTTCTCCCCTCGCAGCGCGGCCTGGGGAGGCCCCTGCCCCGGACGGCGCCCCTGGCGAAGCTCAGGGAGCTGCTGCTCGGCCTTGGGTTCCTGGAGGTGGTCACGCCCACGCTCGTTTCGCGTGAGCTTGCCGGCGAGGGGGCGCTGGAGCTGGAGCACAGCAAGAGCGCCGAGCATTCCTACCTTCGCACTTCGCTGCTGTTTCCTCTGCTGGAGGCGCTCTCGAGGAACAGGCATGTGGAGTACCCGCAGAGGCTCTTCGAGATAGGCCGCGTCTTCCCTCATAAAAGCGAGGAGCTGCACTTGGGGCTCGTGGTCGCGGAAGCCAAGGCCTCCTTCTCGAGCATCGCCTCGGTCATCGAGCGCCTAAACGCGCTACTCTTCAGGGGCCTGCTCTCCCTGAGGCCCTATGAGGCTTCCGAGCTCATAAGGGGGCGCGCGGCCTCGCTCTACCTCGAGGGGCAGGTGGGCCTGATGGGCGAGGTGGCGCCCCAGCTGCTCGAAAGGTTCGGCCTGCCGGTGCCCGTGGCCTACGCGGAGCTACATCTGGACGCGCTCCTGCAGGCCCTTCTGCAAAAGGTTTAAAGCAGAAGCGGCGGGGACGCGCCCGTTGTCACGCTCAGGTTCGAGCTTGAGGCGCGCCTGACCTTCAGCGGGCCGCTGGAGGGAAAGGAGGGGGACCTGGCGGCCGAGCTCGAGGCGGCAAAGGAGGGGCTGCTGGCCAAAGGCATAAGGCCCGAGGAGAGGAAGCAGGGCGCCTCCATCGAGGCCTGGAGCGCCTCGGGAAATGTGCTGCTGCTGAGGCTGTCCTCGGGGCCCGCGCTGAGGGCCCACGATGCCCTGCTGCGCCTCAAGAGGCTCCTGCGCCAGTGGGGCTCCAAGCACCGGCTGGGGCTCAGGGGCCTGGTCGTCACGAGGTATGTGGTGAGCGCCAGCGGCATTGAGCCTCCCGAGGAGCTGGTGCAGCTGGCGAAGGGCCTGGCGGAGGTGCAGAGGCTAGATGGAGAGCTGCGGCTCATCTTCCGTGAGCTCGAGGGGAGGGAGCTGGAGCAGAGGGCCGTGGACAGGCTGCTGAGGGCGCTCAGGCCCAAGGAGGCCTTAGCAGGCCAAAAGGGGCTCGTGCCCTTCGGCACCGTGCTCTGGCAGGGCCCGGCGAAGAGCTACGCCTTCACGGGAGATGTATCAGAGGCGGCCGAAAGGCATGGATGGATCAAGCGCTTCCCCTCCAGGGGCCAGTGGATCTATACGCCGCCCATGGCCAGGCTCGTGAGGGCCCTGGCCGAGCTGCTCGCGGAGCGCGTGGCCGAGCCGCTGGGCTTCGAGCTCTGGGTCTTCCCGAGGCTGCTCCCCTTCGAGGTGCTCAAGAGGCTCTCCACCTACGTGGAGCACCTGCCCGAGGGCATGTTCTACGTCTGCGCGCCGCCCAGGGATCCGAAGGCCTTCGATGAGTTCAAGCGCGAATACTCGCTCAAGAGGGTCGTGAGGGCGGACCTGCTGAAGGGACTTCTGCAGGAGCCGGGCTATGTGCTCGACGCAGTGCAGTGCCCTCCCTTCTACCAGTACTTCAGCGGCGAAACCGTGAGCCTGGAGCAGCTGCCCGTGAAGGCCTATGATTATCTGGGCGGCTGGACCTGGAGGAACGAGGCCGGGGGCGTGGAGGGCATCGTGCGGACCAACGAATTCCTTAGGATGGAGATGGTGATGCTGGGCAGGCCCGAGGAGGTGGTAGAGCTGAGGAATGGCGTGATCGACAGGACCGTGGAGCTGCTGGACAAGGAGCTCGATATGGAGTGGAGGGTCGTGGCCGGCGCCCCCTTCTACCTAGCACCCGAGGAAGCTAAGAGGCACCTCGTGGATGCCTCCTCCAGGGACAAGGTCCCCACGCTCGACATCGAGTGCTACCTGCCCTACCGCGGAGCCCGCGACTCAAGCGAGTGGCTGGAGGTCACGGCGGGGACGGTGCACAGGACCTTCTATGTCGAGGCCTTTAAGATAAGGGAGCTGAAGGGCAGGCCCATCTGGACGGGCTGCATAGGCCACGGGCTCTCTAGATGGGCGGCGGCCTTTTTGGCCCGGCACGGCTTCGAGAGCGATAACTGGCCGGCCGAGGTCAGGAGGCGCTTTGGCCGGCCAAGGCCCCCGCTAGGCCTCCACGCGTAGGCCCAGATAGAGCCTCCCCAGCTCCTGGTGCTCGAGGAGCTGCTTGGCCTCGCCCTCGTAGACCTTGCGTCCGTTGACCAACAGGTATGCCCTATCGCCCATCTCGAGCGCCCTTTTGGCGTTCTGCTCCACGAGCAGGACGGTGAGGTTCAGCTCCTTGGCCAGGGAGCTTATCAGCCTGAGGACCTGCGTGGCGATCTTCGGCGCCAAGTTGCCGGTGGGCTCGTCGAACATCATCACCTTGGGCCTCCTCATGAGGGCCATCGCCATCGCCAGCATCTGCCTCTGCCCGCCGCTCAGGAGGAGCGCCCTCGTGTGGAGGAACCTGCGCAGCTCAGGAAAGAGCTCCAGCACCTCGCCCATCCTCGAGGCGAGCTCCTGCTTGGGTACCGTATAGCCGGCCATCTTCAGGTTCTCCTCCACGCTCAGGTTGACGAAGACGTTATCCACCTGGGGCAGGTAGGCGATGCCCCTCTTCGCTATCTCATGCGGCGGGAGCCGCGTGAGGTCTTGGCCGTCCAGCGTGATCCTGCCGCCGTAAAGCGTGGTGAGCCCCGCGATGGTCTTCAGCAGCGTGCTCTTGCCCGAGCCGTTGGGGCCCACGATGACGGTGATCTTTCCCCTCTCCGCCTCAAGGCTCATGGAGAAGATGATATGTAGCTTCCCGTAGCCCGCGTCGACGTTCTCCACGGTTAGCCTGCCATCACCTGCCAAGGTAGGCCTCGATCACTTCAGGCTCGTTAATTACCTTTTCCGGCAGGCCGGAGGCGATCACCCTGCCGTAGGCCATCGCGTAGATATGGTCTATGTAGCTGAGCGCTATGTCCAGCCGGTGCTCCACGATGAGGAAGGTGATGCCCAGCTCGTTCCTCAGCCTCACGAGCGAGGAGAAGACCTCATGGGCCAGCGTGGGGTTCACGCCCGAGACCGGCTCGTCGAGCAGCAGCAACCTCGCCCCCGTCATGAGCGCCCTGCCTATCTCCAGCAACTTCATCTGCCCTCCGCTCAGGGCATAGGCCGGCCTATCCCACAGCTCGCCGAGGCCCAGCAGCTCCAGGATGCGCAGGGCCCTCTCCGCGGCCTCCTCCTCCCTCCTCCTCCAGCTGCTCCTGAGGAGGGCCCTGAGGAAGCTCTCGCCGGGATGTGTCTTCTCAGCCACAAGCAGGTTCTCGAGCACGGTCAGCTTCCAGAACAACGAGGGGATCTGGAAGGTCCTGGCCAGGCCAAGCCTGTAGATCCTATGGGGCGGCCATCCCGTGATATCCCTGCTGTCGTAGAGCACCTGGCCCGCGTCCGGCTTATAAAAACCGCTGATGACGTTTATCAGGGTGGTCTTGCCCGAGCCATTGGGCCCTATGAGCGTGCAGAGCGTCCTCTCCTTGACCTCCAGACTAACGCCATCGAGCGCCCTCAGCTGCCCGAAGGACTTGACGACGTTACGCACCGTCAACATTTTGCTATAAGCGCATCAGAAAACAAAAAGGCTCTTTCACCTAGCCGCTGGGGGGAGGCGGGGGAACCGTCCAAGTAATGCTATCCGTGCTCGCATCCCATGTGCCCGCGAGGACCCAGGTGGGCGTTCCCCCCTTGGAGACGACCATCCAGATCTGGTAAATGCTGGGGGCCAGATCGCCGCTGGGCTCAAGATGGGTCCAACCGATTAAGCCGAAGTAGTTGGCCGCGACGGAGGAGAAGACCCTCTGAATGGCCTGCCCATCATACTTGCCCGCCGCCAGTGTCGAGAGCGTGATGAGCCAGACGTCATCATATGCGCTCATGGTATAAGCGTCCGGCGTCACGCCGAGGGCCTTGGTGAACCTCTGTATGAAGTCCACGGTCTTCGTGCTGTTCACCGGCGCATAAAGCGTTGAGGGCAGCCTTATCTTCACCATCAGGGGCCCCGTGGTCGAGTTCGTGATCAGTTTGTTGTTGAGGGCCTGGCCATCGGTCCCGAACCAGGGCTGCGGCGTACTCAGTAAGCTTGGGAAGCTCTTACTGGCCGTCATCAGCATGTTGCCTATCTCCTCGAAGGTGATCATGTATATGCCCACGCGCTCCGCGCCGAACTGCTGCGCGGCGGCGTTGAAGTCGCTCTGTATTTTGGCGAGGATGGGCGTGAAGTCCGTGGTCTTCGTATCGTAGGCTATGATGTCCACCACGGTGCCGCCCAGCTGCTTGAATCTTGCCGCGGTCGCGTTAGCGAGCCCATCGCCGTAAGCATCATGCCTGTTCACGATAATGGCCGCCCTTACGCCCCTATCCCACATCATCCTGGCCCCGGCGAGGCCCTGCGCGGCGTCGTTCGGCACCGTCCTAAATAGGAAGTCGTTGGGGATCGCCAGCGCGGGAGAAGTGGAGGAGGGGCTGACCAGCACGATGCGGTTGGAGTCGGCGAACTGCAGTATGAACTTCGCAGCGCCACTGTTAAGCGGCCCTACCACCGCCTGAATGCCCTGCGCCGCCATGGTCTGGAGTGCGCTCAACGCCCTCTGGTTGTCCAGCGCGTAGTCCACGATGGCTAGGTCCACCGTGAGCTGGCACCCGATCTTTTGCAGGTAGCTGTTCACGTCATCCTTGGCCATCAGCACCGCATGCCTTACCTTTGTGCCCGTATCTGAAAGCTCTCCGGAAAGGTCCGTGAGGACGCCTATCGTGATCTTCTGGCCGCTGGCGCATATTCCTCCCGCGACGGTCACGGTCTGCGTCACCGTGCCGCCGCCCACGGTCACGGTCTGCGTGCCCAGGCCCGTCGAGGCAGCGATGCCGTACATGACGGCCAAGCCAACTAAGAGGCCCACGATGAAGAGCCCCGCGGCAGCTCCTGTAGAGATCGCCTTGTTCCTCATGGCTTGCGCGCCCCACCGGGCGAGAAAATTATTTAAAGCTTGGCCAAGCTTCGGACCTGAAGCTTGCTACCGCCCTTCGCGCTATCGTCCGTCGTCTACGCCTCCCTCTTCGGGCTAATGGCGTTGGGCCTCACGCTCACCTACATCACCACGAAGGTGCCCAACTTCTCCTATGGGTCGCTGGTGACCGTGGGAGCATACACAGCCTATACGCTCTTCAGGCTTAGGGGCCTGAACCCCTACCAGTCGATACCCATCACTTTCATCATGGGCGGGGTCGTATCGGTGGCGCTTTACCTGCTGGTGCTCAGGCCCCTGGCCAGAAGAGGAGCCTCCCTTCTCTCGCTCATGATAGCGACGCTCGCCTTGGACATAGCCTTCGTGGGCATCTTCGGCATCTACACGGACATCCTGCAGCTCAGCTGGGGGCTCTTCGATGCAAAGTATTTCTTCCAGCTGCGCGCGGACTTCCAGCTGCTCGGCCTTCCCGGCGTCTTCTTCGCCTCGCCCGCCGCGCTCGTGGCCATCTCCGGCTTCCTTTACTTCCTGCTGAACAGGACCAGGTTCGGAGTAGCCATGAGGGCCGCCATAGAAAACCCCAGCCTCTCCAAGGTCCTGGGCATTAACGTTGAGAGGATGTACCTCTTCGCCTGGTTCTTGGCGGGGGGGTTCGGCGCCCTGGCAGGCTCCTTCTACGTGCTATGGCTTCCGGGCAGCATAAACACCGGCTCCGTCATCATCGTGGATATCTTCGCCTCCAGCATCCTGGGGGGGCTTTCCAGCATCTTCGGCGCCCTCATAGGGGGCGTGATCGTGGGCGCCAGCGAGATCCTTCTAACGACGGCCGCGATAAACCTGCTCGGCTCCTGGGTGGCCATCTACCAGACCGCCATACCGCTGGCCATCATGATCGCGACGCTCATGATCGTGCCCAATGGGCTGGTCTCGGTCAACTGGAGGAGGATGCTTCATTTGGCCATGAGGTGAGGAGGTGCAGCCCCTGATCACACTGCTGGGCGTCGATGTGCTACAGTTCGGGGTCAGCCTCATCATCTTCTTCGCTCTCTATCTGGCGATCAGCATCAGCCTGAACCTCGAGTTTGGGTACACGGGCATCCCCAACTTCGGCAAGGCGATGTTTGTGGCCGGCGGGGCGGCCATAGCGGGCACCTTTTCGGGAAGGTTCGCGGCCCTGCTCTACAACATAGACACACACGGAAATTATGTCTACTTCAACCCCATGATAATAGCCCAGGAGGACGCCCTCCTTGCACATGATGCGCTCACGGCCATATCGGTGATGCTGTTATCGATCCTGTTGGGCGGCCTGGTGGCCGGCGCCATGGGCTATCTAGCCTCCTATCCGGCCATAAGGCTGCGGGAGGACTATCTGGGCATGCTGCTGCTGGGCGCGGCCCAGTTCTTTCAGGTCTTCCTCAGCGGCTACGATCCCCTCGTGGGGGGCACACAGGGCATGCTGGTGCCTGACCTCTTCGTCTGGCTTACTCCTAAGGTGGGGAACAGGGACGTGGTGGGCATGTCCTTCTTGGCCCTCTTCGCGCTCTTAGTCTACCTGTACGCGGAGAGGCTCGCCCGCTCGCCTCTAGGCAGGACGCTCAGGGCCATAAGGGATAACGAGGCCGCGTCGATGGCCTTGGGCAAGGATGTGGTCGCCTACAGGAGAAAGGCGCTCGTAGCCGCTTCGGTGATCAGCGGCATGGCGGGGGCCATCTACACGTTTTATGTGGGCTCGGTGGGCGCGGAAACGTGGAACAGGTTCTCCTGGACCTTCTTGCCCTGGACGATGGTCATAATAGGCGGCGCCGCGAACAACGCGGGCGTTGCCCTGGGCGTCTTTCTATATTGGCTGATATCCAAGGTGCTGGAGCAGCTCAAGTTGAGCCTAGCCTCTTACCTTCCCATCGACGTCAACTGGTTCACATATCTGGTCTTCAGCGCCCTGCTGCTCCTGATCCTGCTGTACAGGCCCGAGGGGCTCCTGCGCGAGAAGGCCACGGCCACGCTGCCCAGGCCGCTCGTAGCCTCAATAAGGGAACGGGTCAGGAGGGCGAGCTCGCTCCCTAACGACGCCGGGGCGCGCCGGCAGCAGCCCGGCTAGGCGGGTACATAGCTCTCCTCGGCCAGGCGCTGAGGCATCGGCGCCGACTCATCGAGCCCGTGCCTCTTCACCCTCTCGATGTCCACGCCCTTCCTCCTGCACAGGGTCTCAATATAGTGCAGGAGGGCCCAGCTGCCCGCCGAGAAGAGCACGTTAAGGGCCGCGCGAGTGAATATGTTGCCCCTGGCTATCCAGCCGGAATTCCTGATGGCCACCTTCATCAGGTGCCTGTAGGCCGCGTAGTAGACGGCCATCTGGGAAGCATCGATCATCTCCGCCGTGAAATAGGACCTGCCCTTCAGCAGGCCCAGGGGCACGTTTTGCATGGGCGTCACGGTGCAGACTAAGCGCCTGCCATCCACCTCCGCCGCGCCCAGCTGGTTTATCAGCGCCACCGTCTCCCAGTTATCCTCGGGCCTTTCATCGAACTGCCCGACCTGCACGGTGAAGGCGGGGAACCAGAAGTACCTGTTCAGGTTCTTCGTCCCCTCCAGCACGATCTCCTTCCATGTGCCATCGGGCCCTATCCTGAGCGGGAGCGTTTTGTTGGGCATGTGCTTCATGGCAAGCCGGTCGCTGCCCGTCTCTATGCCGGGCTGGATGCCTATCCAGTTCTCGGCGCTGGCCCTCAGGATGGCCGAGAGGTCCCTGATCACCTCCGGGAAGCCGGCGGGGATGGAGATGCGCCCATGGGTTGGGTTCGAGTGCCTGATGCCCCTTATGCCCATGATCGTCGAGAAGAGCTCCTTCAGTGCCTCTCCGTTGGGCTCGTAGTTTCTCCCGTGCTTGTAGGCGAAGATCTCGTCGCTGTGCACCCAGGCGGCATCATAGCCCGCGCCCATGTTCACGAGGATCTCATCCCTCACATACTCGGGCGGAAAGTACCGCAGCGGCCTGAGCGTCACCTCGCAGAAGTCGCAGTTGATGCCGCAGCCCCTCATCGCCTCCACCAGCCCTTTATAGGCGGGGGCCCTTATCTTGGGCACCTCCTCGAGCGAGGGGAAGCGCTTCTGCCGTGGGCTCCTCGTTATGAACTTGTCGTGGGCGAAGAAGACAACGCGGAACTTCTCGTCGAAGGTCTGGAAGCCGCGGAAGAACTCGCCCCTGGGGCTGGCGTCCCTGGCCAACATCCTGAACAGCTCGCAGGCCACGTCCTCTATCTCGCCCTGGCAGGCGTAATCTATGCCCAGCCTGTCCAGCTCGTAGGGCCTCATCATGAACTCCCAGACGCCAGGTCCTCCCACTACTAGCCTCGCCTTCGTTCCCCTCCTCGCCCTGTTGATCCTGTAGATGAGCTTCTCGAACTCCACCAGCACGAAGGGCTTCGACGTGTTGTTGAAGAGCACGGAATAGGAAACGGTCAGGGGCCCGAGCCCGAGCGGGTCCATCGTGTAGACCCCGATGACCTCCGTATCCTCCTTTATGAAGTATTCCAAGAAGTCGGGGTGGGCCACTACGACCTCCTGCTCGCTAAATTCGGTCAACAGGGCGGCTTCAAGCTTCCTGAGCCCATAGGGCGCCGCCACCACCCTGCCCTTGACGTGCCCCACGCTCTTCCCCTTCAGGTACTCGTAGACGAAGACCGGAAGGGAGCCCGAGGGGGCACAGGGCAGGAAGTCGAGCAGGGGGAAATGATGGTAATCATGTAGTAGCGTCAGGTCCGAGATCAGCACGAACCTGGCCACTTTATGCCACCTCAGATGTCGCGCCGGCGCAGGGGCAGCCGCCCCGGCCCATGACGCTCCTCTGAGAGGTCATATGTTTCCTTGGCGCGGCTTATGGCCTTTTAAACCTAACGCACGGCGCGCCGCTAACCCCGCAGGAGCCTTAGGGCGTTCTCGCGCAGAAGCTTCCTGGTGACCTCCTCGCCGAGGCCCAGCTCGGCCAGCTCGCGCAGCAGCCTATCATGCTTAAGCATGGGATAGTCCGAGCCGAAGAGGAATTTATCCTGCAGCCTCGACTTCATGTGCTGGAGCACGGGCGCGGGTATGTACTTGGGCGCCCAGCCCGAAATGTCAAGGTATACGTTGCCCTTGTGTAGGGCGATGGCCAGGGCCTCTTCGTGCCAAGGCCAGCCGAAGTGCGCCATGACCAGCTTGAGGTCGGGAAACTGCGCGGCCACCCTATCCACCTCCGCCGGCCGGGCGAGCTCGAGCTCGATGCCATAGCCTCCCGCCTCGCCCGCCCCTATGCCCGTGATGCCGGTGTGCACCACCACCGGAAGGCCCCTCTCCTGCAGATAGGCATACAGCGGGAAGAGCCTTGGATCGGTGGGCCTTAGGGCCTGCAGGTGGGGGTGCAGCTTGAGTCCCCTGAGCCCCAGGCGCTCCACGGCAGCCTTAAGCTGCTGGAGCATGGCGCTGGAGCTTGAGGGCCTCACCGTAGCGAAGCAGACGAGCAGCTCGGGATCTAGCGCCTGAACCTCGGCCATGAACTCGTTGCTATCGCCCGGCAGGCCGGTGACGGGGGAGGCATCTATGGGCAGGATGACGGCCTTCTCGGCCCCTCCCTCCTTGAGCTCCCTCAGCACCTCCTCCACCCTTTTCTCCCTGACCTCGGCCCTAAAGTAGGCGCTGAGCGTGGGCAGGAGCGGGCTCAGCGTATTGAGGAAGCCCCTCGAGGGGAGGTGCACGTGGAAGTCCACGAAGCCCAAGCGGCTTCCTATCCTTAAGGCCGCAAATTAATATTACAGTGCCCCCGAGCGCCGCCATGAGGAGGAGCCTTCTGATTCCCCTTGCCGCGCTGGCCGTCATCGGCGCCCTCCTCCTACTGGGCTTCGTCAACCAGGCGCCCCTCGCGGCTAGGGGGGGCGCCCGCGTGTCATCCTATGGCCCCTACGTTAAGGAGTATGACTTCGGGAACAGGAACCTAGCACCCTATGCCATAAAGGCGGCCAGCCGCGGCTATGTGTGGTTCGTGGCCTCGAACACGTCGCAGCTCTTCCGGCTGGACCCTGCCACGGGGGCCTACGTCGCGTATAAGATACCGAGCTCGAGGACGGTCAGCGCCTGGGGGCTGGATGAGGATGCCAACGGCACGCTCTGGTTCACGAGCGGCTATGAGAACCTTATCTGGTCCTTTGACCCTCAAAATGAAAGGTTCTCCAGCTATGCCGTGCCCAGGGCCGGCGCCTTTCCCGGGCGACTGCTCGTGGATCCCAAGGGCGTGGTCTGGTTCACCGAGTTTTATGCGCCCTCCATCGGCTACATCTCGCCCTCCGCGCATGCGGTCAGGGAGCTTAGGGTGCCCGGGCTCGGCGAAAGGGCCGGCACGATCGAGCTCGCCCTGGCGGGACAGAGGCTCTGGTTCACCTGGGTCTCCTATGAGAAGAGCGACCTGCCGGGAGGGGTGGGCTATGTGGACCTGAACACGCTATCCGTGCAGCTGTTGCAGCTCTCCCGGCCCCTCTACCTGGCATCGGGCCTGACCGTGGACCCCTCGGGCAGGCTTTGGCTGGTGCAGCATGGGCCCAGCCTTCTCATCTCGGTGGACCCCGTGACGGGCTCCGTCCTCTCCTATTCGACCTCCGCCGGGCTCGTCTATCCCAGCTCGGGCAACCTGCCCTACTGGGCCGTGGCCAGCGATGGGAGAGTTTACTTCAATGAGCACATCGGGAACAAGATAGGATTCTACTCGCCCGAGGCCCGCCAGCTGGTGGAGGTGAAGCTTCCGCTTTCGGCCTCTGGCAGCTTCGTGAACGCGATCTTCTTCAGCCTGGCCCCCAGCCGCGACGTCTGGTTCTCCGAGGTCACCGAGGGCAAGGTGGGCGTGGTGCACTTCCCCGACCCCCTCCCCTTTCAAATAGCCGCGCTAGCAAATCAAGTTACCCTCTCCAGGGGAGGGCAGGCCGTGCTCCCGCTGAGCGTAAGCGCTAAAGAGCCCGTCGCCCTGAAGTTCGAGGCGACGGGGAGCATGAGCAATAACGGCACCTTAGTGGGAATAAGGGCCTCCTTCTCCGAGGCCCAGGCCTCGCTCGCGGCCGGGCAGGCGGCGCAGCTCTCGCTCCTGCTCGAGGCCACGAACGGCGCGGCCCCCGGCAGATATACGCTGACGGTCACGGCCTCCTCTCAATACCTGCAGGTCTCCACTACGCTGGAGCTGGAGGTGATGCCCTGATGTTTAAAATCTTAGGGAGGAAGAGGCAGGAGGTGAGCCAAGAGGCAGAGGCGCCCAAGTGCACCTGCTCCCGCTGTAACTGCGCGCACGCGCTGGACGAGCATGAGAAGCGCACCAACGCCCTGGGCTATGAGCAGGTCTTCTGCAGGGCCTGCAACGATATCTGCCTGACTCACACGCTGTAGCTCATGGGACACGGCAAGGCTTTTTAGCGGTCGCCTCAAGGCCCTCAGAGCTTGGACGGCCCCCTGCGCATCGCCGCCGTCCAGATGGGCGTGCATCAGGCCTCCCGTGAGCAGGGAATAAAGGAAGCCGAGGCCCTGGTGCGCGAAGCGGCCCGCCAGGGAGCCAGGCTGGTCTGCCTGCCGGAGCACTGGCTGGCCTCCCACGTGATCGAGCCCTCGGGCGAGCTCTACAAGGCCTTCTCGGAGCTGGCGGCGGAGCTGGGCCTCTACATCAACCTGGGCGGTTTGTACGAAGCGGGCAATCCCGTGCGCTTCGTGAGCCCGACGCTCTCGCCAAAGGGCACGCTCATAGGCCGACAGGCCAAGGTCCACCTATACGGGCGCGAGAGGGAGCTGGCGGCGCCTGGCTCGGGCTATGAACTGCTCGAGGTCGATGGCATAAGGGCGGGAGTGCTGGTCTGTCATGACGTAGTCTTCCCGGAGAGCGCCAGGGCCCTCGCGCTCAAGGGCGCGGAGCTGCTGCTCGTGCCCTCGCTGATCGTGCGCAGGGGCACGGAGCCCTGGCACATCTATGTAATGGCCCGGGCACTGGAAAACCGCGTGCCCGTCGTGGCGCCCAACGCCTATGCTCCTCCGCTCTTTATCGGCAGGAGCATCATCGTGGACCTCTACTACGATGAGCAGGAGGGGGTCATGCTGCTAAAGAAGCACGTCATGCCGGATGGCAAGGGGATCCTGCTCGCCGAAGTGAACCCTGCCGCCCTTCGGCACCTTAGACAGGAGAGGCTGGGGGAGCGCAGGCCCGAAGCCTACGATGCGTAGCCGATGGCGCTGGCCCCTGGGCATGCCGCGCTACTCCTCGCTTAGGAGGTAGAGCAGCGGGGCCCGGACGGCGCCGTAGAGCTGTGGCAGAAGAAGAAGCCACAGGAGAGGCGAGTAATCTAGCCTCAGCTGTAGCCCCTGCTGGGCCAGCTCGATCCTGCCCCCATGGGCCAGGAGGTATGTGAAGTAGGAGGAGGCGAGGTAGGCCCCCGAGCTGAGCAGGGGCGAGAGTCCGTGGCCCTCTAGCACCTTCGCGGCCGCATGGAGCGCCGCGATGCCGAGCCCGAAGGCCAAGAGCAGGCTTGAGGGCAGCAGCTCCTGGCCCAGGGCCTGGCCCAGCTGGCCCACATAAAGCCTGGGCAGGTAAAGCCAGAGCAGGACATTGAAGGCCAGCGAGAGCAGGGCCCTCGTTGCCCTGCCCGCCAGGCCCCGGCGCCAGGCCATCAGCCGCTCACCTGAACGGGGATGAGGAGCTCCCTTTGGCCGACGCGCACATGAAGTTCTAAGAGATAGGGCGGCGACGGCTCGCGCATCAAGGAAAGCCTCAGCACGAGCGCAACGCCTTGGCCCGCAGGGGCCTCTACGGTCACGGGCTCACAGAGGCCCAGCACGCTTCCCTGCATCGAGAGCGCGCAGGAGAGCGAGGCCGTGTACGTCAGCGGCGTATAGTTCCTGAAGGCGACTGGTATGCTGATTACGATCCTACCCCCCTCCAGCGAGAGCGTGGGCCGGCCCACGCTCAGGTTCCCCATCGCGGGCGGAAGGGATGTGGGCCTGGCTATGCTGACCTGCGCCGAGGCGAGGGGCCTCAGCGTCAGGCTCAGGTTAGCCAGGAACAGGGCCGTCGTGCCGTTCAGCAGCAGCCTCCTGAGAAGGCTCTCGTTGCCTACCGAGAAGGGCTCAAGGGTGAGCCGCGCGCTCACGGCCCCTCTGGAGCCGGGCGCTATTTCGAAGGGGGCGGGCGCCGCAAGCGCCAGCGGCTCTTGCCCCACGCGCAGCGCCAGGGCGAGGGAGCCCGCCAGAGGATATAGCCCGGCGTTGGGCAGGTCGCCCGAGAGCACCAGCGCCAGCTTCCCCGCCTCGCTCTCTTGGCGCAGCGTAAAGGCTGGAGCCTGCGCCAGGGCCCTGAACTCCGCATAAAGCGAGTAGCCCGCCGTCACCAGCGCCGTGAGCGATAAGAGCACCAGGGCAAGGCCTATGGCCCCCGTCGCTCCCTTTAAAGGAGAGGCCAAGCCCTACGAGGATTTCCCTTCTTGCTTGCCCGCCGCCATGATGCCAGCCTCCCTATCCACCTTCAGGTAATCGACGCCCCTGAGCATCAAGAGGGAGCCCGTCCAGCCGAGGATTCCTAAGAAGAGCGCCTGCACGGCCGCATGCAGCAGCGTCCCCATCGAAGGGCCCAGGTCGGAGGAGGGCTGAAGCAGCTGGTAGGCCCTGAAGAGCGCATAGGCCAGCGAGAAGGTGAAGAGGAGGAGGCCAAGGCCCAGCAGGGAACATGCCAGGCCCAGGGCACCCGCCTTGGTCCACCTCACGGCCCTGCCGGCGCCGGTGTCCCATAAAAGCTTGAGGCTAGACCTTCAACCGTTGCAGCGACAGCGAGTTGGTGACCACCGTTATCGAGCTTAGGGCCATCGCCGCCGCGGCAAGGATGGGGCTCAGCAGCAGGCCGAAGAGAGGATATAGCGCGCCCGCCGCCACGGGTATGAGCGCCACGTTATACGCGAAGGCCCAGAAGAGGTTCTGCCTAATCTTGCCCATGATCTTCCTGCCTAAATCGATCGCCCTCACGATATCCCTCGGGTCGCTGCGCACCAGCACTATGCCCCCCGCCTCCTTCGCTATGTCCGAGGCATCCCCCATGGCTATTCCTACGTCGGCCTGCGCGAGGGCCGGCGCATCGTTGATGCCGTCGCCCGCCATGGCCACCCTCTTCCCCTGCGCCTGAAGCCTCCTTATCAGGGCCGCCTTGTCAGCGGGCAGCACGCCCGCTACATAGCCTTCTATCCCAAGCCTCTTCGCCACGGCCCTCGCGACCCTCTCCTCATCGCCCGTGACGAGCAGGAGCTCCAGCCCCCTGCGCCTGAGCTCCCTTACCGCCTCCTCCGCCCCCTCCCTGAGCTCATCCTCCAGCCCCAGCAGCAGCGCCGGCCGCCCCTCGACGGCCACGCAGACGGGCGTCATGCCCCTCTCCTGCAGGCCCTCGGCCACCGCTTCCAGCGGGCCTAGCGCGATGCCCTGCTCCTTCATGAACCTCAAGTTGCCCAGCAGGACTTCCTTACCCCTCCACCTCCCCCTCAGCCCCCTGCCGGGCACCTCCTCCACGCCCTCGGCCGGATCCTCCTGTAGGCCCAGGCCCTGGGCCCAGAGCGCTATCGCCTTAGAGAGGGGGTGGGAAGAAGCCGAGGCCATTGCGGCGGCGGCCCTGCTTCCTTCATCGCTGGCTTCGTGCACGGCGGTGACCCTGGGCCTTCCTCGCGTCAGCGTGCCCGTCTTGTCCAAGATCAGCGTGGTAATGTTGTGCAGCCTCTCTAGCTGCTCGGGCTCCCTTATTATGATGCCGGCCTGGGCAGCCCTTCCCAGGCCCACCACCAGCGCTGCCGGCGTGGCGATGCCCAGCGCGCAGGGACAGGCTATAATCAGCACGGCCACGCCCACCAGCAGCGCGAAGCTCGGGCTCATGCCCGCCAGCCTCCAGCCCAGCGCGGAGCCCGCCGCGATGGCCATGACCGCGGGAACGAAGTAGGCCGAGATCCTGTCCGCCAGCCTCTGTACCCTAACGCTGGACAGCTGGGCGGCTTGGACCGTCCTTATCACTTCCGCGAAGGCCGTGTCCTGGCCCACCCTCTCCGCCCTGACCTTAAGCAGGCCCGAGAGGTTCACGGTCGCGGCCAGCACCCTATCCCCTGGCTTCTTCTCTGCGAGCACGCTTTCGCCCGTCATGGCCGCCTGGTCCACGGCCGCGTACCCCTCCACCACGACCCCGTCCACGGGTATCCTTTCGCCCGCCCTCACGACCACGAGCTCGCCGGCGTTCACCTCCTCGACGGGCACCTCCACCTCCCTTCCCTCCCTGATTACGCGCGCTACGGAGGGCTGGAGCTCCATGAGCCTGGCTATCGCCTCCGAGGCCCTTCGCTTCGCGCTCCTCTCGGCCAGCCTTCCTATCAAGATGAGCGCTATTATTGCCGCCGAGACGTCATAGTAAAGGCCCTGGGCTCCGGAGACGGAGGGCGCGAAGGTTGCGAGCGCGCTGTACAGGAAGGCCGCGCTGGTGCCCAGCGCTATAAGAGTATCCATGTTGGCGGCCCTCGCCCTTACCGCATCCAAAGCGCCCCTGTAGAAGGGAAGGCCGGCCACGGCCTGCACGGGCAGGGCCAGGATGAAGAGCCATATCTCGCGGGGCAGGAGGGGCAGCGAAGGGTTCAGGTACGTCAGGGCCAGAATAGGGATGGCCAGGCCGGCGCTCAGGGCGGCAAGCCAGCGCAGCGTCCTCAGCTCCTGATAGGGCGCCTCAAAGGCCCTTAGGCAGCCCGCGCTGCAGAAATAGTACACCCTCTGCCCCCTCCTCGCCTTATAGGGCGTCCTTTCCTCATCGACGTACATGCCGCAGATCAGGTCCTTGGCCGTGCCCCCTCACCTCCGCAAAGCTTCATGTGATGAATCGGGATAGAAGGCGGCTCCACGCGTATTTATGCCGTGCGCGCACGCTCTAACACATTGTGCTACTGCTCCCTGAGCTCCAGCAGCACGGCATGCTCGCCTATCGAGAAGATGGCCTGAAGGCCCGCGCCCTCTAGGAGGGCCTGCGCATAGTGGGCTATGAAGAGCGAGCCCTTTAGGCCCAGGCCATGGGTCAGGGCTATGGTCCTGGACTGCCCCCTTGCGCCCTCCGAATACTCGTAGAGCCCCGAGAAGGGCCCCAGCTCCCGCAGGTGTGCGAGCGCGGCCTGTGGGCTCATGGGGCCCAGCTTGGCCCTGATCAGCGCCTCCGGCACCTCCTGCCCTGCCAGCTTCGCCGCCCTTATGACCGCCTCATCGGGCGCCTGCTCCAACAGGTACCGCAGCACCGGCGCGGGCAACCTTACGAGCCCAAACCCCCTGGCGTAACGTTCGTACTCCACGAACGTGGTCACCAGCCTGCTCACCAGCGCGTTCACGCTCATCCTGAGCTTAGCGGCCTCCTCCTCGAGCGCCCTCAGCAGCTCCGCGCCGAGCCTGAAGGACCTGACCTCCGTCTGCCCCTGCTTCACGCCTATAGGGCGGGGCCCTGGTATTTCTGTTTGACAGAAGCCTTTTTAGCGGGCATGCCCAGCGCGGGCCATGGTCAAGGACCCGGTCTGCGGCATGATGGTGGATGAGAGGAGAGCCAGGTTCTCTTCGGAGCATGCCGGCAAGAAGTATTACTTCTGCTCCGCCTCCTGCAAGGCCTCCTTCGACCGAGAGCCCAATAAATACGCAAGCTAAGCGACAAAGCTTTTTATCCCCCATGAGGCCCCGCCATCATGGGCGAGAAGGCCTTCTCGTTCGTGAAGCTGGAGGAGCTGCCGCCCAAGCCCAGGAGGAGGGGCATCGTCGAGATCAGGGGCCCCTACTACACGCCGGTCACCTATGGGTACCTGAAGGCCCTGCTGGAGGACTGGGCAGAATACATAGATGGATACAAGTTCGCGGGGGGTTCCATGAGGCTCCTGGATAGGGATAAGGTCAAGGCCATCACCTCCCTCTGCCACGACCACGGGCTCTACGTATCGACGGGCGGGTTCGTGGAGAGGGTCATCGTCCAGGGCCCAGAGGCCGTGGATAGGTACATCGAGGAGTGCAAGGCCCTTGGCTTCGACGTGGTGGAGGTCTCGAGCGGCCTGGCCCCCATCCCGCTGGAGGATAAGGTGGAGATCGTCAAGGAGGTGAAGAGGCGTGGCCTGAAGCCCAAGCCGGAGATTACGTTTATGCTCGGCGCAGGGGCCGGAACCGAGGTCGTGGGCTATGCGGAGGAGGCCAAGTTCAGGGGCCTTGATGACGTCATCAAGGAGGCGGCGCTGCACCTGAGGGCGGGCGCCGAGATGCTCATGCTGGAGTCGGAAGGGGTCACGGAGGGACTCCCTCCCTCCCAGTGGAAGCTGGCCGAAATAAGGGCCCTGGTCGACCGCTTCGGCTATGAAAGGTGGATGTTCGAGGCCGCGGAACCCCCCGTCTTCAAATGGTACCTGAAGCATGTGGGCCGCGATGTGAACGTCTTCATAGACCACAGCCAGGTGGTGGAGTTCAACGCCTGGAGGCTGGGGCTCTGGGGCGACAGGGCGATCTGGGAGGGAAAAGAGGTGCGATACAGGGCGCCTAGCCCTTCGCGGTAGCTGCCTCTCCCTGCTCCTCGGCCATCCTCCTCAGGTTAAGCACCTGCTCGGGCCTTATCACGGAGATGGCGGTCAGGCCCCCTATGACCTCCACCAGCACCACCCAGTCCGGCCTCTCCAGGCTCACCTTCCTCTTAATCCCCGAGGCGATCCTCTCTATTATTTCGCGTGAGGAGAGGGCCGTGAACCTTTTCTCCACCGTCACCCTGTAGGTGGCGCCCTCTTCAATCCTAGAGGCCAGCTCCTGCGCCGCCCTCGCTATATCCTCCAGCTCGCTCCTTACCACCTTCTCCACCGGTATGAGGCGCTGAAGCCTCCTGACCCTGCCGGGGTCGGAGCGCACGAGCTCCGCGATCTTGGAGAGCGCCTCGAAGACGGGCAGGCCGGTCTCACAGAGCAGCAGGCCGGCCACCTTGCTCCTTTCAATCCTTGGGCTCTCGTCGCCCGCCTCCCTCAGCAGCGCCAGCAGCTCGG
This sequence comes from Candidatus Australarchaeum erebusense, assembly GCA_040290255.1. Taxonomy (GTDB): domain Archaea; phylum Thermoproteota; class Nitrososphaeria; order PSMU01; family PSMU01; genus Australarchaeum; species Australarchaeum erebusense. Next base: position 70,551 of record PSMU01000003.1, on the reverse strand, counting down.
AGGCGCCCTCATACTCAAACCCTCTAGGCGTGGTGGCGATTAGGTTGATGGCCATGCAGCAGCTCCGCAGGCCCGGGTTATATGCTTGTCAAAACGAATAAATTTCGACTAGGGCTAACTGAGGCGGTGGAAGCCTACATAGCCGACTATTTGCGCATCCCCTTTTCCAGGTCGAGGCCCAAGGAGCCCGAGAAGGACGTCTATTCCAGGCTGAGGATGGACGAGGCCTTGGCCCTGCTGATCAGGGAAGTGGTGCGGAGAAACGCGATAAGGCCGCATGAGATAGACGACGTGCTCGTAGGCTGCGCGCTGCCCGTCTCGGAGAACTGGAGCTTCGGCGGCAGGCATATGGTGCTCCTCTCCGGCCTGCCCGTCGAGGTGCCCTCCGCCTGCGTGGAGAGGCAGTGCGCCTCCTCACTTCAGGCCGTCGCCCTCGCCGCCATGGAGATCATGACGGGCAACGCCTCCATCGCCCTCGCGGGGGGCTACGAGCATATGACGCGCGTGCCGATGGTGGATAACCCCCACATACAGCCCAGCTTTAGGCTCCTCACCGACCCCGCCTATGCCCACCTGGAGATGAACGTGGGCTACTTTATGGGCCTCACGGCGGAGCGGCTGGCCGAGGAAGCGCGCATAGGCCGACAGGAGATGGATGAATTCGCGCTCAGGAGCCATATGCTGGCCCACAGGGCGACCGAGGAGGGATGGCTGAAGAAGGAGCTGCTGCCCGTGGAGGTGGAGGTCGAGGGCAAGAAGCTGCTCGTCGACAGGGACCAGGGCATAAGGCCCGACACCAGCCTCGAGAGGCTTGGCGAGCTGAGGCCCGCCTTCCTCCCCAACGGAAGGGTGACGGCGGGGAACTCTTCCCCCTTCAACGCGGGGGCCTCGCTCGTGCTTCTCATGTCGGGCAAGAAGGTGAGGGAATATGGGCTCACGCCGCTCGCCAAGGTCAGGGGCCTTGGGTGGGCGGGCGTCCCGCCGAGCGTCATGGGCAAGGGCAACGTGCCGGCAAGCAGGAAGGCCTTGGAGAGGGCGGGGTTAAGGCCGCAGGATATTGACCTGTGGGAGATCAACGAGGCCTTCGCGGTAGTCGTGCTGTACGCAATAAGGGAGCTGGGCCTCGAGATCGACCGGGTGAACGTGCACGGCGGGGCAATAGCCATTGGCCACCCCCTGGGCGCGACGGGGGCCAGGCTGGTGGGCACGCTTGCCAGGTCGCTCAGGGATCGAGGGGCAAGGTACGGGGTGGCCACCGCCTGCGTGGGCGGGGGGCAGGGCTTCGCCGTGGTGCTGGAGAGCGCATAGCGGGGGCCGGCTTCATAAACCCTATAAGCGGCCAGGCCCAACTGGCACAGCTTGCCGAGAAGGGCCAGGGCGGTAAAGGCCCTGTTGGCGCTGCTGCGCGAGCTGGGCGAGGCCTACCAGGCCGACCTAGTAAGGGCTTCGGGCCTCTCAAAGGCCAGGGTTTCAGAGGTCCTGGCGCAGCTTACAAGGCAGGGCCTCATAGGCCGGGAGGTCCGGGGCAGGAATGTGAAGGTCTACCTGCGCTCGAGGGAGGGGCTGGAGGCCAGGCCCAAGGAGCTGCGCCTCGGCCTCGTCAGGGCGGCGGAGTACCCCTACATCGTACCGTTGATGAAGCTGCTGAAGCAGGAGGGCTTCACGGTTCAATTGAGGGTCTACGATAACGGCATCGATGTGATGCAGGACCTCAGCTCCCATCGCCTGCAGCTGGCCATCGCCCCCCTGCTCACCTTCTTCACCTTCTACAGCCTGGGCGCGGCCCTGGTGGCCTTAGCCCCGGCCGGGGCCGGAGGGGCGAGCGTAATACTGGATCCTCGCAGGCGAGGGCAGCCGCTCAGGGCCGCCTGCACGAGGCTCTCGACCATGGAGATGCTCCTGGCCACCTCCGTGAATCACGGCGTGCTTCCCAAGCTAAGGGCCCTCTCCTATTGCTCGGGGCCCCAGGAGCTGATGCGCCTCTTGGAGGCAGGGCGTGTGGACGCCGTTTCGATATGGGAGCCCTACGCCTCTTCGCTCGTGGGCCGCGGCTATGTTAGGGAGGTTCGCTATTCTGAGCTGGCCGAGCACGTCTGCTGCCTTCTTGGCGCCTCGCAGCTGCTCGATGAGCAGCTCCTGGAACGCGTCAGCTACCTCTACGCAAGGGCGCTCGATGATTATGCGGCAGAGCCTGGGAGATATCATGCCCCCTATAGCGCGCTGGTGGGGCTCGACGCGAAGGCGGTCGAGGTTTCGCTGGAGGAGTATAGCCACCCGAGGCATGCGCGCATATCGCTGCTCGAACGCCAGCTGGCCGAAGCGGGCATCAGGGTGCCCTCGCCGACGCTGCTGCAGGGGATGTTCCTGTCCAGCTAGGCTTATGCGGGCGCATGAGCATGCAAAGGCCTTAAAGGGCCGGCCGCGCCCTGCTTGCCATGCTCAGGGCGGGAGATACGGCCCCCGACTTTGAACTTCCCGATCAGGGCGGGCGCCCGGTGAGGCTCAGCCGGCTGCTACAGAAGGGCCCCGTGGTGCTGTACTTCTATCCGAGGGATGAGTCGCCCGGCTGCACGAAGGAGGCCTGCGCCTTTAGGGATAGCTATGAAGCGTTCATGAGCGCTGGGGCTCAGGTGGTGGGCGTGAGCTCGGATAGCGTGGAGTCTCATGCCAGGTTCGCCCAGCGCCACCGCCTGCCCTTCACGCTGCTCAGCGATGAAGGGGGGAGGGTCAGGGCCCTGTACCGCGTGCCCAAGAGCTTTGGCCTCCTGCCGGGGAGGGTGACCTTCATCATCGACCGAGGAGGGACGATAAGGCATGTCTTCTCATCGCAGCTGCGCTACTCCCGCCACGTGCAGGAGGCGCTGCGCATACTGCAGGCCCTGAAGGCCGAGGAGCAGGGAGGGCTGAGCACCACTCAAGCGGGTAGCGCGCTTAGGCCCCGGTGACACACTCGCTGCGGCGCAGGGGATAAGGAGGCCGGCTCGCGGGATCGATGCGGAGCAAGTGGGAGGTCTCCGAGCCAGGCCGCCCATCTTCACCCCCCTCATGACGGCGAAGGCCCCCCGCGCTCGCGACCGGCCTCTTGGCGATGCCGGGCCCATGACGCCCAGCGCCCTGGGGCACGGGCACGAGCTCCCATGGGAGCTGTTGGGAGGAGGCTAGGCCTTATCCGCTCGGCCCATCCCGACGGCCCCCCACAGCCCCCTCGTGGCCCCTCGCTTCATTCCGTCCAATGGTCCGATGCGAGGCCGCAGAGCACGTAGGCGGCGCCCAGCGAGCCCAGGAGGAGCGCAAGGGCGCCTAAGAGGTCGCCCGGGCCCATCGCCGCTCGGGCGAGCTGGATCAGCCACGTAAGGGGGTTGGAGGCCACCACCGCCCCCAGCGTGGGCGATATGGAGGTGAGAAAGCGCAGGTCGTACAGCGTAGGCGTCAGGGCCGTCACGCCCCACTGCACCAGCTCGCTGAAGGCCGAGATCTTGAACCAGTCCTTGACGACGGCCGCGATGGTTGCCCCCACGGAGAACATCAGCGCGAAGAGCGCCGTCGAGCTGATGAAGACGAAGTACAGCCTAAAAGGCGGCGCCGCGATCAGGACCATCGCCGCATAGTAGAGCAGCGAGAGGGGGAGGAAGCCTAGCAGCAGCTGCCATGCAAGATACAGGAGCAGAAAGGCCCTGTGGCGCACCGGCAGCGATCTGATGTAAAGCACGTCGCCCTCGTTTATCCACCACCAGGTCGACCTGCCGAGGTTAAGGCCGTGAATGAGCGAAGAGAGCAGAGGCAGCGCGGGGAGCAGAAAGGCCAGGTAATCTTTTATCACGACTATCCTCGCCAGCGCCGCATAGACGGCCAGCAGGTCGAGCAGCGCGCCCACGCCCACCTCGGGCAGGAAGTACCTGACGTATTTGGCCGAGAGCGTGGAGGCCAGCAGCGTCTCGACCCTGAGCTCCTCGCTCACTTCGCGGCGACCCCCTCTATCCTTCTCGAGTAAAGGCGCAGGGCCAGCGAGCCCAGGCCGAGCAAGGACCCCAGGCTCAGCGCGAGCGTGAGCGGGCCGCCTCCTATGACGGAGCTGGGGAAGCCCTGCAGCAGCCGCACCAGGTCAGCGATGTAGGCCAGGGGATTAAGGGCCAGCAGGGGGGCCGCATAGGAGGGCGCGGCAACCCTGGGGTAGATGGCCGTGCTGAACCTAGTGATCAGGGGCATCAGGAAGGCGTGCAGCGCCATGAGCGTGAGCGGGTTGAGCTTCGTTATCGTCACGAAGGAAACGCCCAAGAAGGAGGCCAGGGCCAGGGCCATGGCCATGCCCAGGGCGGCGGGCAGCGCTTCGGGTGGCGAGGAGAGGCCCGCCACCGCTATCAGCGTGGGAAGCCCATAAACGAGCGAGATCAGGGACCAGGCGGCCAGCCTCGCCAGCAGCACGAGCGCCCTGGGCGAGGGAACGGTCAGCAGGTAAAGCTCCCAGCCCCTTTCCCACACCAGCTCATTGGCCACGATCGTGCCGTAGCTGATGCCCAGGTAGATGGAGACGCCCGTCGCGTAGTAGGTCGAGTAGCTGGGTATGCGGGACATGGCCCCCAGCGCCAGCGCGATGACGGTGGATGAAAAGGCGCCCTCGGCCCAAAAGGCCAGGAGGGCCGTCTTTATCCTCAGCCTGTTCCTGATGTATGTCAGCATGATGGGCAGGACGCTCATTTCGCGAGCCTGGCCAGCACGTCGTCCAGCGTGGGCTCCCTGACCTTTACCTCTAGCACCCTGACGCCCTTATCCGCCAGGTACTGCAGCACGAACGGCAGGCTGTTCCAGTAGCGCAGGACCTTCAGGAAAACCCTTCTGCCCTCCACCTCCAACGAAAGCGCGCCCGACAGCTCCCGGATCCCCTCGATGACCCTGCCGTCCGGGACCCTCTCGAGCATGAGCTCCACATGATCCCCTCCCACGAGCTCCTCCTTCAGCTTCCTCGGCTCGGCCATCGCGATGAGCCTTCCCCTCGATATGAGCAGCACCTCATCCGCGAGCACTTCGGCCTCATAGATTTCGTTGGTGGAGACGAGCACCGAGGAGCCCTCCTTCACCATGGCCCTTATGCTGTCCCAGATGAAGTGCTTGCCTTCCACATCGATCATCGTCGTGGGCTCATCGAAGATGGCCAGCTTTGGCCTCTGCACGAGCACCTTCGCTATCTCCACCTTCTTTCTCTCCCCGCCCGACATGAACTCCACGCTCCTCCGCCTGATGTTCCACAGGTCGAGCCTCCTCAGGGCCTCCTCTATTCTGCCCTCGTCCCTGATGCTATGGATCCTAGCATGCAGCCTCAGCACCTCCTCCGGCGAAAAGCGCCAGAAGAGCTTCGGCTCCTGAAAGGCGATGCCGACCAGCCCCCTTACCCTTGCCCCCTCCTTCATGACGTCATGGCCGAAGACCCTGACCGTGCCCCTCGTGGGCTTTAGGATGGTGGCGATGATGTGCAGGAACGTAGTCTTGCCCGCGCCGTTGGGCCCGAGGATGCAGACCACCCTTCCGGCGGGGATGCTCGCCGTAAGGCCGTTGAGCGCGACGACCTTCCCATAGCGCTTGTACAGCTCAAGGGCCTCCACGGCGAGCATGGCGGCGCCCTCGGCCCACCCCGTATTAAGCTGCGCGCCCTGCGCGGGCTCCGTAAAGGGCTCTCGGCTCATGGCAGCCCCTCCTCGGCCAAGAGCGCCTTGAGCTCGCCGCCGGCAAGCTCCCTTAGCACGCCCTTGGGCTTGGGGTGGCTGGGCTCAACGGCCATTATCCTTGAGGGCGTGACGATCACATCTACGGGGACATCGTGCGGCAGCATGGGTATCTCCTCAGCCAGCACCTGAAGGTCATGCACCACCGCCACGATAGGCGTCGCTTCGCTCAGCCTTCCGGCCTCCCTCAGCAGGGCGTACTCTAGGTCCGCATAGCCGCCGCCCTTTCCCAGCCTCGCCCCCCTTTCGTTAACGGCCACGGCGCCCAGGATCACCAAATCCACCTTCGGCACCTCGCGCAGGGGGACCCTCCTGCCGTAGCGGAAGGCCCCCGATATGGTCGACGCAGCAGCCGCCTGCGCGGAGGCGAGGGGAGGTATGAGCAGGAACCCTTGCCGCAGCCTGGGCGTGGGCATCAGGACGCTCTTGCCCAGCGTGAGCGCCAGGTACCTGATATGCCTCTGCGGCGAATCGGGGTTCACCTTCACCACCCGGGCCCGCTGAAAGGCCTGAAGGCCGGAGACCCTTTCGCAGGCCTTCGCGGCCCCCCTGAAGTTGGGAATCCTTCCCTCGAGCGGGAAGGGCGGAAGCGCTACGCCGCTCTCCCTTAACAGCTGCCACACCTTCTCCCTGAGGTGGGCCTTCTCCTCCACCCCCTTGGCCATAGGGCCCCCAAATTTAGGGTGAAAGATTTATTAGGGGGGCCCTAATTTTATTAGGAATAACCTAAATTGACCCTTCCCCTGACTGCCAGGGAACTCGAGTGCCTTAGGACGCTGGGCAGGCTCACCGGCACGGGATGGCCCGCCAAGCTGAAGGCCATAGCGGCCGAGCTGGGCGTGAGGCCCCCTACCGCGCTGGAGCTGCTGGACAGGCTCATCAGGAGGGGTTTGGTCGAAAAGGGGCCCACCGGCTATAGGCTCTCTAAGGAGGGGGGCCTCGCAGCATCAAAGCTTGACCGCGCCCACAGGCTGCTGGAGGTTATCTTTGAAAGGGCGGGCCTGCCGCCCCAGAAGGCCTGCCTGTTCAGCGGGGATATAGGGGCGGCCCTGCCCGATGAAGCGCTGAACGCCCTCTGCCGGCTCCTAAATCACCCCAAGCTCTGCCCGCACGGCAACCCCATCCCGGGGGAGGAGCAGCATGCCCAATCCCAGCCATAGCGGAAGGCCCTTTCCAAGGCTTAGGCGCCCCCTCTTCTTCGGCGCCGTTATAGCCCTGGCCATCATCGTAGCCGTCCTTTCGCTGCCCTCTTCGCTGGAGGGCGTGGGCCCCCTCCTAGAGCGCTCGCTGGGGCCTTGGGCGCCCCTCATAGCCCTGCTCCTGGGGCTTCTTCACGGCCTTAAGCCCGATGAGCATACATGGCCCATCACGGTGCCCTATGCGCTGGGCCAAGGCAGCGTAAGGAAGGGCGTGCTCGCCTCGCTGATCTTCACGGGCGCGCTGACCAGCATCTGGACGCTGCTGGCGGGGGCCGCTTCGCTGCTCAAGCAGGAGCTCGTGGGGTCTCGCTTCGCGCCGCTCGTGGACATCCTTGCGGGGCTCATCATGCTGGGCGTGGCCTCCTACCTTCTGTTGAGCGGGAATGGCGAGCAGCATCGCCCCAAGCGGCCTTCATACAAGCTCATCTGGGTTCATGGCCTTACGGCCGCCTTCGGCGGGGATTTCATCGCCGTCCTGGCCTACACCGTTGCCTTCTCCGGGATCCTGCTCCCCGCCTCGCTGGGATGGCTGGTGGGCCTGCTGTTCGGGCTGGGCACTATGGGCACCCAGGGCCTCATCGCCTACGCCGCGGTCAGGTCGGCGGGCCTGGTGGAGAGAAGGCTGAAGGCCAGCGTTTTCGCCGAGAGCTCCACCTATTCGTTGGGCTTCCTAGGCCTCTTCCTCATCGTTCTTGGCCTGCTCTCTTAGCTCGGCGAGGCCCTTCCCGCGCCATGGCCCAGGCTCCGCGGCAGGCCAGGAATGGTTTTTATGGGAGCCCTCAAAAGGGCCCTAATGCCCGCTAAAGCGACCGCCGCGCTGAAGGTCGTGGAGCGCGTGCTTCGCATCCCGGACCTCGTGCTGCTGGACCTCTCGAGGGATGATGGGCATGCCCTGCTCCTCAGCAACAGGAGCGGCTCTTACCAGCTGTGGGCCTTGAGGCTAAGGGATGGCATGCTGAGGCAGGTCTCACATGGTGAGGAGAGGGTGAGCTGGGCCAAGGTCGCGCCCGATTCTCGCACCGTAGCCTTCCTGAGGGACTTCGGCGGCAACGAGAGGCATAAGCTCTTCGTAGGGGATGTAAGCGGCGCCCAGGAGAGGCGAGTGGGCCGCCTCAGGGGGGTAAGGGCCTTCCAATGCGAATGGGCTCCAAGGGACCAAATAATAGCGCTCGTGGGCAGCACGCGCAGGGAGAACTGCCTCTGGCTTTTGGACGTCCCATCGGGCTCGATGAGGAAGCTCTACTCCAGCAGGGGCCCCATCTTCTTTCCCGAGTGGCACCGCGATGGCTCCCTGCTTGCCTGCAGCGTGAAGAGCACCGAGGCGCCCAGGTCCCTGGAGCTCCTGTTCATTAGCCCCGAGGATGGCACATCCACTATTTATACTCCAAAGCACGGGAGCGAAAACTCGGGCCCGCGCTGGCATCCCGGCAAGCGGCTCGTGCTGTTCAAGACGAACGTGACCGGCCCTTATGACTTGGCCATCTATGACGTCGAGGCCGAGGAGGTCGAGCACCTGTATCTGGCGGGCCTGGGCGATGATTTTACTGCCTACGGCTGGCTGCCCTCCGGCGAGGGGATATGGTTCGTAGCGAAGCGCGCGGGGCGCTGCAGGCTGTACACCATGCCCTTGCGAGGCGAGGCCCGGCCGTTGCCCGTGCCCGAGGGGAGCATAAGCAACGCGATTCCAAGTTCCGATGGCTCCTTCTTTCTCCTCTCATGGTCCTCCTTGACCAGGCCGCCCAGGCTCCTAAAGCTTAAGGTGGGGGCCAAGCGGCCCGTGCAGCTGGCCGTTGAAAGGGCAGCGCAGGCCGTGCCGCGCGTCGAGGCCAAGTTCGTCAGCTACCCCTCCTTCGATGGGCTGCAGATCCCGTCCTTTCTTCTCCTGTACAGGGCGGGCAGGCCCAAGGGCTGCGTGGTCTGGGTGCATGGCGGGCCCTGGTGGGAGGTGGCCGATGAATGGAACCCGGCCATCATGGCCCTCTGCGCGGGAGGCTTTCACGTGCTCTGTCCCAACTTCAGGGGAAGCACGGGGTACGGCGCGGAGTTCGAGCGGATGAACATAGGGGACCCCGGGGGCGCTGACTTACAGGACATCGTGCACGGCCGGCGCTACCTGCTGGAGGCGGGCTTGGCACCGGAGGGCAAGGTGGCCATAGCGGGCGCTAGCTATGGCGGCTTCATGACCTACCTGGCGTTGGTGAAGAGCCCCGAGCTCTGGAGCGCCGGCGCGGCCATAGTGGGCATCACGGACTGGCTAGAGATGTACGAGCTTTCGGACGCCGTCTTTAGGTCCTTCATCGAGGAGCTGCTGGGAAAGCCCGAGGAAAAGGCCTCGTTGTTCAGGGATAGGTCCGCCATCAACTTCGTGGAGAACATCAGGGCCCCGCTGCTCATCTGGCACAGGGCCAACGACTCCCGTTGCCCCCTGGCGCCCGTGCAGAAGTTCGTGGACAGGCTAAGACAGCTGGGCCGGCCGCATGAGTTCCATGTGGTGAAAGGAGAGGGGCATGGGCCCCAGAAGGTCGAAAACCTCGTGCGGCAGTATAAGGCCGTGGTCGCCTTCCTGGCGAGGCACTTGGGCCAGGGAGCTAAGGCAAATAAGGGGCCACGTAATGCTTCTGCTTAATGCTTAGGAGGGCACTCGGCGGCTTCGAGGACCTGTGGATATGGAAGAGGCTCGGCGATAGGCTGCCGTGGTATTACGCCGTCGCGACCAACAGGATGCCGGCCAAGTACCTGCTCTGCAGGCGCATACCCTTAAGCCAGGGGCTCGACCTCAAGAGGGCGGAGGAGGCGGAGCTCTGGCAGGCCCTGGAGGAGGGCACGAGATCCTTCCTCGACCTCTGGGCAAGGGTCCGGCGGGGCGAGCTAAGGCTTGGCGACCTGCCCAAGGCCAGGCCCTCCCTACTCGACCTCTGTGTGGAGCTCACCAGGCGCATGCTCACGCACTGCAACTTTTGCCGCTGGAACTGCCGCGTGGACAGGAGCGGTGGCGCAAAACATGGGACCTGTCAGCTTGAGAGCACCTCTCGCGTTGCTTCGTACTTTCACCATCCTGGCGAGGAGCTGGTCTTCAGGGGCACAAGGGGCTCCGGCACGATCTTCTTCACGAGCTGTAACATGCGCTGTGCCTTCTGCCTGCCGCCCGATGCCCTCGTCCTGACCAAGGACGGGCCCGTCGCCATCTCCGAGCTCTATAGGGCGGCAGGGTCCTACGTGCGCCGGCAGCAGGGCCTTATCGCCCTTCCCGACGCGCTATATGTGTACACGTACAAGGGCAGGCCCGCAAGGGCCACGAAGGTCTTCCGGCACGGCTACCGCGGAAAGCTGGTCACGGTGAAGCCCCTCTATGGTCCCCCGCTTAGCTTTACGCCCGAGCACGAGGTCGTCATCTATAGCCCCTCGGAGGGCCAGCTGAAGCAGGCGCGGGCCGCGGAGCTCTCGAAGGGGGACCTCTTGCTCATGCCCAGGGTCTCTGGGTGGCAGGAGCCCCTGCAGGCTTTGTCCCCCATGAATGGCGCTGAGGCCCCAGCCCCTAACGGCAAAGCCCGGGCCGCATGCCTACAGCTGGAATATGGCCTCGCGGTGCCCGTGGCGGGCGTAACGTGCCAGGCCTATGAGGGGCCGGTGTATAACCTTGAGGTGGACGACTTCAGCCATACCTATGTGGCCAACTTCTTCGCGGTGGGGAACTGCCAGAACGGCGACATCAGCACGGACAAGGATAACGGCATCCCCGTCAGCCCACGCCTGGTGGCGCTGATGGCCTGGCAGCTCCGCATGGAGGGCTGCCACAACATCAACTGGGTAGGGGGCGAGCCCACCGTTCACCTGCACACGATCGTGGAGGCGATCAGCCTGTTGGGCAGCATCAGGCCCAGTCACGAGGAGCTGGCCTACATCGGCCTGGCCAAGGCGGAGGATGGGCTCGCATGGCCCTTGAGGGCCCAGGAGGCCCATTATGAGGGGGAGCTCAACGCGCCTCAGCTCTGGAACTCCAACTTCTTCATGAGCGAGGAGAGCCTCAAGATCCTACGCCTGCTCATCGATGTCTGGCTGCCGGACTTTAAGTTCGGGCCGGGGCGCTGCGCCCTGCTGCTCGCCAGAACGCCCTGGTACTGGGAGACGGTCACGAAGAACCACGGCATCGTGCACGAGTGGGGCGAGGACATGGTGATCAGGCACCTGATCATGCCGGGCCATGTCGAGTGCTGCACCAAGCCGGTGCTGGACTGGATCGCCAGCCACGTGCCCGAGGTGCCCGTGAACATCATGGACCAGTACCATCCGGACAACTACTGCGACCCCCGCTCGCCCAAGTTCGACCCAAGGTACGCGCCCATGGCCAGGCGGCCCAGCAGGGATGAAATCCTCGAGGCCTACAGGTATGCCAGGCAGCTGGGGCTTATTTTCGAGGCGCTCAGCTTCGAGGATAAGAACATGACCGGCCTCCGCATCTAGCCCCCCGAGGTGCCCAAGGGCTAAGGGTCAGAGGAGATGACAATGGTCCTGTTGTCCCTGAGCTCAATGGCGCCGGGATCGCCCCGGTAGGGCTGCCCGTCCACGGTTATGTTGAGCGGCTTGAGCACGGGCTTGCCGAAGAAGGAGGTGGCGGTTATGTTGACGCCCCAGATCCCGAGGAAATCGCTCAGCGTGAAGAGGCGGTTCTGCGTGGGCTCGATGTGTATCAGGCCCGTGGCATCATGCGTGTGCAGCCAGTACATGCAATTGGGCCGCACGCCTATGTTGGCGGGAATTAAGACGGGCTGGCCCGCGTTGTAGAGCAACAGCCTCGTGTGCCAATGATAGGCCAAGGGCAGCGAGTGCACCTCCTCACAGAGTATGCCGTTTATCGAGGTTGAGGAGGGGGTGCCCCTGAGCCCGGCGTAGGCCATCAGGGCGGCGAGGAAAATGAGCAGAAGTGTAGGTAAGAGGAAGCGCTTCGGCAGGGCCCTCTTCCTTTTCAGGGCGGCCACGCGCCCCAGGCCCGTGGCGCCTTAATTATTCTTGTTCGGGAGCCGGCGGGTCCCCCTCGGCACGTCCATATAGTCCCGCACTTGAAGGCTAAATAGAGGCCCCTTTAGGGCGGGCGGGATGAGCCTTGAGCGCAGGCTCGTGGCGGAGCTCATAGGCACCTTCGCGCTCGTCTTCATCGGCAGCCTCTCGGTGGATGTCTCAGGCTCGCTTGTGGTCGTCGCCCTGGCCCATGGCTTTATCCTGGCGGTGATGGCCTATGCGCTGGGCGCCATATCGGGCTGTCACATAAACCCCGCGATATCACTGGCGATGTACGCCCTGAGGAGGCTTACGGGGCGGGAGGCGCTGGGATATGTCCTGGCGCAGCTGGCGGGCGCCTCCATCGCGGGGCTCCTTCACGCCGTAATAACGCCGTGGAGCAGTACCTACTATGGCCTGACGTTGCCCACCGCGAAGATAGGGGGCAGCTCGGGGTTGGCCTTCCTCATAGAAGCGGTGCTCACCTTCTTCTTGGCCCTGGTCATCTACCAGGTCGCCGTGGCAGGCAAGGTCCCAGAGCCCATGGGAGGTCTCGCCATAGGGCTGACGCTCGCAGCCGCCATTCTAGCAGGGGGGCCTCTTACGGGCGCGGCGCTGAACCCCGCAAGGGCCTTTGGCCCTGCGCTGGCCAGCGCCAACTTCTCATCGCAATGGGCCTACTGGCTCGGCCCCATCCTCGGGGCCCTGGCCGCCTTCGACGTGGCGGCATATCTTTCTAGGTCGCAGTAAGTCCTCCCGATCCAGCGCTCAGTCCCTTAACGGCCTCAGGGGATGCTCGGGCCTGGCCAAGCCCGCGCGCCCTAGCCTCATCGGTGTCGACCAGGCCAGGACCTGCCCAGCACCATGAGCCCCAGGAGGGAAAAGGTCATGCCCTCTATTAGGCCCAGGGCCAGCGCGATGGCCATCTCGGCGGCGGTGAGGGCCAGCACCTTTCCCAGCAGCCTCCTCATCACGAGCGGGTCGAGTTCCACGCCTATCGTGAAGAGCAGCAGCGTCACGCCCAGGCCGGCCATCTGCGCTATCACGCCCGTGTTCCTGATCCAGCCCAGGCCGAAGGGGCCTACGAGCATGCCCGCGAGGATCTGGGCGGCCACGGTGGGAAGCCTGAGCCTGGCGAACATTAGGCCATCCCCAGCAAGGTTATCGTGGGCACGCCCAGGTCGCTCAGCAGCTCAAGCTCCTCGCCCATGCCCTACCCGAGCGCCTGCGAAGCGCCCGCCACCTCGCCGCGCATATCTCCCATCCTTAGGAGCCTATTCATCGCCGGCCGGCCCACCTGGGTCAGGCTGCGCCAGCGGCACCGCGTATATGGCCAGGTCTCTCAGGCGGCCCAGGCGCTGCCTCAGCACATGCTCCACCCCCCTCACTATCCCCTGGGCGGCGGCCACGCTCATGGTAGGGTCGACGGCCACGGCGATGCGCCCGGTTATGTAGGGGCCAAGGTGCCGGAGCCTTATCTCCGCCACGCCCCTGACGCCCTCCACCGCCTGCACGAGCTCCCTCACCTGGGCGAGCACCTCGGGCGCATTAAAGGCGTCTATGAGGATAAGGCTGGACTCCTTTATGGCCACGTAGGATACGCTGTAGATGTAGGCGGCCAGAACCATGGCCGCGACCGCGTCCATCCAGGCAAGGCCGAGGGCGGAGGCCAGGACGCCCCCGAAGACCACAAAGGAGCCCGAGGCGTCCTTGATCGAGTTGTAGGCCCCCGTCCTAAGGCTAATGAGCCCATAGGCCTTGGCCACGCGGTTCATCTTAAGAGCCCTCTGCAGGCTCATTAGGCCAGCCAAGAGAAGAGCGCCCAGGGCCAGCAGGGGATACCTTATCTCGTGGGGATGCACTAGGTAACCCCAGGCCCTATAGATGATGAAGGAGGCCAGGATGACCATGCCCATGCTGGCGAGCAGGGCCCCGAGGCTCTCCAGCTTGTGGTAGCCGAAGTGAAAGTACCGGTCGGGCTTGCGCCTCGAGAGCCTAAGCCCCCACCAGATTATGAGCGAAATTACGGCATCGGCGAGGGAATCGAGCCCATCGGCCAGCAGCCCGACGCTGTTAGAGTACAGCGCCACGATGAGCTCGAAGAGTCCTATGCCGGCCAGCGTCCAGATGGAAAGCCAGGCGACCCTCTCGCCTTCCCTGTAGCCTGCGGCGATCTGGCCATGGTCGGCGCTCATCGGTACGGGCCCGGGGGCCCCCAGGCCTCGGGCCGCGAGCATGAGGCGAGCCTGGTCGGCGACCCCACGCCCTGTTATCCGCGCGCTCGCCTATAAAGGCATGGCGCCCTCGGCTAAACGATTTTTATGTCGGGGGCCCACCCTCCGCGTGGTCAGGATCGAGAGGCTCTCCTCCGTCGAGCAGCTCAAGGAATGCGAGGCCGTGCAGAGGAGCATCTGGGGCTCGGAGCCCATACCGGCTACGCTGCTCAGGGCCATTCAGGATAACGGCGGGCTTGTGCTGGGCGCCTATGACGAGCAGGAGAAGATGGTGGGCATGCTGGTGGGCTTCTTGGGGAGGAGGGAGGGCAAGCTGATTCACTACTCTCATATCTGCGGGGTCCTCGAGGAGGCTCGGTACAGGGACATAGGCTTCCAGCTAAAGCTGGCGCAGAGGGAGTTCGCGCTCTCCCAGGGGCTCGACCTAGTGCTCTGGACGTTTGATCCCCTCCAGGGGGCCAATGCCTACTTTAACCTTCATAAGCTGGGCGCCGTCTGCAGGACCTATTATAGGAACTATTATGGCCTGATGGAGGATAGGCTCAACGCGGGGCTGGAGAGCGATAGGTTCTTGGCAGAATGGTGGATAAGGAGCGAGAGGGTCGAAGCCTCAATAAGCGGCAGGAGGGCGGCGAGCACGCTCGCGGAGCTCATGAGCCAGGGGGCTAAGCTGGTGACCAAGACAAGGCCCCTCAGGTCTGGCATGAGGGCCATCATTTCGTATGGCCTGGATGTAGAGGCACCGGCGCTGCTCATCGAGATACCGGATAACATCAACGCGCTCAAGGAGCAGAGCCTCGAGGCGGCGCGGGAGTGGAGGCGCGCCACAAGGGAGATCTTCGAACACTACTTCGCCAAGGGCTACATAGCGACGGACCTGCTCTCGGAAAGGGCAGGTGCAACGAGGAGGAATTATTATCTGCTAGAGAGGGGATGACATGATAGTTAGGGCGGTGGAGCTGCGCCTCATCAGGCTCCCGCTCGTCGCTCCCTTCGAGACGAGCTTTGGCAGGGAGGAGCAGAAGACCTCGCTCATCGTCAGGCTCCTCTGCGACGGCATAGAGGCCTGGGGCGAATGCGTGGCCGGCGAGGGGCCCTGGTACTCCGCTGAAACGCTGGCCACCGCCTGGCACGTCATCGAGGAGTACCTCGCCCCCAGCCTCTTGGGAAGGGAGGTCTCTGACCCGGCGCAGGTGAGCGGGCTCTTTTCTAGGATAAGGGGCCACAACATGGCCAAGGCCTGCCTCGAGATGGCCATGTGGGATGCCTTTGCAAAGCAGGAGGGGGTGCCTCTGAGCGGGCTGCTGGGCGGGGTCAGGAGGAGCATCGAGTGCGGCGTGAGCGTAGGCATACAGCCGAGCACCGCGCAGCTAGTTAGCCTGGTGGGGCGCTACTTAGAGAAGGGCTACAGGCGAATAAAGGTCAAGATAAAGCCCGGCTATGATGTGGAGGTGGTCAGGGAGCTGCGCCGCGCGTACCCCGACATGCTTCTGTCCGTCGACGCAAACGCTGCCTATTCGGAGGCGCACTTTGAGCTGCTGAGGGCCCTGGATGACTTCAGCCTGCTTATGATAGAGCAGCCCCTGGGCCCCGATGAGCTGGTCGCGCACGCCGAGCTACAGGGCCTGCTGAAGACGCCTATCTGCCTGGATGAGAGCATCGACTCGCTGGGCGCGGCCAGGGCTGCCCTGAGGCTCGGGAGCTGCAGGGTCGTGAACATCAAGCCGGGCAGGGTAGGGGGACACCTGGCCTCGAAGCGGCTGCATGACCTCTGTAAGGCGCATAGCGTGCCCGTCTGGATAGGGGGCATGCTGGAGACGGGCATAGGCCGGGCCCATAACATAGCGCTGGCCAGCCTGGAGAACTTCAAGCTCCCCGGGGACCTTTCCGCGAGCGACCGCTACTTTGCGGAGGACATCGTGGAGCCCCCCTTTACCCTTAAGCCCGACGGCACGATGGACGTGCCGCAGAGGCCTGGCATAGGGGTCGACGTCAAGCAGGATATGCTGCAAAGGGTCACGCTCAAGAAGTCTACGATACGCTGAGGCAAAAAATACGCGGCTCTCTCGGCTCAAGCGGGCCATTCTTCTCATAGTTCGCCCGCAGAAACGGTTACGTTGGGCAAGACCTTTACGCGGCCGGCTAGGGCCTTGCGCAGAAGGCGGTCCAGGTGTGCAGGTTCAGGGCAGGGGATAGGGCGGCCATCTTTCTCCTGCCTTGGGCATCGTTCCTATTCATCAATCCATTTGCCTTTCTACGATGCCCCCTACTACTCTGGTAGCCTTGACGCAGACGCTCATTATCATCATGGGCGAGATAGCCCTGTCCTTTCCATCGGTTATGTCGCTTGCGGCATAAGTTCTGGCCGTGACCTGGCGGAGGTTCGGACCTACGCCTCCTGGCTTGGTGCTCGGACTACTGGTAGCCTCCCTATGTGGCTTGGCGAACGGCTTGGTAGTGACCAAGGGCCGCCTTTCCTCCTTTATAGCCACGCTGGGTTCCCTATTCTTGCTTCAAGGGCTCGTTAACGTCCTCAGCCAGGGCTTCGGCATCGCCCTTGGCCAGTATAAGGCGTGGCGGTCTTTCAAGCCCTAGTGGGCAGACTGGGCTTCTTGCCTGCTCAGGCCATCTGGGCGACGGCAGCGGCCTTAGTTCTCTGGCTGCTTCTTAATCAGGCTCGCTTCTTTTCCCATGTATATTATGTGGGTGATAACAGGGCCGCGGCAAGGCTCATGGGCATAGACGTGGACGGCGTGATAGTCGCGACCTACATGCTGCACGGCCTAGGCCTTATTACTGGCCGCCCCAGGGGCCCTGGACATGAGCCCCGCCTTTAGCTTTATCATTCTCCTCAAGATCTCCGATTTAATCTGCCTCCAGTCCTCATGCTCGTCGCAGGAAAAGCCGATCCTTAGGATGTAATAGGCCTTGTCGCTCTGCTCGTTGATATGCACGTCCTTCACATGGCGCAGGTCCGCCAGGGCCTCCTTGGCCTTGGCCAGCACGATATCCGGGTCGAGCTCCTCGCTAAACTCGTACCTCACCGTATAGGTCCCTCCCCTGCCCCCCTCCACATCCACCACGGCGGACGAGAGCACCAGGCTGTTGGGAAGCTTGAGCAGGAGTCCGGTCTCAGTCATCATGACCGTGTAGAAGAGGCCCACCTCGCGCACGGTGCCGGTTATGCCTGTAAGCAGGAAGTCCGCTGAGAAGTGCTTGTAGGCGGGGAAGAGGACGGGCTGAAAGGGAACTTGGGGGGTTAGCAGCCTTATCTCCTTGCCCGGCTCCACGAAGCGGGTCAGCAATATGTAAAGCCCGGCGAAGAAGTTTCCCAGCGTCTGCTGGGAGGCCAGGCCCACGACGAGCCCCGCGAAGGTGCCGCCCGCCAGCGCGCCTATTCCCGCCTCCACGAAGAGCGAGAGCGCCGCCAGCCCCGAGAGCGTATAGCCCACGATCCTCGTGACGTTGGCCACCGTCATGGAGGCCTTCCCGAGCTTGGGCGAAAGGGAGGCGATGTAGCTCGACAGCGCCCTCGTGGCTAGCAGGCCCGAGGCCAAGGCGGCGATGCCCAGGAAGGCCCTGCTGTAGAGGCCCGGCGGGATCAGCTGCAGCAACAGCAGGTAAGCGGTCAGGGCGAGCACCGCGATAAGCGCAGCGAGAGAAGCTACAAAGCCCAGATGCAGGCCCCCTGCCCTGCTCGAGGCCCCTGAATTTCTGTCCATGCTCATCCCCGGACAGCTTCTCCTTTATTGCTTCTCTCTGACCCAGCCAAGGGCACGGGTCGTTAATCTATGAGCCCCCCTAGGCCTGCTCGCTAAAAATTCCGGGCCGCTTGCCGTCGCTCAGGTGGGGCCGAGCAGCTCCGCTTCGATCAGCTGAGCGGCCAGCTTCTTAATCGGCTCCCTTATCTCGGCGGGCTCCTTCTTGGTGATATCGGCCACCTTCTCGACCACCTCCTCGATGGTGCTGTTATCGAAGAGGTCCCATATGATCATCACTATCTCGTTCACCGCATAGGCGACGCGCTTGTCATTCACGAGCACGATCTCGCCCGACTCCGCCTGCATCGCCTTGCCCTTCTTGGTCAGCCTCTCCCCTTCCAACTTCCCTCATCGGCGGGGCCCCTATTTAAGCGGTTCTGGAGGGCCGCTAAGCCTAAAAGGGACGAGCGGCCGCCGGCCCGGCCGGTTGGAGTACCGCTGGCAGGTCCTGACGGTCACCACCGTCGGCATCTTCATGTCGTCCCTAGATGCGAGCGTGGTCGTCGTCGGCCTCCCCACCGTGCTGGAGGCCCTGCACGCGGATTTGGCCCTGGGCAGCTGGGTGATCACCATCTATAGGCTGGCGCTCACGGCCCTGCTGGCGCCGCTCGGCAGGCTCTCAGATATGTACGGCAGGGTTAAGCTGTACAGCCTGGGCTACATAATCTTCGGCCTCAGCTCGTTGCTCTGCGCCCTTTCATCCAGCATCTACCAGCTGCTGGCCTTCAGGCTTCTGCAGGGCATCGGAGCCTCCCTCCTCTTCGTGAACTCCATGGCCATCGTCACGGATGCCTTCGCGGGCAGGGGGCTGGGCACCGGCATAGGCATCAATCAGGTTGCGATCAACGCCGGCACCGTGGTGGGCTATACGCTGAGCGGCGCGCTCATTAGCCTTTACGGCTGGAGGTCCATCTTCTGGATAAACGTGCCCATAGGCCTTCTTGGAGCGGCGTGGGCCCGCATAAGGCTGAGGGAGCTGGCCCCCACTTCGCCCGCCGGTGCCTTCGACTATGCCGGCGCCTTGACCTTCAGCTCCGCACTGACCCTGGCCCTCGTCGCCCTCACGCTCGGCGATATCGCTTCGCCCCAAGTGCTTCTGCTGCTGCTCGCCAGCCTGGCCCTCTTCGCGCTCTTTGTCCTTCTGGAGGGGAGAAACAGAATGCCCGCGGTGGACCTGGGCCTCTTCAGGATAAGGGCCTTCGGCGTGGCCGTGCTGGCCAACCTCCTGAACGGCATCTCGTTCGCCTCGCTGGCCTTCGTGATGGCGCTCTACCTGCAGCTGGTGAGGGGCCAGACCCCCCTTCAGGCGGGCCTCGCGCTGATACCGCTTGACCTGACGCTCATAGGCGTGGGGCCCATCAGCGGCTGGCTCTCGGACCGCTATGGAGCCAGGGGCCTGAGCACGGCCGGCCTCGTGATCACCGGCGCTTCACTGCTCCTCCTCTCACGCCTAGATCAGGCCACGCCGTATCCCCGCATCCTTGCCCTCCTCGCGCTGGCGGGCCTCGGCATCGGCCTCTTCAGGAGCCCTAACGCTAGCTCGGCCATGGGCGCGGTGCCCAGCTGGGAAAGGGGTGCGGCCGCCGGCATAAGGAGCACCGTGATAAACTCCAGCACATCGCTCAGCATACCCTTCTCGCTGGCCGTGATGACCACGGCGGTGCCCTATAGCGAGCTGGTGGGCATCGTCGGGGGCGGCAAGGAGCTCGACCCAGAAGGGCTGCTGGGCTTTCTTTCCGGCCTACGGACCGCCCTCTTAGCCTCAGCGCTGCTGAACTTTGCCGCGGCGGCGGTTTCGTGGCAGAGGCAGGCCGCTTCGCCGCCTTCCCTTGGGGAAAGAAGAGCCGCTAACAGCCTTTTTAGTGGGCGCTCGAAGTAGGCGCATGCTGGCGGGGCTGCTCCGCGAACTGAACGAAAGGCAGGACGAGATCAGGCAGAGGTTACAGGGCATAACCCGCTTCAGGGAACGCGCCCAGGCGCTGTGGGTGCGCTACACGCCCTCGCCGAGGCCGGCGAGGATGGTGGGCGTCGATAGCGGGTGGAATTACAGGGCCTTTCAGGGCTACTTCCTCTATGCCGTGGACGCGGCGGCCCTGGCCGACGACGGGAGCTTTGTGGGCTCCCCCAGATATGAGGTCAACGTGGGGACGCTGACGCTCAGGGAGGGGAAGAGGGTGGGCCCAAGGCCCAAGCTTCTCCTTCAGAGCAAGGGGATGGCCTTCGAGCATGAGCTGGCGGTGGAGTGCTATGATATGGCCGATTACGTGTTGGTCGACGGCTCCCTGCTGGCTAGGTTCTACGACCTGAGCAGCTTTAGGACTACGCGCATGGCCGACTACTTCACCGACTTAATGGGGAAGGAGAGGCTCCTCTTCGTGAGCAAGGCCTCCTATAGCACGAAGCTGCTCAGGGGAGAGCTGGGGGATACGGCCTACTTCAACGCGCTGGTCCCCTGGGCGGGATATACGAAACCGGAGGTGGAGGGGAAGGTCTCCTTCTTCTACGCACGGCTCGCGGACTTCGTGCCCGCGCTGAGGGTGGAGGTCCCCGTTGATCTCAAGGAGCAGGAGGCAAGGGAGCTCATGGACCTGCTAAGCGCGCAGCAGGTCCACGGTTATCCCAACGTGTTGCGGCTGGTGGACCGGGAGGTCAGGATAAGGAAGGAGGACCTGAACGTGGTCGCAGCGCTTTTAGGGCTGGAGGCCGAGGCGGGGGCCAGGGATGTCCTCTCCTAGCTCTGGGCCCCTGGGCTATGTGCGCAGCGGCGCCGAGCCGCATCGGTTCAGCATCATAGCCGGCAGGCCGATTCGCGTGGGCGAATACGTGAGGGTGCGCGATGGCGAGGGCCACATCCTGGGCCTCGTGGAGAGGGCCCCGGTCCACAGCCACGCGCTCGACCTGGCGACCAACTACCAATCGGCGGCCGAGACCAGCCGGAGCGCCTCGGAAAATCCGAGGGACAAGCTCTATTCGGCTGAGGTCTACTCGCTGGGCCTGCTGGAGGAGCTTAAGCAGGGCCGTCTAATGAAGCCCTCGCTCCCCCCTATGCCCGGCGAGCCGGTCGAGGAGGTTGGGGAGGACGACTTAGCCCAGGTCTTTTCGCCCCAAGGCCCACAGTGGGTGAGGGTGGGCGCCCTGCTGCGCAGGCGCGCCGTGCCCGTTAAGGTTAACGTCAACGCGGTGGCCAGCCGGCACCTAGCTATCCTGGCCAAGACGGGCAGCGGCAAGTCCAACCTCCTCGCGCTGCTCGCTAAGCACATCTCGGAGCTGGGCGGGACCATCATCATCTTCGATTACCACGGCGAGTACGGCGAACTTAAGGTGCGCGCCAAGCACCTAGTCCAGCCCAAGCTGGACCCGCTACGCCTGAGCGGGGACGAGCTCGCCGACCTGCTGGACATAAGGCCCTCCGCCAGTAGACAGAGGGATCTCGTGGTGAGGGCCCAACGGAGCGCCGGGAACCAGGCGCAGGGCTACTGGGAGAGGTTGGAGGCCTTCATCGAGCAGGATGAAAAGGCCAAGGAGGAGACCAAGGAGGCGGTGCTAAGACAACTGAGGCAGACCCTGATGAGGATGGGGCGTATCCTGGAACCGGGATATGGCAGCACGCTGGAGGCGCTTAGGCCCGATGCCGTTAACATCGTCGACCTCTCGGACCTGTCCGAGGCCCAAGCGGACCTGCTCATCGCCTGGTACCTAGATGATCTGCTACTGGATAAAAAGGCTAAGCGCTCGAAGTTCGCCGACGTCCCCGTGCTGTGCGCGCTGGAGGAGGCGCACACGTTTCTCCCCGGGGACCGAGATACGTGGACCAAGCCCGTCGCAGCGCGGGTTGCCAGGGAGGGCAGGAAGTTCGGGCTGGCGCTCATACTGATTTCGCAGAGGCCCTCGAAGCTGGACCAGGACGCACTGAGCCAGATGGGCTCGCTGGCCGTGATGAACCTTACACAGCCGCGCGACCAGCAGTACATCATCGAGGCGACGGGCGAGCTAAGCGAGCAGATGGCCACCTATCTTCCCTCCCTCAACCCCGGCGAGGCGATACTGCTGGGCCGCTGGGTGACGTTGCCCACGCTCGTGATGCTCGACCAGGCGGAGGAAAAGCTGGCCGGAAGGGACATCGATGCCGTCCACGAGTGGGGCCGCAGGCGGAGGGGAAAGGAGGTGGCCAGGGAAAGCGCCTCGGAGTTCCTTAGGGAGTAGGCTTGCAGCTGCTCCACATTTCTGATACACACCTGGGGCGCGCTCAGTTCAACCTGGAGGAGAGGGAGGAGGACCTCTATGAGTCGCTGGGCGAAGCCGTGGAGGCCGCCATAAGGGAGCACGTGAAGTGCGTCATACACGCGGGGGACATCTTCGACAGCCCAAGGCCTGGCGGGAGGCCGCTGCTCCGCCTGCTCGAGGAGCTCAGGCGCCTGAAGGAGAGGGGGATCTCCTTCTATTTTACGCTGGGCAACCACGACATCGCGCGCCTGCCCCATGCGCCGGTGGCCCTGCTCTATGAGCGCATAGGCCTGGCCAGGTACGTGGAGAGGGAGGAGCCGTGGAGGGACGGCGAGCTCGTGATCTTGGGCTTTAGGGAGCACAGGCCCTCCGAGCTGGAGGAGCTGGAGGCAAGGCTCAGGGCCGCGGAGGCCCGCGCGGCGGGGCTGGAGGGCAAGAAGGTGCTCGTCCTGCACCAGACGTTGAGGGAGGCGCACCAGTTCGCGGGCCGCCTGAGCCACGAGGCGCTGCCGAAGAACTTTGACTACTACGCCATGGGCGACCTTCATTTTAGGTGGGAGAAGCGCTTCCCCGGCCTGGGGGGGCCCGTGTGCTACCCAGGCTCCCTGGACGTGATCTCGCTGGAGCCCAGCCTGGAGGGAGGCACCGGGTTCGAGAAGGGCTACTATATCGTGGACCTCTCCTCTCGGGAGGCTTCGGCGGAGTGGGTGAGGCTCCGCTCCACCCGGCCCCAGAGGGTGCTCGACGTTCGCTATGAGCAGCTCGAGACCCTCGTGCGCTCGCTGCTGGAGGAGGTGGGCCGCTATGCGAAGAAGCCCATCATAAGGCTCAGGGTAAGGGGCAAGGGCATCAGGCAGGAGGCCCTGGAGGCGCGCCTTAGCGCCCTAAGGGAGGCCTCGCTTTACTTGGACGTGCAGCCGCTGGAGGAGGGCATACCGGAGCGCTATGCGGCCCCGCCGGACATAGATGCGGAGACGCTGCGCCTGGCGGCTGAGATCCTAGGGAGCGAGCAGAGCGCCAGGCTGGCAATACTTGACCTGCTTCCCCTCCTTGCCGAGGGCAAGGCGGCGGAGGCCACGGAGCGGCTCTGGAAGATGATCGAGCGGGGGAGCGCGACATGTTAGAGGAGGTCGAGCTGGTCAACTTCCTATCGCACAAAGATACGAAGCTGCGCCTGGCCGAGGGCGTAAATGTCTTTGTAGGCCCCAACGGGGCCGGCAAGAGCTCCATAATAGATGCCGTGACCTACGCGCTCTTCGGAGAGCATACAAGGGGGGAGAACGCGAACTTGGTGAGGAGGGGGGCCCGCGAGGGGTGGGCGGCCGTCACCTTCTCCGTGAACGGAAGGAGGTTCAGGGCGGAGAGGAAGTTCGATGCAAGGGGGCGCCTCATGGGCGCCCTGCTGGCCGAGCTGCGCGGGGAGGAGCGCAGGAGCCTCATAGCCGGCGAGAGAAAGGGGCTGGAGGAGTCCATGGGCAGGGCCGTGCAGGAGCTGCTGGGCCTCGACTATGAGAAGCTGAGGGTGGCCGCCGTCATTCAGCAGGGCCAGCTCGACGCGATCATCGAGTACGACCCCAAGAGGTTCAAGGAGCTCATCAACTCCATCGTGGGCATAGACCGCCTGGACAGGGCCTACGAGGCCATGAACGAGGTGCTAAAGGGGCTGAGGGCCAGGCTCAGGGAAAGGTGTGGCTACGATGACCAAGCCCTCCCTCAACTCCGCCAGGAACTGGAGAGCGCGCAGGGCCAGGCCCGGGAGAAGGCGGAGCAGCTGGCCCAGCTCAAGGAGGAGATGGCTAAGCTGGAAGAAGAGGAGCGCCTTCTGGAGCGGAGGAGGCAGGAGCAGCTGAGGCTGCGGGAGGCGCATGCCAGGTACACGGGCCTGAAGGAGAGCCTGATCGGCTACGTGCGGCGATGGAAGCAGGCCGCGGAGGCCCACGCGCGGGAGCTAGAAGATACCTTAAGGAGGGCCGCGCCGAAGCTGGAGCAGGGCTCGAAGCGCGCCCAGCTGGAGCTGGCCCTTGCGCGGGCGGAAGAGCTCGAGGGCCAGAGGAGGGCGTTGCTGGAGCAGCTGCAGGCGCAGGAGGCGCGCCTCCAGGAGCAGCTGAAGCTGGCGGAGAGGCTCGAATTCAGAAGCGGCATCTGTCCGGTCTGCGGAGCGAGGGTGGAGAGGATAAACCCGCTCTTCGACAGGTCGCACCTCGAGCAGGAGCTGAGCGGCACGAGGGCGCGGCTCAGGCAGCTCGCGGAGGAGCTGAGGGCCCTGGGCGAGCAAAGGGCTCGCCTGCAGGCCGAGCTTCAGGAGGCCAGGGAGGCCGCCAGCTGGCTCGAGGCCAAAGGCATCTCAGGCCCCGAGGACCTCGATAAGTTAACCGAGCAGCTGAGGCAGGAGAGGGAGAGGCTGCTGGGCCTTCGGCAGGACCTGCAGCGCCTCCCACTCAGCGCGCTGGCGGTGGACGAGCACGCGGCGCAGCTCGTGGCGCAGCTCAGCGTGCTTGAGGAGGAGGCGAGGGCCTTTGAGCGCGAAGCGTATGAGGCGCTGGAGCGCCAGCTGGGTACGCTTCGGGCCCAGAGGGAGGCAAAGCTGCAGGCGATCGCGGCCCTTCAGGCGGAGGTCGCGCGGTTAGAGGATGAGGCGCGGCAGCTTGAGCGCGCGCTGCAGCTGCTGGAGCCCGGGGCTCGGCTTTTGGCCCTGCTCGAGGAGATGAGGCAGAAGGTCTACCATAGGGATGGCCTCCTGGCCCTGAGCCTCAGGAGCTGGGCGCTGGGCGAGATCGCCCGGAGGGCCACGGAATATGTAAGGCTCTTCGAGCTGGGCATCGCGGCGCTGGAGCTGCGGGAGGGCAAGAGGGCCCTGGACATCATCTGCAGGGGCCCAAGGGGGGAAATCAGCATCAACGCGCTCAGCGGGGGCGAGAGGGTGGCCGTCGCCCTCGCGCTGAGGTTCGGCATGGCCGCGCTCACGAGCAAGGGACGGCTGGACTTCATCATCCTAGATGAGCCCACCGCGCACCTGGACAGGGAGAGGAAGGAGGCCCTGGTCACCCTGCTGAACAGGTTCAACGCCGGCGAGGCCCCGCTGCAGCAGATCGTGATCATAACTCATGACGAAGAGGTCTTCGGCCATGCGAGCGTTAATGAGCTTTACAGGTTCGTCAGGAGGGCGGAGGGCTCGCACGTGCGAAGGGCTGAAGCGCCCCCTCCTGAGCCAGAATTCGAATTTGAATATTGACGTGCACGAACGCTTAAATATGTTGGGCCGAAGGCGCGCCAGGAGGTAAAGCATGCCCCGCCAATGGAGGGATGCGGTGATGCCCCGCCAATATGTATCATAAAGTTCGGCGGGTCGATCTTAGATAGCCCCGCTTCTATAAGAAGGGCCGCCCGAGCGGTAAGGCCCTCTACACCAGAGGCCTAAGGCCGCTGGTGGTCGTCTCCGCCCTGAAGGGGGCCACCGACGGCCTGGCCAGGCTCGCCCAGGAGCTGGGCCCTCCCTCGCCGGAGCTGGTGGATGAGATCCTCTCCATGGGCGAGCGCACCAGCGCGAGGCTCTTCTGCGCGGCGCTGCAGCTCGAGGGGCTGAGCCCAGCCCTGGTGGAGCCCAGCTCAAGGTCCTGGCCGGTGGTCACGGATGCGCGCCACCAAGATGCGAACCCGCTGTACGAGCTGAGCCGGCAGAGGGCCAGGAGGGTCCTCCTCCCCCTGCTCTCCAGGGGCAAGGTGCCCGTCGTCTGCGGCTACCTGGGCAAGACGCGCCGCGGAAGGGTCACCACGCTTGGGCGAGGGGGAAGCGATGCGAGCGCGGTGCTCCTGGCCAGCTGCCTGGGCGCCCGTGAGGTGATCCTGGTGAAGGACGTGGACGGCGTCTATTCGGGCGACCCCAAGGGCCTCCCGACGGCAACGAGGCTCCCTCGCCTTAGCGCCGAGGAGGCGCTGCTGCTCACCAACGGCGGCGCGAGGCTTGTGCAGCCCAAGGCGCTGAGGCTGCTGCGCGAGGGCATGAAGATAAGGGTGACCAGCCTCGCCGAACTGGAGCGCGGGGGCACGGAGATCGAGGGGCCCGCGCCCGCGCTGGGCGTGCGCCTTGGCTCTAGGAACGTGACGCTTGCCTCGGTTCTGCCTTCGGAGGGGGAGGGGTCGGCGGAGCTGCTTTCCGAGCTGCGCCGGGCCGGCCTCTCGTGCTCACTGTGCGTCCTTTCAGACCGCGCGCTCCTGCTCTGCCTGGAGGGGGGCCCCGGCGCGGGCCAGGTCCTTCATGGGCTGCTCGTCGCGCGGGGAAAGGCCAAGGCGGTCTCCCAGCTCGAGAACCTGGCCGAGCTGGTGATCACGGGCGGCCAGCTGGAGCTCAGGCCTGGCATCCTCGCCAGCGCGCTGAGGCCCTTGGCCGAAAGGGGCATAAACGCCTACGGCCTGGTCACCCTCAGCTCCTCGGTACATCTCTTCGTGGATGCGCAGAGGGCGGAGGAGGCCCGCGAGCTCATCGGGAGGGGGCTGAGCGGCTGATGCGCGAGCTGCGCGTGGCGGTGCTGGGGGCGACGGGCATCATAGGGCAGAGGTACGTGGAGCTGCTGCTGGACCATCCCTTCCTGCGCCTGAGCGCCGTCGCGGGCCATGGCAGCGTGGGGAGGCGATACTCGGAGCTTGTGCGCGGCCCGCTGAGGCTGAGGCGTCATCGCCTGCTGGATGAGCTCGTGGTGCAGGAGGCCAAGCCGGAGGCCCTGGAGGCGGACCTGATCTTTTCCGCGCTGCCCGCGCGGGCGGCGGCGGAGAAGGAACCGCTGTTCGCCGGGCGCGGCTTCGCCGTGCTGAGCGATTCGAGCGCGCACAGGCTGGAGGCCGATGTGCCCCTGCTCATCCCCGAGGTGAACCCGGAGCACCTGGAGCTGCTGCGCACGCAGAGGGCGAGGAGGGGGTGGCGCGGCTTCCTCCTGGCCACGCCCAACTGCACGGCCGTCGGCCTCGGTCTCGCCCTCAAGCCGCTTCATGAAGCCTTCGGCATCAAGAGGGTCGTCGTGAGCACGCTACAATCGATATCGGGCGCGGGATATCCTGGCCTATCGGCGCTGGACATCCTCGGCAACGTGATCCCCTACATCGAGGGCGAGGAGGAGAAGGTCGAGAGGGAAACGAGGAAGATCTTGGGCAGGCTCGTCGACGGGGGCGTCCAGGAAGCCGACCTCGCGGTAGAGGCCATGTGCCACAGGGTGCCCACGGTCGAGGGGCACCTGGAATCGGCGCTCGTGGAGTTCAAGAGAGATGTGACGCCTGAGCAGGCCCGCGAGGCGCTCGCAGGCTTCACGGGCCTTCCCCAGCGCCTGAAGCTGCCCTCGGCCCCGGGCAGGCCCATCCTGGTCGTCGAGGAGCAGGACAGGCCGCAGCCCCGCATAGACAGCGAGGCGGGCAGCGTGCCGGGCATGAGCGTGGTGGTGGGCAGGATTCGGCGCGCACAGGCTTCAAACGCGCTAAAGCTCAGCCTGCTGGTGCACAACGAGATAAGGGGAGGGGCCGGAGGGGCGATCTTGGCCGCGGAGCTGCTCGCCGCGCTGGGCCTCTTGGGGGGGAGCTAGTGTGCCCAACGGCAAGGCCACGAGGCTCTCGAGGCTGCTCAGGGAGGGGAGGATGCTCTGCGTGCCCATCGACCACGGCGTCAGCGTCGGGCCCATCAGGGGCCTTGAGGAGCCGCAGCGCCTTGTGCAGCAGCTGGAGAGGGGAGGGGCGACCGCGCTGCTGGCCCACAAGGGGATCCTCAGGTCTCTTGCCCGGCCTCCGCGGCTGGGCCTAATCCTGCACGTCTCCGCGAGCACCATGCTCTCCTCGGCGCCCAACTGGAAGGTCAGGGTGAGCAGCGTGCGCGAGGCCCTTCGCCTTGGGGTCGATGCGCTTTCCGTGCACGTGAACATAGGGACAAAGGAGGAGCCGCTGATGCTGGAGAAGCTGGGCCTCGTGGCGGAGCAGTGCGATGCATGGCAGCTCCCGCTCATAGCTATGATGTACCCCAGGGGCGAGAACATCAAGGATCCCCATGATCCCGCGGTCGTCGCGCATGTGGCCCGCGTGGGCGCCGAGCTGGGGGCCGATATCGTCAAGACCGTCTACACCGGGGACCCCGATTCGTTTAGGGCGGTGGTAAGGGGCTGCCCTGTTCCTGTGGTCATAGCGGGAGGGCCTAGGGCCGAGAGCGACAAAGAGGTGCTGGAGATGGCGGCCGGCGCCATGCGCGCCGGCGCGGCCGGCGTGGCCTTCGGCAGAAACGTGTTTCAGCATGAGAACCCCCTCGGCATGATCAGGGCCCTGGCCGATGTCGTGCTGAGGAGGAGGCCCGTGGAGCAGGCCCTCAGGAGGTTGGCGGCATGAAGGAGGGGCTTTTGCTATTGCCCCAGGATGAGGGGAGGGCGCGCAGGCTCGCAGCTCTCGCAGCAGAGCTCGGCCTCATCCCCGTCCTCAGGGCCCCCCTGCCCGGCCTCGAGGGCGCGCTTCTGCTGGCGCGCCAAGGGGAGGGGCATGAGGGGGCGCTGCGGCTGGCCAGGGTCAGCGGGCCGGAGGACCTGGAGCAGGTGATCGGCCTAGCGGCGCGGCATGCGAGGGTGCTCGTCGAGGCCCAGGATTGGAAGATAATTCCGATCGAGAACCTGCTGGCGCGCCTTCCCGCCGAGGCCCGGCTCTACGCCACGGCCCGGAGCGCCTCGGAGGCGCGGCAGCTGCTACATGTGCTCGAGAGGGGCGTGACGGGGGCCCTGCTGGAGAGCGAAGACCCCGCGGAGATACGGCGCTTCGCGGAGGTGCTGAGGGAGCACAGGTGGCTCGAGCTCAGGCCCGCCGAAGTCAAGGAGGTGCTGGAGCTGGGCCCCGGCGACAGGGCCTGCATCGACACCGTTGGCCTGCTGCGCCAGGGCTCGGGCCTGCTCGTGGGCAGCAGGGCCTCCTTTCTATTCCTTGTGCACGCCGAGACCCAGGGCTCGGCCTTCGTCCCTCCCAGGCCCTTCAGGGTGAACGCGGGCGCCGTGCACAGCTATGTTCTGATGCCGGACATGAGCACAAGGTACCTCTGCGAGCTCAGGGCCGGGGATAGGGTGCTGGTCGTCGATAGTGAGGGCGTGGGCGGGCCCATCGCGGTGGGCAGATCGAAGATAGAGCGGCGGCCGCTAAAGCTCGTCAGGGCCTCGTTGGAGGGAGAGGAGGGCAGCATCACGCTGCAGGATGCGGAGACGATCTGCCTGGTGCGTGAGGGAGGCTCTCCTCAGCCCATCACAGCCCTCGGGCCGGGCGAAAGGGTTCTGGTGCACGCCTCACGGCTTCGCGCGAGGCACCTGGGCATGAGCGTCGATGAATTCATCATCGAGAAGTAGCATGGCCCAGGCCCAGCGGCGGGAGGTCCCGGCGGCGATGGCGCTTTATGGGCTCCTGGGGCAGGATGTCGCGCGCTCCCCCTCCCCCGCCATGCACAACGCCGCCTTTCACAGGCTCGGCCTTCACGCGGTCTACGTGGCGCTCAGCGTGCCGCCCCCGAAGCTTGCGGAGGCCTTCGCGGGCCTTCGCGCCCTATGGGCAGGCTTTAACGTCACTATGCCCTACAAGGTGGAGGCCCTCGCCCATGTGGATTGGCTGAGCGAGGAGGCTCGGCTTGCAGGGGCGCTCAACACCGTGGTGAACCGCGAAGGCAGGCTGCTGGCCTACAACACCGACGTGGACGGCGTCACGTTCGCGCTGGGCGCGCGGCGCGTAGAGGTAAGGGGCAAGAGCGCCCTGCTCGTGGGCGCGGGCGGCGCGGCCAGGGCCGTGCTCGTAGCGCTCCGGGCCCAGGGCCTGGGCGAGGCGCTCATCTGCAACAGGAGCCGCGAGAGGGCTGAGCAGCTCGTCGGCCTGGCCAGGGCCCTGGACCTCGATGCTAGGTACAGGCCGCTTGAGTGGCTCTCCTCGGCCGAAGGCGACTTTGGGCTGCTGGTCAACGCCACGCCTCTGCTCTTGGGCGTGGAGGTACCCATCTCCCCAAGGCTCCTCATGGGCACTGGGGCGGTCTTGGACCTGCTCTATAGGCCGCCGAAGACTCCGCTGCTGAAGCTCGCTGCAAGGCTGAGCAGCAAGGCCGTGCCCGGCCACTTGATGCTCCTGGGCCAGGCGGCCAGGGCCTTTGAGCTCTGGACCGGCCGGCGCGCTCCGCTTCGCCTCATGCACGCAGTTCTGCGGAGGGAACTGGGCCTTGAGGGCTAGGGCCATCGCCCATGGCGCGATATCCATCGTTAATGCGATACCCTCGGGCAAAGGCGCGGCCTTGGCCATAAGGCTGAGGGCCTGCGCGGACGTGCGCCTGGATCGCTCCGGGGAGGTTAGGGTTACGGGGGCCGCGGCGGGCATTGCAGGCGGCGCGCTGCCCAGGCTCGTGTGCGCCAGGGCCCTGCAGGCCTTCGGAGGAAGGGGGATGGGCGCGGAAGTACGGGTCGATTCGGAGATACCCCCCTCCAGGGGCCTGAAGAGCTCGAGCGCCGTGGCCGTGGCCGTGGCCCTCGCGACCATCGCCGCCCTGGGCCAGAGGGCCTCGGATGAGGAGCTGCTGAGGCTCGTGGCCCTCGCCTGTAGGGAGGCCGGCGTCAGCATAACGGGCGCGGTGGACGATGCCGCCGCCTGCCTGCTGGGGGGACTCGCGGTGGCCAACTGTGAAGAGCTTCGGGTGCTGAGGAGGCTGAGGGCACCCAGGGGCCTCGTAGCCCTTCTCCTGGTGCCGGAGAGGGTCAGGCCCAAGGCCCTGGTGCCGGTGTCCAAGCTCAGGGCCCTCAGGCCGCTTGCGGAGCAGGCCCTCGAGCTGGTCCTGCAGGGACGCTGGCCGCTCGCCATGACGCTGAACGGACTGCTCTGCTGCGCCGCGTTGGACGAATCCCCCCTCGCCGCCCTGCAGGCGCTGGAAGAGGGCGCGCTCGCGGCCGGGCTCACGGGCACGGGCCCCGCCGTGGCGGCTGTCTGCAGGCCCTTATGCGCGAGGCGCATAGCCGAGGCCTGGGCAGGCCACGGCGAAACCGTGCTGAGGGCTGCGCTCTGCAGCTCTAGGGCTAAGGCGGTGAGGCTGGCCTGAGGGGGGTTAGGATAAGGCCCACCAGGCTAAGGGGCGAGATAAGGGCACCGGCCAGCAAGAGCTATACCCATCGCTTCCTCGCCCTGGCCCTGCTCTCATCGGGGGAGACCATCATTCGGCGGCCGCTCACCTGCGACGATACCGAGGCCACGCTCAGGGCCTGCATGCAGCTGGGCGCAAGGGTGCTGCGCCGCCCTGGCGTTTGGACCGTGGCGCCCCCGGAGCGCCTGCGCCTGCCGGAGGACGTGATCGATGCGGGGGGCTCGGGGACCACGGCGCGGTTCTTCATACCTCTCTGCGCGCTCACGCCTCCCGGCCTCTCCGTGCTCACGGGCAACGAAGCCCTGAGGAGGAGGCCCATGCTCCCCCTGCTGGAGGCGTTGGAGGGGCTGGGCTCCAGGGCCAGGTCCACCACGGGCAAGGGCGTGCTGCCCGTCGTGGTGGAGGGGGGAGGGCTTAGGGGGGGCAGCACCTCTCTGCGCGGCGACGTCTCCTCGCAGTTCCTTTCCGGCCTGCTGCTGGCCTCGCTTCGGGCCGAGCAGGAGGCCCGCATGCGCGTCTTGGGGAAGCTCGTCTCGGCGCCGTATGTGGACGCCACGCTTGCCGCGGTCTCGCTCTTTGGGGGCAGCATCAGGAGGCACGGCTCCGAGTTCATTGTCCCCTCCGGCCAATCGCTTCAGGCCCAGGAGGTGCTGACGCCGGGCGACATAGGCCTCTCGCTGCTGCTCGCCGCCGCCGTCATCCTCTCGGGAGGCGAGGCTCTCATACGAGAACTGGCGCTCGACCTCCCTCAGGCCGATGCGCTGGGGCTTAGGCTGCTGAGGGAGCTGGGCTGCGAGCTCGAGCTCGATGGCCAGGGCTCGCTCAGCGTCAGGGCCCCGGGGGAGCTGCGCGGCGGCACCTTCGAGCTGGGCGAGGCCCCAGACCTGCTCCCCGTGCTGGCGGCGCTGTCCGTGGCCTGCCGCGAGGCGGTGGAGATCGGCGGGGTCGCGCACGCCAGGTTCAAGGAGAGCGATAGGCTGAGCGCGCTGGCACAGGGGCTGCGGGAGGCAGGGTTGCAGGTGGAGGAGCGTGAGCAGGGGCTGAGGATATGGCGCGGCGAGCCCAGGTCGGCGGTCCTCGATCCCCAAGGCGACCACAGGCTCTTCATGGCATATTGTGCCCTGGCCTTCGCCCTGCCGAAGGGCGCGCTGGTCCTGGAGCCGCGCTGCGTGCGCAAGTCCTTTCCCGGCTATCTGCGGGCGCTGAAGAGCCTGGGAGCTAGGCCGGAGGTGGTCTGATGGGCGGCAACCTGCTGGGCGAAAGGTTCGTCGTGGGGCTCTTCGGAGAGAGCCATGGGGCCTGTGTGGGCGCCTTCATCGACGGCTGCCCGGCGGGCCTGGAGCTGGAGCTTCAGGAGATACAGCGGGAGCTAGACCTCAGGAAGCCGGGCCAGTCGCTGGTCTCGAGCCTGAGAAGGGAGCCCGATCGGGTGGAGGTGCTCTCGGGCCTCTTCGAGGGCAGGACCACCGGCGCGCCCATCTGCCTCATCATAAGGAACGTGGACGCGCGGCCCGAGGCATATGAAGCGCTAAAGCATAGGCCCAGGCCGAGCCACGCCGATTACTTTGCGCGCATCAAGTATGGCGGGTTCAACGACTGGAGGGGAGGCGGGCGGTTCTCCGGGAGGCTGACGGCCCCGCTCGTGGCCGCGGGGGCCATAGCTAAGAAGCTCCTGATGGCGTCCCTCGGCATAGAGGTGCTGGCCTACTCGTTGGAGATAGCGGGCGTGAGGGCCCGCGTGCCCGAGGTCGCGAAGATAAGGGAGCTTCGGTATTCCAACGACGTAAGGTGCCCGGACCCCGTGGCCGCGGAGGAGATGAAGCGCCAAATCCTAGAGGCCAGAAGGCAGGGCGATAGCGTGGGCGGCATCGTGGAGTGTGTGGCGCTGAACGCCCCCGTGGGCCTGGGGGAGCCCTTCTTCGGCGCGCTCGATGCGGACCTAAGCAGGGCGCTCATGGCCATCCCCGCGGCCAAGGGCGTGGAGTTCGGCCGGGGGTTTGAGGCGGCGGGGCTAAGAGGCTCGCAGAATAACGATCCCTTCATCCTTCGCGCGGACCGCGTGCAGCCCGCCTCCAATAACGCCGGAGGCATCGTGGGCGGCCTCAGCACCGGGCAACCCATCGTCTTCAGGGTGGCCTTTAAGCCCCCCGCTTCCATCGCGAAGCCCCAGAGGACCGTCGACCTGCGCAGCAAGGAGGAGGTCGAGATCGTTGTGCCCGGCCGGCATGACCCCTGCGTGGTGCCCAGGGCGGTGCCCGTGGTCGAGGCGGTGACAGCGCTGGTGCTGGCGGACCACGCGCTCAGAGCGGGGCTCATCCCGCCCGTGCTTAGAGGGAAATGGGAATAGGGCAGCTGAGGGCGCAGGTCGAGCGGCTCACCCTGCAGCTTCTGGAGCTCTGCTCGGAAAGGCTGGAGCTCGCGGCAAGGATAGGGGAGCTCAAGAGGTGGGGGGGCCTGGAGCTCAGCGACCCCCAGCAGGAGGCCCATCTGTTGAGCCTGGCCCTTAAGAAAGCCCGGCGCCTGCGCCTGCGACGCCGGTTCGTGCTGAGGCTACTGGCGCTCCTGTTCGAGGAGGCCCTACAAAGACAGGGCCACGATGCGCCTGAGCCCACATCGGCCCCAGAGCTGGACCTCTGGCCCAGCATAAGCGTGCGAGATGCACGCGCGCCGCTCAGCTGGGGCTCGCTCGAGCGCCAGGTGGCCGCCGCCATGGCAGAACAGGGCCTGGAGGCCAAGCCCAGCAACCTCGTCGCGGCGCCCTCCGTCAGGTTTGCCCTGCACATAGCCTTCCTGAGCTGCCTAGGCCCCGGCGATACGGCTCACATCATCCGCCCTGCCATCGGGCTCTATGCGCGCCTGGCCACGCTGGCGGGCGCCAGGATAGTTGAAGCGCCCTCGTCGCTGGAGGAGCGATGGGCCCTGCCCCTGCAGCGCATTCAGGCACAGGCCTCCGCGGCCACCAAGCTCATCGTCCTGAGCTCCCCCCAGAACCCAACGGGGCGCGTCTTCTCCGCCCGGGAGCTGGGCGAGCTGGCCTCCCTAGCCTCGAGCAGAAGGGCCCTCGTGCTGAGCGATGAGTCTCGCTCCGGCCTCGTCAGGGGGCGCTTTATCAGCCTCGCGGAGGTGGGGGCAGAAGGCATGATCTGCGCCTCAGCCCGCCTGGGGCCGCAGGGCCCTGCGCTGCCCTTCTTGGCCATGCCCCCGCGGCTGGCCGCCAGGGCCAGGGCGCTCAGGGCGCTGCTGTTAGGACGAGGCTTCTTCCTGCCCTCTAATGCAGGGGCGCGCATCGACGCCGCCTCCGCCCTTCGGGCGTTAGACGCGCTCCTGGGCCTGCTGCGGGGCCTTCCCGTGGACTTCTTGGAGCCCGAGGGCGGCATTAGCGCCTTCGTGAGGGTGCGGGGCCTTGGCCCAAAGGCCCTGACAAGGCTCCTGCCGAAGGCGGTTATGATGGTGCCAGGCACCGCGTATGGCCCCTATGGCGATTTCGTGGCCCTGGCCCCGCGGCCAGCAAGGTATTGTCGGTTTAGCGGGGAGGAGGCCGACGGCGCTACGCCATGAAGGTGCTGATCGTAGGAGGGTCGGGGAGGATGGGCATGTGGATGACGCGCTACTTTAAGCGCAGGGGCTTCGGCGTGCACATATACGATGTGGATGGGCGCAGGGCAAGGCTGGCCAGCAGGGCGCTGGGCGTACAACTAGTGCGCCGCCCGCATCCATCCCTCTATGACCTGGTCCTGCTCTCGGTTCCACCTCAGGCCATGAGGGAGGCGCTGGCCGAGTATTCGAGCGCGATGAAGCCCGGCCAGCTTCTCGCGGAGATCTGCTCGGCCAAGCTCTTTATGCTCGACCAGCTGAGGGCCGCGGCCAAGAGCGGGCTGAAGGTGCTGTCGCTGCACCCTCTATTCGGGCCCGGGGCCAGGCTGGGGCACAGGGGCGCGATGATCGTGGTGGGCGTGAGGAGCCCGGCCGAGGAGCTGATGACCGCCCGCGCGCTCTTCCCCGGGTTCAGGCTGCTGCTGCTTCGTGCAAGGCAGCACGACCTTCTTATGGCAAGGACGCTCTGGGGTCCCTTCTTGGCCTGCGCCTCCTTCGCCGCCGTGGCAAGGGGACTCTTGACCAGAGCAGAAGAGGTGGGCGGTCCGAGATTTGTGCAGCTCTCGCTGCTGGCGCTCGGCCTCCTCAAGGAGGAGCCCGGCCTTTATGTTGCTCTCAGGTCACTCAATCCCTTCGCGGGCGAGGTGAGCAAATCGCTGCTGCGCGCCCTGAGCCATCTTGATGAAGCCTTTTCCTCGGACCCGCGGCGGGCAGGGCGCGAGCTGGCGAGGCTCAGGCTACGCATCCCCTCTAGGGCCATAGATGAGGCCTATGCGCGGCTCTACGGGAGGCTCAGGCACTGCGCGGGCCTTAAAGATACAACGCAATAGGCCTTGTCCTTGAAGCGGTCTTCGCTGCTGCTCGCGCTGGCCGTCCCCTGCTGTTGGCCGTGCCGGTTCTCGAGCACTACCGGCCGCTCAAGAGCTTCGCGTGAGCGCGCAGGGCCTCAGGAGGGCCATCTGCGGCGGCGCCCTCCTTGGCCTTTCCGTTCGGCTAGACTTTTGGATCCCGACCTCCTTTTCCACGCCCGAAATAGCCGGCAGCATCCCATTGTGCCTCGGCAACCTTCAGGTGGGCCCCTCCTTTCCCATCCTTTGCCTGAGAGCGCATAGCTCAAGGGCCGTGGAGCTCAAGCTCACGGTCAGCGCGCTCAACATTACGCAGGCGCCTCTTAACGCCCTGGCCTCGGCAACTTGAGGGGGCTACGGCTTCAGGTGGGGGCCAGCTCACCGCCAACCTCTTGGCCTCCTGCCCGACACCTGGCCGTTTTCGGCAACGTGACGCGTCGAGGCCCTCCTGCCGTGAGAAACCCTTGCGTCCTCCATCATTGCGCGGCAAACGCCGTTTACGCCCTAATGCGGACGCAGGGGGGCTGCGCGCTAGCCGACCTTGACAAGCACCCTGCCGTTCCTGTTGCCGTCGAAGAGCGCCTCCACGGCCGCCCTGATCTGCTCCAGCGGATAGATCCTCCAGACCTTAACCCTTAGCTTGCCCTCGGAGGCCATGGCGATGAGCTCGGCCAGCTCCTTCTTGGTTCCCCCCGTCACGCCCAGCAGCGAGAGGTGCCTGTTGTAAAGGGAGGCCAGTGAAACCCTGACGTCGGCGCCCGTCAGCACGCCGAAGGTCACGAACCTGCCCGTGAGGCCCAGCAGCTGAAGGCTGGCGTCGAAGGTCCTCGCGCCCAGGGGGTCCACGACCACGTCGGCCATGCGTCCATCCGTGAGCCTGCTCACTTCGTCCGTGGCCCCCTCCGGAGGGACCACGGCATCGGCGCCCAGCTCCCTGAGCCACGCCTTCCTGGAGAGGGCGATGACCTTCGCGCCCATCAGCTTGGCCAGCTGCACGGCAAACATGCCCGTGTTCCCCGACGCGCCCACGACGCAGACCGTTTCCCCGGCGGCGGTGCCAGCCCTCACAAGGGCATGATAGGGCGTGAGCGCCGCCACGGGGAGGCTGGCCGCCATCTCGTCGGAGACATTATCCGGCAGCGGCAGGACGTTCTTCGAGGGCAAGAGCACCAGCTCGGAGAAGCCTCCCCAGCTCACGACCCCCATGATCCCCCCGCTCGGGCAGAGCATTTCCATGCCGCGCAGGCAGATATTGCACGTTCCATCATACAGCCTGTTGTACACCGCGACCCTCTGGCCCGGCTTAAAGTCCTCCACATGCTCGCCCACCCTCTCTATGATGCCCGTGAACTCCGCCCCAGGCACGTGCGGAAGGCGCGCCACCGCCCTTGTTCCCTGTATCACGAAGTAATCGACGGGGTTGACCGCGGCCAGCGTGACCCTCAGCAGCACGTCATGGGGACCCGGCTCGGGGGCCAAGACCTCCTTTATGGAGAGCGATTCAAGGCCCTTGCCCTCCAGCAGTGCCGCCTTCATCGCAGGTGAATGCATGCTGCTTCGTATAAGTTTAAGCCCCCGAGCAGCCTCCTCTCGAAGCGAGGCCTATGCGGCCTCGTTCTCGACGCGCTCGCCCAGCAGGCACCTCAACAGCGTGATGGCTATGTACGCGCTTATCCTCTCCTGCGCCTCCGCCGTCGAGCCGGCGACGTGGGGGGTGGCGATGACGCTGTCCAGCGAGAGCAGCGCGAGGGCAGCGGCGCCGGGCGGCTCCTGCTCAAAGACATCCAGCGCCGCGCCGGCCAGGCGGCCTCCCTTCAGGGCTTCATAAAGGGCCCGCTCGTCGACCACCCCTCCCCTCGAGGTGTTGATGAGGAAGGCGCCCGGCTTTACGTAGCTCAGCTCCTTTTCGCCGATGAGCCCCGGCACCTTGGGCGTATGAACGCTGATGTAGTCCGCCTCCGCCAGGGCCTCGGCGAGCTCCGCCTTCCTCAGGACGCCCAGCGACGAGAACCTTTCAGGGGGCGCATAGGGGTCATAGGCCACCACGCGCATGCCGAAGGCCCTGGCCCGCTTTGCCACCTCCCCTCCTATCTTGCCCAGCCCCACGATCGCCAGCGTTTTGCCGTATAGCTCCCTGCCCACGTACCTCTCCTTCTCCCACCT
Organism: Candidatus Australarchaeum erebusense; assembly: GCA_040290255.1. Lineage (GTDB taxonomy): Archaea > Thermoproteota > Nitrososphaeria > PSMU01 > PSMU01 > Australarchaeum > Australarchaeum erebusense. The sequence goes on along the minus strand of PSMU01000003.1, from coordinate 32,710 downwards.
TCCTTCCTTCAGGGCGCTGGAGGCCCTCACCAGATTTCTCGAGAGCGCCAGCATGAGCAGGATCGTATGCTCGGCCACGCTCATCACGCTGCCATAAGGGTCGTACAGCACCCTGATTCCCCTGGCCTTGGCTTCGCTCAGATCTATGTTATCGAGGCCTATGCCGGCCCTGGCGATGGCCTTCAGCCTTCTGGCCCTTGAGAGCGCCTCGGCATCCAGCTTGGCGGACCCCCTCACCACGACGGCATCATATTCGCCCAGGAGCTTCAGCAGCTCCTCATGCGTGAGGCCGGGGAGCACGTCGACTCGAAAGGCCTTCCTGAGCAGCCTAAGCCCCTGCTCGGCCAGCCTGTCCGCCACGAGCACGCGCGCGGGGGATGAGAGGCCCTCGAGGAGGGCCAGCAGAAAGCGCTTTAGGTCGGCGAGGTTCCTGAAGATGGGCGCCCCCCTAAAATAATCCCTGATCGCCTCGGCGGGGTTGAAGAGGATGGGGAGGTCCACGGACCTCAGCATCTGCAGGTCGTTGAACGAGTCCCCTATTCCCACGCTGAAGGCAGCTTCGTCCTGCAGCGTCTCCACCACCTTGTGCTTGGCCCCCTGAAGCCTGAGGTCGAAGCCCTCGATCGTGCCATCCTCGTGCACGAGCAGCGCGTTCGTGTAATACTTCCCGAGGCCCAGCTCCTTTAACGCGTGCTCCATGAGCTGCTCGAACGTATCCGAGAGGACCACGAGCTCGGCGCCCCTGCGCCTTAGCTCCTGTACCAACTCGGCCGCGCCGGGATAGGGCCTGACGTGCTTGGCCGCCTGTGCCTTGAGCTGCTGCAGCCTAAAGCCCCTCTCCTTTATGCACCTTAGCCTGATTTCCATCAACTCCTCGATGCTCTGCACATCGCGCGTAGTGAGCTGAAATTCCGGCACCCGCAGCGCCGCCCCCAGGGTGGGCCAGAGCTCGGGCACGAGCACGCTCTCCAGGTCCGTGAAGACCACGACCCTGTTCGCCAAGGCGCAGGGCCTGCAGCCTGCTGGACGCGATTTAAGCGTTGGCGATTCCACATCTGCTGAAGCCCCCGCGGGCAATTGGCCCCGGGAGGTCAAGCTTTAAAGGCCGGCCACCTCGGCGCCCGCGTGCCCGGCATATCAAGGCTCGTCGTGCTGCCCAGCCCTTACTATGTGAAGACGGAGGAGCTGGCTCAGCTCAGGGGCGTGGACCCACAGCACGTGGTGGAGGGCCTGGGCATGGAGGGCATCACGGTGCTGTACGATAAGAGTCTCGAGGAGCTGGGGCTGGAGGCCCTCAGGGAGCTGGACATCAGCGACGCGGAGCTGCTGCTCGTGGCGACGGAGTCCTCGCCCGACCTCTCCAAACCGATGGGGGCCAAGATCCTAGAGCGGCTTGGCCTCAACCATGTAGGCACGGTCGAGCTCAAGTTCGCCTGCGTATCGGGCTGCTATGGGGCCCTCTTTGCGAGCGAGAGGGTGAAGGCGGGCGGAGGGCCCGTGGCCATCCTCTGCGTGGATGAGGCGCTCTACGAGCGCGAAAGCGGAACGGCCGAGTTCACTCAGGGCGCCGGCGCCGTCGCCTTCAGGCTGGAGGCCGACGCTCCGCTCGAGCTGGAGCTGGCCAGGCCGGGCTATTATACCGCCGACGTGGATGACTTCCTCAAGCCCATGAGGCTCACGCCCATCGTCGACGGCCGGCTCTCGATCATGGGATACATCTTCGCGATGAAGATGGCCATCGAGCTATGGAAGAGGAAGCATGGCCGGGCGAGCGTGCTCGATCATCTGGATCACATGGTCTTCCACATGCCCTTTGCCAAGATGGCCGAGTGGGCCTTCGCCTCGCTTTATGCGCACGAGCGCATGCCCGGGGCGCTGCACCATCACACGGAGGAGGCGCTGAAGGATGAGGCGCTCTATGAGGCCTGGCGCAGGGAGAGGAAGCAGGTGATGCAGCTCTCAGAGTTTCAGGAGCTTTACAGGAAGAAGGTCTATCCTTCTACGCTCATAGGCAGGAAGATAGGCAACCTCTACACGGGCTCCCTCTGGGCCTCGCTGGCCTCGCTCTTTCTCCACGGCATGCCGCAGAGGGGCGAGGTGGTGGGCTTTGGCGGCTACGGCAGCGGGCTGGGCTCCATGGTCTTCACGGGCCAGATCAGGGGCTTCCCGAAGGTCGTTTATAGAGAGCCCAGGGAAAGGCTCTCCGCCCAGGAGTACCTGGCCTGGAGGAGAAGCCGCGGGCTCAGCTAGGCATCGGCGCGCAGGGCCTGGGGGCTTCAGCCCTAGGTGCGCCTTGCTAGCATCTGCTTCCGCTTAAGCCAAAAAGGCCTTGAGCCCATGCCCGCGCGGTGAGGCGCGTCTTTTGCGAGGCCCTGGGCAAGGAGCTACTGCTTCCCGATAGGTGTGAGAGGCTCGTCAGCTTCAGCCCCGCCATAACGGAGAGCCTCTTCCTCATGGGCCTGGGCGAAAAGGTCATGGGCGTGAGCGCCTTCTGCGTGAGGCCCGCCGAGGCCCGCAGCAAGGCCATTCTGGGCAGCTACAGCTCGACCAACTTGGACCGGCTGCGGGCGCTCAGGCCCGACCTGGTGCTCACCACCACCGGCTATCAGAGGCCCTTTGCGGAGAGGCTTTCGGGCCTCTTCCCCGTCTATGCTATCCCCCTGCCTTCCACGGTCGCCTCGCTTATAGCGGGCTGCGCGGAGGCCGGGCTCGTGGCCGGCTATCCCGAGCAGGCGAGGGAGCTGGAGGCGAGCCTCCTGGGGGCCTTGGCGCGCGTCCTCGCGCAGGGGCCGAGGAAGGCTCGTGTCTACGTCGAGATAGACCTGGGCGGGCCCATCACCTTCGGCGCCTACAGCTACATAACCGACGCGCTCGCGCTGCTCGGCGCGCGGAACATCTTCGCCGACAGGCCCAGCGAATGGCTCCAGCCGGATTTTTCGCTCGTGAAGCAGCTGGAGCCCGACGTGATCGTCTACGAGCCCAAAATGTTCAGGCCTTTGGACCGGGCAGCCGTCCTGCAGAGGCTCAAAGGCCGCGGCTGGGGCGAGCTCAGGGCGCTCAAGGAGGGCAGGCTCCACGTCACGCCCGGCCCCTATGACTTTCTGGCGCACCACGGCCCCAGCTTCATAACCGAGGCCCTGCCGTGGCTTCAGGGCGTGCTTGGCCAGGAGGGCTTTTAAGAGGCCCTGAAGCATCATGGCCGTTGGAGGAGAGGGCCAGGCTGCTGCGGGCCCTCCTGCGCCTCGTGGGCCAGCCCGTCAGCAGGCGCCTGCTCGTCGAGCTCTTCGGCGAAGAGGCGGTGGAGGGCCTGCTGGGCACCTATCTGAGGGAAGTGCAGCCGGGCCTTGTCGCGGCTCCTGGCTCTTCTATGCCCCTGGGGGCGAGGGAAAGGGCGCGCTATCTGAGGGCGGTAAGCGCGCGCCTGGCCCACCTGATCGCGAGCAGGGGTATAGTGATGGCCGGCCTCTCCGGCTCGGTCACTTATGGAGTGCTGGGGCCCAAGGGGGACCTTGACCTCTTTCTAGTCACCCGCCCCGGCCGGCTCGTAAGGGAGCTCCTCAGAGCCTTCGTGCAGCTAAGGGCGCTCAATAGGACGCTGCCCATCCGCGTTGAGGTGAGCCTGGCCATGGATGCGCCCTCGTTCGTTCGCCATACCTTTCTCGAGGGGGACCCCTTGGTGCGCATGGACGCCTCGAGGGCCCTCCTGCTCAAGGGCGCCGCGGAGTATGCGCGCCTCGAGGCAGGTCATAGGTCGCGAACGGCTCTGTCGCTTAACGGCCCAGGCCCCTTGGGCTGGTTCATCGAGGGGCTTCTCTTCACCCCCTTAAGGGCCTATGTGGGGCTCAGGGGCCTTCTGCTTAACCTTAGCCTTAGGCGGAGGAGGAGCTACCTTCACATGTTTCAGCTGAGGTTCACGCCTCGCAGCTACGTGGCCGAGTCGGCTCGCTATGCGCTGCTGAGGAGGCTCTACTGGAGGCTCTTGGCAGGGCCCAGGGCTCGGGCAGCGGCCTCCTACTTATCAGAACATAGGCCGCCGTGAGCGCCGCCGGGAACAGGAAGACGAAGGTGTAGAGGTCCAGCGAATAGGCATACGGGGCGGCGACATGCTTGCGGTCCAGCAGCTGTAGGTGGACGAACCCATCCTGGTTGGGCGCCTCCTGCTCCTCATCGACGCCCTGCTCGGGCTTCTGCCTGACCACCTAGGAGTTCCTTCTGCCAACGATGGCCATTTTGGAGTCTCCGGGGAAACCGGAATCCATATTTGTCATTGGCAAACCGGGCAACATGGTTATCTTAAGCGGCGCGCGAAGGCTCCTGTGCACAGGAAGCGGCTCGAGATCGCCCTAGAGCGCGTGCCACCTCACCGTTACCCCAGCGCGGAGCTTGAACAATACACGCTGCCCGCGCCCCTTGCCGCCGAGCTGCTGTGGAGGGCATATATGGACGGCGCCGTGCGCGATAGGAGGGTCGTAGACCTGGGCTGCGGCACGGGTAGGCTCACCATAGGCAGCGCCCTTCTCGGCGCTTCGCTTGCTGTAGGCGTCGATATAGACGGCAGGGCCCTTGAAGAGGCGAGGCGCGCGGCCCAACGGCTGGGCGTGCTGGGCAGCGTCGATTTCATTAGAGCCCAGGTCCCGCGGCTGGCGCTGCGGGCCGATACCGTCGTCCAGAACCCACCCTTTGGCGTCAGAAGGAGGGGCGCGGACGTGGAGTTCTTGAGGGCTGCTCTGGGGGCCGCCGATAGGGTCTACAGCCTGCACAAGAGCACCAAGGCCGCCAGGAGGCTGCTGTCCTCGATGGCCGCGGCCCTGGGCAAGGAGGCCCTCCTGCTGGGCACTTACCTCCTCAGGCTCCCGCCTTCGCTCGACTTCCATAGGAAGCGATTTCACTCGTTCTACGTGGACCTCTACGCATTCAGGGGGCCCATCTCTTGAGGCCCCCTCAACGTTACAAGATAGATCAGCGCCGCGGGAAGCAGGGCAAGGGCCAGGGCCAACAGGCCCAGGGGGAGGTATTCCGCGTAGTGGCCCGGAAGCCCTGCATGCCAGGCCAGCGACTCGTTCCTCGCGGGCGCCACGACCAGGACCCCTTCTCCTAGGCCCGGGCCCAGCAGGGGTGGCCTTTCGGTCGCAAAGTAGGGGAGGCGGGAGAGAAGTGCCAGCAGCAGGCCCAGCAGCCCTCCCCCCGCTATCGCCCTGATCACCAGCTTCGTCTCGGCCGCCTCATATATAGCTCTAGAGCCTAGAACGTGCCTTGAGGGGACGGGCCTCAAAAGGGCTTCCTCCTCCAGAACCTCCACGTCTCATACCAAAAGCTCAGGGCCGCAATTGTGCCGAGTATCTCCGTAAGCGGGGCGAAGATGGAGAAGAGGGGCAATAGCACGGTCGCCGAGGTGAAGAAGACGGCGTAGAAGAGGAAGCGCGGCAGCGCTATATTCCTGTATACCACGAAGGCCCTGAGCACATGCACGTCCGCCTTCTCGGCCACGGCATACCTCCCGTGCTCGTCCTTGCTGAGCAGGCCCGCCTCCCTAAGCCTCTCGAGATGATAGACCGCCAAGCTGGGCGTGCTAAGGCCCAGCTCCCTCTGCACCTCCCTGGCAGTCATGCCCTGCCTCCTGGAGAGCAGCAGCAGATAGATGCGCAGCGCCTTCCCCCTGAGCAGCTTCTCGAGCTCCTGCTCGGCCAACAGGAGGGCCTTGCGCGCCGCGAATAAAAAGCCATGCGTGCTATGAAGTTGAACGTTCATTCAGGAGCCTAGCATCTTAATGGTGCTTGGTTAGGCCCTAGCATGAGCGCATCAAGCCTGCGGCGCGCGATGGCCCAGCTCGCCATCGTGGGCCTGGTGCTGCTCGCCTCCTTAGGCCTAGGCGCCCATCTCCTTCAGCCCGCTTCTCCATCATCGCAGCTCAGGCCCTTCTCCTCACATGCCCAGCTCATCGCCTTCCTCGTCAGCCAGGCCTCGCATCCTTATGCGGTGGTTTTGCCCGCGCTGCAAAGCCCCAGGGCGGGCCCACAGCTCCCTTTTAGCGCCACCAACATACAGGTGCAGGGCGTGGACGAGCCCGATATGGCGAAGACCGATGGCCGCTATATTTACATCGCAAAGGGTGACACCATAATCATAGCCTCCGCAGGCTCGCCCGAGAGGATGAGCGTCCAGGCAACCCTCAAGCTCGAGGGCCTTCAGGCGCGTGAGCTCTTCGTGGCGTGGAATAGGCTTCTCGTGATGGGCGAGGAGCCCCGTTACTGCATAGCCCTCTTCCCGTACCGTTGCCCTCAGTCCGTGGCCGTGCTGCTGTATGACATTTCGCAGATAAGCTCGCCACGCCTGATATCCTCCGTGGCCCTGAACGGCAGCTATGTCGCCTCCCGCCTCATAGAGGGCTATGCGTACGTGGTGGCCCTTCAGCCCGCCTTCAGCTACGGGCCTCGGGGGCCCATACCCTCTCTTCCCAGCTACAGCGTGAATGGGGCCCCCAGGGTCCTCGAGGCTCAGGACATCTACTACGGCGAGGTCCTCAGCCAGGGCGCGCAGGACTACGCGCTGGTGCTCTCGATATCGCTCGAGGAGGGCAACGTAGGCGCGAAGGCCCTGCTGCTGGGGTTTGCCTCCACGCTCTATGCTTCCTCTAGGAACCTCTACATCGCGTTCCCCATGCCGCCCTACATCATGTTCCCCCTGCTCCCCGCCCCGTCCTCAGGCCCTCAGGCCCTCCCCGTCACGCCCATTATACAGGGGCCGAACACCACGCTGGTGCGGCTTTCCCTTCAGGGGGGGCACGTCAGCATAGCCGCGCAGGGGGCGGTGCCGGGCACGCTGCTGGACCAGTTCTCGCTCGACGAAAAGGACGATCACCTGAGGGTGGCCACGCATCTTTGGCGAGCGCAGCCCGAGGGGATGGCCGAGAGCAGCGCGGTCTACGTACTGAGCATGGAGCTGAGGGTCGTGGGCGCGCTGGAGGGCATCTCGCCGGGCGAGAGCATGTATGCCGCGAGGTTCGTGGGCGACGTGGCCTACCTCGTGACCTTCAAGAAAGTAGATCCCGTGATCGCGATATCGCTTAGCGACCCGCGCAATCCTAAGATCATCGGCCACGTGGAGCTGCCGGGCTATTCGCAGTACCTTCATCCGCTGACGAATGGATACCTGCTGGGCTTCGGCAAGGAGGCCATTGCCGACCCCTCAGGGCAGTTCGCCTGGTACCAAGGACTTAAGGTCTCCCTCTTTAGGCTCGACGGGGCGAAGCTGAAGGAGCTGAAGAGCTTCTCCTTTGGCTATAGGGGAAGCGACTCACCCCTGCTGGCCGATCATAGGGCGCTTACGCAGTACGCGCTCCCCAACGGCACGCTGCTGCTGGCCTTCCCCGCCCTCCTCTATTCAAGGCCTGATTCGCCCGACCCTTGGTCCTACGGGAGCCCGGCCTGGCAGGGGCTGCTGCTCTTCTCCTTTGACGAGGCCTCGGGGCTCAGGCTCGTCGGCAACATAACAAACCTCCCCAGCGGGCCGTGGAAGGGCCTGGAGGAACGGGAGCTATATATCGTGAGGGCTTTCTTCGTCGGAGATCACCTTTACGCCCTATCGGGGGCCCTGCTGAGCGCATATCACCTCGAAGGGCTCGTGCAGGTGGGAGCCCTCAAGCTGCCTCCCTAGCGCTAGGAATTCTTATCTAGATTCGGCGCCGCCCAAGGCGGGTTGCGGCTGCGCATCATCTCGCTGGCTCAGCGGCCAAGCAGCTCCCTCCTAGAGGCCATACGCGCGCAGCTGGGGCTGGAGGTGATAGCTGAGCGCCTGAGCTTCTCGCTGCCGGAGAGCGCCTATGATCGCGCGAGGGGGCAATATGACGCGGCGGCCCTGCTGGAGCTCCTCAGGGCGCTCCGCTCGCAGGGCGAGCTCCTGCTGCTCCTGCTTCAAGATGACATATACGCCGGGGGATTGAACTACTGCTTTGGCCTGGCCTCCGAGGGCATCGCGGTCGTCTCCACGAGAAGGCTCGACCCCTCCTACTATGGGGAGGCGGCGAATCCCTCGCTCCTGGAGGCCAGGCTGCTAAAGGAGGTCGTGCACGAAGCGGGCCACATGCTCGGCCTGGGCCACTGCTCCGCCAGGGGCTGCATCATGAGGTTCAGCCGCCACGTGCGGGACACGGATGAGAAGGGGCCCGGCTTCTGCCCCGCCTGCCGGCGAAGGCTCCAGCTCCTGCTTCATGAGGGGCGCAAGGGCCATGAGCGCTGAAGGGGGGCCCAGGCTGTTGGGCGATAGGGAGATAGAGGAGCTGCTCGAGCTGCGCGAAGTCTGTAGCTACGTGGAGCGCGCCTTCGCCGAGCACGCTAGGGGCAACGTGCTCATGCCAAAACGCATGAGGCTAAGCGGCCTCAACTCCGAGGGGGATTTCCTCATCATGCCCTGCTATGTGCCAACATTCGACATCTTCACCTGCAAGCTGGTGACCGTCTTTCCGAGAAATGCACTTCGGGGCCTGAGGAGCGTGCAGGGCCTCATAGCGGCGTTCGACGCGAGGACGGGGGAGCCGAGGCTGCTCGCGAGCGCCGCATCGCTCACCGGCCTCAGGACGGGCGCGGCCAGCGCTATAGCCAGCAAATACCTCGCGAGGCATGATGCTGCCTCCGTGGGCCTCATAGGCGCGGGCTTTCAGGCCAGGTACCAGCTGAAGGCGCTCTGGTCCCTGCTGAAGCTGGAGAGGGCCTTCGTCTATAGCCGCACGCCCCTTAAGGCCCAGGACTTCTCTAAGGGCATGTCCCGGGAGCTGGGCGCCGAGGTCCTGCCCTGCCTCACGCCCGAAGAGGCGGTGAGGAGCGCTGACATAGTGGTGACGGCCACGAGCTCCTCCGAGCCCGTGCTCAGGCGCGCCTGGCTTGCGCCGGGAGCTCACATCAACGCCATAGGCTCGTACAGGCCCGAGGCCAGGGAGCTGGACACGGAGACCGTGGAGGAGGCCAAGGTGGTGGTCGACGCGCTGGAGGCCGCGAAGGAGGAGGCGGGCGACCTGATCATACCCGTGCGGGAGGGGAGGTTCTCCTGGGAGAAGGTGTACGGGGAGCTGGGCGAGCTGGTGCTGGGCCGCAAGCCGGGGCGACAGCATGAGCAGGAGCTCACGCTCTTCAAGAGCGTGGGCCTGGCGCTGCAGGATGCGGCCATGATGAGGCTCCTGCTCGATAAGCTCCGCCTCTAGCTATACGAGGCGCTCCATCGCTGGCCGGCAACTTACGCGGCGGTGCCCCGGCCACCATTCCTTGGGTTTCTGTTCGCGGCCAAGAGCAGGGGGGCCATCGATAGCCAGAGCAGGCCCAGCGCCACGAAGGAGGGCCCGGGGCCCAGGGCCGTATACAGCTCCTTGCCCAGGGGAGGGCCGGCCATCTGGCCTATCCCGAAGATGCTCTCCAAAAGGCCCAGCGCGAGGCCCAAGTGCCTATTATCGAACCGCCTGCTGATGAGCGAGGAGGCCGCCGGATAATACAGGCCCAGCCCCAGGCCTAGCAGCCCGAGCCCCAGCGCGAAGCCTCCCCAGTGGGGCAGCAGCCCCACCAGCACGAAGGAGGCCAGGAAGAGGCCCATGGCCGCCAGGAGCATGGGCAGCTCTCCCGGGCCCACGGGCCTCAGCATGCCCAGGAGCGGAAGCAGCCTGGCCGCCCCCATGAGGCCGAAGAGCGCCCCCACCTCCACGTCCCCCAGCCCGTTTTGGGCCATATAGTAGGGAAGAATCGAGGAGGCGACCCCATAGACCATGCCGTGAGGTATCTCCGCCAGATAGAGAGGCAGGATAGCCCTGGGGAAGTTGAGCGTTATGGGGCCGGCTTGGCGCTCCTGCCCCAGCCTTATCCAGGTGAGCCAGGGCGGGGCCAGCAGGACGAGCAGCCCCGAGGCGATGAAGAGGCCCCAATAGCCCAGAAACGTCCTTAGCCAGCCCCCGACCAGCGGGCCGATGAGAAAGGCCGTGGACCAAGAGAGGCTGTAGATGGCCATGGCCCTGAGGCGCCCCTGCTGCGATGAGATGCTCGCCGCGATGGCGGATGAAATCGGCCAGAAGAAGGCATAGCCCGCGCCCATCAGCAGCGAGGAGGCGTAGGCGAGCGTGAGCGTGGGCGAGAGGGCCATCAGCACGAGCGCGGCCGCGTTGAGGAAGATGCTCAGGGCATAGAGCCTCAGCCTCCCAAAGCGATCCGCCAGCCTGCCGACGAAGGCGGGCAGCAGCGCATAGGCCAGGCTCCTGAAGACGCCCATCAGCGCCACGCCCTCGAGCCCCGCGCCCAGGTACGCGATATAGAGCGGCACATAGTAGATGCTCGCGGCTATCCCCAGCGAGGTGGCGAAGACCGAGGCGAAGAGGCCGATGAGTGCGAAGCGCAGCCTCAAGGCGTAGCGGCCCGAGGGGCCGCCTATAAAAGGCTCTCGCAGGCGCAAAAGCCTTATACGGTTAGTGCGCCAAAAGAGCCCGTGGCAGAGCGCCCACTGAAATTTCCCTCCGAGGAGTGGCTCAAGAAGTATGTGGAGATAGTGAACGCCAGCAGGGAATACGAGCAGGCGGCCAGGGACTGGGAGGGGGATATCCTCTTTATAATAACGCCGGATGAGCGCTTCGACCGCGAGGAGGTCTACTGGCTGGACCTGTATCATGGCAAGGTCAGGGAGTGGCGAAGGCTTTCCAACAGGGCAGAGAGGGAGGCGCAGTTCGTCTACGAAGGCCCCTATGGCAACTGGGTCAAGCTCATCAAGGGCGAGATAGAGCCCATCAAGGGCATCCTGACGGGCAAGTTCAAGCTCAGGGGGAACATGATGAAGATCCTGCGCTATACGAGGGCGGCGCAGGAGCTGGTGAACTGCGCCACGAAGGTGCCCAGCGAGTTCGCCTAGCATGGCCTGGGTCTACACCTCCCCGAGGACGATAGTCTTCGGCAGGGAGGCCCTGGAGTATGTGGAGCAAATAGAGGGCGAGAGGGTGCTGGTCATAACGGACAGGACCATGCAGCGCCTGGGCCTGCTGGAGCTGCTGCTCGGGCACCTTAAGGGAAGGCAGGTGCAGGTCTTCAGCGACGTGGAGCCCGAACCCTCGCTGGAGACCGCGCGCCGCGCCGCCAGGGCAGCCCAGGCCTTTTCGCCCAACCTGATAATCTCGCTGGGAGGGGCCTCCTGCACGGATGTGGCGAAGAGCGCATGGCTCTTCTACGAGCGGCCCGAGCTGGACTTCAAGGACCTTACCCCCTCAGAGCCCTTGGGCCTGGGCAGGAAGGCCAAGCTCGTCGCAATACCGACCACGAGCGGGCCCGGCTCGGAGGCGAGCTGGGCCATCGTGCTGACCAGCCCCGAGGAGAAGAGGAAGCTGGAGTTCGGCAACAGGGACCTCGTGCCCCTAGTTACAATACTGGACCCGGCGTTGCCGCTCAGGGCTCCGGCCCAGCTCCTCGCGAGCACGGGCAGCGACGGAGTGGCGGAGGGGATAGAGGCGTACATCTCGAAGTGGACGAATGAATTCACCAAGGCGCTCGCCGCCCGAGGGCTGGAGCTGCTCTTCAGGTACCTGCCCCTGGCCTGCTCGGATAGGAAAGACCTGCAGGCCCAAGAGAAGGTGCACATCGCCTCCGCGCTGCTGGGCCTGGCCTTTTCGAACTCGCAGGTGGGCCTGATCCACGCCATGGGCCACGCCCTTGGGGGGCTCTACAAGATACAGCACGGCCGCACCCTCACGCCCGTCTTCAAGCAGGCGCTGCAGTATACCTTGCCCGAGGCCCGTGAGGACCTGGCGGAACTCGCCTATCATCTTAGGATCGCGGGCGACAGCGAGGAGGCGAGGGCCAAGGGCCTCATCGGCGAGGCGGTGCTGCTCTTCAAGAGGCTGGGCATGCCGCTCAGCCTGCAGGAGCTGGGCATCCCAAGGGCTGCCTTCGAGAGGGACCTCCCCGAACTCGTCACGAGGGCGCAGGAATCGACGGGGCTCTTCGTGAGCCCCCGCGTGCCCGATGAGCGTGAGCTGGCTCGCCTGTTCCTCTATGCCTATGAAGGGCGCGACGTCGACTTTTAGCTAGGGCCTGAGGCCCAAGATCTGCAGCTCCTCGGCCACGACCTCCCTTGAGACATCTATGAAGTGCTGGAGCGTGAGGCCAAAGGACTCGATCAGGGGGGAGAAGTGCCCGATGGTGGCGATTACGTGCCCCGAGTAGTTCGAAAGCGCGCCCTCGATCGCCGCCAGGGCATCTTGGCTCGCCGAGGCCAGCCTCTTCATATAGTGCGCTCCGAAGAGCGTCTGCCTCTTCTCATCGCGCGAGATGAGCTCATAGGCCCTCCTGAGCTCCTGCAGCCAGCCCCGGGCCCAGACCGTCTGCCTGAGGCCCTCGTAGCTCGTGTTGTACAGGATGCCATCGGCCAGCAGGTAATAGATCGCGAGCAGCTCGGCAAGTTCCGCCTCATTATAGCTCGCCTCCAGCCTGGAGAGCAGCCTCCTGGGCTCCTCGGCGATGAGCGCGACGTAGGCCTTGGGCAGCTTCAGCTTCAGCTCCTCGGGGCGCAGAGGCCCCGAGCCGGCCACGTCATGAAGGTAGCGCTCGAACACATCCGCATGCACGGCGTTATCCCTGGCATGGGTCAGCAGGAAGAGCCTCACATCCTCCTCCCGGCTTAACCGCGCGAGCCTTGTGACGCCCTCCAGCACCTCGTATTCGCCATAGAGCTGGCTATAGAGCAGGTCCCGCAGGTAGCCCCTCTGCACCTCGCTGAGCCTTTCACGCCACTGCTCACGGTCGCCCTCAAAGGCCAGGGACCAGGGGTCCCAAGCCTCCTCGTGAGCCCTCCTCAGGAGCCCACGAATGGCGTTCATGGGCGCCCGGCGCGCGCAGGGCTTTTATCCTTTGTGTAATACGTGTAAAGGCCCATCGCGCTGGTCCAGAGGGAGACCCTGACATAGGCGGGCAGCCTCGCCGGCTCCGCCACGCCCGCCCTCTTCAGAAAGTCGCCCGTGATCCGATCTAGGATGGCCTCGGGCCCCTTTCCATCCTCCAGCGTCCTTTCAGCGACGCGGGCCCAGCTCTCTATTCCCCTCTCGGTCTCCGACCACACCCAGGCCACATCCTCCCGAGGCCCAAAGTGAGGCAGGAGAAGCTTGACCGCGGGGAGCTGTGAGAGCTCCTGCGCCGTCCTCATGGCCAGCGCTGGATCAAAGCTCGGCGGCGGGGTGGTGGGGATCATGGCCCTGGGAAAGTCCGGATAGAGGATGCCCACGCTGTCCGCGGTGAGCAGGATCCTCTCCCGCTCAATGTAGGCGACGAGCTGATGAGGCGCATGGCCCGGCGCATAGAGGAGCCGCAGCTCAAGCCCCCCTCCCAGGTCGACGCTGAGCTCCCTATCGAAGGCCTGCACCCTCGCCTCCTCTATGGGCTCGGGAAGGCCATAGGCCTTCATCAGCTGCTCCCCGAAGAGCTGCGTCGCGCTCCTTATGAGCTTCGAGGGGTCGACCAGGTGCGGCTTAGCCCTGCTATGGGCCACCACGAGCGCATTAGCCGCTAGGCGCGCCAGGGCGCCCGCCGCCCCCGCGTGGTCCAGGTGCACGTGGGTCGGTATGATATAGTCGAGCTCCTCGGGCCTCAGGCCCGCTTCGCGCAGGCCTTCGAGAAGCGTGGGGAGGCTCGAGGCATGGCCGCAGTCCACGAGGGCCCTCTTGCGGCCCAGGATGAGATAGGCGGCCACGGTGCCCCTGGCCCCCACCGCGACGGTATCGATGAGGTAGAGGCCCTTGCCCAGCCTCTCGGCGCCCATGCCGTGAGGACGGGCGCGCGGCTAAAAAGCATAGCTGGCCATGCCCGGCGTTGGGCTTCTACGTGGGCATAGACTTAGCTGGCTCGCCGAGGCGAAGAACGGGGCTCTGCGTGCTGGATGATGGGCTGAGGGCAAGCTTCTCGGCGGTCTACGGCGATGATGAGATCGTCGGCCATGTGCTCAGCGTGGGGCCCAAGGCCGTCGCCATCGATGCCCCCCTCTCGCTCCCCAAGGGGAGGCCAAGCCTTGAGGCCAGGGGCCCCCCTCACTTCAGGGCCTGCGACCTCGAGCTGCGCCGAATGGGCATCAGGTTCTTCCCCATCACACTGGGGCCCATGAGGGCGCTGACGGCAAGGGGGCTCCTGCTCAAGGCAAGGCTGGCGGGGCACGGCCTACAGGTGATAGAGACATATCCTGGTGCCGTTCAGGACCTCCTGGGCGTGCCTCGAAAGGGCTCCGGCCTGGCTGGCCTGGTGCGCGGGCTGCAACGGCTGCGCATCACATGGGACCCCTCTCGCCACCCTAGCCTCAGCCATGATGAGCTTGACGCGGGCTATTGCGCCTACGTGGCCTACCTCTATGCTCGCGGCCGCGCGCTGCTGATAGGCGACCCCGATGAGGGGCTTATGGCCCTGCCCAGGGCCATGGGAAGGGGAGGCGTCAAAATATATAAAGGGCCCGCCGGGCCTTCCAGGAAGGAAGCGCCCTAATGACGGCGGAGGACTCATCGTCCAAAAGGGTAAGGCTCTTCTACGACCGCTGGTCGCCTCGATACGACGCCGACCAGGAAAGAAGCCCCTACCTCTCCTACCTCAACAGGCATTATGCAAGGCTGCTGGCCCACCATAGGTCCTCGCTGAGCAACCCGACGCTGGACCTCGGCTGCGGCACGGGGGCGCAGGCGCTCCTCATGCTTCGCATGGGCAGGGAGGTGGTCGCGGTGGACGTTTCGCCGGGCGCTCTACGCGTGCTGAAGGCTAAGCTGGGGCGATGGGCAAGCGCCTGCCATATCGTCAACGGCGATGCGGCCCATCTCCCGCTGAGGGGTTCCTGCATCTCCAGCGCCTATTCGCTCGGCTACATACTGGGCCACTTCAGGGAGTGGCCCCGTGCCTTGGCCGAGCTGGCCCGCGTGCTGAAGCCTGGGGCCCACGCGCTCCTTGAGTTCGAGAACGCCTTCAGGCTCGAGGTCGTCTATTACGTGCTGGACGCGCTCTTCAGGGGAAGGCTGGGCAGCACCATGGGCAGCAGGGCCCAGCTCAGGGGGCTGCTCAAGGAGGGCTCCTACATCTGGCATGCGCACTCGTTCGGAAACCCCCTCTCCATTCGGTTTTATGCCGTAAGGCCCTGGAGGCTAAGGCCGCTGCTCAGGGCCCTGGGGCTCGAGCCCGTGGAGGAATCGGGGGCATATATAGCCCAGCAGCTGCTGCCCATCTGGCTGGGCGGCAGGGAGGTGGGCTCAAGGCTAAAGGGGGCCGCAAACCGTCTGCTCTGCTATATTGATGCCGCGCTTCAGCGGGCCCGGGGCCTTAGGGGCCTGGGCTTCAGCTACTTTGTCCTGGCCAGGAAGCGCTAGCGTAAGGTTAAAACCGCCATGCCCGAGGCAAGGGGGCCTTGACGCCGCTCGATGCCCTCTACTCCACGCTCTGGCTCGCGGGGCAGCTATACGCTATATTGAACCCCATCTCGGTCATCCCCACCTACCTCTCGCTCACTGAGTCGCTCGATAACGACACCAGGCGCAAGTTGCTGACCAAGGCCACCTATGTAGTGCTGGGCCTTCTGGCCTTCTTTTCACTTCTCGGCTTCTATCTCCTAGGCTTCTTCGGCATAGACGTCAACTCGCTGAGGGTGGGAGGCGGGATCCTGCTGATGGTCATAGGCATCGATATGCTCGGCGACGTAGCGCAGACCAGGAGGATGGACCCGCATGAGGTGATGGTGGTGCCCATCGCCTCGCCGCTTTTAGTGGGGCCCGGCACGCTCACGCTTCTCCTGGTGAGCGCGGAGCGCTATCCCACGCCCATCCTTCTCAGCTCCTCGCTGATCGCCACGCTGGGCGTGCACCTCACGCTCAGGTACTGCCATCACCTCACCAAGTTCCTGGGGAGGAACGGCGTCCGGGCGATGGGCAGGCTCATGTCCCTTATCATCATGGCCATCGCGGCGGAGATGGTGCACGCCGCGCTCGTCGCCTGGGGCATAGCTAGGGCTTAGCGCCTTCTGCGCGCCCTCTTCAGGAGCCTTCGGGCGCCCATCTCGCTGAGGTAAGCGGGCACCTGAAGGCCCAGGGCCTCCAGCAGCCTTCGGAGCCGCTCGCTGGCCAAATAGGGCCGGGCCCTCTCCCTCTGGCGCGCGTCCCTGAGCACCTCCAGGTAGGCCCTGACCGATAGCTCATCGGCCTCCCGGTTCTTTTCTCTGGGGACCCATTCCACGCGGGCGTTGGGAAAGTTAGAGAGGAGCTCCTGGGCCCTCCGGTGCAACGGCCTGAGCCTCTCCGCCTTTACGGCATACTTCTTGCTCACCTGCCTTATCACCAGCAGCGAGTCCCCCCTGATGGCCACCTCGCCGCCCGGGGCCCTTTGAGCCAGCCACTCGAGGCCCCTGATGAGCCCCATATACTCAGCCACGTTGTTGGTCGCGTTCTCGCTCCAGGGCTCCGCGGCCAGGCCGTATCCCCAGGCCAGCTTCTGGCCGCCGCTGTACACCATGAAGCCATAGCAGGCTATTCCGCCCGGGTTTATGGGCTCTCAGCATAGGCCATCGAAGTAGAGCTCGACGATGGCCAGCACGCATCACCTCCTCGCCCCGGCCTGGAGGGCGAGCTTAAAACGCTTGCCGCCGAGCTCATGAGGTCAGCGTTGAGCTCTCGCTCGCAGAGGGCGCTGATGGCCCTTGCGTGTGCCTTGGCCGTGGCGCTTCCTCCCTACGTGACGCTGTCCGCCATGCCCTCCACGCCCGGGCCCGCGCTGCCCTATACGGTCGTTCGCATTTCGTCCCAGGGCTATGTGCTGAGCATGGGTCCCCCCTCATATACCCTTGGCTCGCAGGGGTCGGGCTGGGCACTGCTGGCCGAAGGCCTTCCCGTTCATGTCATAGGAGCCCCCACGCGCCCATGCCTTGTAACCCCCCCAGAGCCACTGCAGCGGGGCTTCGCG
Source organism: Candidatus Australarchaeum erebusense (assembly GCA_040290255.1). Lineage (GTDB taxonomy): Archaea > Thermoproteota > Nitrososphaeria > PSMU01 > PSMU01 > Australarchaeum > Australarchaeum erebusense. The sequence continues at coordinate 15,788 of PSMU01000003.1, read as the reverse complement.
GCCCTGCGCCTTCAGCTGCCCGCCAACCTCTCGCTGCCATTGGTGCTCTTCGCGACGGTGAACGCCAGCAGGGGGGCCGTCTTCCACATCAGGGCCTATGGCGCGGATGAGCTTGGAGCAACGGTAAATCTATGGGACGAGCTGGGCCCCTTGGACGACCTGGGGGGCACGGGAGCCCCTTCATCGTACGCGGGGCTCATCCCTCCCTTCCCGCTGCGCGGGTCCGTGATGCCCTCACACATCGACTTCGTGCTGGACGTGCTAGCCCCCACCCAGGGCCCCCTGTACGCTTGCCTGGAGTCGCTCAGCCTGAGGCCGGTTCACCTCTCGCCGCTGCTGGAAGCCAGGGCTTCGCTCCGGGGCGATGAGCTGGCGTTGCTTCTTCGGGCAAACATCACACCGACCCCTGCCGTCCCCGTGGTGTTAAGGCTGGTCGTAGACCTGCAGCGGCCCGCCGGGCTCACGATAAGGCCGGCCTACGTGGCCTCCTATCAGGCCACCTATGTGGGCGAGGAGCTGCGCCAGGGCCTCCTTTCCGGTCGCGCCAGCTACGACCTGCTCCTGCTGGGCCGGGGCGAGCTGACGAGCAGGGGCCTGGGCCACTTCTATTCAGCCCTCTTGGCTCCGCCAGGCGCCGTGCTCTTCGTGAGCTCGCCGGGCAACGCAAGCATCGCGCTCGAGGGCCTCTCGTTGATCTTTTCATCATCGCCGCCAGCCCAGGCCAGCCCGGCCTATATGCTCTGGCTCTACCTGCTCTATGCCCTCCTGCTCCCGCTCTCCTCGCTGTTGATTTTCGCGCTCTGGCCTGGGGCGCTCCGGCTTCCGCTCACGGCCGCGCTGGGCCTAGGCCTTCGGCTTGGCCTCGCGCCCTTTACAGGACATCCCCTCGACTCCTTTCTCTTCTCCCTCTCCAGCCGCAACTACCTGCTCAGGGGGGAGGCGTTGCAGGGGCCCGTCTTTCCCGTGCCCACCTACGTGGAGCTGCTCTCGCTGGCGGCCCTCTATCTCGTGGGCCGCGAGCCCCATACCGACCTTTATTTCGCGGGGCATGTAGTCGGCGCTATGGAGCTCCTACAGCTGAAGCTCCCCCTCATGCTCTCCGACCTGGCGTCCCTCTTCCTTCTCAGCGCCTGCCTGCGCCTGCTCGGCCTCGAGAGGCAAAGGGCCGCCTGGGGCAGCGCGCTCTACTACCTTAACCCGCTTTCGATAACGATATCGTCAGCCTGGCTCCAGTACGACTCGCTATCGGTGGCGCTTTTCCTGCTCGCCCTCTTCGCGCTGCTCAAGCTCACGAGTGCTGGGCTGCGCACGATAGCCTTCTCCCTCGCCGCCTTGGCGGGCCCCCTGGGCCTCGTCGGCTTCCTCTACTATCTGGCCAAGAGCATAGGTGAGAAGGCCCGCGCGGCGGCATATGCCATGCCGGCCCTGGCGGGGCTTGCGCTGCTCTTCGGGGGCACCCTGCAGGGCGCACTCCTCTTCTGGCTCGGCCTCTCCGCGCAGCTGCCATCAAGATCTCCCTTCTCGCTTCTAGGCGCGCTGATGGCCCTGGAGGGGCTCCGCTGGCCCACGCTTTACACAGTAGGCTTTCTCCTGGCACAGGGGCTCATCTTGGCGGGCTCCCTGCTCCTCTGGAGGAGGCCCCTCGCGCGTTGGCTGCCCAGCTCCCTATCGCTCGCGCTGCTGGCCTATTATGAGTTCTACCCTCTGGCCTTTGAGCAGCACTACCTCTGGGCGCTGGCCCTGCTGCCCCTGCTGGGCACCGGAAGGGCCATATCCTTCATGCTCACAGCCCTGGGCGGCGTGGTGGCCTTGGGCGCCAACCCGCAGCAGCTGGTCACGGGCCTTCCCTCCTCTCTGGCGGGGCCATATTCTAGCTTGCTCGATTTCCTGCTCAAGGGGCTGGCCAGCGCGCTGGTCCTGGCCGCCAACCTCGCCGCGTGGCGAGCGAAGGGCTCGCGGGAACGGGCATGAAGGTCGTCAGCCCCGAGCAGGCCTTCGATGCGGTCTCTTGGCGCTATGACCGACGGTGGCACAGCAGGATCAGCGCGAGGCTAAGGGCGCTTTCGTTGAGCCTTCTGCTGGATCACTTCAGGCCCGGCGAGCGCGTAATAGAGCTGGGCTGTGGCACGGGGCTCGAGGCGGTGAGCTTGGCCAAGAGGGGCATTCGCGTCTGCGCGCTAGATCCCTCGCCCCGCATGCTGGCCCTCACGGAGGCCAGGGCGAGGGCCCGGGGCGTCCACGAGCTGGTCCATACGCACAGGCTCCGCGCCTCTCAGGCGGTTCTGCTGAGGCAAGAGCATCCCGGCCAGGTTTACGATGGCGCCTATTCCAGCTTCGGGCCCATCTCACTCGAGGAGAGGCTCGCCGCCCTGCCGCCCATGCTATGGGCCCTGCTCAGGCCGGGCGGCTTCCTCATCACCTCCACCTTTAACTACTTCTGCATCACGGAGTTCGCCATAGAGCTGCTGGCCCTGAAGCCTGCCAAGGCCATCAGGAGGATAAGGAGGCCCACGTTGCTGGAGGCCGATGGCCTGGCATGCCCAGCCTATGCCTACAGGCTCGGAGAGCTCGTTAGGCTCTTTGGCCGCCACTTTAACCTCGAGGAGGCGCTTTACGCGCCCGTGCTCGTGCCCCCCTATGAGTATGAGCCCACGTTCAGGAAGCTGCCCTCCTTTGTGCGCAACGTTGTCTGGAGCCTAGATGGGCGCCTCTGGCGCGCAAGGCCCCTCAACGCCCTGGGCAGCCACCTTTTCTGCGTGTTCAGCAGGAGGTCCTAGCCGCGCCTCCAGGGCAGCCGCTGCTTAAGCCCCAGCGCCACGGCCAGCACGGCGAGCGCAAGAGCCCAGGCCTCCACACCGGCCAGCGCTAAGAGCAGCGGCACCTCCCCGGCACTTCTTATCGACTTTACGACGCAGGCGAAGAAGCTCAGGCCCGAGGGAGGCGAGGCCAGGATGCCCAGCAGCACTCCCGGTGGGTCCCTGGCCGTGGCCGACAGCTCCTGCAGGTGGCCCCGGTTGATCCGCAGCCTCTGAAAGAAGAAGGCGGCGATGTCCGCGGGAGCCTTAGTGCGCACCAGGGCCCTCCTTAGGTAGGCAACGCGCAGGCCCAAGGCCTTGGCCCTTCTGAGCAGATAGGAGTCATCGTTCACGACATCATCCCTGAGCGACCTAAGCAGGAAGAGCGGCACCGCGAACAGCTCGCCCGGCAGGTGAGCCCTGCCCGCGCCCCTGCACATGATATAGGCGTCATGTATGCGCCAAAGCAGCGCGAAGAGGCGCCCCACGAAGCCCCGCGCGCTGGCAAAGGGCCTGGCAAAGGCCACGAGCTCGTGGTCGCCCTCAGCGTAGGGCGCCAGAAGCTCTCCTATCGCCCCCGCGCAGGGCAGTGCGTCGCCGTTGGCCACCACCACGACCTCGCCCGTGAGGAGGTGGGCCGCCGCCCTCAGGGCGGCCGCCTTGCCCCTGGGCCTGGGCTCGAGCAGCACCCCAACCCGAGCCTCGCCATCTCCAAACTGCCCAGCGAGCCTGCCTGCGCTCCTTCGTGGCGTCACGACGATGATCTCGGCCAGCCGCACCCCGTTTGGCAGCGGCTCATCGCGGAGGTTTGCTAGGAACCTCGACACTTCATCTCCGGGCTCGAGCGTGGGTATGCAGATGGAGATGTGAAGCGGGCCCGGCCGCAACGGCTCCCCCTTTTCGCCCAAGGTTATAGTTCTAGGCTCCTGAACGCCGCCATAAGGCATGCTGGGCGCTTGGCCGCAGGCCGCCTCGAGCCTAATGAGGGCCGTCATGACGCGGGTGAATCGATGGTCCTGCCGGCTTATTCGCCCGACCTAGCCTGCAGGTGAGCGCCGGGGGTGGGATTCGAACCCACGCGGCCAGCGATGGCCACGGGCTTGCTTGAGCACTCAAGGCCTGCGCTTCGGCTCGCGCCGAATCCGCGCGTTGGTCCACTCCGCCACCCCGGCGTATGCTCGCTGCCGGCGAGCCAATAAATAGGTTTACGCCCGCCCCGGCCAAGCTTTAAATATAGAGCCAAGGGCCGACCCGCGTTGAAAAGGCTGACGCGCGCAAGGGCCATCAGCACCGGAGCGGCGGTCGCCGCGATTATAATCCTGGTAATAATAGCGGGCGTCTTCGCGTACCTCTATCTGACAAGGCCCGCTCCTCAGGTGGTCACACCAGCCCCCCCTGAGTTCGTGACCAGCAATACATATGTGTTTGAGACGCCGGCCACGTACCAGTGGCTCGATCCGCACGTCTCCTACTATCAGTACGATTACATCATCCTGCAGAACGTCTATGAGACCCTACTCTGGTATAACGGGACGAGCAGCACCCAAGTCATACCATGGCTGGCCGAGAGCTACCAGCAGGTGTCGCCCACCCAGTACATCTTCAGGCTGCGCAAGGGAATAACCTTCCAGGACGGCACTCCCTTTAATGCCACGGCCGTCTGGTTCAGCCTCAACAGGTTCCTGATAATGGACGGCACGACGCCCACGGGCGTGCACGGCAGCCAGGCCGCCTGGATCCTGCAGCAGCTCCTCAACACGAGCCTCAGCAGCGCGCTCTGCTGCGAACAGCCCTATAACGAGGCGTGGGTAAGGGCCGTGCTGAACCAGAACTTCGTCCAAATAATCGATACTTACACCGTCAAGATCAACCTGATGACGCCCAGCGCGGCGTTCCCCTACCTCATCGCCGGGCAATGGGCATCCATCGTTTCGCCCTCTTGGGTGATAGCCCATGACTTCCCGGCGGCCATAAAGGGGCCCCATAACATAGACTATATGGCATACTTCATCCATCAGGCCGGCAACGGGAGCACGAGCCTTAACCTGCCGGAAGCCGGCGCTTTGGCGGGCACGGGCCCCTATATCATTCAGAGCGTCAACCCCACCACCTACGAGGTGGTGCTCAAGGCCAACTCCAACTATTGGGGCGGCCCCGATGGCTTTCAGTTCGGCAAGATAGGGAAGCCCAAGATCCAGACGATACGCTTCTTGACGGTAAAGGACTTCGGCTCCAGGTTGCTCGACCTGAAGACCGGCAAGGCGACGCAGATAGGCGTACCTGCATCCCAGATCTTCGCGGTCGTGGACCGAGATAAGTGGCTCAACGAAGGCAAGTTCGTCTCTGTGATCCCAGGCGTGACCGTCTATGGGCCCTATCCCATGTACACGACCGACTGGATCAACTTCTTAACTAACGTCACCGACGCAACCGGCAAGCTGCGCAGCTTCCAGCCCTTCGCCGACAGGAGGTTCAGGCTCGCCGTGGCCAGCGCCGTGAACCTAACAGATATAGCCATACATGTCGCGAACGGGCTAGTTAAAGTGGCGAATTCGCTCGTGCCGCCGGGCACCGCCCCTGAAGGGTCCTATAACCCCGCGCTAAAGACGGCCTGGAGCTTTAACCTCACCTATGCGGAGCAGCTTCTGCTCGACGCGCAGAAGAACCCGATTACCCGGTTCACGTACTACAACGGCACGCCCATCCCTCCGGGCCTCGTGGATAACAGCTTTGGGCCCGATAAGCCCAGGACCATAGAGATCTATTACGTGGCAGGCGATGAAGTAACCGAAAAGATCCTCACCACGATCGCGGGCAACCTCAACACCATCAGCCGGAAGAATAACCTGGGGCTCACCTTCACCGTCGTTCCCGTGCCAGGCGGACAGCAGTACACCTTGGCCTCCAGGCACCAGATCTACGCGTACTGGGGCGGGTGGGTGGCCGACTACAACTGGGTGCTCGACTGGCTGGTTCCTATGTACCAGTCCACGGGCACGTACTTCAGCTGGAACCTCTTCAACATCACGGCGCTGGACCAGATCGTGAAGGCCGCGGTGGAGGCGGACAAGGCGGGCGACATAACGAGGCTCATTCAGCTCACGAACCAGGCCAATCAGCTCGAGAACGAAAACGCCTACTACTTCCTCCTCTTCTATCCGACCGCCTATGGCGTCGTCTCGAGCTGGGTGAAGAACTGGTACTACAACCCCGCGTTGGCCGGCGAATACTTCGCCATAATGTCCTTCCAGCAGCCGTCGCCTTAGGCCGATATTTTTAAAGCTTGGCGGGCGCTCCTGCCGCCCAGGTTAGGGGTCCATGAGGCTGTATGAATACGTCATAAGGCGCCTCATCCTGATGCTCTTCGTGCTAGCGGGCGTCAGCATCATCACCTTTTACCTCTCCAGGGGCTTCCCGCAGGCGATCGCGCCCTGGACCCCCTACATTACGCCCAAGATGACGGCCCAACAGATCGAGCGCATAATCAGGGACCACGGCTTTGACCAGCCGCTTTACGTGCAATACTTTTACTGGCTCAGGGATATACTAAGGGGCGACTGGGGCTATACGGGCTTCTGGGCCAATGGCCTCCCCGCATACGACGTCTTTGCATCTAGGTTTCCTTATACGGTCGAGCTGGCGGTGCTGGCGGTACTCTTCACCCTTGCGCTCGGCCTGCCGCTGGGCATCATCTCCGCCGTCAGGAACAATCGGATGCCCGATCATCTTTCACGGCTTGTGGCCCTCGTGGGCATCTCCACGCCGGTCTACTGGTTTGGCTTTCTCCTACAGCTCGCCTTCTTCTATTACTTTTACAGCCTTGGGCTGCCATACCTGCCCCATAGGGGTGCCCTCAGCGAGGGCCTAGAGGGCGCGGTGCCCCGCATCACGGGCATGCCCATCCTCGACGGCCTGCTGGCGGGCAACCTAGCTTACGCCTGGGACGCGTTCCTTCACGCGCTCCTGCCTTCCTTCACGCTCAGCTTTATCAGCCTGGGATACCTGACCAGGCTCGTCAGGGCCAGCATGCTGGAGGTCCTAAGGCAGGATTATATCGTGCTGGCAAGATCTAAGGGATTGAGGGAAAGGATCGTCATCTACAGACATGCGCTCAGGAATGCCCTCATACCCGCGCTGACGGTAGCCGGGCTGCTCTTCGCTGGCCTGCTGGGCGGCGCCGTTATAACGGAGTACATCTTCGAGTGGCCCGGCGTGGGGTGGTCATCGCTGCTGGCCGTGCTGCAGGGGGACAGCAACTTCATAATGCTCTATACGCTCGTCTTCGCCGTGATCGTGGTGACGGCCAACCTCATCGTAGACGTGCTCTATGCCCTTGTGGACCCCAGGATTAAGTATTAGGGGTGGCAGCATGGCGCAGTCCAGGGGCAGCAGGAAGGGCGAAAGGGCCGCCTACGTGGAGGAACTCAAATATAGCGTTCGGCTGCTGCTGCGGAACAAGCTCGTGACAGCGGGGCTCGTGCTCGTCGCCTTCTTCGTCATCTTGGCAGGCTTGGCAAATGTGTTGGTGGACCCGGGCACGGCGTATGAGTTCGACTACGCAAGGGCATTCTGCTGGTCCAACCCCTACCTTGACTGGGGCACACAGCACCCCTCTTGTCCGCAGGGCTTTAGCCCGCCCTTGGGCACGGATAGCTACGGGCGAGACCTCTTGGCCATGATCATCTTGGCCATACCCCTGGACTTAAAGGTCGCCGCGACGATAGTGGCCGTGGCCACCGTCGTGGGCGTCCTGCTGGGGGCCTTCGCGGCTTATGCGGGAGGGGCGATAGATGAGCTTCTGCTCAGGGTCACGGACATCTTCTTCGCCTTCCCTGGCCTCATCTTAGCCCTGGTCTTCGCGGTCCTTCTCGGAAGGACGATAGAGAGCCTGGAGCTGGCCGTGCTTCTGGTCTGGTGGCCGCCCTATGTGCGGCTGATCAGGGGCCAGGTGCTCACCGAGAAATCCAAGACCTACGTTGAAGCGCTGAGGGCCCTGGGCATAGGGAGGCTCAGGCTTCTCCTCAGGCACATCATCCCCAACGCCATCTATCCCATCTTGGTGCAGGCGACGCTCGATATAGGGGGCGTCATACTTACCTTTTCGGCGCTGATGTTCCTGGGCTTCTCGCCCAGCCCGGCCTTGCCCGAGCTGGGCAACCTAGCGGCCGAGGGCATCAATAAGATCTTCACGGCGCCATGGCTCATCGTCTTCCCGGGCCTGACCATACTGCTCATCTCGCTGGGGTTTAACCTTGTGGGCGATGGATTAAGGGACGTGCTCGACCCTAGGCTCAGGAGATAGGCATGGCCCCGGGCGCCGTGCTGCTGGAGGTCAAGGATCTCCATGTCGTCTTTCATACCTACAGGGGGGACGTGAAGGCCCTGAACGGCGTGGAGCTTACCGTGCATGAGGGCGAAGTGGTGGGGCTCGTGGGCGAAACGGGCTCGGGCAAGTCCGTCACGGCGCTCTCCATCGTGGGCCTCCTGCCCGAGAACGCGGAGGTGATCAGGGGCAGCATCCTCTTCAGGGGGAGGGACCTGCTCAAGGAGGACAAGGAGGCGCTGCGGCAGCTCAGGGCCACGAAGATAGCGATGGTCTTTCAGGACCCGATGACCTTTTTGAACCCCGTGCTCACTGTGGGCGAGCAGCTAAAGGAGGTCTTTGAGGCGCGCCATTCATCCCGCTGGAGGCTTAAGGGGGATGGAAGCGCGTTAGGTGCTGGCCGCAGAAGGGGCCGCGCGGCCCTCGCGAAGGAGATGGCGATAAGCGCGCTAAGGATGGTCAGGATGCCGGCCCCCGAGGAGATCATGAAGCGCTACCCCCACGAACTATCGGGCGGCATGAGGCAGAGGGCCATGATAGCGATGGCCGTGGCAAGAAACCCCGACCTCCTGATCGCGGATGAGATAACGACGGCCTTGGACGTCACCATACAGGCCCAGATCTTGGAGCTGCTTAAGGCGTTGAGGAGGGAGCTGGCCTCCTCGGTGCTGATGATAACCCATGACCTGGGCGTGGTGGCGGAGATATGCGATACGGTCTGCGTGATGTATGGGGGCAGGGTGGTCGAGTCCGCCCCGGTGGCCGAGATCTTTTCTAGGCCCCGCCACCCCTACACGCAGGCCCTGCTCAGGGCTATTCCCAGGGCGGACAGGGAGGCCACGACCCTGAGCTCGATAGCCGGCACGGTGCCCGACCTGCTCTTTCCCCCCACGGGCTGCATGTTCCACCCTCGCTGCCCATACGCCTGGAAGGCATGCGCCGAGAGGAGGCCCGCTTACGCTGAGGTAGAGAAGGGTCATCGCGTTGCTTGCCACCTGTATGGGGGCGATGCGCATGGCTAGCGCGCTGCTAAAGGTCGAGGCGCTGAGAAAATGGTTCCCCATTCGAGGGGGCCTGCTGGGCCGCATCAGGGCCTACGTGAAGGCGGTGGACGGGATCAGCTTCGAAGTTCGGCGAGGCGAGACCTTTGGGCTCGTGGGCGAGAGCGGCTCGGGCAAGACGACGGTGGCCAAGTGCGTGCTTCGGCTCCTGGAGCCTACTTCGGGCCAGATCCTCTTTGACGGCAGGGAGATAACCACGCTAAAGGAGAGCGAGCTCAGGCCCTTCCGCAGGAAGGTGCAGATGATCTTCCAAGACCCCTACGCCTCCCTGGACCCAAGGCAGACGGTCAAGGGCGCCCTCGTGGAGGCCCTCAAGACGGCCCACCCCGCAATCACGCCCCGTGAGGCCGGCGATAGGGCGCTGGAGCTTATCTCGCTCATGGGCCTGAACGAGGACCATCTTTATCGCTTCCCCCATGAATTCTCGGGAGGCCAGCGCCAGAGGATCGCGATAGCCAGGGCCCTGGCCACGGATCCCGAGATGCTTATCCTGGACGAGCCCACCTCGTTCCTAGACGTTTCCGTGCAGGCGCAGATCCTGAACCTGCTGAAGGAGCTGCAGGCCAAGCTGGGGCTCACCTACCTCTTCATCTCGCATAACCTCAACGTCATCTCCTACATGTGCGACCGGGTGGGCGTGATGTACCTGGGCAAGCTCATGGAGCTAGGAGAGCGGAGGGCGCTGTACTCTTCGCCGAAGCATCCATACACGCGCGCGCTCATGGAGGCCATACCGCTGCCCGAGCCCCAGGTCAAGAGGAACAGGTTGGTGCTGGGAGGCGAGATACCGAGCCCCATCGACCCCCCTAAGGGCTGCGTCTTTCATCCTCGCTGCCCCTATGCGACGGCGCTCTGCAGGGACAAGGAGCCCGAGCTCAGAAGGGTGGGAGAGCGCCAATACGCCGCCTGCCACTACGCATGATGCGAAGGGCGAGCAAGGCTTAAAGCCCGGCCCTGGGCCCCAGCATGGTTGCCCGAGGAGGAGCGGCGCCGGAAGCTTACATGGAAGGACTATCTGGCCATGGTCATCGCGCTGCTGCAGACGGTCCTGCTGCCGCTAGTGGTGCTCATCCTCGTCCTTCTAGCCCTACTGCTCCTGCTGAGGTGAGCAGGTGGTCATGGCCTTAGGAGCGACCAGAGATAAGGCATTAGCTCCCTGGGCGAGAACTTAGAGCTGCCCTTTGCCCTCATCCCCATCGTGTAGGACAGCTCTACGATCCTGAAGCCAAGGCGCTTTAGCAGCTTGGTCTGGTCGAGTTGAAACCTGAAGCCCCTGGAGAGGCCGCCAGCGCTCAGCAGGCTTGCTACGGCCTCCCTGCGGAGCGCCCTATAGCCGCTGGTCACATCCCTAATCCCCAGCCTGAAGCGATAGGAGAGCAGCAGGTTGCCCGCCCTGCTCAGGAGCTCCCTAGGGCCTCCAGAGGCCCAGCGGCCCCCCTCAACGTAGCGAGATGCCACGACTACATCAAAGCCGCCCAGTAGGGTCCGTAAAAGGGAGGGCACGAGCTGAGGAGGATGCTGAAGGTCCGCATCCATCTGCACGACGGCTTCGGCGCCCCAAGCTAGGGCCTGCTTAAACCCCTCTAGGTATGCGGAGCCCAGCCCTAGCCTACCATTTCTGCGCAGGAGCCTGATGGCCGGCCAGCCTCGCGCGGCCTCTTCGATCCTCATGTACGTGAGGTCCGGGCTGTTATCATCGACAAAGAACAGGCCGATTTCCATGCCAAGGCCTTCGAGCTCCTCGGTCGCCTTTCTGAGCTCCTCGAGCAGGGGGGCTATGTTCTCGGCCTCGTTGTACGTCGGTATGACGATGGCCACCTTCACCCTCTCCCAGCAACGTTAAGGCAGGTTTTTAGGCCTGGCTGGTTCATGCGAAGGGAAAGGGAGGGCTCGTGAAGGTCGACAGATACAGCCTAGCGCTCTTGGCCCTGACCCTTACGCTGCTGGCGGCCCATCTATACACCATAGGCCTGCCCGATAAGGCCGCCTGCTACTCGCAGCACGACCAGGCCTATCACTGCATCATGGATGAGTATTACTATATCCCCTGGGCGAATTCCATGCTGAGGGGCCAGCAGTGCTACTTGGGCCTGGGCCCCTGCCATTTGGAGCACCCTCCCTTGGGCGTGGCCCTTATCGCCTTGGGCATTTGGGCCTTCGGCGATGACGCACTGGGTTGGCGGTTCACCAGCATGTTGCTCGGAACGGCGGGCGTGCCTCTCCTTTACCTGTTATCCTTAAAGGCGAGCGGGGACCGCAGGCTCTCGCTCCTCTCAGCCCTCTTTCTTTCGACGGACACCCTCTATTTCGTACACTCATCGGCGGCCCTCATAGACGTGCAGCCCACCTTCTTCCTAACGCTCTCCCTGCTGCTTCTCCTTCGCGGAAGGCCCTTCCTAGCGGGCTTAAGCCTGGGGCTCGCGGGCCTCTCCAAGGAGAGCGCGCTCTTTGGCGCGGGCGCCCTGGCCAGCTACGTGTTCCTCTCGGATGACGGCCCCTTGCGCGCGAAGCTGTTCACGATCTCGAAGGTGGCCTTACCTGCCCTGGCCACCTTTTTCATGGGCCTGCAGTTCTACGACATGCTATACGCCAGGTTCGTCTTCGGGTCCTTTATAGATCACCTGGCCTACATGCTGAAGTATGGGCTCTCCTTAAAGGCCCCCAGCTGGTATGACCCCTTCTTGAAGAGGGATATAACGCCGCTGGACTGGGTGGCGTTCTATTCTCCCATCGCCTACTATATCTCTCGCACCACACTAACGCTGGGCGGCAGGCAGCTAAGCGTGGTCGACGTAGGCTACTATGGCATCTACAACATGCCGCTCATCTGGGGGCTCTATGCATGGGTGCCGTTCGTGGCATGGGGGCTCTTACGTACAAGGGCGAGCGCGGCACAGCCTATGGCCACGCAAGCGGCTAGGCTTCCTTGGCTGGCGCTCTGCTGGTTCCTCTGGGGCTACCTGCCCTATATCGCGCTCTTCCTCGCGGGCCGGGTTACCTATCCGTTTTATCTCCTGCAGGCCCTGCCGGCGCTGTGCCTTGGCACATCTTACCTGGTCATAGAGTTGCCCTTTCCGAGGTGGGCGAGGTACACATATATCCTGATCCTGGCCTTCTGGTTCTTCGCCTTTTATCCCTACAAGGCCTTTTTGCCGGCCTGGATCAGGGCGCTGTTAAGGATATAAAAGCGGGCAGCAGGCGAGTAAGGAGTACTCCCCTTCTTCAAACGTGGGCTGGTAGAAGGCTTAGGAGAAACCCCTCCAGAAGTAGCAGCGCTCCGATGATGAGCAGCTGTATTGCCCTTCTCTCCCTCTGCGCCCTCCGTGAGCGCTCTAAGGGCGGCTCCTCGCCCCGGTATGGCATCAGGCTGCCCTCGACCCCGCCCACTATAAAGAGCAGCGCCCCTTCTATCACCAGCAGGAGCTGCAGGCCTCCCAAATAGGAGAGCCCCCAGGCCGCGTAAGGGATCAGGGAGATGATGAGGTTGACGGCGCTGATCGCTACGGCCGCCTTCGCCGCGGCCCCAACCATGCGTATCAACGGAAGAGCACAATAGGCCTACCGTTTAAGGCTTAGCCCTTAGGGCCTTCGATAATGATTCCCATAATAGCCCTGCGTAAACCTTATATAATGAAGTTGCCGTCCGTTACGCGACTATGCTGAGGAAAACAAGCATAAAGCGTGCAGCTCTCGTCATCTTCCTCCTCGCGCTGCTGGTTCCGGCGGCGAGATGGCCGGTGTCACCGGCTTCCGCCCAGGCCATTAAGGGCTCGGCCTCCGATACCATAACCATTCGAGGCATCCCGCTAGATCAGGCCGTGCCGGCCCTTCAGGCGGGCACGATCGATGCCTACATTTTCGGGCTGAGGCCCGCCGCGGCAAGGGCGCTGGCCGGTGTGCCTGGCATCACCATTGTTAGGGCGCCCTCGGCTCTCGTCGACCTGATCTTCAACCCCGCTCCGGTCCATATAGAGAGGCTGCCCGGGAACCAAACGGCAAGGGCCTTGGCCGATATAGCCTCACAGTTTGGGGTTCCGGCCGCGGCCATAACCAACGTTTACTTTGACAACAGCACGCGCACGACGGTCGTTGAGTTCGGCGCCTTCCCTGGCGCGGGGCTCAATCCCTTCGCCTTCAAGGCTGTGAGGCTGGCCATGAACTATTTAGTGGACAGGGATTCGGTCGTGAACACCATCTATGGAGGAGCGGCATCGGCCATGTACACCTTCCTATCATCCTATGACCCCGACTTCCCCCTGGTCGCCGACATCGTGTTAAAGTACAAGTTTGCCTTCAATCCGCAGCAGGCGCAGCAAATAGTCGCCAGCGCCCTTACCTCGGCCGGGGCGCAGCAGGTGGCAGGCAAGTGGAGCTATCAGGGCAAGCCCGTCACGCTCAACTTCATAATAAGAGTGGAGGATGAAAGGAGGGACATCGGGGACCAGTTCGCGACGCAGCTTGAGAACCTAGGCTTCACCGTGAATAGGCAGTACATGACCTTTGGCCCCGCCATAGACACCGTCTACGGCACGGACCCCGCGGAGTTCAAGTGGAACATCTACACGGAGGGCTGGGGTAAGACGGGCATCACCAAGTTCGATTCAGGGAGCGTGGCGCAGTTTACCGCACCCTGGTTCGGGTTCATGCCCGGCTGGGCGGAGCCCGCCTTCTGGAACTACAGAAATACGACGCTGGACGACATAACCCAAAGGATTTACATGGGCAACTACACCAGCAAGGCCGAGAGGGATGAGCTCTATAGGCGGGCCACCGAAATGGGCATTCAGGAGGGCGTCAGGGCCTGGGTAGCCACGTCGCTCTCGTCCTACGCGATGGTGGCCACGATGAAGGGCTTCACCAACGATATAGGTGCCGGGCTCAGGGCGCTTTGGAACCTCCGAGAGATGTACGTGCCGGGCAAAAAGACGCTCAACATAGGGCACCTGCACGTCTATACTGCCCGCACGGTTTGGAACCAGATAGGCGGCTTTCAGGATGTTTATAGCGTAGACATAATGTACGCAACGTGGGACCCGGCCGTTTGGTTCAATCCGTTCAACGGTGAACCCATACCCTTCAGGGAGAGCTTTGCGGTACAAACGGCCGGCCCATCAGGAAAGCTGAGCGTGCCCCCAGATGCCTTTATATGGGACGCCTCCACGGCCAGCTGGAAGCTCCTGGGCCCTGGCCGCAACGCGACGAGCAAGGTGGTCTTCGATGAATCCTTGTTCCTGGGAAGCCGGTGGCACAACAACATCACCATCAGCTGGGCGGATATCTTGGCGCCCCTGGCCCAGACCTTTGACCTCGTGTATAACTCCACGAAGGCCAGCTACGATGCGGCCGCCGTCAGCCTGCTGAAGCCGACCTTGGATACGATCGTCGGCTTCAGGATAAACGAGACCGCCAAGCAGTTTGAGGTGTACCTGAACTACTGGCACTTCGATCCAGCCTTCATCGCTTCCTTCGCGGCGATTAACAAGTACCTGCCCTATGAGCTCATCCTGGCCGAGGACTACTTGGTGTTCCAGCAGAACGCTTACAGGTACACAACTACAGGCGCCAGGGCCGCCAATAAGCCTCAGCTGAACCTGGTGCTCTCCGGCCACGCTGCGTCCATGGGTTCCGCGCTTCAGACCTTCCTCAACACCAACTACTTCCCGCAGAACATCTTCACCGTGGGAGGCAAGGCCTATGCCACGCTGGATGATGCGAAGGCGCGCTACCAGGCCTCCATCCGCTGGATTAACCTGCACGGCCATGCATGGATAAGCGATGGGCCCACGTACCTAGATACGTTCAACCCGCCGGCCGATACGGCCACCCTCAAGGCCTTCAGGGATCCCACGTATCCCTTCAGCCCCGGCAAGTGGGTCTTCGGCCTACCTCCGAGCGTGGCGATCCAGAACGTGGGCGTGGGCCAGCTGATACGGGGACAGGACGGGAACATCCTGGTTGACCTCCTTGGGCCGCCCCCGCTGTTCGTCAAGTACATCCTCAGGGATGCCGTCACGGGCACCATCCTGACTATCGGCACTGGAAGGCTCGCCACGGGCTCACGCTTCGTCATAACGCTGCCGTCATCTCTGACTGCACAGCTCGGTTCGGCCTATCCTTATGAGCTTACGATCATAGCCTACAGCGATGCCGTCGCCTTTGTGGCGGCCACGACGCAGTTCATCAACGTCTTCGACCCCAGCGCCATAACGGGTTCCCTAGAAAAGGCGATCAGCGCGCTACAAAATGCCGTCAGCGCGATAAATGCCACCAGCTCCGAAGGGCTGAGGGCCGTGGCTTCGGCGGTGGCCAGCGTAGGGCAGGCAATACAGGCCCTTAGCAACTCGCTTAACACGGTCAGCACGACCATCTCCGGGAAGGTCGATAGCGTGGGCAACAGCGTCAATAGCCTTAGCTCCTCATTGACAACCCTCTACGCCATAGTGGTGGTAGTCATCATCCTACAGCTGGTGACGTTGGGCGTCGTCTTCGTAAGAAGGAGACCGCAAGCCTAGCTTTTTCTTTTAGTCTTTTGTGGGCAAAATGGTCATTAAGGTAGCCGGCTACCCGTTGGGCGATGGGCGTCGGCAGAGTGGTGGCCCTGAGGGCGGC
>PSMU01000009.1:0-6165 GCA_040290255.1 Candidatus Australarchaeum erebusense | reverse complement strand
AAGCTAGCCCGGAACGTAGCCGCTACGCGGCTGACCGGGGCTGACCCGGGCAAAGCAGCCCGTGGTGGCCACTACCCCAGCGAAAGCACGCGCCCAGCAAACCTAGGCCTTGGTGGAAGTACGGGCTAGCTCTGCCAGGAGCCCCCGAGTCCTGGGAGCCTGGCTCAGGTGGAGCTCGTATCCACCCGGCACCTCGTAGACGGTCAGGCGGTCCAGCTCCCCGAACCGGAGAGCCGCCTCGAGGAGGCCCTCGAGGAAGAGGAGGCCCGGGGTGCGCTCAGGGCCCGAGGGGGGAACCGGAACAAAGACCGCCTGGGCCTCAGGATCCCATCCGATGGAGACGTGGAGCTCCTCCATGCCTCCAGAGTACAAAAACCCGGAGGCGAAACGCGCCCCCGGGGACCAAAAGGGGTGGGGTTTGCCCCACCAGCTCCATTATACCGCACACCGAGAGGAACCCAGGGGCGCTGCCGCCCCTGGGCAAAGCAGGAGGAGCGGAAGCAGGAGGGGTGGGGTTTTTGCCCCTTGACGTCCAGGGGCAGGATTGGGTAGCATAGTGTTGACCAAGAGGAGGTGGGTATGTGGAAGACTAGGCTGATCATCACAAACATCGTCGACCACGAGGCGACTGGCGGAAGGGTCCCACACCGCCTGCTGCCCTCCAAGATGAGTACGCGAGGTAGAGGCTCAGAAGCAGGATGAGGCCCGCAAAGGCCAGAATGGCATACCTAAGCCCGTACAGGTTGAAGACGAGAGCCCCCAGGCCCGCGCTGGAGAGCAGCAACAGGGCGATTCCGTCTCCGCAGCAGGAGAAGATGGCGAAGAAGGAGATGAGGGCCCCCAGGGCCGAGTAGGGGGCAGAGGGGGCGCAGTTGCAGCTGGAGCTTCTCCTTGCAAAGCGATAGGCCGTCACGTTGGCGCCGAAGAGCAGGCTCGGCAGCGATAGGTAGAGCGCCGCCTCAGGGTTTATGGAAAACGGCATGTAGCGGTTCAGGTAGATGACCAGCCAGGGCACCTGAAGCGCCGGGCCCCTTGTGATTAGATAGCGCGCGGGCACGCTCATATCGGGCGGCAGGGGAAGGGCGAAAAAGAAGATCACGCCTATCATAAAGCTCAGCAGCAGGGCGAACAGGCAGCTCGCCATCAGGAAGGCGCTGCGGTGCTGCTTTAACGCGGCCGCCATGAAGGAGGTGAAGGTGAGCCGCCTCTCGAGTGTGCTCGCTGCGGGCAAACCTCGTCGGAAGACCGCCGTGCTAAAATTTTAGCATGGCGGCTAAGCTGCGTAAAGATGATATCGCTTCGCCTTGCAAAAGTTGAAAGCGGTGGGCGCTGGCTTCGTTGGACGAAAAGAAGGCGCGCCCAAGCGTCATCTCCTCGGGAGGGAAAAGTTAATTAGGGGAATATAACAGCGTTATACCATGTCCTACGCCAACCCCCGCGCGCTCGTCTCCACACAATGGGTACAGGAGCACCTAGAGGATAAGGATGTGAGGATAGCCGAGGTGGATTACGATCCGACCTCTAACTACATGCTGGGCCACATACCAAACGCCGTGCTCATCGACTGGAGGAAGGACATGAACGACCCGGTGAGCAGGGACATCGTCGGCCCCGAAGCCCTACAGGAGCTGCTCAGGAGGCTGGGCGTGAACGAGGGCATGACGCTCGTACTCTATGGCGACTTTAACAACTGGTTCGCAGCCTTTGCCTACTGGGTGCTCAAGTACTATGGCTTCGAGGACGTCAGGCTGATGAACGGGGGAAGAAAGAAGTGGCTGCTGGAGGAGAGGCCCCTGAGCAAGGACATGCCCACCTTCCCGCCGGGCAACTGGAGCTTTAAGGGCAGGGTTGACAGGGCCCTACGCGTCTTCCTGCCCTACGTCAAGGAGGTCATAGGACATCCCGACCACGTGCTGGTAGACGTGAGGTCCCCCAAGGAATACACGGGCGAAATCCTCGCGCCGCCGGAGTATCCCACGGAACATGCGCAGCGCGGAGGGCACATTCCCAGCGCCATCAACGTGCCCTGGTCGCTGGCCGTGAATGAGCAGGATGGCACGTTCAAACCGGTGGAGGAGCTGAGGGCCCTATACGAGGGCAGGGGCATAACGCCGGACAAGGAGATCGTCACCTACTGCAGGATAGGGGAAAGGGCCTCGATCACCTTCTTTGTGCTCAGGGAGTTGCTTGGCTACCCGAGGGTCAAGGTGTACGACGGCGGTTGGACCGAGTGGGGCAACGGCGTTAGGTTGCCCATAGAGAAGTAGCCCTTATTTTGCTTTCCTGACGATTATGTGAAATAGGTTCCCCTCTTTGGTTACCTCCAGCAGCTCCTGCCCCCTCTGCGAGGCCCAGCGCACCATCTCTATGGGGGCGGTGGGGTCATCGGAGACCAGGTGCACCACCTCGCCCGGCGAGATCTTGGCCATGAGCTCATCGAGCTTCGGCAGGACCGCCGCGCACTCAAGGCCTATCTCGAACATTTCATAATCCGGGAAGGCGGAGAAGCACCTGACCCTGAGGCGGCGCACCTGCTCCAGCAGCTCCTCCTTGCAGGCCTGCAGCGGCCTCAGCCCTGCCACCTCCCGATGGTCGAAGCGGACGAGCCGCACCAGCCATCCCAGCGTGTAGGGATAATCATTCACGAGCTTGGGCCTCCGGAGCGCCTCATCGTTTATCTCCTCGATGATGCCGGAGACCGGGGACCTGGCAAGCCCAAAGTACCTCGGCCCCTCAAGGCCGCCCAGGGCGCCGCCCCTTGAGATGCGCGTCCCCCTGGGCTTCAACGTGAGCCTCTCCAGCCTCCCGGCCAGCGCCGCGAACGTGGAAGTGATCCCGATGCGGAGGGCCTCTCCCTCCACGCGGGCCCATGCCATGAGCTCTACGTCGTAGAGCAACTGCTCGGGGAACTCGCAGCCTTCAAGCTTCATGGCCCATGAACGGCTCCTCCACGGCGCTTCAACCGTGTGAGCAAGCGGCCAAGCCTTAAATCTTATCGAGGCCTTGGCAGGGCATGGAGTATGGCGGCATAACGATTCAGTGGCTGGGGCACGATGGCTTCAGGTTCGTTCATGCGGGCCTGGTCATCTACATAGACCCCTTCCAGATAAGGGGCGGCCCCCCAGCGGACATCGTGCTGGTCACGCATGAGCACTTCGACCACCTGAGCCCCGGCGACATCAGGAAGGTCCTGAAGGGCGATACCGAGGGCGTGGCGCCCCACATAGCGGCCCGCGACCTGAGGGGGGCCGGCTTGAGACAGGTGCATGAAGTGAAGCCCGGCGACGTGCTGCAGGTGAAGGGCATCACGATAGAGGCGCATCCCGCCTACAACGTCAACAAGTTCAGGAGCCCGGGCAGGCCCTTCCACCCCAGGGAGGAGGGGAGGGTGGGCTACGTGCTGCAGCTTGGCCAGACGCGCATCTATCATGCGGGCGATACGGACTTCATACCCGAGATGAAGTCCGTGAGGGCGGACGTGGCGCTACTTCCCGTGAGCGGCGTCTACGTGATGACGGCCGAGGAGGCGGCTAGGGCGGCGAAGGTCATAAGGCCCAAGCTGGCCATACCAATGCACTGGGGCGCCATCGTGGCGGGGCTTCAGGAGGCCCGAAGCTTCGAGGCCTTGGCCAAAGAGGCGACGGAGGTCCGCATCCTCCAAGCCGAGCCCTAGCCTGGCCACGGATAGCATATGAGAAAGGCCGGGCCGGCTAGGACGAGAAATAGCTAATCCCAGGCTCAGGTACGTTTACGGCGCAGAAGTAGAGCCTCCCCGGAGCCCATTTGCCATGCCTAAGCATGCTGAACCGTCAATTTTCCATTCTCGGTCAAAGCGCCCCTTTGTTTCAGCGCCTGAAGGTCCGAACTTAATAAAAACTTAAATTCGATGGTGAACGCGCCTCTTGTCATGGAGGGAGCCCTTGGACGGCAGGTTATAGCGGAATTTTGGGGCTGTCGGCCCGAGGCGCTCTCCAACAGAGAGGAAATTCTGGAAATAGCGAGAAGGGCGGCCAAAGCCCTTAAGGCGGAGGTAAGGGGCGAAGCTGCGCATTTCTTCGAGCCCTGGGGCCTCACCGTCCTGCTCCTGCTCTCCAAGTCCCACATCGCTATACACACCTGGCCGGAATACGGCTATGTGGCCCTGGACATCTTCTTCTGCGGCGAAGAGGAGGATCCCTGGGAGGCCTACAGGGAGCTGAAGGGTTACTTCAGGCCCAAGAGGCACTCCCTGCTCCTCCTGGCCCGTGGCCTTATCGACGCTGCGGCAGGCCAAGGGGCTTGAACAGGGCGGCGCGGGCGATGTGCCTATCCCTGGGCAGGGACCTCTATTGCCTGAAGGCGCTCCTGCTCGGACAGCTCCCCAAAAAGGGCAGGGTGCAGCAGCTTGGCCAGCAGGGGAAGGGCTTCATACAGGCCAGCTCCGGGCGATGCCAGCAGCCTCCTAGCCTCCAGCGCATAGAGCTTAACGGAGGGAAGCTTGGTGCGCAGCGCGCGAAGCAGGGGGCCCTGGGCCACGTGTAGCAGGGTCTCTAGGTCCAGGAACCTAGACGCGAGTAGGATTACGTCGGGGGCGTAGGCCTCCGCCTCCCCCTCCTTGAGCTTGAAGTGAGGCCTGCCGGGCAGGCCAAGGCCATCCGTGCCCCCCGCCAGATAGATCGCCTCGGGCACCCAGAAGCCCGAGACATGAGGGGGCTCGGGCCATTCCAGGCTCAGCACCTTAGGCCTTACCGAGAGGCCTAGCGTGCGGGAAAGCAGCTCCTCGGACCGGGCCCTGAGCCTTCTGACCAGCGCCTGCGCCTCGCCCAGCTTACCCACCAGCCTTCCTATCTGCAGGGTCCCCTCCAGCCCCTCCCTCAGGCTTCTTATCTCAAGCGGGAAGACCTTGGGGGCCAGGCCCTTGGCCCTCAGGTTCCTGAAGACGGCGTCCGAGGAGGGGTGGCAGATGGGGCAGATGTCCTGCGTGATGATGAGCGTGGGCGAGCAGGCCAATAGCGCCTCCTCATCGAGCGAGTAGAGGGGCGCGCGCTGCTCGTGCGCCTCATCGAACTCCCCTAGGCTCTCGGGGCCTAACCTCCATCTGGCCACCACGGGCAGGCCGGCCACCTCGGGCATATGGAGGCAGTCCCAAGAGACGCCCACTAGGGAGCTCCCTGCGCCCAGTGAAAGGAGAACTTCGGTGGCGAAGGGCGATAGCGAGCAGATCCTCACCGGCCGGCTTCCTGGACGGGCGATTAATAGCTATCGCTGCCTCGGCGCGCCAAGGGCGCCAGCGCCCTAAGCTGCTCCGCAAAATGGCACCAGCTCAACCGCTGCGGCTCGGCTCCGAAGGCAGGGGGCACCTCCGCCCGGCAGCGCGCCGCCGCAAAGGGGCAGCGCGGATGAAAGCGGCAGCCTAGAGGGGGGTTTGCGAGGTCGGGAGGCTCTTCCCTGACGTAAAGCTGGGCCTGCTGCGCGCGGTTGGGAAGCGGTACGGCCTCCAGCAGCGCCCATGTGTAGGGGTGCAGGGGCCGGCCGAGCAGGGCCCTTGCCGGTCCCATCTCCATCAGCCTGCCGGCATACATGACCGCTATTCGATCGGCCACGAGCGAAGCCACGGCTATGTCGTGCGTGATGAAGAGCATCGCCATGCCCAGCTCGCGCTTCAGGTCCAGCAGCAGCCTTATGATGGAGAGCCTCAGGGAGACGTCCACCATAGAAACGGGCTCATCAGCAACGAGAAAGCGGGGCCTGAGCGCCACGCTCCTGGCGATGCTCGCGCGCTGCCTTTGGCCCCCGCTCAGCTGATGGGGGTACTTGGAGAAGAATTCGCCCGGCGGCGTGAGCCCCACCCTTTCGAGAAGATGGAGCGCCTCCGCCCTGGCCTGCTCGGGCCCCGCGAGCCCATGGTCCACGAGCGGCTCCATGATGGCGGCGCCGATGGTCATCCTGGGGTTCAGCGAGGCCGTCGGGTCCTGAAAGACGATCTGCAGCTGCCTCCTCAGCCTCCTGAGCTCCTCGCCCTGCAGGTGTGTTATCTCCCTCTCCTGAAAGAAGATCCGGCCCGCGGGAGAAGCCTTAAAGCGGCCCCCCCTAGGCCGGCGACGAGGATGAGGGTTGAAACAGGGCCAGGGGGGCGAGGTGGGCCTAAGGAGGGAAATAGGGGCATGGGGTTCCTTCTCCATGGGC